>NZ_JACYOX010000020.1 GCF_015352955.1 Noviherbaspirillum soli
ACTGGCAGTAGGGGTCGGACTGTTTGCCACAATTCATCATCAACCAGTTCGCGTGCCATATTGCCTCGCCACGATAATTATCGACGAGTTGCTATGACAACGAAAATTCCATTTTGTTAGATGCTCTTAGTCAAATCAGGACATATCTATTCCGGCGATGGTTTTCTCGACCGCCAAGCCAGCTATCTGGAACGTTGGAAGATTGATGGCAGTGGACTGGCATGGGAGCGCTATGAACCGAGCGGTGAGCCATTACATGGCCTCACCGTCTATGTGCCAACAGGCATTGACCCCAAGACCCAGCGGCCATACCGGGAAGGCTTGTATGCCGAAGACGTCTTCTTGCACCGCGCAGCGGACGGTAGGGTCGACACCTATATCAATTGCAGCAACCGGCCGCATGAAGCGGCGCCATGTTCACAGTCCTTTTCGATGGAACCAGGCATGAAGGTCGAGGTAGATGTCAGTTACCGCCGTGGCTTGCTGCCGCAGTGGCGGCAGATCCAGAACGACGTCAGCCGGTTGGTTTGGAGTTTCAAGGCTGCCGAGGGCAGCGTTAGTAATCGCAAATGAAGTTTATGAATGAATCAGACTGCATCCAGCCAGGAGATCATCACCATGCCTCAACTGCCACAGCCCCTCACTACGCAGCAAATTCAAGCCTATATTGACCGTGTCAATGCCGGCGGTCTGCCACAGGCGTTACAGGTCTATGATGAGCTGCTTGCCCAAGGTTACAACTATGCTGGATGGGCAGCAGGGGTTGCACGGGGCGACACCATTACTGGCCAATCGGCACTTAAATTTTTGAAAGATAGCGCGGTACTGGGGTGGAGCAACAATGAGGGCCAAAATCTTAGCCCGGAGCAAATCGACCATATCCGGGTAGCGATGTCGCTGGGTTATTTAAAAACTCTTGTAGCCATTGCAGGCCGATCAGACGGCATAGTCACGCGTGATATCGATTTTCTAGAAACTGAAGATTTCCACGCCGACGCCTTCGAAGCCAACAACCTCTCCATCAACAACTGGACCCTCAAGATCCCCATGGACCTGATCCGCGCCACGCGCGGTGAGCAGGCTGTCGAGGAAGCCTGGGAACAGTTGCGCGACACCGGCGGAAGCGGGCTCGACAGCCTGATGGCGAGCACGGCGCTGGCCAACAGCGTCGGGCGGCTGGCCTTCTCGGCCGACCCCGCGATCAGCAGCCAGGCCCAGGCATGGATGGCGCTGGTGCCCGGCCTGGCCAACTTCGGGCAGATCGGCAACTTCCTCGAAGTCATGCACAGCATCCTGCCCACCGAAACCCTGTCGGCCGACCCGTTCACCGGCGTGCAGCTGCCCTGGAGCGGCGCCGTCTTCAGCGGCGGCACGCTGGACCTGCAGGCCCTGGCCGGCGGCCGGCCGGTCGCGACACAGCGGCTGGACGAGGACTGGGTGGCCGCCGACCTGGGCGGCGGCGCGCGGCTCAGATGGGTGGCGCCGCAAGACCCCGGCAAGATCGTCGTCATCGTGTCGGGCATCTACAGCCAGCTCGATTTGCCCGATGGCCAGGGCGGCTACCTCAGCCTGGGCGCCGGCGAAGGCGTGACCAGCATGACCCGCTGGGCCGGCGCGCCGGAAGCCTCCGCCGCGCTGGAAAGCGTGCGCAGCGAGCAGGGCGAGGGCATGCTCACCATCCGCGCCTACCATGGCGGCGTCCTGCAAGACACCTCGGTCTTGAGCCGGGACGCGGACCAGCGCATCGTGCAGACCACCGACTACCGCGACGGCCACAGCCAGCAGCTGGTCTTCAACACCGATGGCATGCTGTACCGCCAGGCCCTGACCACCTGGAACGACAGCCGCAGCGCCAGCGATACCGTGCAGAAGGATGGCCAGGGACAGGTGATCAGCCACACCTACCAGGAAACCCTGAAGGACGATGAAGGCGGCGTGCTGCGCATCGATACCGTGACAACCGCCGACGGCACGGTGCAGAACGTCTATGACGGCGACAACCAGCTCCTGCAGAGCCTGCCGGTGGACAACGGCGCGGCCAACCTTCGCTACGCCGCCGCCAGCGCCACCAGCTTCATGAGCATGATCAATGCGCTGCGCAGCGGCAACCGGATTGGCGCCCTGGCCGGCGGCGTCAACACCCTGGTCAACCTGCAGAATGAATCGGGCGCCGGGGCAGGCACGGTGCTGACCGGCGCCAGCCAGGTGCTTTCCGGCGCCGCCGCGCTGTACAACCTGCAGCAGGCGATTGCCCAGGGCGACGTGCTGGGCTCGGTGCAGGCGGGCGCCCAGACGCTCGGCGTGGGCGTGAACGCCTATACCCAGGCGCTGACGGCGGAATATGGCAGCGCGGCCGAAGCGATCCTGGAAGGCAATGCCGCAGCCTTTGAACTGGCTGGTGAACTGAATACGGCGCTACCGGTGCTGAACCTGCTTATCAGCATGAAGAATGGCGACGCGGTTGGTGTGGCGACTAATATTGCGGCGCTTTTTAATCCCGAGATGGTCCCATTTCTCTCGGTTTTGCATCTCGCGCTCGGCGAAATCCTTGCCAGCGATCCGCCGCCGCTGTGGGGAAGCGGCCGGTTCACCTGGCAAGCCGATGGCAGCCTGGGCATGGAGGTGACCGGCGGCGGCGGCGAGGATCCGAATATTTTCGATTTCGAGGCCGCCTTCAATCTGCGCGACGATCTGTTTCCAAAACAGGAGCATGGCGGCGCCACCCTGGTGCGCTCGCTGCTGGGCGGTGTGCAGGACGGCCTGCAATCCATCATTGACACGGTCAACCGCGACAACCCGGCGCTCAGGCTGGGCATCATTCCCAACCGGCTGCCGAGCGTGTCCTATGACGGCGATGTGTACCGGGTTGCCGGCAAGATTCCGTGGACACTGCACGACATCGACCCGGTCACCGGGCGCGACCGCACGCTCCAGTACGATGGCGCCGGACTGGAAGTCGGCATGACCGCCGGCACGCCGGAATTCTTCCGCTCGCTGGGCGATCAGTTCCTCTACAGCGCGCTGAACCGCGAAGCCATCGCGCCGCAATGGGAAGTCGACACCGCCCGCCTGCAAACCCTGGCCGGCAGCCCCCAGGCCGGGCTGACCGAGCTGCAGCGGGCGCAGCGCAACGGCCAGCTGGCGCCGGCCCGCAACCCGGATGTCGCCACCATCGCCTGGCGACCGGTCATGCTGGACCTCGACGGCAACGGCGTGCAGCCGGCAAGCAGGGAAGGCCATGCGGTCTATTTCGACGTGGACAGCGACGGTTACTTGAGGAAGACCGCCTGGCTAGCCAGCGGCGACGGTTTCCTGGTGCTCGACCGGAACTTCAATGGCGTCGCCGACAACGGCAACGAGCTGTTCGGCAACAGCCGCATTGCCAGCAGCGGGCAAGGCCTGGCCAGCCTGGACTGGATCGACGCCAATGGCGACGGCGACATCAGCGCGGCCGACCCGGTGTTCCAGGCGCTGCGGGTATGGAACGATGCCGATGGCGACGGCATGCAGGAAACCGGCGAAGCCAGCACCCTGGCGCAGCTGGGCATCACCGCCCTGCACTACCGGCGTGGCAGCTATGAGCGCCAGGGCCGGACGCTGCAGATGGCCAGCCCCGACCTGCAAGCCGATGCCGTGGGAACCAGGCTGCACCTGGTGGAGGGCGGCATCCTGGTTCAATCCAGCGACGGCAAGCTCAGCCTGAGCGTGGTTCAGTCCGACGACCTGTCGGTGGCCGCGCCGGGCAAGGATGGCATCGCCAATGGCCGCGAGGATGTGCCGCTGGAGATTCCGGTCGGCCTGCTGCTGCAGAACGACAGCCTGGGCGACGCGCCAGGCGTGGGCCTGACCATCAGTGAAGTCAGTCAGGCGCGCCATGGCAGCGTCAGGCTCGATGGCGGCATCATCCATTTCGATCCCGAACCGGACTATTACGGTGACGAGGCCGGCTTTCGTTACGTGATGCGCGACGCCAATGGCCACAGCGCCAGCGCGCCGGTGGACATCCGCATTGCGCCCGTGAACGATGCGCCGGTCGTCACCGGCGTGCTGCAGGGAGTAAAGCCCATTTACGGTTACGCCAACACGGGGGAATACATCAATGGCTTTCCGGTGCGCAGGCCGCTTTACGAACCGGGCATCGGGCTGAGCGTGGCTGACGCCGGGCAGGACAGGGACGGGGATTATTTCTATCGGGATTATCCGGTTGCCTTCGATGACGATCCTTACAAAGGCAGGCTGACCGTGACCGATGTCGACGACAGCGTTTTACGTTACAAGATAGCGCAGGACGGCGTGCATGGTCACGCAACTGTCGATGCCGACGGTTCCTGGAACTACACCCCGGTGGATTATGTCGGCGCCGACGATGCCTTCGTGGTCGAAGTCAGCGACGCGCATGGCGGGTCGGCACGGCAGATGCTGCACATGCCATCACCGGGCGCAAAAGACTGGTTCTGGTTTCCGGGCGAAGGCGAGTCGGAAAGCGGTGGCGGTGGCGGTGGTGGCGGTGGTGGGGGTGGGGGCGGCGGTGGAGGTGGCGAAGGCGCCGAGGCGGGCGGCAGCGAGGGCGAGTCGGAGACCAGCGAGGCTGAGGGAGCGGAAGGCGCCGAAGGGGGTGAAGGTGAAGGTGAAGGTGAAGGCGAGGGAGAAGGAGAAGGCGACCCGATCGTGCTCGACCTGGACCGCAACGGCATCCATCTGCTCTCCGCGCAGGACAGCCAGGCTTTTTACGATATCAAGGGAGATGGCTGGCGCTACCGCATGGGCTGGGTGGCGGCAGGCGATGGCCTGCTAGCCCATGATGCCGATGGCGACGGCCGCATTGCCGGCCAACAGGAGTTGAGCTTTCGCTCCTACTTGCCCGGCGCGCAAACCGACCTGCAAGGTCTGGCCGCGTTCGACAGCAACCATGACGGCAAACTGAGTCCGCTTGACCGTCTGTGGAACAGCCTTCTGGTCTGGCGCGACAGCAACGGCGACGGCGTGTCGGACGCCGGCGAGCTGGGCACCTTGTCTCAGGCTGGCATACAGGCCATCGCGCTGGCCAGCGACAACCAGTTCAGCGCACAGAACGGCAATACCGTGCATGGCCAAGTCGCGGTCGACATGGCGGATGGATCGGTGATGGCGGCGGCCGATGTCAGCTTCGCGGTGAGCAGCCAGGTGCTGCTGCCGCAGCCGGACGGAACGAGCCGTATCCTGAACAAAAGCGCCTGGAGCCCAGCCAGCGATGTGATCGGCGGCGATGGAAACGATGTCCTGGTCGGCACCACCGGCAGCAATCGCATCGCCGCCGGCAACGGCGACGACTTCGTCTTCGACGACCAGGGCAACGACCTGATCCTCGCCGGTGCGGGCCGCGACGTGGTGTACGCGGGAAGCGACGAGGATGTGGTGTTTGGCGGCGACGGCGACGATACCGTGTTTGCCGGCGCGGCCAATGACCTGGTCCTGGGCGGCGACGGCGCCGACGCGCTGTTCGGCCAGGACGGCAACGACGTGCTGTTTGGCGGCGCCGGCAACGACCTGATGGACGGCGGCGCCGGCGCCGACGTGCTGGCTGGCGACGACGGCAACGACAACCTCCATGGCGGCGCAGGCATCGACGCGCTGTTCGGCGGCGCGGGCGACGACCTGCTGGCGGGCGGAGCAGGCGACGACCTGCTAGATGGCGGCCGGGGCAATGATTTCCTGGACGGTGGCGCGGGCGCCGATGCCATGGCCGGCGGCAATGGCGATGACACCTATGTGGTTGATCATCCCGGCGACCAGATCACCGAAGCCGCCGGCGAAGGCAGGGACACGGTGCGCGCATCGCTGGACGGTTATGTGCTCGGCGCGGGCCTGGAAAACCTGATATTGACCGGCAATGCGCGGCGCGGCGTGGGCAATGCGCAGGACAACCGGCTCACGGGCAACAAGGCCGACAACCTGCTCGAAGGTGGCGACGGCAATGACATCCTGGACGGCGGGCCGGGCGCCGACAGCATGGCGGGCGGCGCTGGCGACGACAGCTATTGGGTGGACAATGCCGGCGACCACATCGTGGAAGCCGCCAACGCAGGCATGGACACGGTCAACAGCAGTGTCAGCCTGGTGTTGCCGGACCATGTCGAGCAACTGGTCCTGACCGGCGCGGCGGCCGTGGCGGCAGGCGGCAATGCGCTGGACAACCGGCTGGTCGGTAATGCCGCCGACAATCCGCTCGACGGCGGCGCCGGCGCCGACAGCATGGCAGGCGGCGCCGGCAATGACAGTTACTGGGTGGACGATCCGGGCGACACGGTGCTCGAACTCGCCGGCGAAGGCAGCGATACGGTGTATGCCTCCATCGATCATGTGCTGGCGGCACAGGTCGAGAACCTGGTATTGCAAGGACAGGCCCGGCGCGGCGTTGGCAATGCGCTGGACAATACGCTAACAGGCAATGCCCTGGCCAATCAGTTGTACGGCGAAGCGGGAGACGACGTGCTCGATGGCGGTGCCGGCGCTGACATGCTGGCGGGCGGCAATGGCGACGACATCTATATTGTTGACGACGCCAACGACATGGCCATCGAGTCTGCCTGGCAGGGTACGGACCTGGTGCGAGCCAGCGTCGATTACCTCCTTGGCGCGGCGGTGGAAAACCTGGAACTGACTGGCCATGCCAGCCTGACGGGCACAGGCAATGCGCTGGACAACCGGATCACCGCCAATGACGCCGGCAACACGCTGCGCGGCGGCGCCGGGGACGATCTGCTGTATGGCGGGCTGGGGCAGGACCGGTTGTATGGCGATGACGGCAATGACTTGCTCGACGGCGCGGCGGGCGCCGATGTCATGGCCGGTGGCAATGGCGACGACCGCTATATCGTGGATGAGCCAGGCGATGCATTGCTTGAACTGCCCGGCGCCGGCATCGACACGGTATTGGCCAGCGTGGACATGGGTCTGCCGGACAATCTGGAGAATCTGGTTCTGACCGGCAGCGCGCTGCGCGGCACGGGCAATGCGCTCGACAACAAACTGACGGGCAACGAACTGGATAATTTCCTCGCGGGCGGCGCCGGCAACGACCTGATGGACGGCGGCGCTGGCGCCGACATCATGGCCGGCGGCACTGGCGACGACTGGTATGTTGTCAATGCGCCCGGCGACGTGGTGCTGGAATTGGCGGGCGACGGCATCGACACCGTCCAGTCCGGCGTCGACCTGACGCTGGCTGCGAATGTCGACAGCCTGGTGCTGACCGGCACCGCCCGCACCGGCGTCGGCAATGCCCTGGATAACGTCCTAACCGCCAACCATGCCGGCAATGCCCTGTCGGGCGCGGCTGGCAGGGACCGATTGCAAGGCGGCGACGGCAACGACCTGCTTGACGGCGGCACCAGCGCCGACCTGCTCTTTGGCGGCGCCGGCGATGATGAGCTGCAATGGAGCGTGGACATGCTGTATGGCGACCGCGCCATCACCAGCAACCTCGGCAGCCCCGGGCATGCCGCAAGCCGTGCCACGGTGTCGCTCGCGGGCCGCCAGGGCAGCAAGGACCTGTTCGACGGCGGCAGCGGCAGCGATACCCTGCTGGGCACGGCTGGTAACGATGTGGTGCTGCTCGACGGCAGCGGCGGCATGGGACTGGTTTCAATTGAACGCATCGTCATGGGCGCGGGCGATGACGTGGTCAACCTGAGCAGCGCGTCTCTCGCCTGCGGCGACGTCGGCATCGAGGGTGGCGACGGCAACGATGTGCTGTGGTCATCGAGCGGCAATGACTTGCTGCGCGGCGGCAATGGCAACGATGTGGCCGATGGCGGCTGGGGCAATGACGTGCTGGACGGCGGCGCCGGCAATGACAGCCTTGCCGACAGCCATGGCCGCAATCTGCTGCTGGGCGGGCCGGGGCGCGACACGATCAGCACCGATGCCGGCAGCAACCTGATCGCGGGCGGAACCGGCAACGATGCGATCCGTATCGGCGCGGGGCGCAACATCATTGCCTTCAATCGCGGCGACGGTGCCGACACCATCGTTTCCGCCAGCGCGTCACGCAATGTGCTGTCCTTCGGCGAGGGCATTTCCCGTGACGACATCAGCCTGCGCCGCAGCGGCCCGGATCTGATCGTGGATGCCGGCAAGGGCGACATGATCACGTTGTCTGGCTGGTATGCGGGAAAGTCGTACCAGACCGTCGAACGGCTGCAGTTCATCGGCGCGGGCATGGACGCTTCAGGTCGGCCGACGGTGGCGACCTATGATTTTTCTTCCCTGGTGGACGCGGCCAACGCCAGTCGCAATGGCCATGCCGGTGGCCTCACGCCGCTGACGCGCTGGGATCTGAGCAATGGCCTGCTTGCCGCTTTTTTAGGCAGCAGCGACAGCCTGGCGCTGGGCGGCGAAGCCGCCTTCCAGTATGCGCAGCAAGGCATGCTGACAAGCGCGCTGCTCAATGGCGGCCAGCAAGCATGGTCATCGGAGCAGTTCGGCATTGCGGCGCAGCCCTTCCAGGCGGGCGCGGCAAGCCAGGCCGATGGCGCAAGGCGGCTGGTCGCATGAAGCGGCCTTGCCCGATGAAGCAGGCAGACCAGGCCGCGCCGGCCGTTCCCGGGGTGGCGGATTGATCCCGCCGCACGCCGCCCCGGGCGGCTGGGAAGAGCCCCATGCCATGCAGGAATTCCTGCATGCGCCGCCAAGCCATGCCACCCGCGCCGTTCTGTATCTGCTCGCCCTGCTCTTTTTCTGCGCGCTGCTATGGGCCGCGCTGGGGAAACTGGACATCATTGCCAGCGCCGAGGGACGCCTGGTGCCGGCAAGCCTGGTCAAGATCGTCCAGCCCAGCGATGCCGGCATGGTCAGGCAAATCCTGGTGCGGGAAGGCGATACGGTGGGCGCGGGCCAGGTGCTCATGCGCATGGACGGCAGCCTGCTGCAGGCGGACTTGGCCAGCGTCGGCGGCGAACTGGACAGCAAGCGCTGGCAGTTGCGGCGCATCGATGCCGAACTGGCCGGCACCGCCCTGCTGGCGCGTCCGGAAGACATGCATGACCCCTTGTTCATCCAGGCCAGGGCGCAACTCGCCGCACGTAGGCAAAGCCAGCAGGACAGTCTGGAACAGGAGCAACAGGCGCTTTCAAGGGCATTGCATGAACTCGCGGCGGCCATCGCGACGCATGACAAGTTCAGGCAGTCGGCAACGATGCTGAGGGAGCAGGCGGAAAGCTATGCGCGGCTCGGCAGGGAAGGCTTTTTCCCTGCGCTGCAGGTGCAGGAGAAGACGCGGGAGGCAATCGAAAGGGAGCGCGAGCTGCAGGCGCAGGCCGAGGTGGTACAGAGCCTGCGGGCGGCGGAGGCATTGTCACGCAAGCGGCTTGCGCAAATCGCATCTTCCTATGAAAGCGCCTTGCGCAACGAGCGGGTGGAAACGGCCAGCCAGTCCCACAGGCTGGAGCAGGAATTGAACAAGCTGCGCCAGCGGCAGGCATTGCTTGAGCTGAAGTCGCCGCAGGATGGCGTGGTGAAGGAAGTCTTCGTCCATACGCCGGGCAGCGTGGTCACGCCGGGCGCTATCCTGCTGACCCTGGTGCCCGGGCATGAAGCCCTGCTGGCCGAGGTGCAGATCAGGAATGACGATGTCGGCTTTGTGCAGGTGGGCAGAAAGGCCAAGGTGAAGCTGACCGCTTATCCTTTCCAGAAGTACGGCATGCTGGAAGGCGCCGTGATCCACCTTGGCGCCGATGCCCAGGATGCCGCGAACACCCCGACCATGCCAGCCAGTGCGGAAAGAAGCAGGAACCCGTCCTGGCAGGGCTACAAGGCGCTGGTCGCCCTGGATGCGCAGTATCTGGCCTCCGACAAGGAGAAGTTGGCACTCGTGCCGGGCATGCAGGTCATTGCCGAAATCCGGCTGGGTCAGCGCACTGTGCTCGAATACCTGCTTTCGCCGCTGCGCCGGGCCATGCATGACAGCGCCCGTGAACGTTAAGGCGCATGAAGCGCCGCCATCATCGGCTTAACGCCGCCGGCCGGTATTGACCTGGTTGCCGATAAAGCCGCCCACTGCCGCGCCGCCCACGGTGCCGATCGCGGAGCCGCCGGTCAGCACCGAGCCAGCCACGCCGCCGACGCCGGCGCCGATCACGGTGTTCTTGTCGCGGTGGGACATGTTGGCGCAGCCGGTGGCGGCCAGCGTGGCGGCGAGCAGGACGGCGACGGAAAGCGGGCGGAAAGTGATGCGCATGGAATAACCTTTGGGTTGGAGGGTTGCACGAACCGCCGATGCCCGACGGGGTGCGGCGGCAATCATTGTTGCCGAAGAATAATTGCAACAGCCGATTGTCGGCCAGAACAGTTGTAATTTGTTACACCCTGTCGGAGCTTGCCGACCTGCGCCCTTGCCGCCATCGACGCCAGTCGGAGCGGCCCAGGCCTACGCGCAGTCCTCTTCCCTGAACTCGCCCTCGCGCCGCTGCGAACGCCCTTCTTCCTGCCGCCGCAAATCCACCCGCCGGATCTTGCCCGAGATGGTCTTGGGCAGTTCCGCGAACTCGATCAGGCGGATGCGCTTGTAGGCCGCCAGCTTTTCCCGGGCATAACGGAAGATGGACGCCGCGGTGGCCCGGTCGGGCGCATGGCCGGCGCGCAGCGTGATATAGGCCTTGGGCACGGACAGGCGCAGCGCATCCGGGCTGGGCACCACCGCCGCCTCCAGCACCGCTTCATGCTCGATCATCACGCTTTCCAGTTCGAACGGGCTGATGCGATAGTCCGACGCCTTGAACACATCGTCATTGCGGCCGACGTAGAAGTAGTAGCCGTCGGCGTCGCGCCGGGCGATGTCGCCGGTGTGGTAGAAGCCGCCCCGCATCACGTCGGCAGTCTTGGCCGCGTCGCCCTCGTAGCCCAGCATCAGTCCCTGCGGCCGCTGCGAGAGGTCGATGCAGATCTCGCCCTCATCGGCCGGCTGGTCGTCCGCATCGAGCAGCGCGATGCGGTAGCCCGGCAGCGGCCGTCCCATCGAGCCGGGCTTGATCGGCTGACCCGGCGGATTGCCGATCTGCGCCGTGGTCTCCGACTGGCCGAAGCCGTCGCGTATCTTCAGGCCCCAGGCGCGCTCCACCTGCTCGATCACTTCCGGATTGAGCGGCTCGCCGGCGCCGACCAGTTCGCGCAGCGGCACCTTGAAGGCGGCCAGGTCTTCCTGGATCAGCATGCGCCAGACGGTCGGCGGCGCGCACAGGGAGGTCACGCCGCAGCGGCAGATCACATCGAGCACCTCCTTCGCATTGAAGCGGGCGTAGTTGTAGACGAACACGGTGGCGCCCGCATTCCAGGGCGCGAAGAAGCAGCTCCAGGCATGCTTGGCCCAGCCGGGCGAGCTGATGTTCCAGTGCAGGCCGCCGCGCTCCAGGCCGATCCAGTACATGGTCGACAGATGGCCGACCGGATAGCTCTGGTGGCTGTGCAGCACCAGCTTGGGCCGCGAGGTGGTGCCCGAGGTGAAGTAGAGCAGCAGCGGATCGCTGGCGAGAGTCTCGCCGTCGGGCGTGAAGGCGGCCGGCGCGCCGGCCGCATCGGCAAGGTCATGCCAGCCCGGCACCTTGCCGCCCACGGCAATGCGGGTATGGCTGCCGGCCATGCCCTCGAACTTCGGCGCCTCGGACGACTGCGCCACCACATGCCGGATCGCGCCGCGCTGCAGCCGGTCGGCCAGGTCGTCGCCCGACACCAGCATCGTGGTCGGCACCATCACCGCGCCCAGCTTGATGCAGGCCAGCATCAGCTCCCACAGTTCCACCCGGTTGGGCAGCATCAGCAGCACCCGGTCGCCGCGCGCCACGCCCAGGCCGCGCAGGTAATTGGCCATGCGGCTCGAGCGCGCGGCCATCTCGGCAAAGGAGATCTTCTGCTGCGCGCCATCTTCCTCCACCACCCACAGCGCCGGCGCATGGTTGTCCTGTGCCTGGCGGTCGAAGAAGTCCAGCGCCCAGTTGAAGCGGTCGAGCGCCGGGGCGCGGAAGTCGCGCCAGGCGGTGTCGTAGTCGGTGCGATGGCGCTGCAGGAAGTCGCGCGCGGCGAGGAATGCGTCTGAAGAATGCATGGATTCACCTTGTCTCGGAGATGAAGGAATGGAGGGCGCGGCCTGCCAGGTCTTGTCGCCTGCTCATGCCGCGCACAGAGCACCGATTCTGCCATGACATGGCCGCACCGCATTGCGCAGGCTGGCATCGCCGCCCTGCCTGCACGCCCCTGCCCCGCGGTGTATCATCCCCCTTCCGCAGAGCAGCCCACCGAATCGAATCCCCATGAGCGACCAAGCCGAAAAACCCTATTACGAAAAGCATGTCTTCTTCTGCATGAATGCCCGCGAGGACGGCCGCCCCTGCTGCGCCGACCGCGGCGCGCAGTCGGCGCAGGAGCATGCCAAGCGCCGCATCAAGAAGCTGGACATGAATGGCCAGGGCAAGATCCGCATCAACAAGGCCGGCTGCCTGGACCGCTGCGAGGAAGGCCCGGTGCTGGTGGTCTATCCGCAGGGCACCTGGTACACCTTCGTCGACAACAGCGACATCGATGAAATCATCGATTCCGACCTGATCGGCGGCAAGGTGGTCGAACGCCTGAAGATCTGAGCCTGCGATGAATGCCCATACCCAGCCCTTCACCATCGCCGGCAGCGTCGGCCCGATCGAATGCGCGCTCGACCTGCCCGACAGCGCGCAGTTCCCGTCGCCGCGCGGCATTGCGCTGGTGGCGCATCCGCATCCGCTGTATGGCGGCACCATGGACAACAAGGTGGCGCAGACCCTGGCCCGCGCCTTCGTCGCATTGGGCTATGCGACCGCCCGCATGAACTTCCGCGGCGTCGGCGCGTCCGCCGGCGTGCATGACGCCGGCGCCGGCGAGACCGACGACATGGCGCTGCTGCTGGCGCACATGCGCGGGCTGTATCCCGGCCTGCCGGCGGCGCTGTCGGGCTTTTCCTTCGGCACCTTCGTCCAGGCGCAGCTGCAGAAACGCCTGCAGGAACAGGGCGAGCCGGCCGAGCGCCTGGTGCTGGTGGGTGCGGCCGCCGGCAAGTGGGCCATGCCCGACGTCCCGGCCGACACCATCCTGATCCACGGCGAGCAGGACGACACCATCCCGCTGTCGGCGGTGCTGGACTGGGCCCGTCCGCAGGACATACCGGTGATCGTGATTCCCGGCGCCGACCACTTCTTCCATCGCAGGCTCCAGCACATCAAGAACCTGGTGACGGCGATGTGGCACAGATAGGCGCCATGCCCTGATGACCGCGCCGCGACGCGGCCATACAGGTTTTTTGCATGGCCCGGGCGGATTTCGCGGACGCAATCCGCCTTATAATGCGAACCTTCGTTTTCAACCGCTCGCGCCGCCAGTCCGGCGCGTTGTCATCCTGTCCAACTCCATGAAAAAGATCCTTGCGGCGCTTGCCGCTTCCGTCCTGACCCTTTCCGCCGCGGTCGCCCAGACCATGCCCGCGCCCACCGTGGCCGCCCGTTCCTACCTGCTGCTCGACGCCACCAGCGGCCAGGTGCTGGCCGCGCAGGAGCCCGACCTGCGCATCGAGCCGGCTTCGCTGACCAAGATCATGACCGCCTACCTGGTGTTCAAGGCGATCGAGGACAAGAAGCTCACGCTGGACCAGATGGTCAATGTGTCGGTCAAGGCCTGGAAGGTGTCGGGCGACAGTTCCAAGATGTTCATCGAGCCGGCCACGCCGGTGTCGGTCAAGGACCTGCTGTACGGCCTGATCGTCCAGTCCGGCAATGACGCCGCGGTGGCGCTGGCCGAAGCGGTGTCGGGCACCGAGGATGCCTTCGCGGTGCTGATGAACCGTGAAGCCGAGCGCATGGGCATGAAGTCCACCCGCTTCGCCAATGCGGCCGGCATGCCCAGCCCGGACAACTACTCCACCGCGGGCGACCTGGCAATAATGGCCTCGCGCCTGATCCGGGACTATCCGGAGATGTACAAGATCTATTCGACCAAGAGCTACACCTACAACAAGATCACCCAGCCCAACCGCAACCGCCTGCTGTGGCTGGATCCGACCGTGGACGGCATGAAGACCGGCCACACCCAGGCCGCCGGTTACTGCCTGATCGCGTCCTCGCACCGTCCCAACGGCACCAGCGGCGAGCGCCGCCTGGTGTCGGTGGTGCTGGGCACCAAGTCCGACTCGGTGCGGGCGCAGGAAAGCCAGAAGCTGCTGAACTGGGGCTTCCTGAATTTCGACACGGTCAAGCTGTACGCCAAGGGCCAGGCCGTGGCCACGCCGGAAGTCTGGAAAGGCGCGCAGAAGGAAGTCAAGCTGGGCTTCGACCGCGACATGTACGTGACCGTGCCCAAGGGCACCGCCGAGAAGATGAAGCCGGTGGTGGAACGCAAGGACCCGCTGGTGGCGCCGATTGCGCAGAACAGCCGGGTCGGCACGCTGAAGATGGTCGCCGACGGCAAGACCATCACCGAGGCGCCGCTGCTGGCGCTGGAACAGGTGAATGAAGCCAGCATCTTCGGCCGCGCCTGGGATTCGGTACGGCTGATGATGAAGTGATGTAGTGACGGCCGGGGCTGCTTGCCCGGGTCTCTTCAAGCCATGAAAAAACCCTGGCGGCAGTCGATGTCGTCAGCGCTTCGTAGGCTGCAATACCCGAAGGGCATTGCACCGCGGTCGCATACCGCAAAAATCATCTCAAGGACCTTCGCTGGTCCACGCATGGTGGAATGCCCCTTTGGGGTATTCCACCCTACGGCATCAGGGGCATGCCAAAGGAAAAAATGCAAGGGCGCCGCACCTGAGCCTGCAGCATGAAGCTAGTCTGGCCAGATTCGCTCTAAGCTGCGCCCTGCGCCCGCGGACAGTAGCGCGGCAGACTGCATACCGATACCAAGCCATTACGCGCGATACAGCGGCGTGCTTTCCGTCAGGCTGCACTGGAATTGGAATCGGACTCAGAACCGGTAAAGCACAGCCAGCCGCATGCTGGTCACGGCATGTTCCGGCTGCGCGACCGTCCCGGCACGGCGGCCATTCCTGCTCAGCGCCGCATCCGCACTGCGTCCCACCTTCCACCAGTCCAGGCCGGCATGCAGCTCCAGCGTCGGCCATGCGGCCGGCTGCCAGCCGAGGCCCAGCCGCATGCCATGTGCAGGGCGGGTGTCGAACGAAACATCGTCGAACTGCCCTGAAAACCCGACCCGGAGCTTTTCCGGCGCTGCGAACAGCAATGCGGCGCCAGCCATCACCTCGCCATGCGCGGTCGGAATCCTTGTGTCCAGCCCGAGCAGCGCGCGGCGCGACAGCGTGCGCTCCTGCAGTCCCGACACCCGGCCCACGCCCCGGATATCACGCCGCCAGCGCTCCAGTTCAACGGCGAGCGAGGCGCTCAGCATGGCATTGATTGCATAGGCAATGCCGACGCCCGATTGCGTCAATGCGGTGTCGGTGCGGCTGTCCACCGGCACGCCGGACTGGGTCTGCCCCCGATAGCCGATGTCATGCTGGTAATGCGACGCCTGCGCCGACAGCGTCCAGTCGCCGGTCCGGTAAGCCAGGCGGCCTTCCACACCGGGCAGCCAGCCCTGCTCCCGCACGATGCGGCGCCCGGCGGCATCGTATTCGTTGAGGGTGAATTGCCTGGCCGCGATGCCCAGCGCGGGCGTCCACTGGGCATGGGCCGGTGAGATCAGAACGCCGGCGGCCAGCATTGCCGGAATGGTTTTGAAAAGCATGTTGGTTGCCGAAAAAAGAACGGCAGGCCGCCGGCCTGCCGGATGGATTTTGGGTTCCGGGCCTCAGAATGATTTCTCGAATTCAGGCCAGGAAACAGTCCGGCTCTCGGTGATCACGCCGTCGCCCCTGGCGCTCAGGTCAAGCCGTACGCTGGCCGCATCGACTGCCGTGATGGTCACGCTCGACGATGCGCCCGTCACCAGCATCGAACCGGATACCGGGTTGATGTCGGCCCCATAAACAAAGGGTGTGACGGTTTTCACCCCGACATGCAAATCCCTGACCGAGGGCGAACTGGCGCTCAGCGTGTAGTTCCCGCTGGTAGTGTGCTTGGCGATCGTGGTGGTGGCGGCGGATTCGAATCCAAACAGGGTGCGGTCCGTCACGAGCGCACCATCCCTTTTCAGCATCGTCCTGAGGGCGTCGCCTGACATCACGACTGTAATATCGCCTGCGCTGGACTGGCCATACTTCACTGTCACGTCGCCGTCGATCAGCGCAGTCTCGGTTTCGCTCGCAACTGACAGGCTGCTGAATTGAAACTGCATCACGCTCTGCGATGCGCCATTCGGGACAGGGACCACACTGCCTTCCTTCAAGGCCAGCATCAAACCGCCATTGACCTTCAGACCGGATACGCCGCAGTTGCTCGCCTCCAGACTAATGACGTCGCCCGGCTTCATGTCGTCCAGGGAATCGCCGGAGCTGCTCACTTTCGCCGTGCCGCCCCCCGGGCAGGAGGCCGACTCGACAACCGCTGTCACGGTGGAAGCCTGCTTGCCAACAAGCTGACGCAGCACATCCGTAGCCAGTTCGGTCAACCCGGGGACTTTCGTGTTCACACTGACACCCGAGAGGAACATGTCATTGAGTCGCGTAATGCCTCCCAGGCTGTCCGGCGCCAGGTAGGCATGCGCCGCCGTATTGACGTAATTGCTCTGGTCAATCACGCTCTGAACCGCCGGCAGGTTTTTCGGCGTGCTTGCGCTGTCGCCGGCGCTGGAACTGGGGCTGGGGCTGGAGCCGGAACCACTGCCACCGCAAGCGGCAACAGAAAATGCCAGGAAAAGCAGTGCGCCGTACAGCATGGAACGATGATTATTTTTCATGTCAGGGTCCGAAATGAGGAAGTAAGGGAAAGTGATCAGGCCTGTGCCATCAAAGACCTGTGGAGCGTGAACCTGGCCACCCTTCAGCCAGGCGGGGTAAGTTCGATGGAGTCCGGGTTTTGCGCCAGAATTATTAAGCGCGACAAACTCCTCTTGTAACGATGTTGCTGCGCTGCTTGCACCGGGGCGCTACTGCCCGTGCTGCACGGCCCATCCCTCCCGCTCCGCTATAATTCGCTCCCTTGCGCCTTGCCGACCGGCCCGGGGTCATGCCGAATCCGCATCACCCGCCCTGACCGCGCATGCAAGAATCCGTATTCCCACATCCCCTGGAAAAAACATGAACGATCCCCTGGTCTATCTCAACGGCGAAATGACGCCCCTGTCCGAAGCCAAGATCCCGGTGCTGGACCGCGGCTTCATCTTTGGCGATGGCGTCTATGAAGTCATCCCCATCTATGGCCGCCGCATGTTCCGCTCCGGGCAGCACATGGCGCGGCTGTTTCGCAGCCTCGACAAGATCGGCATACCGAATCCGCATGACCTTGACGGCTGGATGGCGCTGATCCAGCAGGTGGTGGATGCCAGCCCGGACGACGACCAGATGGTCTACCTGCAGGTGACCCGCGGCGTGGCGCGCCGGGCGCATGCCTTCCCGGCCGAAGTCACGCCCACCGTCTTCATCATGACCAATCCGCTGGTGCTGCCCTCGGCCGAGGTGCGCGGCAAGGGCGTGTCGTGCGTGACGATGGACGACAAGCGCTGGCTGCACTGCGAGATCAAGTCGGTCTCGCTGCTGGGCAACGTGCTGGCGGCGCAGCATGCGGCGGAAAACCAGGTGACGGAAGCGATCCAGTTCCGCGACGGCATGCTGACCGAGGGCTCGTCGTCGAATGTGTGGATCATCAAGGATGGCGTGCTGGCCGGGCCGCCCAAGGACAACCTGATCCTGGAAGGCATACGCTACGGCCTGGTCCAGGAACTGTGCGAGGGCCTGGGCATCCCGATGCAGGTGCGCCGCATCAGCCGTGAGGAAGTGTTCGCCGCCGACGAGGTGATGCTTTCCTCGGCCACCAAGGAAGTGCTGCCGGTCACGCGCATCGACGGCCAGCCGGTTGGAAACGGCGCGCCAGGCCCCATATACGCTAAGTTGTATGAGGCCTACCAGGCAGCGAAAGCCGCAGCCTGAATCAACCAGGAGCGCATGATGGACAAGCTGAACAATACCGGCAACCTGACGAATCTGAACGATCTGCAAACATCGGAAAGCCTGATCGAGTACCCGAGCGATTTCCCGATCAAGATCATGGGCGCGATGCAGGAATCGTTTGCCGAGGTGATCGTCGAGGTGGTGACGCAGCACGACCCGGAATTCCACGCCGGGCGCATGGAGATGCGGCCGTCGTCCAAGGGCAACTACCTGTCCCTGACCGCCACCGTGCGCGCCACCAGCCGTGAACAGCTTGACAACCTGTACCGCGCGCTGAGCTCGCATCCGATGGTCAAGGTCGTGCTGTAACGGCGCCATGGAAGGCTCGCCCGTCCTCGTTCACCGCGGCCGCGAGCCTTACCAGGCCAGTTTCGACGCGATGCGCGCCTATACCGACGCGCGCACCGGGGCCACGCCCGACCAGCTGTGGATCGTCGAGCATCCGCCGGTCTATACGCTGGGCCTGGCGGCCGATCCGTCCCATGTGCTGGACCCGCACGGCATTCCGGTGATACAGACCGACCGCGGCGGCGAAGTCACCTACCACGGCCCGGGGCAGGCGGTGATCTACCTGCTGATGGACCTGAAGCGGCGCCAGCGCGACGCCCGCCTGTTCGCCCGCGAATTCGTCTGGAATATCGAGCAGTCTGTGGTCGAAACGCTGGCGGCGTATAATCTGGCCGGCGAGCGCCGGGCCGGCGCGCCCGGCATCTACGTCGCCGACGGCGACTGGCGCGGCGCCAAGATCGCCGCGCTGGGCCTGAAGATCCGCGGCAACGGCTGCACCTACCACGGCGTCTCCCTCAATGTTTCCATGGACCTCGCGCCCTTCGGCTGGATCAACCCCTGCGGTTACGCCGGCCTGGCGACAGTGGACATGCAAACCCTGGGGGTTACCGCACCGCTGGACGAAGTGCAGCAGGCGCTGGCCCGCCAACTCATTGACCGACTGAAAGGATAGTGGCGCCGCCAGGCGCACTGCATACCATGGCATCCAACCCGACCGAGATTGCTTCCTCCGCCTACAACCCGAGCGAGAAGCAGAAAGGCGCCGGCAAAACCGCGCGCATCCCGATCAAGATCGTGCCCGCCGAGCGCATCCCGAAACCCGACTGGATCCGCGTCAAGGCCGGCTCGCCCACCACCCGCTTCTACGAGATCAAGGACATCCTGCGCGCCAACAACCTGGTGACGGTGTGCGAGGAAGCGTCCTGCCCCAACATCGGCGAATGCTTCGGCAAGGGCACCGCGACCTTCATGATCATGGGCGACAAGTGCACCCGCCGCTGCCCGTTCTGCGACGTCGGCCATGGCCGCCCGGACCCGCTGGATGCGAACGAGCCGGAAAACCTGGCGAAAACCATCGCCGCGCTGAAGCTGAACTATGTGGTGATCACCTCGGTCGACCGCGACGACCTGCGCGACGGCGGCGCCGCCCATTTCGTGGCCTGCATCGAGCGCGTGCGCGAACTGTCGCCGGCCACCCGCATCGAGATCCTGACGCCGGACTTCCGCGGCCGCATGGACCGCGCGCTGGAAATCCTGAAGGCCGCGCCGCCGGACGTGATGAACCACAACCTGGAAACCGCGCCGCGGCTGTACAAGGAAGCCCGTCCGGGTTCGGACTACCAGTATTCGCTGAGCCTCCTGAAGCGCTTCAAGGAAATGCATCCGCACACCCCGACCAAGTCCGGCATCATGGTGGGCCTGGGCGAGACCGACGAGGAAGTGCTGCAGGTCATGCGCGACATGCGCGCCCATGACGTCGACATGCTCACCATCGGCCAGTACCTGATGCCGTCGGGCGACCATCTCCCGGTGCGCCGCTACGTGCATCCGGACACCTTCAAGATGTACGAGGAAGAAGCCTACAAGATGGGTTTCGTGCATGCGGCCGTGGGCGCGATGGTGCGCAGTTCCTACCACGCCGACCTGCAGGCGCACGGCGCCGGCCTGGCCTGATCAGGCGCTTGCGCCGGCCAGCGCCGGCAGACTGACCGTGAAGGTGGCGCCCTGGCCGGCGCCGCCGCTTTTGACGTCGATCACGCCGCCATGCAGCTCGACGATATGGCGCGCGATGAACAGGCCCAGCCCCAGGCCGCCGGCGTTCTGCGACTGCTGCTTGTTGAAGGCGCCGAACACCTCGGGCAGGAACTGTTCGGCAATGCCCTGCCCGGTGTCAGTGACTTCGATCAGATGCCGCTCTGCGCCGGGTATCACCCGCAGCCGCACCGTGCCGCCCGTGGGCGTGAACTTCACCGCGTTCGACAGCAGGTTCCAGAACAGCTGCTGCAGGCGCTGCGCATCGCCCCAGACCATCAGCTCTTCCTGCGCCGGCAGGGCGGCGCTCAGTGCCACCTGCTTGGCCTGCGCTCCCGGCTCGACCGTGGACAGCGCATCCCTCAGGATGCGGATCAGGGAGACATGCTCGGGGCGGATCGCCAGTTGCCCGTTGCGGGTCTGGGCGGCGTCGATCAGGTCTTCCACCATGCGGGTTTCCTGCCCCACGTGCCGCATCATCGTGCCCAGTTCGCGGCGCAGGCGTTCGGGATCGTTCAGCTGGCTGCGCAGCAGCATTTCCAGCCGCATCGAGATCGCCGACAGCGGCGTGCGCATCTCATGCGACACGGTAGCCAGGAACACGTCGCGCATCCGGTTCAATTCATTCAGGCGGACAATCGCCTCCTTCTGCCGGGTCGTGGAATCGATCAGGGTGCGCAGCAGTTCGGTGTAGACCGTCATCCGGCTCTGCGGCACCGGCGATTCCAGCCGCGCCTGGGTCCACAGCCGCGCGCCGGAGATGCCCAGCTGGCGGGCGATGCGCTCGCAGGCCATGCCGGAAGTGAAGCGGTTGAAGGCCCAGCCATAGACCACTGCGCCATAGACCTTGCCAAACAGGCTCAGGGGCACGGCCTGCACGCACAGCTCCTCGCAAAACAGCGCGCTTGCCTGGCCCTCGCTTGCGGCCCGCATCGCCAGCGCCTGCTCGAAGCGGGTGCCGTCGCCATCCGCGTCCCACAGCGTGGAGCCGGCCAGCAAGGTCGACAGGCGGGATTGCAGGAAAGGGCCGAGACGGCGCTGGCCAGTGGCGTCATAGGCTGACACCACCAGGCCGCTGGCGGCGGAGAACTGGGCGAGCGCCTGTTCCCAGGCGCTCCAGCCGGCGTCGACGTTTTCCTGCTCGGTCATTGACCCTTATCCATTTCGCGCACCACCGGCGCACTCGACTCCGGCAGGCCCCTGCCCTGCGACAGCGCTTCCTCGATCACCGGGCTGCGCCTGGACGGCGAGCGGGCCAGCAAGCCGTAATAGGACGAGAACGGCAGCTGCGGCACCGCGCCGCTTTCGGCTTTGTCCTCATCTTCCTCGATCACCGTGATGCCGCCCTGGCCGATCATGTACTCCCTGGTCAGCTGCTGGTTGTCGGCGCCGCGCACCTTGGGTATCGCAATGGCGCGCCGCAGCCGGGTCGAGATTTCCACGTAGTTCAGCAGGATGATGTTGTCCACCAGGTGCGAGCCCTTCAGCTCCTCGCTGATCTGGGACAGGCCCAGCAGTTCCGGACTTTCATAGTTGAAGAACACGGTGGCCAGCCGGTCCTTGAAGAAGCTGGCCAGCGCATACAGGAAATCGGCCGCCTCATGGGCGCTGCTCAGTTCATAGACCGCCACCGAGTCCAGCACCACGCAGTCGATCTGGTGTTCTTGCACCAGCCTGGCTACCTTGTCGAAATGGACATCGAGTTCCAGTTCCAGCGGCGACTCGTACAGCATGAACAGCGAGCCGTCGGCCAGCAGCGGTTCCAGGTCGAAGCCGAGCGAGGCGGCGTTGCGCATCAGCTGGCGCGGATGCTCGTCCAGCGTCACCAGCAGCGCGCGCTTGCCCGCGGCGATCGCGGCGGTCAGGAACTGCACCCCGAGGACGGTCTTGCCGGTGCCGGAAATGCCGCAGACCATGGTGATCGAGCCTTCATAGACGCCGCCTCCCATGATGCGGTCCACCGCCTCGGCGCCGGTGGACAGGCGCTTGCTGGAAGTGGGCTGCTCCTCCGCCACCAGCGGCCGCGACTGCGCGCGCCGATAGACATGGATGCCCACGCCCGGTTCGATGCGCATCGTATGGCTGCCGCCGATGAAGTCCTGGCCGCGCGACTTGGCCACCGACAGGCTGCGCTGCAGGCGCCTGCGCTGCTCGTTGCGGCTCAGCGAAATGATGGTGTCGAACACGAAGCGCTCATGCGCGAAACCGTCCTTGCCGCCTTCGTCGCGCTCGGCCGTCACCATGGTGGTCACGCCCAGCCTGGTCAGCCCCTCGACCAGCAGGTGCAGGTCTTCGCGAAACGGGATGTCATTGTTTTCCGCATACAGCCGCAGCGGCGTCAGGCCGTCGATCAGCAGCCGGCGCGCGCCGATGGCGGCCAGTTCCGCCGAGAAGGCGCCGTCATTGCTGCGGAATTCGCTGAGCAGCGCGGCCGGGCTGGTCTGGATGATCCGGACCTTGCCGGCGTCGATCAGGCGCTGCAGGTCCCATTCAAAGCCGCTGGCGTCGCGCAGCAGCTTTTCCGGCTCCAGCTCGAAGGAGACGATGACGCCCGGCTCGTCATACAGCGCGGCGCCGGCATGGATGAAACCCAGGCCCAGCGTGGTCTTGCCCGAACCGGGCTGGCCTTCCACCAGCACATTGTTATTGCGCGGCAGGCCGCCCAGCAGGATTTCATCCAGTCCGGGAATGCCCATTTTTACCAAGGATACGGCCATGATTTCTTTCCGACGATTGATGTAAGCGGCGATGCAAAGGCTGCCGGGAGGCGACGGGCATCGTGCGGCGGCACTGGCCCGGCTGCACGATTTCCCCTTTTGAATTGCAGTCAAATACTACTTCATACAACTGGGTACTTGTCTTAATGCCGAACAATCTTGAGTTTAGGCAAGCAGCAAAAACCCCGGTCAGGCCGGGGCTTTGAAGAGAATGCGCTGCCGGTTCGTACCTCAGGCAGCCAGCGCCTTCTCCAGCAGCTTGTGCAGCTGGGAGAATTCCGGCTCGCCGACATAGCGCTTGATGATGTTGCCTTCCTTGTCGATTACATACGTGGTGGGCGTCAACTTGACGTCGCCGAACGACCTGGCCAGCTCGCCCTGGGTGTCGAGCGCCACCCTGAACGGCAGCTGGCGGGTCTGCGCATAGTTGAGCACGTAGTTGGGCGGATCGTAGCTCATCGCCACCGCGATGTATTCCAGGCCCTGGTCCTTGTACTTGTTATAGGTCTGCACCATCTGCGGCATTTCCTTGATGCAGGTAACGCAGGACGTCGCCCAGAAATTGACCATCACCACCTTGCCCTTCAGGCTCTCGGGCGTGATCTTCTGGCCGTTCAGGTCGGTAAAGGTGACCTGCGGCGCCGGCTGCCGCGACGACACGGAAAAATAGGCGACGGCGGCAACGACGACGACAGCGATGCCGGCCAGCAGTTTGATCCAGTTGCGGTTTGCAGTAGCCATGATGAGAACGGGATGAGAGCGGTGAAGAAAGGAAAGGCGGGGATGCGGACATTATAGTCAACACCGCGCCCATCTGCCGGTGCGGGCGGTGTCAGGGACGGATATAGGCGTAGCCTTCCTGCGCCTGCAGCCTGGCGATCTCGACCACGCCGGCCGGCACCAGGCTGATCTCCGGCACCAGTTCGGACTTGTCGATGCTGTGTGCCGTCAGCGTGTTGTTGCAGACCCGGAATTCCACGCCCTGCCGCGCCAGCGCGGCCACCGCCGCGTCGAACGGCCGGCCGTTGCGCTCGGTCGCGCCCTTCAACAGAAAGCGGATGCCGTCGCCCAGCGCCACCACCACGATCCTGGTATCGGGCGCGGCGCGCAGGTGGTTGCGGATGCTGGCCAGCCCGCGCGACGCCTGGTCGATGCCGTCGGCCATGTGGTAGACCACCTTCACCGGTTCGGCCGCGCGCGCGGCGCCGCTGACGGCCAGCGGGCCGCCTAGGCACAGGAGCAGGAACAGGCGCCGCTTCATCTGTCTCTATCGCAGGCTATTGCCGGGAGGGCGTGCTCGACATCTGCCGCACGTCGTCCTCGGTGATGTACTCGAACACCTTCACCACCTTCTGCACGCCGGCCACGCCGCGCGCCACTTCGGCTGCGCGGGTGCCTTCCCGCTGGGTCACGCGACCCATCAGGTAGACCACGGCGCGCTCGGTCACCACCTTGAAGCTGTTGGCCGAGATGTCCTTGGCGTCCACCAGCGAGGCCTTGACCTTGCCGGTGATCAGCGTGTCGTTGGAACGGGATGTGTAGCTGGCGGGAGGCGCGACGACCAGGTCGTTGACGATGGACTGCACGCCGGAGATGTCCGCGATTTCACGCTCCACCGCGATCCGGGTGGCCTCGTCCGGCACTTCGCCGGTCAGCAGCACCTTGCGGTTGAAGCTGTTGATGTTCACATGACCGGCGTTGCCGACCATGTTGGCGACCCGGCTCTCGCCCTTCAACGCAATGGCCTTGTCCTCGGTCTGGGCGCCGAAGGTGCGGCGGTCGGTGGCGGCGATGGTGCCCACCACCGCGGTGCCGACCGCCATCTCGATGCAGCCCTGCAGGCTGATGGCGATCATGCCGCACAGCGCGAGCCGCGCCAGCGGACGGCGCCAGGCGGCGGCGTTGGATTGTTGGTTCGCGGCCGCGCCTTCAGTCATTTGCATCCCCTCCGAATAGGGCGACGTCGATGCCGTCGCACAGTATGTGTATGGTCAGTCCGTGTACTTCCTGGATGCGCGCGGTGCGCTCGTGCGGCACGCAGATATGCACGTCGCCTTCCGACATCAGCTCGCCGATCACGCCGCCGCCCTTGCCGGTCAGCGCGATGACGCGCATGTCGCGCTCGACCGCCGCCTCGATGGCCGCCACCACATTGGCCGAGTTGCCCGAGGTGGACAGCGCCAGCAGCACGTCGCCGGACTGGCCGAAGGCCTGCACCTGCTTGGCATAGACCTCGTTGTAGCTGTAGTCGTTGGCCACCGCGGTCAGGATCGAGGTGTCGGTGGTCAGCGCCAGCGCCGGCAGCGGCAGACGCTCGCGCTCGAAGCGCCCGACCAGTTCAGCGGCGAAATGCTGGCAGTCGGCGGCCGAACCGCCGTTGCCGCACGCGAGGATCTTGTTGCCGTTCGATAGCGCGGTGAACATGATTTCCACCGCTTGCGCGATGGGCCCGGAGAGCTGCTCGGCAGCCTGCAGCATGAGCTGCGCACTTTCCTGGAAGTGCTGGAGGATACGTTGGTTCGTCATGATGCGCGATTATAAGGGTAAGTAGCGACAAGCCGCCGGTTCAGGCCTGGATCGCGTTTTTGAGCCAGTCCAGCGCGGCGCCTTCGATGGCGACCACGTCGAAGCGGCATGGCGGCGGCATGCGGTAGCGCTGCAGGTAGGTCTGGGCGGCGTTCCAAAGGCGCGCCTGCTTGGCGCTGCCGATGCTGGCGGCGGCGCCGCCGAATGCGCGGCCGGCGCGGCGGCGCACTTCGACGAACACCAGCGTGGCGCCGTCGCGCATGATCAGGTCCAGTTCGCCGCCGCGGCAATGGAAGTTGCGCTCGATGAGCACCAGGCCGTGCTTCTGCAGATGGGCCAGCGCCGCTTCCTCGCCGGCGTCGCCGGCCAGTTGCCGTTGCGTGCGCCGCGGCCCCAGCGTCATTGCGGGCCTGACAGCGGCGCGGCGGCGCCGTCCTGGTAGACCGCAGGCGATGCGCTGCGCTCGAAGCGGGCGCGGCCGCCGCCGATGCTGGCCTTCAACTTGCCGGTGGCGCCATCGAACTCGAACACGCCGCGGCGGGCGGCGACTTCGCGCGCCACCTGGTAGGCATCGATGCCCAGCGCATAGAGGCGCTCCATGTCGGCGCTCTTCTGCGCGGCCGGCGGCGGGGCGAACGCGGCGCCGGCGTCCGGGCGCAGCAGGTAAGGCAGGTCGATGAAGCGCACGCCATCCATGTCGGGCCGGCGCTCGGCCGCGGACCAGCCCTGGCGGGAATAGGGATTCAATTGGGACGTGCCATACATCGGCAGCTCGGCGCCGATCGATTCGCGCAGCTGGCGCGCCTGGGCAGCGTCGAGCGCCACGAACACCAGGCCGGGGCGGCCGTTGCGCAGGCGTTCCTGCAACTGGCCCAGCGCGCTGGCGCTCAGGTTGCCGCCAGCGGCGCTCAGCTCCACCAGGTCGGCCGGCAGGCCGCGGCGCTGCCAGGCGGCCTGGAAGGCGCGCGCGGCGCGGCGCTGCCATGCGGTGGCAGTGGAGATGATCAGCGCCTCCTCGCCCGGCAGGTCGGCGGCGGCCAGATCGGCGGCCTGGCGCGCCTCGTCCTCCAGCGACAGTCCCATCAGCAGCAATTGCGGCTGGACGCCGGCCTGCGCGCCGACCGCGTCGGCCGGGGTCAGCGCGATGGTGGGCTTATTGACCGCGCCGCGCGATGCGATGGCGGCGGCGCCGCTGCGCGACAGCGGGCCAACCATGATGTCCTGGTCGGCCAGCACGCCGTTGTAGGCGTCCAGCACGTCCTGGGCGGCGTCGCCCGTTTCCACCACGGTCAGGATGATGTTGGGGTCGCGCCGCTTTTCATAGGCGGCGATGAAGCCGTCGCGCACCATGGCGGCCGCGGCGCCCAGGCTGTCCGAGCGCAGCGGCAGCAGCAGGCCGATGCGCACCGGGCCGGACAGGGCCGCCTGCTCCTGCGGCTGCAGGCTGACATCGGGCATCGGCACCGCCTCGGTCTCGACCGGGCCGGTGTCGGCCGGCCCGCCCGGCATCAGGCTGATGTCGTTCTGGGCCAGCAACGGCAGGGCCGGCATGGCCACGGTTGTATTTGCCTGCGCCAGCGCGCACAATCCGGCCAGCGCCGCCGCCACCAATCCGGTCTTCACTTTTCGGAACGACATTTCGACTCCCAATGACACAACCCGCGTTCAGCTTTTCCGGCGCCCTGCCCCTGCTGCAGGAGATTGTTGCCCAGAATTATCCGGCCTGTGCATTATATGTGCTGGCCACACCCATCGGGAATGTAGCCGACATCACCTTGCGCGCACTGCAGGTGCTGGCCCAGGCCGATGCCATCGCCTGCGAAGATACCCGCAACACCGCGCAACTGCTGGCGCGCTATGGCCTGCAGCGCCCCCTGATCGCGGCCCACCAGCACAATGAGCGCGAAGTCGCGGAGAAACTGATCGCCCGGCTGCAGGCCGGCGAGCGGATTGCGCTGGTGTCGGACGCCGGCACGCCGGCGGTGTCGGATCCGGGCGCGCGCATCGTCGACGCGGTGCGGACAGCCGGGCTGCGGGTGGTGCCGGTGCCGGGCGCGTCGGCCGGCATCGCGGCGCTGTCGGCCGCCGGGCTGGTGAATGACCGCTTCCATTTCCACGGCTTCCTGCCGGCCAAGGCGCGCCAGCGCGAGACCGAGCTGGCGCAGTTGCGGCCGCTGGCCGCGACGCTGGTGTTCTATGAAGCGCCGCACCGCATCGTCGACACCGTGGCCGCGCTGGCGGCGGCCTTCGAGCCGCAGCGCCAGGTGGTGTTCGCGCGCGAGCTGACCAAGCTGTTCGAGGAGATCCACCGCTGTCCGCTGTCGCAAGCCGCGGCCTGGCTGGCGGCCGACGGCAACCGCCAGCGCGGCGAGTTCGTGCTGCTGGTGGAGGGCGCGCCGCAGCAGGAGGACGCCGGCACGGCGGAGTCGGACCGGGTCTTGTCCATCCTGCTGGAGGAATGCCCGGTCAGGCAGGCGGCCGCGCTGGCGTCGCGCATCACGGGACAGAAGAAGAATGCGCTGTACGAGCGCGCCCTTGCGCTGAAGGCGCAGGGCGAAAGCGACGATCAGCGCTGAACGATGATGGGCATGGCGCCGCCGCTGGCCTGCATCTGGCGCGCCACGGCCTCGGCGTCGGCACGGCTGGCGAACGGGCCGCCATAGAGCCGGAACAGCGTGTTGTTCTGCACGATGTCGACCTGGCGCAGGCTGCCGTTCCAGCGCTGGGCATGCAGCGCCTGCGCGGCCTGCGCATTGGCGGCCTGGGAGAAGGCGCCGAGCTGCAGGTAGAAGCCGCCGGCCGCGGCCGAGAGGGTGGACAGGTTGGATACGCTGGATAGGGTCGAGGCTGCGGCGGCCGGCGCGGATACCGGCGCGGCGGCCGGCGGCGCCAGCAGCTCGGCCGGCGCGCTGACCATGGCCACCGGCATCGGCACTGCTTCCGTGCTCACGCCCGGCGCGGCCGACGCCACCGGCGGCGCGGCGCCATTGCTGCGCGCCAGTTCCATGCGCCGGATCTCGTCGGGCAGGATGCGCTCGACTTCCAGCTGCGCGCTGCCATGGCCGATATAGCCCAGCTTCAGCGCCGCGGTGTACGACAGGTCGATGATGCGGTCCGAGTGGAACGGGCCGCGGTCGTTGACGCGCACGATCACCGTGTTGCCGTTGGACAGGTTGGTGACGCGGGCATAGGAAGGAATCGGAAAGGTCGGATGGGCGGCCGTCATCTTGTACATGTCGTACGGCTCGCCGGACGATGTGCGCTGGCCGTGGAATTTCCGGCCATACCAGCTGCCGCGGCCGCGCTGCCTGACCGGCTCATCATTCATCTGCGGCACGTATTCCTTGCCGAACTGCACGTAGGGCCTGTTGCCGCGATTGGCATAGGGCTCGATGCGCGGCTCGGCGTCGGGCACATCCCAGAGGTTGTCGGGGATGTTCTCGCCGGGGCCGTCGTCCTGGTAATAGCCGCCGCGGCCGGAACCGGCGGGCGGCAGCGAAGGCAGGCCGCGGCGCGCCGACTTGGCGGGAACGGCGCCGGCATCGGCGCCCTGCTGCTGCGGCACGCTGCCGCAGCCGGCGGCGATGAACGCGACCGCGGCGCACAGGACGGCCGTGCCGGGCCATGGACGGGATGGCAAGTGCATTGCTTTTCCTTTTTCTTGTTCGCGGCGCGCCACCCGCGGGCGCGCCTGGTCTGATCGGTGGATCAGGTTTGTACCAGTTTCCGGTGGCGCTGGATGCTCATCAGGATGCCGGCCCCGAGGCCCAGCGTCACCAGCGCGGTGCCGCCATAGCTCATGAAGGGCAGGGGCACGCCAACCACCGGGAGTATGCCGCTGACCATGCCCATGTTGACGAAGGCATAAGTGAAGAAGATCAGCGTGATCGCGCCGGCCAGGAGACGCGCGAAGAACGTGGGCGCATTGGCGGCGATGACCAGTCCCCGGGCGATCAGCATCAGATACAGGAACAGCAGCACGCCGTTGCCGATCAGCCCGAATTCCTCGGAGAATACCGCAAAAATAAAGTCGGTTGTGCGTTCGGGAATGAACTCCAGGTGGGCCTGGGTGCCGTTGAGCCAGCCCTTGCCGGCGATGCCGCCGGAGCCGATGGCGATGGTGGACTGGATGATGTGGAAGCCCTTGCCGAGCGGGTCGGCGGTGGGGTCGATCAGCATCATCACCCGGGCGCGCTGGTAGTCGTGCAGCATGGTCCAGGCGATCGGCAGGCTGGCGCCGCCGGCAATGGCCAGTCCCAGCAGCACTTTCCACGACAGGCCGGCCAGGAAGATCACATAGAAGCCGGCCGCCGCCACCAGCAGCGAGGTGCCGAGGTCGGGCTGGCGCATGATCAGCAGCACCGGCACCAGCAGCAGCAGCGCCGCCACCAGGAAGTGGTTCCAGCGCAGCATGCCTTCGCGCTTCTGGAAATACCAGGCCAGCATCAGCGGCATGGCGATCTTCATGATCTCGGACGGCTGGATCACGATGCCGACATTGATCCAGCGCCGAGCGCCCTTCTTGATCATGCCGAACATGGCCACCGCCACCAGCAGCGCCACGCCCACGGTATAGATCGGCACCGCGAAACGCATCAGGGTTTGCGGCGGCACGTTGGCGGCGATGAACATGACCACGAAGGAAACGATGATGTTGCGCATCTGGTCCTCGACCCGGCCCGGGAAGTCGATGCCGGCCGAGTACAGCGTGACCATGCCGGTGGACATGATCAGGAAGATGATCAGCGCCAGGGTGCCGTCGAAGACGGTCAGGTGGGGTTTGACGATCTGCCAGATCGAGCGTTTTTCAGTGAGTTGCATGGCTGGTCAGTCCCGGTTGCCCTGGGTTTCGGCGCCTTCGCGCGGGCCGCCCTCGGAGTCCTGGTCGGCGCGCACCTCGGCCAGCGGCCGGGTGTCGGACAGGTCGATTCTCTCCACCGGCGCCTCGTCCTGCGCCCGGCCGGTGCGCTTGCCCAGCAGGTAGAAGTCGAGCGCCTCGCGCACGATGGGCGCGGCGGCGGTGGCGCCGAAGCCGCCGTTCTCGACGATGATGGCGATCGCGATGCGCGGATTGTCGGCCGGCGCGAACGCGGTGAACAGCGAGTGGTCGCGATGCCGCTCGTCGATCTTGCTGGCGTTGTACTTCTCGTTCTTCTTGATGGCGATCACCTGCGCGGTGCCGGTCTTGCCGCCGGCCGCGTAGCCGAGGTTGGAGAACACCTTGGCCGCCGTTCCCTCGCGGATCACGCCGACCATGGCCTGCTTGACGATGTCGATGTTCTGCTGCTTCAGCGGGATGCGGTAGCTCTCCTTGGGCACGGTCTGGGTGCGCACCCGGGTGCCGCCGTCTTCCATGATCTTGACCAGGTGCGGCTTCATCACCACGCCGTTGTTGGCCAGGATGGCGGTGGCATGGGCCAGTTGCAGCGGCGTGAAGGAGTTGTAGCCCTGGCCGATGCCCAGCGAGATGGTTTCGCCGGCATACCATTTCTGCTGCTGCGGCCGGCGGTAGGCGGCGCGCTTCCAGGCGGTGGACGGCAGGATGCCCTTCTTCTCGTGCTCGAGGTCGATGCCGGTCAGCTGGCCGAAGCCGAACGGCTTCATGAAGTCATGCATCAGGTCCACGCCCATGTCGGCCGACAGCTGGTAATAGTAGGTATCGCAGGAATGGACGATGGACTTGTACATGTCCACCGTGCCATGGCCGCCTTCCTTGTCGTCGCGGAAGCGGTGGTTGCCGAACATGAAATAGCCGGGGTCGCTGATGGCCGACATCGGCGTGCGCTTGCCCAGCTCAAGCGCGGCCAGCGCCATGAAGGGCTTGTAGGTCGAGCCGGGCGGATAGCTTCCCGACAGCGGCCGGTTCACCAGCGGCTTGTCCGGCGAATTGTTGAGCTCGTCCCAGCTCTGCTGGTCGATGCCTTCGACAAACAGGTTGGGGTCGAAGGTCGGCATCGACACATAGGCCAGGATGTCGCCGGTGGAGGGCTCGATCGCGATCAGCGCGCCGCGCCGGTTGCCGAAGGCCTGTTCCACCACCTTCTGCAACTCGATGTCGATCGACAGGATCAGGTTGGAGCCGGGCGTGGCCGGCGTGCGCGACAGCGTGCGCACCGCGCGGCCGCCGGCCGACACTTCCACTTCCTCGTAGCCGGTCTGGCCATGCAGCTGCTTCTCGTAGCTCTTCTCGACGCCTTCCTTGCCGATGTAGCTGGTGCCGTTGTAATTGGCGGCGTCCTCGGTTTCCTCGATCCTGGCCGACTCGCGCTGGTTGATGCGGCCGATGAAGCCGATCACATGCGACGCCACCGAGCCCAGCGGATATTGCCGGAACAGCCGGGCCTGGATGTCCACGCCCGGAAAGCGGTAGCGCTGCGCGGTGAAGCGCGCCACTTCCTCGTCGGTCAGGCGGGTGCGGATCGGCAGGCTTTCGAAGCTCTTGGATTCTTCCAGCTGGCGCCGGAAGCGCCGCCTGTCCTTGGGCTGGATCTCGACGATGCCAGCCAGCAGGTCGATCAGTTCGTCGAGGTCGCGGTTGATCTTCGATGGCGTGATCTCCAGCGTGTAGGCGGCGAAATTGCGCGCCAGCACGACACCGTTGCGGTCCACGATCAGGCCGCGGTTGGGCACCACCGGCACCACCGAGATCCGGTTGTCCTCGGCCTGGGCGGCGTAATGGTCGTGCTGGTAGCCCTGCAGCCAGACGAAGCGCGCGGCCAGCAGGGAAAAGAAGATGAGCACGAACAGGCCCGCGACCGACAGGCGCAGCCGGAAGTAATGCAGTTCGCGTTCGGTGTTCTTGAATTCAGTCATGCTTGGCGGACTCGGCGGTAAGCTGGATCAGATGGGCCGGGTTTCATCGCGGTCCACGGCGCGCCGCTGCGGCGCCAGAAGCATCCAGGTGACCAGCGGCCACAGCGCGGCGCTGACCAGGCTGGACGCGAAGTAGTACCAGCCGGGAAACTTGCCGCTGACCAGCGCCTGGATCAGCATCTGCACTACCTGCATCAGCAGCAGCAGCGGCAGCACATGCAGCGCCTGCGTGACCGGGCGAAACCACAGCATGCGGCGGTGGATCATGATCGCGAAATAGGAAAGCAGCGTATAGGCCAGCGCATTCTCGCCCAGCAGCGACGCATTGTGCACATCCATCAGGAGGCCCATCAGGAAGGCCAGGCCGATGCCGACCTTGCGCGGCTGGTGCACGCTCCAGAAGATCAGCGTCAGCGCGACGAAGTCGGGCACGCCGTACAGGTCGCCCCAGGGCAGCAGATTGAGCAGGAAGGCGCACACCAGCGTGATGGCGATGAACAGCGGACTGACCGGGAGCAGGATGTATTGCGGACGGTTCATTTCTTGGCCTCGGCAGCGGCAGCGGCCGGCGTGACGACCCGGGTGATATTTTTCGAGGAGGCGCTGATCACATTGGCGCTTTCGGCTTTGGCAACGGGCGCGGCCGGCGCCGGTGCCGCGGGGCTGGCCGCGGTTGCCGCCGGCGCTGCCTGCGCGGCATCCTTGCCGGCATCCTTCATCTTTTTCTTCGGCAGCTTTTCCTTCCTGTTTTCTTCCGGCGCCGGGCGCGGCAGTTCCTTCTGCTCATTGAGCAGGATCAGGAACTGCTGGTTGCGGTCGATGCCGGCGGTCGGCTGGCAAATGATGCGGGCAAAGGCGTCCGAGGACTTGTGCTCGACCGACACCACGGATGCCACCGCCAGGCCGGCCGGATAGACGCCGTCGATGCCGGAAGTGACCAGCACGTCGCCTTTCTTGATGTCGGCATTGGCGGCGATGAAGCGCAACTCCAGCACGCCCGACTGGCCGCGGCCATAGGCTACGCTGCGCACGCCGCTGCGTACCACCTGCACCGAGATCGCCTGGTCCTTGTCGGTCAGCAGCGTGACCTCGGTGGTGAAGGGATAGAGCCGCGTCACCTGGCCGACCACGCCGGTGTCGTCGATCACGGGCTGGCCCAGCGCCACGCCATGCTGGGAGCCGCGGTTGAGCACGATCTTGCGAGTGAACGGGTCGCGGGTGTCGTACAGCATTTCGCTGAGCACCGACTTCACCGGCAGGCGTTCATTGGCAGCCAGCAGGCGGCGCAGCTGGGCATTTTCAGCCGCCAGGAACTGGCCCTGCTGCAGTGCCTGGGCATTGCGCACCTGCTCGGTCTTCAACGCCGCGTTTTCCTGCTTCAGCGCCGTCATCGTGTTGAGGTAGCCGCCGACCGCATAGGCCGCGTCGCGCGGCGCCAGCGCCGCCACCTGCAGCGGGTAGAGCACGGTGCCGGCCAGCTGGCGCAGTACCGCCAGCGTGTTGGTGCGGCCGTCCACCACCAGCAGCACGATGGCGATCAGCGCGAAGATGACGACTTTGGCGCGGGCGGAAGCGCCCTGCTTGAAGAGTGGCGGAGGATAGTATTCCATCGGTGAGAATTATCCTGCCCCGGTCGGGCAGGCCGGGCTGACATGACAAGAAGCGTGCATGCATGACCCGGCATGCCAGGCGCGGCGCGCGTAGCGGCCGCACCCTGCCGGCTTTTATTCGTAAGAGAAAATGGAACCGAGCTTGTCCATGCGCTCGAGCGCCATGCCGGAGCCGCGCACCACGCAGGTCAGCGGGTCTTCGGCGACGATCACGGGCAGGCCGGTTTCTTCCATCAGCAGGCGGTCGAGGTCGCGCAGCAGCGCGCCGCCGCCGGTCAGCATCATGCCCTTCTCGGCAATGTCGGCGCCCAGTTCCGGCGGCGTCTGCTCCAGCGCATTCTTCACGGCCGACACGATGTTGTTCAGCGGATCGGTCAGCGCTTCCAGGATTTCATTGCTGGAAATGGTGAAGGAACGCGGAATGCCTTCCGACAGGTTGCGGCCCTTGACCTCCAGCTCGCGCACTTCCGAACCCGGGAAGGCCGAGCCGATTTCCTTCTTGATGGTTTCGGCGGTCTGCTCGCCGATCAGCATGCCGTAGTTGCGGCGGATGTAGTTGACGATGGCTTCGTCGAACTTGTCGCCGCCGACCCGCACCGAGCCCTTGTAGACCATGCCGCCCAGCGAGATGATGCCCACCTCGGTGGTGCCGCCGCCGATGTCGACCACCATCGAGCCGGTGGCTTCCGACACCGGCAGGCCGGCGCCGATCGCGGCCGCCATCGGTTCCTCGATCAGGAACACCTGGGATGCGCCCGCGCCGAGCGCCGATTCGCGGATCGCGCGGCGCTCGACCTGGGTCGAACCGCACGGCACGCAGATGATGATGCGGGGGGAAGGCTTGAACAGCTTGGTGTCGTGCACCATGCGGATGAACTGCTTCAGCATCTGCTCGGTGACGGTGAAGTCGGCGATCACGCCGTCCTTCATCGGGCGGATCGCCTCGATGTTGCCCGGCACCTTGCCCAGCATCTGCTTGGCTTCCTTGCCTACTGCCTGTATGGTCTTCTTGCCGTTGGGTCCGCCCTGCTGGCGGATCGCGACGACCGATGGCTCGTCCAGCACGATGCCGAGTCCGCGTACATAGATCAGGGTGTTGGCAGTGCCGAGATCGATGGCGAGATCATTGGAAAAGTAACTGCGGAGAAATCCAAACATTGAATGGTCCTGAGCGCAACCGGTGCGCGTCGCTTGAGGGTTATTTGTCGCCCGCGGCAGCCGCTATGCTGGCGCCTTCAGGCAGTAACCCGACATTCTACCTTATAATTTGTCTCCTACCAGACGATGAAAACAGCCGAATTGCACGCCTAATGCGATGTTTTGCCAAGTTTTTATCGACTATTAGCTTATCTTTAATATTTCCAGAAACCTTTTCCGACAAGCGTCCCGCGCGCATACAAACCATGTCCCTTGCCCTTTCCGATGTCAAAAGATTAGCGATTCTGGCGCAGCTGGACCTGAGCGAGGAGCAGGCCGCCTCCACGCTGGCCAAGCTCAACGGCATCTTCGATCTGGTGGAACAGATGAAGGCTGTCGACACCAGCGGCGTGGAACCGCTGGCCCAGCCCATCACTGCCTACGACCAGGCATTCTCGTTGCGCCTGCGCGACGATATTGCCAATGAGCCAAACCGCCGCGAGGACTACCAGCAACCCGCGCCCGCCACCCAGGACGGCCTGTACCTGGTGCCCAAGGTCATTGAATAAGCCCAGGCCCAGCCACTGCCAAAAGAACCGATCCATGCATACAAAAACCATCAAAGAACTGTCCGCGCTGCTGCACGGCAAACAGGTGTCGGCCACCGAGCTGGCACGCCACTTCCTGGCGCGCTCGCAGGCCAGCGCCCTCAATGCCTATACCGACATCAACGAGGAACTGACGCTGGCGCAGGCGCGCGAGGCCGATGCCCGCCTGGCGCGCGGCGACGCCACGGTGCTGACTGGCATCCCGATTGCCCACAAGGACATCTTCGTCACCCGCGGCTGGCGCTCGACCGCCGGCTCGCGCATGCTGGAAAACTATGTCAGCCCGTTCGACGCCACCGTGGTCGAGCAATTCAACGCCGCCGGCACGGTCACCCTGGGCAAGCTCAACTGCGACGAGTTCGCAATGGGCTCCTCGAATGAAAACAGCCATTTCGGCGCGGTGAAGAACCCGTGGGACCTGGGCGCGGTGCCCGGCGGCTCCTCGGGCGGCTCGGCCGCCGCGGTGGCGGCGGGTCTCGCGCCCGGCGCCACGGCCACCGACACCGGCGGCTCGATCCGCCAGCCGGCGGCCTTCTGCGGCGTGACCGGCATCAAGCCGACCTACGGCCGGGTGTCGCGCTTCGGCATGATCGCCTACGCTTCCTCGCTCGACCAGGGCGGTCCGATCGCCCGCACCGCCGAGGACTGCGCGCTGCTGCTCAACACCATGGCCGGCTTCGATCCGCGCGATTCGACCAGCGTCGAGCGCGATCGCGAGGACTACACCCTGGGCCTGAACGACAGCCTGGAAGGCCTGCGCATCGGCGTGCCCAAGGAATTCTTCGGCCCCGGCCTGGCGGCGGACGTGGAGCAGGCGGTGCGCGCGGCGCTGCAGGAATTCGTGAAGCTGGGCGCGACCCTGGTGGAGATTTCCCTGCCCAAGACCGAGCTGTCGATCCCGGTGTACTACGTGATCGCCCCGGCCGAAGCCTCGTCCAACCTGTCGCGCTTCGACGGCGTGCGCTACGGCCACCGTGCCGCGGACTACACCGACCTGTCCGACATGTACCGCAAGACCCGCTCGGAAGGCTTCGGCGAAGAGGTCAAGCGCCGCATCCTGGTCGGCGCCTACGTGCTGTCGCACGGCTATTACGACGCCTACTACCTGCAGGCGCAGAAGATCCGCCGCCTGATCGCCGAGGATTTCCGCCGCGCATTCGAGCAGTGCGACGTGATCATGGGACCGGTGGCGCCTACCGTGGCCTGGGACCTGGGCGCGAAGGCCGACGACCCGGTGGCGAATTACCTGGCCGACATCTTCACCCTGTCGACCAACCTGGCCGGCCTGCCCGGCATGTCGGTGCCGTGCGGCTTCGGCCAGGGCGAGAAGAATGGCAAGCGGCCGGTGGGCCTGCAGCTGACCGGCAATTATTTCAGCGAAGCCAGGCTGCTCAACATCGCGCACCGCTATCAGGGCGCAACCGACTGGCACCTGCGCCAGCCGACCGAACAATAAAACAGCGAGGTAAGTATGCAGTGGGAAGTTGTTATCGGTCTGGAGACGCATGCGCAGCTCACGACCCAATCCAAGATCTTCAGCGGCGCGCCGATCCGTTTCGGCGCGGAACCGAACACCCAGGCCTGTCCAGTGGACCTGGCCCTGCCCGGCGTGCTGCCGGTGATGAACCGCGGCGCGGTCGAGCGGGCCATCCAGTTCGGCCTGGCGATCGGCGCCACCATTGCGCCGCGCTCGATCTTTGCGCGCAAGAACTACTTTTATCCCGATCTGCCCAAGGGCTACCAGATCAGCCAGTATGAAATTCCCGTGGTGCAGGGCGGCACCATTTCCTTCATCGTGGAAAAGGACGGCAAGCCGGAGATGCGCACAGTGCAGCTGACCCGCGCCCACCTCGAGGAAGACGCCGGCAAGTCGCTGCACGAGGACTACCACGGCATGACCGGCATCGACCTGAACCGCGCCGGCACGCCGCTGCTGGAAATCGTCACCGAGCCCGACATGCGCAGCGCGGCCGAGGCGGTGGCCTATGCCAAGGCGCTGCATGCGCTGGTGACCTGGCTCGGCGTATGCGACGGCAACATGCAGGAAGGCTCGTTCCGCTGCGACGCCAACGTGTCGGTGCGGCCGGTCGGCCAGCAGGAATACGGCACCCGCTGCGAGATCAAGAACCTGAACTCCTTCCGCTTCCTGGAAGAGGCGATCAACTACGAGGTGCGGCGCCAGGTCGAGCTGATCGAGGACGGCGGCCGGGTGGTGCAGGAAACCCGGCTGTACGATCCCGACCGCCGCGAAACCCGCTCGATGCGCAGCAAGGAAGACGCGCAGGACTACCGCTACTTCCCCGACCCCGACCTGCCGCCGCTGGCGATTTCGCAGGCCTGGATAGACCGGGTGCGGGAAGCGATGCCGGAACTGCCGGGCGCGATGCGCGAGCGCTTCGTCGCCGACTACGGCCTGCCGGAGTACGACGCGGCAGTGCTGACCCAGTCCAAGGCGATGGCCGCCTACTTCGAGGCCGTGGTGGCCGCCGCCGGCCGCGAGCAGGCCAAGCCGGCCGCCAACTGGCTCATGGGCGACGTGTCCTCGACCCTGAACCGCGAGGGCGTGGACATTGCCGACGCGCCGGTCGGCGGCGCGCAGCTGGCGCTGCTGTTGAAGCGCATTGCCGACGGCACGATTTCCAACAAGATCGCCAAGGAAGTGTTTGGCGCGATGTGGGAAGCGAAGTCGGATGCGGCGGACCTGGCCGACCAGATCATCGAGTCCAAGGGCCTGAAGCAGATTTCCGACAGTGGCGCGCTGGAAAAGATCGTCGACGAAGTGCTGGCGGCGAACGAGAAATCGGTGGCGGAATTCCGCGCCGGCAAGGAAAAGGCGTTCAATGCGCTGATCGGCCAGGCGATGAAAGCCTCGCGCGGCAAGGCCAACCCGGCGCAACTGACCGAGCTGCTCAAGCAAAAGCTGGGCGCCTGAGCCAGGCGCCGGCCAGCGCCCGGCAGGGCCTGGCCGGCGCGGCAGGAGTGTGACGGCCCTATTGCTGCGCCATGCCTTCCTGCCGCAGTTCCCGGAACCGCTTCAGCGTGGCATCGGTGCGGCTGTTGATCAGCAGTATTTCCGCTTCATAGTCTCCCAGCCTGCGGCGGCTGGCGGCGACGGCATGGTCGGCATCCTGCAGCCGCTGCCGCAGGTCGTGGGAAGGCTGCTTCCTGCGGGCTGACAGCGCCAGTTCGTCCTCGGCATCCTGCTGGCGCTTTTCGGCAGCGGCCAGCAGCAGGGTTTCGCGTTTGACGTTTTCCTGCACCAGAAGGACATTGCGCTGGCCGGACGAGATGATCTCCTCCTCGCTGCGAAAGCGCGCCAGCAGCGCGCGGTCATGATGGCGGCGCTCTTCCGCTGCCAGCTGTTCGGCGCGCCGCGCCGCTTCCTCGCGGGCCAGCTGCTGCTTCTCCTCGGGCGTTGGCGGCGCCGGAATTTCACGGCGGGTGATGCCGCTCCTGTCGACTTCCCGCACCGGGCGGTTGCTGCATTCCGCAATCGGCCGGTCCGAGGTCAGGGTGCGGCCGGCCGCATCCTTGCAGATATAGATCTTGGCCTGCGCATGCGCCAGCGCCGGCGCCAGCATCAGCAGCCATAGCAGGGCGGGACGCAGGCTGGCCATGCGCGGTTCAGGCGCCGCTGATGCCGTAGCGCTGGCGGTAGGCGGCAACCGCATCGCGGTGTTTCGCCAGCTCGGCGTTGCCGCCGGCGGAAATAAAGCTCAGCAGGTCGTTCAGGTTGGCGATCGACACCACTGGCATGCCGTAGGCGGCGCCGACTTCCTGCACCGCCGAGTTGGCCGACAGCGCGCCGTCGGCGCCGGAGCGTTCCATGCGGTCGAGCGCGATCAGCACCGCGGCCGGCGTGGCGCCGGCCGCGCGGATCAGGTCCACCGATTCGCGCACCGAGGTGCCGGCGGAAATCACGTCGTCGATGATCACCACCCTGCCCTTCAGCGGCGCGCCGACGATGGTGCCGCCCTCGCCATGGTCCTTGGCTTCCTTGCGGTTATAGGCGAACGGCACATTGCGGCCCTTGGCCGCCAGCGCCACCGCGGTGGCGGAAGCCAGCGTGATGCCCTTGTAGGCCGGGCCGAACAGCATGTCGAACTCGACGCCCGAATCGATCAGCGTCTGCGCATAGAAATCGGCCAGGCGGCCCAGCGTGGCGCCGTCGTTGAACAGGCCGGCGTTGAAGAAATAAGGCGAGGTGCGGCCGGCCTTGGTGATGAATTCACCAAAACGCAGGACGCCGGCATCGACCGAAAAGGCGATGAACTGCTGACGTAGATTTTCCAAGATGGGACCGTGTGGACTGGACTTGCGGGACCGCCATTCTAGCGCGAAGTCGGTGCGGCCCCTTGCCAAAAATTCCGGAAGGCAACGAAAAATGCCGCATACCAGCGCACGGCCTGCCGCGCCAATTACAATACCGGCTGCCAACCGCCGGCCTCCGGCATCTTTCCACCGCGACTGTTTCCATGCTCAATATCATTTCCGCCAATCTCAACGGCATCCGCTCCGCCACGTCCAAGGGCTTTCTCGACTGGCTGCCGGCGCAGGACGCCGACTTCGTCTGCATGCAGGAACTCAAGGCCCAGGCGCCGGACATGACGGCCGCCATGCTCAACCCGGAAGGCTATTACGGCTATTTCCACTATGCCGAGAAAAAAGGCTACAGCGGCGTCGGCATCTATGCCCGGCAGCAGCCGCTGCAGGTGATCCAGGGCCTGGGCGTGCCGGAAATCGATGCCGAGGGCCGCTATATCGAACTGGTCTATGACGGCCTGTCGGTGGTCTCGGTCTACCTGCCGTCCGGCTCCAGCGGCGAGCACAGGCAGGTTGCCAAGTTCGCCTTCATGGAGCATTTCTACAAGCACCTGGCCGAGCTGGCCCGTTGCGGGCGCAAGGTGGTGATCTGCGGCGACTGGAATATCGCGCACCAGGAAATCGACCTGAAGAACTGGAAGGGCAACCTGAAGAATTCCGGCTTCCTGCCGGAAGAGCGGGCCTGGATGAGTTCGGTGCTGGACGAATTGCGCTGGGTGGACGTGTACCGCCGCCTGCACCCGGAAACCACCGGCGAGGCCTATACCTGGTGGAGCAACCGCGGCCAGGCCTGGGCCAAGAACGTCGGCTGGCGCATCGACTACCATGTCGCCACGCCCTGCATCGCAGAGTATGCCCGCACGGCGGCCATCTACAAGGAGGCGCGGTTTTCGGATCATGCGCCGCTGACCATCGCCTATGACTGGGCGATGCAGGCGGCGTAGTTCGCTACCGGCCGCGCCTGGCCGGCTTGCGGGCAGCGGCGCGCTCCTTGCGGCTTCTGCCGCCGCAGGAGCGTCAGCCCCGCCTCACTGCACCGGAGGCACGCCCTTTACATTGCTGCGGTAAGGCGGCAACGCGCCCGGCTGCGCATTGACGGCGCGTGCATACACCGGCATCACCTGCGGCAGGGTTTTCTGGATCTGGGAGATCCGGTTGTTGCCCGACGGATGGCTGGACAGCCACTGCGGCGGCGCGCTCTTTTCCAGCATGGCCATCTTGCGCCACAGCGCCACGCCGGCGCGCGGGTCGTAGCCGGCGCGGGCGACCAGGTCCAGGCCGACGGTGTCGGCTTCGGTTTCGTCTTCCCGCGAAAAGCGCAGCAGCGCCAATTGCGCGCCCTGCCCCACCACGGTCTGGCCGAGCTGGCCCAGGCCGAAGATGGCCGAGCCGAGGTTGGCGCCGAGCTGCAGCAGGCTGCCCTTGGCCACCCGCTCGCGGCCGTGTTCGCGCAGCGCGTGGGCGATTTCGTGGCCGGCGACGATGGCGATTTCATCGTCGGTCAGCTTCAACTGGTCGACCAGGCCGCTGAAGAAGGCAATCTTGCCTCCCGGCATGCAGAATGCGTTGACGTTGTCCGCCTTGATCAGGTTGACTTCCCACTGCCAGTCGGCCGCGCCCTGGTTCCAGCGCGTCGCCTGGGAAATGATGCGGCGGGAAATGGCGCGCACCCGCTGCAGTTGCGGGTCGGTGTCAGGCGCCAGCACGCCTTTCTGGGCAGCCTGCTGCTTCAGTTCCTGGTACTGCATGGTGGCCTGTTCTTCCAGTTGCTTTTCCGGAATCAGGCCGCGCAGCCGGGACATGCGTTCCACGGCGACGCCTTCGTCCTGCTGCGCCATGGCCGGCAGAGCGGGCAGGACCAGGCAGAACAGCAGGGCGGACAGTCGGGGCAGTTTTTTCATCGTTTATTCCAGGGTGCAATTTTCGGGAGCATCAGCATGCCGGGCAGCGCCAGCACAAAGCACAGGATAAAGAACAGGAACCATCCTGTCTCGGCGACGATGTAGCCGACAGCGGAATTGACAAAGGTTCGGGGCACCGCCGCCAGGCTGGTGAACAGCGCGTACTGGGTGGCGGTATAGCGCGGGTCCGTCGTGGTGGCAATATAGGACACGAATGCCGCCGTCCCCAGGCCCACGCCGAAGGCCTCGAAACCGATCACCAGCGCCAGCAAGATGAGGTCGGCGCCGGCATAGGCAAGCCAGGCGAAGCCGAGTATGGCCACCGCCTGCACCACGCCGAAAATCCACAGCGCGCGGTTGATGCCGAGCTTCACCATCCAGACGCCGCCGATGATGCCGCCGGCGATGCTGGCCCAGAAACCCGTGGTCTTGGCGACCGCGCCGATCTGCGTCATCGAAAAGCCAAGGTCGATGTAGAACTTGGTGGCCAGCGCGGTGGCCATGCTGTCGCCGAGCTTGTAGAGAAAGATGAAGCCCAGGATGGCCAGCGCATTGCCCCAGCCGCCGCGCGCGATGAATTCGCGAAACGGCAGCACCACCGCTTCCCGCATGTTCTTCGGCGGCGCGCCGTAGACGCGCGGCTCGGCAATGACGAAGGTGCAGAGCAGCCCCGGCAGCATGAAGGCGGCGGTGATCCAGAACACCGGCTGCCAGGCCATCAGGTCGGCCAGGATCAGCGACAGCGCGCCCGGCACCATGCCGGCCACCTTGTAGGCATTGACATGGATCGCGCTACCCAGGCCCTGCTCGTTGTCGGGCAGGATCTCGCGCCGGTAGGCGTCGATCACGATGTCCTGGCTGGCCGAGAGGAAGGCGATCGCGCTGGCGGCCGCGGCAATCAGCGGCACCTGGGTCAGCGGGTCCAGCATGCCCAGGAGGCCAATGCCGAGAAACAGCAGGCCTTGCGTCAGCGCCATCCAGCCGCGCCGGCGCCCGAGCCAGCCGAAGCTGAAGCGGTCCATCAGCGGCGACCACAGGAATTTCCAGGTATAGGGAAACATCACCAGCGCGAACAGGCCCAGCGCCTTGACGTTCAGGCCGGACTTGGCCAGCCAGGCCTGCATCAGCGACAGCAAAATGAACAGCGGCAGGCCCGAGCTGAAGCCCAGGAACACGCAGATCAGCATGCGCCGGTTCAGGTAGCTGTGCCAGGTCAGCACATCCTGCTTCATGCAACCGCCCGCTTGCGCAGCCGGAACACGGCCAGGCTGCCGCGCCAGTTGGGCAGGAAGTTCACCGGCTTGCCGGCTTCATTGAGCGCAACGAATTCCAGCACTTCCAGGCCGACCTCGTTGGCCAGGTCCTGGAAATCGTGGATGGTGGCGCAGCGCAGGTTGGGCGTGTCGTACCACTCATAGGGCAGGCTGCGCGAGACCGGCATGCGGCCGCGCAGCAGCGCGAAGCGGTGCGGCCAGTAGGCGAAGTTGGGAAAGGACACGATGGCCTCGGCGCCGACGCGGGCGATGTCGCGCAATACGCCTTCGACATTCTTCATCATCTGCAGCGCCGACAGGCACAGCACGCTGTCGAAGGCATTGTCGGCGAAGATCGCCAGCCCGGCTTCCAGGTCCTGCTGGATCACCGGCACATTGCGGCCGATGCAGGCCGGTATCTTGGCGTCGTCGATTTCCACGCCGTAGCCCGCGCACTGCTTGGCGCTTTGCAGGTAGTCCAGCATCACGCCGTCGCCGCAGCCGAGGTCGAGCACCTGCGAGCCGGGCGCGACCCAGTGCGCAATGAAGGCCAGGTCGGCGCGCAATGCGGTCAGTTCATTGAAGTTCATGCAGCCACCCTGCTTTCGCCGCTGATTGAAACGCCGGTTTCGAGCTCGCGCCAGACCCGGTTGTAATAGGCCCGCACAGTGGCCATGTAACGCTCGTCCTCGAGCAGGAAGGCGTCATGGCCGTGCGGCGCGTCGATCTCGGCATAGCTCACATGGCGGCGGTTGTTGACCAGCGCCTGCACGATTTCCCGGCTGCGCGCCGGCGCGAAGCGCCAGTCGGTGGAAAACGACACCAGCAGGAACTGGGCGCGGGCCGCGGCCAGCGCCTCGGTCAGGTTGCCGCCGAACGCGGCGGCAGGATCGAAGTAATCCAGCGCCTTGGTGATCAGCAGATAGGTGTTGGCATCGAAGTATTCCGAGAACTTGTCGCCCTGATAGCGCAGGTAGGACTCGATCTCGAAGTCGATGCCGTAGCCGAACTGGTATTCGCCGGAGCGCAGCTCGCGGCCGAATTTCTCGGCCATGTCGTCATCGGACAGGTAGGTGATGTGGCCGATCATGCGCGCCACGCGCAGGCCGTTCCTGGGCACCACGCCATGGGCGTAGTAATCGCCGCCATGGAAATCGGGATCGGTCAGTATCGACTGGCGCGCCACGTCGTTGAAGGCGATGTTCTGCGCCGACAGCTTGGGCGTGGAGGCGATCACCATGCAGTGGCGCAGCCGGTCCGGGTACAGCAGGCTCCAGGCCAGCGCCTGCATGCCGCCCAGCGAGCCGCCCATCACGGCGGCGAACTGGCGTATGCCCAGCGCGTCGGCCAGGCGGGCCTGGGCGTGCACCCAGTCTTCCACCGTCACCACCGGAAAGGCCGCGCCATAGGGCTTGCCCGTGGCCGGATTGACATGCATCGGGCCGGTGGAGCCGAAGCAGGAGCCGAGGTTGTTGACGCCGATGACGAAGAAGCGGTCGGTGTCGAGCGGCTTGCCGGGGCCGACCATGTTGTCCCACCAGCCCACGCTCTTGCTGCCGTCTTCCTTCAGGTAGATGCCGGCCACGTGATGCGACGCATTGAGCGCATGGCAGACCAGCACGGCGTTGGAGCGGTCGGCATTGAGTTCGCCATAGGTTTCATAGACCAGCTGGTAGCCGGCGATGGATGCGCCGCTCTGCAGCGGCAGGGGCGCATCGAAGTGCATGGACTGCGGGGAGACGACGCCAAGAGATTTCATGATGGTCCGGTCTGCGGAACCGGGGCAGGCATGCCCGCGATCCGAAATAAAAAAGGTTTTTCACGAATGAGCGCGAACCGGCATGCATGGACCAGACTTTCGTAGGGTGCAATACCCGAAGGGCATTGCACCGTGGACGGCAGAACGAAAGGGACATACCGCTTTTCCTTGAACAACGGCCTGGTGCAATGCCCCTTCGGGGGATTGCACCCTACGAGAGCTGTTGGTTCACGACTTTGCGTGAAGAACCATAAAAAAGCCCGAGAGCGCATGCTGTCGGGCTAAATTGGGGCTTTTCCAAGCTCGCTTTAGCCGTATTTATGCGGGGAAGACCCCTCGCGCCCGCAAGCTGGGCTGCCGCGCGGTGCGCTGGCAGCCGGTCAAATCGGCGCAGTCACGGAAGAATAGCGAAGTCATGGGGCGGCGTCAAACGGGCGCGCCCGTGGCTCCTATGCGCTGCGCAGCTGCTCCATCGCCTCGTTGATCGCATTGGCTTCCATCAGCCGCAGGATCTTGCGGGTCTTGGGCACGAGCACCGTCAGGTCGCTGTTGAGGATTTCCTGCTTCACCGACAGCAGCTGGGCCGGATGCATCGAGAACTCGCGCAGGCCCATGCCCAGCAGCAGCCGGGTCAGCTTGGTGTCGCCGGCCATCTCGCCGCAGACCGAGACCGGAATGCCGGCCTTGGCGCCGGCCGCGATCGTGGTCGACAGCAGGAAAAGCACCGCCGGATGCAGCGGGTTGTACAGGTGCGCCACCTCATGGTCGACCCGGTCCACCGCCAGCGTGTACTGGATCAGGTCATTGGTGCCGATCGACAGGAAGTCCAGCCGCTGCGCAAACAGCGGCAGCGCCAGCGCGGCGGCCGGTATCTCGATCATGGCGCCGATCTGAATCTGCGGATCGAACTTCCTGTTGGCCTCTCGCAGCTGCGCCTTGGCCTGCTCGATCATGTTCAGCGTCTGGTCGATCTCGAAGGCATGCGCCAGCATCGGGATCAGGAGCTTGATCGGGCCGAAGGCCGAGGCGCGCAAAATTGCGCGAAGCTGGGCCATGAACATCTGCGGCTCGGCCAGGCAGTAGCGGATCGCGCGCAGGCCCAGCGCCGGGTTGAGCGCGGTTTCCTCGGCATTGTCCATCGGCTTGTCGGCGCCGATGTCGAGCGTGCGTATCGTCACCGGCCGGCCCTTCATGGCGGTGACCGCCATCTTGTAGGACTCGAACTGCTCGTCCTCGGTCGGCAGGCGGTTGGCATAGCCGGCGCGCCCCATGAACAGGAACTCGGAGCGGAACAGGCCGATGCCGGTGGCGCCCGCCTCCAGCGCCGCCGCGCAGTCCTGCGGCAGCTCGATGTTGGCCAGCAGCGTGATCTCGGTGCCATCTTTCGTGACCGCCGGCGTCTTCTTCAGCCTGGACAGCTTCTTGCGCTCGCGCAGCATGCGCGCCTGGCGCTCGCGGTACTGCTCCAGCACCACCGGCGGCGGATCGACGATCACCACGCCGGCGTCGCCGTCGATGATCACCCAGTCGTCCTGCGCGATCAGGGCCGAGGCGTTGTACATGCCGACCGCGGCCGGGATGTCGAGGCTGCGGGCAACGATGGCGGTATGCGAGTTCTGGCCGCCCAGATCCGTGATGAAGCCGGCGAAGGCGCGGTCGCGGAACTGCAGCATGTCGGCCGGCGAGATGTCGTGCGCCACCACGATCATGTGGGCGGTCGAGTCGGGCGAACTGGCCAGGCCGGCCAGCGTGGAGGCAGTGCCGGTCAGCACCTTCAGCACCCGCTCGCCGACCTGCTGGATGTCGTTCTTGCGCTCGCGCAGGTAGGTGTCCTCGATCTCGTCGAACTGCGCCGACAGCTCGTCGATCTGGGTCAGGAGCGCCCATTCGGCGTTGTAGTGGCGGCTGCGGATGATATCGAGCGGCATCTCGGAAATCATCGGGTCCGACAGGATCAGCGCATGCACATCGATGAAGGCGCCCAGCTCCGCCGGCGCATCCGGCGGCAGCTCGCGCCACACGGCCTGCAGTTCCTGGTGCACGGCCGCGATCGCGTTCTGCAGGCGCTGCACCTCCGCTTCCACCTGCTCCTCGCTGATCAGGTAATGCTTGACGTCGAGCGCGGCCGAGGCCAAGAGGTGCGCGCGCCCTATCGCGATGCCGCGCGATACCGGTATGCCATGAAGCGTGAAGGATGCCATTGATGTGTGCTTGTTCTGGTGGATCTGCGGGCCGCGCCTACTCACTTTCGCCGAACTTTGCCTGGATCAGCTGCGACAGCGCGTCGAAGCATGCCTGCTCGTCCGGCCCGTCGACTTCCAGGCTCACCACGGCGCCCTTGCCGGCCGCCAGCATCATCACGCCCATGATGGATTTCGCATTGACGCGGCGCTTGTTGCGCGTCATCCAGACTTCGCTCTTGTACTTGGCCGCCAGTTGGGTCAGCTTCGCCGATGCGCGCGCATGCAGACCGAGCTTGTTGATGATTTCTATGTCTTGCTGAATCATTATTGGTCTGTTCTTGTTGGTTTCAGGTAGGGGAAAGTCGGACCCGGTTGTCGACCCGCACGGCGCCGTTCTGGCCGCCGGCCAGCGCCATTTCGACCACGACATCGATGGTGTCATTGCGATACGTCAGCGCCCGCAGCAGCATCGGCAGGCTGATGCCGGCCACCACTTCCACGTGGCCCGGCTCGCACAGCGGCAGCGTGCAGTTCGACGGCGTGCCGCCCATCACGTCGGTCATCACCAGCACGCCGCTGCCGTCGTCGATGCGCCGGATCGATTCCGACGCCAGCCGCCGCACTTCGCTGGTGTCCTGGTCGGCATTGACGTCGATCGCCTCCAGGCGCTCGGGCCGGTTGCGAAAAACGTGGGTTGCCGCGTCGATGAAAGCCTGCCCAAGCGGCGCATGGGTCAGGAGCAGAATGCCAACCATAGGAGGGTGATCAGAAACGGAAAGCCTGCATTAAACCACGCCCGCCGCGCGTTCCAGCGCGTCGATGAATTTCGCGGCGACGGAAAAGCCGGTCTGCTGCTCGATTTCCTGGAAGCAGGTCGGGCTGGTGACATTGATCTCCGTGAGGTAGTTGCCGATCACGTCCAGGCCCACCAGCAGCAGGCCGCGCTGCCACAAGGTGGGCGCCACGGTTTCGCCGATCTCGCGCTCGCGCGGCGTCAGCGCCCGCGCCACGCCCAGGCCGCCGGCGGCCAGGTTGCCGCGCACTTCGCCGCCCTGCGGTATGCGCGACAGGCCGAAAGGCATCACCTCGCCGCCGATCAAAAGCACCCGCTTGTCGCCGTCGACGATCTCCGGAATGTAGCGCTGGACCATGATGGTGCGGCGGCCATTGTCGGACAGCGACTCGATGATGGAGCCCAGGTTCATGCCGTCTTCCCGCACCCGGAAGATGCCGGCGCCGCCCATGCCGTCCAGTGGCTTGAGGATGATGTCCTGGTGCTCGCGGTGGAAGGCGCGGATGCGCGCATTGTCGGTGGTGACGAGCGTCGGCGCGGTCAGTTGCGGGAACTGGGCAATGGCCAGCTTTTCATTGTGGTTGCGGATCGCTTCCGGCCGGTTGAATACCTTGGCGCCATGGTTCTGCGCGACTTCCAGCAGGTAGGTCGCATAGATGTATTCCATGTCGAACGGCGGATCGGTGCGCTCCAGCACCGCATCGAAGTCGGTCAGCGCGCGCGCCACCGCCGGCTCGGCCTGGTACCAGTCGTCGCCATTGCCGGTCAGGTGGACGCGGGCGATGTTGGCGACCACGCGGCCGCCCTCGATCGCCATGTCGCGATGGCGGAAGGCATACAGCTCATGGCCCCGGCGCGCCGCCTCGACCATCATGGCGTAGGTGGTGTCCTTGTAGATCTTGAAGGTGGAAAGCGGGTCGGCGAGGAAGGCGATCTTCATGTTGTTAATACACTTCCGGATTGGGGTCGGTTTTTTCGAGTTCGATCGAGGCGGCCAGGAGCGCCAGGCGGGCTACCACGCCGTACATGTAGAAGCGGTTCGGCGCCGTGGTGCCGGGCCGCGCATGCGGGTCGGGCAGCGCATGCTGCTGGGCGAAGGCCAGCGGCACGAAATGCGCGCCGGGCGCGTTCAGGTTCTCGTCGGCGCCGCGCTCTGCATGCACCCGGTAGAAGCCGCCGACCACGTAGCGGTCTATCATGTAGACCACCGGCTCGGCCACTGCGTCGTTGATGTGCTCGAAGCTGTAGACGCCTTCCTGCACGATCACATTGCTCACTTCCAGCCCGTCCTTCACCACCGCCATCTTGTTGCGCTGCTTGCGGTTCAGGTCGCGCACCTCGCTGGCATCGCGCACCGTCATGATGCCCATGCCATAGGTGCCGGAATCGGCCTTGACGATGACGAACGGGGTTTCCTTGATGCCGTATTCCTTGTACTTCTTGCGGATCTTGGCCAGCACCGCGTCGACCGCCGTCGCCAGCGCGTCCTCGCCGACCCGCTCCTGGAAGTCGACCGGGCCGACCTTGGCGAAATACGGGTTGAGCATCCATGGATCGACATCGATCAGCTTGGAAAACTTCTTCACCACCTCGTCATAGGCGGAGAAGTGATTGGTCTTGCGCCGCACCGCCCAGCCGGCATGCAGCGGCGGCAGCACGTTCTGCTCATGCAGGTCTTCCAGGATCGGCGGCAGGCCGGACGACAGGTCATTGTTCAACAGGATGGTGCAGGGATCGAAGTTCTTCAGGCCGACGCGGCGGCCATTGGCCAGTATCTCCAGCGGTTCGAGCGTCAGCGTGCCGCCGTCGGGCAGGTTGATCGGCGTCGGTTCCTTGATGGTTTCATCCAGCGTGCCCAGGCGGATGTTCAAGCCGGTCTGGCGGAAGATCTGCATCAGCCGCGCCACGTTCTGCAGATAGAAGGTGTTGCGGGTATGGCGCTCCGGGATCATCAGCAGGTTCTTGGCGTCCGGACAATACTTCTCGATCGCCGCCATCGCCGCCTGCACCGCCAGCGGCAGCATCTCGGGCGAGAGGTTGTTGAAGCCGCCGGGGAACAGGTTGGTATCGACCGGCGCGAGCTTGAAGCCGGCGTTGCGCAGGTCCACCGAGCAGTAGAACGGCGGCGTGTGCTCCTGCCATTCCAGCCGGAACCAGCGCTCGATGGCGGGCGTGGCGGCGAGGATTTTCTTTTCGAGATCGAGCAGGGGGCCGTTCAGGGCGGTGACGAGATGCGGAACCATGATGAACTTTCTTTACATTACGTCTACAGTGACGCAGATTCTAGCGGGATTCCCGGCCTAGCGCCGGGTGGCAGGACAAGAGATGTGCGGCCAACTGCGAGCAGAATGGGGGCGAACGGCCTTTTTTAAAAGGCAGGGAACAAAAAAAGCCCCCGTGGGGCCGTGTAGGTGCAATACCCGAAGGGCATTGCACCGTGGGTCGCAAATCGGCATGGTCATATCGGACACTTTCCTTGATTGACCAATGGTGAAATGCCCCTTCGGGGTATTCCACCCTGCAAAAGTTGCAAAAAAAGCGCCCCGTGGGGCGCTTGAGGGGCTGCGGGGCGGCCAGGAGGTATGACAGGGTCAGGCGTGGTAGGCGGATTCGCCGTGGCTGGTGATGTCCAGGCCTTCGCGCTCTTCCTCTTCCGGCACGCGCAGACCGACGATCAGGTCGACCAGCTTGTAGGCGATGAAGGACACGACGGCGGACCAGACCACGGTGGTCAGCACGGCCTGCAGCTGGATCCAGACCTGGCCGGAGATGGAGTATTCCGGCGAGACCGCATTGGCGACATAGTCATAGATGCCGCTGCCGCCCAGCGAGGGCGAGGCGAACACGCCGGTCAGCAGGGCGCCCAGGATGCCGCCCACGCCATGCACGCCGAACACGTCCAGCGAGTCGTCGGCGCCGAGCATGCGCTTCAGGCCATTGACGCCCCACAGGCAGATGATGCCGGCCAGGAGGCCAATCACCAGCGAACCCATCGGGCCGACGAAGCCGGCGGCAGGGGTGATGGCAACCAGGCCAGCCACGGCGCCGGACGCGGCGCCCAGCATCGAGGGCTTGCCCTTGGCCATCCACTCGCCCATGGTCCAGGTCACGACGGCGGCGGCGGTTGCCAGCATGGTGTTCAGGGTTGCCATGGCGGCCAGGCCGTTGGCTTCCAGGCCCGAGCCGGCGTTGAAGCCGAACCAGCCCACCCACAGCAGCGACGCGCCGATCATGGTCATGGTCAGCGAGTGCGGCGCCATGGCTTCGCGGCCGTAGCCGATGCGCTTGCCGATCACGAAGGCGCCCACCAGGCCGGCGATGGCGGCGTTGATGTGCACCACGGTGCCGCCGGCGAAGTCGAGCGCGCCCTTCTGGAACAGCCAGCCCGAAGCGGCAGTGGCGGCTTCAGCGGCGGCGGCGTCGGTATAGGCATCCGGACCAGGCCAGAACCAGACCATGTGCGCGATCGGCAGGTAGGAGAAGGTGAACCACAGCACGGTAAACAGCAGCACCGCGGAGAAGCGCACCCGCTCGGCGAAGGCGCCGATGATCAGGCCGCAGGTGATGGCGGCGAAGGTGGCCTGGAAGGTCACGAAGGTGAATTCCGGCAGGACCACGCCCTTGCTGAAGGTGCCGGTCACGGTCTCGACCGTGATGCCCTTCAGGAACAGCCGGTCGAACGAGCCGATGAAGCTGCCTCCCGGCGTGAACGCCAGCGAATAGCCGTAGATTGCCCACAGCACCATCACCAGCGAGAACACCGTGAAGACCTGCATCAGCACCGACAGCATGTTCTTGGAGCGTACCAGGCCGCCGTAGAACAGCGCCAGGCCGGGGATGGACATCATCGCCACCAGGATGGTGGCAACCGTCATCCAGGCGACATCGCCCTTGTTGGGTGTGGGTGCGGCGGCCGGCGCTGCAGCAGCGGCAGGTGCCGCCGCGGCGGGAGCAGCAGCAGGAGCGGCCGGAGCGGCGGAAGCGGCCGCCGCCGGTTCTGCGGCGGCCTGGGCCACCACGGTGGCGGGCGCCTTGGCGGCGTCATCGGCGGCGAACGCCGAGTGACCAAAGCCGATGGCGCACATCAACATGCCAGCGGCGAGCAGTTTTGCAAATGGTTTTTTCATGTTGTCATCCTTACAGCGCTTCTTTGCCGGTTTCACCCGTACGGATACGCACTACCTGCTGGAGGTCATAAACGAAAATCTTGCCATCGCCGATCTTGCCGGTGCGGGCGGCGGTCTCGATGGCCTCGATGGCCTGCTCGACGATGGCGTCGTCCACCGCGGCCTCGATCTTGGTCTTGGGCAGGAAGTCGACCACATACTCGGCGCCGCGATACAGCTCGGTATGGCCTTTCTGCCGCCCGAATCCCTTGACTTCCGTGACCGTGATTCCCTGTACGCCAATGGCGGACAGGGCTTCGCGCACTTCGTCAAGCTTGAAAGGTTTGATGATGGCGGTGATGAGTTTCATGGGAAGCTCCCGGGTGTCAGAAGGTTTTCGAGATCGACAGCACCGCGCCGGTGTTGCCTACCCGCTTGGTGCGTCCATTGCCGTCGGCAACGGTATAGAGATTCTTGTCGGCGTCGGTGCCGACGATGGCCAGGCCAACCGTGGCAAAGCCGAAGTCGCGCGCCACGCCGATCTTGTAGTCGTTGTAGTTGAAGTCGCCATAATGACGCACCCACTGGCGGCCTGCATGCAGCGTCAGCGTGGTCTTTTCGGCAACCTCGAAAGTGGCGTTGAGGTCGAGGTAGCCGGATCCCTTGGAATTGCCGTTAGGTACAGCGGCAGTGGCGTTGTTCAGGCCAAAGAAATCGGTCAAACCGTAGCTGTACTTGGCCGAAAACCACTTGTAGGCGCCAGCGAAGTAGACTTCGCCGTTGTTGTATTTCTCGCCGGTGTTGCCGACCTTGGCAGCCGGGTAGTAGTAGTAAAGCAGGCCGATGTCGGCGGTGAAGTCCGGCATCACCTCGAACTTGTAGCCGCCGTAGAAATCCATTTCCAGGCCGGCGCCATTGTTGTACTGGTTGCCGCTGACGTTGGAGTTCCAGTTGCCCAGATAAAAGCCGCTGCTGTGGCTATAGTCAAAGCCACCCTGCACTGCCGGCTGCTTGAATGTCTGCGAAATGCCGCGGAAGCGGTAGTCCGAAGCCACCGTCACATTGCCGGTGAAGGTATGCTCGGGCGTCGGCGCGGCAGTCTGCGCATGGACGGAAACGGACAGGGCACTCAGCACTGCGGCGGACAGGATCAGCTTTTTCATGAAATTCCCTTAAAGTTATTGGTGCGTTACGTTCTTTTGCTTTGTTCAGGTACTCTGTCCTCGCATTAGCAGGAGGCGTGCCAGGCAGTGAGGTAGCTGCGATTGCGCTATGTAATGCATTACCGATCGACCTGTATGATTCAGAACAAGCGATCTTCGAACGCACCGCAATGGAGCGCACCGCGAACGTGCGCACCAAACAAGAGCAAAACTCCCATTCATCGAGGAAATCATGAACAGATCCAATTTTTTCAACGACTTGCAGAACAAGATCGGTCAGGTCATCGACAATTCGCCCGCAAAAGATTTGGAAAAGAATGTAAAGGCGATGCTGAGCCAGGGTTTTTCCCGGCTGGATCTGGTGACTCGCGAGGAATTCGACGTGCAGATGCAGGTATTGGCCAAGACCCGCGCCAAGGTGGATGCGCTGGAAGCGCGCCTGGCCGAACTGGAAGCCCTGCTCAGGGACAAGCAAGGCGGCGCCTGAGGTGGCCTCCCGCAGCTCTTTCCATGCAGTCAGGGCCGGCAGCCGTCTTGCCCGGTCAGATGCAATACCGGTTGCGGCCAGCTGATTTGGCCTGGTACAGCAGGCCGTCCGCGCGCTGCATCAGCGCCGTCCAGCTGCGCTCGGTTTCCTGCGGCTGCAGCACGGCAAAGCCCATGCTGACCGTCACCGGAAGATTGTCGCGGAAGCGGTAGCGCCTTACCTCGCCCAGCAGCCGTTCCGCCAGCATGGTGACGCCTTCCCGGTCCATGCCGGGGAAGATGATGCAGAACTCCTCGCCGCCATAACGCCCGACGATGTCGATATTGCGGCAGGTGTCCTTCAGGATGTGGCCGATGTCGGTGATTACATGGTCGCCCGCGTCATGGCCCAGCTGGTCGTTGATCTTCTTGAAGTGGTCGATGTCGATATAGGCGACTGCCAGCGGCCGGCCCAGCCGCTGCGCCACGTCGATCTCGCGCTTGCCGGCCGCCACGATGGCGCGCCGGTTGTAGAGGCCGGTCAGTTCGTCATGCGTGGCCATCTGATGCTTCTCCGCCACCATGCGCTCGAAGTAAAGCAGCAGCAAGGCCATGGCGAACAGCAGCGTGCTGACCATCGGGATCATGTAGACCACGACGACGCCGGCCCCGGCTGCGGTATCGGGCAGGAAATGCGGATGGTCGCGGTAGATGCCGATGGCGCGTGCGCTGAAGGCAACGAAGGACACCAGCGCGGCGACAACGGCGAGCATGGCGGCAAAGGACGGAACCGGGTGACGGCGCTTCCAGAGTTCCAGAAGATTCAGCAAGGCCAGCAGCGCCATGGCGAGCGAGGACAGCAGCGCGCGGTGGCGCAGCGGCTGGTCCAGCAGCATGGACAGCGCGAACAGCGCTGCGAAACCGGCCAGAATGACCCAGCCGAGAATATTGCGCCGGCGGCGGTAGAACGCACGCACGCCCCACCATTGCGTGACCATGCCGGCGATGATTGCGGTGTTGCCCGTGACGGACAAGCCCAATTTTGGGGCGCCGGCATTGATGATGACGATCAGCACGCCCACGGCTGAAAGCAGGCCGGAAAGCGCCCAGTAACGGGTGCAGCGTTCCGCCGGCGATGCGTAGAACGTGCCGGCCATGATGATGGCCACAGCCAGTTGCACCGCCATGGTTGCCGTGGCGGCAGTAATTGGGTCCATCAGCATTGAAAAAGTTAACTCCAGGAAATTCTGCGGGACGGAAAAACCGGTCGGTACATCATAGCCGATCGACCGTTCCATCCTGCCGACAACACCCGCCTGCTTTGTTAGTGCCGCCCGGTTGAAGTTACCGACCGCCTTGCGTATCTTGCGCTCTCGGTCTGGAAACCTGCGTCGACGACGCGCAACCCGGTTTGCCCTTCGATCACGGAGCGAGCATGACATTGGCAGTATTGAAAAGTCGTTCGTTGACAGGCATGGCCGCGCCGGAAGTCACGGTGGAAGTGCATCTGGCCAATGGTTTGCCGGCCTTTACCATCGTCGGGCTGCCGGACACCGAGGTCAAGGAATCGCGCGACCGGGTACGGGCCGCGCTGCAGAATGCCTGCTTCGAGTTCCCGGCGCGCCGCATCACCGTCAATCTGGCGCCGGCCGACCTGCCCAAGGAATCCGGCCGCTTCGACCTGCCGATTGCACTGGGCATCCTGGCGGCATCCGGGCAGATGCCCGCAGACCGTCTGGACGACTATGAATATGCCGGCGAACTCTCGCTGTCGGGTCAGTTGCGGCCGATCCGCGGCGCGCTGGCCATGACGTTTGCCATGCAGCGGGCAGGCAGCACCCGACGCGCCTTCATCCTGCCGCGCGCCAATGCCGACGAAGCGGCGCTGGTGACCGACGCCACCGTGCTGCCGGCCGACTCCCTGCTCCAGGTGTGCGCCCATTTCGCCACGACGGATCCGCAGCAGCGGCTGCAGCGGCATCAGGCCTGCCTGTCGCCGCAGCCGTATCCCTATCCCGATCTGTCCGATGTGAAAGGGCAGGCGCATGCCCGGCGCGCGCTGGAAATCGCGGCCGCCGGCGGCCACAGCCTTTTATTGATCGGGCCGCCGGGCACCGGCAAGTCCATGCTGGCATCGCGCCTGCCAGGCATTCTTCCGCCGATGACGGAGGATGAGGCGCTGGAATCGGCCGCGCTGCAGTCCCTGACCGGCAGCTTCGACCCATTGCGCTGGAAGGCCCGCCCCTATCGGGCGCCGCATCACACCGCCTCCGCGGTCGCCCTGGTGGGCGGCAGCAGCAGCGTGCGGCCCGGCGAGGTGTCCCTTGCCCACCGGGGCGTGCTGTTTCTTGATGAACTGCCTGAATTCGAGCGGCGGGTGCTGGAGGTATTGCGCGAACCGCTGGAGTCGGGATGCATCACCATTTCCCGCGCGGCCAGGCAGGCGCAATTCCCGGCCCGGTTCCAGCTGGCGGCCGCGATGAACCCGTGCCCCTGCGGCTACTTCGGGCACCAGGCAGGCAGATGCCGCTGCACGCCCGACATGGTCAACCGCTATCAGGGCCGGATTTCCGGCCCCCTGCTTGACCGCATCGACCTGCAGGTCCAGGTCGGGCCAATCGCCCAGGAGGAATTGCTGGCCGGCGGCAGCGGCGAAACCTCCGACGCGGTGCGCGTCCGGGTCGAGCAGTGCGCCCGGCGCCAGATCAAACGCCAGGGCGAACTGAATGCGGCGCTGGCGGGCGCCGGCCTGGAAGGCGCCTGCCGAACCAGCCAGGAGGGCGAACTGTTGCTGCGCAATGCCATGTCGCGCCTGGGATGGTCGGCACGCGCCTATCACCGCGTGCTGCGGGTGGCCCGGACCATTGCCGATCTGGCCGGCATTGAAGAGATCGGCCAGGCCCACATCGCCGAAGCCATCCAGTACCGGCGCGCGCTCAGGCATGACTGACGGCGCCTGGTCCGATGTACCCTGCGAACACGCGGGCTCACCGATTTCTGCTGCGTTGCATCAGTGAAACCCGACTGCATCTGCTGCATAATGTTCCGACGGTCCGATACATCCGTGCGAACAAGGGCCGAATAATAATCAGGAGACCATCTTGGATCAGTCCAAACGAACCCTATTGAAAACCGCGGCAACCGCGGGCATCGGTGGCCTGGCCGGCTGCGCCATACCGGGCAGAGCCAGCCATGACACGAAAACGCCCTTTGCGGTGGCCCAGCCCATGCTTCCCATCGTGGGCAGCAGCGAAATGTTCCCGGTGCGCCGGATTTACTGCATCGGCCGCAACTATGCCGCCCATGCCCGCGAAATGGGCTCCGATCCCAACCGCGAACCGCCGTTCTTCTTCCAGAAGCCGTCCGATGCGGTTCAACTGGTGCCGCCAGGCCAGACCATCGACCATCCTTACCCGACACTGACCAAGAACTATCACTATGAGATCGAACTGGTGGCTGCGCTCGACAAGGGTGGCAGGAACGTGCCGCTGGATAAGGCGCTGGATCTGGTGTACGGCTATGCGATCGGCCTGGACATGACCCGCCGCGATCTGCAGCGCGGCATGGGCGACCAGAAAAAACCCTGGGAGATCGGCAAGAGCTTCGACCATTCAGCGCCGATCGGCCCCATCCATCCGGTACGCTCGACCGGCCATTTCAAGAATGGCGCGATCTGGCTCAAGGTCAACGACGCGGTCAAGCAGCAGGCCAACCTGGACCAGATGATCTGGTCCGTGGCCGAGCAGATCAGCAAGCTGTCCGAGGCATTCGAGCTGATGCCTGGCGATATCATCTATTCCGGCACGCCGGAAAATGTCGGACCGGTGGTGCGTGGCGACATCATGGAAGGCCATATCGACGGCCTGCCGAACATCCGGGTGAAGGTGGTGTAGCAGGCCGGGAAACTTGCGACAGATTGTGTTCGCGCAAAGAACAAATACTTGGATGGCAATACCATGAAATCGGTTCTTCGCTGAAGCACCACTCCCTGGAAGTTTTTAGCCCGTGCTGCAAGCGCGGGCTTTTTCTTGGGCGACGCTGCGCTGTTATCCGCTGTTATGATTGCGCGCATGCCGAATTCCCGTCGTTTCCTCTCCGCCCTGCTCCTCTGTGCCACGCTTGCCGCCTGCTCGCCCGACTACAACTGGCGCCAGGTGCAGCCGGCCGATGCCACCTTCGTCGCGCTGTTCCCCGCCAAAACATCCAGCCATACCCAGCAGGTCAACCTGGACGGCATACGCACCGACATGGCGATGACGGCGGCGGAAGTCAACGGCGTGATGTTTGCCATCGGCAGCGCCAGCCTGCCCAGCGCGGCGTTGGTGCAGCCGGCGCTGTCGGCAATGAAGACGGCGATGGTGAAGAACATCGGCGGCGCCATCGCCAGCGACAAGGCGGTGGCCGGACCGCTGCCGCTGAATGAAGTAGTGGCCGATGGCAGCCGCAACGGCCGGCCGCTGCGGCTGACCGCCCGTTTCGGCGCGCGCGGCCAGCGGGTCTATCAGGTGGTCGTCATCGGCGCGCCGCAGGACGTGCCGGCTGAAGCGGTGACGACCTTCTTCGACTCCTTCAAGCCGGGAAGCTAGCGGTATTGCAGCAAGCGTCCTTGCGCTCGCGCCAGCGTCGGTTTTGCGAGCGTGCTATCGTTTTGCCCATCTTGTTCAAACCGAAAGGGTCTTTATGCTGATCACATTCAAATCAAAGGCCGCCGCCGAAATCCTGATGTACAAGGAACATGCCAAGCGCATCCTCGACCTGCTGGGCAAGAACCCCGACCAGGGCGTGATCACCCCGCCTGAAATGCCGAACGCGATTGCCGTGCTGGAGAAGCAGATCGCCGAGAGCCGTGCCCACTCGGCCGCGGAAGAACTGCAGCGCGACGTAGCGGCGCATCATGGCGATGACCATGACGACCACGACCATGAACCGGCACAGGTGGTGAGCTTTGCCAGCCGTGCCTATCCGCTGCTGGAAATGCTGCGCGCCGCAGACCGCGAGCAGCAGCCGGTGGTCTGGGGCGTCTAGGCCGGTGTGAACTCCGGGACGCGGGACTCTGGCGAGTCCCGGGTACTCAAGCTTTAATGCACTGATATGGCGCTCCGACCCAAAGCTACCCATCTGGAAGAAGGACAGATTCAGGCACGGCCAGCACGGACGGCACGCAATTTCAACCGAGAGGAATTCAATGTGCACCGTCTTTGTCAGATCAGTTCGCCTCGTCCTTTTTCTTGGGCGGCTCGATTGCTGACGGATCTTTAAGGTATTCAGCAACCAGGTTCAGAACGGCTTTTTTGGCCTCTTCCGGATTCAGCAGAAGCAATGCTTCCCTAAAACCTTGTTGTACCGCTTCCGGGGCGCGTGAAAGCACGCCTTCAACGAATGCGCATAAGAATCCCTGCTGATCTAAGGGGTCCTTGGCTACGATCTGAGCGTGACATACATAGTCAAATTGCCATTGTTCCTCATTACTCATTCGGCTCAATCGGTCTTCATCCCGATCAAAGCTATAGCCAATAAGATTAAGAATTGCAGTTGCGCTAAAGCTAGACTGAATAGTGCCGTAGAGACGAGAGCCTGCCTTTACATTCACGAAAACGCGATGGGCCAAGCTTTCAAACTCGGTCTTCCGAGTATCACTGTCTGGCATGCTGCTTATATTGCTCAATTCGTTTCCCATATGTTCGGGAAGAAGGCCTTTCACTTTTTCCAGAACTGAATGAAGCAGCGCGTCCTTATCGGCCAGGTTATCCAGTTTCCCAGTTTCTTCCTTCAGTCGTGCTTCAAATTCATTCAGCGCTGAATCTTCATTTTTAGTTGCGTATGGAAAGGTGGTGGTGCCTGCCTTGTACTGAAGGTACAGACAGAGCCTCAAACTATGACTCAAACCCTTGACTAACTCCGAAATCCGGCCTGCCGCCTGCTTTATTTCAATATCGCTTATACGCTGGGAAGTGACCGACCCGAGACTAGTACCTGTGACTGCCGTGGTGGTCGTGGTTGTGGTGGCGTTAGCCGTGGTTGTGATTGTGGACGAGCCCGTTTCCGACAATGCGCCCGTATTCAGCTTCGTCAGCGCAAGTTCAAGCACCTGCACCATGCCATGCTTGCGCACATCATAGGCCGGCTCTGCCTCAAGCTGTTCCAGGGCGCGATTTTGCGCTTCAGGCAAGCAGGTGCGCAGCTTGCGGTTGAAAGCTTCCTTGTATTCATAGCCAAGTTCGGCGCTGGCCAATCCACCGCCGGATTGCTTGAAGCTTTCATATAACTTGGCAAGGCCACCGTGCGCATTAAGTTCGCTTTTGTATTTGGCGCAAAGGGAGAAACCATACAGTTGAAGCTTTGCTTTCACGGAGCAGTCCGCGAACTGCATTGCTGCCTGTTCGGCTTTTTCTATTACTTTTGGCAATTGCGATTCGAAGCTTGCGTGCTTTGTAGACGATAAATCAGGTGACACATAAGAAGGCAAGGATGCTTTCAACATGCTGCTTGCCTGTTTGCGGAGGATGTCACCGGGACCTTCAATTTCTTTGTATCGCTTGCAGATTTCGCCTAGTACGCCTTGCTCGCTTTCCGAAGCCTGGCGTGCCTCGAGCGGCCTTTCGAAGAGCCTGATAATTTTCAGCTTGTCAACCGTACTGTATTGTTTGTAATTCTCGCCTAACAGGGCCTTCGCCTTGCTCGACAGTTCGTCGGGCGAATTGCGCGACGAAGGCCGTTCAGCACGTTTATCAAGGTTGGTGTTTGGGATACTCATCTGCTGCTCCAGGTAATGCATGCAACAATTTTGCATGCGGCAAAAGGGACCCGGTCAATACCGGAGGCCGTCAATAACGCATTCCCCTTTTCTTATCCCTGCCGGGTTCATATCGGACGCCTCTGCAAGAACGGTTTGGGGTGCCGCAGCAATAACCGGCATTATCACGACTCCCACGTTACTTCCCTGGCAACAACGTGAATAAACAAGACGTGCCAGACGGGGATGTCACTGGGCTTTTCGATTCCTGTACTGACTGGTCCGTCCCGGAGGCAGGCTGGTCCTTGGCCAAGTGAAAGCGGGACTGCCGCAGCTTCCGGATCTGCATTTGCGCGAGAGCCGGGGCGGCCGGTCCGTTACAATCCTGTCTTTCCGGCGGATTCCCGCCCTGCCTTTCTGCCTTCAGCCGACCCGTGACCTCTCCTTCCCCCAAACATGATTCCCTCGCCTACAGCCTGCTTGGCGCCGCCCGTGCGGTAGCCCTGGTGCGCACCGGCGCCGCGCTGCCGCAGGCGCTGGCACGCGTCAACCAAACATTGCAGGCCAGCCCGCAGGCACGCGGAGCAATCCAGGACATCGCCTATCGCGCCATGCGCGGACGCGGGCGCGCCGATGCGCTGGTGCAGGCGATGACCAGCAAGCCGCCGCAGCCGCCTTTGCTGCTGGCGCTGCTGGAATGCGCGCTGGTGCTGCTCGATACCGATGCCGGCGCCGATGCCGCCTATGAGGCCTATACGGTGGTTGACCAGACGGTCAGCGCCGCCGGCGCCGATGCCGAACTGGCGCATGCGCGCGGCATGGTCAATGCGGTGCTGCGCCGCTTCCTGCGCGAACGCAACGCGCTGGCCGCGCAGCTGGCCGGCAACCGCGAGGCGCAATGGAATTATCCGCAATGGTGGATAGACGCCGCCCGCACCGCCTACCCCGCTGCTTGGGAGCAACTGCTCGCAGCCGGCAACAGCCTGCCGCCGCTGACCCTGCGCGTGAACCGGCGCAGCACCGACATGGCGGCTTACCTGTCACTGCTGGAGCAGCACGGCATGGCGGCGCAACAACTGGGGCCTGACGCGGTGCGGCTGGCGCAGCCGGTGCCGGTACAGCGCATTCCCGGCTTCGAGCAGGGCCTGGTGTCGGTCCAGGACGCAGCCGCCCAGCTGGCCGCGCCCCTGCTGGACGTACAGGACGGCATGCGGGTGCTTGACGCCTGCGCCGCGCCCGGCGGCAAGACCGGCCATCTGCTGGAATGCGCCGCGCTGGACCTGCTGGCGCTGGACCAGGACGGGCAGCGGCTGCAGCGCGTCGCCGACAACCTTGCTCGTCTGCAGCTGCAGGCCAGCCTGCAGCAGGGCGACGCCGCGCGCCAGGACTGGTGGGACGGCAAGCCGTTCGACCGGATACTCGCCGACGTGCCCTGCACCGCCTCGGGCATCGTGCGCCGCCATCCCGACATCCGCTGGCTGCGCCGCAAGGGCGACGCGACGCAGCTGGCAACGTTGTCGGCACGCATCCTCGACAACCTGTGGCAGATGCTCGCGCCGGGCGGCAAGATGCTGTTCGTCACCTGTTCGGTCTGGCCGCAGGAATCGGAAGGACAGGCGGCCGCCTTTGCGGTGCGCCACCAGGCCCTGCGCCTGGCCGCGCCCGGCCAGTTGTTGCCCGTTTCACAAGCCGGACAGGATCACGACGGCTTGTTCTACGCGCTATTCCAAAAGCCGGGCGTTTGATACCATGGCCCAAACAATTTCCCGGGCTGCAAGCCTGCGATAGCGCGTGATTCGACGATTTTTCCTCTGGTTCTGGCTGGCAGCGGCATTGGCGTCCGTGCTGACACTGGCCATGCCAGCGGCGCATGCCGGCGATGTCGAGATCGCGGAAGCCAACCTTGAATACACCGACGAAGGCTACAAGCTGGCCGCCGTCTTCCAATTCGATCTCAACCGCAGCCTGGAAAGCGCCATCGCCCGCGGCATACCGCTGTACTTCACCACCGAAGTCGTGATCCGCCGCCCGCGCTGGTACTGGCTCGACGAGCGCACCGCCAGCGCCACCCAGACCATACGGATTTCCTACAACGTGCTGACCCGGCAATACCGCGCCGCCATCAATGGCAGCAATCTGCAGCAGAGCTTCGCTTCGCTGGACGAAGCCATGTCGCTGGTGCGGCGACCCGGGCGCTGGCTGGTGGCCGGGCCGGAGGCGCTCAAGCCGGGCGAGTTCTATTCCGTGGCGCTGCGCATGGAGCTTGACGTCGCCCAGCTTCCCAAGCCGTTCCAGATCCATTCCATCAACAGCAGCGACTGGCGGCTTTCCTCCGACTGGCGCTATTTCACTTTCAGGGCGGACGGCAAGTGACGCGCGTGCTGCGGTATGTGCTGGTCTTTGGCGGAGCGATCACCGGCATCCTGCTATTCCTGCTCGCCTCCGCGTCCGAAAATTCGGTGTTCTTCGACCAGAACTATTCCTGGCTGCTGGGCCTGAACGCATTGTTCGCCGCGCTGCTGCTGGGCCTGGTAACGACCCTGCTGCTGCGGCTGTACCAGCGCTACAAGCAGCGCCGCTTTGGCTCGCGGCTCATGACGCGGCTGGTGATGCTGTTTGCGCTGATCGGCATCCTGCCCGGCACCGTGATCTATGTCGTGTCGGTACAGTTCGTATCGCGCTCGATCGAGTCCTGGTTCGACGTGCGGGTCGAGTCGGCGCTCGAAGCAGGCCTGAACCTGGGCCGTACCGCGCTGGACTCCTCGCTGGCCGACCTCAACGCCAAGGCACGCGCAATGGCGCTGGAACTGGCCGACTATTCCGACGCCAGCCAGATAACCCAGCTCTCCAGGCTGCGCGACCAGAGCCAGCTGCAGGAAGCGCTGATCGTCACCTCCAGCAACCGGGTGGTGGCCAGCGCCGGCGGCAACATCGGCTCGCTGGTGCCGGAACTGCCCACGGCGAACATGCTGAGCCAGGCCCGCCTGACGCGCGGCTTCGCCGCCATCGAAGGCAGCAGCGAAGGACTGGACCGGCTGCGCGACGGCAAGCCAAAGGCAGCCGAGCCCGGCGCCGGCCTGAGGCTGCGCGTGGTGGTCGCCATTCCCGGCAAGAGCAGCGACCTGTCGCTGCAGAACGAGGCTCGCTTCCTGCAGCTGATGCAGCCGGTGCCGCAGCAGCTCGCGACCGACGCCGAGGCCCTGCGCGCCGCCTACAGCGAATACCAGGCGCGCTCGGTGGGCCGCACCGGCCTGCGCAAGATCTATATCGTGACGCTGACCCTGACGCTGCTGCTGGCCATCTTCGGCGCCGTCACCAGCGCCTTCCTGATCGCCAATGACCTGGCGCAGCCGTTGCTGCTGCTGGCCGAAGGCACCAAGGCGGTGGCCGAGGGCAACCTGTCGCCGCGGCCCATCGTCGCCACCAGCGACGAGCTGGGCACCCTGACGCAGTCGTTCAACACGATGACGCGCCAGTTGTTCGACGCCCGCGCCGCCGTGGAAAGGAACCGCACCGAACTTGAAAACGCCAAGGCCTATCTGGAATCGGTGCTGGCCAACATGTCGGCCGGCGTGATGGTGCTGGACGGGCAGTTCCGCCTGATGAGCTGCAATGAATCGGTGGACCGCATCCTGCAGCATGACTTCGAACCGTACCTCGGCCAGCCACTGTCGGAAATCGAGGGCCTGTCCGCGTTTGCCGATGTCATCATCCGCGCCTTCACCGAGCAGAGCGCCAAGTCGGCCGGGGAGAATGGCAACGACTTCCACTGGCAACAGCAGATCGAGATACCGCGCAGCGTCGGCGATGCCGAAGTCGAAAACAACATCACCCTGCTGGCGCGCGGCTCGCGGCTGCCGGTCGACAGCGCAACCGGCTATGTGGTGGTGTTCGACGACATCTCCGACGTCATTTCCGGCCAGCGTTCGATCGCCTGGGGCGAGGTAGCACGCCGGCTGGCGCACGAGATCAAGAATCCGCTGACGCCGATCCAGCTGTCGGCCGAGCGGCTGCAGATGAAGCTGGAAGAAAAACTGGCCCCTTCCGACGCCGCCATGCTGGGCCGCGCCACCAGCACCATCGTCAGCCAGGTGACGGCGATGAAGCGCATGGTCGACGACTTCCGCGACTATGCCAAGACACCGCCGGCGGTGCTGTCGCCATTGAACCTGAATGCGCTGATCGAGGAAATCCTGGCGCTCTACATGAGCGGCGACGAGCGCGACATCATCCATGCGGCGCTGGCGCAGGACCTGCCGCGGGTGATGGGCGACGCCACCCAGCTGCGCCAGCTGATCCACAACCTGCTGCAGAATGCCCAGGACGCGGTGGCCGAGCGCCCCGATGCCGAGGCTGAACCGGCCCGCATCGATCTGGTTACCGAGACGGTGCACTTCCCCGGCTCGGACGGCATAGCCCAGACGGCGGTGCGGCTGACCATCACGGACAACGGCCCCGGTTTCGCGGCCAGGATCCTGGCCCGCGCCTTCGAACCCTATGTCACGTCCAAAACCCGCGGCACCGGCCTGGGCCTGGCGATGGTGAAAAAAATCGTGGAAGAGCACGGCGGCCGCGTCGATATCCAGAATCGGCGCAATGTCGGCGGCGCTAAAATAGTCATACTGCTTCTGAAGCTGGCGTCCAATGCCGAAGTACTAACGAAAAGCTGACAGGAACAAGCAGCGCCACACAGACAAGTAGAATGCACGGTCCGGGAGTGATCCAAATCTGAATTAACCAAGGCAAGGAAATGGCAAATATTCTGGTAGTTGATGATGAGATGGGCATACGTGAATTGCTCTCGGAAATACTGGGCGACGAAGGCCATGTGGTGACCATGGCCGAAAACGCCCAGCAGGCGCGCCAGATTCGCGCCAGCACCACTCCGGACCTGGTGCTACTCGATATCTGGATGCCGGACACCGACGGCGTCACCCTGCTCAAGGAATGGCAGCGCGACCGCATGCTGACCATGCCCGTCATCATGATGTCGGGCCATGCCACGATCGATACCGCCGTCGAGGCGACCCGCATCGGCGCGCTGAATTTCCTGGAAAAGCCGATTTCGCTGCAAAAGCTGCTCAAGGCGGTGCAGCAGGGATTGTCGCGTGGCCAGGACGTGGCGCGCGCCAGCACGCTGGCGGCGGTGGCAAGGCCGATCCCGGCGCCAGTCAGCGAGCCGCTGCCGGCAGCGGCGCCGGGCGTCCAGGGCGCGCCGGGCGGCGTGCAGCCGCAAGCGCCCGAAGCACCCAAGGCGCCCGAGGAAAAAGGCTTCACGGTGTCATTCGAACTGCCGCTGAGGGAAGCGCGCGACGCCTTCGAGCGCGCCTACTTCGAGCATCACCTGCAGCGTGAAGGCGGCAGCATGACCAGAGTGGCCGAGCGCACCGGCCTCGAGCGCACCCATCTGTACCGCAAGCTCAAGCAGCTTGGCGTCGAACCCGGCAAGCTGGGCCGACGCAGCGGATGACGGCAGTCACGCTCGTCACAGGCAGTTCCTACGCCGCGCGCGAAGCGGCCATCGCGACGGCGCTGCAACCCGGCATGTCCACGTTTGCCATCCTGGAAGGATTGCCGGACGGGAAACCGGACTCGCCCCTGCAACAGGCGCTGCCGGCGCGGCAGATCCTGCGCATTGCGCCTGGCTGCGCCTGCTGCACCGGCAGCCTGACCATGCGCGTGACAATGAACCGAGTGCTGCGCCAGGCCCCGCAGCATCTCTTCATTGCCATGGCCGACACCAGCCACCTGGAACAATTCCGTGCATTCCTCCGAACCGATTCCTACAGCCGGTTATTGACCTTGACAGAAGACCTGCATATTGCGTCTTGAAATGCGGCGCGGGGGCGCCATGTTCTGTGTCAGCAGCGGGAAGTTTCTTCCAGCAATCAGCAATCGCACGAGGAGCATACATGAACCTGATCTACAACAGCGACCAGTACAGCGTGGTGGAGTTCGGCGCCGACCAGGCGCGTGAGGCCTTGCGTTTCGGCGGTTATGAAATCATGGATAAATCCGGACGCCGCGAGATCTTCATCAATGGCGCGCTGGCCGAATCCTTCCGCCAGCATGTCCAGGACCTGATCGCGCAAGAGCCCAGCATGGAGGAAATCGACGACTTCCTCGGCAACTTTGACGAACTGATGCATCAGCCGGTGCGCCTGCACTGATCGCTGAAGCCGGCGCGGCGCCGCAATTCCATACGGCGCCGCCCTGAAAGATCGCGGCATCCGGGTATACTGCCGCGATGCATGCCAATTCAAGTCCCATCCACAGTACCCAGCCAGGAATGCATGACGACCTGGCGCAGCAGGTGGCCAAGCACGCGGCCACGTTGTTTCGCAAACCCGTCACCGATTACAACCGCAGCGCCTTCGAAGCCAGCATCTCGGCCTGGGAGGCATATGGCAGGCCGCCACTGATACTCGACGCTGGCTGCGGCGTCGGCCTGTCTACCCTGCACCTCGCAGCGCTTCATCCCGACCATTTCGTGATCGGCATCGACCAGTCGGCCGATCGCCTGGCGCGCCAGGTGCAGTGGCCCGATGCGCTTCCCGCAAACTGCCTGCGCCTGCGTGCCGACCTGGTGGATTACTGGCGCCTGATGCTGGAATCCGGCGTCCGGCCGGCGCAGCAGTATCTGCTCTATCCCAATCCCTGGCCCAAGAAACAGCATCTCGGCCGGCGCTGGCATGGCCATCCGGTGTTCCCCGCCGTAGTGGCGCTGGGCGGGCAGTTCGAATGCCGCAGCAACTGGCGCATCTATATCGACGAATGCGCGGCGGCGCTGACCCAGCTGACCGGCATGCCGGTGCAGGCCGAGCCGTTCGATGCATTGACGCCGATCACGCCATTCGAGGAAAAATACCGCGCATCGGGGCATGCCCTCTGGCGCTGCCGCCTCGCCTTGCCCTCCTCCGTTGAACAACGATAAAAAGGCTGCAGCATGGATCGCCTGCAATCAATGCGCGTATTTTCGAAAGTGGTTGAACAGGGCAGCTTCGCCCGCGCCGCCCAGGTGATGGAGTTGTCGAATGCGGTGGTCACCCGCCATGTGGCCGACCTGGAAAATCATCTGGGCACCCGGCTGCTCAATCGCACGACACGCAAGCTGTCGCTGACCGAAACCGGCCAGGCCTATCTGGAACGGGTCAACCGCATACTGGCCGACATCGACGATGCGGACGCCATCGTGACTTCCCAGTCGAAAAAGCCGACCGGCACCTTGCGCATCTATTCCCAGCTGGGCTTTGGCAAGCAGCGCCTGGCCGAGCTGCTGCCGCTCTACGCCGCTGCCAATCCCGAGGTGACGCTGGATGTGACGCTGTCGGACCGCACCATCGACCTGGTGGAGGAAGGCTACGATATCGGCATCTTCACCGGTCTGCAGAAATTCGATGCCAGCATGATCTCGCGCCAGCTCGGCATGGCCGAAGTGCTGCTGTGCGCCTCGCCCGGCTATATCAGGCAGCGCGGCGAACCGCGCGTGCCCGAGGACGTGACGGCCCACGACTGCCTGAACTTCTCCAACGTGGACCTGCTGCGCAATCACTGGCCGATCGCCACCGACACCGAAGCCGTCAATATCCCGATCCGCAGCCGCATGCTGAGCAACAACAGCGAGTTGCTGCGCAACTGTGCCGCCGCCGACATGGGCCTGGTGGTCGGGCCGTCCTACGCGATGATCGACGACATCAAGAGCCACCGGCTGGTGCGGCTGCTGGATCAATACCGCCTGGGCCAGATGGCCGTGATGCTGGTCTATCCCAGCCGGCGCCAGATGTCGGCCAAGGTGCGCAGCTTCATCGACTTCATCACCCAGCGTTTCCCGCATCCCGAATCCGATCCGTGGTGCGGCAAATAACGCAGGCAAAGCCGCATCCGTGGTAGTGTATTTTCCTTTTTGACGAAGCTTCTTCCCGATTCCGCCATGTGCCAGCTTCTTGGAATGAACTGCAATGTTCCGACCGATATCGTGTTCAGCTTCACCGGCTTCGCCACCCGCGGCGGCCGCACCGACAACCACAATGACGGCTGGGGCATCGCCTTTTTCGAAGGCGCCGGCGTGCGCCATTTCGTTGACTACCAGGCCGCTGTCGCCTCGCCGATCGCCGCGCTGATCAAGCAATGCCCGATCAAGTCCAAGAACGTGATCGCGCATATCCGCAAGGCCACGCAGGGACGGGTGGCGCTGGAAAACTGCCATCCCTTCGTACGCGAGATGTGGGGCCGCTACTGGGTGTTCGCCCATAACGGCGACTTGAAGGAATTCCGTCCGGTGCTCGATGGCGCATTCCGTCCGGTCGGCACCACCGACAGCGAACTGGCCTTCTGCTATCTGCTGCAAAGGCTGCGCAGCCGCTTCGGCGACAGCATGCCGGCGCTGCCGGAACTGACGATCGCCTTGCGTGAACTGACTGCCGAGATCGCGTCGCACGGCGTCTTCAACATGATGCTGTCCGACGGCTCGGCCCTGTTCGCGCACTGCTCGACGCACCTGCATTACCTGGTGCGGCAATACCCGTTCGCCGAGGCCCGCCTGTCCGACGAGGACGTGATCGTGGACTTTTCCCAGGTAACCACGCCACGGGACAAGGTGGCCATCATCGTCACCGCGCCCTTGACCACCAATGAGACCTGGCTGCCCTTCGAAGCAGGCGAATTGAAGGTCTTCATCGACGGCGAGCCGATCGCGCCAGCCTGAGCCAGAGTAACTAGCGCAATTACAGCAGCGGCCCCAGCCAGGAAGCAACCTTTTCCCAGGCCTTTTCCTTCAGCGGCCGGTCCAGCCACTGCTCATAGGTGATGCGGCGCGCTTTCTTCAGGTCCTGCTCGAAGATGGCGATCTGCTGGCGCGCGAAGCCTGCGTCGTAGATGTTCAGGTTGGCTTCATCGTTCATCTGGAACGAGCGGTCGTCGAAATTGGTCGAGCCCACCGACACCAGCAGGCCGTCGACGATCATGACCTTGCAGTGATACATGGTGGGCTGGTATTCGCTGATCTCCGCGCCTGCCTGCAACAGCTCGCCCCACATGCCGCGCGAGGAACTGCGCACCGCTTCGGCATCCATGTTCTTCCCCGGCAGGATGATCTGCAGCCGCACGCCGCGCTTCAGCGCATCGATCAGCGCGTTACGGGTCATTTCATCCGGCACGAAATAGGAGGCGGAAATCTGGATGTTGCGCTCCGCCGCCGTGATGGCCAGCAGATACATCAGGTGCATGCTCTCGCTGCCGCCGGAGGGCGAACTGCTGAAGACCTGCGCCCGCGCCGTGCCTGCCTGGACCTGCGGCGGAAAATAGTCGTCACCGTGCAGCACCTTGCCGGTGGTCTTGGTCCAGTTGTCGATCAGCACCGCCTGCATCTGCGCCACCACCGGCCCCTCGGCCCTGAAATGGGAATCGCGCCAGTGGTCCGGGTCCTGCGCATTGCCGGTCCATTGGCCCGCAATGCCGACGCCGCCGGTGAAGCCGATGCGGCCATCCACCACCAGCAGCTTGCGGTGCGTACGGTTGTTGATGCGGCCCAGGTTATACCAGCGCAGCGGATGATACTGCCGCACTTCCACGCCGGCCTGGCGCATCTGCTCCAGGTCCTTGTCATCCATCTTGGCGCTGCCGACCCAGTCGATCAGCAGATGCACCTTGACGCCGGCGCGGGCGCGCTCGGAGAGCGCCTCGGCGAACTCGCGGCCGATTTCCTCGGACCAGTAGATATAGGTTTCGAAATTGATGGTCTTCTTCGCGCCGCGTATGGCTTTGAGCATCGACGGGAAGATCTGGTCGCCATTGAGCAGCGCCTCGACCTTGTTGCCATCGACGATCTGCGGCCCGAGCATGATGCCCATCGAGCGCTGGAACTGCGGGTCCGACACCGCGTAGAGCCGCGGTATCTCCTGCTTGATCTGTTTCTCGCCGGACGAGAAATTCACGACCAGCAGCGTCACGAGCAGCGTGGCCAGGATGCTGGCAATGGCCACCATTACTTTGCTGCGCGTGGTTTGCGGTCTCCAGATCATTTCTCGTTGGCTGCAGTATGGATGAGCCAGCTTAGCAGCATTGTAAAAGCGGGGCTTGCGCCGGATCGATTGCAGGAACGGCAACGGAAATGAAAGACGCCCGCGATATCGCGGGCGCCGGTTACATCAAGCGATCCGTCCTTCAGGCCGGATGCAGGCGATCACAGGTTGGGCGCCAGCCAGCGCTCGACCTCCTCTTTCGCCACGCCGCGCCGCGCCGCCATGTCTTCCACCTGGTCCATGCCGATCTTGCCGACGCTGAAGTACTTCGACTCCGGATGCGCCAGGTAGAAGCCCGACACCGCCGCGCCCGGATACATCGCATACGACTCGGTCAGCTGCATGCCGATTTCCTCGGCCTGCAGCACGCGGAACATGTCGGCCTTGACCGTGTGTTCCGGGCAGGCCGGATAGCCCGGCGCGGGGCGGATGCCCTGGTATTCCTCGCGGATCAGCGCGGCGTTGTCCAATGCCTCGTCCTGCGCATAGCCCCACAGGTCGCGCCGCACCCGCTCGTGCATCTGCTCGGCGAAGGCTTCGGCCAGGCGATCTGCCAGCGACTTCAACATGATGGAGGAATAGTCGTCATGCGCGTCCTCGAAGCGCTTCTCGTGTTTCTCGATGCCGATGCCGGCGGTCACCGCGAACATGCCGATGTAGTCGGCAATGCCGGACGACTTGGGCGCGATGAAGTCGGCCAGACACTGGTTGGGCCGCGCCACGCCGTCGATCACGGGCTTGACCGTCTGCTGGCGCGCGCCATACCAGGTGAAAGCGACTTCACTGCGGGTTTCATCGGTATAGACCTCGATGTCGTCATCATTGACGCTGTTGGCCGGCAGCAGCGCTATCACGCCATTGGCTGTCAGCCAGCGGCCGTCGACCACCTTCTTCAGCAGCGCCTGGCCCTCTTCGAATACCTTGCTTGCCGAGGCGCCCACCACTTCATCGGTCAGGATCGCTGGATAGGGCCCGGCCAGGTCCCAGGTCTGGAAGAACGGACCCCAGTCGATGTACTGGGCCAGCTGGGCCAGGTCCACATTCCTGAACACCCGGCGGCCGATGAACTTTGGCTTGACCGGCGCGAACTGCAGCTGCGCGCGATTCTTGCGGGCGTCGGCCAGCGACAGCATCGGCACCGCCTTGCGGTTGGCATGCTGCTCGCGGATGCGTTCATAGTCGGCGGCGATGTCCTGCACATACTGGTCGCGCTGCTCGGGCGTGAGCAGCGACTGCGCCACCGACACCGAGCGCGACGCGTCCGGCACATAGACCACCGGGCCTTCATAGTTCTGCGCAATCTTCACCGCGGTATGGGCGCGGCTGGTGGTGGCGCCGCCGATCAGCAGCGGGATCTTCAGCATGCGGAAATGCGGATCGCGCTGCATCTCCTTGGCGACATAAGCCATCTCTTCGAGCGACGGCGTGATCAGGCCGGACAGGCCGATGATGTCAGCATTCTCGGCCTTGGCGCGCGCCAGGATTTCCGAGCAGGGCACCATCACGCCCATGTTGACGACCTCGAAGTTATTGCATTGCAGGACCACCGATACGATGTTCTTGCCGATGTCGTGTACGTCGCCCTTGACGGTGGCGATCACGATCTTGCCCTTGGCCTTGGCAGCCACGCCGGTCCTGCGTTCCTCTTCCAGCTTTTCCTGCTCGATGTAGGGAATCAGGTGCGCCACCGCCTGCTTCATCACCCGCGCCGACTTCACCACCTGCGGCAGGAACATCTTGCCCTGGCCGAACAGGTCGCCGACGATGTTCATGCCATCCATCAGCGGTCCTTCGATCACCTGGATCGGCCGGCCGCCATTGGCCAGCAGTTGCTGCCGCGCTTCCTCGGTATCCTCGACGATCCACTGGGTGATGCCATGCACCAGCGCATGCGCCAGGCGCTGCTGCACCGTGCCGGCGCGCCATTCCAGGCTTTGCTCTTCCTTCTTGCCGCCAGCCTTCAGGGTGCCGGCGAATTCGATCATGCGCTCGGTCGCGTCCGGCCGGCGGTTCAGCACCACGTCCTCCACCCGCTCGCGCAGTTCGGGAGCAAGCTCGCTGTAGACGCCCACCATGCCGGCATTGACGATGCCCATGGTGAGGCCGGCCTGGATCGCGTGATACAGGAACACGGTATGAATGGCTTCGCGTGCCGGGTCGTTGCCGCGGAAGCTGAAGCTCACATTGGAAACACCGCCGCTGATCTTGGCATGCGGCAGGTTCTCGCGTATCCAGCGGGTCGCATTGATGAAGTCGACCGCGTAGTTGTTGTGTTCCTCGATGCCGGTGGCAATGGCGAAGATGTTGGGGTCGAAGATGATGTCTTCCGGCGGGAAGCCAACCTTCTCGATCAGCAGGTCGTAGGCGCGCTTGCAGATCTCGATCTTGCGCTCAAAGGTGTCGGCCTGGCCAGTTTCATCGAAGGCCATCACGATCACGGCCGCGCCATAGCGGCGGCACAGCGTGGCCTGGCGCAGGAATTCCTCCTCGCCTTCCTTCATCGAGATCGAATTCACCACCGCCTTGCCCTGCACGCATTTCAGGCCGGCCTCGATCACGGACCACTTCGACGAGTCGATCATGATGGGCACGCGCGCAATGTCGGGCTCGGACGCGATCAGGTTCAGGAAGCGCGTCATGGCCGCCTGCGAATCCAGCATCGCCTCGTCCATGTTAATGTCGATGATCTGCGCGCCGTTTTCCACCTGCTGGCGCGCCACCGCCAGCGCCTCGTCGTACTGCTCGTTCAAAATCAGCCTGGCGAAGGCCTTGGAGCCGGTGACGTTGGTGCGCTCGCCTACGTTGACGAACAGCGAGTCCTCGTCGATGGTGAACGGCTCCAGGCCGGACAGCCGCATCGCCGGCGGCACCTGCGGCAGCTTGCGCGGGGCAATCGTCTTTACCGTTTCGGCGATGGCGCGGATGTGGTCGGGCGTGGTGCCGCAGCAGCCGCCGGCGATATTGACGAAGCCGCTTTCGGCGAAGTCCTTCAGCAGCGAGGAAGTGACGTCCGGCGTTTCATCGAAGCCGGTGTCGGACATCGGGTTGGGCAGGCCGGCATTGGGGTAGATGCAGACAAAGGTATCGGCGATCTTGGACAGCTCTTCCGCATAGGGCCGCATCAGCGCCGCGCCGAGCGCGCAGTTCAGGCCCACGGTCAGCGGCCTTGCATGGCGCACCGAGTTCCAGAACGCCGGCACGGTCTGGCCGGACAGGATGCGTCCCGAGGCGTCGGTCACGGTGCCGGAAATCATGATCGGCAGGCGCTGGCCGGATTCCTCGAAGAACTGGTCGATCGCAAACAGCGCGGCCTTGCAGTTGAGCGTGTCGAAAATGGTTTCGACCAGCAGCACATCGGCGCCGCCTTCCACCAGGCCGCGGGTCTGCTCGAGATAGGCCGCCACCAGCTCATCGAAGGTGATGTTGCGCGCGGCCGGGTCGTTCACGTCGGGCGAGATCGATGCGGTCTTGGGCGTCGGTCCGAGCGCGCCGGCGACGAAGCGCGGCTTGTCGGGCGTGGAATACTTGTCGCAGGCGGCGCGCGCCAGGCGCGCCGCGGCCACGTTCATTTCATAGGCCAGATCGGCCATCCTGTAGTCTTCCTGCGCCACCGTGGTGGCGCCGAAGGTGTTGGTCTCGATCAGGTCGGCGCCGGCGGCCAGGTATTTCTCGTGGATCTCGCTGATGATCTGCGGCTGGGTCAGGGTCAGCAATTCATTGTTGCCCTTGACGAACATTTCCTTGCCCGGCACCTTGAAGTCGGCAAACCGCGCGCCGCGGTAATCCTCCTCGGTCAGATGGTATTGCTGGATCATGGTGCCCATGGCGCCGTCCAGGATCAGGATGCGCTGGGACAGCAGATCGCGCAGCAGCGCCTCGGTGGAAGAAATGGAATCGCGTTTCATGTGGTCTGGTCCAAGAGAACAAAAATGAAAAACCCGGCCGGTAAAGCGGGGCCGGGTTTGTTCAGGTCCGCTTTAGCTGCATTTGTTGGAAGACTGCCCGGGGAGGACTGTTCCGCGCCCGCAAGCTGGGTTTGACTTTGCAATCAAATCGGCGCGGGAAAAATTATACGTGAATTCGCTTTGCGCCGAGCGGACGGGCGCAGCAGCGTGTCAGGGCAAGGCCAGCGCCGGCGTGCGCGCCTCGGTCAGCTTCAGCGTCAGGCACTTGGCCGATCCGCCGGCTTTCATGAACTCCGACAGCCGGGTCTGGTGCACCGCGTAGCCATGGGCGGCCAGCGCCGCGCAGAGGTTGTCGGAGGCCTGGTTCAGGATCACGTGGCGGCCGCAGTTGACGGCGTTGCAGGCGAATGCGTCCGCATCCGCGGCGCCGACGGCAATACGCAACTCGGGCGGCACCAGCGTGGCAATGCGTTCCTGCGACACCGCGTCGAAGGCGGCCGGATAGTACAGCAGCGCCCCGCCTTCCAGGGGGCACAGGCAGGTGTCGAGATGATAGAAGTGCGGATTGACCAGCCGCAGCGGTTCCACTTCGACATCGAACAGGCTGGCGATCATCGCAGCGGCCGCCGGATCGGACCGATGGCCATGCCCCATCCACAGCAAGGGCAGGCGGCGGTCGAACAGCGCATCGCCGGCGCCTTCGAAGTAGACATCCGGCGGCAGCGCCAGCACCTCGAAACCGTGCTCGACGAACCATTGCGAGAAGTACGCTTCCTCCGGCCGCCGCTCGGCATGGCGGAAATTCGACAGCAGCACCCTGCTTTCCAGCACCAGCCCGGCATTGGCGGTAAATACCAGGTCCGGCACGCCCTCCCGGGCGCTGATGCAGTCGACCTGCGCATGGTGTCGCAGCAATGCCAGCAGCGCGCTCCATTGCTGCATCGCCGCCGGATTGCTGCCGCGCGCGATGTTGCCTTCCATCCATGGATTGATCACATAGGCCACTTCGAAGTGCTGCGGTGCGCACATCAGGAAACGCGCTTTCATTGCCAGCCCTCCCTGCTGATGATTATTTGCCGGCTGCGGCCGGCCATTAGGCGGCCATGTCGAATTCGTCCAGCACCGCGGCCACTGCCGCCACCGCGATATCGATTTCCTGCTCGCTGATCACCAGCGGCGGCGCCAGTCTGACCACGGTACCGTGGGTGTCCTTGCTTAGAACGCCGAAATACATCAGGCGTTCGCAAAACTCCCGCGCTGAAATGTGCGTTGAATCAAGTTCCATGCCGATCAGCAACCCCTTGCCGCGCACTTCCCGGATTGCCGGATAGCGCAGCATCCGCAACCTGCCCAGCAGCAGCGCGCCCATGCGCTCGGCGCGCGCCGCCAGGTTTTCCTCTTCAAGCAGGTCCAGCGCCGCATGGCCAACCGCGCAGGCCAGCGGATTGCCGCCGAAGGTGCTGCCATGGTCGCCCGGCCGGAACACGCCCATCACATCCGGGCGCGCCAGGAAAGCCGACACCGGCAGCAGGCCGCCGCCAAGCGCCTTGCCGAGAACCAGGCCGTCGGGCTGCACGTTCTCGTGCTGGCAAGCCAGCAGCCGGCCGGTGCGGCACAGGCCGGTCTGCACCTCGTCGCAGATCAGCAGCACATTATGGCGGCTGCAGATCTCGCGGCACTGCGCCAGATAGCCGTCGGGCGGCACGATGATGCCGGCTTCGCCCTGCACCGGCTCGACCAGGAAAGCGGCGGTGTCCGGCGTGATCGCCGCTTCCAGCGCGGCGGCGTCGCCGAACGGCACCGACACGAAACCCGGCGCGAACGGCCCGAAGCCCTGCCGGTATTGCGCTTCGGAAGAGAAGCCGACGATGGTGGTGGTGCGGCCGGCGAAATTGCCGGCGCAAACGATGATCTGCGCCCGCTCCGGCGCCACGCCCTTGAGCTGGTACGCCCATTTGCGCGCCGCCTTCAGCGCCGTTTCCACGGCTTCCGCGCCGGTATTCATCGGCAGCGCGCGCGCCATGCCAGTCATGTCGCACAGCCGCTGCAGGAACGGCCCCAGTTGGTCTGTGTAATAGGCGCGCGACGTGACTGCCAGGGTTTGCGCCTGCGCCGTCAGCGCCGCCACCAGGCGCGGATGGCTGTGGCCGAAACTGGTGGCCGAATAGGCTGACATCATGTCCAGGTAGCGTTTGCCATGGATGTCGGTGAGCCAGACGCCGGCACCGCTGTGCAGCACGACCGGCAAGGGCGCATAGTTTTCTGCGCAGTATCTTTTTTCAAGGGCAATCAGGTTTTCCATGAACGTTTCCCCCTCAGGATCAACCGGGCATTTGCCTACACATGTTAGCCCCGAATGCGGAAAAGATTTGTGCTTTATCAGGCATGGAACAGATGGGTTATGAAAGGATCGTTTGTGTATCAATCCTCCGGAGAGAACAAATGGAAAAGCTCGACCGATACGACCGCATACTCCTGACGACCTTGCAGAAAAACGGCCGCGCTTCCAATGTCGAATTGTCGGAGCAGGCCAGCCTTTCAGCGCCCCAGTGCTATCGGCGGGTGCGTCGGCTGGAAATGGACGGCATCATCCGGGGCTATACCGCGCAGGTCGTGCCTTCCAGCCTGGGGCTGGATGTAGTGGCCTTCGTCAGCCTGACGATCGATCGCGAACAGTTCAAGAATGTGCGCGACCTGGAAAAGGTGATACGCGATTTTCCGGAAATCCTGGAGTGCTACACGATTTCAGGCGACTTCGATTATCTGCTCAAGGTGGTCTCCACCGACCTGCGCTCGTTCTCCGCCTTCCTGACCGACAGGTTGATGCAGGTGCCTGGCGTAGCCCGCATGCGCTCCATGATCTGCCTGGAAGAGATCAAGCCGGCCAGCCCGTTGCCGCTGCCTGCGCTGAGCTAGGAGCCTGCTCCTAGGAAGCTGCCCTGGCGCCCGTGTCGAAACGGCCGCCTTCCATCGAAAAGCCCTTCAGGAAATCGGCTGCGGCCATCCGTTTGCCGCCCGGTTTCTGCAACTGCACCAAGCGCAGCGCGCCTTCTCCGCATGCCACGACAACGCCTTGCGCCGCATCGGCGGCGAGGATGGTGCCCGGCGCCGCGCTGCCGCCGGCATCGACGGCGTCGGCCTGCCAGATCTTCACCGGCACGCCGTTGAACTGCCCGCTTGCGCCGGGAAACGGATTGAATGCACGGATCTTCCTGGCCAGCACGGCGGCGGGCTGCGTGAAATCGAGCGCGGCCTCTTCCTTGGCGATCTTGGCGGCATAGGTCACGCCTTCCTCCGGCTGTGGCTGCGCACGCAGCGTGCCGGCTTCCAGCTGGCGCAGGGCGTCGACGATCATGGTCGCGCCCAGCGCGGCCAGCTTGTCATGCAGGCTGGCGGTGCTGTCGCCCACAGCGATAGGCAATGCCTGGCGCAGCAGCATCGGCCCGGTATCCAGGCCTTCATCCATCTGCATGATGGTCACGCCGGTCTCGGCGTCGCCCGCTTCGATGGCGCGATGGATCGGCGCTGCGCCGCGCCAGCGCGGCAGCAGCGATGCGTGGATATTGATGCAGCCGCGCGGCGGAATTGCCAGAACCGACGCCGGCAGGATCAGGCCATAGGCGGCCACCACCATCGCATCATGCGGCGTGCTTTGCAGCAGCGCATGGGCCTGGCGCGCTTCATCGGGATATTTGCCATTCAGTCGCAGCGACACCGGCTGCGCCACCGGGATGCCATGCTGCTGCGCATACTGCTTCACGGCCGAAGCCTGCAGCTGCATGCCGCGTCCGGCCGGGCGGTCGGGCTGGGTCAGTACCAGGGGAATCTCGAAACCTGCCTCATGCAGGGACTTCAGGGCAGACGCCGCGAATTCAGGCGTGCCGGCATAGATGATTTTCATGGGCGCGATTGTAGCGCCGCGGCGCTTATCTCGCGCCCACGACCTTCTGCTGTTCCCGCTTCAGCTCGCGCTCTTCCTTGACCATGCGGGTCTTGATCCGGTTGCGCTTCAGCGGCGACAGGTATTCGACGAACACCTTGCCCTTCAAATGGTCCATCTCGTGCTGTATGCAAACCGCCAGCAGGCCGTCGGCCTCGACCTCGAACGGCTTGCCATCGAGATCGAGCGCGCGTACCTTCACACGCGCCGGCCGCTCCACGCCGTCATACACGCCGGGCACCGACAGGCAGCCTTCGTCGTAGACCTGCTTTTCCGGACTGGCCCAGGTGATCTCGGGATTGATGAATACCTTGAGATCGTCATGGGTTTCGGATGTGTCGATCACGATCAGTTGCTCATGCACGTCGACCTGGGTCGCTGCCAGGCCCACGCCCGGCGCTTCATACATGGTCTCGGCCATATCGGCGACGAGCTTTTTTAACCTGTCATCGAACACCTTGACCGGTTGTGCGACCTTGTGAAGACGCGGGTCGGGATAACGGAGAATATTCAGTTGGGACATACGACTTTTGCGCAACAATGGGAAAGGAATAGATGGTGGTTCTTCTTGCCAGTTCAAGTAATTGAAGGCAGAATTTGATTCACTACGGCAACATTTTTCAAAGATTGCCTGACAAGCATCACGCTGTGCCCAGCCTGTAGTCGTTCCTTCGCTTCGCCGTCACTACCGGAAAAACCATGAAAAAGTTTAGCACAGCCGGCCTGCTGTTCGCGCTCGCCTGCACTGCGGCATCCGCTGCCACCTCCACCGAAACACCGTCTACCGCGGCCAAATGCCAGTTCCTGGACAACGCGCCAGACCAGCACCAGGTGGTGCGCGGCGATACCCTGTGGAGCATTTCCGGGCGTTTCCTGCAGCATCCCTGGTGCTGGCCGCAGGTGTGGGGCATCAACCGCGACCAGATCAGCAATCCGCACTGGATCTACCCGGGCCAGACAGTGTATTTCGACCGCGCCAGCGGCCAGTTGCGCCTGGCGCGCCCGGTAGGAAGCGAGGGCGGCCTCCCCACGGTGCGCATGTCGCCGCAGATACGCATGGAAAACATGGCGGCCGATGCCATTCCGGCCATTCCGGCCAGTGTCATCGAGCCGTTCCTGACGCAGCCGCTGCTGATCGAGGAAGGCAAGCTGGCCGACGCGCCGCGCGTGCTGCAGGGCGGCGACGGCCATGTCTACATGGGCAAGGGCGATGTCGCCTATGTACGCGGCAGGATCGATGGCGATACCGTGTTCCAGGTCTATCGCCCCAGCCAGCCGCTGCGCGACCCGGACACCGGCGCCATCCTCGGCTACGAGGCGGCCTACCTGGGCACGATGAAGCTCACGCGCGCGGCGCGTGCCGACGACGAGGCGCATCGCTTCGTCGTCACCAGTTCGGTGCGGGAAATCGGCGTCGGCGCGCAACTGGTGCCAATGCCGCCCACGCCCATCGTCAACTACGTGCCGCACCGGCCGCAGGTGGAAACCAGCGCCCGCGTGATGTCGGTCTATGGCGGCGTGGCCTACGCTGGGCAAAACAACGTGGTAACGATCAACCGCGGCAGCAGGCAGGGCCTGGATGCCGGCAGCGTGCTGGAGCTGTATCGCCGTGCCGGCGTGGTGGCGGACCGGGCGGCCGGGAACCAGCCGGTCCGGTTGCCTGATGAACGCTATGGTTCGGTGTTCGTTTTCAGGACTTTCGACAACGTCTCCTACGGCCTGGTCATGCAGGTCACCGCGCCGGTACGGGTCGGTGACGTCGCCAGGTCACCCGAGTAAGCGCGGCCATGACCGGCGGAGATCTGGCGGCATGGCTTCAACTTCAACAGACGCCCGGCCTGGGCATCGTTGCCGCGCACAAGCTGCTCAGCGCATTCCCGGGGCCTGAGGCAATCCTGGCGGCCGATGCCGCCCGACTGAGCGCCCTGGTCGGCAGCAAGCTGGCAACAGCCCTGCTGGCGCCGCCCACCGCAACGCTTCAGGCCCTGATAGAGAAAACCCTCTCCTGGGCCGCCCTTCCCGGCAACCATGTGCTGACGCTGGCGGACGAGCACTATCCCTCCCTGCTGCTGGAAATCGCCGATCCGCCGCTGCTGCTGTATGCGAAGGGCCGGCTCGGACTGATCCAGCGCGAATCGCTGGCCATCGTCGGCAGCCGCAATGCCAGCATGCAGGGCGCGATGCATGCGCGCCAGTTCGCGCAAGCCCTGTCGGAAGCCGGCCTGACCATCGTTTCAGGCATGGCCCTCGGCATCGACACCGCGGCGCATGAAGGCGCGCTGGCCGGCGCGGGCAGCACGATTGCGGTGATCGGCACCGGCGCCGACATCGTCTACCCGGCCCGCAACCATGCGCTTGCCCACCGGATCGCCGGAGAAGGCTGCATTCTGTCCGAATATGCATTGGGAACGCCGGCGCTGCCGGCCAATTTCCCGCGCCGCAACCGCATCATCAGCGGCCTGGCCGGCGGCACGCTGGTGGTGGAGGCCGCGGCCCAGTCGGGCTCGCTGATCACGGCGCGCCTGGCGGCCGAGCAGGGCCGGGATGTGTATGCCATTCCGGGCTCGATACAGTCGCCGCTGGCACGCGGATGCCATGAACTGATCCGTCAGGGCGCCAAGCTGGTGGAAACCGCGGCAGACATTCTGGAAGACCGAAAATCTTACCAATTGGCCAGCAATCCACAGGAAAAGCCGCTTTTTGCGGCCGCCTCTGGCAGTTGCGACAACGATCTTTTGAAGATAATCGGCTATGATCCGGTCAGCCTGAACGTGCTGGCCGCTCGGGCCGGCGTGGATGCCGCTACAATGAATGCGCAAGTGCTGTTGCTGGAAATGGATGGGCAGGTGGAACTGCTGCCGGGCGGATTGATCAGGCGAATGGCCTGAAGCTTGAGCAAGCTCCACCAGGCGGTGATATGCCCTTTTATAATGAATGCAACGCTTAGCCGTTGCAGCAGGTCCTGATTGGCAAACGGGGTTTTTACATCGATCTTGAAAAAACAAGCTGTCACAAATTTGCAACTGCTGTGACGTTAAACGCACAGATTATTTGTGATGCTCAACTTCTTACCTTTACAGTAAAACCATGTTTGATGTCCTAGTCTATCTTTACGAAACCTATTACCGGCCGGATGCCTGCCCGGACTCAGAGGCGCTCGTGAAGAAGCTGTCAGCCGTTGGCTTTGAGGAAGAAGAAATCTCCAAGGCGCTTGGCTGGCTGACCGATCTTGCGGAAACCACCAATGAGTTCTCTATGCTGCATCCGCAGCAGACCAGCTTTTCGGCTGGCTTTCGCATCTACGTGGAACGGGAATTCGACGTGCTGGGCACGGCTGCGATCGGTTTCATCCAGTTCCTGGAATCGGCCAAGGTGATCAACCCGCTGCAGCGCGAGATCGTGGTGGAGCGGGCGCTTGCCGCCAGCGAATCGCAGATCTCGCTGGACAAGCTCAAGGTCATCGTGCTGATGGTGCTGTGGAGCCAGGGCAAGGAACCGGACGGGCTGATGTTCGACGAATTGTTTCTGGATGACGACGAGGCGCAAACCCGGCAATTGCATTAACAACCGTTACGGATTTGTCCGCGCCGCAGGGCGCGCGAACGATTTCAGGCCGCGTTATCGCGGCCTTTTCATTCGGTGGCTTGCTTGCGATTTCAGACGCAACCCGCTTATCATTGGCCGCAAATAGGCAGGCGGTGCGGTCTGAGCCACCTCTTCCAAGCCTGATGCATTCAGGCAAGCGTCTGAATGCAATGTGAATTTTCTCTTACCATGCAGTCCTTCACGCGAATCACGCGTCCATTGCGAGACCCATTTCTATGACCAAGACCCTCATCATCGCCGAGAAGCCTTCTGTCGCGAACGACATCGCGAAGACGCTCGGCGGCTTCACGAGGCACGATGAGTACTTCGAGTCCGACCAGTATGTGCTGTCGTCCGCGGTCGGCCACCTGGTGGAAATCACCGTGCCGGAGGAATACGACGTCAAGCGCGGCAAATGGTCATTCGCGCATCTGCCCATGATCCCGCCGCATTTCGATCTCAATCCGATCGCCAAGACCGAGTCGCGCCTGAAGGTGCTGAACCGGCTGATCAAGCGCAAGGACGTCGGCATGCTGATCAATGCCTGCGACGCCGGGCGCGAGGGTGAACTGATCTTCCGCCTGATTGCGCAGTATGCGAAGGCCAAGCAGCCGATCAAGCGGCTGTGGCTGCAGTCGATGACGCCGGGCGCGATCCGCGAAGCCTTCAGCCATCTGCGCGAGGACCGCGAGATGATGCCGCTGGCCGATGCCGCGCGCTGCCGCAGCGAGGCCGACTGGCTGATCGGCATCAACGGCACCCGTGCCATGACCGCCTTCAACTCCAAGGAAGGCGGCTTCTATCTCACCACCGTGGGCCGGGTGCAGACGCCGACGCTGTCCATCGTGGTGGAGCGGGAAGAGAAGATCAAGAAGTTCGTGCCGCGCGACTACTGGGAAGTGCGCGCCGAGTTCGGCTGCGCCGCCGGCACCTATGAAGGCCGCTGGCTGGACACGAAGCACAAGCGCGACGAGAACGACCCCGAGAAGCGCGCCGAGCGACTGTGGAACCGGGCCGACGCCGATGCCATCGTTGCCGCCTGCCGCGGCAAGCCCGGCCGCGTCACCGAGGAATCCAAGCCGACAACCTCGATGGCGCCGGCGCTGTTCGACCTGACCAGCCTGCAGCGCGAGGCCAATGCCCGCTTCGGCTTCTCGGCCAAGAACACGCTGGGCCTGGCGCAGGCGCTGTATGAAAAGCACAAGGTGCTGACCTATCCGCGTACCGATTCGCGCCATCTGCCGGAAGACTATCTGAACACGGTCCGGCAGACGCTGGACACGATCTCGGAGAACCACAACTACCACCAGTTCGCCAAGCAGATCCTGAACAGCAACTGGGTCAAGCCGAACAAGCGCATCTTCGACAATACCAAGATCAGCGATCACTTCGCGATCATCCCGACCACGCTGGCGCCGAAGAACCTGTCGGAGCCGGAACAGAAGCTGTACGACCTGGTGACGCGCCGCTTCATGGCGATCTTCTTCCCCGCCGCCGAATTCCAGGTCACCACCCGCTTCACCGAGGTGGAAGGCCACCAGTTCAAGAGCGAGGGCAAGGTGATGACCAACCCCGGCTGGCTGGCGGTATACGGCCGCGAAGTCGCCGAGGAGAAGTCCGAGAAGTCGGAAAAGTCGGAGAAGGCCGGCAGCGACCGCATCCTGGTGCCGGTAGCCAAGGGCGAACAGGTGAAGACCGAGAAGGTCGACACCGTGGCGCTGGTCACCAAGCCGCCCGCGCGCTATACCGAAGCTACGCTGCTGTCGGCGATGGAAGGCGCCGGCAAGCTGGTCGATTCCGAAGAACTGCGCGAAGCGATGGCGGGCAAGGGGCTGGGCACGCCGGCCACCCGCGCGGCCATCATCGAAGGCCTGCTCAATGAAAAGTACCTGCTGCGCGAAGGCCGCGAGATCATCCCGACCGCCAAGGCCTTCCAGCTGATGACGCTGTTGCGTGGCCTGGGCGTGAATGAACTGACCGCGCCGGAACTCACCGGCGAATGGGAATACAAGCTCTCGCAGATGGAGCGCGGCCGCATCAGCCGCGAGGAATTCATGCGCGAGATCGCCGGGATGGCCGAGGTCATCGTCAAGCGAGCCAAGGAATACGACAACGACACCATCCCCGGCGAGTATGCGACGCTCAACACGCCCTGCCCGAACTGCGGCGGCGTGGTGAAGGAAAACTATCGCCGCTTTGCCTGCACCAAGTGCGACTTCTCGATGAGCAAGACGCCAGGCAGCAGGCAGTTCGAGATCCCCGAGGTCGAGGAATTGCTGGCCCGCCGCACCATCGGCCCGCTGCAGGGCTTCCGCTCCAAGATGGGCCGGCCGTTTGCCGCGATCCTCAACATCGTGCGCGACGAGGACATCAAGAACTTCAAGCTGGAATTCGACTTTGGCCAGAACGATGGCGAGTCCGAGGAAGGCGAAGGCGTCGACTTCAGCGAGCAGAAGCCATTGGGCCCCTGCCCGAAATGCCAGGCCGGCGTCTATGAAATGGGCCTGGCCTATGTCTGCGAGCACAGCGTGGCCAAGCCCAAGACCTGCGACTTCCGCAGCGGCCGCATCATCCTGCAACAGGAAATCCTTCCGGAGCAGATGGCCAAGCTGCTCAATGAAGGCAAGACCGATCTGTTGCCGGGCTTCGTCTCGCAGCGCACCCGGCGGCCGTTCAAGGCCTTCCTGGTGCGCGGCAAGGATGGCAAGGTGAGCTTCGAGTTCGAGGAACGCAAGGCCAAGCCGCCCGCCAAGGGCAAGGCCGATGCAGCCGGGTCGGACCAGGCGCCGGCGCCAGCCGCGGTGAAGAAGGCGGTGGCCAAGAAGGCGGTGGCGAAGAAGGCGGCAGCCAAGCGGCCGGCGGTGAAGAAGGCCGCCTGACGCCAGCGCGTCGACATGAAAAGCGCCTCATGGCGCGTCATGCAGAACCATGAAGAACCGAAGGGCCGTGATTATCACGGCCCTTTTTTTATCGGCGACAGGTGGCAAAGCGCCCCTGCGCGCCAGGGGTCGCCGCGCATCGTCGCCAGTCTTCTTGCTGCATATGTTGCGCGCCGTGTAGCTTGACTATATAGTTGTAATACAAGTTACAGGCAGCGTGCGGTTCAGTTCCCCCTGATTCGCTCATCCCACCGCAATCACAACAACACCCAGGAGACTTGCATGATTTCTTTCCGCATGGGCGCATCCGCGCTCGCATTGGCACTGGCTGCGGGCTTTTCCGCAAGCGCGATGGCCGTCACCACGATGCGCATCAGCGTCTCGATTCCGCAGAACTCGCATCAGGGCGTGGCGATCGACACCTTCGCCAAGGAAGTGGAAAAGCGCACCGAGGGCCGCTACAAGATCCAGACCTTCTATTCCGCTTCGCTGGGCGCCGAGCGCGAAGCCACCGAGGCAGTGCAGCTGGGCACCCAGGAACTGACCTTCACCTCCACTGGCCCGATACCCAACTTCGTACCCGAAGTGAAGATCCTCGACGTGCCCTTCCTGTTCCGCGACTACGCCCATGCGCGCGCGGTGCTGGACGGCCCGATCGGCCAGGAACTGCTGCAGAAGTTCGATGCCCGCGGCATCAAGGCGCTGGCATGGGGCGAGAACGGTTTCCGCCACATGACCAACAGCAAGCGCCCGGTCAATGCGCCGGAAGACCTCAAGGGCCTGAAGATGCGCACCATGGAAAACCCGGTGCACGTGCAGGCCTACAAGGGCTTCGGCATCATCCCGACGCCGATGGCATTCAGCGAAGTGTTCACCGCGCTCCAGCAGGGCACGGTCGACGGCCAGGAAAACCCGCTGTCGGTGATCACCTCGGCCAAGTTCGACCAGGTGCAGAAGTACCTGACCCTGACCGGCCATGTGTACTCGCCCTGCGTCTTCCTGATGAACAAGGGCGCCTTCGACAAGCTGTCCGCGGCCGACAAGACCGCATTCCTCGAAGCAGCAAAGGAAGGCGTCAAGGCCAACCGCATGCGGGTCGATTCGGATGAAAAGATGGCCGTCGCCGACCTGCGCGCCAAGGGCATGACGGTGGTCGACCAGGTCGACAAGACCCGTTTCCAGGGCGCGCTGACGCCGGTCTACGCCGACTTCGAGAAGCAGTTCGGCAAGGCCAACCTGGACCGCATCCGCAACTACAAGTAATCCTTAAGCCCGCCCCCACGCGGGGCGGCGCTCGTCGTGAGCGACTTCCCCCTCAAGGACAGCAACATGAAATCTGCCTTCCTCAAATTTGAGCATGGCCTGAACCTCGTATCGCTCAGCATCGCCGGCATCATGCTGCTGATCGCCGCCGTGCTGGGCATGGTCCAGGTCGTGATGCGCTTCGTGCTGGAACAGCCTTCGGAATGGAGCGAGGTGCTGGTGCGCTTTTCCCTGATCTGGATGGTGTTTCTCGGCATACCGGCCGCGTTCCGGCTCGGCTCCATGGTGTCGGTGGACCTGATGCACCGCAAGTCCTCGCCCGGCTTCCGCCGCGTGCTGGACTTCATCATCATGGCGGCGTCGCTGGTGCTGCTGGGCTTCATCGCCTGGTTCGGCTGGGACTATGCGGTGCGCGGCCAGGTGCAGACCATCATCGGCCTGGAGTCGTTCTCGATGTTCTGGGCCTATCTGTCCATGCCGGTCGGCGCGCTGTGCGCCATGGCGGGCGTGATCGGCAACTTCCTCGATCCGCGCCACGAAGAACTCGAAACCGCAACCTGAACCGACATCAAGAGAGCCATCCATGTCCACCACCATGCTCATCACGATGATAGTGTGCTTCGCCTTTTCGGTATCGATTGCGGTATCGATCGGCCTGGCCAGCATCGTCGGGATTTCCGTCGCCAATGCCAACATGCTGCTGGTGGCGAAGGAAATCTTCAATTCGATCAACAAGTTCCCGCTGGCCGCGATTCCCTTCTTCATCCTGGCCGGCAACCTGATGGAAACCGGCGGCATCTCGCGCCGGCTGGTGGAGTTCGCCAAGTCGCTGGTCGGCGGCATCCAGGGCGGCCTGGCCGCCAGCTGCGTGCTGACCTGCATGATCTTCGCCGCCGTGTCCGGCTCCTCCGTTGCCACCACCTTCGCCATCGGCGCGATCCTGATCCCGGCCCTGGTCAAGCATGGCTATCCGGTCGGCTATGCGGCCGCGCTGCAGGCGACCTCCGCGGAACTGGGCGTGATCATTCCGCCATCCATTCCGATGATCCTGTACGGCGTGTCGGCCGAGGTCTCGATCGGCGAGCTGTTCATCGCCGGCATCGGACCGGGCCTGTTCATCGGCGCCGCCCTGATGATCTTCGCGGTGATGTACGCGCGCTTCAAGGGCTATGGCAAGGATGACCATGTCGGCAAGATGGACGTGCTGCCCGCCACCCGCCAGGCCGCGCTGGCGCTGCTGATGCCGGTGATTATCCTGGGCGGCATCTACGGCGGCATTTTCACGCCCACCGAGGCCTCGGCGGTGGCGGTGTTCTATGCCCTGGTGGTAGGCGTCTTCATCTACCGCGAAATCAAGCTGCCGGACCTGGTCGCGATCTTCAGGAAGTCGGTGCTGTCGTCAGCGGTGGTGATGTTCATCATCGCCAATGCCGGCCTGTTTTCCTTCATGATCACCCGCGCCGGCGTGCCCGACATGATCGGCGCCTGGCTGGCCGACGTGCTCAAGAGCCCCGCCTATTTCCTGCTGGGCGTGAACGCCGCGCTGTTCGTGATCGGCATGTTCATCGAGACGTCGGCCTCGATCATCGTGCTGGCGCCGATCCTGGTGCCGGTGGCGATGCGCTTCGGCATCGATCCGGTGCACTTCGGCATGATCATGGTGGTGAACCTGGCGCTGGGCATGATCACGCCGCCGTTCGGCGTGAATCTCTTCGCCGCCTGCACGGTGGCGAGGATCTCGCTGGACCGCATCATCCCCAGGCTGCTGCCTTTCGTGCTGACGGTGATTGCCTGCCTGATGGTGGTGACCTACTTCCCCGGACTGTCGCTGTACCTGCGCGACATCGTCTACCACCGCTGATGTAAAAAGCCGCGGCGGGTGTTCCCTGCCGCGGCCTTCGCTTCAATCACTGCCTGCGCTCGTGCCTACACGCAGCGCGCGCCATCCACTTCAATGCACACGCCGCTGATGAACGCGGCCTCCTCCGAGGCCAGGTACAGCGCTGCGTTGGCCACGTCCAGCGCGGTGGAAAACCGTCCCAGCGGGATCGTCGACAGGAATTTCGCGCGCCGCTCCTCGGTGATCTCGCCGCCGATGAAGGAGGTCGACAGCGCCGTGTCCGGATTGAACACCGGATTGATGCAGTTGACCCGGATATTGTCCGGCCCAAGTTCCACCGCCATCGACTTGCTGGTGCCGATCACGGCCGACTTGCTGCCGTTGTACCAGGTCAGGCCGGGCCGCGGCCGCACGCCGGCGGTGGACGCGATATTGATGAATACGCCGCCGCCCTGGCGCCGGAACACCGGCGTGGCATGCATGGCCGACAGGTAGATGCTCTTCACGTTCACCGCATAGCAGCGGTCGAAGTCTTCTTCCGACACGTCCAGCATCGGCTGGTTGCGATGGGTCCAGCCGGCGTTATTGACCATCACGTCCAGCCGGCCGAACTGCTGCACGGTCTGCTCGACCAGCGCCGCCATGCTGGCGCTGGACGTCACGTCGCCCTGGATGAAGCGGGCCATGCCGCCGCCCGCGAGGATCTCTTCCGCCACCCGCTGGCCACCCGCTGGCAGCAGGTCGTTGACGACCACTTTCGCGCCCTCTTCCGCCAGGCGTTTTGCAATGCCTTCGCCGATGCCCGACCCGGCGCCGGTAACGATCACGACCTTGTCTTTTAACCGCATGCTGTCTCCTGTTGTTATCGAAATGAATGCTGTCACGCATCAGCCATGCCGGATGGCGATGGTCTTCAGCGCGGTGAAGCCGTACAGCGCCTCGAACCCTTTTTCGCGGCCATGGCCGCTGGCCTTGACGCCGCCGAAGGGCAGCTCAACCCCGCCGCCGGCGCCGTAATTGTTGATGAATACCTGGCCGGCCCGCACCGCGCGCGCCATGCGCATCTGGCGCGCGCCGTTCTCGGTCCAGACGCCCGCGACCAGGCCGAAGGCAGTGCTGTTGGCCAGGCGCAGCGCGTCCTGCTCGCTGTCGAAGGGCATGGCCGCCAGCACCGGGCCGAACACTTCTTCCTGCGCCAGGCGATGGGTATGCGGCACGTCGCGCAGCAGGGTCGGCGCCTGGTAGAAGCCGCTTTCCGGCGCCTGCGGCACGATGCTGCCCTGGGCCATCACCGAAATGCCGTCGCTGTGCGCATCGGACAGGAAGTCCCAGACCCGCTGCTGCTGCTGGCGCCGGATCAACGGGCCGCAGTCGAGGTCCATCTGGGCCGGCCCCACCTGCAGGCGTTCGAACACGCTGGCCAGCAGGTCCAGCACCTTTTCATAGGCTGGCCGCTCGATCAGCAGGCGGCTGCCGGCCGAGCAGGTCTGGCCGGCGTTCTGCACGATGGCGCTGGTCACGGCCGGCAGCAGCAGGTCCATGTCGGCGTCGGCAAACACGATCTGCGGCGACTTGCCGCCCAGCTCCAGCGTGACCGGCACATGGTTGACGGCGGCGGCCTGCGACACCAGCGTGCCCACCGACGGCGAGCCGGTGAAGGACACATGATCGATGCCCGGATGCGACACCAGCGCCGCGCCCGCCTCATGGCCATAGCCGGTGACGATGTTGATCACGCCGGCCGGAAAGCCGATGTCGGCCGCCAGTTGCGCCAGACGCAGGATGGACATGCAGGCATCCTCGGCCGGCTTGACCACGCAGGTGTTGCCGGCCGCCAGCGCGCCGCCGACCGAGCGTCCGAAGATCTGCAGCGGGTAATTCCAGGGAATGATGTGGCCGGTCACGCCCAGCGGCTCGCGCAGCGTCAGCACCGTGTAGCCGGCCTGGTAGGGAATGGTCTCGCCATGCAGCTTGTCGCAGGCGCCGGCATAGAACTCGAAATAGCGCGCCACCGCCGCGGCGTCGGCGCGTGCCTGGCGCAGCGGCTTGCCGCAGTCGCGCGCCTCGAGTTGCGCGAATTCCTCGCCATGCTCGATCAGGGCCTGCGACAGCCGGTAAAGCAGGCGGCCGCGCTCGGCGGCCGACATCAAGCTCCATTCGCCTTCAAACGCAGTGCGCGCCGTCTGCACGGCGAACTGGATGTCCTCGGCGTTGCCGCGCGCAATTTCGTCATATTGCTGGCCATCTGAGGGATCGATGACGGGAATCGCCTGGCGTGATGCCGAAGCGACCCAGCGGTTACCGATGAAGTGCTGGTCAGGCATGGTAATCCTTCAAGGTTGGGTTGTCGTGCGTGGCGGCGCATTGCTCATCGCGCGTTGCATTGCGGAGTGCAAGGCTTGCCTCGAACAATCAGGAAGACGCCATGACGCATGGCAAGTTCCATTGCCGGCCACATCGAACTGCTTGCCGGCATCGCCAATCGCTTGCCGGGGTCGTCTGGAAGCATAGCCGAGCCAGTTGTATGATTACAATACATTTTCCCTTCAGGACCGCTCCATGACCAAGCTGCAGGATCTCCCGATAGCAACCTTGAGCGCCACTGCCAAGATGCCCGACCGTGTCACAGCTGCGCTGCTGTCCCTGATCCGCGCCGGTGAATACCCGCCCGGCGCCAGGCTGCCGTCGGAAATGCGCATGGCCACGAGTTTTGGCGTGAGCCGCACGGTGATACGCGAGGCGGTGTCGCGGCTCAAGTCCGAAGGGCTGGTCGAATCGCGCCAGGGCAGCGGCGTCTATGTGCGCACCGGCAGCATGGACACGCCCTTCCGCATCGATCCGACGGTCGCCGACTCGGTGCAGTCGCTGCTGCAGATCGTGGAATTGCGGCGCGGGCTGGAATCGGAAATCGCCGCGCTGGCAGCCGAGCGGCGAACACCTGCGCAACTGGCGGAAATCCGCGCTGCGCTGGCGGCGATCGAAGCCGATGTCGCCGCCGGCGGCGACGGCGTGGATGCCGACATGGCATATCACCGCGCGATTGCGCGCGCCACCGGCAATCCGCACTTCCTGGCGCTATGGGACTTTCTGGGACAATTCCTGCGCGGCGCCATGACGGTGACCCGGGCGCTGGAAGCCGAACGGCAGGAAATGGGCCGGCAGGTGCTGGATGAACACCATGCCCTGGTGGAAGCCATCGCCGCCGGCGACCCGGCCACCGCCAGCGCCGCCGCCCGCCACCACATGGTGATGGCCGCGCAGCGCATCGGCACCCTTGACGCGGGCGCGCTTGGCGCATAGAAAGCTGCGGCATGCACAAAGCCGGCGCAGGCGCTTCTCGTTACAATGGCTGCGCCAATCAAATCCATAACCAGCGAGACAGCTCAAATGACAGCAAACAGCCTGACGGCGCCGCCCGCGCGCGCCGATTCCCGCCTCGATCCGGCCCGCCTCGACCACCTCACCCGCACGATACAGGCCGACATCGACAATGGCCGCATCCCCGGCGCCGTGATGCTGGTGTCCCACCGCGACGAAGTGGTCTATGAAAAGGCGCTGGGCATGCAGAATGCCGCCGCCGGCGTGCCGATGTCCATCGACACTATTTTCCGCATTTACTCGATGACCAAGCCCATCGTCTCGGTCGCGGTGATGATGCTGGTCGAGGAAGGCCGGCTGCTGATCAGCCAGCCGGTATCGGACTTCCTGCCGGAACTGGGCCAGCCCGAGGTCGGCATTGCAGCCACCGATGAGAACGGGCGGCCGGTGCTGAACACCGTGGCGGCACGGCGCGAAATGACGGTGCATGACCTGTTGCGCCATACCTCGGGCCTGACTTACGGCATCTTCGGCGAATCGCTGGTCAAGAGCGCTTATGGCGACGCCGGCGTGGAGCGCAAGGACGTGACCAATGCCGAGATGATGCGCCGGCTGGCCACGGTGCCGCTGGCCTACCAGCCCGGCACGATCTGGGAATACAGCCGCTCCACCGATGTGCTCGGCGCGCTGGTGGAACGCATTTCCGGCATGGACCTGGAGGCATTCCTGCAGCAGCGCATCCTGGCTCCGCTGGGCATGAAGGACAGCGGCTTCTGGGTGCCGGAAGACCAGCAGCACCGCCTGGCCGAAGCCTTCGATACCGATCCGCAGACCGGCGTGGCGGTCAAGCTGATCAATGTGCGCAGCAAGCCCGCCTTCCTGTCCGGCGGCGGCGGCATGGTCTCCACCGTGCATGACTATCTGCGCTTCGTGCGCATGCTGGCCGCACACGGCACGCTGGACGGCGTGCGCATCCTGTCGCGCAAGACCGTAGAAACCATGACCAGCGACCACCTTGGCGACCTGCCCGGCGCACGTGACACGCCGGACTTCCTGCCCGGTCCGGGCTACGGCTTCGGTCTCGGTTTCGCGGTGCGTATCGCTGCCGGCGATGCCATCGTGCCGGGCTCGGTGGGCGACTACAACTGGAGCGGCCTGGCCGGCACCTATTTCTGGATCGATCCCACGGAAGAACTGGCGGCGATCTTCCTGATGCAGGCGCCGGAACAGCGGGCGCATTACCGCCAGCTGTTCCGCAATCTGGTGTACGCGGCGCTGTAAGACGCCGTTTTTTGCCTGAACCAACCATGACGACCATGACGATAGAAACCTTGCTCGAACGGGATTTCGGCACCATTCCCGAACTGATTCATCTGCACGCACAGCAGCAGCCCGGCCATCCGGCGCTGGTGCAGGACAAGCGCAGCGTCAGCTATGCCGAACTGGATGCCCTGATGGACCGGGTTGCAGCCTCGCTGCAGCGCGACGGCGTGCAGCCACGCGAGGCGATCGCGATTTGCGCCGGCACGTCCATCGAATATGCCGCGCTGTTCCTCGGCGCCTTGCGCGCCGGCGTGGCGGTGGCGCCGCTGGCGCCCTCTTCCACGGCGGAAAGCCTGGCGATCATGATCCGCGATTGCGGCGCCAAGCGTCTCTTCATCGACGCCACCACCGCGCCTGCGCTGGACTCGGTACGCGACCGCATCGATGTGGCCCAGGTACGCCTGGACAGCAGCGCCGAGCCGGGCTGGGACAGCTGGCTGGCCGCGCCCGGCTCGATGCCGCAGCCGGTGCAGCTGCAGCCGGACTGGATCTTCAACATCATCTATTCCTCCGGCACCACCGGCGCGCCCAAGGGCATCACCCAACCACATGGCATGCGCTGGCAGCATGTCAAGCGCGGCCATCTGAACGGCTATGGCACCGAGGCGGTGACGCTGATCTCCACCCCGCTGTATTCCAACACCACGCTGGTGAGCTTTTTCCCGACCATCGCGCTGGGCGGCACCGTCGTGCTGATGGCCAAGTTCGATGCCGGCGCCTATCTCGAGCTGGCGCAACAATATCGGGTCACCCATACCATGCTGGTGCCGGTGCAGTACCAGCGGCTGATGGCGCATCCCGACTTCGACCGCTACGACCTGTCGTCCTTCCGGATGAAGTTCTGCACCAGCGCGCCCTTCTCGGCCGCATTGAAGGCCGACATCCTGAAACGCTGGCCCGGCGGCCTGGTCGAGTACTACGGCATGACCGAAGGTGGCGGCACCTGCATCCTGGCCGCGCATGAGCACCCGGACAAGCTGCACACGGTGGGCCAGCCGGCGCCGGAACACGACATCCGCCTGATCGACGAGCAGGGCCGGGAAGTCGGGCCGGGCGAGACCGGCGAGGTGGTCGGCCACTCCGGCGCGATGATGCAGGGCTATTTCAACCAGCCGGAGAAAACCGCCGAAGCCGAGTGGTATGCGCCCGATGGCAAGCGCTTCATCCGCACCGGCGACCTAGGACGCTTCGACGCCGACGGTTTCCTGACGCTGCTGGACCGCAAGAAGGACATGATCATCTCGGGCGGCTTCAACATCTACCCAAGCGACCTGGAAGCCGTGCTGCGCGAGCATCCGGACGTGGCCGATGCCGCAGTGGTGGGCGTGCCATCGACAGCCTGGGGCGAGACGCCAGTGGCTTATGTCGTGCCGCGGGCCGGCGCCGGCATCACGCCGGAGGTGCTGATGGCCTGGGTCAATGAGCGGGTCGGCAAGACGCAGCGGCTATCGGCGCTGGAGTTTGCCGAGACGCTGCCGCGCAGCGCCATTGGCAAGGTGCTGAAACGCGAACTGCGCGATCAGTACCAGGCAGGAAAGCCGCAGGCCAGATAAAAGCTCCGGCGGGGGAAGCCACTCACACCCTCGTAGGGTGCAATACCCGAAGGGCATTGCACCGTTGACCGCAATGTGACACTGCGCCGGACAACCGTGACCGCCGATCCGGCGCAATGCCCCTGCGGGGTATTGCGCCCCACGATGGCGACGATGGCTGCTTCCCAATAAAAAAACCGGCGCCGCGGCGCCGGTTTTTTTGCCCTGCATGCCGCCTCGCGGCGGCATCGGCAGGCTCAGACCTCTTCCTGGAACGCTTCCTCGCGCTTGGCCTTGATCGATGGCAGCGCCACGATCACCACCAGCGCAGCGGCCGCCAGCAGCAGGCCCAGCGAGATCGGCCGCGTGAAGAACACGCTGAAGTCACCCCGCGACAACAGCAGCGAACGACGGAAGTTCTCTTCCATCATCGGCCCCAGCACGAAGCCCAGCAGCAGCGGCGCGCCTTCGCAGCCCAGCTTGATGAACACATAGCCCAAGACACCGAAGCCCGCCGTCATGAACACGTCGAACACGCTGTTGTTGACCGTGTAGACGCCGATGCAGCAGAACACCAGGATCGCCGGGTACAGGTAGCGATACGGCACGGTCAGCAGCTTGATCCAGATGCCGATCAGCGGCAGGTTCAGGATCACCAGCATCGCATTGCCCAGCCACATCGACACGATCAGGCCCCAGAACAGCGTCGGGTTGCTGGTCATGACCTGCGGACCCGGCTGGATGTTGTGGATCGTCATCGCGCCCACCATCAGCGCCATCACCGCATTGGGCGGAATGCCCAGCGTCA
>NZ_JACYOX010000021.1 GCF_015352955.1 Noviherbaspirillum soli
CAGCGTCAAGAGCGGAATGAACGAGGTCTGCGCCGCAGCGTTGTTGGCCGACTCCGGACCGGCCAGGCCCTCGATGGCGCCCTTGCCGAACTCGGCGCTGTTCTTGCTGACCTTCTTTTCCATCGTGTAGGCGCCAAACGAGGCCAGCGCCGCGCCGCCGCCCGGCAAAATGCCCAGCATCGAGCCCAAGGCCGTGCCACGCAGGATCGGCGCAGCCATGCGCTTGAAGTCGTCCTTCGACGGGAACAGCGTGGTGATCTTGTTGGTGAAGACTTCGCGGTGCTCCTTCTGCTCGAGGTTGGTCATCACCTCGGCAAAGCCGAACACGCCCATGGCCACCGCGGCAAAGCTCACGCCGTCGGACAGCTCGGGAATGTCGAACGCATAGCGCGACACGCCGGTGTTCACATCCGTGCCGATCACGCCGCCCAGCAGGCCCAGCACGATCATGGCGATGGCCTTGACCAGCGAGCCCGAAGCCAGCACCACCGCGCCGATCATGCCCAGCACCATCAGCGAGAAGTACTCGGCCGGGCCGAACTTGAAGGCCACTTCAGCCAGCGGCACCGCGAAGGCGGCCAGCAGCAGCGTGCCGACGCAGCCGGCAAAGAACGAGCCGATGGCAGCGGTCGACAGCGCCACGCCGGCGCGGCCGCGGCGGGCCATCTGGTAGCCGTCGATACAGGTCACGACCGACGAGGTTTCACCGGGCAGGTTGACCAGGATGGCGGTGGTGGAACCGCCGTACTGGGCGCCGTAGTAAATGCCGGCCAGCATGATCAGGCCGCCCAGCGGGGGCAGCGCATAGGTTGCCGGCAGCAGCATGGCGATGGTGGCGATCGGGCCCAGGCCCGGCAGCACGCCGATCAGGGTGCCGATCAGGGCGCCGATGAAGCAGTAGGCCAGGTTCATCGGCAGGCTCATGGTCAGGCCGAAGACCGAGAACGGCTCCAGGGCCAGCACCGCGCCGAAGCCGGTGGAGAGGTTGGCAATCAGGGTTTCCATGTGTGCTCCTTAGGCGCCGAGGAAAGTGGGCCACAGCGGAAACTGCAGACTCAGGGCATAGACGAAGACGAACAGGCACAGCAGGACCAGCACGACGGTGTTGATCAGTGCGGCGCGCCAGCCGAACTCATGGCTGGCATAGCTCGAAACCAGCACCACGGTGATGAGGGAAAGGATCAGCCCCAGGCGCGGCAGGAACAGGCCGAACAGCACGACCGAGCCGAGGATGAGGATGATGGTGGACCAGGAAAAGCGGTCGACCTTGCTTTCCTCTGCCTTGGGTGAAAGCGCCATCAGGGCGATGACGACACCCATGATGACGAGGATGACGCCGAGTACGGTGGGGAAGTAGCCGGGGCCCATGCGGGCGGCCGAGCCAAAGGTGTAGCGGGTGCCAAACCCGGCGAAGAAAAGGCCGAAGGCGGCAAACATCACCCCCGACCAGAAGTCCTTCTGGTTCCTGATTAACATGC
>NZ_JACYOX010000001.1 GCF_015352955.1 Noviherbaspirillum soli
CTCCCACTGGTCATCCCGCAATCCGTAACGTCTTGTCATCACCCCTCAGCGCTACGCGCCCCATCATTACTTTCAACGCGCTAATGACCAGGCAAATTTCCGAGAGTTCAATTGATGACACGCCCTAATCACTACGTATCGAAGATTGCGTCCGCACTGCTGATTATCGAGATAGCGATCCTCATTGCGTCTGCCTACCTGGCTGCGGCAGTTCGCCTGCCCGGTGAAGGCGGTTTCTTCCGCACCGACGACCATCAGTTCCTGCCATCGGCAATGGCCTTTGCGCTGTCCATGGTGTTTGCCATGACTGCGCTGGGAATGTACCAGCATGACTTCCGGGAGGGGCTGCGTAACACTTTGCTGCGCATGATGCCTTCCTTCCTGCTGGGCTTCGTGCTGACCGCCTTTGTGTTCTACATGATGCCGAGCTTCTACTTCGGCCGCGGCATCCTGGTGCTGATGCTGGCGTTCGCCGCCTGCGGCATCCTGGTGGTCAGGGTGGTGCTGTTCAAGTCCTCCGAATCACGCCTGCTGGAGTCGCGCATCCTGTTCCTCGGCGCCGGTTCGCTTGCCAAGGAATGCGCCGACCTGGCCAGCAACAATGGCGGCTATCACAAATATGACGTGGTGGGCTTCGTGCCCATGCCCGATGAAACGCCGGCAGTGGCTGGCGGCACCATTCTTCCAGTGGGCCGGTCGCTGGTCGCCATTGCCAGCGAACATAACGCGTCCGAGATCGTGGTGGCCGTGCAGAACCGGCGCGGCGGCGCCTTTCCGATCCGTGAGCTTCTGGACTGCAAGCTCAACGGCATCAAGGTGATCGATTCGGCCACCTTCTTCGAGCGCGAAGCCTGCCAGATCCGCGTCGATTCGCTGCAGCCGAGCTGGTTCGTGTTCGGCAGCGGCTTCGACCAGACCTTCATGCGCAGCCTGGTCAAGCGGGCGTTCGACCTGTTTGCCAGCCTGCTGATCCTGCTTGGCACGCTGCCCGTGACCGCGGTCACCGCACTGCTGATCTGGCTGGAGGACCGTTCGCCGATTTTCTACCGCCAGGAACGGGTGGGCGAGGACGGTAACACCTTCATGGTGCTGAAATTCCGCAGCATGCGCACCGATGCCGAGAAGGAAGGCGCGCCGGTATGGGCCAAGACCGGCGACACCCGCACCACCCGCGTCGGCCGGGTGATACGCAAGCTGCGCATCGACGAGATTCCCCAGGTGCTGAACGTGATCAAGGGCGACATGAGCTTCGTTGGCCCCCGTCCGGAGCGCCCGTTTTTCGTCGAGCAGCTGTGCGAGCAAGTGCCTTACTACAACATGCGCCACAGCATCAAGCCGGGCATCACTGGCCTGGCGCAGGTCCGTTACCAGTACGGCGCCTCGGTGGAAGATGCGGTGCAGAAGCTGCAGTACGACCTGTACTACGTGAAGAACAACAGCCTGTTCCTGGACCTGCTGATCCTGCTGGATACGCTGCAGGTGGTGCTCCTGAGCAAAGGCAGCAGGTGAATCTGGCGAGGTCAGCGCCATGGTAGTCAACGTCATCGCGGTCAGTTACGGCATCGCGGCGGCGGCCTTCCTCCTGCTGACGCTCCTGATGGTCACGAGCTGGCGCGGGCGGCTGCACGGCATTGCGCTGGCAGTGGCCAGCGGCCTGACCGCGGCATGGGCCGGCCTGGTGGCGCAGCAGGCCACGCATGGCATACAGCTGTCGCTGTTTTCCGATGTGCTGGAACTGGCGCGCGACGCCGCCTGGACCATCTTCCTGCTGCTGGTGCTGAACCCGTACCGCAAGAGCGGCGGCACGCCGGCGCTGCAGTCGAAACTGGCACTGCCGGGGCTGGTCGCACTCTACCTGCTGTGCGCGGTCGGCACGGTGTACACCCGCTGGATCGCGCGCGATGTCGATGCGCTGGTCTACTTCATGTTCAACTTCGTTGGCCGGGTGGCGCTGGCCGTGATCGGCATGCTGCTGGTCGAGCAGCTTTACCGCAGCACGCCGCCGCAGGAGCGCTGGGCCATCAAGTTCGCCTGCCTCGGCATCGGCGGCCTGTTCATCTACGACTTCTATCTCTACAGCGACGCCATGCTTTTCCGCTCGCTGAGTTCCGAGATCTGGGCCGCGCGCGGCATGGTCAATGCGCTGGCCGTGCCGCTGATCGCGGTCTCGGCGGCGCGCAATCCGAAATGGTCGCTCGACATTGCGGTGTCGCGCCGGGTGATCTTCCATTCGGCCGCGGTGTTCGGCGCCGCGCTTTACCTGCTGCTGATGGCCGTGGCCGGCTACTGGCTCAAGTTCTTCGGCGGCAGCTGGGGCGCGGTGATGCAGGTCACTTTCTTCGCCGCCGCGCTGGCGCTGCTGGCCGGCATCGTGTTCTCGGGCACCGTCCGCTCGCGGCTCAAGGTATTCATCAGCAAGAACTTCTATAACTACAACTACGACTACCGCGAGGAATGGCTGCGTTTCACCCGCACCCTGTCGACCAAGGGGCCGGGACTGGGCGAACGGGCGATACAGGCCATCGCCGACCTGGTCGAGAGCCCGACCGGCGCGCTGTGGCTGCAGAACGGCGCAGGCTACAAGATGGAAGCCCAGTGGCATATGCCCGATGCCGCCGGCAGCGAACCGGCCGGCAGTGCGTTCTGCCAGTTCCTGGAGCAACGGCAATGGGTCGTCGATCTCGGCGAGCTGCGGGACAACCCGGAAAAGTACGACAACCTGGCGCTGCCCGGCTGGCTGTCGGGCCTGGAGCGGGCCTGGCTGGTGGTGCCGCTGATCATGCATGAAAGCCTGCTCGGCTTCGTGGTGCTCTCCCAGCCGCGCAGCCGCATCGTGCTGGACTGGGAAGTCACCGATCTGCTGAAGATCGCCGGCAATCAGGCTGCCAGCTACCTGGCCCAGCAGCAGACGGCCAATGCGCTGATGGTGGCGCGCCAGTTCGAGTCGTTCAACCGGATGTCCACCTTCATCGTGCACGACCTTAAGAACCTGATCTTTCAGTTGTCGCTCCTGGTGGCCAATGCCGAAAAGCACAAGAACAATCCCGAATTCCAGAAGGACATGATGGAAACCCTGGACAATTCGGTCAAGAAAATGAAGCTTCTGCTGCACAAGCTCAACAGCAGCGACTCGATCGAGGGACCGGCGCCGCTTTCTCTTGATAAACTGCTAAGCCAGGCAGTGGCGCTGAAGTCGCAATTCGAACCCAGGCCGACTCTGGAATTGGCCGACACCGGTTTGACGCTGCTGGCCAACTGGGGCCGCATGGAAAGGGTGGTGGGCCACCTGATCCAGAATGCGATCGAGGCCTGCGGCCGCGACGGCAGGGTGCTGGTACGATTGCGCCGCGATGGCGCCAACGCCGTGATCGAGGTTGTCGATAACGGCACCGGCATGAGCCAGGAATTCATCCGCGACCGGCTGTTCAAGCCGTTCGAGACCACCAAGTCCGCCGGCATGGGCGTGGGCGTTTTTGAAAGCCGGGAATATGTGCAGGAGCTGGGCGGCCACCTGGAAGTGCAGAGCCGACAGGGCGAGGGCACCAGCTTCATCATTACATTACCGCTGAACGGCCAACGGGCCGCGCAGCAGCAAGACGAACAGCAAGAGGAGTCGGCGTGAGCCAGTCTAAGAAACATCTGCTTATCATCGAAGACGATCCGGGCCTGCAAAAGCAGTTGCGCTGGAGCCTGGACGACTATGACGTTCTGGTGGCGGGCGACCGCGAGGCGGCGCTGGCCATGGTGCGCCGGCATGAGCCGGCCGTGATCACCATGGACCTCGGCCTGCCGCCCGACCCGGACGGCGCCACCGAGGGCTTCGCCACGCTGCAGCAGATCCTGTCGCTGACGCCGGACGCCAAGGTCATCGTCCTGACCGGCAACCAGGACCGCGCCAACGCAGTCAAGGCCATCGGCCTCGGCGCCTATGATTTCCACCACAAGCCCTTCGATCCGGAGATGCTGTCGCTGGTGATCAACCGCGCCTTCTACCTGCATGCGCTGCAGAAGGAAAACCGCAAGATCCTGTTGAACCAGGCCGACTCGCCGATGGCCGGCGTGATCAGCCGCGACCCCGGCATGCTCAAGGTCTGCCGCAGCATCGAGAAGGTGGCGCCGACCTCGGCCAGCGTGATGCTGCTGGGCGAAAGCGGCACCGGCAAGGAAGTGCTGGCCAGGGCGCTGCATCAGCTGAGCCCGCGCGCCGACAAGCGCTTCGTCGCCATCAACTGCGCGGCGATTCCGGAGAACCTGCTCGAGTCCGAGCTGTTCGGCTATGAAAAAGGCGCCTTCACCGGCGCTGCCAAGCAGACCCTGGGCAAGATCGAGACCGCCAACGGCGGCACCTTCTTCCTCGACGAGGTGGGCGATTTGCCGATGCCGCTGCAGGCCAAGCTGCTGCGCTTTTTGCAGGAGCGGGTGATCGAGCGCATCGGCGGGCGCGAGGAAATTCCGGTGGACGTGCGCATCGTCTGCGCGACCCACCAGAACCTGAAGGAGCTGGCCAGCGCCGGCCGCTTCCGCGAAGACCTGTATTACCGGCTCTCGGAAATCGTGATCACGATACCGCCGCTGCGCAACCGCATCGGCGACACCGCGCTGCTGGCGCATCATTTCAAGAACCGCTTCTGCAGCCAGGAAGGCCGCTCGTCGCTCAGCTTCAGCGACGATGCGATGGCGATGATCGAGACCCATCCGTGGCCGGGCAATGTGCGCGAGATGGAAAACATCATCAAGCGCGCGGTCATCATGGCCGATGGCCCGCAGATCGTGGCCGACGACCTCGGCCTGGGCGACTCCCCGGCGACCGATGAATTCATGAACCTGCGCCAGGTGCGTGATGAAGCCGAGTACAAGGCCATCATCAAGGCGCTGGCCCGGGTCGACGGCAATATCGTGCGAGCCGCCGAACTGCTCGGGGTCAGCCGGCCGACGCTGTACGACCTGATGAGCCGGCACGGCATCAAGTAGGCGAGCCGCAATGAGTCTGTTCGTAAGCGACTTCATCCAGGCCTCGGCGGTACGCGCGCCGGACGCGGAAGCGCTGGTGTACGGCGATCGACGCTTGAGCTATGCGGAACTGGCGCGCGAGGTGGAAACCTGGTCGCAGGCGCTGCTGGCGCATGACATCGGCGCCGGCGAGCGGGTTGCCGTCTATTTGGAAAAGCGGGTGGAGACGGTGGCAGCGCTGTTCGGCGCGGCCGATGCCGGCGCGGTCTTCGTGCCGGTCAACCCGCTGCTCAAGGCAGAGCAGGTGGCCTATATCCTGGCCGACTGCGGCGTGCGCATCCTGGTGACCTCGGCCGAGCGGCTGGCCGCGCTGGCGCCGGCGCTGGCCGGCTGCGCCAGCCTTCATACGGTGATCGTGACCGGCCAGGCAGCCGCTGCGGCGATGCCGCCCGGCGTGCGCCTGGTGCCAGCGGCGGACCTGCCGCTGGCCGCGCCGCCGCGTCAGCGCCATCGCCGCATCGACGCCGATGTCGCCGCCATCCTCTACACCTCCGGCAGCACCGGCCAGCCCAAGGGCGTGGTGCTGTCGCATCGCAACCTGGTGACCGGCGCGAAGAGCGTGGCCGCCTACCTGCATAACCGCGCCGACGACCGCATCCTGTCGGTGCTGCCGCTGAGCTTCGACTACGGCCTGTCGCAGCTGACCACCGCATTCCTGTGCGGCGCCTGCGTGGTGCTGATCAACTACCTGCTGCCGCGCGACATCGTGCGCGCGGTGGCGCGCGAGCGCATCACCGGCCTGGCCGCGGTGCCGCCGCTGTGGATACAGCTGTCGCAACTGGAATGGCCGGAGGCCGGCACCCTGCGCTACCTGACCAATTCCGGCGGCGCCATGCCGCGCACCGCGCTGTCGGCCTTGCGCCGGCTGCTGCCGCAAGCCGAGATCTATCTGATGTACGGCCTGACCGAGGCCTTCCGCTCGACCTATCTGCCGCCGTCGGAACTGGAACGCCGGCCCGACTCGATCGGCCGCGCGATTCCGAATGCCGAAGTGATGGTGGTGCGTCCAGACGGCAGCCCGTGCGATCCGGACGAGCCGGGCGAACTGGTGCACCGCGGCGCGCTGGTGGCGCTGGGCTACTGGAACGATCCGGCGCGCACCACCGAGCGTTTCCGGCCCGCGCCCGGCCGCGAGGGCGGCTTGCCGCTGCCCGAGATCGCGGTCTGGTCGGGCGACACCGTGCGCATGGATGCCGAGGGCTTCCTGTACTACGTCGGTCGCAGCGACGACATGATCAAGGTGTCGGGCTACCGGGTCAGCCCGACCGAGGTGGAAGAGGTGATCTACGGCGCCGGCGGCGTGCTGGAGGCGGCGGCGGTTGGCCTGTCCCATCCGACGCTGGGCCAGGCCATTGCCGTGGTCGCGGTGCCGCTGTCCGATGCCGACCTCAGCGCCGACAGCCTGACGGCTGCCTGCCGGCGTGCGCTGCCGGGCTACATGGTGCCGGCCACCATCGTGATCCGGCACGACAGCCTGCCGCGCAACCCGAACGGCAAGATCGACCGCAAGCTGCTGCAAGCCGAGCTGGCAGCCCCGCAACTGAAGAAGCAGGCATGATGAGCACTTCCCGCAATACCCGCCCGGTGCATGCGCCGCAGACCCATTTCCAGACCGAGAACAACTGCCTGCTGGTGGGTGGCATTCCGGTCACGCGGCTCGCCCAGCGCGTCGGCGCCACGCCGTTCTTTGCCTATGACCGCAGCCTGCTGACCAGCCGCGTCGCGCACCTGCGCGCCAGCCTGCCGGCGGCAATCGAGCTGCATTACTCGGTCAAGGCCAACCCGATGCCGGCGCTGGTGCAGCACATGGCCGGCCTGGTCGACGGCTTCGACGTTGCCTCGGCCAGCGAAATGCGGGTGGCGCTCGACACCCCCATGGATGCAGCCGAGGTCAGCTTCGCCGGCCCCGGCAAGACCGATGCCGAACTCGGCCAGGCGATCGCCGCCGGCGTGGTGCTGAGCCTGGAGTCGCCCGGCGAGGCGCGGCGCGCCGCCCGTATCGGCGAGGCGCTGGGCATTCAGCCCAGGGCGCTGCTGCGCATCAATCCGGATTTCGAGATGAAGTCGTCCGGCATGAAGATGGGCGGCGGCGCGCGCCAGTTCGGCGTCGATGCCGAGGAAGCGCCGGCCCTGCTGCGCGAAATCGGCACGCTCGGCCTAGACTTTTACGGCCTGCAGATCTTCAGCGGCTCGCAAAGCCTGTCCGCCAGCACCATCGTCGATGCCCAGAGCCAGACTTTCCAGCTGGCCCAGCGCCTGGCCGACCATGCGCCCGCGACGATCCGCCTGCTCAATATCGGCGGCGGCTTTGGCATTCCCTATTTCCCGGGCGAGCAGGCGCTGGACCTGCATCCGATCGCGGACAACCTCCATGCCTGGCTGCCGCGCGTCAAGGACGCCTTGCCGCAGGCCCATGTGGCCATCGAGCTGGGCCGCTACCTGGTGGGCGAAGCCGGCGTCTACATCAGCCGGGTAACCGACCGCAAGGTGTCGCGCGGCCAGACCTTCCTAGTGACCGACGGCGGCATGCATCACCAGTTGGCGGCCTCCGGCAACCTGGGCCAGGTCATCCGGAAGAACTATCCGGTGGCGATCGCCAGCCGCATGGAAGCCGGCGAGGAAGACACGGAAATCGTCAACATCGTCGGACCGCTGTGCACGCCGCTCGATATCCTGGCCGACCGCATGCCGCTGCCGCGTGCCGACGTCGGCGATCTCGTCGCGGTGTTCCAGTCAGGCGCCTATGGGCCGACTGCGAGCCCTTCCGGGTTCCTGAGCCGTCCAGCCGCCGCAGAGGTGCTGGTGTAGCGGGGACGGCAGGCGTAGCCGTCTTACGAAGGTTTTCGTCTGTATGTTTCCATACTAAAAAAGTTACAAGCGTTCTCACGAGAATTTACAAAATTGCGCGATCAGCGCATCAACATGAAAGGAGCCACACGATGGCCAATATCTACCCAGTGATCCTGTCAGGCGGATACGGCACCCGTTTATGGCCGCTGTCCCGGGCAGCGCTGCCCAAGCAACTGCTGCCGCTAGCCTCCGAAAAAACCATGCTGCAGGAAACCGCGCTGCGCGTGGCCAACTGGCCCGAACTGCAGCCGCCGCTGCTGGTATGCGGCGACGAACACCGCTTCCTGGTCGCGGAGCAACTGCGCGAAATCGGCATCAAGCCTACCGGCATCCTGCTGGAGCCGGAAGGCCGCAATACCGCGCCGGCGGTGGCGGCGGCGGCGCATTTCCTGCTGGCCCGCGACAAGGAGGCGGTCATGCTGGTGCTGCCTGCCGACCATGTGATCGGCGACGTCGAGGCCTTCCATGCCGCCGTGCAGAGGGCGCTGGATGTGGCGCTCGGCCAGGGCGCGCTGGTGACATTCGGCATCGAGCCAACCGGTCCGGAAACAGGCTACGGCTACATTCGCTGCGGCAACGCGGTGGCCGGCTTCGATGGCTGCTTCGGCGTCGACCGTTTCGTCGAGAAGCCCGATGCCGCCACTGCGCAGCAATTCCTCGACGACGGTGCCTACAGCTGGAACAGCGGCATGTTCCTGTTCGAGGCGTCGCGCTATCTGGAGGAACTGCGCCAGTTCCAGCCGAGCATTGCCGAGCAGACCGAGGCCGCGGTCGCCAGCCGCCACGGCGACCTCGATTTTTGCCGCATGGATGCTGCCGCTTTCGCCGCCAGCCCGTCCGACTCGATTGACTATGCGGTGATGGAACATACCAGGCATGCAATCGTGGTGCCGGCCTCGCTGGGCTGGAACGATGTCGGTTCATGGTCGGCACTGTGGGAAGTGCAGCAGGGCGATGGCGAAGGCAACGTGCTGCGCGGCGACGTCTATGTCGACCGGGTGAAGAACTCGCTGGTGCGCTCCGAGAGCAGGATGGTGGCGCTGATCGGCGTGGAAGACCTGGTCGTGGTGGAAACCGACGATGCGGTGCTGGTCGCGCACAAGAACCATGTGCAGGACGTGAAGAAGGTGGTCGAGCATCTGAAGCGCCATGAACGCACCGAGCACCTGAATCACACCCGCGTCTACCGGCCCTGGGGCTACTACGAGGGCATCGACGCCGGCAGCCGCTTCCAGGTCAAGCGCATCATGGTCAAGCCGGGCGAAAAGCTGTCGCTGCAGATGCATCATCATCGCGCCGAACACTGGGTCGTCGTGCGCGGCACCGCCCGCATCACCTGCGGCGAGACCGTGAAGCTGCTGAGTGAAAACGAGTCGACCTACATCCCGATCGGCGTAACGCACCGGCTTGAAAACCCCGGCAAGATGCCGCTCGATATCATCGAAGTCCAATCCGGCAGCTATCTGGGCGAGGACGATATCGTGCGATTCGAAGACATCTACGCACGGGCACCCGAGTCCAAAGCACAGTAATTTCTGTCGGAAAGTTTTACAGGGTGATGACGGCGGTGCCGCAAGTGATTGAATTCACGCGGTTCCGCTATGGGCACGCTTATTGCTAAATCCTCTATGTAACAGTTTGTAAGCAAAGAAAGAATTGTGAAATTTACAATTAACTTTGCGGCCGCCAGGTCGGGCAGGCAGACACCGGCCAGGCGGATTCCAAGAGAGAATGGACACGATAATGACTACCCAAGAGCAGATTGCCATCAGCACCATTCCCGCCGCGGCGACCCGGTTTGCGCGGCGCGACTTTCTCAGCGCCCACATCGTCGAAGTGGGCATCCTGTTGCAGGAACAATTCGGCGTTGAACACGCGGCCGCCTTCCTGAAGGACAACTTCATCCACCTTGATGTAGCAATGCGGGTGCTGCTGCGTCCTTCCGAGCGTCGCCGGCCGCAGGCCTGAACTTAAGCCCTTAAGCTGCCCGCTTTATTTTCCCTGAAGCAGGCGGCTGATGTAATTTCCCGGAATCGCATACGCAATGCCGCTCGGATTGCTGACCGCGTTTTCCTTGACTCCCTTGACATAGACCATATTGATGATGCCCACCACGCCACCGGTGGCCGGGTCGAACAGCGGGCTGCCGCTGTTGCCTGGATAAGCGGTGGCATCGAGCTGGAACACCATCAGCGACGAGCGCTGGATCTGGGCGATCATCTTGGCATCGAGCCGGCTGGCGGTGGATGCCGGCATCGCCAGCGGCGTATGGGCCGACAGCATCGCGCGATGGGTCACATGGCGCATTCCCAGCAGCATGCCGAGCGGGAAGCCAGTAAAGCCCAGCATCTGGCCTTCCTCGACCTTGTCCGAATCCTGCAGCTTCAGCACCGGAAGCGGCGTGCCGCTGATGCGCAGATGGGCCAGGTCATGCTCCTTGTCGACTGCCGCCACGGTAGCCGTGCGAAACACCGGTGCCGCGCCTTCCCCGGTAATGATGCCCAGCATTTCCTTCTGCTCCGTGTTCAGTGCCGCCGGCAGCACGTGGGCGTTGGTGATCACGCTCAGGCCATCGCCCACGGCGAAGCCGGTGCCGCGGAAGTCGGCCGATGGGCTGCGGGTTTGCTGGAAGGTGCCAATGGCAACGACTGCCGGCTTGACGCGCTTGATCACCTCCACCATTTCCTGGGCCTGCACGGGCAGGGCGGCCAACATGGCGATGGCGAGCAGGCAGGCACGGCGACGACGGAGAAACATGGAAAACCCCTTAATTAAACAGACACAGTGAAGGAAGAGAGTAAGCGCCGGGCGCTGGCCGTGTAGACTTTAATCGCCAGCCGCGTGATATCGCCAGCGATACCATGCGATGCCGATCAGCTCATAGATTGCATACCAGGATTGCCGCAAGCCTTCCGCGCTCGGCAGAAACGCTGAAAACCCCAGCGGCGGGTGGCTGAAAAACAGGGTAGGGGCGGCGACCACCACCAGGCCGGCGCGCTGGAAGGCATTGCGGGCGCGCGGCATGTGCATTGCGTCGGTCACTAGCAGGATGCGCGTGACGGCTTCAGGCCGCAGCACCTGGGCGCTGAAACTGGCGTTTTCGGCCGTATTCCTGGACTGGCCCTCGATCCATTTCACCGGCACGCCGAAATCCTCGCGCAGCGCCGCGGCCATCGCGTCCGCCTTCGACCAGGCGTTGTCGTCCACCACGCCATTGCCGCCCGACACCAGCACCGGCAGCCTGGTTTCGCGCTGCAGCCGCGCGGCATAGCGCAGCCGCCCGAGCGCGACGTAATCCGGAATGTCCCGCCCGCCATATTCCGCCGCATCTCGCAGCCGCCCCGCGGCCAGCACCACGATGGCCTGGGCGCCGGTATTGTGGACCGCCTGCAGCGGGGCCGTAAGCCGCTCCAGCGGTGCCACGAACAGCCGCGCGCCGGCAGTGGTCGACAAGACGAACAGCGCCGCCACGGCGCCATAGAACACGACCCGGCCAGCGGCAGGCGACCGGCGCCGCAGCAGCAGCCCGAGCAGCATCAGGAGGAACAGGCTGCTGGGCGGCAGTATCAGTTCACGGGGAAGATCAGCCAGCGTTGCCAGCACAGCGGTCATGCTCATTGCGTTCCTGCGCTCCATCGGAAAATGCGCGCCAAGTAGATACCATGCGTGCGATTGCCGTCAAGCAGGATCATCAACAAAAGCTTGCCGAAAACTCATCCAATTCCCTTGAAGCCATAAACCGCCATGCTAGAATCTCGTCCTCACTCGGCCCGAGTGGTGAAATTGGTAGACACAGCGGACTTAAAATCCGCCGCTTACCCGAGAGGGGGCGTACCGGTTCGATTCCGGTCTCGGGCACCAGGTTATCCAACACAATGACAAAATCCGTATTTCCTCTCGGGAAAGTGAGAATTTTTGTTTTCTCACACTTTACAAGACAGTTTTAGACGCCAGGAAGCCAACGGTATCCACTTGCGGCGATTCCTGAGCCTTATTTGTATTGGAATAACAATTCAAGTAAAGCTTATGCAATCCTCCGCATGGTTTGTGGTAAGCACGCACGTGGCCTTTCTCACGGCGAAGAAGGCTTGAAGATTAAGGAATAAGTCGGCTAGCACTTTAGAATCTTTGCCGTCGAGCGGATACATGATTTGATAAGTAGATTTCGCCATGTATTAATCTGTTGCGAAAAGTCGATGAGTACTTATATTGGCCTTCTTTATCTACCTTGGGAAATTTGTACCGAGTCTGCAATTGGTCTCTTGAAGTAGGTGTTAGATACAAAACTCTAACCGGGCCTTTCGCTAGATGGTATAGTTTCTATAAAATAACTAGGGTGGGCTATGAAAAAAGGACATACTGAACTGGAAGTGCCTCCAGCACACACTAGAAACGCATTTGATTTCATTCGATTTATAGCGGCGTTCGGTGTCTTGTATTCGCATAGTTTTCCCTTGACTGGCCTACCTGACCACAAATATTTTGCCGGCTTGAGCATTGGTGCCCTCTGTGTATTTGTGTTCTTTTCGATCAGCGGCGCCCTCGTCATGCGAAGTTGGGAGCGCTCCCCAAATCTTTATAATTTTTTACGTAATCGCATCCTGCGAATTTTTCCTGGACTGTTTGTCTGCCTTATTTTTTCGGCATTCTTGGTCGGGCCTTTTGTTAGTACGCAACCCTTCGCCGATTACGTGGTGAGCCTGAGTCCATACCAGTACGTCTTGTCGGGCTTAATCATGTTCACGGACGAGCACAGCACAATTCAAAACGTTTTTAGCCTTAACCCATATCCAAACACCCTCAACGGATCACTGTGGACTATCCGCTATGAAGTTTTTATGTACCTTGTGCTTGCAGTCTTGTGCGTTACGTTCAGGAGAAAAACCTTGGCGATTGGCACTATGCTTTTTGTCTTCATCGTCGTCTGGTTTAGCGGAAAATTTTCAGGAATGTACGATCCAGGAGAGATTTTTTGGCGTCTACATGTTGTCGGTATGGGCGGCGCGTTGCTCAAGATAGCACCATTTTTTTTGATCGGAGCACTTCTGGCACGTACTCCACGAGAAGGCTTTCGCCCGCTACTTGCAGTCGTGGGGCTAGTAGTTACATATTTCTTTAAACATTCCGATTATGGCATTGCCATGCTTTGGGCAGCACTTCCCTATGCAGTTCTCACTGCTGCATATCATTTACCAAAAATCTTCAACCGCTTCGGAAAGTATGGCGATTTTTCTTATGGGATTTACTTGTACGCTTTCCCAGTGCAGCAGACGTTGACTTGGTGTGGCATCACAGTCGTGTGGCAGCACGTCGTATTAAGCACCTTCATCACGCTGCTTCTCGCTGTCCTTTCCTGGAAACTTATCGAATCTCCAGTATTGCAAATAAAGCAGCGGAATAGGACCGTGTTATCGGAATCGAATTCTCCACTCGCACACGGGCCTGGAACTGTCAGTCAGTGAGCTAGTTAATCTCGCTTTTCGACGGTAGAGCGTTCAGAGTTTGATTAGCGTTGTGGTCCATAATCTGTAAGGAAAAATAGTTCGCGGCTTCATCTACCGAAGATTTAACGAATCATCGTTGCTACAGAGGGTTTGACTGCTACTTTTATCTTCAGTTTCCCACTGAATTGCGTCGAACTGGCTAGAGCATTTAAAAGCGTTGAGTTATGTCATTGTGCTTGCGTTATTGAAGAAATCGTTCAGATCTTGCTGATAAAACCAGTCTCCATTTGGCATCCGAAAGTCGCGTGCTCTGGGCGGGTTTCCCGGTATTGAACATTCCGCATTAAATTTCCCAGAGTCCATACGCATTGCAGGCATCAATGATCTTTTGAACTATGAATCCATGGCAGAGACTGTAGAAAAAGGGTATGTGCGGGTACTTTTCTAAAGTATGGTTAGACACCGACGTAGTAGCTCTCCACAAGTGGACCTAAAGTCGACACGTATGTACACAAAGATAAGGTCGGAAAAAATTATTTAAAGTGCTAATTCCGCACGTCGTCTGGCCTGAAGTTTTTGCCGCAAATATTGCCGTGACGGTACCTCAACAAAACGGTAAAGTAAGGCTGCTATAACGAAGATGGTAGCAACGAGCATGGCGGCGAGAATATTTCTATCTCCAGCGAATCGGGAATCGACCCATTGGTAGATTTGTATGAGCGGCCAGTGAGACAGGTAAAGAGAAAACGAGATATTTCCCAGCCATAGGGCTATTGGATTGCCGAAAACAAGGTTAGCGACCGGCCCTGCATTGCATAACGAAAGCACCAGTAAGCCCAAGCCAAACACAGCTCCCCAATGGTAATCAAGGCTATATGCACAGGTTAGTATGATTCCCAAAGCCAACAAAGTCATCCCTGTGCGCGGTGTAATGTCATTTCTAGCTGCCTTGCACAGAATGCAACCAGCGGTAAATTCGCAGCCCATTCGTAATATACCGAACTTGCCGGCTTCCCCCATATCTTTGGCGCCAAGCATGAACGTCCCTAGAACTAGGAAAGCGAGGAGGGCCAAAGCCAAAGGCACTTCCCAGCCTTCCCGAACCTGCTTATCGATTGCTACTACGATGAATGGGAATACTAGGTAGCCGAGCCACTCTGCGCTAAGCGACCATGAAGGGACATTCCACATTGATGAAGTAGAAAGTCCCCAATTATTGATCATCAGCAGCGTTGACAGAAAATTGGTGAAAGAGAAGCCTCCTTGGCGATAAGTTTCGGTAAATCCTGGGAGAATCAAGATAGTTGTAGCAAATGTAACCAAGCAAAACAGATGCAAGGGGTAAACCCGAGCCAATCGCAGTCTAAGAAATTGCAGGTGAGCCTTGACCTTGTAATGCATGAAATCTGACGCATGGACGTGGTATAGCACCGCGCCGCTTAGAATAAAAAACAGGTCTACACCAAGAAATCCAGTAATGACAAAAGGCGCTGACTCATGAAGCCCTAACAAGCCTTTAAAGCTCTGGCTGAGGTGAAATAAGACAACCCATACAGATGCGAAGCCGCGGACGCCAGTGAAGGCGGGGATGATTCTGGGAATTTTCAAGCGCTCCTGTAAAAAATATTGGAAAGCTAACGACCGGGAATTTTCTGTTCAGCATTGGCTGGACAACCTGTGCTGCAATCCACTTTGGATTGACCGCTTCGCTACCCATGACTGCTACATTATTGTATTGGTGTCCCATCACTCAGTGATCGTAATCACCTAACCCTGGATTAATAGCCGGGCGGCCGTCATGACTTGATCAAGTCCGCGCCAGCTGGTTTTGACGCCCGGCTCGCCATTTCCTTTTCGACCAAGGAAGCCTGCCAACTACGCGATGACCCGGATGACTTCGTTCACAGTCGGCGGCTTGACTGGCCTCTTTTTCTTCGCCAGCAAATAGGCGTTCCGGATTTCGTCAGCGTCGAAGAACAGCGCGGCATCCAGATCGGGGCAATCGCTCCCCACCCGGATCAGATACATGATCCGCCGAGCCACCACCATGAATAGCGCCAGTGCTCGTCTCAGACGATCGATGCCCGACAGTTGTAGCGCTTCGACTTCATATCCATTCTGAGGACATGGAAATCGAGCTCGATTTCCCAGCGTGCCCGATACCACTCGATGAGTCCGACCACTTGCTCCAGCGTAACGCCCGGCCGGGTGGTCAGCAGGTGCAACTCGATCGGCTTGACGCCCGTGGGCGCTCCCACTTCGCGCGCGATGATGCAGATGGCGGTAATGCGTTCCCGTTGCCCGTCCGTGATTTCGACTGACCGACCCCACAAATGTTGGTGCACTGACCGTGCCTTCTGATTGCCACGCCGGGGCGTGGTGAACTCGATTTCGACCAGGGCAGCGCCTACCGTCGTGTAGGCCCATAACTTGTCGCCATCGCCTTCTGGCAAGCAGCGGTTATGCTTGGCACGCACCAGCCCAATCGCCCGACGTACCCAACTCGCGTGCCCGGCGCATCATGGCCACCAGATCGGCCTCCCGGTCGGCCACGTACGCCAGACGGGTGTCGTGCATGCTGGCTGCGAGCTCGGCCACCCGTTCATATCCCTCGATCCAGCGCGTGCTTTCCAGCAGCTGGCCTCGCACGCCTCGCCTATTACGGCTTTCCCGTGCCCACATCCACGGGTCGAGCACGCCCAATGACTGACGCATGGGTGTCACCGCCGGGTCGGATGCAGGTACATGCCGCGTTGTGCTTTGTAAGTCAACGGCCCGAGGCCATCGATCGCCTGGCCGTTGAAATCGAGCTCGATACTGTCCTGAATACACAGCACCACCGGATGCTCGCACATGCGCTGTGCGGTGCGCGCCCAGTGCAGTGCCAGGATGTCGCGCCACTACACCGCGTCATTGCCCAGAAAGCGGTACGCCACGCAGGTCTCACCCCAGGTGTCACATGCTTGTGGAATGCTGGCGCCCGGCTGCGCCGAAAATCGTTCCGTCAGTTTTCTCGCTACCTTGTTGAGGCAACCATCTCCGAGGTTCAGTTTGGCGAACTCCTGCTTGGTCCAGCTCGGCGTTGTCTGGTCCACGGCGTCACCCGAAAATCCAAAAGTAAACGCCTTATGGCCAAAGTAAACAAGGCCGGGCTTGCAAAAAAACAAGGCCGGGTTTAAAAAACTTCGAGGGCCGTCTGCACCCGCGCTACGATACGCAGCCCGGCGTTGTGCATAACGATATGGGTTTACATATGTGCCAACTTTGCTAGAGACCGCTTTAGCCGCTGTGCGCCCTTAAGAAGTAGGGCAGAATTCTTTTTTGCGGCGTTCAGCTTAATAATTGGCATTTTCAACGCAGAATAATGCGTCCTTAAAATTCCTTGAGGATCAGTTGGCTTGTATATGCTGTACTCAAAGCCAAGTTCCGCATTATTATCAACGATGCGGCAGCGATGCTTGGATTGCAGACGGTTGATTGCGATCGTGTAAGCAATGGGGCCGGTTACCCGCAACACGCCGTACCTTCCAACGTCGTGCAACGCAGGATTGTACTTGTCGATATTCGCAAGGACCGTTTCGATCACGGCCTTCAGAAACGGGTGGCCCGGCGCACAGGCAATGTGCCATTGTTGGTATTCGCCCTGCGCCATCCCGATCAACTCTTCATGCATTCCCCACCCGTCGTATTGTTCCCCTGCGCCATTTTTCCAATGCGACAGCAGGTAGCAGTCTTCGGGCATGATGGTTTCATCTAACGGTTTATTCAGCGAACTTTTGATGTCAAGATAGACGCCGCCGCATTTGTACATCAGGAGATAGCGGAAAAGATCCGCACGTGCAGCGCCGTAGGTATTGTCGATGCGGCAAAAGTAGTTCCACACTAGCCGAGGATAGTTAGACGTGATGAAATGTTCTATATCGGTGTCGTCATAAAAGCGATATTTCCAACCGGGATTTAAGGCTTTGAGCCGGTTAACGTTGTTCTGGAGTTCTGGCGAGAGGACTTTATCATAGAACGTTTGATGGATTATTTTTGGGATTCCCACGCCCTCCGCAATGGCGGGCACCTTGCTGCCGGTAGGGATCGTATTGAGCTGAGGAAAAAGGTTTATTGCTGTTCGCACTGATACCACCTGGTAGTTTTTCTTATAGCTAGTAGGTTATTTAATATTTCGCGCAGAGAATAAATTGGGCGATGCATTTTGCCATATGCTTACGGGTTTGGTCCCGCGGTGTGAAGATGTATCGTATAAGCAATTGCGGAAGAATCGTATAAGCAATTGCGGAAGAACATGTTATTAAACAGATTTTTAGCAGAGACCCCGCGCGACCGATGTAATGCATCGAGCAACAGAGCATAGTCGAGCGGCACGCTACGCCGTTGGTCTGAGGTCCGACTGATAGGTGTTTGTTCCTAATAAAAGATTTAGCCAGAACTTCTAGGCCTTCATTTGGCTCATTGCACTAGACATGTAATAGGTCTGCTGCAGTGGACCAAACGAAAAAGGCGGACTGTCGAGTTTCACTCGCCTTTTTTCATTCCATTTTAGAAAAGAAACTCTCCTGCAAAGCCTTTATGTTACGCATATCATTTGGCACCCAACGCAGGGCTGATATTGCGGAGATGATCGCCCGTAACTTATTTCCATTATTTGCATAAGCTTTGGAAAGCAGTCGCAAATTGGCGGCGTGCTGCCAACGTAGTTGCTTTTTGTAAGGGTAAAATTGTTTATCCTTCAGTAACAGTAGAGACGCTTTAGGCATTGCTTGCGCACCCCGAAACGTATCTTTCGTCATTGACTCATGGTGCCGACGTAAATATAAACAGGGTTTAGGTGTCCAATAAAGGTCAGCGTATCGCGAAAGAACCAAACAAAAATGTATGTCTTCTCCGTAAGTTAGCTTTTCCCCTAATAATCCTGTTTCAGCAAAAACGTCCTTACGTACTAACATTGCACCTAAAACTGGGAGCATTGGCCACTCAAGCATTTCCTTTGTGGGACGACTTAAATGGTACAAGCTTGGCGCTATTACTTTTCCTACATTCTGAATCGTTGCGAAATGATTTTCGTGAGAAAGCTCGTTTGGGCGACGCATTTCTAGAATATCAGCTAATAGCCAACGTGCCTCGGGTATTTGCTTTATAACGTTTATACGGTGTTCCATCGTGCCTGGAGCCATAATGTCGTCGGCATCCAAAAAACCGACCCAATCGCCGGTTGCAACTCGAAGTCCAGCGTTGCGCGCCTTCGCAGGGCCGCCATTTTCTGTCTGTCGTATTACTCGTATCTGGGGATCTTTTTCAAAGCCGTCAAGTAGGCTCAACGTGACCTCATCCGTCGACTTATCGTCGACTAGCAGAATTTCGAGTTCGTAACCTTCTGCGGTATTATTAAGCGCTGATTGTACTGCCTCTCGTAAAAACGTTCCTGCGTTGAATACCGGGACAATAATGCTAACCTTCATTTGTTTGCGCCTTAAAGTTAAGGCGAGGTCGTCGGTTCTGAACAATCCGTCGCTTTGACCAACCCGCCAGAAGCAAGCGAGTGGGAAAAACCTCACCAATGCATGTTGCAACAAGGTAACATGAGAGATATGATTTGATCATTAGATTCGTTTAAAAAGATAAAAATTTCTACAATTGTTGCCTCGGTGGTACCGCTATGTGAAAAATTGTTAGTCATGGGAATTTACAATTTTTGTGTCGTCTATTTTTCATTTAAGGGAAGCGCCATCGGCAACTGAATAATATGTGATTTACTTGTACATTCATGTATTTACGCATCTTCGCTGTAGAAAGACTATTATCGCCATCTTTTTCGGTAAACTGTCTGATCCCAGATTAGCGATCCCAAAATTGCCAATCAAAGCGCACGCATAAACGGTTCCTAGAAAAATAACCGGCTTGCTAGTTGAAAGTAATCTGCTTGGTTTGAAGTCCGTCGCGAAGATGGAACGAGTTTGGCTTTATCTGGAATTTCGTTTTAATAATTTATATAGGGTTGGAAATGGCTGTTATTTACATCCTTGCGCTCGATGCGACTCGCAAGGGAGGCGCAGGTGTTTATACTTGGGCCCTCATAGAAAATCTGGTAGAGCGAGGCCATAAGGTAACCTTGATCTGTCATGAAGCGGTCAATGAAATAAAAGAGATCGCTCAAGTCTTAATCTTACCTAAGCCTGAAAGTCAAATAGGCCTGGGGATGTGGAGATTTGCAAGCATTGTTCAACTGTTTCACTACTGGAGAGAGTTGAAGAAACTCAAATTAGGGAAGCCGGATGCTGTTATCGGCAGCGCACAGCCGATGATCGTGCCATATTCCCTTATTTATCGATCACATTCACTTATTTATCTTCCCCATTCCTTCATCGCGCCGGTTGAACTTGAATCCTATCCATATGGTGATAAATTGCAGAAAAAAGTGGCAATTTGGGCATACAGATTTATGGAGCACCACAGTTTAAAAACCGCTAAAGTGACGTTGCGATTCACCAGGAGCGCGTGCGAAGCATTTAAAAATTACTATGGCGGATCGGGCGCCGAAAAAATCGTAAACGTTACAATGCCGATAAAACAGGTAAACTTACCCTTGAGTGAAAATTCCGAGCGGCCGCTTCGCCTTCTTTCTGTCGGGCGCATTATCAAGAGTAAAAATCTGTTTTTTCTGATAGATATTTTAAAGGCGATGGCTGAAAAGCCCTGGAAGCTCGACATTGTTGGCAGTGGAGGCGAAATGGAGGCGTTGCGCGCTTATTGCCATTCCGTCGGGCTCGACGATCGCGTTACGTTTCATGGTCATGTCGATAACGTGGAGCCGTTTTATAGAGCGGCGCATCTTTTTGTTTTCCCCTCTCTATTAGAGAACTCACCTGTAGTGCTACTTGAAGCAATGAGTTTTTGTTTGCCCACATTGTCATTTTACTCAGACAATAAAAAATATATCGGTGCCAATCATGAGATTGTCGCTCATCAGCACACGGGTTTCTTGGCGCGAGATGATGATGGCTTCAAGGAGATGCTGGCCGATATTATCGATGGGAAAATGGACATTTCAAAAATTGGTCATAAAGCTCATCGATATGTCAAAGAAAAGCACGGATGGGATCGCCATATTGACGATCTCGAAAAATTAATTCAAAGATAGGCGGTTGTCGCTATGAAGATTAGTTGGATTATTCCAGTATTCAACAGCGGAAAATTTCTAAGTGAGGCGATTGAGTCAATTTTGCAGAATATGCCGAATCGATGCGGCTGTGAGATTATTCTTGTAAACGATTGCTCGACTGACGCTGTAACTAATGCGCTGCTTGAACAATGGAGATCCTCGCCATTTGTCGTCTTAATCAATCAGGCAAGAAATGGCGGCCCGTCGAAAGCACGGAACGCCGGAATCGCCGCCGCGACTGGTGACTGGATTGCCTTTCTAGACGCAGATGATGTAGTCGCGCCTGATACGTTGGAACATCGGGTTCAGTTGCTAGAAAAGTATGATGAGATACGCTGGATTGTGGGTGACATGCTTGAAACCAGAGAAGTCGGCAAGCATTCGCAATTGAATAATTTTTCAAAGGCTACAACGGATGGAGAAGAGCTTTCCCCGTCTTTATTCCGAATTGGTCGACCTATAAAGAAGATTGCAGGTTGGGGAATGTTGCCGTTTTTGGGAGCGATGATGATACGGCGCGATCTTTTGGAGAAATGTGGTCCGTTAAGTGAAAAGCTGGTCTACGGCGAGGATATACATTTCTGCTTAGTTCTTGCCAGTCTCGCAGACATGTATTGGATAAACCGACCGGTATTTCACCTGCGCCGATACCATGAATCCATGACAAAAAATCACTTGCGAGCCGCGCGGGAGGCGCCGCGCGCCTCGAAGTTTTGCCTGAAAGACCCGAGATTGAAAGCAGTGAAAAAGGAAATGCGTTGGCATTATGCCGCCAATCTCAGACAGTCTTCTGGCGTTTTTCTTCAAAGTGGAAAGAGATTGCAATCCATGTTTTATGCAGCACGGGCGGTCTTCTGGTCACCAAACGATATGCGCAGTTTGAAGGCTCTCTACAGAAGCTGCTCCCCCTGAATGCATGGTTCAATTCTGGCAAAGAGTATGCCCGCACAGACTGAATGAGTTGACTATCTAAAATAACTATGTACAAAACTATCACGGTCATGATAATTTCCAAAATGTAATTTCTAATCCAACGTTTGCCTTCTACCTGCCACGCCGAGAAAATGGATTCCCTTACCTCCTTTGTTTCATCCGAAGTTCGCAAAATCATCCCGGCAGCGCGCATGTTGTGCATCGTTCTTAGCTTTAACGGCAAGGAAGACACCGTTGCTTGTCTTCAGAGTTTGCTAGCGTCCCCATGTCCTGGTCTAGAAGTGCTGGTGGTCGATAACGCTTCCGAATATGGCGTCGTTGACTTTATTAAGGCGGCTTGCCCCTCGGCGGAAATTCTCTGCTTGCCTGAAAATCTTGGCTGGGCTGGTGGCAACAATACGGGTATCCAAATAGGTTTGGAACGTGGATTCGATTGGATCTGCCTGATGAACAACGATCTGGTTTTCCCAAGTGGGCAAGCCAAAGCGTTGTTTGACACGGTTAGTGATCTGCCTGCGTGTCTTTTGCATCCCACGATTTATTATTGGGACGAACCTGAAGTGGCTCAGTTACATCCAGGACGGGATTCGGCACCAGATCATGCACCTACAGGTATCTGGCACGGCAAAACTTCGATGAATTTTGCGTACGGCGCTTGCCTGGCTGTGCACCGGGATGTCTTTAATTCCATCGGTTTGCTCGATGAACGCTTTTTCCTGCAATTGGAAGAAACTGATTTCCACTATAGGGCATCGAAACAGGGGTTCAATTCGGTTTGCGATCTGGGCGTGAAGGTTTTCCACAAGGAATCGCGCGCCTTTGGCGGCAAACGAGTACCGATCAAAACCTATTATTCCGTTCGTAATTCCCTCTTGCTAAGCGAGAAAAAACACGGATCCTTCAAAGAAAGGCTGAGCGATATAAAGTCGATTTATTGGTCTCTAAGCCGGATTGCTGGATCAGATAAGGGCGTTGATTGCGTGGGGAAAATTGAGTTTGTGCGCTGGCTTTTTTCAAAATCGGGCAGTGCAAAGGCGGTTCGCTTGGGAATCACCGACTACATATTCAGAAGTTTTGGCAAGATATCGACGCGTAAACATCTCATGCTTCAGCAAAAGCGTTCTAACCTTATCGCCAAAACTGATGTTGCACGCTCATGATCTTTAAAAAGCGAAACGTATCGGCTAACCTATCCAGGTGCGCGTGTTATGTTACTTACGCTAAATCGCTTCGCCCTTTCTGAATCTTTTCATTAAGCTGGATAGTCTTGGCAAAGCAAAAAAATAAGACTTGGAATACAGGTGAAAGGGGGCGCGGTTTTTGGTCTGTACATGCTCTACATGACAGTCGCAAGGGAGTGGATGCAATGGAAATTCAGGTGTGCTTCTAAAGCTTGCACAATTTGGTAAATGTTTCACGATTTTGTTCTCCTTTTGCTTTTCAGATAGTTTTCTCCGATTAGAACTTTTAGAAAAATCAGTCTTCTAAAATTAATTAAGCCTCATTTGATATAACCCCGTTAAAGCGCTTATTTTGGGCAAACGGTCCATTTGCCGGTTATTTGCCAGTTTTCTACTGCTAGGGGTGTAGGCGCGTTCTACAGTCAATTACGAGTGTAGATTTAAGTTGTAATGTTTAGTTCATCAGGCACATTGACATCAAACAACTGTTCGGAAGAAATTTGGGAGATGCAGCAACAAGTGTCTCACAAAGACTAATGCGATTTTTCAGCAAGTTCTTTGCCTCGCCCAGATTCGCATGCCAGGCTAGCCAAGTTTCTGGGCGTTCCGGACGAGACGCTATAGATGCCAGTGTCTGTCGCAAAGAAAAACGCGGCTCAACCTGGCAAGTCCGGAGAAAAACGGCTGCGAAGGTAGAGCGCTCCTATCAGAGAAGACGCCATGGAGACCAAGAAGAACGAACCCGAAACGGCAACCCCGAATGCGGGATCAAGATTTAGCAAGCCCATGCAATAAAAAAAGGTCACTTCACGCGCTCCCAGGCCTCCCAAGCTAAGCGGGAGCACGGCAACAATGGACGAGAGTAAAAAAACCGAGAGGTAAGGTAAGTATTGCGCCAGCGGCAGCGCCACATAACTTAACAGGCACGCCATGCACCCAAGTTGCAAGACTTGAACGGTCAGCCCCAGACTGACGACTTTGTTTAAAGAATTTGATTCAAGCGGAAGAGCAAGGCGATGACCCAGCACTAGCGTGGCGACGACGCATAGCGCGGCGACTCCAGCAACTGCTATGACTGTAACGAATAGCCACCCCAACCCCACCCAAGGCACCAACCCGCACAACAACAACAACAAGCACAACAACCCGCTCACCCGATCCGCCAGCGTCACTAGCACCAGCTTCTTCACCGGCACACCCTGCTGCCGATTCAACACGAAAATCTTGTATCCATCCCCGCCTATCCCTCCCGGCAGGAACAGGTTCAGAAACATCCCCGCATAGTAAAGCCGCAGGTTCTGCCCCTCCGACAGCACCACGCCCACATGGCGCTGATAGATGTTAAGCCGCAGCGCCGCAACGATCTTGGATGCATTGAAGAGCACAAATGCCCCCAGCAGCCAAGGCCAGCCACCGGGGCGGTTAAGGATGTTTTTGATCTCCGTAAAATCAAGCTTCTGCGCCAGGAATGCCACCAGCCCCACCGAGACCAGCACCTGTACGGAAAGCTTGATCCACTTACGTGCGCGGCTGGACAAGGATCTGCTTCTTGATGTTGTAGGGCTTCTTGTTTTGCGACTCGTAATAGGTGCGCATGATCAGGTCCGCCATGAAGCCGGTGGTGATCAGCTGGATGCCAGTGAAGGTCAGCAGCACGCCGACGAACAGCAGCGGCCGGCCGCCTATGCTGCCCACCATGATCTTTTCCACCAGAAGGTAAAGGTTGATCAGCACGCCGACCAGGAACAGCGCCAGTCCGGTGCCGCCAAACAGATGCATCGGACGCTGGCCATACTTCTGGAAGAACAGCATCAGCATCAGGTCGCTGGCAACCTTGAAGGTGCGGCCCAGGCCGTATTTCGATACGCCGGCATGGCGCGAGTGATGCCGGACTTCCATCTGGGTCATCCTGGCGCCGTACATGCTGGCCAGCACCGGAATATAACGGTGCAGTTCGCCATAAAGTCCCAGGCTCTTGGCGACGTCGCTGCGGAACAGCTTCAGGGTGCAGCCATAGTCCTTCATGTGCACGCCGGTGCTGCGGCGTATTAGCCAGTTGGCGATCTTGCTGGGCACCTTGCGCAGCAGGAAGCCGTCCTGGCGCTTGGCGCGTATGCCGGCGACCACGTCCCAGTTGCCTTCTTCCATGCACTTGATCATCAGCGGGATGTCCAGCGGGTCGTTCTGCATGTCGCCGTCGAGCATCACGATCAGTTCGCCTTCCGCGGCATCGATGCCGGCCGCCATTGCCGTGGTCTGGCCATAGTTGCGGTTCAGCACCAGTATTCGGGTGGATGGCGAACCGTACTGCTCGATCTCCGCGACGGTGCGGTCGCTCGAGCCGTCGTCCACGAAGATCACTTCGTGCTCGATGCCGGCGAGCGCCTCGGCAATGCGGCTTGTCAGCAGCGCAATATTGCCTTCCTCGTTCATGACCGGGATGACGACTGATAAAAACATGACTATTCCTTATGGGGTTCTGAATGGCAACCTTGCGGCGACCTGCATTTTACCGATGAGAAGGAGCGGGCACCACAAAGTGCGCAACGAGGAAGGACATGGCATCCTCGCCGCCATAACGATAGGACAGGCTGATGGGTTGGGCTGGCGATATCCTGGCGTTCGGATATGCCGTCTGGAAAGTAGCCAGCCAGGCGGATTCCTCTCCGGCACGCAAGACCAGCAATCCCTCGTCCGGAAGCGCGGTCCGCTCTTCCAGCATCCTGGGCAATAGCAGCGTGCGCACGGCGGGACGCTGAAAATGCAGATTGCCGGCCAACAGCTTGTCGGTGGCGACAACGTCATGCACTTGTGGAAAGCGCTGCGCCAGTTCGTTTGCCAACGCCGGATAGGGATGATGGGCGCGTACGTACCTTTCATAGGATGGCCCGAGATACACGCGCAGCGGTAAAGCCAGCAGAAAGCATGCAGCAACGAAGGCAGCAACCTTCATGATGCGGCGGAACACCGCTGGCTGGGCCAGGCCGGGCAGCAGCAGGAAAAACAGCAGCGGCGCCGAGAACAGCATGGGCTGCATCCAGCGGTCCTTGACCCGGGTAACCTCGCCAGTCAGCACGATGATGATGATGGACCCGAGGTAGCCGGCATAGAGGCAGAGGAAGAACAGCGCTTCCGTGCTGGGGCGTCGAAGAACGGGCTTGTCCGCCTTGCCGAAAAAAGACCTGCATGCCAGCAAATAGATCAGCCATATCGGCGTGAGGAAGCTGACCGTGGCCACCAGCAGGCTGCGCAGCCCGCCAAGAACATTGAGCAGGAAACTGGTGGTGCTCTCATCCTTCATCTGTTCGATGGTGCCGCCGGCTGCGGTGTTGAAATGCTGCAGCACCCACAGGCCGTGCGGCAGCAGGCATAGCACCGCGACGGCAATGGACACGACTATCCTGCGGTTCCAAACAATGGCCCGATGCTGGGGCACCATGACGCTGGCAACAATCAGCCCGATGGTGAAGATCACGAAGTTGTACTTGGTCTGCATGCCCAGCCCCAGCAGCAAGCCGAACAGGGCGTAGCGGGTCACCGTGGGGTGCCGAAGCAGGGCGAAATAGGCATACAGCGACATGCTGGCGATCGTTGTCAGCAGCACCGAATGGGTCAGGTCGCGTTGCGCCTCCCAGCCTATCTGCGGCAACAGCAGCAGTGAGGCGGAGACGGCCATCGCTCCCAGGCTGCCGACCAGTGGCCTGGCGGTCAGAAACATGAAAAAGTAAATCCCGAACAGGCACAGGCTCTTCAACAGCGCCAGCGCGAACAGGTTCAGGCCCAGCGTGGAGAACAGCAGCCATTGCAGCCAGTTATACAGCGGCGGCTGCGTGCCGTAGCCCATGCGCAGCTGCTGGAATTCGAAGGCCTGCTCGGCTTCGTCCAGGTCCAGCGAGTCGGACAGGTTCAGCCGGATCAGCAGATGCGCCAGGAGATAGAGCGCAAGGACAAGAACAAAGCGGGTCGCTTGTCTGTCTCTGAGCCATGACTGCTGAACCGGCAGCGGATCGCGTGGGGGATTGTGCATGCGTGATGGTTGGTGCCAAAGAGAAACCGAGGCCGGATGTTAGCAAAGTTGCGGTCCGGATGGTTTGCCCGAGCATGGCAGAAGGGACAGTTAACCCGATTCCACTTGCTGGATTCGATGCAGGCCCAGCGCAAGCGGCATGGGTTGCTGCGTGTGAGCAAGGGAGCATGCCATCAGCGCTCAGTCCGGCCCGGAAGCCGAAATGCGCCGCAGTGTGGAGTAATGAATCGCCAAAAATTCCTGCTTCCACTCCGATTAAACCTCTGTATAATTTTGAACGGTCGTGCTTTTTAGACGGTACAAGGTACAAAATAACGGAGGCAGCATGGATTTGAACTACAGTGCGGAAGACATTGCATTCCGCGATCAGGTCAGGGCGTATCTCGACGCCAATCTCCCCAAGGATCTCCAGCAGAAAGTGCTGAACCACAAGCGCCTGTCGAAGGAAGACTTCGTGCGCTGGCACAAGATCGTCGCCAAGCAGGGCTGGGTCGGCACCGGCTGGCCGGTCGAGTACGGCGGCACCGGCTGGAATGCGGTGCAGCGCCATATCTGGGAAGAGGAGTGCGCCCGCGCCGGTACGCCGCCCATCCTGCCGTTCGGCGTGAACATGGTGGCGCCCGTCATCATGGCCTTCGGTAACGAGGCGCAGAAAAAATATTACCTGCCGCGCATCCTTAATTGCGACGACTGGTGGTGCCAGGGCTATTCCGAGCCGGGCGCCGGTTCCGACCTGGCTTCCCTGAAAACCCGCGCCGAGCGCCAGGGCGACCATTACATCGTCAACGGCCAGAAGACCTGGACCACGCTGGGCCAGCATGCCGACATGATCTTCTGCCTGGTGCGCACTGACACGGGCGCGCGCAAGCAGGAGGGCATTTCCTTCCTGCTGATCGACATGAAAACGCCGGGCATCACCGTGCGCCCGATCATCATGCTGGACGAAGACCACGAAGTGAACGAGGTCTTCTTCGACAACGTGAAGGTGCCGGTCGAGAACCTGATCGGCGAAGAGAACAAGGGCTGGACCTACGCCAAATACCTGCTGGGCCACGAGCGCACCAATATCGCCGCGGTCGGCCGTGCCAAGCGCGAGCTGCAGTTCCTCAAGCGCATCGCCACCGAGCATCTGAAGAACGGCAAGCCCATGCTGGAAGACCCGGTATTCGCCGCCAAGGTCGCGATGCTGGAAATCGAGATCATGGCGCTGGAAGTCACCGTGCTGAAAGTCATCTCCCAGGACAGCAAGCGTCGCGGTCCCGGACCGGAAGCCTCGATGCTGAAGGTGAAGGGCACCGAAGTGCAGCAGATGCTGACCGAACTGATGGTGGAAGCCGTCGGCCCGTACAGCCTGCCATTCGACCGCCACTACCTGGAAGGCCAGGAGGCGCACAGCGTCTTTGGCGACGACGACGCCGCGCCGCTGGCATCGTACTACTTCAACTTCCGCAAGACGTCGATCTATGGCGGATCGAACGAGATCCAGAAAAACATCATCACGCAGATGATCCTCGGACTGTAGGAGACAAGCATGGACTTTGAATTTACGCAGGAACAGCAGCAGTTTTCCGATGCCTTGCGGCGCTGGATGGAAAAGGACTATACCTTCGAGCACCGCAAGAAGATCCTCCACTCCGAAGCCGGTGTGTCTTCCGATGCATGGAACACGCTGACCGAGCTCGGCATGACGGCGCTGCCGGTGCCGGAAGAGCAGGGCGGCTTCAACGGCTCCGCCGTCGACATGATGGTGGTCATGAAGGAAATCGGTCGTGGCCTGGTGGTGGAGCCGTATCTTGCCACCGCACTGGGCGCGCAGTTCCTGAAGCTGGCGGGCAAGCAGGAAAGCCTGCTGGAGCAGGTCGCCACGGGCGAGCTGAAGCTGGCCGCGGCGCTGGGTGAGAAGCAGGCGCGCTTCGACCTGTTCGACATCACCACCACCGCCGCCGCCAGCGGCGACGGCTATGTGATCAATGGCACCAAGGTGGTCGTCATCCATGGCGGCCAGGCTGACCAGCTGATCGTCTCGGCCCGCAGCAGCGGCGCGCAGCGCGACACCAGCGGCATTTCCCTGTTCCTGGTGCCGGCCAATGCCGCCGGCGTCAATCGCCGTGACTACCGCACCATCGACGGCCAGCGCGCCGCCGATATCCGCTTTGAAAACGTCCAGGTGCCGGCATCGGCGCTGTTGGGCGCCGCCGGCGAGGGCTGGGAAATCCTCGATGCGGCAGCCGATTACGGCGTGACGCTGTTGTGCGCAGAAGCCATCGGCGCAATGGAAGCGCTGAACGCCGCCACGCTGGACTACCTGAAGACCCGCCAGCAGTTCGGCGTGCCCATCGGTAAATTCCAGGCGCTGCAGCATCGCATGGCCGAGATGTTCATGCAGTACCAGCAGGCCAGCTCGATGGCCACGCTGGCTGCGGTCAAGGTGGCGTCGAGCGATCCGGTGGAGCGCCGTCGTACGGTGTCGGCAGCCAAGGCTCGGGTAGGCCAGGCGGCCCGCTTCGTTGGCCAGCAGGCGGTGCAGCTGCATGGCGGCATGGGGGTCACCGATGAACTGCCGGCAGCGCATCATTTCAAGCGCCTGACCATGATCGAGCAGACCCTGGGCGATACCGACTACCACCTGGCGCGCTTCGTCGCCCAGCCCGGCTTTTCCCAGACGGCCTGATCGCAACCCGGCAAAGGACTCCTCATGGCACAGCTGAAATGGTATTTCGAAGACTTCGAGCCCGGCCGCACCATCCCGGTGGGCAATCGCACCGTGGACCAGGATGAGATCATTGCCTTTGCCAGCCAATTCGATCCGCAGCCTTTCCATGTCGACCCGGAAGCGGCTGCGAAGTCCATGTTCGGCGGCATCATCGCCAGCGGCTGGCATACCTGCAGCATGATGATGCGCATGATGGTGGACGGCTTCCTGTCCGAAGCCGCCAGCCTGGGTTCGCCCGGCGTGGACGAGATCCGCTGGTTGAAGCCGGTACGCGCCGGCGACACGCTGGCGGTGACCACCACGGTGCTCGATGCACGCCCTTCATCCAGCCGGCCGGATCGCGGCGTGGTGCATACGATGTGGGAAGCGAAGAACCAGCATGGCGAGACGGTGGCCACCGTCAAGGGCATGGGCATGTTCCTGCGTCGGCCCGAGCAGGGCTGATGCGCACAACAATAACGAACCTGATGGAGACGATATGCGTGAAATCGCAACGCTGGCCGAGCTGAAGGCTCTGGTTGGTCAGGAAGTGGCGGTATCGGACTGGGTGGAGATCACCCAGGAGAGGGTCAACCAGTTTGCGGAAGCAACCGGCGACCACCAATGGATCCATCTCGATGTGGAGCGCTGCAAGCGCGAATCGCCCTTCGGCGGCCCGATTGCGCATGGTTTTCTCACATTGTCATTGCTGCCGATGCTGATGCAGAACTCGGTGCGCATGACGGATGTGCGCATGGGCGTCAACTACGGCCTGAACAAGGTCCGCTTCCCGGCGCCGGTGCCAGTGGGCAGCAAGGTGCGCAGCCGTACCACGGTGCTGTCGGTCGAGGATATCGAAGGCGGCGCCCAGGTGACCTGGCAGGTGACGATAGAGCGGGAAGGCGGCGACAAGCCGGTCTGCGTGGCTGAATCGATTTCTCGTCGCTATACCTGATTTCTTACCAGAAGCACTTAAAACGAAAGGCGCGATGCGGGCAACCGCATCGCGCCTTTCTTCATTGGCTGCGCGATCCTTGCTGCAGCCGGCATCGATGCATCAGCGCTTGGCGTACTGGCTGGCGCCGAACAGCACCTCGCGCGCCTTGTCGTCGGTGATGGGCTTGCGCAGGTTGGCCAGCACTTCCACGCCGCGCTGCACCGCCGGTCTTGCGGCAATCCCGTCGAACCATCGCTTCAGATTGGGAAATTCCTCGATCTCCACGCCCTGGTTCTTCCATGAGCGCAGCCAGGGGAAGGTCGCGATGTCGGCGATGGTGTATTCGCTCCCCGCCAGATATCCTTCCCTGGCTACCTGCTTGTCGATCACGCCGTATAGCCGCTTGGCTTCGTTGGTGTAGCGGTTGATTGCATACTCGACCTTCTCCGGCGCATAGATACGGAAGTGATGCGCCTGTCCCAGCATCGGGCCAACGCCACCCATCTGGAACATCAGCCACTGCAAGGTGGTGAAGCGGTCGCGGTCGGTCTGGCCCAGGAACATGCCGGTCTTGCTGGCGAGGTAGACCAGGATGGCGCCCGACTCGAACATCGATATCGGCTTGCCATCGATGCCGTCGGCATCGACGATGGCCGGTATCTTGTTGTTCGGCGAGATCGCCAGGAACGCGGGCTTGAACTGATCGCCGGCGCCGATATCGATGTGATGCACCCGATAGGGCAGGCCGGTTTCTTCCAGCATGATGTGGACCTTGTGGCCATTGGGCGTGGCTGTGGAATAAACGTCTATCATGAACTTCCCTTGAAGTTGAACGAAGGATACGGTGCTGCAGGATTATGCAGAACTTTGCGGCTTTGCGCATGGGGCAAGCAGGCTCGCTGGCGCTGGCCCGGACCAACTCGTGGACGAACGCGTGGACCAACGCGTAGGGTGCAATACCCGGAGGGCATTGCACCATCGGTCGATCAGCCAAGCCAGCCGGCAATGGCACCCGGCATGCGAAGCGCGGCGCAATGCCCCTGTGGGGTATTGCGCCCTACGGGCTACGGGCGGTTTTTAAACAAAAGAGGCATGCTTGCGCATGCCTCTCGTTGGCGAGCCAGATGCTCCGGGTGTCAGGAGCGGGTGATAGGCAGCTCGGTATCCTCGCCCTGCAGCGTCATGTGCTTGGCCAGTTCCAGCTTGGCCACTGCATTGCGATGCACCTCGTCCGGGCCATCGGCTATACGCAGCGTGCGATTGCCCGCCCACATATAGGCCAGCGGGAATTCGTCGGATACGCCGGCCGCACCGTGCGCCTGGATCGACCAGTCCAGCACCTGCTGGGCCACGTTCGGCGCCAGCACCTTGATCATCGCGATCTCGGACTTCGCATGCTTGTTGCCTACCGTGTCCATCATGTAGGCAGCTTTGAGCGTCAGCAGGCGGGCGGTGTCGATCTGGATGCGCGACTCGGCCACGCGCTCGCGCCAGACGCTCTGCTCGGAAATGCGGCGGCCGAAGGCCACGCGCTCGTTCAGGCGCCGGCACATGTATTCCAGCGCACGTTCTGCCACGCCGATGGCGCGCATGCAGTGGTGAATACGGCCCGGCCCAAGGCGACCCTGGGCGATCTCGAAGCCGCGGCCTTCGCCGAGCAGCATATTGGATGCGGGCACGCGGACATTCTCGAACAGGATCTCGCAATGGCCGTGCGGCGCGTCGTCATAGCCAAACACCGGCAGCGGCCGCTTGATGGTCACGCCCGGGGTATCGGCAGGCACCAGGATCATCGACTGCTGGGAGTGGCGTGCCGCTTCCGGGTCGGTCTTGCCCATCAGGATGAAGATCTTGCAGCGCGGATCGCCGGCGCCGGAGATCCACCACTTGTGGCCATTGATCACATATTCGTCGCCATCGCGCTCGATGCGGGTGGCGATATTGGTTGCGTCGGAGGAGGCCACTGCCGGCTCGGTCATGGCGAAGGCGGAACGGATCTCGCCGCGCAGCAGCGGCTCCAGCCATAGCTGCTTGTGTTCCTCGCTGCCGTAGCGCTCGATGGTCTCCATGTTGCCGGTATCCGGCGCGGAGCAGTTGAACACTTCCGGCGCCCAGCCCACCCGGCCCATGATCTCGCACAGCGGCGCATAGTCCAGGTTGGACAGGCCCTCGGGGGCGCGCTTCGACTTGGGCAGGAACAGGTTCCACAGGCCCTGCTCGCGGGCCTTGGGCTTCAGGTCCTCGATGATGGCGGTGGGCAGCCAGCGATTGCCCTTTTCAGTGCCGTTGCGGTCGATCTCGGCCTTGTAGGCTTTCTCGTTTGGATAGATATGCTCATCCATGAAGCGCAGCAGCTTGCCCTGCAGTTCCTTGCAGCGGTCTGAATATTCGAATTCCATGTCATCTCCTCGTTGAATTGTTGTTTCAGGAACGGGCGCCGGAAGCGTATTCCCAGCCCATCTCGGCCATCGGACGCGTCGCCTGGCCAGCCTTCAGCGCCTGCTCGCTCGACGCGGTGCCGTCGACATAGCGCTTCATGATGCCCTGCAGGATGCCGGCCATGCGGAACATGTTGTAGGCCAGGTAGAAGGTGAAGTCCTCGCGCCTGATCGTGCGGCCGGTGCGTTCGCAGTACTTCGCGATGTATTCCTCCTCGCTGGGAATGCCGAGCGCCTTGTGGTCCAGGCCGCCGATGCCGCGGAACTGGCCGGGCGCGATATGCCAGCTCATCAGGTGATAGGAAAAGTCGGCCAGCGGATGGCCCAGCGTCGACAACTCCCAGTCCAGCACCGCCAGGATCCTGGGTTCGGTGGGATGGAAGATCATGTTGTCCAGGCGGTAGTCGCCATGCACGATGCTGGTCTCGTCGCCCGGCGGGATGTTGACCGGCAGCCATTCGATGAGCTTGTCCATCGCCTCGATCTTCTCGGTCTCTGAGGCCTTGTATTGCTTGGTCCAGCGGTCGATCTGGCGGGCAAAGTAGTTGCCCGGCTTGCCGAAGCTCTCCAGGCCGATGGCCTTGTAGTCGATGGTGTGCAGCTGCGCGATCACGCGGTTCATCTCGTCGTAGTAGGCAGCGCGCTCCTCGTTGCTCATGCCGGGCATGGACTGGTCCCACAGCACGCGGCCCTGCACGAAGTCCATCACGTAGAAGGCGCGGCCTATCACGGATTCATCGGTGCACAGCGCATACTGGCGCGGCGCCGGGAAGCCGGCCCGGTTCAGTGCGTCCATCACGCGGAACTCGCGATCGATCGCATGGGCCGAGGGCAGAAGCTTGGCGGCCGGGCCTGGCTTGGTGCGCAGCACGTAGCTGCGGCCGTCCGCGGTGAGCTTGAAGGTGGGGTTGGACTGGCCGCCCTTGAACTGCTCGACATTCAGCTGTCCCGAGTAGCCTTCCACGTGCTGCTGCATATACGCCTGCAGCGCGTCGACATCAAATTTCTGGCGCTCCGACACCGGCTTGGTGCCCATGAATTCTTCGTACATCGTGTCTCCCACATGTGAGTCGGAATCTTGTTGTCGGGGCATTCTACCGCATAAAATCGTACGATCGTACTAATCGAAAGACGTTTTTGCCGCGGTTCAGCGCCGCGACTTACGGTACTGTTCGAGCAGGATTTCCATCGTGGTGCTGCGGGTGTCGTCCTGCAGCACGGCCGGCGCGGCATGGTTGACGAAGCGCACCACCCAGTCCTTCGCATGCGTGCCCACGTCCAGCGCATTGATGCAGCCGGCGGTCTGCGCAAGGTTGCCCAGGAACAGGCGCTCGCCGGTCAGTGCCAGCGACAGGATGGCGCGATTGACGCCGCCATGCAGCACCAGCAGGGCTGTGTCCCAGTCGCTGTCCTGGCGCAGACGCTCCAGCGCCGGATGCACGCGGTCCATCAGTTCGCCGATGGATTCGCCATTCAGGAAGCGCCTGTGTTCGGGCACCACGCCTTCGAATGCGCCGGTAAAGGCTTCCTGCAAATCGGCGTCGGCGATCGATGCCAGCTTGCCGCCGCGTATCTCCACCAGCTCGGGCCAGACTTCAAGCGCAATGTCCTGGCCGGTCTGGGCCAGCACGCCCTGGGCGGTCTCCACTGTACGCGGCAGGCCCGACACGATCACCCGGTCGAAACGCACGCCATCGCTTGCGAAAACCCGTCCTGCCGCTTCGGCCTGGGCGCGCCCCTGCTCATTCAGCGGCACCGCCTCCGGCAGATAGGGCTTGCCGGCATCGTCGAAATAGGTCACGTTGCCATGCCGCATCAGGTAGATGCGGCGTCGTTTTGCTGTCGTCATTGTCGGCGGCCTATTTGTATTGCGGTTTGCGCTTTTCCAGAAAGGCGCTGATGCCTTCCTGCGCATCGCGGTGATGCAGGCTCTCGACGAAGTTGTGCTTCTCGGCCTTGAAATGCTCATCCAGCGTATTGTCACAGGCGTCGCGCGCCAGGGTCTTGATGCGTCCGGTCGCATTGGGCGACAGGGCGGCAAGCTCTTCGGCCCATGCCAGCGCATGCTCCAGCGCGGTGCCATCCGCGACCACCCGGTTGACCACGCCGACGTCATGCAGGCGGCTTGCGGCCACCGGCTTGCCTTCGATCATGATTTCCGTGGCGAGCTGGCGCGGCAGCGCATGCGACAGGAACCATGAGCCGCCGCCATCCGGCGTCAGGCCGACCTTCACATAAGCCATCACGAACTTGGCTGAAGCGCCGGCGACGATCAGGTCGCAGGCCAGCGCCAGCGAGAAGCCGGCGCCTGCTGCTGCGCCGTCCACGGCCGCAATCACCGGCTTGGGACAGTTGCGTATCGCATCGGTCCAGCCATTGAGCTGGTCGATCGAGTCGGCCTGCACGGCCTTGTCCTTGCCGCGGTTCTCCAGCAGGCGGTTCAGGTTGCCGCCGGCGCAAAAGAAGTTGTCGGCGCCGGTCAGCACCACCGCGCGTATCGAACTGTCACGCTCCACGGTGGCCAGCGATTCCACGGCGGCGGCATACATGTCGGGGTGCAGCGCGTTCTTTGCGCCCGGGTTGGACAAGGTGAGAATCAGCGTGGCGTCCTGTCGGGAAGCCTTCAGTTCAGCGGTCATGTCGCGGGGAAGGGTGGTTGGGATGAAGGATCATATACTGCGCCCTGCATGCTTGAAAAGCATGGTCGTGCGATTGTGCCGGCGGGTTGCTGCGGTTACTATTCCTGCGGCGTGCCCCGTGCCATCGGCACGGGCGCCTGAATCCAACAACAAATCAAGGAGATCAGATGTTCAAGCTTTGCGGTTTCGCTCTCAGCAATTACTACAACAAGGTCAAGCTCGCGCTGCTCGAGAAGGGTGTCGAGTTCGAGGAGGAGCTGGTATGGGCGGACCGCTCGGCCGCGCTCATGGAGAAGTCGCCCCTGGGCAAGATCCCTTACTGCGAGACAGACCATGGCCCGCTGTTCGAGTCGCAGGTCATCATGGAATATATCGAGGATGCCTATCCGCAAAACCCCCTGCTGCCGGCGGACCCTTACCAGCGCGGCCTGCAGCGCGAACTGATCACATTCATGGAGCTGCACCTGGAACTGGTGGCGCGTGAACTGTACGGGCAGGCCTTCTTCGGCGGCACGGTTTCGGAAGAGACCAAGGAGCGTGTCGGCAAGCTGCTCAAGCGCAATGCCGCCGCCTTCGGCAAGCTCGCCATGTTCGGCCCCTACATTGCCGGGGACCAGTTCACCATGGCTGATTGCGCCGCGCTGGTGCACCTGCCACTCATCAGCATGGCCAGCAAGATCGTCTATGGCGAAGACGTGCTGGCGGCGTACCCGGTGCGCGAGTACACCAAGATGCTGGCGGAGCGTCCGACGGTACAGAAGGTCAATGCGGATCGCAAGGCCAACGAGGCGATGCGCAAGGCAATGAAGTAAGCCTTGCCGTGCTGCGATGGCGCAAGCCGCGCCGTCGCAGCACAACGAAGCATCTGCCCTACAGCGTTGCCAGCCGTTCCAGCGCCAGCTTCAAGGTGGCATCCTGCTTGGCGAAGCAGAAGCGTACGATGCCCGATTCCCTGGGCTGGTGATAAAACGCCGACACCGGTATCGCCGCCACACCCATCTCGGTTGTCAGCCACTTCGCAAATTCCGCTTCCGGCAGGTCCGACACCGCGCGATAGTCCACGCACTGGAAGTAGGTGCCGTCGGATGGCAGCAGCTTGAACCGGGTCTGCGACAGGCCGTCGCGGAACAGGTCGCGCTTTCGCTGGTAGAACGCCGGCAGTTCGAGGTAGGGCGCGGGATCCTTCATGAAGGCGGCAAGGCCATGCTGCACCGGCGTGTTGACGGTGAAGACATTGAACTGGTGGACCTTGCGGAACTCATGCATCAGCGCCGCCGGCGCGGCGACATAGCCGATCTTCCAGCCGGTGACATGGTAGGTCTTGCCAAAGCTGGAAACGACGAAGGAGCGGGCCGCCAGTTCCGGATGGCGGCATACCGATTCATGCCGGTGGCCGTCATACACCATGTGCTCGTACACCTCGTCGGACAGCACAAGGATGTCGGTGCCGCGTACGATATCGCTCAGGGCCGCGATGTCGGCGCCGCGCAGCACCGAGCCGGTTGGGTTGTGCGGCGAATTGACCATGATCAGCCGGGTGCGCGGCGTGACTGCCGCGGCCACCTTGTCCCACGGCACGGCATAGCCGGCATCGCTCACTTCCATCTGCACGAAGACCGGGACGCCGCCGGCCAGCTGGATCGCTGGCACATAACTGTCGTAGGCCGGCTCGATCACGATGACTTCGTCGCCCGGATGCACGCAGCAGAGCACCGAGGTCAGGATGCCCTGGGTGGCGCCGGCCGTGACCGTGATCTCGGTGGCCGGGTCGTAACGATGGCCATAGATAGACTCCACCTTGTCGGCGATGACCTCACGCAACTGGGGAATGCCGGTCATGGGCGGGTACTGGTTCAGGCCTCTGCGCATGGCGTCGGCCACGGCATCGACCAGCGCCGGATCGCAATGAAAGTCGGGAAAGCCCTGGCCCAGATTGACCGCGCCCTTTTCGGTGGCCAGCGCAGACATCACGGTAAAGATCGTGGTGCCGACGTCGGGAAGGCGCGAGGTGATGCGGGAAAAGTCCATGCTGTGAGCTGCGTTGTCAGTGGCCATGTTCATGCGGGTAATAGGAGATGGAATGGGTTGTTCAGGCAATTCTGTGTGGCCGTTCATTCTAACGGCACGGCAGCGAGCTTTGCAGCCTCTTGCGCAGCTTCATGCTCGCGCACCCAGGCTTCCGGCGTCAGGATGCGAAACATGCCTGCCTTGGCCGCGCGCCGTGCCAGCTTCAGCAGCGCCTTGTCCTTGGTCACCAGCATCGCTGCCTGCGCGTCCCGTGCCAGCTCAAGAAACTTCTGGTCGTCGCGGTCGCTGCAGGTCGGCAACGGCATGCTGCCGGCCGGCGCCGTCACCAGGCTGATCAGCGAGTCGAACTGCGCCTCGGCCGCCGGCCGGGTTTCCTCGTTCAAAGGGAGATGCGGATAGCGCAGCACAAGGTGCCACTCGTCGCGGCAGTCGGCGCGCGTGACGGCTTCCGCCTTGCCATGTTGCAGGGCCAGCAGCAGGGCAGCCCAGCGTGGATCGTGAAAAATGAAGAGGTCGAGCAGGACGTTGGTATCGAGTACGAGGCGATTCGGTATCATTGCGGAAAATTTTTTCGTGGAAAGTGCATGCTGATTGTTTTATCCCCCGCCAAGAGCCTGGACTATGAATCGCCGGTCAATGCGCCAGAGCATACCCTGCCTGAATTCATCGATCATTCCGCCGAGCTGATCGACGGCCTGCGGCAATTGTCGCCTTCGGATATTGCCAGCCTGATGAAGATCTCGGACCCGTTGGCTGTCCTGAATGCCGGCCGCTATGCGTCGTGGACGCCGCAGTTTAACAGCGACAATGCCCGCGCGGCAGTGCTGGCCTTCAACGGCGACGTCTATGCCGGCCTGGATGCGGCCACGCTGCCAGCGACGGCGATGGCGCACCTGCAGTCGCAGGTGCGCATCCTGTCCGGCCTGTACGGCGTGCTGCGCCCCCTGGACCTGATGCAGCCTTATCGCCTGGAAATGGGCACCCGCTTCAAGACATCCCGCGGCGCCAGCCTGTATGCGTTCTGGGGAGATCTGGTCAGCAGGACGCTGGCCCGTGAACTGCAGGGCAGGCAGGCCGCCGCACTGGTCAATCTTGCTTCGGAAGAGTATTTCAAGGTGGTGCAGCCGGCGCTGCTCGGCGTGCCGGTGATCACGCCGGTTTTCCAGGACTGGAAGGATGGCCGCTACAAGATCATCTCGTTCTACGCCAAGAAGGCGCGTGGCCTGATGGCGCGCTATGCCGCCATCAATGCAGTGACCGACCCGGAGCAGCTGAAGGATTTTGATCTCGACGGTTACGCCTACGATGCAGCCGCTTCCGGCCCGTCAGAGTGGTACTTCAGGAGACGTTGAGGATGCGCCGGCCCGATATGGCGGGCCGGTTTCAGTTGAGGAATTACCAGATCTTCCACCAGGGAGAGGTCTTTTCCTTGCGCTTGCCGCCGCTTAGCGCCAGTTCGCTGTTGGGGAAGTTCTGCTTGAACACCCGGGCGGCGTCGTCGCGCAGTTCCGGCATGCCCAGCGCGTCATAGGAACGCATCATGATGTACAGCGCATCCTCTACAGCGGGCGTGTCCTTGAACTCGCGCACCACCTGCTGCGCACGGTTGGCAGCTGCCAGATAGGCGCCGCGCCGGAAATAGTAGTTGGCCACGTGCACGTCGTAGCGGGCCATTGCATCGACCAGGTAAGCCAGGCGGTCGCGCGCATCCTGGGCATAGATGCTGTTGGGGAAGCGGTCGATGAGCAGCTTGAAGGAATCGAAGGCCTCGCGCACCGCTTTCGGGTCGCGCTCGGTCAGGTCCTGGCGGGCGACGAAGTCGAACAGGCTCAGCTTGTCGTTGAAGTTGATCAGGCCGCGCAGGTAGTACATGTAGTCAACGTTCGGATGGTTCGGATGCAGCTTGATGAAGCGCTCGACCGCGGCCAGCGCCTGCGCCTGGTCGCCCGAGCGATAGTAGGCGTAGGCGATGTCCATCTGCGCCTGCTGCGCATAGGTGCCGAACGGATAGCGCGACTCCAGTTTCTCGAAATACTTGATCGACTTCTCGTAGCCGCCGGCCTTCAGCTCGTCGCGCGCCTCGGCGTAGAGCTTTTGCGCCGACCAGTTCCGGGTTTCGTCTATGGGTTCGGTTTGCAGTAAACTGCACGCCGAAAGCGACAACATGAATGCGATCAAAAGAATTTTGAGGGATTTTTTTTGCATGGGAGTTTCGCGTGAAGACGACTGAACAATAGATGATTATAGCTGATGGGATTTGCCGTGCCGCCAATTGAAGACCCGAACCAACCCGACTTTCCGACCGACCAGGACGACGACTTTGGCGATGATGCCGAAGCCGGCGCCGGTGATGGCGCGCCAATGACGCTTGTGCTGTCGGAAGCCGACTGCGGCATGCGTCTCGACAAGGTATTGACCAGCCGGCTGCCGCAATATTCGCGCAGCCGCATCCAGCAGTGGATAGAGGACGGCCACGTCACCGTCGACGGCAAGACCGCCCGCGCCAAGACCACCATGTTCGGCGACGAGACCGTGCTGGTTCAGCCACAGGCCGCGGCCGATGCGCATGCCTACGAACCGGAAGCAATGGCGCTGGATATCGTGCATGAGGATGACGCGATCATCGTGATCAACAAGCCGGCAGGACTGGTGGTGCATCCCGGCGCCGGCAACTGGTCCGGCACGCTTCAGAACGGCCTGCTGCATTATCACAAGCCGATTGCCGATGTGCCGCGTGCCGGCATCGTGCATCGCCTGGACAAGGACACCAGCGGCCTGATGGTGGTTGCGAAGACCATGCAGGCCCAGACCGACCTGGTGCGCCAGCTGCAGGCGCGCACCGTGCACCGGGTCTATCTGGCGCTGGTATGGGGCACGCCGCAGGTCGGCGGCAAGGTCGATGCGGCCATCGGGCGTCATCCGCGCGAGCGCATCCGCATGTCGGTGCAGAACAATCTGAGCGCCAAGCCGGCGGTCACCCGTTTCCAGCGGCTCGCCACCGGCATGCTGGATGGCAAGCCGGTCAGCCTGGTGCGGTGCGAACTGGAAACGGGACGCACCCATCAGATCCGGGTGCACATGCAGCACCTGGGTTTTGCGCTGGTGGGCGATGCGCTGTACGGCAAGCCGCACCTGGCATCGGTGTTCCACCGCCAGGCGCTGCATGCCTGCCGGCTGGGCCTGGTCCATCCTGGAAGCCGGGCAGAATGCGAATGGACCACGCTGCTGCCGGCGGACTTTGCCGCCCTGCTGGAAAAAGCCGGCATCGCCACCGCCAATCTCGACGCATGAGCAATCTGATCGTTCCCGCATGGAAGCTTGACCCCGGGCCGGTGCGGGCCCTGTGCACGACCCGCCGCGGCGGCGCAAGCCAGGCCCCATATGACGACGGCGCGGGCGGGCCGGGCCTGAACCTGGGGCAGCATGTCGGCGACGATGCCGCGCATGTGAGCGCGAACCGTGCCTGGCTGCGGACCTTGCTTCCGTCCGATCCGGTCTGGCTGAACCAGGTGCATGGCGCCGCCGTGGTCGATGCCGGCGCGGTTTCCGGCGTGCCCGATGCAGATGCCAGCTTTGCCACGACCCCCGGCGTCGTCTGCGCGGTGCTGACCGCGGACTGCCTGCCGGTCCTGTTCTGCGACATGGCGGGGAAAGTGGTGGCGGCGGCCCATGCCGGCTGGCGCGGCCTGGCGGCGGGCGTGCTCGGCAATACGGCAACGCGCATGCGCGAGGCAGGCGCGGAGCGGATACAGGCCTGGCTGGGGCCGGCGATCGGTCCGCGGCGTTTTGAAGTCGGTGCGGATGTGCGGAAGGCCTTTGCTGGCCTTGATCCGGCCGGGCGGCACTTTGCGCTGCAGCCAAATGGAAAATATCTTGCCGATATCTATGCGCTGGCGCGCCTGGAGCTTCATGCCTGCGGCGTGGACCTGCTTGATGGCGGCGACTTCTGTACGGTCGAGGATGCGCCGCGCTTCTATTCCTACCGTCGGGATGGCGTCACGGGACGCATGGCCTCGCTGATCTGGATCGACGCCTGATGAGCCTGATGAGCTAGCCCTGGCTCTTGCCGGGCGGCTCCTTGTCCGACGCTTTGTCATCATTGGCCGCTGCACGGGCAATCGCGGCCTCGGCCTGTCGCTGCTGTTGGTCAAGGCGGCGGCGCTTGCGCTTGCCTCCGCCGCTGATGTATAAGAGTATGGCCACTGGCAACAGGCCATACAGGATCAACGTCATGACGCCGGCGACCGCATTTTCTTCCGCGATCGACATCATGAGCACGACATACATCCAGCCAATGGCGACTATGAACATGAGGAACACCGCTGGTAATGAAGAGTTAAAACCCTAACGATACGCGAAACCTGGAAGACAAGCATGAAGACGCTCACTCCGCAGGATGCAGCAGCATGGATGGCCCAGCTGTCCGACCCGAATGCATGGCAAAGCTGGCTCAAGCAGCCACAGATGGGGCAATTGAATGGAAGCGGCATGCTGCCCGGCCCTTTGTCCTCCGACCTGGCAGTGCTGATCGAGCCTGAGGCGCTTACCCGCCTGCAAAGCGACTACGTAAAGGAGTTCTCGACGCTCTGGCAAAGCCTTGCCACATCGAGCACCCCGGACATCAAGGACAAGCGTTTTTCCGGTGAAGCCTGGAAATCAAACGCGCTGTATGCCTTCAACGCCGCGGCCTACCTGCTCAATGCCCGCTTCATGATGGCCATGGCCGATGCAGTGAAGGCTTCGCCCAAGGTCAAGCAGAAGATCCGGTTTGCGATCCAGCAAACGATCGATGCGATGTCACCGTCCAACTTCCTGGTCACGAATCCCGAAGCGCAAAAGAAGCTGGTCGAAACCAAGGGCGAGAGCCTGGCCAAGGGCATTGCGCTGATGCTGGCCGACATGCAGAAGGGCCGCATCTCCCAGACCGATGAAACCGCATTCAAGGTCGGGGAGAATGTCGCCACCACCGAAGGCGCGGTGGTTTTCGAGAACGAACTCTTCCAGCTGATCCAGTACAAGCCGCTGACCAAGACCGTGTTCGAGCGCCCGCTGCTGCTGGTGCCGCCGTGCATCAACAAGTTCTACATCATGGACCTGCAGCCCGCGAACTCGCTGGTCCGTTATGCGGTGGAGCAGGGCCATAGCGTGTTCCTGGTGTCCTGGGTCAATCCGGATGCCTCGCTCAAGCAGGCAAGCTGGGACGACTATATCGAAACGGGCGCGATCAAGGCGATCGAGGTGGTGCGCGACATCACCGGCCAGGACCAGGTCAACACCCTGGGCTTCTGCGTCGGCGGCACCATCGTCGCCACGGCGCTGTCGGTGCTGCTGGCGCGCGGCGACAAGCCGGCATCCAGCCTGACGCTGCTGACCACGCTGCTCGACTTTTCCGACACCGGCGTGCTGGAAGTCTATATCGACGAGGCGCAGGTGGCACGCCGCGAAGCAGAGATCGGCGGCGGCGGCATGATGCCGGGCCGGGACTTCACCGCGGCCTTCTCCAGCCTGCGCCCGAATGACCTGGTCTGGAATTACGTCGAGCAGAGTTACCTGAAAGGCGTGGAGCCGCCGGCCTTTGATCTGCTTTACTGGAATGCGGACGCGACCAATCTTCCTGGCCCGATGTTCTGCTATTACCTGCGCAACATGTATCTGGAAAACAATCTGCGCGAGCCCGGCAAGCTGCAGGTTGCAGGGCAGGGCATCGACCTTGGTCGTCTCGACCTCCCAGCCTTCGTCTACGGCTCCAAGGAAGACCACATCGTCCCGTGGCAGGCGGCGTATGAGTCGCTGAACCTGATCAATACAAAGAAGCGCTCAAACAGCCGCTTCGTGCTCGGCGCTTCCGGGCACATTGCCGGCGTGATCAACCCGGCCGCGAAGAACAAGCGCAGCCACTGGGTCAACAAGGCAACGCCAGCCAGCGCGGCGGAATGGTTCGAGACGGCGACCGAGAAACCAGGAAGCTGGTGGACGGAATGGGCTGCTTTCCTCGCCGAGCAGGGGGGCAGGGAAATCAGTGCGCCGAAACGCTATGGCAACGCGAAATACAAGCCGATCGAAGCGGCGCCAGGCCGCTATGTGAAGCAGAAAGCGGTGGCCTGATCACCTTGCAAGGCCGCGTGATGCGGTGCGAAACAGGTCTTAACACTTAATTTTTAGAACTATAATCAGGTGGGCGCCACGGCGCGCCCATCCATTCCAGGTCCTATCTACAGCGCAGCGAGAGAGCGTATTAAAGTGAATTTTCCAATGAACAGTGCCAAGAAGGCGTCCGAGCGCTTGATCAAGAAATACCCTAACCGCCGTCTGTACGACACGCAGACAAGCTCCTACATCACGCTGACCGACGTCAAGCAGCTGGTGCTCGGCAACGAGGAGTTCACCGTGGTCGACGCCAAGACCGACGAAGACCTGACCCGCAGCATCCTGCTGCAGATCATCCTGGAGGAAGAATCCAACGGCTCGCCGATGTTCTCCAGCGGCGCGCTGGCCCAGATCATCCGCTACTACGGCCATGCGATGCAGGGCATGATGGGTTCCTACCTGGAAAAGAACATCCAGGCCTTCATCGACATCCAGAACAAGCTGACCGAGAACTCCAAGGGCCTGTACGAAGGCAAGCCGTTCAGCCCCGAGATGTGGACCCAGTTCATGAGCGTGCAGGGCCCGATCATGCAGGGCATGATGACCAACTACATCGAGCAGAGCAAAACCCTGTTCATCCAGATGCAGGAACAGATGCAGAACCAGACCAAGAACATGTTCGGCAATTTCCCGTTCGCGCCGCCGGCGCCCCCAGCGGCACCTGGCGGCGAGAAGAAGGACAAATAAGCCCGGCCGGATGGCCGGCGTCGATGCGGGTACAATAGCGGATTCGTTTTTTCCGCTATTTCCCACCTCATGTCTAACCTTACCTCGCCGACGCCCAAGGTCGGCTTTGTTTCTCTTGGCTGTCCGAAGGCGCTGGTCGACTCCGAACAGATCCTGACGCAATTGCGCGCCGAGGGCTACGATACGGCCAAATCCTACGATGGCGCCGACCTGGTCATCGTCAATACCTGCGGCTTCATCGACGCCGCCGTGCAGGAATCGCTGGACGCGATCGGCGAAGCGCTGAATGAAAACGGCAAGGTCATCGTGACCGGCTGCCTGGGCGCCAAGAAGGACGGCGACGGCGACGACATCATCCAGAAGGTGCACCCGAAGGTGCTGGCCGTGACCGGCCCGCACGCGCTGGGCGAAGTGATGGACGCAGTCCACCTGCACCTGCCCAAGCCGCACGAGCCTTTCATCGACCTGGTGCCGGCGCAGGGCGTGAAGCTGACGCCGCGCCACTATGCCTACCTGAAGATTTCCGAAGGCTGCAACCATCGCTGCAGCTTCTGCATCATTCCCTCGATGCGCGGCGACCTGGTGTCGCGGCCGATCGCCGACGTGATGCTGGAAGCGGAAAACCTGTTCAAGGCCGGCGTGAAGGAACTGCTGGTCATTTCGCAGGACACCAGCGCCTATGGCGTTGACGTGAAATTCCGCACCGGTTTCTGGAACGGCGCACCGCTCAAGACCCACATGACCCAGCTGGTGGGCGCGCTGGGCGAACTGGCAAAGCAGTATGGCGCCTGGGTGCGCCTGCATTACGTCTATCCCTATCCGCATGTCGACCAGATCATCCCGATGATGAATGGCGGCCATGTCGTGCCTTACCTCGACGTGCCCCTGCAGCATGCGCATCCGGATGTGCTCAAGCGCATGAAGCGCCCGGCTAACGGCGAAAAGAATATCGAGCGCATCCGCGGCTGGCGCGAGCTTTGCCCGGATATCACGATCCGCTCCACCTTCATCGCTGGCTTTCCTGGCGAGACCGAAGAGGAATTCCAGTACCTGCTCGATTTCCTGGAGGAAGCGCAGATCGACCGCCTGGGCTGCTTCGCCTACTCGCCGGTGGAAGGCGCCACCGCCAATGAACTGGCCAACCAGTTGCCCGAGGAAGTGCGCGAGGAGCGCCGTGGCCGCGTGATGCAGCTGCAGGAGCGCATCTCGGCCGAGCGCCTGCAGCGCAAGGTCGGCAAGACCCTGCGCGTGCTGGTGGACGCGGTGGACCGCACTGGCGGCGCCACCGGCCGCTCCGCCGCCGACGCGCCCGAGATCGACGGCGTGGTGCATATCAAGGCGCCGTATGAGCCGCATCTTAAGCTCAAGGTCGGCGAATTCTACGATGTCACCGTGACCGCGGCGGATGCCCACGACCTGTGGGCCAAGGCATGACCAGCAGGCTGATGCGTGCAGCGCTGCTGTGCCTGGGGCTGCTGGCATGCAGCGCGCAGGCGCAGGATGCCGCGGGCGGCCTGTTCTCGCGGCCAGTGGTTCTGCGAGGCACGCTGGGCGATGCCAACATCCAGATGCAGGTACGCCCGAAGGCCGACCCGAGCGAAGGCATCGAAGGCAGCTATATCGTCTTCGGCCGAAGCGGTCAGATCCTGCTGGCAGGAGAGACCGATGGCGACAGCCTGCTGATGGAGGAATCCGAAAATGGCACCGATGTATCGGGCCAGTGGGAAGGCCGGCAGCAGGGCGGCGAGGTGCACGGCACCTGGCAGTCGGCCGACGGCGCGGTCTCCAGGCAGTTCGTGCTCAAGGCAATCGACGCAGGCAACGCTGCTGCTTCAGCCAGGCCGGCATCGCGGTAGAACCAGCGGAAGTCATTGCATCAGGAGGATAGGTGAGCGAAGAAAAATCATTGCAGACCCGGCTGATACACCATGACTACCGGGCCCCGGACGGGTTTGCCGCCTTTCCGACTGCGATCCACCATGCCTCCACCGTGCTGTTCAAGGACGTGGCGGCGCTGCGCTCGCGCAACTGGCAGGACAAGACCGGCTACACCTACGGCCTGCATGGCACGCCGACCACCTTCACGCTGGAAGCCCGCCTTGCCGCCATCGAAGGCGGCAGCCATTGCGTGCTCGCGCCCAGCGGGCTGGCCGCCATCGCCATGGTCGATCTGGCGCTGCTCAGAACCGGCGATGACGTGCTGCTGCCCGATAACGTCTACAATCCCAGCCGCGAACTGGGCAATTGGCTCAGCAAGGACTTTGGCGTCAGCGCCCGCTATTACGATCCCATGATCGGCGCCGGCATCGCCGCGCTGATACAGCCCAATACCAGGCTGATCTGGACCGAAGCGCCCGGTTCGGTATCCATGGAAGTGCCGGATATTCCGGCAATCTGCCAGGCCGCCCATGCGGCCGGCGCGCTGGTGGCGATCGACAACACTTGGTCGGCCGGCATTGCCTTCGCAGCCTTCGACCATGGCGTCGATATCGTGATGCAGGCATTGACGAAATACCAGTCGGGCGGCTCGGATGTGCTGATGGGGGCCGTGATCTGCCGCGACAAGGCGCTGCATCAGCGGCTGGAAATGGCGCACATGCGTCTCGGCTACGGCGTCGGGGCCGACGATGCCTACCTCGTCTCGCGCGGCCTGGCGACAATGAAGCTGCGCTTCGATGCGCATGACCGGGGTGCCCGGCAGGTTGCCGCCTGGCTCAAGGCCAGGCCGGAGGTCAGCCGGGTATTGCATCCGGCTTTTCCCGACTGTCCGGGGCATGACCACTGGAAGCGCGACTTCACCGGCGCCGGCGGCCTGTTCTCGGCGATCTTCGACGAGCGCTACAGCGAAGCCCAGACCGACCGCTTCATCGACAGCCTCCGCCTGTTCAAGATCGGCTACAGCTGGGGCGGCGCAAACAGCCTGTGCGTGCCGTACCGCATGCAGGGCATGCGCCGCGAATGGCACGCGAAGGGGCAGCTGCTGCGCTTCAATATCGGCCTGGAAGAGCCGGCGGATCTGATCGCCGACATCGAGCAGGCCTTCAGCGGGCTGCAATAGCCGTTTCAGCAAGCTTCAACAAAATCCGCCGACAGAGCGCATCCGGCCAGATTGGCCTTATGGTGCAGGCCCCGGCGTGGCGCACGCAGCGCTTTGCCTCCTCGTCCTGCCCTGATGGCGTAGTGATGTAGGGTAGGGTGCAATCCCCCGAAAGGGGAATTGCACCAGCTTGCCGATCAATTCGAAGCCCGCCATATGCCTGCCGTTTTGGCGCCTCATGGTGCAATGCCCTTCGGGCATGGCACCATGCCGATCCCCGGCGCGGTTCATCCAATGGCATTGCGCGCCTAGCCAGGCATCGGCTTGTTGTCATTGAGAGCGAAAAAGCCGCGCAGCAGCCGGTAGGCCTTCCAGACCCAGGCGAAGAAGAACACCACCATGGCCAGCGGAATGCCGACGATGGTCAGCCACAGCAGGCCACCGAGGGCCATCCACACGATGTACCACCAGAACGACCGGATCTGCCAGCTGTGATGGCTATAGACGAAGGTGCCGGCCGCTTCAGGGCGCTTGAGGTAGCTGATGATCAGCGGTATCCAGGAAAACGCGCCCAGCGAAAACACCAGGCTCGCCGCGTGAAACAGGTAAAGCCACCAGGCAAGGTTCTTGCGAGACTGCAACTGCGTATCGAGTACCAGCTCCTGCATCATCTGCGGCCTCCGAGGTCATGCCTGGCGTTATTGCGCAAGCAGGGCCAAGATGCCGTCCAGGCCGGAAAAATTCAAGGCGACATCGGCTTGCGCGCGAACAACAGGTTTGGCGCGATAGGCCACGGACAGGCCGGCCACCGACATCATCTTCAGGTCATTCGCGCCGTCGCCCATCACGATGGCCTGCCGGGCAGGGATGCCGAGCTCGGCGCAGACCCGCTCCACGGTGCGCTTCTTTTCCTCCGCGTCGACGATGCCGCCCACCACCTTGCCGGTCAGGCGGCCGTCCGCCACTTCCAGCACATTGGCATGGCTGTAATCGAGGTTGAGCCGCTGACGCACGCGGTCGGTAAAGAAGGTAAAGCCGCCGGACACCAGCAGCGTCTTGACGCCGGCTGCATGGGCTGCGGAGATCAGCGCCTCCGCGCCCGGCGAGAACTTCAGCCGTTCGTCATACACCTTCTGCAGCGCGTTCGCGTCCAGGCCTTCCAGCAGCGCCACACGGCGCGTCAGGCTTTCTGCGAATTCGATCTCGCCACGCATCGCCGCCTCGGTAATGGCCGCCACCTGCGGCTTCAGGCCCTGCATGTCAGCGATTTCATCGATGCATTCGATGGTGATCACGGTGGAGTCCATGTCCATTGCCAGCAGGCCGAAATCCGACAACTGCCGGCCGGCTTCGATGAAGGTGGCATCCACCCTGGACTGCAGGCTGGCTTCCTCGATCTGGCTGCGTACCGCGGGATTATCGGCCACATCGACGCAGCGCCATGCGTGAGCATGGATCTGCTCGATGCGGGCCGGTCGGGACGGAGCCGCCAGCCGGTCTATGGTTGCGCGGTCGGTGCTGCCTTGGAAAATCAGATTCATAAGCTGAGTAAGTAAGGGGAATGGTTCAACCCACCAGCGAGCGCAGGGTGGACTTCACCTGCTGCACGCGGGCGGAGAGGTCGGGCATGTTGGCGGTGATGCGCAACTTGTCCTGGCCGTTGAGCTTGATGTGGCGGTTCTTCTGGATCAGCTCGATGATGCGCATCGCATCCACCGGCGGATTCGGCTCGAACTGCAATAGCGCCGATTCGGCATGGGCATCGATCTTGACGATGCCCAGCGGCTTGGCGGCAATGCGCAGCCTGTGGGTCTCGATCAGTGCGCGCGCCGGATCGGGCAGCTTGCCGAAGCGATCGATCAGTTCTTCCTGCAGGTCGTCCACCGCTTCCTGGCTGCCGCAGTTGGCCAGCCGCTTGTAGAGCGACAGCCGTTCATGCACGTCGCCGCAGAAGTCGTTGGGCAGCAGGGCCGGCACATGCAGATTGATTTCAGTGGTGGAGGACAGCGGCGCGGCGAGATCCGGCTCCTTGCCGTTCTTCAGCGAGCGCACCGCTTCGTTGAGCATGTCGGAATACATCTGGAACCCAACCTCGATCATCTCGCCCGACTGGCTCTCGCCCAGCACCTCGCCGGCGCCGCGGATCTCCAGGTCATGCATGGCCAGGTAAAAACCGCTCCCCAGCTCTTCCATCTGCTGGATGGCGTCGAGCCGGCGCTGGGCCAGCTTGGTCAGGCCCTGCACATCATTGACCAGCAGGTAGGCATAGGCCTGGTGATGGGACCGTCCGACCCGGCCGCGAAGCTGGTGCAGCTGCGCCAGGCCGAACTTGTCGGCCCGGTGCATCACGATGGTATTGGCGCTCGGCACGTCGATGCCGGTTTCGATGATGGTGGTGCACAGCAGGATGTTGAAGCGCTGCGCGACGAAGTCGCGCATCACCTTTTCCAGGTCGCGCTCATGCATCTGGCCATGCGCCACGCCAATGCGCGCTTCCGGCATCAGCGCTTCCAGCATGGCCTTGCGGTTCTCGATGGTCTCGACTTCATTGTGCAGGAAGTACACCTGGCCGCCGCGCTTGAGTTCGCGCAGGCAGGCTTCGCGGATCACGCCTTCGGACTCGCTGCGCACGAAGGTCTTGATGGCCAGCCGCTTCTGTGGCGCGGTGGCGATCACGGAAAAGTCGCGCAGTCCTTCCAGTGCCATGCCCAGCGTGCGCGGAATCGGCGTGGCGGTCAGCGTCAGCACATCGACCTCGGCCCGCAATGCCTTCAGCGCTTCCTTCTGGCGTACGCCGAAGCGGTGCTCCTCGTCGATGATCACCAGGCCCAGGCGCGCAAACTTCACGTCGCCCGACAGCAGCTTGTGGGTGCCGATGACGATGTCCACGGTGCCGTCGCCCATACCCTTGATCGCCTGGCTCACTTCCTTGCCGGTACGAAAGCGCGACAGCTCGGCGATCTTCACCGGCCAGTCGGCAAAGCGGTCGGCGAAGGTCTGGGCATGCTGCTCGGCCAGCAGCGTGGTCGGCGCCAGGATCGCCACCTGCTTGCCGCCCAGCACCGCCACGAAGGCGGCGCGCAGTGCCACCTCGGTCTTGCCGAAGCCGACATCGCCGCAGATCAGGCGGTCCATCGGCTTGCCGCTGGTCATGTCGTGGATGACCGCATTGATCGCCGCCGCCTGGTCCGGGGTTTCCTCGAAGCCGAAGCTTTCGGCGAAGGCGACATAGTCATGCGCCGAGTATTCGAAGGCATGGCCCTGGCGCACCGCCCGGCGGGCATACAGGTTCAGCAGTTCGGCGGCCGTATCGCGCACCTGCTGCGCGGCCCGGCGCTTGGCCTTGTCCCACTGGCCCGAGCCCAGGCTGTGCAGCGGGGCATCCTCGGGCGATGCGCCCGAATAGCGCGAGATCACATGCAGCTGCGACACCGGCACGTAAAGCTTGGTCTCCTTCGCGTATTCAAGGTGCAGGAATTCGGTCTCGCCTTCGCCGAGGTCCATGCTGATCAGGCCCATGTAGCGGCCGATGCCGTGGCTGACGTGCACCACCGGGTCGCCGATCTTGAGTTCGGACAGGTCGCGCACCATGGCCTCGACCTGGGTCGCGGCTTCCTGGCGCTTGCGGCCGGCCCTGCGGCCGGAGCCGGCATACAGCTCGGTCTCGGTGATGAAGGCGTACTGCCCGAGTTCGGGCGCGAGTTCAAAACCCGCATGCAGCGGCGCCACGCCCAGCATGACCGGCGCGGAAGATGTGATGAAGTCCTGGTAGCCGTCGCACAGCGACAGCGGCAGGTTGTATTCGCTGAAGTACTGCTGCAGGGTCTCGCGCCGGCCGCTGCTCTCGGCGCAGATCATCACCCGCCGGTCGGTGCGATCCAAGTAGCTGCGCAGGTTGGCCAGCGGATCGTCCATGCGCCGGTTCACCGCCAGGTTGGGCAGCGGCGAGGAAAGCGCGGACGGCGCGTCGTCATACTGCAGCGTCAGGCGGCCGTGCGCCTTGGCCAGCGTGAAGAAGTCCTCGTCGGTCAGGAACAGCGCCTGCGGCTCCAGCAGCGGCCGTTCGCGATCGCTCTTCAGGAAGCGGTAGCGCGACTGGGTATCGTTCCAGAAGCGCTTGATGGCGCCGTCGATGTCGCCCAGCAGCGCGATGGTGGTGTTCTCGGGCAGGTACTGGAACAGCGTGGCGGTCTGGTCGAAGAACAGCGGCAGATAGTATTCGATGCCGGCCGACGCGATGCCGTTGCCGATGTCCTTGTAGATCGCCGAGCGGGTCGGGTCGCCTTCGAACACCTCGCGCCAGCGTCCGCGAAAGGCGGTGCGGGCCGCTTCATCCATCGGGAATTCGCGGCCGGGCAGCAGCCTTACCTCGCGCACTGGATACAGCGAGCGCTGGGTGTCGGCATCGAAGGTGCGGATGGTTTCGATGGTGTCGCCGAACAGGTCGATACGGTAGGGCAGCGCCGAGCCCATCGGGAACAGGTCGATCAGGCCGCCCCGCACCGAGTACTCGCCAGGGGACATCACCTGGCTGACGTGGGTGTAGCCAGCCAGCGTGAGCTGCGACTTCAGCCTTGCCTCATCCAGTGTCTCGCCCTGCTTGAAGAAGAAGGTGTAGGCCGCCAGGAAGGAGGGCGGCGCCATGCGCGTCAAGGCCGTTGTCGCAGGCACGATCAGCACGTCGCACTGGCCGTTCTGCAGTTCATGCAGGGTGGCGAGCCGCTCGGACACCAGGTCCTGGTGCGGCGAGAAAGCGTCGTACGGCAGGGTTTCCCAGTCCGGCAGCAGGTGGCAGCGCAACGGGTCCTGCGTGTCGTCGCCACGGAACCAGGGGATCTCGTTCTGCAGTCGCTGGGCATCGCCGGCATTGGCGACCACGATTGCCAGGGTCTGCCCGCGCGCCTTCAGCGTCAGCGCGGCCTGTGCCAGCAAATAGGCGTCGGCCGAGCCGTGGACGGCGGGAAGCGCAAAACGGGAGCCGGGTTTGGGAAGAATGTTTTTGAGGTCAAATGGCATCGGAAGGCGGTATCGGGAGTGCCATGTCAATGAAGTGGCGCAGGGCCGCTGATTTGACAGTAAAAAGAGTTGCGATTATAAACCAAGCATCTTTTTTCGATTGCCGCCATCCGCGCCGCCCGGCGCCCATACCATGATTCCTCCCCGCTACTTTGCCCTGATTCCCGCCGCCGGCGTCGGCGCGCGCATGGGCGCCGCCATGCCCAAGCAGTATGCGAAGCTGGCTGGAAAACCCATGCTGCGCCATGTGCTGGACACCTTTGCAGGCATGGAAGCCATCACCCACACCTTCGCCGTGGTGGGTGGCAGCGACGGCTACATCGACGACCTGATGCGCGACGGGCCCACCCTGGCGGGACGGGTGACCATCGTGCGCGACGGCGGCGACACCCGCCGGCAGTCAGTCCTCAACGGCCTGCTGGCGATGCGCCCGCAGATTGCAGACGATGAATGGGTGCTGGTTCATGATGCCGCCCGGCCCGGCCTCAGCGCCGGCCTTGCCAGCCGCCTGATCGAAGCCCTGCAGACGGATGATGTTGGCGGCCTGCTGGCCCTGCCTATTGTCGACACTCTCAAGCGCAGCGACGGCGCCGGACGGGTTGACGCCACCGTGCCGCGCGACGGACTGTGGGCCGCGCAGACGCCGCAGATGTTCCGTTACGGCCTGCTCAGGAAGGCGCTTGAGGCTGCAGCGGAAGTGACCGATGAAGCCAGCGCCATCGAAGCGCTCGGCCTGACGCCACGGCTGGTGCCAGGCAGCCCGCGCAACCTGAAGGTAACGTTGCCGGACGATCTCGCTCTGGCTGAACTCTACTTGAAAGCATTGAATGACTGAAACGACCATGCCGCCGTTCCGCATAGGACAAGGCTACGACTGCCATGCGCTGGTGAGCGGGCGCAAGCTGGTGATCGGCGGCGTCACGATACCGCACGCCACCGGGCTGCTCGGACACTCCGACGCCGATGTGCTGCTGCATGCGCTTACCGATGCGCTGCTGGGCGCGGCGGGACTGGGCGACATCGGCCGCCATTTCCCCGATACGGCGGCCGAATTCGCAGGCGCCGATTCCCGCGTGCTGCTGCGTGAAGCCATCGGACGCGTTCGCGCCGCCGGCTATCTGGTCGGCAATGTCGACGCCACCATCATTGCCCAGGCGCCGAAAATGGCGCCGCATATCCCGACCATGGTGGCCAACGTCGCCGCCGACCTCGGCGTTGCAGTCGGCCAGGTGAATATCAAGGCCAAGACCAATGAGCGGCTGGGCTACCTCGGGCGCGAGGAAGGCATTGCCGCCGAAGCGATCGCGTTGCTGTATCGCCGCTAGGCATCAGGCTTTGGTTGCTGGCGCAAGCTGGAACGCGATGCGGGCCAGCAGGCCGCCCTGGTCGCGGTTCGACAGGCGCAGCGTGGCGCCGTGGCGCTGTACCACCCGTTCCACGATGGCCAGTCCGAGCCCGGCGCCGTTGGCCTGGCTGCGCGCGCTGTCCAGGCGGGTGAATGGCCGCAGCAGCTGTTCCAGCTCGCTGTCGGGCACGCCGGTGCCGCGGTCGCCGACTTCCAGCATCGCCTTGTCGCCCTCGCGCCAGCAGCGGATATCGATGTCGGTACGGCTGCTTCCCGGCGTCTTGCCGTAGCGGCGCGCATTCTCGATCAGGTTGTTGACGACGCGCCGCAGGTCGATGCCGTTGCCCAGCACTTCCAGGCCGCTGGTCACGTCCGAGAAGATCTGCACGTCGGGCAGGCGCGATGCCTCGCGCGCAATGTCCATGATCAGCGCCGACAGGTCGACCGGCTGGCGCACTTCCTCGCCGGCAGGGCGGGCGTAGTCGAGGAACTGGCCGATGATGGCATCCATCTGCGCCAGGTCGGACTGCATGCCGGCGCGCGCTTCATCGCTCAGCTTGGCCATTTCCACTTCCAGCAGCATGCGCGAGATCGGCGTGCGCAGATCATGCGAGATGCCGGCCAGGATCAGCGTGCGGTCCGACTCGACCCGGTTCAGGTCCACCACCATCTGGTTGAAGCTGCCATTGGCTTCCCGGATCTCGGTGGGCCCGCGTTCGGGCAGCGGCGCCGGCTGCTGGCCGCGGCCAATTGCCCGCGCGGCCTGGGTCAGGCGCGCCAGCGGCAGGTTGATCAGGCGGCTGATGAAGGCTGCGCCGGTCAGCGACAGCAGCAGCGTGATCGTGGCCCAGCCCAGCAGCTGGATGCCGGAAGTGCGCTCGATGCGTTCCCGGTCCAGCGTCAGCCAATAGTCGTCGTCGTCGATGGTGAAGCTGATCCAGAAGCCGGGAATGTCGTTTACCGAGCCGGCGAAGCGGGTTTCAATGCCCAGCCGCGAGCGCACCATGGACTGGATCAGCGGCATCAGCGTAGTGTCTTGCGGCGGCGTGACCTTGTCGTTTTCCTCGCGCGGATAGACCCGGATGCCTTCATTGCTGGCGAGATCGAACAGTAGCTCGCGGCGTGATGACGGGGCCGAATGGAGCAGCGCGGAGCGGGTGATCGTGACGATGGACGCGACCTGGCTGGCAATCTGTTCGGCGCGCGGCGTGCGCTCGACGATCCGGAAGCTGATGACCCATGCCGCCATGCTGGCCGCGATCAGGAATGACAGCAGGAAAAAAGTGCGCCAGTAGAGTCCGCTGGTCAGCCAGGCGAACCGCGCAGGCTTGGCTAGCATCGAACCGCGAGCGCACGCGTCAACGCGGCTGTCCTTCAGGAATGAATACATAGCCCAGGCCCCAGACGGTCTGGATGTAAAGGGGATTGGATGGGTCCGGCTCGATCAGCTTGCGCAGGCGGGAGATCTGCACATCGAGGCTGCGGTCGAATACCTCGTATTCACGGCCGCGCGCCAATTCCATCAGCTTTTCGCGCGACAACGGCTGGCGGGCATGCCGCGCAAAGACCTTGAGCACGGAAAATTCGCCAGTGGTCAGGGAGATATTCTGGCCGTTCTTTTTCAGCGTGCGGGTGCCGAGGTCGAGTACGAAGTCGCCGAAGGTAAAGGTTTGCGGGGTTTCCGACGGCGCCCCCGGCGCCTCTTCCGGGCCGCGCCGGCGCAGCACCGCGCTGATGCGCGCCACCAGCTCACGGGGATTGAAAGGCTTGGGCAGGTAGTCATCCGCGCCCATTTCCAGGCCGACGATCCGGTCGACATCCTCGCCCTTGGCGGTCAGCATGATGATGGGTGTCTGGTCGCCCGCGCCGCGCAGCCGGCGGCAGATGGACAGGCCGTCCTCGCCCGGAAGCATCAGGTCAAGGACCAGCAGGTCGTAGCGCTCGCGCAGCCAGAGCTTGTTCATCGCCTGCGCATTTTCCGCCGTCACGACGTTGAAGCCTTGCTCGGCCAGATAGCGTCGCAGCAGGTCGCGCAGACGGATGTCATCGTCCACGACCAGAATCTTGGCTTGATGGGTATTGGTATGGCTGGTCTGCATGCCAGAAAGGTTTGTCGTATTCATTTTGCTATGGTAACGTCAGGCGCGCGGCCGGTTAAGGATGTTTTCTGCGGGCATTACAAAGTGTTACACACTTTACCGGATCCAAGTTCGGACATTGAGCAAACCGACATACACTTTTGACCTGTGACGATATGCGTCGGCGCCTGACATCCCGAAAGAATCCATGATGAGAAAAACGCTGGAAAAAGCCTGCCTGTCCTTACTCCTGATTACAGGCGCGGTGACCGGGCTGACTCAGCAACGGGACCAGGATCCGCGCCAGGCCAGGGACGAGAGACACCATCCTGCCGATCCCCGTTCCCAGCGCCCCGAAGCGGATCGCGGCGGCCGGGACGGCCGCAATCAGTCGGAGCAGCCGCGCCAGGGGCGGCTGTCCCCGGAAGAGCGCCAGGCATTGCGTCGCCAGATCGATGAAGCAGGGCATGACATCTACCGTTCCCGTCGCTGACCGGGCACAGTGCTCAGTTTTTCCAGGGGCGCGACGCTTCCCATTCCTTCCACGCGCTGGCCGCGGCCAGGCATTCGGGCAAATCGTAAAACTTCCCTTTGATTGCTGCCCCGCGGGGGCCCTGGAAGGTGTCGCCGTACGTACTCATCTCCAGCCTGCAATCCTGTTCGGGATTCGCCAGATAGCGCTTTTCGGCCACGCATCGCCGCGCCATTTCTTCCCGGATCGGCGCCAGGCGCTTTGCCCGCGCAACTTCGCATTTTTGATCGAGAGCACGCAGACGCGCTTCGTCGTCCTCTGCGCCGGCCTGGTTGGCGAAGAGGGACAGGGTAAGCAGGCAAAAAAGCGGCAACTTGCTCATGCATCTTGCTCCAGTTGAGTTTCCACCGCCCGCGCAATGGGAGCCAATGTGCCGGTTTTGCTTCCCGCGTCACGCTCCGATGCCCACCGCCTTGACCAGGTGATGAATTCGTCAGCCGGGATCGGCCGGCTCATATAGTAACCCTGGCCGCTGTCGCAGCCCATTTCGGACAGGAGATTCCATACCTGCCTGGTCTCGATGCCTTCGGCAACCACCCGCAGGCCCATATTGTGTCCAAGATCGATGGTGGATCTGACGATCTTTGCGTCATTGGCATCATGCTCCATATTCATCACGAAAGACTTGTCGATCTTCAGTTCATGCACTGGTAGCTGCTTGAGGTAGGCAAGCGAAGAGTAACCGGTGCCGAAATCATCAATCGACAATTGGACGCCCAGCGCATGCAGGCTGTTGAGCGTACTTTGCGCGCGCAGCGGGTCGTCCATGATGGCGCTCTCGGTGATCTCCAGGCAGAAGGAAGATGCCGCAACATGATGCCTGCGCAGTATTGCCATGAATTTTTCGGCCAGATCCTGATCCATCAGATCGCGTGCCGAGATATTGACGGAGATAAGCGGATGCATGCCTTCCCCAGCCAATCGCGCGCAGAGTGCCGCAGCCTGATCCAGGATCCATAACGTCAGCACGCGGATGAAGCCGGTCTGCTCGGAAAAGGGAATGAACTGGTCCGGAAACACCATGCCGCGTTCCGGGTGAACCCAGCGCACCAGGGCTTCCAGTCCATGTACTTCTCCGATGCCAAGCGACAGCTTGGGCTGCACGTAAAGCCGCAATTCGTTGTGGTTGACTGCATGGCGAAGTTCGCTGAGCAGCGACAGGCTTTGCTGGCTGCTTTCGTCGTAAGCCGGGTCGTACACCACGGCCTGGTTTCCGCTGCGCTTGGCCACGTGCATCGCCACTTCCACATGACTCAGCAGGGATTCGGCATCCCGGCCGTGCTCCGGGTAGGCCGCTATGCCAATGCCCGCACCGAGGTCAACCGCCTGATCGTCCAGCGATATCGGTTTTTCCAGGGACTGGAGCACGCGTGCCGCCACCGCTTTGGCGTCGTCCAGCGTTGCGTCAACCAGCATGAGGGCAAATTCGTCGCCGCCAAGCCGCGCGATGCTTGCAGCGTCCACGCCGGCATGCTCAATCAGCCTGTTGCCGACCTTGCGCAGCAACGCATCGCCAAAGCCACGGCCCAGCACATCATTGACGTTCTTGAAACGATCCAGATCCATCATCAGAATGTGGCAGCTCCGTGCCGTACCCAGCGCATGTGCAAGCTTTCGGGTGAATTGCGCCCGGTTAGGCAGGTCGGTCAATGCGTCCCAGTAAGCCAGCTTGTGTATCTCCATTTCCCGTTTGCTGATGGCAGTGCGCATTGAGGCAAAGGCATTTGAGAGCTCCAATATCTCCTCGCCGCCAACGGATGGAATCGGGCCGTCGAAATCGCCGGCGCCAAGCCGCCGCGCGGTGCTGGTCAGCTCGCGCAAGGGGCCGGTCATACGCCGCGCGGTAAGCACGCTGAAGACGGCAGCGATGGCAATCACGCCGGCAGTCAATGCCAGCAGCATCATTTGCAGCGCGTCGTAAGGGGCGGTGGCAGCCGCTACCGATCGCTGTAGCACGGCAACCGCGGTTTGCGTTTCCGTACTTGCCAGGTCAATGACAGAGCCCCTGTAAGCGCTGCCATTCTCGGCGATATCCAGGCTGGCGTCGTGCGAGCTGCCGCGCGCGTGCATGGCGCGCAAAAGATCGACGGTGTTTTCAAAGGCGAGGGTAGTGGCACTGACCCGCCAGTTGCTCTCGGCAGAGCGGGTAAGAAAACTCACTTCCAGTGATGACAGGTCGCGCATGTCATTGGCGAGTCGCTGGTCAATCGGAAATGCCATCGCGACCCAGCCCACCACGACGGGCGCCTTGACCGGCACGACAACGATCTGGAACGGCGCATCATCCACAATCCCGGTGCCGACTGCACTCCCTTCGCGCGCGGCAATGCCCACCAATTTCAGGATCAGCCGCTGCACATCCGCGGAAACCGACTGCGAAGGTCCGGTCCGCATGGTGCGCTCGACATCAACCAGCACGGTTACCGAGGCGCCGATGCGCGCGCCATGATTGGTCAGCACCGACGCGATCGTCTCTTCGTCGCGACTGGCAATGGCGGAAAGAAATCCGTAATCCTTTGCCAGCAGCTGCGCTCCCTGGGTGAGCATCTCGGCATTCTGGTGCAGGAGCCGATGGAATACCCGTCCTCCGACAGCGACCTCTTCCGCGATGAGGGCACGTCCATTACGCTCGATCGCATTATTGATGATGAAATAAGTGACGAGCTGGACGCCAAGCACCAGGATGAGGAGCAAGGCAACAATGCGTCTTTCGAGAGTGTTGAACATCGCCTGATCAATGCGGCTTGTTATCGGCGGCGGGACTCAGCGCAATGCTGACTGCCACGTCTTGCTTGCTGATGGCGATCTCCGGTTCCGGCATCGTGGCGCCTGACAGCAGTTGGGGATGCCAAGCCTTGAGTCTGTACTTTCCGGCCGGCAGATCGCTGATGCGCACTTTTCCAGTCTCGTTCGTCTTGCCGAAATAAGGCGTATTGACTACCTGTATATAAGCCACCATGCGGTCGTGGATATTACAGCCGATCACCACCGTGCCAGGCTTGTCGAAAAGCACGGGATTACCAGGCGTTCCGGAATAAAGTTTGAGTTCAAATGGTTTTGCGGGAGAAAACGAATAGACATGGTGACGGACTGTGTCGTTATTCGGAAAAGCAATCTCGGAGCCCGTTTGTATGACCGTCATCAAGGGCATGAATTTCCGGTTTTTCTGCTCGATTTCCGCTGGCTTTGGCCGCGCTGGAAAGGAGCCATCCAGGGGCTCCACATATACTGCGGCATCCGCCAGTGCATTGCCTTGGGCATCCTTGACATTGACATCGAGCGATGTGGCAAATAATGGGCCTGACAGACTCAAGCTGCAGGCGGCAAGCGTGTAGGTGGCGAGTTTCCGCTTCATCGGTGTGCAATCGGCTTTTCAGTTGCAGTGGCGGTCCGCAAAAATTGTTCATAGGAAATATTTTCCAAATGTACCATACGGATAGTTATTGCGAACGGTCGACAGGAAGAACATTCATGGTCGAACAACAACTCCTTATGCACATAACTACTGCTGAGCTCATTCTCTCTAAGCTCCGGCTTTCCGTTATTTATATCCAGATGCAGCGAACTTCCAAAATATGTAAACTGCTGATATACTTAGCGGCTCGCGGCTGTAGCTCAGCTGGATAGAGTACTTGGCTACGAACCAAGGGGTCGTGGGTTCGATTCCTGCCAGCCGCACCATATTAAAGAAGGGCCGGATCTTTGATCTGGCCCTTTTGGTTTTGAAAGCGGCACCACTTCGAATGTGATCACATCGACGATAGCCCGGATAGGGCAGTCCTATGGACTCTTCGGTCTCCCCGGGTAAATGCGATTCTCAACGTACCGCGGTTGCGAGGATCGCATTGGCTGGCGGCTTACCCGTATCCGGGGTCGTTTGTTTCTGAACATGGAAGGCGGGTGCGCCCGGGCGGGGCTGCGGATGCTCGCGACTGATCAGAATGATCGCCGCCAAGGTAAATATGACGATCAGGAAATCGATTTTTAACGCACGTATGCGTTTTGCCCGGCGAAAGGCAGTCAAGTCGTATTTATTTAAGCTCATATAACTTCCCGGATGGTGACACCATCTTATCTTGGCTCAGCCAGCGAAGGAAATTACAACAACTTTTTGACCCGGGTGTTTCGAGATAAAGCAAAACCTAAGCAAACACGAGGAAAGCAACGGTGACCCAGAACCCTCCCAGCCCTGCAATCAACAAAATAACAGGCGTGTTGATTTCCCGCCGTGCATGACCTTGGCCGAATTGCCAATAGTTGCTTGGTTTCATTGCGCCCTCCGGGATCCCGTTATATGAGTCCGTCATTTTTCTGATCTGGAAGTAAGACTTTGCAATGAATGGTTTGGTTCACTCCTTTACGCCTGATAAGCCGCAATGCTGCATGAGCCTGAATGGCTTACGATATAAGGTCCGCAACTGACGGAGAGATGCTATGCAGGCAGGCAAACGATTCTTCTACTTTCAAAAGCCAGACCCTGATTTCAGTCCTTCGATCCCGCCTGTGAAAACACCTGGGCCTCAGCCTGCGGTTCCTCCTGCCGATCTTCCTCCTGGCAAAGAGGCTGATGACGAGGAACTTCCTGTCCCGCCAATATTCCCCACCGCGTAAATCATTTCACTGGAGTAGGCGTGCACACGACCTGGCGCTTGCATGAAATGTTCACTTTGTCTGGCCATGGGGCGAGGCTCTCATGATAAAAACGGACATGCTGGCCTGGAAAGCCTCGGCAGGCCTGGGATGGCGTGGTTCAGCCGCAGAGCAGGACGACCTGAGTACTTCATGTGCCGTTTCTGCGGAGCAAAATGGGTTTTCGAGTCGGTCGCTGCAGGGTTTCCTGAGAATCGTTGGAAAGCAGCTTGATGGTCAGGCCGCCAATGTATAAATCAGACTTGAACCGACATAGCCGTTCATTCTTTCCTACATCTTTACAGGGTTCTGTCCTATATCAGCTTAATTACCCTGGCGATACCATATGGACATATTGCACATCGTTGCAAACCGTTCAATGGAGGTAGGTATGCCGCTGCAAATGGCTTTCGGGATTACCGCGCGTGATGTACGCGCTGTGTTGGTGAAGAACGCTGCTAAAGTGGTTTGCACCTCTGATACGACAACCGACGTGCTGGCTGCGAAGCTGTTTCATTCATTCTCGGAAGAAGAAATGGACGACATCGCTCTGGCTGCTATGGACGCATTCCTTGAAGATAAGCCCGAGGCCGACGGCGCACACCGCGCCATCCGGAGAATACTGATTAAGCGTGGCGTCCTGGACGTTTCCCGCCGCGTTTCGGAAAAGCATGCCGTCTCTGTGCCGGCGCGTCAAAGCGCAGTATTCGCTACTGCGCATAATTAATCTTTCCGGCTTAGTAGGCATTCAGTTCATTTCAGGTCGGCGTCTCGTTTTCGTCGCCGGCCTTCAAGGCCTTGGCGTTCCTAAAGCTCTCGAATCGAATCGAACAGAGGAAGCTCCTGCTCATTTCAGGCAGGTATTCAGAAGCAAGAATGCGGATTCACTGCAAAAATGTCCCGCTTACAGTTCCGGAGGCGACCTTAGCTCCGGGCAATAGTTGCTTTAGATAAATTCTTGCCGCTGCGTTATGATGGCGGGGATGAGCAATAACAACGCCTCTGCCGCAGTCATGATGATTGTGGCCTCTACCTTTCTGTTTTCCTCCATGGATGCTGCTACCAAGTATCTTGGCAGCTTCATGTCCGTTGTTATGGTGCTTTGGTGCCGGTACACAATCCAGGCTGGCATCATGGCGGTTGTTGTAGGAAAAATTCGCGGTGTTTCCGGTTTCCGCACAATGCATCCTCGTTTTCAGATTTTGCGTGGCGTGCTGCTAGCGTCAATCAGTGTTTTGGCTTTTTTCAGTATGCGCAAGATGCCATTGGCTGAGTTCACCGCCATCATCATGTTGTCGCCGGTATTGATCACGGCGTGTGCTGGCTGGCTGCTGAACGAGCGCATTGGAAAATTACGTTGGGCTCTGGTGACCAGCGGCTTCCTGGGGACGATCATCGTTATCCGGCCAGGAAGCGGTTTATTTGGATGGGTCGTTATTATCCCGCTTTTTGCAATGTTTATTTCCAGCGGCTACAGCTTGATCACAAGTAAACTTGCTGTCCTTGAAAACCCCTATACAACTCAGTTCTATAGCGGCATAACCGGCAGTTTGCTGCTCCTTCCTTTTCTCATGCTTGAGCGAAAGGAACTGCTCGACTTTTTCACCCAGGCAAACGCTGCTCATGGCGGGGTGCTGGTCTTGATCGGCGTTCTGGGAACCCTAGGGCATCTGCTGCTTATTATGGCATTCAGCCGCGCTGGCACCTCGAGCCTGATGCCTTTTACGTATGCACAGATCGGTTTTGCCGGGCTGATGAGCTGGCTATTTTTCGACCATGCTCCTGACTTTTGGGGTTGGGTAGGAATGCTCATGATCGCAATGAGCGGAGCCGCCACTGCCTGGTTGAATATGAGAAAAAAACAATAATTTCCATAGCAACGCAATGATTCAATTGCTGCTGGTTCAGTTCCGTTCCATCTCCGCTTGATGGAAATAGGCTGACAGCACTAGTCGGTCATGGGTCGAAAGGTCTGTAAATTCATACCCATGCTTGCAGCCGCTGCCGTTATCGCTTGGTACGATTGATCTGAGTATGATGCCGAGGTCAACGATTGCTGTTTCGCCAACCGCATTGATCTTGAATTTAATTCGACCCCGCTGACCGACTTCGCCAAAGGGATGCTTGATATTGGCCGAGGCGCCACCGAGACTCATATCAGAAATGATTGCCGCCACATTTTCCTCGGGCTCATTCATTGAAACCGCTGCAATGATGCTTACGGGTATACGCGCACGGTGTCTTATGGTTGCGCAACTGAGTTCTTTCGGGTAGGACAAGTGCAAATACGGATGGGGGGAGTGTACGGACTTGATGACATAAGCGCTAAATGCGTATGCTTTCTTTCCGGAAAAAGCGCGGACAATAAACATCTGGCTATCGCGGATTAGCACATATTTATCATCAACAATAGGCATTGTGACAAGGACCGTCCGGTTTTTAACATACCCAATAAATCGTGCGGTATAGCGGGCGGATAATCCCTGCTGATGAAGAAAAAAAGTTTCGCCGACTTGCCACCGGACTTCATCCATGAAAACTTTTCCGTCATTGCCTTGTTCTGGTGTGGAAGCCTGTTCGGCCGGTGCAGACGCACGTTCCGTTATGCCTGGTTTTCCTCGTTCAGTCTTACCATCGAATTCGATCTGCCGAAGATAGCCACTGTCTACCAGGGTTGCTATCTGTTCCACAGACTCGATCACAAAGCCTTGCGATAGCAGCAAGTCGCCATTGGCAGAATAGACAGAGCGAGGTAGCGCCTTGCCGACGCTCAGCAGATGTGCCGGTACCGGTATCAGTAAATTTGAAGCCATGCTTTCTTTGTGTATTGTCGATCCTTGCGGATTCCGAACGTGCGAAATCACTAGTACTGCGATGTTCAATGCGTTGAATCTTCTGGATATTTAAAATTCTACCCACGACGAAATCGTACACGAATTCCACTTGTCTCTAAGAAATTTTTTTGGTCAGACGCTATTAGACCGCCTTTGGGAAAACGTTCTTTTGGTAAGCTAACATTTGCCAACAAGAATTGTGTCAAATCGCAATGGTTACAATGTCACAGTGACCTCGAATCGAGACATGGTCGCCTTAATATAAGTTACACTTTTGCGCCGATAACTCGCTAGAGTGAATAAAAAACTGGAAATAGCGGTAATTAATTAACCATGCCGATCACCATTGCTGTCATCGAAGTACATCCAATATTTCTAGCGCATTTTACCGAGCTTATAAAATCGAATTCTGACTTTTTACTCGTTGGAACAGCCGTAGATGGCCGGCAAGGCCGGCGATTAGTTCATGAAGTCAATGCCGATATTTACTTGCTAGATTTGGCCTTGCCCGACATCAGCGGTCTCGATCTGCTTTCCGAGATTACTTCCTTACGGCCGAACGCAAATACAATGATTATTAGCATCCTCGACGACGAGCTGAATATTTTGTCTGCAATCGAAAGAGGCGCCGCCGGGTATATTCTCAAAACAATAGAGTCAGCCGCTTTCGTCTCAGCGCTGCATGACTTGCATGCAGGGGCATCGCCGCTCAGTCCCGTTGTGGCGAAGAAACTCCTCAACGTTATTCGGAGGCGCGAAGCGGAGAACCGAAGCGACACAGTTTCTTTGAAACGTCTTACTGCTTCTAGCATAGAGTTGCTGACGGAGCGCGAAAGCCAGGTTTTGCGAGAACTTGCGCTTGGACTTGCATTCCGGGAAATTGCAGTGAATCTATCTATCTCCTGCCATACAGTTGCTCAACATGTTCGCAATATCTACGGAAAGTTAGGGGTCAGTTCGAGGGGGAGAGCAGTGTATGAAGCGACAAAGTTGGGGATACTGGAAGAATGATCTTGTCCTGTTGCTCGTTTTCCAGCGATGCCATCCGACTTACCGCTGGGCGCAGAGCCGAATTAGATAACTGCTTATTGAAAAGAAAAGTCAATGCAAGTCAGACGATATCGGCTCTAGAACAGGGACGGAGCATAAGCCATCAGACAGTTCGGAAGTGGTTGGAAACGGCAACCGTAGGAAAATCAGTCAGGACCGGAAACGCAGTGGTCGCAGCAGAGGAGTGAGATTCAACAACGTATGTGCGGAGGTTTCAATCCTGCAGCAAGAGAACAGCACCATGAGAACAGCCGCTTACAAAGGCATGGATGCGCTTCAAAGTAGGTCTGAGTTGTACGATAGGCTGTAAATCTTGAAATTTAATGAAACGTGTCATGTATAGGGTTTAGCATGCGTGGGTGATGGTTTCTTTCAGGTGACCCATGCGGATTTCAAGAGCGCCTATCGCGACCCATCAAAAATTCGGGAGCAGCGCGCACCCTGCGCTAGTGTCTGCAAAACGCGTGGGCACTAAATAAAAAAGAGAAGAGTCGGTAAGGGGATCAAAAACAGCATGAATTGCCGCGGTAGAAAAAATAGGAAGGTAAGCGGGAAGCATGGGCGGCGCATCTGGAAACAGTCCGAAATGCGCCGTTGATTGCCCCTGTTTACACAGCCTGGATATTTGCTGCCTGTTTTCCCTTCGTTCCTTGGATTGGGTCGAAGTCTACTCTCTGTCCCTCTTTTAACGTCTTGAAGCCAGGCATTTGTATTGCGGAATAGTGGGCGAATAAATCTTCTCCGCCACCATCGGGAGTAATAAAGCCGAAGCCCTTGGAGTCGTTAAACCACTTCACGGTGCCAGTTGCCATATCGAAATCCTAGTTCAATAGAAAAATGAGCCCGCATCGATAGTAACGTCTGCTACCAAGCAGGAACTTTGGTACCGATCATTACAAAATATTGATACCAATAGTTTTCAATTGTTGCCTTGGACATTCGTTCCGGTCAAGAATTTTTTATATCATCTGCTAAGTTTGATCGGGTCAAGCGCATAGCTGATTCCGTGATATCACGGACAACGAAATATAGGTGCTTTTTAACCGGTTAGCGCCCATGAGAGCTCATCTTCTCGATCTGATGATGCTGGGTAGCTATATCTAAAAGGAAAGAGCAGGATCTGCCGGGCTGGAAGAGAAACGATGAATGTTGTTTTATGGTAATGAAAAAATGGCAACATTTTTGCCTAGACCAATGAAATTGAACAAATGTAATTCATTGTAGCGTGCAGTCATGAATATAGTAGGACATATCCTGGCAAATTGTCCCTACACAGTTTTAAGACGCAAGCTATGGAAATCCAAGACTTCGGGGGCGCCACTGATGAGTTATGGTTGAATTATGCCTAGTGCAGACAACAGCGTAGGGGAAATCGCCAAACCTGCTTCCATGACAACAGATGCACCGGGTCAGCCTAGCAGGTAGCGCTCGACGCAATGCCCAATAAGAGGAATAAAGGAGGGTAAAGCGTTTCGCTTCTTAGATGGTACGATGAGTGAGAGGAGACTCAGCCAACAACTCGAGAGGTTGTGCCGTAGGCGCTACGCTTCTCTTAACAACCTGGGCGGCAAGGGGCGGCAAGGGGTTAAATATCAGTGTAAACTCCTCGACATTTCCAAACGCCATACAACACCTCCAAGGCGTTGATTCGCGACAATATTGAGAGTTATCTGAGTTATCTGAGTTATCTGAGTTATCTGAGTTATCTGAGTTATCTAGTAATCGAGAAAACTTTGAACAGAAAGATAGTTCAAGTCAAAAATTCGTTAATTTGCCGCAGAACCTAGATGCTACATCCCTGGTCGCGCCTCCGTCAGGCCATGGTTTCCGGACGCCTAGGTCAAGGTATGCAGTCAAAGCTAAGTTCTTTGCAACAGCGATCTAACTTATTCGACCAGAGACAGTGGACGCATCTCTGTACTGCAATTAGGTTCGAATCTTGAATAAACGTTATTATTCCCTCTGCCGGGTTCGCGATCAGTTTGCTGCTGGCTTTTTACTTGATTAAATATGTAACGAGGTGTTCACAATGAATAAAGTTGAAAAAGTGGCGCTGGTTACCGGCGCAGGATCCGGTATAGGCCGTGCTATTTCCCTACGGCTGCTTCAAGATGGACTTATTGTAATCTTGGTGGGACGGCGTCGCGCGGCATTGGAAGAGACTGCAGCACTTGGTAGTTCAGCTGAAAGAACATTTATCCTGCCAGCAGATATATCAAAGGTAGAAGAAGTTGATGGTTTATTTGAAAAGGTAAAGCAGGAATATGGAAGGTTAGATCTTCTTTTCAACAATGCGGGAATTTTCACGCCGGCCACATCGATTGAAGATGTATCTTTGGAAAGCTGGCAAGCAGCAGTTGATGTGAACCTGACTGGAGCTTTTCTTTGCACTCGGGCAGCGTTTCGGTTGATGAAGAATCAATTTCCTCGCGGAGGAAGAATTATTAATAACGGGTCAATATCGGCCCATGTTCCAAGACCGCACTCAGTTACCTACACGGCCACCAAACATGCCATCACAGGCTTAACGAAAGCCACATCTCTTGATGGACGTAAGTACGACATCGCCTGTGGCCAAATCGATATCGGGAATGCCTCTACGGATATGACTGATAAAATGGAACGTGGCATTTTGCAAGCTAATGGTTCCACTGCGATAGAACCAACTTTCGAGACCTGCCACGTCGCTGATGCAGTCTCGTATATGGCTAGTTTGCCTCTGCATGCCAACGTTCAGTTCATGACCGTAATGGCTACGAACATGCCGTTCATTGGTCGCGGATAGTCAGATATTGATGCTGTTCTAGATAACAGCTTGTTCTGTGTGGATTTTCTTCCCCTACTGCATTATTTGCCAGCGGCGGTCGGTTTTTGGGACGCAGTACATAGCCTTGTTTGTAGACGCTTGCGAGAGTGTATTGTGATTTTGTCAGCATTTCTAACTTAAGCCGTAACTGGAAAATGGTTACTCTGATGTTGCTTCCCTCAGTCGACTTGCCGCTGGATTTAAACAATGCGACCAAATCTTTAATTAAAATGACTGTCCCCATTTGATTAAGAAATAGTTCCGCCAAGGCACATTCGGACGGTGTCAAATGGATTGCCTTGGACTGAAACGATAGTAGCCGAACGTCCGGAATCAAAGTTAACGACCCAAAATGCAGCTTTGTTTTAAGAATGTTTTTTCTTCGGAGTGCTGCGATAGTGCGGCGACCCAGATCTGACATGGTCAACGGCGTGCATACCCAGTCCGCTACAAAGTCTGGAAAATCTGGCGCTTCGGCCAATGCTGCAGTTGATCTGAATATCAGAACAATAGGAGACATGACGATCGGCAAGAAGGGCGGATTCTTGATGAAAGTGAGTTCCTTCTTTTCGAGCAACTGAATTTTCTGCACGTATGCTGGTTCCTGCGCGTCGATTAATAGTGCCGATGGCCTATCAGGAAAGCTTAGCAAGTGTTCTGGACGCAAGGCGCCTAGATCAACCACATCCCACTCGAAGTGGTCGTGCTGCACACCTATCCTTGGAGACACGGCTTGCAACTCTTCCTTACTCGCGTCGAGCATGTTGAAGAGTTCTTTCCCTATGACCTTCAAAGTAATCCTCATCGTTCGACTCCGTTGGCGGTAAGCGTTGTAAGGAACGTGCTCGGGCTAAATCGATCCAGCGAGTGCCATTGATGCCAAAATTTTACTTTTTGTTAATATTGGCATCATGTTCTCTCAGGTAATTGACCAGTTTGTACCAGACCTGACATTTCTGTTACTTCCCTCCATCTTTCAGTTGCACATCACTGTTTGTAACCGGTAGTATATGAGTTGTGTTAGTGATAACATTGTGTGCCGTAAATTTTGTTGTCTGTAGACATCATACTTCCAACGTCTATACCTACGATTGATGGGTTGTTTCCTATTTGCAATATTGCATCCAGCTTTTTCTGTGTGAGTTCCCCGTTGCGGATTTTGTTGTACGTAGCGCAGATCATTCTTGCGAGGGCCTTCTTGATGAGTAAATTTTTTCGAAACTGATATTTGGCCATAGGTAGGGGTTAGCAATCATGTGTCCAATGTTTTTTGGTTTGCGCGATCAGCCATTAAGATGCCATCGCTTTTTAAGTTAGGTAAATGAAATAACCTGATTGAAAATATTGGAGGCGGAGATGATCCGAGTGGTTGTCGTTGAGTACAAGGCTGTCCAGAATTGCAACCTTGAAAAAAAACTTAGAGAGCATGGATTCGATACCACTGTCTTCAATGATCTTATGCAACTTATCATGCACTTGTTTAATGCGCATGTTGATGTCGTAATTTTTGATCTGGAATCCTCTAAACCTGGTGATGTGTTATCTGTCAAGAAAATCAGGTCTCTTCGAAGACTTCAGTCACTTGGAATAATAATCCTTGCGGCCCAATTTGAAGTCGCTCATCGCCGTGAGTTAATTTTTAGTGGAGCGGACGCTTTTTTGGCAAAGCCTGTAGAAATCGAAGAGCTTATAGCTTATATAAAAAATATATATCGTCGCACCAACTCGCGCGAGGAAGACGCCACTGCAGTTCAATGGCAATTTCATCGTAACGAATGGCGTTTGATTGCTCCATCTGGCGCCGCTTTGATGCTAAGCCATTTGGAAGTCAATTTAATGGAAATGTTGGTGAAGTCTATCGGAAAGCCGGTAAAGAGGAGGGATATTATTGCTTTGGGTTTCGGACTGGACCCTTTATCTTATGATAATCGTCGTCTTGATTCGATTGTAAGTAGACTTCGTCGCAAGCTTCACGAGGCCTATCCTTTGTCTCAGCCAATCAAAGTGGTTCACTCAGTTGGTTACATATTTACTGAGCCAATAAGAAGCGAGTGAAGGATGCGCGCATAATTTGTTTATGATGGATTGCGGAAAAATCAAGTTAAATAAAAAAATTGGCAGCAGCATGAGTTGGTTGGGCGTCGGCATTTTCATCAATGTGAGCTTATGGGAAAATAAGCGTGAATATAATTTTCCAATGCGCGAATGCTTACTGTTGCGATTTTATTTGCGTATAGAGGGTCGAAGATTGTAGCGATGTTTCGATCCCGGGCTCCCTTGAGAGTCATGAAGTTGTAGGAGAATGGGCTGATAGGTAATATTTAAGATAACTATGCCAGGTTGGTCGGCCAACGATGCAGGGCAGAAGGCTGATGCAGCCTGGCTACAGCAGCGATTGGTGAGGACGTTTAGCAATATCTTTTCTCGGCGCGCCCGAATGCTTCTCTTCGGTGTTTTGGCATTAACGATTTTCCACTATAAAATCCACGTTACGGTTGAGCAGTACGCATTTTTGACCGTTCTCCAGTTCTAAGCCCGGGCGTTTAAAAATAGAAAAATAAGGACTGCCGTCATTTTTAATAGGGCTGCGATCGGTGTGGCTTTTGCTGGCGATTGCTGGCCTAATTTTTTTATTTTTGTTATATTCTATTTAATAAATAATAAAGTGCGGATTCATTCTCTTCTCGTGCGTGTTGACTCGTTCTGCGTTTTGGGGAATTTTTAATTTCAAACTCGATCGCGTCATATATGTAATCCTATATTTGCGCGATTAGCGATCAAAATAGCGAGGCGCAGGTTAGGCCAGAAATCGGGCGGCCATATCTGCTGGCGAATTTTTGCATCTTTGTGCGATCTTCGTTGGACAGTTGTCGCTCAAGAGTTTATTTATTTTGGCAAAAAAAATTCAGGAACTTCAGGTTGAAATTTTGAAACATACGATCCCGCTTGCTCGCTCTTCGTCCGAGCGTTCCAAGCTGTATGTTTAATAAAATTAAATTCCTTGGAGAAACTGGAAATGCGGTTGGAACTAAAAGTGATTGGAGAACGGCTGTTTGATGCGATTATGTTAAATTACGTCACGCTCGCCAATACGCTTTTGCAACTATGCTGTGAAACAGACCCTATTAACATTATCGTCACATACTTTGAGGAAAAGCCACAAGTCAAGGATTTTTTAATAGAAGCGGGAGCGGCCTCGATCATTTTGGTGGAGGCCACTGATGTTTTGTCGATTGAATCCCTGCAGTCCATAGACCGGAAAGAGCTTGCGTTTCTGGGGCAGGCGGGAAATGCTACTCGCCTGTTGCCGCTAATCGCAGTATTCGATTCACCGCAATTGTTGTGCGAAGTACGTGAACTGCCTGATATTATTTCAGACTGGACTTTTTTCCCCCTCGAGTCTATCGAGTTGGGAAGAAGAATATTTTCTGCGCTAAAGCGGAAAAATATTGTAAAAACTAAAGTGTTATACGGTGCACTCTCGTTGATTAGTGAGTCTCGTGCTTTATTGTTTTTTGGAAATGGCGTGCATTTGAGTCGGTCTGAATTTGCGTTGATGGAACTTTTTTTGAGCCAAATGGGTACAGTAATTCCCTTAGCCGATTTGGCCATGTTGTTTAGATCAACAGGAAAATCCACGGAGGGAAGCAACATTCGGGTTACGATATTTCAACTTAGGCTAAAACTGGAAATGTTGACAAAAGGGCAGTACACAGTAACCAGTGTTTACAAACAGGGTTATTGCCTCAAGCAAAAATCTCGCTCGACGATAAAGGAAATCTCCGATGGCCTGGATGCCAGGCAACGGGTCGTCAGCAGGATGGTAGGCTGAACGCGCATGGACGGCTTTTTTTTCCACCTCGCAGCGCGTAATCACGTATAATTCGCCGCATCGTTGAGATTCGAGCTAGTAGTGGTGCAGTATCAGTCTGTCATTCCTTACTTGGTTGAAACGATGTATCGGGTAAAACCCAACTTAAACTGAAATAGGAATTTGTATGGCAAATGGTACTGTAAAGTGGTTCAATGATTCGAAGGGCTTTGGTTTCATCACCCCGGACGAAGGTGGCGAAGATCTGTTCGCACACTTCTCCGCGATCCAGTCGAGCGGCTTCAAGTCGCTGCAGGAAAACCAGCGCGTTTCGTTCGAAGTGACCACCGGTCCTAAGGGCAAGCAAGCATCGAACATCCGTCCTGAGTAAGCGACGTAAGATGTACCGAAAAAACCCCGGCATGCCGGGGTTTTTTTATTGCCGTTTGCTCTTTGCTATTTTTGCTCATTAATTTCTACAATCAGACGGCCTCGTTTCTGTGCCTGACTCAGATGTCATGTAGTTGTAAATAAGCATGTTTTTGGCCTTTCTCCTGTCTTTTGACCTGCATCTTTCTGTTGAGTAATCTGTAGGAAAGGTTTATAAAACACCCTGCGTCCTAACAAGTGCAAGCAACACGAAGAATGTTGTTGCCGCTTGGGCGCATGCGTGCAGTTCGCTTCCTCCATGCCATGCCATGCTCACCTGGCATAGGCGGATAGGGAAGCGACGGCAAGCATATCAAGCGTACTTAACACTTTAATGATACGGAGACAGGCATCATGAAGAAGTTGAATAAACCTGTTGCAACGAAGACGGCGCCACGTCGCAAGTTTCTGGGCAAGGCGATTGCCGGGACCGCCACTGCAGCCAGCTTTCCAATGATTGCGTCGGCCCAGGGAGCGACGCAGATGCGCTTCCAGAGTACCTGGCCAAGCAAGGATATTTTCCACGAGTACGCCCTGGATTTCGCCAAGAAGGTCAATGACATGACTGGCGGCGAGCTGAAGATCGAAGTGTTGCCGGCCGGCGCCGTGGTGCCTGCCTTCGGTCTGCTCGATGCCGTATCCAAAGGCACGTTGGACGGTGGCCACGGCGTGATGGGCTACAACTACGGCAAGCAAAGCGCGATTGCATTGTGGACCTCGGGCCCGGTCTTTGGCATGGATGCCAACATGGTTCTTGCCTGGCACAAGTACGGCGGCGGGAAAGAGTTGCTTGACAAGCTTTACACGTCGATCGGCGCCAACATCGTATCCTTCCTGACGGGACCGATGCCAACGCAGCCGCTGGGCTGGTTCAAGAAGCCCATCACCAAGCCGGAAGACTTCAAGGGTCTCAAGTTCCGTACCAATGGCCTGGCGATTGATCTGTTTACTGCGATGGGTGCCGCGGTGAATGCGCTCCCTGGCGGCGAAATCGTGCCGGCGATGGACCGCGGACTGCTTGACGGCGCCGAGTTCAACAATGCCACCTCCGATCGCGTGCTGGGCTTCCCGGACGTGTCCAAAGTATGCATGCTGCAGAGCTTTCATCAAAGCTCCGAGCAATTCGAAATCACGTTCAACAAGACCAAGTTCAACGGCTTGCCTGACAAGATGAAGGCCATCATCGCCAACGCGGTGGAAGCTTCGTCTGCAGACATGTCCTGGAAGGCGATCGACCGTTATTCCAAGGACTATATCGAATTGCAGACCAAGAACGGCGTGAAGTTCTACAAGACGCCCGATGCGCTGCTACAGGCGCAACTGGCAATCTGGGACGACGTCGTCGCGAAGAAGGGCGCCGATAATCCGCTCTTCAAGGAAGTGGAGGCATCTCAGCGTGCATTTGCCGAGCGCGCGATGAAGTGGGACATGGATACGAACAATAACCGTCGCATGGCCTACAACCATTATTTCGCCAAGAAAGCCGCCGCGCCGAAGAAGACCTGATTCGATCTCGACATGAGCGAAGACACCATTCGGCCCGGCCGGGTGGTGTTTTTTTTGCCGGTATCGAAACCGGTGCTGTTGTATCAGAAATTTTCTGCAGAATCCGGAGGTGGCAGCATGCAACGTTTCCTGTTTGTGGTTGACGGCATAAGCAGTTGGGTCGGGCAGGTCTTTTCCTGGCTGGTGCTCGCGCTGACGCTGCTTATTTCGTGGGAAGTATTTTCCCGCTATGTGCTCAACAGTCCAAACCCGTGGTCATTTGATCTGATGATCATGATGTACGGGACCATCATCATGATGGCCGGGGCGTACACCCTGGCCAAGAACGGCCATGTCCGCGGCGATGTCCTTTATGGATTCTTTCCGCCGCGGCTGCAGGCGGGACTCGACCTGCTCCTGTATTTCCTGTTTTTCATCCCCGGCATCATCGCACTGGTCTGGGCCGGCTACAGCTATGCGGCGGAGTCCTGGGCCATTGCCGAGCACTCGACCCTGACAGCCAATGGTCCGCCACTTTATTTCTTCAAGACGACGATCCCGATCGCAGGCGTGCTGCTGCTGCTTCAGGGTGTCGTCGAGATCATTCGTTGCGTGATCTGTCTGCGCGATGGCGAATGGCCGGCCCGCAAGAAGGACGTCGAGGAAGTCGATGTGGAGAAGCTCAAGGATATGGTGCAGGTCAGCGATGCGGATATTGCCGGCCTGGACAAGTATGTAGATGCCAAGGCAGGGAGCAAAACATGAGAAAAGAAGTCTGGTTTGGCGTCTCCATCCTGGTTGCCATCGTCCTGAGCTTGTTCGTATTGATGCCGCCGCCGTCGGAGATGACAAATGGCCATTTAGGCCTGTTGATGCTGGCGCTGATTGTCGTGGCGATCATGCTCGGCTTTCCCACGGCGTTTACGCTGATGGGAATGGGCGTGATCTTCACCTGGTTTGCCTATCGCAGCCAGAATCCCGACCTGGCGGTTCAGCAGACGCTGGACCTGATGGTGCAGCGCGCCTATTCCGTCATGGCCAACGACGTGCTCATTTCGATACCTCTGTTCATCTTCATGGGCTATCTCGTCGAGCGCGCCAATCTGATCGAGAAGCTGTTCCGCAGCCTGCATCTGGCGATGGCCCGGGTCCCCGGCTCGCTGGCGGTGGCCACCATCGTCACCTGCGCCGTGTTTGCCACGGCAACCGGTATCGTTGGCGCGGTAGTGACGCTGATGGGGTTGCTGGCCTTGCCGGCCATGCTCAAGGCGGGCTATGGGACTCAGCTGTCGGCCGGCGCAATCACGGCGGGCGGCGCGCTAGGCATCATCATCCCGCCGTCGGTGCTGCTGATCGTCTATGGCGCAACGGCAGGCGTGTCCGTGGTCAAGCTTTATGCGGGCGCATTCTTCCCGGGCCTGTTGCTGGCGGCGCTGTACGTGGTGTATGTGATTGTGGTGGCCAAGCTCAAGCCGCATCTGGCGCCGCCGCTGTCGGCGGAAGATCGCAAGGTGGCCTTGCCGCCCTATGCGGTGTCGATACAGAGTGCCGGCAGCAGCCGCGCGGTGCCAGGCCTGCTGGCGGCGATCAAGGGGAAGCGCAATGCCGGCGTCCCTTCAAAGACGCTGATCTCGCAACTGCTGATCGCCTTGCTGCCGGCGTTTGCCTTCGTCGCCATGATGGCGGCGGTGTACCCGCTCGTCACTGCGCCAGAAGAAGCAAAGACGGAACTGGTCGAGATGGGAACGGAGAGCACTGCATTGTCGGACGGCAATACCGACGGTGGCCTGGCGGAGCCTGGCACGGATGGCGGTCTTGCCGAGCCCGTGGCCGAGGGTAGCTTGGCAGAGCCGTCGGCATCCGGCGGGCTGGCCGAGCCATCGTCGCCGGGTACTGCAGCAATACCGGCGCCGGCCCAGGCGCCGCAAGGGGCTACCGCCGCTACGGCGACACCTGCCGCACCCGCCGTGCCTTCGCCTGACCAGCCTACCGCTAAACCGGCGCCGCAGGGCTACTGGATTGCGCTGGCGATCGGACTGGCGGCGCTAGTCGTGTTCTATGCGATCTTCACCTTCGCCAGGCTGGAAGTGTTCAAGATGCTGCTCGGCTCGCTGTTTCCGCTGATGTTTCTGATTCTGGCGGTGCTGGGCAGTATCGTGTTCGGGCTTGCCACGCCAACCGAAGCAGCGGCGATGGGCGCATTGGGTGCGCTGTTCCTCGCGGCAGCCTACCGGCGGCTCAACTTCGGCATGGTGCGCGAGTCGGTTTACCTGACGGCCAAGACCAGTGCGATGGTGTGCTGGCTTTTCGTTGGCTCCAGCATTTTTTCTGCCGCATTTGCGCTGCTGGGGGGCCAGGAAATCATCAATGCCTGGGTACTGTCGATGGACCTGACGCCGCTGCAGTTCATGATCCTGGCGCAGGTCGTGATCTTCCTGCTGGGCTGGCCGCTGGAATGGACCGAGATCATCGTGATCTTCATGCCGATCTTCGTGCCGCTGCTGGGACATTACAACATCGATCCCCTGTTCTTCGGATTGCTGGTGGCGATGAACCTGCAGACTGCCTTCCTGTCGCCGCCGGTGGCGATGTCGGCTTTCTACCTGAAGGGCGTGTCGCCGCCACATGTGACCCTGAACCAGATTTTCCTGGGAATGCTGCCGTTCATGGGGATCCAGATCATTGCCCTGATCCTGTTGTACATGTTCCCTGCGATCGGCATGTGGCTGCCGGAGATGCTGTACAAGTGAGCCCGTGTTGCCTTGCGTGACTGGGCCGAATGCCGGCCGGAGCGATCCGGCCGGCATTTTTTATTGAGCCGGGGTCAGCTGCGCTCTAGGCAACGCCGCGGCGCCAGTAGTCCGGCCGGGCATAGGCGCGCCGGAGAAATTCGACGAAGGCGCGGATGCGCAACGGCAAATGCTGGCGTTGGGCGAAGACGGCGTAAATCGCGTTGCCAGGCGCGGCGAACTCGTCCAGCACCGTCACCAGCTGGCCGGCCTCGATGGCTGCGCCAACTTCCCACATCGAACGCCACGCCAGGCCCTTGCCGGCCAGAGCCCAGTCATGCAGCACCGCGCCGTCGTTGCAGCCCATGTTGCCCGATACCTTGAGGGTGACGTTGCGGCCGTTGTGGCGGAATACCCAGCCGCGCTGGCTGCCTTCGCTGCTGATCGGCAGGCAGTTGTGGGAGGCGAGATCGTCGAGCGATTCGGGGCGGCCGTAGCGCTGGAGGTAGGCGGGGGAGGCCACCACCACCCGCTGGTTGTCTGCCAGCTTGACGCCGATCAGGCCGGAGTCGGTCAGCGAGGCAATCCGCACAGCGACGTCCACGCCTTCGCCGATCAGGTCGACCATGCGGTCGTTCAGGTTCAGGGTCAGGCTGACGTCCCGATGCTCGGCCAGGAAAGAGGGCATCAGCGGCGCGACATGCAGGCGGCCAAAGCCTGCCGGCGCCGAGATGGACAGATGGCCGGTGGCATTTGCACTGCGCTCGGCGACCGAGGCTTCGGCGTTTTCCAGGTCGGCGAGGATGCGCTGGCAGCTTTCCAGAAAGGCCGTGCCTTCATGGGTAAGGGCGATTTTCCGTGTGGTGCGCTGCAGCAGCTTGACGCCAAGCCTGGATTCCAGCGCATCGAGGCGCCGGCTGATCATGGCTGGCGCCACGCCTTCGGCGCGCGCGGCGGCTGACAGGCTGCCCTTGCCAACCACATCGACGAACGTGGAGATCTGCTTGAACTGGTCCATGCGGTTCAGCCGGGCGTGGCGGCCGAGGCCTGCAGTGTCGCCGTGCCGTCCAGTCCGAAGCGGTGTATCGCGCCATTGGCGTCGATGCCAAGCCAGCCACCGCGGGGCGGCTGGCTGTCGCCGTCCCAGTCCGGCAGCACCAAACGTACATTGCCGCCATGCTGGTGCTTGCCGGGACGATGGGTGTGGCCGTGTATCAGCAGTGCGGCGCCGCTTTGGGCAAAGAGTGTGTCGATCGCGACCGGATTGACGTCCATGATGTCCATCGACTTGCCCAACTGCGCTTCGCGGCTGCCATTGCGCAGACCTTCGATGACGGCCTTGCGCTTTTCCAGCGACTGCGACAGGAATGCCTGCTGCCATTGCGGGCTTCGCACCTGGGTCCGGAACACCTGGTAGTCGATGTCATCGGTGCATTGGGCGTCGCCATGGGTAAGGATGACCTGCCGGCCGGCGATGCTTGCCACATGGGGATCGGGCAGCAGGGTGAGGCCGGCTGCCCTGGCGAATCCGTCGCCAACCAGGAAATCCCGATTGCCGGCAATCCAGAACAGCGCCACGCCGGAGGCGCTGAGCGCGGCCAGCGCATCGACGATGCCGCGTACGAAGGGCGTGTCGATGTCGTCGTCGCCAGCCCAGTATTCAAACAGATCGCCAAGGAGATAGAGTTGCCTTGCCCGGGAGGCGTGCTGCGCCAGAAAGGCCGCGAACAGCGACGCGGTGGATGGCGAGGAGGGCTGCAGGTGCAGGTCGGAAACAAACAGCGCGACCATGTCCGGCCGCGCTGCGGTCGCCGGCGCGAGAGGGGCCGGCGTAGTCATGTCACGTTTTCGCAATGGTGGAAAGGATCAGACGATTTCCGCTTTTTCGATCACGACGTTCTGTGCCGGCACGTCGGAGAACATGCCGCTGCGGGTAGTCTGCACGGCGCGGATCTTGTCGACCACGTCCTGGCCTTCAACCACCTTGCCGAAGACGCAGTAGCCCCAGCCGTCCTGGCCCGGATAATCCAGGAAGGAATTGTTCTTCACGTTGATGAAGAACTGCGCCGATGCCGAATGCGGGTCGGACGTGCGCGCCATCGCCACGGTATAGGCTTCATTCTTCAGTCCGTTCTTTGCTTCGTTTTCCACCGGCGCATTGGTCGGTTTCTGCTTCATGCCCGGCTCGAAACCGCCGCCCTGGATCATGAAGTTGTCGATCACGCGGTGGAAGATGGTGCCATCGTAATGGCCGGCCTTGACGTAGTTGAGGAAGTTCTCGACGGTCTTGGGCGCCTTGTCGGCGTCGAGCTCCAGCTTGATGACGCCGTGGTTGGTGGTGAGTTGGACAGCCATGATGATTCCTTGATGGTTGGATGAATGGGAAGCTTGAAAATGGGAAGCCCGTTGCCGCTTACTTGACGACGCTGGCTGACTCGATGATGACAGGCTTGGCGGGCACGTCGCCCGGACCGGTTTGCACTTCCTTGATCCGGTCGACGACGTCCGTGCCCTTGATCACCTTGCCGAATACGGCGTAGCCCGCGCCGTCCTGGCCGGGATAGTTCAGGAAGGCGTTGTTCTTCACGTTGATGAAGAATTGCGCGGTTGCCGAGTTCGGCACCGACGTGCGGGCCATCGCCAGCGTGTACGGTTCGTTCTTGAGGCCGTTAGCGGCTTCGTTCTCGATCGGGGGATTGGTGGCCTTTTGCTTGCCGGACGCATCGAAGCCGCCGCCCTGAATCATGAAGTTATTGATGATCCGGTGGAACACCGTGCCGTTGTAGTGGCCGCTCTTTACGTATTGCAGGAAATTGGCGCTGCTCTTCGGCGCCTTGTCCTGGTTCAACTCAACGGTGATGTCGCCCATGCTGGTCTTGAGCAGGACCTGCGGCGCGTCGGCCGCGGCGGCCAGGCCGGTCAATGTCAGGGCGGCCGCGGTGGCCAGGGTCGTCAGGGTACGGCGCATGCCTTGCATCTGTGCTTCCTTATTGCTCATCGAAGGGGTGGAAAGACGTTTCGGTGCTGCGGTGCGGCGCGTCCGGGGAGGGTGCTTCGCGCCGGAACGGTGATTCATCGGTGCTATACTGCCGCGCGAAACCGCATTTTAACAAAATAAGCGCCAGGCACAGGTTCCGTGGCACCGCCGCGCCGCCTCGCCCTCCAGCATGTCGGCACTGCGGGTGCCAACTAGTCCTGATACCGGCCCACACAGTATCCATTCATGACCGCACTGAAGATCTACAACACCCTCGCGCGCGAGAAACAGGCATTCACCCCGATCGAACCCGGCAAGGTCCGCATGTATGTCTGCGGCATGACGGTCTACGATTACTGTCACCTGGGCCATGCCCGCGTGATGGTGGTGTTCGACCTGGTGCAGCGCTGGCTGCGCGCGCGGGGGCTTGACGTGACCTATGTGCGCAACATCACCGACATCGACGACAAGATCATCCGGCGCGCGGTGGAAAACAATGAAACCATCGGCGAACTGACCGGCCGCTTCATCGCCGCGATGAACGAGGACGCCGCCGCGCTGGGCGTGCAACGGCCGGATCACGAGCCGCGCGCCACCGACCACGTGCAGCAGATGCTGGGGTTGATAGGCCGCCTGGAACGCAACGGCCTGGCCTACAAGGCCGACGATGGCGACGTGAATTATTCGGTGCGCGACTTCGCCGGCTATGGCGCGCTGTCCGGCAAGTCGCTGGACGACCTGCGTGCCGGCGAGCGGGTCGATGTCAACAGCGGCAAGCGCGATCCGCTCGACTTCGTCTTGTGGAAAGCGGCCAAGGAATCCGAGCCGGAAGCGGTGAAATGGGATTCGCCGTGGGGACGCGGCCGTCCGGGCTGGCATATCGAGTGCTCGGCCATGGCATGCGAGCTTCTGGGCGAGCATTTCGACATTCACGGCGGCGGCCAGGACCTGCAGTTCCCGCATCACGAGAATGAGATCGCGCAGTCCGAAGGCGCTACCGGGCAGACCTTCGTGAACTACTGGATGCATAACGGCTTCGTCCGTGTCGACAACGAGAAGATGTCCAAGTCGCTGGGCAATTTCTTCACCATCCGCGAAGTGCTGAAGGATTTCGATGCCGAGGTCGTGCGTTTCTTCATCCTGCGCGCCCACTACCGCAGCCAGCTCAATTATTCGGACGCCCATCTGGCCGATGCGCGCGGCGCGCTGACCCGGCTCTATACCGCGCTGAAACAGGTGGCGCCGGACCAGCAGCCGCTGGACTGGTCTGAAGACCATGCAGCGCGCTTCGCCGAGGCGATGAATGACGACTTCAATACGCCGATAGCGATGGCCGTGCTGTTCGAACTGGCCAATGAAGTCAACAAGACCCGCTCGCCGGCACTGGCGCGGCAGTTGAAGGCGCTGGGCGAAGTGGTAGGCCTGCTTGGCCGCACGCCGCAGGACTTCCTCCACGGTGGCGCGCAGGACGATGCCGACGCGGACGCCATCGAGGCCCGCATCGCGGCCCGCGCGGCGGCCAAGAAGGCGAAGGATTTCGCCGAGGCCGACCGCATCCGCGCCGAACTGCTGTCAGATGGCATCGTGCTCGAGGACAAGGCTGGTGGCGTGACCGAATGGCGCCGGGCGTAATCGGCATGGCCAAGAGCTTACAGGGCGACACCCAGATGTTCGTTCCCGCCTACTGGGAAGACGCCAAGCAGGAACTGATGAAGCGCGACCGCATCATGCGCCGCATCATCCCGATGTTTGGCGACCTGCACCTGGTGGGTCGCGGCGACCCGTTCACCACGCTGGCGCGCTCCATCGTCGGCCAGCAGATTTCCGTGAAGGCGGCGGAAACCGTCTGGCAGCGGCTGCTGGCGGCGTGCCAGAAATGCACGCCTGTCCATGTGATCAAGGCCGGCCCCGAGCAGCTGGCCGCTTGCGGCCTGTCGCGCCGCAAGGCCGAATACATCCTCGACCTGGCCGATCATTTCAAGGCCAAGCGGGTGCATGTGGCGAAGTGGGAAGAGATGGACGACGAGGAAGTCATCGCCGAACTGCTGCAGATCCGCGGCATCGGCCGCTGGACCGCCGAGATGTTCTTGATCTTTAATCTGCTGCGCCCTAATATTCTGCCCCTTGACGATGTCGGCTTGCTGCGCGGCATCAGCATGAATTATTTCTCCGGCGAGCCGGTCTCGCGCAGCGATGCGCGCGAAGTCTCCGCCAACTGGGAGCCGTGGCGCACGGTCGCCACCTGGTACATGTGGCGTAGCCTCGAGCCAGTCCCGGTAGAATACTGACTTTTCCCGAATTTCCCGCCTGTCGAATCCCAAGGAGCCACGGTGAGCAAGGTAACTTTCCTCAATTTCGAGCAACCTATCGCAGAACTCGATTCCAAGATCGAAGAACTGCGTTTCGTGCAGGATGATTCCGCGGTCGACATCTCCGAAGAGATCGAGCGGCTCTCGCGCAAGAGCCAGCAGCTGACCAAGGATATCTACGCCAAGCTCACGCCCTGGCAGGTGTCGCAGATAGCACGCCATCCGCAGCGTCCGTACACCATGGACTACGTCAACGAGATCTTCACCGACTTCCATGAACTGCATGGCGACCGCAGCTATGCCGACGACCTGTCCATCGTGGGCGGCCTGGCCCGCTTCAATGGCCAGGCCTGCATGGTGATCGGCCACCAGAAGGGCCGTGACACCAAGGAGCGCGCGATGCGCAACTTCGGCATGCCCAAGCCGGAAGGCTATCGCAAGGCAATGCGGCTGATGAAGCTGGCAGAGAAATTCAACCTGCCAATTTTCACCTTCGTCGACACGCCCGGCGCCTTTCCCGGCATCGATGCCGAAGAGCGCGGCCAGTCCGAAGCGATCGGCCACAATCTGTACGTGATGGCCGAACTGAAAGTGCCGCTGATTGCCACCATCATCGGCGAGGGCGGCTCCGGCGGCGCGCTGGCGATTGCGGTCGGCGACGCCGTGCTGATGCTGCAATACGCGACCTATTCAGTGATTTCGCCCGAAGGCTGCGCCTCCATCCTCTGGAAAACCGCGGAGCGCGCGTCCGATGCGGCCGAGGCGCTGGGCCTGACCGCGCATCGCCTGAAGGCAATCAACCTGATCGACAAGATCGTCACCGAGCCGCTCGGCGGCGCCCATCGCGACCCGAAACAGATGGCCTCGATGTTGAAGCGCGCGCTGGCGGACAGCCTGCGCCAGTTCCAGGGCATGCCGGTGCGCGACCTGCTGGCCGCGCGGCATGAAAAGCTGATGAGCTATGGCAAATTCAAGGAAATCTCGCAGCCTGAATAGGGAAGGCGGCGTCGCCGCTGCGTATGAACGCGCGCTGGGAGCGATCCTGGCGCGCGTTGCCGTTTCCGGGCCTGCGCTGCGCATCGGCATCGCCTTCAGCGGCGGCCTGGATTCGTCAGTGCTGCTGCACCTGGCAAGCCGGCATGCAGAGGCGCACAACCTTGCGCTGACGGCGTTTCATATCCATCACGGCCTGAGCCCGAATGCCGACGCCTGGATGGCGCATTGCGCAGGCGAGGCCGCGGCTTGCGGCGTGCCCATGCTGTCGCGAAACATAAGCCTGCAGGATACCGAGGGGCGGGGGGTGGAAGAAGCGGCGCGGATTGCCCGCTACCATGCGCTAGGCGAATTGTGCCGCGAAACAGGTTGCGTCCTGCTGCTGACCGCGCATCACCAGGACGATCAGGCCGAAACCGTGCTGCTGCAACTGCTGCGCGGCGCCGGGCTGCCGGGCTTGTCGGGCATGGCGCCATTTCAGCCCAGCCATGACTTGCTGGGCGACGGCGTGGCGCTCGGCCGGCCGCTGCTGGGACTGCGCCGCGCTGAACTGGAAGCGTTTGCCAGCCAGGCAGGGCTGAGCCATGTCACCGATGAATCCAACGCCGACGCGCGCTACCGCCGCAATGCGCTGCGCCAGGATGTTGCGCCGGTGCTGGAGCGGCATTTTCCCGACTTTGCTCCGCTGGTGGCGCGCAGCGCCGGCCACGTGCAGAGCGCCCAGGCGCTGCTGCAGGAACTGGCCGAAATCGACCTCGCCGCCTGCCGGGCCGCCGACTGGAGCGCGCCGCTGTATGTGCCGGCGCTGCAGACGCTTTCCGCCCAGCGCGCTGACAATCTGCTGCGTCACTGGCTTTACCGCAACCGGGTGCAGTTGCCAAGCGCATCGCGCCTGGAGGAAATCCGCAGCCAGATGCTGGGTGCGGCAGGCGACATGCATCCCTTCTTCGACTTCGGGCCGATGACGCTGCGCCGCATCGGCAGCAGGCTTGAGCTGCATCCCCGGCTTGGCACGCCGCCGGAGGCGCCGGTAGCCCTGCGCTGGGAGGGCGAAGCCGAATTGCCGGTGCCCGCCTGGCGCGGCAGGCTGGTGCTGGAGCCGACTGAGGGGCTGGGCATCAGCCAGGAAGAGCTGCGGCGCCATCCGCTGATGCTGCATCCGCGCGCCGGGCAGGAAAGGCTGAAGGTGGCGGCGAACCGGCCGTCGCGCAGCCTGAAGGCGCTGTACCAGGAGGCGGACATCGCGCCATGGCGCCGGCTCTGGTCGCCGCTGCTCTACCTGAACGGCGAACTGGTGTTCGTCGCCGGCCTGGGCATGGACGTGCGGCATGCCGCGATGGGCAATGCCGTGCTGCTGCGCTGGGAATCCGATTGATCTGATGCAGGCGAGGCTGCTGGCGGCAGCGCGCCGGCTGGAGCCGCTTGCCGGGCCGGGCTTGCAACTTCTTGTCAGCCTGTGTTACGGCCTGTAAAATCGTGCGTTTGTTTTTCCACTCATCACACTTCCCATGGCTTTAATCGTACATAAATACGGCGGCACTTCGATGGGCTCGACCGAGCGCATCAAGAATGTCGCCCGGCGCGTCGCCAAGTGGCATGACGCCGGACATCAGATCGTTGTGGTGCCGTCGGCCATGTCGGGAGAAACCAACCGCCTGCTCGGCCTGGCCAGGGAAGTGATGGCCCAGCCCGATCCGCGCGAACTGGACATGCTGGCCTCCACTGGCGAGCAGGTCTCGGTGGCGCTGCTGGCGATGGCGCTGCAATCCATCGGCAAGGACGCGGTGTCCTATGCCGGCTGGCAGGTGCCGGTCAGGACCGATTCCGCCTTCACCAAGGCGCGCATCCAGTCGATCGACGACGCCCGCGTAAAGCGCGACCTCGACGCCGGCCGCATCGTGATCATCACCGGCTTCCAGGGCGTGGACGACAACGGCAACATCACCACCCTCGGCCGCGGCGGTTCCGACACCTCGGCGGTGGCGGTGGCGGCGGCGCTGAAGGCGGCCGAATGCCTGATCTACACCGACGTCGACGGCGTCTACACCACCGACCCGCGCGTGGTCAGCGACGCCCGCCGCCTGCGCACCGTGACCTTCGAAGAGATGCTGGAAATGGCGTCGCTCGGTTCCAAGGTGCTGCAGATCCGCTCGGTGGAATTCGCCGGCAACTACCGCATGCCGACCAGGGTGCTGTCGTCATTGACCGACCCGATGATCCCGCTGGAAGAGGAAGCGCGTTCCGGCACCCTGATTTCGTTTGAGGAAGATACACACATGGAACAAGCCACCATTACCGGCATCGCATTCAACCGCGACGAAGCCAAGATCACCGTCATGCAGGTGCCCGATCGTCCCGGCATCGCTTACCAGATCCTCGGCCCGATCGCCGAAGCCAACATCGATGTCGACATGATCGTGCAGAACCAGGGCGTGGACGGCAAGACCGACTTCACCTTCACCGTACCGCGCGGCGAGTACGACCGCGCGATGGACGTGCTCAACACCAGCGTGAAGGCGCACATCGGATCGGGAAACATCGTCGGCGACACCAAGGTATCGAAAGTGTCCGTGGTCGGCGTGGGCATGCGCAGCCACGTTGGCGTGGCCTCGCAGATGTTCCGCACGCTGTCTGAAGAGGGCATCAACATGCAGCTGATTTCCACTTCCGAAATCAAGATTTCGGTGCTGATCGACGAGAAATACATGGAGCTGGCGGTGCGCGTGCTGCACAAGGCGTTCGAGCTGGAAAAAGCCTGAATTAGCGCCGGTTGCCATTGACCAAGTCCCCTTCAGAAGTTATGATTCGGGACTTCGTTGGACGGACATGCAATACCGTCAACGTGTGGAGACGTGGCCGAGTGGTCGAAGGCACTTCCCTGCTAAGGAAGCATACGGGCTTAAACCTGTATCGAGGGTTCGAATCCCTCCGTCTCCGCCAAAGCAATTACTGAAAACAGCCACTTTCGAGTGGCTGTTTTCTTTTCAGGATGCGCTTCAGCATCACTCCGCGATGCCTCGACCGCACCGCACCGGCAGCGCGGCGAGGGTAGCTGTCGTGGACAGGGCGTTCACAGGTCAATGAGGCCTTAACCTTCCACCAGGCAGCCATTGTCGCCAGACTGCAGCACAGGGCCGCTTTACAGCTTTCCTGTCTTGACCCCTAGACATTCCGGCATCGTTCAATTCTTCTTCACATAGGCGACCCATTCCATGGCCGAGCTGGCAAGGCTGACCTTCCCCGATCTGGTTTCCCTGGCGACTGCATCGTCCAATGTCAGCGCCATATGCGCCTGTTCTGGCCCGGCCTTGCGCAGCTGGCAAAGCGTTCCGCTGGCGCTGGCCGACGCGGATTTCAGGGACGTAGGCACGCTGCTGGAAGACCCCTATGTCGAGCCAACCTTCGTGGAATATCATCCGGCCGGGACACGCTATGGCTCGCCGGATGCGCCCATTGCGCCGCGCTATTTTCCCTGCAACCGCGCCAACGTGTCGGCATGCCTGCGCTGCGGCCGCATGTTCCTCCGCTATGTGGAGGCTGGCGGTTATTTCGTCGACCGCAGGATACGCGCGCTGTCGCCGGACCTGCTGATCGATGCGCCGCTTCCCGAGGCGTAGATCACCGTCGCGGCCTCAGGCAGAAAAACGCCTGGCTTCTACACCTGCTCCGGCTTGATGTCGTCCCCTTGCGCAACCAGTTCCTTCGCAATATCGAAGAATGCCCGCGGAATGGCGCCGGATTCCGATGCGCGGCTTGCCAGTGCCAGCTGGGTGATCACGCTGGGCGTATCGAAGGGCCGGAACAGCACGCCCTTGATGCCCAGGCTCTGGAACAGGTCGGGCAGGATGGAAATGCCGCAGCGGGCCGCCACCAGGCCCGTGATCGTGGCCACCTCGCGTGCTTCCATCGTGACCTTGGGCGTAAAACCCGCCTCCGCGCAGAGGCGATAGATCTCCAGGTTCAGCGTCGTGCCCTCATCCCGCGGAAACATCACGAAGTCCTCATTCCTGAGGTCGTCGATCGACAGATGCCCGATATCCGCCAGCCGGTGGTTGTCAGGCATCAGCACTGATAGCCGATGGTTCTGAAGGGTCGTCATCACGAGTTGACGCGGAATGTCGGTATCCATCGGCCGGATGAATGCCAGGTCCAGCGAGTAATCCTCGAGGGCAGCCAGCTGCCGCATGGTCGACATTTCCTGCATCACCAGCTTCACGTTCGGGAACCGGGTGCGGTAGGTGTTGATGATCTTCGGAAAAATCGGCGTGAAGGCGGTGGACTTGATGAAGCCGATCTTCAACTGGCCGATCTCGCCCTTCTCAACCCGACGCGCGGTCTCCGCCGCGCCGGCCGCCAGCGCCAATACCCGACAAGCGTCCTCCAGGAAAATCCGGCCGGCTTCGGTCAGCCGTATCGTTCGGCGCGAGCGGTCGAAAAGCACGGCGCCAATTTCCTCTTCCAGCGCCTGCACCTGCTGGCTCAGCGGCGGCTGTCCGATGTGCAGGCGGTCCGCGGCGCGCGTAAAGGAAAGTTCCTCGGCGACCGCAACGAAATACCGCAGGTGGCGTAACTCCATCGTCGTATCTTTTTAAAGTATAGGTAAGCTTTAAAACATATATTAGACAGATGACTTTTGCAAACCTATGATCTGTCCACGGCAAATAAAACCATTCAAGGAGACTGAAATGCCAAACGTGGGCATGCGCATTAACGAATCGATCGTTCGTCCCGACCCAGCCGTCATCGATGCCTTCAGGCGTCTCCCGGTTGCCAACATCGGCGACAGCATCAACCGCACCTTCTGCATGCATCCGGCGATCAGGCCGTACAACGACAATCCGCTGGCCGGACCGGCCTTCACCGTCAAGGTCAGGCCCGGCGACAACCTGCTGCTGCACAAGGCGCTCGACCTGGCGGCGCCGGGCGATGTCATCGTGGTTGACGGCCAGGGCGACATGTCCAACGCGCTGATCGGCGAACTGATGGTGCTGTGGGCCATCAAGCGCGGGCTGGGCGGCATCATCGTCGATGGGGCGATCCGCGATGTGAACTGCCTCAGGACCGTCAGCATTCCGGTCTATGCAGCGGGCGTGACGCCGGCCGGGCCTTACAAGGAAGGCCCTGGCGAGATCAATTTTCCGGTGGTCTGCGGCGGCGTTGTCGTGCATCCCGGCGACATCATCGTAGGCGATGCGGACGGGGTAGTCGTAATCAATCCGCGGGATGCGGGCAGCGTGCTGGAAAAGGCGAGCGCGAAGTCGCGGGACGAGCAGCAAACGCTGATCGACATCGAGAACGGCACATGGGGCCGCGGCTGGGTGGATGCGACGCTGGCCGCGAAAGGCTGCGAACTGGGCCGTTGATGCCAACAGGCCATCCACTGCTTGCCTAACCAGGACTGCCGGCCTCGCCGGCATGGGAACGCCATGAAAGAGACAAGGATGGCGGCGCGCCGCTTGCGGTCGGTGCTCTGTCTGGACGACTTCGAGGCCGCCGCCAGACAGCACCTGCCGAGACCGCTGTTTGGCTATATCGCTGGCGCTGCTGAGACCAATGCGTCGCTACGGTGGAATGCGCAAAGCTTTGGCCGCTATGCCTTTCTGCCCAGGGTGATGGTGGATGTGTCCAGCCGCTCCCAGGCCGTGACCCTGTTTGGCGAAACCTATGCTTCGCCAATTGGTATAGCGCCGATGGGACTGAGCGCGCTGACTTCCTACCGCGGCGATATCGTGCTTGCACAGGCGGCCGAGGAAGCACGGGTGCCGATGATCATGAGCGGCTCGTCGCTGATTCCGCTGGAGGAAGTGGCACAGGTGTCGAAAGGCGCATGGTTCCAGGCCTATCTTCCGGGCCAGGTCGAGCAGGTCAGGGCGCTGATTGACCGCGTTGCGCTTGCCGGATTCACGACCCTGGTGATCACGGTCGACACGCCGGCACAGGCCAACCGGGAGAACAATGTCCGCACCGGGTTTTCAACGCCGTTGCGCCCGAGCTTGCGTCTTGCATGGGATGGATTGTCGCGACCGTCCTGGCTCCTCGGCACGTTTGCCCGCACGCTGCTCCGGCACGGCATGCCGCACTTCGAGAACAACTATGCCACGCGCGGCGCGCCCATCCTGTCTGCCAATGTCGTCAGGGATTTCTCGGACCGCGGGCACTTCACCTGGGAGCACCTGAAGCTGATCCGCAGCCTGTGGCAGGGGCCGCTGGTGATCAAGGGCGTGCTTCGCAGCGAGGACGCGGCAACGGCCTGCCGCATCGGTGTGGACGGCATCATCGTGTCGAACCACGGCGGCCGCCAGCTGGACGGCAGCGTCGCCCCGCTGCTTGTATTGCAGCAGATCGTCGAGGCGGCAGGGACGACGCCGGTGATGATCGATAGCGGCGTGCGCAGCGGCTCGGATGTGCTGAAGGCGCTTGCGCTGGGCGCTCGCATGGCCTTCGTCGGCAGGCCTTTCGCCCATGCGGCCGCGGTGGCAGGCAAGGCAGGCGTCGCCCACGGCATCGCGCTGCTGAAGGAAGAAGTTTCACGCAACATGGCCATGCTGGGAATCTGCGGCATCAATGAAATGACGATGGATCGCCTCGTCGCACTCGACCGGCAGGCCGTTCCCATCGAAGACATCGCTACTGACGAAAGGGCAGCGTAATGACAGTCAAACTCAAGGTGGTGCGCTCGGGCACCTGGACCAATCCGGTTTTCGATGAACTGCTCGGCAGCCATCCCGGCGTCGATCTCGACGTATTTTCCATCAGCGGCGCCGATGAGGAAGCCTGGAGCAAGCTGGCGCAGGCGCAGGTGTATCACCTGATGGCGTCACGCGACGACTTGCCAGCGCAGTGGCATGTGACTGATGAATTGCTGCTGCGCTGCCCAAGCCTGCTCTGCGTTTCCTCGTCGGGCGCGGGATACGACACCATCGATGTCAAGGCATGCACGAAGGCCGGCGTGGCCGTGGTGAACCAGGCCGGCGGCAATGCGATGTCGGTGGCGGAGCAAGCCTTCGGCCTGATGATCGCCGTCTCCAGGCGGCTGTGCGAACAGGACCGGCGGCTGCGCCGCGGCGAGCGATTCAGCCGCGAAGAGGTGATGGGCCACGACATCAGCGGCAGGGTGCTCGGCCTGGTGGGCATGGGGCATATCGGCACGCGCATGGCCAGCCTGGCACGTGCATTCAACATGACAGTGCTTGCCACAGATCCTTATCTTGGTGCGCAGGAGATCGAGGAGCGGGGCGCGACGCCGGTTGCCATGAATGAACTGCTGGCCCGCTGCGATATCGTCTCGCTGCACTGTCCGCGCAACAAGGAGACGCTGGGCATGTTCGATGCCGCTGCCTTTCAGGCGATGAAGCAGGGCGCCCTGTTCATTACCACGGCGCGCGGCGGCATCCATGATGAAGCCGCGCTGGCGCAAGCGCTGCAGGCAGGACACTTGCGGGGCGCCGGGCTGGACGTATGGAGCGTCGAGCCGCCGCCTGCCGACCATCCATTGCTTGCGATGGGCAATGTGGTCGCCACTCACCACACCGCCGGTGTGTCGCATGAGGCGCGCTACAACATCGCCAAAGTCGCCGCGGAGCAGATCGCCTTGCTGGCAGGCGGCGGCAGGCCGCCGCGGCTCGTCAATCCGGAAGTCTGGCCTGTGTATTCGGAGCGCTTCAGGCAAGCGCTGCTGTAGCGAGATCATGGCGCATGTGCTCACGGGCCAGCACATGCGTCGGCTTACCCACATCCGGCATCCCGGCTGATTGCCCGGCTTTCATCAAAACCATCCATCCCAATGGAGAAGGAGACAAACCATGTCCAGACAACTGTGCGCCCGCAAGCGCAATTCCCTGCCCGCCATGCTGGCGCCACTGGTGGCCATTGCGGCGATGCTGGCGCCCGGCGTCGGCGCGGCGACTGACACAAGCGCGTACCCAACCAAACCGATCAACCTGATCGTCGCTTATGCGGCGGGCGGCGGGTCGGACATGGTGGTGCGCCTGCTCACGCCCTTCATCGAAAAGGAGCTTGGCAACAATGCCAGAATCGTCGTCTCCAACAAGCCGGGTGCGGGCGGCGCGATCGGGTTCAGCGAACTGGCGCGCTCCGCGCCGGACGGCTATACGATCGGCCTGATCAACACGCCGAACGTTCTGACGATACCGATCGAGCGCAAGACGACCTTTACCTGGCGCAGCTTCGACCTGCTCGGCAATATCGTGGACGACCCCGGCAACTTCTCGGTGCATGCAGACAGTCCGATCAAGTCCCTGCAGGAACTGGCACGGCAGGCGAAGGCCGCGCCGGGAAAGATCAGCGTCGGAACCACCGGCACCGGCTCGGACGACCATCTGGCGATGCTGCTGTTCCAGAAGATTGCGAATGTGCAGATGATCCATGTGCCGTACAAGGGCGCATCGGAAGTGCGTACCGCGGCGCAGGGCCAGCAGATCGATGTGGCCGCGGTCAATATCGGCGAGGCCCAGCAGTTTGCCAAGGCCGGCACGCCGTTGCGCCATCTTGGCGTGATGAGCGCCGCACGCAATCCCCTGGCGCCGGATGTGCCGACCTTCAAGGAGCAGGGCTACGACATCAACCTGGTGTCGCTGCGCGGCCTGGCTGCACCCAAAGGGCTGCCGGCCGACATACGCATCCGCCTCGTGGCCGCTACCGAGAAGGCCATCGCCAATCCGGAGTTCCAGAAGAAGGCAACGCAGGCCTTCGCGCCGGTGCGCTATCTGGCGCCGGACCGCTATGAAGCCGAACTGAAGGAAAGCGACGAGCAATTCCAGAAATTGTGGAAAGACATGCCCTGGGGCGAGAAATAATCCAGTGAGGAGTAAAGCCTGATGACCAGTCCTGAATTCCTGCATGCCTGTTGCGAGGTCCTCGGCCCCATGCATGTGCTGACCGCGCCGGAAGACATGGCGCCGTATCTCACCGACTGGCGCGGCCGGTTCACCGGCAATGCCGCCGCCGTGCTGCGCCCGGCCGATACCCTGCAGGTCGCGGCCATCGTTGCCCTGTGCGCCGAAGCGAAGGTGCCGCTGGTGCCGCAGGGCGGCAATACCGGCCTGGTCCTGGGCAGCGTACCCGACGGTGCGGGAAACGCGGTCGTGCTGTCCCTGAAGCGCATGAACCGCATCCGTGCCATCGATCTCGTCAACAACACCATCACGGTGGAGGCCGGCAGCATACTGGAAGAGGTGCAGAACGCGGCCAGCAAGGCGGACCGGCTGTTTCCGCTGTCGCTGGCGGCCGAAGGCAGCTGCACCATCGGCGGCAACCTGGCGACCAACGCTGGCGGCACGGCCGTTCTGCGCTATGGCAGCATGCGCGACCTGTGCCTAGGACTGGAAGTGGTGACGGCGGACGGGAAGGTCTGGGACGGCCTTCGGGGACTGCGCAAGGACAATACCGGCTACGACCTGCGCAACCTCTTCATCGGCGCCGAAGGCACGCTGGGCATCATCACCGCCGCCGTGCTGAAACTGTTCCCGCAGCCCAGGGCGCAGGTGACGGCACTGGTAGGGCTGAACACGCCGGAGGATGCGCAGCGCCTGCTGGCGATGGCGCAGGCCACCTGCGCTTCCGGCCTGACCGGATTCGAACTGATGTCGGCATTCAGCGTTGCGCTGGTGGCCAGGCATTTTCCGCAGATGCGGACCGGATTCCAGGACGCCCATGCCCAGTATGTGCTGCTGGAGATTTCCGACAGCGAATCGGAGGCGCATGCCACGGCCATGCTGGAAGCAGTCGTTGAGGAGGCGATGGAAGGCGCGGTGGTGTGCGATGCGGTTGTCGCCTCATCCATTGCGCAGTCCAGAGCGTTGTGGAGCCTCAGGGAACACATCACGCTGGCCCAGGCCGCCGAGGGCAAGCATGTCAAGCATGATGTCTCGGTGCCGATTTCGTCGATCGCAGAGTTTATCGGGCAGACCGACACGCTGCTGCAGCGGGCCTTTCCCGGATGCCGGATGGTGACCTTCGGGCATCTTGGCGATGGCAACCTTCACTACAACGTGTCGGCGCCGGAAACGATGGCGGATGAAACGTTCATCCTGCATCAGGAGGCGATCAATAGGATCGTGCATGACAGCGCCGTGCGGTTCGGCGGCTCGATCTCCGCCGAACATGGACTGGGCATGCTCAAGCGCGACGAGATACGGCGCTACAAGTCGGACGTTGAACTGGGACTGATGATGGCGATAAAGAAGGCGCTCGATCCGCATCAGCTGATGAACCCCGGCAAGGTGCTTTGAGCCTGCGAGCCCGACCTGCCGAAGCGCCGGGCTCACGGCCTGTCGCAAGCCTTCCGGCAACGGCGCCCGATGGCTGACGGCAATCCATGGCCATCGCGATCCTGCAGCGGCGCGGTATCATGCTGCTCCGATTCATCGCCGCCCATCTTCCATGCTCACGCCCGAACAGTTCTTCGCCTTCCTTGCCGCGGCCATCCTGATCACCGCGTCGCCCGGTCCGGACAACCTGATGGTGCTGGGCTTCGGCGTCTCGCGCGGGCGCAGGCAGGGCATGGTGTTCGGGCTGGGCTGCGCGCTCGGATGCCTGAGCCATACGCTGCTTGCCGCGGTTGGCATCAGCGGGCTGATCGCGGCGTCGCCGATGGCATTCGGCGCATTGAAGGTGGCGGGCGGCCTGTACCTGCTGTGGCTGGGCGTGCAGGCGCTGCGCAGCCGCGGCGGCGCCAAGGTGGGAACGGTGGCCGGACCGCAACTGCCCTTGCGCGCGCTGTTCGCCAAGGGCCTGTTTGCCAATGCGATCAATCCCAAGGTCGTGCTGTTCTTCCTTTCCTTCCTGCCCCAGTTCGTGATTGCAGACAACGGCCATGTGGCGCTGCAGACGGTTCAGCTGGGCCTGACATTCACGCTGCAGGCTGCCGTGCTGTTCGGGGCGCTGGGCTATTTCTCCGGCAGCATAGGGCAGTGGCTGCAACGGCGGCCGGGCGCGCCGCTCTGGCTCGATCGCATCGCCGGCGTGATCTTCATCGGGCTCGGACTGAAGCTGATCGCCGGTCGATAACGGTCAGGCCGGCGACCATCGTCATGTCACGGGCGCCTCAATAGCGGTACCTGAGTTCGGCGAACACGGTACGCTGCGGGAAGGGATGGAACAGGAAGTACTTGCGGTTGTTGATGTTGTCGATGCCGGCGGCAACCGTCCAGTGCCTGCCATGCTTGTACTGCACCCGAGCATCGACCACCAGGTAACCCTGGAAGCCCTGGTAAGTGCCGGGGTTGATGTCACTGTTGTCCACTGTCGCATAGACCCTGCTGCTGTAGCGCGCGGCCAGTGTGTGGCTCCATTGCTCGTCGGGCCGCCAGGTCGCTACCGCGGTGGCGCGCCATGCCGGTACATACGGCGTGCGTTTCCCGACCGAGGTGGCGCCGGCGGCGGTCGGCGCATAGCTGCTGTTGGCCACGATCGTGGCATCCACATAGGTCATGCTGGCCGACAGGTCGAGGCCGCGTGCCCAGACATTGCGCCGCTCGGCCACCAGTTCAATGCCGCGCTGCCGGGTGCGGTCCAGGTTCTGCACGAAGGACAGCGGCGTTGCAATGCCGGCGATGGCGGAGGTCTGCGCAACCAGTGCATCGTCGACCAGTTCCCCGAACAGCGACAGGCGCAGCCTGCCGTCGGCATCGCCGCGTTCCAGCGCCAGCTCCGCCGAGCGGACGTCCTCGGGCTTGAGAAAGGGATTGGCCTGGATGAAGGTGGCGCCGGTCTGCACGCTCTGGTACAACTCGCCGACCGTTGGAAAGCGCAGCGCCCTGGCCAGCGAAGCCGTCGCCGACCACAGCGGCGCGGCTTGCCACGCCAGCGAGAACTTGGGCGAGAAGCCGGAGCGGCGCAGTTCGGGCTGGTCGATCGGAAACAGCGCGCCGCTGGCGTTGCTGGACAGGTTGAAGCCGTCGTAGGCATGCCAGCGCTCGTAACGGCCGCCCACTGAAGCCGTCAGCGCCGGTGCGACCTGCCAGACATCCTGCGCCCACAGCGCCTCGGTGCGGGTGCTGCCCCTGGCATCGCCGGTGAGCGCGCCGGCGGCGCCGTTCTCCCATTGCGCGGTGGCGTAGCTCGGGCTTTCCAGCCGATAGCGGTCGAGATGCGCGCCCACGGCCAGGCGATGGCGCGCGCCGTCGGCCTGACGCCATCCGCCGGAAAGATCCAGCGTGCTCCAGCCGGTGCCGGCGGCGTCGGTGATGCGGCCCGCGGCATCGCTGCGTCCATAAGCCCCGGTCGAGGTGCGGACCAGGTCCCTGCCATAGCTGAAGTTGCTGGCCTGCGCTTCCCAGGTGAAAGCCTGGTCGCGGGCGGAGCGCAGCGACAGGCCGTGCATCCAGTGCGCCTGCTCGGTCGTGTTGGCGGAAAACAGGCTGCGCAGGCCGGCCGCGCTGTAGCCGTTGCCGTTCAGGGCCACCGTCCCGGATGCCGCGCCGTAGTAAGGCTGGCCGCCGGCATCGCGCAGGAATGACAATGCGCCGGCTTGCGCACTGTTTTGCCAGTAGCCCAGGGTATAGGCCGCGCGCATGCCGGCGGGAAGGTCGTAGCCCAGCCTGAGCGTTGCGCTGTCCTGCACGGTGTGGGTCAGGTTGCCGGCGCCGACGATCTGAACCGGCGCGCCGCTGCGGTTGCGGTCGGCGATGGCGCCCTGGATCGGCGCCGCCGCGCCCGCGGCCTGCGCCGACTGCGCGCTGGTCAGGTAGGTTACCGGCTGGCTGAAGCTGCTGAGATGATTGAAGGCCAGGCGCCACGACCAGTCGCCGCTGCGGTCGCCCAGGCTGACGCTGGCCTGGGTCGCGGGGTAACGGTCGCTCAGCCCGTAAAGACCGAAATTCTGGCTCGACAGCGTCAGGCCGGCCGCGGCTTCGAAGCCGGCCGGCTGCCTGGTGCTGATCTCGGTCACCGCGCCGAAGGAATTGCCCGGATAGGCAGCCGAGTAGGGACCATACAGGGTATCGATGCGTTCGACCTCGCCCGGCGCCACCATGAACCACTGCGGCGAGCCGTTCTGGTTATTGTTGTTGATCAGGGCCGAGAGAAGAATGCCGTCGACATAGATCAGGCTGCGGGCGCTGGCATTGGTGCCGGTGGTCCGGGTTGCCATCGGCGCCTGGGTGTCGCCGATATAGCGCTTGCGCAGCAGGATGCTGGGCTGGTATTTCAGCAGGTCTTCGGTATTGATGGCATTGACGGTCTCCGCCGCCTGCTGCGCCGTCGCGCTTTCCATGGTGTGTCCGGGCTGGGCGCGCGGCACTGGCACGGCCTGTGACTCTATCGTGATTGCAGGCAGGGTCTGGTCGCTGGCCTGGGCATGCAAGGCGCCCAGGCAGGCGAGCGCCGCGGCCGCCGGCCGCAAGGTGATGTGTTTCATGGTGGATTCCAATTCTTCCGTTGCTGCTGAAGCCGCCCGGAAGGCGGGCGGCGTGCAGGAAGCACTGGCCGCGCAATGGTAGCCTTCGGCCAGCACGAGCTTGTCCGGACAACGCATGGCGTGCCCGGCGCGACACAAGGTCAGGTCAGCAAACTGCCGGCGGTGCCCGGGGTTGGGCGCTGCGCCAGGCATGCAGCAGCGAGGGCGCCAGGAAGAACAGCAATGGCCGTGAGGGCCTGGTTGCGATGGGAAGAATGGGTAAGGCTACGACGGGCACCTGCAATGCGTCGGCATGCAGATGGCAGAACGGACAGTGTTCCAGATGGAGCGCAGGGGAGGGGGCTGGCCCATGCCCGCCGGCATGCGCATGGTCTGCGTCGGCGTCGGCGTCGGTGCTGCAAAGGTCTTCCGGCGCGCCTTCATCGGCAATCTGAATCTGCGCATGGGAAAGTTGGGCCGATTGTGCGAGGGCATGGGAAATTGTCGGCGCCACCGATGCGATGACCACCGCGAACATGGCCAGCCAGGCTGCCACGGCACGCTGCAATTTCCTTTTTCCCATTGTTAATATTTTAACAGGGGGTTATATCAATCCCAACCCATAACATCCCGGATGAAACCAATGGATTTTTTCGTCTGGCTATGGGTTGGGATTGGTATTAAATCCGGTTGGAGCAAGGAGGCCGGGGCAAGACGCACTCAGGTACCAAAATAGGGGCCGAGGCTGCCGTCCGGATTGAACATGCGCTTCGTGCTGCGCTGGGTCGGCCCCTCGTAAGAGGAGGCAGCGCCGCTGGCCGCCGTCGTGTCGCTGGGCTGATAAGGTCTGCCTCGCGTCGAGGAGCAGCCGGCGACGGTTGCAAGAATCATCAGCACGATAACGGTTTTCATGAGCATCTCCCTATCCGCAAGGCGGTAATCCGTCCATTGTAAGGCCGCCTCCGGGGCTCGTATTGCGCCGCGTCGCCCTGTTCTGGCGTGCAACCGGTAAAATGTGCCGCTTCGAAAAATGTTTCTCCCCTCTCACCTGGCTTAATCGATGATCATCGCAACACACTCCGGAAAATTCCATGCAGACGATGTCTGGGCTGCAGCCGTGCTCAACCTGATATTCCCGAACAGCGAACTGGTTCGCACCCGTGACCCGGCAGCCATTGCCCGCGCCGATTTCGCCGTCGATGTCGGCGGTGTCTGGGATCCGGAGAAGGGCCGTTTCGATCATCACCAGAAGGGTTTTCAAGGGGCGCGCGCTTCCGGCGTGGTGTATGCGAGCGCCGGACTGGTGTGGAAGGAATACGGCCCGCGTTGCGTTTCGCTCGTGGCCGAGCAGGCAGGCCACGCGCCGAGCCCGACACAGGCGACGGAAATCGCCCATGCGATCGATGCGGATCTGGTGCAATACCTCGATATGTCCGACACCGGCGCTGCCAGAAGCGCGCCGGGCAGCTATGGATTGTCGGCCATCATCTCGGGCTTCAATCCGAGCTGGCTGGATGAACAGGCGGCCGGCAGTGCCGAGGCGGCGGACGCCCTGAGACTGACGCGCTTTCGCCGGGCGATGGAGATTGCGACCGATATCCTCCGCAATGGCGTCCTGTACCGGGTGGGCGCGCTTCAGGCGGTGCAGCAGGTGCGCCAGTCGCAGCGGCTGGATGACGGGCGGCTGCTGTTCCTTGAAAACAGCGCGCTGCCTTGGGCGTCCATCGTGCGCAATGAAATGCCGCAGATCCTGTTCGTTATCAGCCATAGCGTTGCGGAACAGCGCTACATGTTGCATACCGTGCCCAGCGCTGCCGAGAGCTTCGATGCGCGCAAGGATCTTCCCCAGCACTGGGCCGGCCTGCAGGGCGAGCAACTGGCGGCCGCGACCGGTGTGCCGGATGCGGTGTTCTGCCATAACAACCTGTTCATTGCCGCCTGCAAGTCCTGGGACGGCGTTCTCGACATGGCGCGCCAGGCGCTGGATGCCTGATCGTCATTGCCTATAACCCTGGAAAGGAAGCTGATGGATAAGGTAAAGGCCGTATTGACTGGACATAGCCGTGGCCTCGGGGCGGCGATTGCGGCCGAGCTGGCGGCGCGCGGCATCCCGACGCTGGCGCTGGCCCGCAACAGCGCAGCGGCAGGCGAGGGACTTGAGCAGGTGGAGCTTGACTTGTCCGACACGGCGGCACTGGCCAAATGGCTGGCCGGTGACCAGATGGCGACGTTCCTGGCAGGGGCGGGGACGGTTTTGCTGATCAACAATGCCGGCATGCTGCAGCCGGTCGGACCGCTCGCCACGCAGGCGCCGGAACAGGTGGCGCGCGCCATTTCGCTCAATGTGGCGGCGCCGCTGATGCTGGCAGCGGCGGTCGCCGCGGTGCCGGCCGCGCAGCGGCGGATATTGCATGTGTCGAGCGGCGCGGGGCGCAATGCCTATCCGGGCTGGGCGGTTTACTGCGCCGGAAAGGCGGCTCTGGACCACCATGCCCGCGCCGCCGCACTGGACAATGCGCCGGGGCTGCGAATCTGCAGCCTGGCGCCAGGCGTGATCGATACCGACATGCAGGCGCAGATCAGGGCCGCCGACCCGGCCAGTTTTCCGCTGCGCGAGCGTTTCGAGGCACTGAAGCAGCAGGGCCAGCTGGATACGCCAGCCGACTGCGCCCGCAAGCTGCTGCGCTTTCTGCTGAGTGCCGATTTCGGCCAGCAGCCGGTTGCCGATTTGCGTGACGTTTGACGTTCAGCGTCCGCCGCCTGGCGACGATGCGTCAATAAAAAATGCCTGCTTGAAAAGCAGGCATTTTTTTAATCCAGCAGAAAGCGGGTGAATCAGGCCTTGCGGGCCTTGCGACGCGCCAGGCCGAAGCCGAGGAAGCCCAGGCCGAGCAGTGCCACCGTGGCCGGTTCCGGAACCTGATTGCCACCGCCGCCGAAGATCACGTCCAGCGATCCATTGATGCGCTGTGTGCCGGTGGGCGAGAAATTGTTGAGCTGGCCCGACTGGAAAGTGATGTTGTAGAACGGATTCGGGCTGGTGAAGTACTGGCTGCCGGCCGTGGTCAGGTTCAGCGAGGACGATGCGCCGAAGCTGCCGCAATTGATGCCATTGGTGGCGCCGCAGGTCGACAGCGTCGGATCCAGCGTACCCTGGCCGGAGCTGGGCATGCCGGTAGCGATCAGGTAGTCGTCGCCGCCGTTGGCCACGCTGAAGGCGCTGGTGCCGCTACCGGGCTCGCCGAAGCGGCTGTCTGCATTCGGATCGAGGAAGATGCGCAGCGAACCGCCAGGCGCAAAATTGAAGGTCGCGCCGCTGCCGGTGCCGGCCTGCACGGTGCCATTACCCTGGAACAATGCATACATGCCGTACTGGTTCGGGCTCACGCCACCGAGTTGCGAGGCGACAGGGGTGCTGCCATTGCTGGCGACGAACTGGCCCGCATTCCACAGCAGGGAAACCTGGAAGGTGTTACCCGAAAACGTGATGACTTCATCGTAGTTGCCGGTGATCTTGTCTGCGGTGAAGGTGTTTGCCAATGCACCCGCAACCGCGCTTTCGGTAACCTGGAAATCAGGAAAAGACTGCGCCGAAGCCAGGCCTGCGCTCAGTGCCAGTGCGCTGGCCAGCAGGATATTTTTTGTTGGGTGATTCATGTTTTCTCCGATCAATTGTTACGAGGGCGACTTGTCGTCTTCCCACGTAGTAAGCAAGATAGGGGCCAAACGTGAACTCCTTTAAAAAACAGTCGTTTACAAATTGCCTCCGGGTTTATCTGTGGCGAATGTAAAGTAAACCGGCATTGTTTCAGTAAGGCATTGAATATCAAGGAAATATGCCAATTAAAGAAAGGAACTGCCAGGAATAGCCATCCAACTTTGATTGTTTCCTTCGGCTTTCAATATGTAAAACACAGGTTGTCGGAGAAATTTACACACGGAATGGGTCAGCGCTGCAAATGTTTTAACAATGTTTCCGTAGCGGCAGCGCATCGGGCATGGCGAAGCGCTGAATTGCTTTGGGTTCGGCGCAGGCGCGGCGTGGAGGCGCCGCGCTGGCCAGCCTGTGGGATGGAAGCAAAGGGAGGCGTAGCAAAACGGAAAGGAGGCAGCCCGGACGGGCGGGCTGGCTAGCTGCACGGGATGGCCAGCTTATGACGCAGAATGCTGCATGCCGCGCCTGCGGGATGTTCAGGCAGGAACCGGCGGCGCGCCGCTCAGCCGAAGATGATCCAGGCGGCGACCAGAATGATTAGCAGTGCCCGGACGATGTAGTACACCGTGCGGTTCCAGGCCTTGAAGCGGCGGCGATAGCGGCCGGCGTGCCAGAACACGCGGAATACCTTGTTGATCCCGCCGGTCTGGTCGCCTGTCTCATTGGGCGAGCTTGCAGCGGTCATGATCGTGCGTCCCAGCCATTTGTTGATCTTCTGCGCCCAGCGGTAGCGCATCGGCCGCTCGATGTCGCAGAACAGGATGATGCGGTTGACGTCGCTGGAATTCTTCGCCCAGTGCAGGAAGGTCTCGTCGAAAATCACTGCCTCGCCATCGCGCCAGCTATAGCGCTGGCCGTCGACATCGATGAAGCAGCGGTCGGTATTTGGCGTGACCAGGCCCAGGTGGTAGCGCAGGGAGCCGGCAAACGGGTCGCGGTGGCTGTTGAGCTTGGCGCCGGGCGGCAGTTCGGCAAACATCGCCGCCTTGACCGAGGGTATCTGGCGCAGCAGGGCCACCGTCTTCGGGCACAAGGCTTCCGCGGAAGGATGGCTGGCGTCGTACCACTTCAGATAGAAACGCTTCCAGCCGGTCTTGAAGAAGGAGTTGAAACCCGCGTCGTCATTCTTTTCCGCCGCCCGGATCTTCTGCATCGCGATCAGGTTCAGCGCCTCGCCGCGGATCATCTCCCAGTTTTCCTGCAGAGGCTTTAGGTCGGGAAACTGGCTGGTCGGCAGATACGGCGTCGAAGGCACCCCGGAAAACATGTGCATGAAGGTGTTGAGCGGGGAGACAAACGACGAATGATCGAAGATCTGGCGGAAGAAGGGCAGCCTGACCCTGCCGCGGAAATGGATGTGCAGGATGGACAGCAGGTAGATGGCGACGATGGTCCACTTCATGGCGGGAACAGGTTAGGTAAGGATAAAAGGGAAGCGGGAAAGCACCCGAACGCGCGATTTTAACCTTTTTAATCTTCTAAACTATTGTCAAGCCTGCGTTACTGGCCACTGGCCGATGTTTATCGCGCTGTTCGTCCAGGCGCCTCGACCTGCCGCGAAGGCAGGAAGCCGATGCTTGATTCGTTCGGAACCCTACACTGCTGCCTGTCGATACAATGCCGGATTGATAACGTCAGGCAATTTCCTTGATGACCCCAGACCGATTTTTCTTCCTTGCAATGCATTCCATCCTGCCGCGCGATCGTCGTGCGTCCATCATTTACGGACTGCTGGCAACGCTGCTGCTTGGCCTCGTCCTGATGCTGGGGATGCGGCCCGCCATCGCGCAGGGCGCCAAGGCCGCGCCAGCTCCGGCCCCGGCCGGCGCGGCCGCTCCAGCCGCCGCGCCGGCTGCGCCACCAGCCCCGACGCCGGTCGCCCTGGCCGACGTCGCGGTCGAAGCCGAAACCGCGAGCGCGCTGGTGCGGCGCTTTGAAGCCCGCAGCCGCATGCAGGATGAGCTCGATAGCGCCAGCGAGGAATTGCCGGTGCTGGCACGCGACATGGCCGTGCGCACGCTGGAAATGCGGCGCCTGCTCACCCGCAACACCCCGCTGGAGACGATACGCAGCCTGGAAGCGGAATGGCGCTATCTGGAGAACCGCTCCTCGGCGATCACCCGTGACCTGACCCGTGCCGCCTCCCAGCTCGACCGTGACCTGGCGGAGCTGGACAAGCTCGACGCCACCTGGAGCGCCACCCGCGAGGCTGCCATTACCGGCGCCGCGCCGGCGCCGGTAATGGCGCGCGTACGCGAAATCGCAGCCGAAGTTGCGAGAACCAAGAAGACCGTGCTGGAGCGGCGGGCGCGGGTGCTGGCCCTGCAAAGCCAGTCCGCCGAAGTGGGTTCCCGGGCGGCGCAGGCGACCCAGGCGCTGACGGAGGCCAGCGAGCAGGCAGCGGCGCGCCTGTTCTATGCCGACAGCCCGCCGATCTGGCTCAGCAATCCTCTCGACGTGCATGCGCGCGAGCTGCCCGATGCCGGTACCAGCGGCATGGGAGAAACCGTCGCACTGGCAACCTATATCCGGAACAATCTGCGCAATTTTGGCATTCACGCGCTGGCATTCCTGGCGCTCGCCGGCCTGCTGTACCTGATACGCAGCAAGGTGCAGGTGCTGAGCCAGAGCGACCGCAATCTCAAGCGTACCGGCAAGATTTTCGACATGCCGATCGTCAGCGCGGTGCTGCTGAGCCTGTTGCTGGCAGCCTGGTTCTATCCCCGCGCGCCGCGGCTGTTCTGGCTCGCCGGCGGCGTATTCAGCGCCATACCGACGCTGATCTTTTCCCGCCGGGTGATCGAGCGGCATCTTTATCCGGTGCTGTATGTCGTGGTCGGCTTCTACGTGCTCGACAAGCTGCGCGGCGTCCTGACGCCGCTGCCGGTGATCTGGCGCTGGGCCATGCTGGCGGAGATCGTATTCTTCCTGCTGGCCCTGGTGCTGACCCTGCGCCGCTCCCGCCGCAAGCCGGACGGTCCGCCCTGGACCGCGACCGCGGCATGGCGCGCGGTGCGCTGGGGCGCATGGCCGGGCCTGCTGGTGTTTTCGGTGGCGCTGGCCGCCAACCTGGCGGGTTACGTGCGCCTGGCCGACCTGCTGACCGCCACCGCATTCTTCAGCGCCTTCAGCGCCGTGGTTGCACATGCGCTGACCCGCGTCGGCGAAGGCCTGCTGCATGCCTTGCTGTGCGTGCCGCCGCTGTCCTTTCTCGGCATGGTGCAGCGTCACACGCCGCTGTTGACCAGCCGCTTCAACCGATTCCTGAAATGGGTGGCCTTCATCGTGTGGCTCGGCCTGACGCTGCGCGCGCTGGGACTGCTGCCGCCCTTGCTGACCCACCTCGACGCGCTGTGGGAAGCCAAGCTCCCGCTGGGCTCGCTGGAAACCTCGGTCGGCAGCCTGGTGATCTTCATCCTCACGATCTGGGGCACCTTCCTGCTGTCGCGCCTGGCCCGCTTTATCCTGGAAGAGGAAGTGTTTCCCAACCTGTACCTGGAGCGCGGCCTGCCGTATGCGATCAACCGGGTGGTGCATTACCTGGTGCTGCTGTCAGGCTTCGTGATCGCGCTGGGAGCGATGGGCGTGGACATGACCAAGTTCACCATCCTGGCCGGCGCGTTCAGCGTGGGCATCGGTTTTGGCCTGCAGAATATCGTCAACAATTTCATTTCCGGCCTGATCGTGCTGTTCGAACGACCGATCAAGGTGGGCGACACCATCGAGATCGACGGCCAGACCGGCCGGGTGCAGCGCATCGGCATACGGGCCAGCGTCGTGCTGAGCACCTCCGGCGCGGAAGTCATCATCCCCAATGGCAAGCTGATTTCAGACAAGGTGATCAACTGGACGCTGTCGAGCGGCCGCAGGCAGATTTCGGTATCGGTGCTGCTGAAGCTGGATGCGGATGTCAGCCGGGCGCGGGAACTGGTGCTGGGCGTGGCGCGCCGCCACAAGAGCGTGCTGCAGGCGCCGCCGCCGGAAGTGCTGTTCGTACGGCGCGGCATCGACCAGCTTGAATTCGAACTGCGGGTCTGGACCGATGCGCTGGACGCCTGGATGGAGGTCAAGAGCGACATGACGGCCGAAATCAATGAGGCGCTGCGGCACAATGAAATCGTCGGCGCCGTGCCGGAAAAGCCGGCCGATGCGTCAGCCGCGCCGGTGGTGGCGGATCTGCCGCCGGGCTCGCTGGCAGAGCAGGAAGCGGCCGCGCCAGCCGGCCAGGAAGCCGGGCAAGTCTCGCCTGCCAGCCCCGGTCCGGTTCCGCCCAGGGTCTGAACTGGCTTGATTTCACGAAAGGCATGCGAAAGCATGCCTTTTTGTTCATTTGTTGCTTTATTTCCATGCAATTTGGAAAATAAAATTGTTTATCGGTAAATTTTGCGCGTAATTTTTGCTACAGACAGGAAATAATTTCTATCTGGAATGAACTTTCTGACGTTTCCTCATGTCAATATCGCCGTATTGATGTGCGGAAATCTTTGTTAAACGTTCAGAAAGACACTCATGTCCTCCTCTCTTCTTTCGCTGCCTTGCCGACGCTCCGCGCTGTCCGCTGCGGCTGTTCTGACCCTGTTTGTGTCCGCCTCGGCTTCGGCCGCAACCCTTCAGGTTGGTCCGGGCAAAACCTTTTCGACGCCGTGCCGGGCCTTCGCCGCGGCTTCCGACGGCGATACCATCGAAATCGATGCCGCAGGCAGCTATAACGGCGACGTTTGCGGCATTGGCCGCAGCTGGCTGACCATCCGCGGCGTCAATGGCCGCCCGAAGATCAATGCCAACGGCGCCAATTCGATGGGCAAGGGCATCTGGGTCGTGCAGGGCACCGGTACCGTGATTGAAAACGTCGAGATGTTTGGCGCCAGGGTGGCTGACCGCAACGGCGCCGCGCTGCGCCTGGATGGCCGCGACCTGACCCTGCGCGGCAGCTACCTGCACGATAACGAGAATGGCATCCTGACCAACAACGACGGCGTGTCCAACATCATCATCGAGAACACCGAATTCGCCAGCAACGGCTACGGCGACGGCTATTCCCATAACCTGTACATCGGGCATGTGAACAGCCTGGTGTTTCGCAACAGCTATTCGCACGATGCCAAAGTTGGCCACAACCTGAAGTCCCGCGCCAATACCAACACCATCGTCTATAGCCGCTTTTCCAGCTCGATCAATGCGCCCAGCTATGAAATCGATCTGCCGAATGCGGGCAAGGCCTATGTCATCGGCAACGTGATCCAGCAGCCGGCATGGAACAACAATCCTTCCCTGCTGGCCTTTGGCGAGGAGGGCGCGAGCAATGTCGGCCAGGAACTGTATGTGGTCAACAATACCTTCCTCAATGAAGACAGCTCGCGCGGCACCTTCATCATGGTCGGCAGCGGCGTCACCACCCCGGTACTGATGCAGAACAACCTGTTCGTCGGCACCGGCACCGCCAGCACCCAGTACAACACCGTGGACCGCACCAACCTGCGCACGCTGTCAGCCGCCTTCGTCGATCGCGCCGGCTACGACCTGCGTCCGGCCAGCGGCTCGCCGGCAATCAATGCGGGTTCCGCACCGGGCACCAGCGCCTCCGGCCTGTCCCTGACGCCAACGCTGCAGTACAAGCATGTCGCCGGCGGCGAGGCCCGCCCGGTGAACGGCGCCATCGACATCGGCGCCTATGAAGCCGCGGCAGCGACGACCACCACAACCACCACGCCAACGACCACCACCACGACTTCGCCATCGACCACGTCGACCGTGACCAACTGGATCGCGTGTGCGGCCGAGAACGGCACCTGCTCGTTCAGCGGCACCCGTCAGGTTCGCTATGGCGCCAACGGCACCTATGCCTACAAGTCGGCAACCGATTCGATCAGCTGCAGCAATGCCGTTTTCGGCGACCCGGTCTATGGCGTGGCGAAGTCCTGCAGCTACGCAGATACCACGACCAGCACGACCACCACGACAGCGCCGACCACCACCACGACCACCACGACGGCGCCAAGCACCCAGACCTGGACCCGTTGCGCAACCGAGAACGGCACCTGCAGCTTCAGCGGCACCCATCAGGTCCGTTATGGCGCCAACAATATCTACTCGTACAAGTCGGCGACCGGCGCGATTGCCTGCAGCAATTGGGAATTCGGCGATCCGGTGTATGGCGTGCAGAAGTATTGCGATTACCTGAACTAGGCCCGTGACTGCGCTGCTGCTCCGGCTGCGCGCACGAATGCCAGAAAGGCTGCCCGTAAGGTGCAGCCTTTTTTTATGCCTGGCTTTTGGGGAGCCGGGCTTTGCAGGCCTGTCACGGCATTGCGACGATCAATGGTATTGCGGCGCGCGCAGCCAGGCCTGCAGTTGCCGCAGCACGCTGAATTCGCGCAGCCCGGCCTCGGGGTCGCAGGCAATGAGTTCGGTCAGCCGTGGGGGGAAGGCGCTGGGACGGGCGTCCAGGATGCGGTAGTTCCGCAGCCGGTTGGCCTCGGCCATCGAAACGATGCCTGGCCAGCGCTCCGGACCCGGCGTGACGCCGATCAGGCGCCGGCCGAGCGGGCCGATCAGGCTCTCCAACTGCGGCTGCGGCGCCATGCCTTTCCAGTGTGAATGCACCACGATGCCGACATCCGGATGACGCATCAGCATTTCATCCAGTATCCAGGCCCACCGGAACAGCCAGGCCTGCTGGACACCGGTTTTCAGTGGCGAAAAGGGAGAGAGGCGTGATGTTGCGCTGGCCGGATGCAGCACGCCGTCGAATTCAAGAAAGAGTATGCGCATATCCTGACCCGATGAGCGAAAGTCGCACCAAGGTACTGTATGCATATACAGTTGTCAAGTCGTCTTCCGCCGGAAGCAGACGGCTGCGCTCAACTGTTGATGAAGTCGGCCAGTCTGGCGCGCAGATTGTAGTCGAGCTGCCATTGCCGGCGTTCGGCCGAGGACTGCGCCTGCGCCGCCAGCTCTTGCTCCGACAGGGCCGCCTGCGCCTGGACCAGGCGATGCGCCTGGCCGGCGTCGGGCAGGACGGTGCCGAAAAAGGCGACGGTGTCGCCGCGCTGGATCAGCAGCGTGGGAAAGTTCTCCACATCGAAGTCGCCGACGATATCGGCTTCATCCTCGATATCGATCCAGACGAATCGCTTGTCCGGATGGCGCTCGGCGAGCGCTTCGAAGGCGGGACGGTACTGGCGGCATACATCGCACCATGCCGCGCACAGGCAGGCGACGAACCAGACGTCGCCGGAAAGCGCGTCCAGCAGTTCGCTGCGATTGTCATGCTGAAGGGTCAGGCTGCTCATGGGCCGCTATTTTAGCCTACGCGTAGCCCGGCCGGCCGAGCTCCGCCCAATCGCATCGGCCACGGTAAAATAGCCGAATGCCTACGATTCTTGCCCTGGAAACCTCGACCGAGCTTGCCTCCGTCGCCCTGTATGTCAATGAACGTCTGCTTGGCCGTGAAGCCGCGCCGGTGCAGACCCATTCGCAAACCCTGCTGCCGCTGGTGCAGTCCCTGCTGTCCGAAGCCGGCATCACGCTGGCCGACTGCGACGCAATCGCCTTTGGCGCCGGCCCCGGCTCCTTCACTGGCGTGCGCACCGCCTGCGGCGCCGTGCAGGGGCTGGCATTCGGCGCCGGGCTGCCGGTGGTGCCCGTCGTCACGCTGGAGGCGATGGCCCAGGCCTGTCACGAGCGCACCGGCGCGACCGATGTGCTGTGCGTGCTCGATGCCCGGATGGCGGAGGTCTACTGGGCGCAATATCGGCATGGCGCGGACGGCTGGCATACCGTGGCCGCGCCGGCGCTGGCCAAGCCGGCCGAGGTCACGCCGCAGGGAACGGTCCTGGCCTGCGGCAACGGCCTTTCCGCCTATGCCGAGGCCTTCGCCGCAGCGAACTTCATTGCACGGGCCGAGCCCGGCATCATGCCGCACGCCGCCCAGGTGGCGACGCTGGCGGCCCGGCGCTTCCTCCGCGGCGAAACCATGGATGCGGCAAGCGCGCAGCCGCTTTATCTTCGCAACAAGGTGGCGCTGACGACCGCGGAGCGCATGGCGGGGAAGGCGGCATGAGCGCCCGGCCCGCCGGCAACGCGCTGCGCTTCTCAGCCATGCGGGTGGAAGACGTGCCGGAAGTGCTGCGCATCGAGCAGGCGGCCTATCCCTTTCCCTGGACCGGCGGCAATTTCCTCGATTCGATCCGCAGCGGCTATCTGTGCCGCGTGGGACGGGATGCGTCGGGCCGGATGGTGGGTTATTTCCTGATCATGTCCGCGCTGGACGAAGCACATCTTCTCAACATCACCGTGGACCCGCCGGTGCACGGGCGCGGCCACGGCCTGGCGCTGCTGGAGCATGCCACCGACTGCGCGAGGGAGCGCGGCATGCGTTCCATCATGCTGGAAGTCAGGCCGTCCAACCAGCGCGCGCTGGCCATCTATGAGCGCTATGGCTACGGCCGGATCGGCGTGCGGCGCAATTATTATCCGGCGCCCAACAATACCCGCGAAAACGCGATCGTCATGAGGATGCCGCTATGAATTCCCGTTCAGGCCGACGTGACCAGCTGATTGCCGAAATGGGCCTGGGTCCGGTATGGAGCAGGCGCCGCCAGGCGGCGGATGCGTCTTCAGCGCAGCAGCCCGACCTGCTGGCGCCGGTGGAAGAAACGCCATCGGTCCCTGCCGCGGCCGGGCAGGCGCCCTCCGCGATCCACCTGGAGGCCCCGCCGGCAGCGCCGCCGGCCAGCGAGGTGGCCCGGATGGATTGGGACGCGTTGCAGCAGGCTGTGGCCGGCTGCGTCAAGTGCCGTCTCTGCGAGACCCGCACGAACACCGTGTTCGGGGTGGGCGACCGGAAGGCGAAATGGATGTTCATCGGCGAAGGCCCCGGCCGCAACGAGGACCTGCAGGGCATCCCCTTCGTCGGACCGGCCGGCAAGCTGCTCGACAACATGCTGCTGGCCATGGGTCTTTCGCGCACCGAAAATGCCTATATCGCCAACGTGGTCAAGTGTCGTCCGACCGATGAGAACGGCCGCGACCGCGCGCCCGCGCCGGAAGAGGCGGGCGCCTGCATGCCGTACCTGCAGCGCCAGATCGAACTGGTGCAGCCGGTTGTGCTGGTGGCGCTCGGCAGGACCGCCGCGGTGTCGCTGCTGGATCTGCCGCCCGACAGCGCGGTGGGCAAGTTGCGCGGGCAGGTTTTCCATTACCGCGACATGCCGCTGGTGGTCACCTATCATCCGGCCTACCTGTTGCGCCGCCTGACCGAGAAAGGCAAGTCATGGGCTGACCTGTGCCTGGCGATGAGCGCCTATGCCGGCCAGCACTGACAGCGGGCAGAGCTGCCAGGAACGGTTTCATTGCCGCTGGGGGCAGCTGACCGATCCGCATGTCAGGGCGCTGGCCTGGCTGATCGACGCGCCCTCGCTGCTCGACCCCGCGGCGCCGCAATGGGCAGGGCGCATCGCCGAACTGGCGAGCGATGCCGGCGATGCGGCACGACCGTGGCTGCTGGCGCTTGACTCGGCGCCGCAGGCGCTGCACGCCCATCTCGCGCTGCATGCCCATGCCCGGCTGGGCCGCTATGCCGAACAGCTGATGACCTTCTACCTGCAGCACCTGGGCGTGCTGGCCGGGCACAACCTGCAGGTGCGCGACGCTGACAAGCGCACGCTGGGCGAGTTCGATTTCCTGGTCTGGCGCGACGAGGCGCTGCTGCACTGGGAATTCGCCACCAAGTTCTATCTGCTGCAGTCGCCGCCGGCCGGCGCAGTGCGAGAGGAACGCGCCGACTATTTCGTCGGCCCGAACCTGGCCGACAGCTTGGGCGCGAAGATGCAGAAGATATTTCAGCGGCAATTGAGCCTGTCGGACCATCCGGCCGCGCAGCCGCTGCTGCCGCAGCCTGTCAGCGCCGCCCAGGCGCTGGTCAAGGGCTGGCTGTTCTATCCCGACGGCGACTACCCGGTCTCGCCCGCGCTCGGCGTCTGCGGCCTGCATTGCCGGGGGTTCTGGTGCGGCCTCGATGCAATGCCCGAGGCGCCTGCCTATGCGGTGTTGCCGCGGCTGTCCTGGCTGGCGCCGGCCCGGCTGCCTTCGGCCGATACCATTGATCGCGGTCGGCTCGGTGAGGAACTGTCCAGGCGCTTTGCCGACGACGAGGCGATGCCGGTGCTGGTGGCCCTGCTGCGCATGGAAGACGGGATCGGACTGGAAATCTCGCGCGGCTTCATCGTTCCGGAAGGCTGGCGCGAGCGCGCCGGACAGCGGGTGCAGGCAGCGGTGGAATAAGGCGGCTTTGGCCAGCCGCCGGCTGCCTCAGTGCTTGTGTTCGCCGATCAGCGCCAGCGAGTCATGCTCGCGCTGGTTGGCCGCATGGCGCCGCATGACCATCAGCATCGTGCTGGAGACGAACAGGCCGAACAGCACGATCACGATATTCACGTTCAGGTCCAGCTTCACCATCAGCGCGTACAGCACCAGCATGGTCAGCACCGACAGGTTCTCGTTGAAGTTCTGCACCGCGATCGAATGGCCGGCACTCATCAGCACATGGCCGCGATGCTGCAGCAGCGCATTCATCGGCACCACGAAGTAGCCGGACAGCGCGCCGATGATGATCAGCAGCGGATAAGCCACCCAGACGTTGGTGACCATCGTCATCAGGATCACCACCAGCCCCATCGCCACGCCGAGCGGCATCACCGACAGGGATTTTTTCAGCGGCACGAAGCGGGCCGCGGCCACCGCGCCAAGGGCCACGCCGATCGCCACCACGCCTTGCAGGATGGCGGCGCGGTCGAGCGGCATGTGCAGGGACTTCTCGGCCCATTTCAGCACGATGAACTGCAGCGTGGCGCCGGCGCCCCAGAACAGCGTCGTCACCGCCAGCGAAATCTGGCCAAGCTTGTCTGCCCACAGCCGGTTGAAGCAGCCGGCAAAGTCCACCATCAGCTTGACGGGATTGCGCTCCTGGTGGCTGTAGCGGGCGCCGGTATCGGGAATGCGCAGGTTGAACAGGGCGGCGACGAAGTAGGAAACCACGATCACCAGCAGCGCGCCTTCCACCGGCGTGTCGATGCCCATGTCGAGATAGGGCACGTCGACTTCCATCAGCGCCGCGCCGATCTTGGGATTGACCAGCGTGCCGCCCAGCACCGTACCGAGGATGATGGATGCCACGGTCAGGCCCTCGATCCAGCCATTGGCCGCCACCAGTTTTTCCGGGGGCAGCAGTTCGGTCAGGATGCCGTACTTGGCAGGTGAATAGGCCGCTGCGCCAAAGCCGACGATCGCATAGGCAAGCAGCGGGTGGACACTCAAGAACATCATTCCGCAGCCAACGATCTTGATCAGGTTGGTGATGAACATGACCCGTCCCTTGGGCAGCGCATCGGCGAAAGCGCCGACGAAGGCTGCCAGCAGCACATAGGACAGCACGAAGAACAGCTTGAGCAGAGGCGTCATCCAGGCCGGGGAGCTGGTGCTGGCGAGCAGGGAAATCGCTGCGATCAATAAGGCATTGTCGGCGAGCGAGGAAAAGAACTGCGCTGCCATGATGGTATAAAAACCGCGATTCATCCGTTAGTGTCCGCTGGGAAAGTAGTCTGTCTCCGAGTCGCTTTATACCATGAAACTTCTGGTGCTCCAGCGAATTACGGTCGGTTGGCGGAGTACGGTCAAGTAAAATGAAAAGTTGCTTCTTCATTACTTGAAAAGGTTTGCCAGAAAATGCCCAGGCCCATTCTCGCCACGATTGATATTGCTGCAATGCAACGCAACCTTGCCATCGCGCGTGCCCACGCCGGCAGGGCCAGGGTCTGGGCGGTAGTGAAGGCCAACGGCTATGGCCATGGCCTGATGAACGCGCTGCGCGGCTTTGCCGACGCCGACGGCATGGCACTGGTGGAGCCGGATGCCGCCGTCCTGCTGCGGCAGCGTGGCTGGCGGAAACCGGTGCTGCTGCTGGAAGGCTTCTTCGATGCGGCCGACCTGGAGGCCGTGGCAGATCATGGACTGGACACCGTCGTCCACTGTGAAGACCAGTTGCGCATGCTGGAAACCGCGACCCTGCAGGGGCCGGTGAATATCCACCTGAAAGTCAACAGCGGCATGAACCGGCTGGGCTTCCGGCCGCACCAGGTTGCCTCCGTGCACGCCCGGCTGCGCGCCTTGCCCGCCGTCGGGCATATCGTCCTGGTGACCCATTTCGCCAATGCCGATGATGAGGAAAACCAGGCCCTGCCGCTGGCCGAGCAGGTGCGCCGCATGCGCGAGGCGGCGTCAGGGCTGGATGTGCCGCTGTCGCTGTGCAACTCGGCCGCCAACCTGCTGCACGGCGAGCTGGCGGAGGATTGGGTTCGGCCCGGCATCATGCTGTACGGCGGAACGCCCGGCGCGGCGCCGGCCGCCAGCTTCGGCCTGACGCCGGCCATGACCCTGTGCAGTCGCCTCATCGCGATCCAGCAGATAGCGCGGGGCGAGGCAGTGGGCTATGGCAGCCGCTACGTCGCCCAACAGGCCATGCAGATCGGCGTGGTGGCTTGCGGCTATGCGGACGGCTATCCGCGCCACGCTCCCAGCGGCACGCCTATCCTGGTCGACGGTGTGCGCTGCGCGCTGGCTGGCCGGGTGTCGATGGACATGCTGACCGTCGATCTGACCAATGTGCCGCAGGCGCGGGTCGGTTCATCCGTGACCTTGTGGGGCGAGGGATTGCCCATAGATGAGGTAGCTGATGCTGCCGGAACGATAGGCTACGAACTGATGTGCGCGGTGGCGCCGCGGGTCGCTGTCGCGGTGCGCGGCGACAACTGACGACAAGACATGGCAAAAGCGAAAACCAATTACACCTGCAGCGCATGCGGCGGCATTACCAGCAAGTGGGCCGGGCAATGTCCGGCCTGCGGCGAGTGGAACACCCTGGTCGAAACCACCATCGAGACCGGCAACAACCGCTATACCACCAGCCAGCCGCAAGGCCTGACCCAGGCCTCGCCGGTGATGAGCCTGGCCGACATCGAGGCGATCGACGTGCCGCGCTTCGGCACCGGCATCGAGGAATTCGACCGGGTGCTGGGCGGCGGCCTGGTGGCGGGCGGCGTGGTGCTGATCGGCGGCGACCCCGGCATCGGCAAGTCCACCCTGCTGCTGCAGGCGCTCGCCAACCTGTCGCGGGTCAAGCGGGTGCTGTATGTGAGCGGCGAGGAATCCGGCGCGCAGATCGCATTGCGCGCCAAGCGCCTGGCCGTCGATGCCCGCGAACTGATGCTGCAGGCGGAGATTCAACTGGAAAAGATCATTGCCACCCTGGCCGAGCAAAAGCCGCAGGTGGCGGTGATCGACTCGATCCAGACCGTCTATTCCGATGCGCTGACCTCGGCGCCCGGCTCGGTGGCGCAGGTGCGGGAGTGCGCCGCGCAGCTCACCCGGGTGGCCAAGCAGACCGGCGTGACCATCATCATGGTGGGCCATGTCACCAAGGAAGGCGCGCTGGCCGGGCCCCGGGTGCTGGAGCACATCGTGGACACGGTGCTGTATTTCGAAGGCGACACCCATTCCAGCTTCCGCTTGGTAAGGGCGATCAAGAACCGCTTTGGCGCGGTCAATGAGCTGGGCGTGTTCGCGATGGGCGACAAGGGGCTGAAGGGCGTGTCAAATCCCTCGGCCCTGTTCCTGTCGCAGCATGACAACCAGGTGCCGGGCTCCTGCGTGATGGTGACGCAGGAGGGCACCCGGCCGCTGCTGGTGGAAGTGCAGGCGCTGGTCGATGCGTCCCATCTGCCGAATGCGCGGAGGCTCTCGGTCGGCCTGGAGCATAACCGGCTGGCCATGCTGCTGGCCGTGATGCACCGGCATGCCGGCGTGGCGGCATTCGACCAGGACGTGTTCATCAACGCGGTCGGCGGGGTGAAGATCGCGGAGCCTGCCGCCGACCTGGCGGTGCTGCTGGCCATCCAGTCGTCGATGCGCAGCAAGCCGCTGCCGCGCGGGCTGGTAGTGTTTGGCGAAGTCGGGCTGGCAGGCGAGATCCGTCCCGCGCCGCGAGGGCAGGAAAGGCTGCGCGAGGCCGCCAAGCTGGGGTTTTCGCTGGCGCTGATTCCGAAGGCGAATGCGCCCAAGCAGCCGATCGAGGGCATGACCATCATCCCGGTCGAGCGGATCGACGATGCGCTGGCGCGGGTGCGTGAACACAGCTGAAACGCAACTATCGAGAAAGATCTGCAGTAAAAAGCCAGTCGGCTGCGCCGCCGCCTGCAAACCGTAGGGAAGCGCGAAGGGCCGAATTCAGGCCTGAAGGCCGTTTTCCACGCCCTGCAGCACCAGGCGCGCCGCTGCGGTGCCGCTGCGCACCGCCGATTCCAGCGTGGCCGGATAGTCGCTGGCCGTGTAGTCGCCGGCCAGCGCCAGCCCATCGATCCCGATGTCGTTCGGTGGACGCTGCAGGTCGGGCGTGCAGGCAAACGTTGCCCGCTTTTCCGAAATCACCCGGCTCCATTGCGGCGCCGCCAGCGCAGGCATGCGCAGCACTTGGGCCAGTTGCGCCGCAACCTGTGCTGCCAGCGCCTCGTTGCCCTGTTCCAGCGCGGCGCCGGAGACGCTGACCACGACCGCCAGCAGGCCGGCGTCTGCGGCGTTCAACTGGCCGCGGTCGAATACGAACTGGCCCCAGTGGCCAGCCTCGGGCGCATCCTCCAATGCCAGGAAGATGCGTGGCAGGCGGATGCTGGCGGCGTATTGAAGGTAGACAGTGGTGATGGCTTCCCAGTCGAACGCCGGCACGACGCTGGCCTGCGTCAGCCCGGCGAGCAGGGCGGCGGCCTGGGCAGGCGCGGTGGCCAGCACTACTGCATCATGCGCTTGTGCCTGATCCTGTGACTGCATTCCCAGACGCCAGCCGCTCTCGCCACGCTCAAGGCGTTCAACCCTGGCGCCGTACAAGACCCGCCCGCCATGGCGTTCGATGTGCATCGCCGCATGCTGCGGAAACAAGGCGCTCAGGTCCACCCTTGGCAATAGCATGTCGGATGCGCTGCGCCGCGCGCCCAGGCTGTCGCGCAGCACATTCAGGAAAATCCTGGCGGAGGCCCGCTCGGGCGGCGTGTTCAGCGCCGCAAGGCAAAGCGGCCGCCACATCAGCCGCACCAGGGTGTCGGTCTGGTCGTGGCGCTGCAGCAGTTCTCCCACCGTGCAGTCCTGGTTGAGTTGCCATCCCATCCAGCGGGCGGCGGTGGAAAAGCGCGCCAGCGCCATGCGGTCGGCATGACGCAGGCCGCGCGCGCGGAGGAGGGCAAGTCCGACATGCCATGGCGCCGGCAGGCGCGGCGCGATGAACGTCATGCCCGTGCCGTCCGGGTAACACATCTGCAGCGGCAGGCGCAGCAGCACCGATTTCTCTTTGACGCCGATCAGCCGCAGCAGCCGCAATGTTTCGCCATAGGCGCCGAGCAGGATGTGCTGGCCGTTGTCGAGGGCCCGGCCATGGCTGGAAATCACCCGTGCGCGGCCGCCCAGGGTACGTGACGCTTCATACAGCGTGACGCTGGCGCCCCGTGCCGCCAGTGCAACGGCGGCGGCGCAGCCGGCCCAGCCGCCGCCGACGACCGCGACCCGTGGCGCCGTCATGCCGGCCGTTCGGCGCGGCGAGACTCAGTCTCAGCCGCGCACATAGGTTTTCCACGCCAGCCACAGCTTGCGGATCGGCGTCAGGGAAATCTTGTGCTCCAGCACATGGAAGCGGTCCGCCTCGATTTCAGTCAGCAGCGTGCGGTAGATCGACGCCATGATCAGGCCCGGCCGTTGCGCCCGCCTGTCCTCCCCGGGCAGCAGCGCATACGCCTCTTCATAGGTTTTCTTCGCACGCTCGGTCTGGAAGGCCATCAGCTGTTCGAAGTTGTCGCTGTGGCGCGCATTGAGGATGTCGGCGGCGGTGACCTGGAACTGCTGCAGCTCGCTGACCGGCAGGTAGATACGGCCCTTGCGCGCATCTTCCCCGACATCGCGGATGATATTCGTGAGCTGGAAGGCCAGGCCGAGGCGCTCCGCGTATTCCAGGGTTTGCGGCCGGGTGGCGCCGAAGATGCTGGCCGACAGGATGCCGACCACGCCGGCCACATGCCAGCAATAGCGCTTGAGCGCCGGGTAGTCGAGGTAGCGGGTCTGGTTCAGGTCCATCTCCATGCCGTCGACGATGGCCAGCAGATGTTTGCCGTCGAGCGAATAGGGCACCAGGTGCGGTTCCAGCGCCTTGGTCACCGGGTGCGTCGGCGCGCCGGACAGCATGGCGCCGATTTCCTTCCTCCACCAGGCCAGCTTGGCGCGCGCCACCGATTCGTCAGTGGCTTCGTCCACCGTGTCATCGACTTCCCGGCAGAATGCGTACAACGCCGTGATCGCACGGCGCCGCTCCGCTGGCAGGAACAGAAAGCTGTAGTAGAAACTGGAGCCGCTCTGGGCGGCCTTTTGCTGGCAGTAGTCGTCTGGTGACATGAATCGGGAAGTGGATGAAGGGCGGCTGAACCGGGCAAAGCCGCTATGCTAGCCGAGAACCCGGTTTTAAGACAGGCAGGCGGTCCGGAAGGCGGCGCTGCCGGAGCGCAATCACGGCAAAGGCGACCCCGGCTCAGCCCGGCCGTCGCGCCAGGGCGCGCGCCAGCATCAGCGCCCAATCGGCCCGGCCCAGGCTGGGGCGGCGGCGGAACACATCGTAGTCGGCCTGCTCGATGCGCTCCAGGATGCGCAGCCCGCCCTGCACGATCAGGCGCAGTTCCCAGCCGATCCGTCCGCGCAGCCGCCACGCCAGCGGTGCGCCCGACAGCATCAGCGCACGTGCGCGGTCGACCTCGAAACGCATCAGTGCCCGCCAGCGGTCGTCGCTTTCCTGCCGGCCGATCTGCGCTTCCTCGACGCCGAAACGCGCCAGGTCTTCCAGCGGCAGGTAAATCCGGCCCTTGTCCCAGTCGATCGCCACGTCCTGCCAGAAGTTGATCAACTGGAGCGCGCTGCAGACGGCATCCGACTGCCGCAGACTATGCGCATCATGCACGCCATACAGATGCAGCATCAGGGCGCCGACCGGGTTGGCGGAGCGCCGGCAGTAGTCGAGCAGATCCGCATAGGTGGCATAGCGCACGGTCACAACATCCTGGCGAAAAGCGGAGAGCAGGTCGCGCATCGGCTGCAGCGGCAATGCATGGGCAGCGACCATTTGCGCCAGGCGGACAAACAGCGCCGATTCCACAGACTGCCCGGCTTCGATGCGGTCTAATTGCGTCGCATAGTCCCGCAGCGATGCCAGCCGCTGGTCAGCGCTGGCATCGCCTTCGTCGGCGATATCGTCAGCGCTCCGGGCAAATGCATAGATTGCCTCCACCGGAGGGCGCAGCCGTGCTGGCAGCAGAACGGAAGCCACCGGAAAGTTTTCATAGTGATCAACTGACATCGATTTCCTGAAATCCAAATGCCTTATAATTACTAACTCATCAGTCAGTAATCATCCGGCCGACAGGCTGCGGCGCTCATCATTGAGGCAGCCGGAGCATTTTTTGCCCCGAATAGTAAAGGAATCCACCGTGCCCAACCTCAACCATGTGCGCACCACGTCGCCACGACGCGCTGCCGGCGCCTATCTTGCCGTGGCCGGCCTGGCGTTGAGCCTGGCCTTGGCCGGCTGCTCCAAGCCGGTGGAAAAGGTGGAGGAAGTGCGGCCGGTGCGGGCGATGAAGATGGCGGCGGCCAGCACCCGCACGGTGGCGCAGTTTTCAGGCGAGATCCGGGCGCGTTACGAATCGCGGCTGGGTTTCCGGGTCGCCGGCAAGATCGTCTCGCGCAAGGTCGACGTGGGCGCCATGGTCAAGCGCGGCCAGGTGCTGATGCAGCTCGATCCGCAGGATTTGCAGCTGGCGCAGTCGCAGGCCAATGCCGCGCTGGGCGCGGCCGAGAGCAATCTCGAATTGGCCAAGGCCGAACTGGCGCGCTACAAGGACCTGCGGGAAAAGAATTTCGTCAGCCAGGCGGTGCTGGATGCGAAGGAAACCGCCTACCGCTCCGCCCGCGCCACCCGCGACCAGGCCGCGGCGGCGCTGCGCACCCAGCGCAACCAGACCGGCTACGGCAACCTGGTGGCCGATGTCGACGGCGTGGTGACTGGCATCGATGCCGAGACCGGGCAGGTCGTGTCGGCCGGCACGCCGGTGGTGCGGCTGGCGCAGCTGGGCGAGAAGGAAGTGGTCATCAGCATTCCGGAAGACCAGGTCGATGCGCTGCGCAAGGTCAGCGATGTGACGGTGCGCACCTGGGCCAATCCCGATGAGGCGCTGCCCGGCAAGCTGCGCGAGCTGTCGCCGGTGGCCGATACCGCCACCCGTACCTATACCGCCAAGATCAGCCTGCCCAAGGCGCCGGAGGATGTGCGCCTGGGTATGACCGCCTACGTCACCTTCAGCGCCGATGGTGAAAACCCGATGCTCAAGGTGCCGCTGACGGCATTGGTGCAGAACCAGGGCGCCAGCGCGGTCTGGCTGGTGGAAAACGGCACGGTCCGGCTGGCGCCGGTCCAGCTTGCCGGCGCCTCCGGCAATGACATGCTGATTGCCTCCGGACTCAATCCGGGCCAGGTCGTCGTCACCGCCGGCGTGCACCTGCTCAAGCCCGGCCAGAAAGTCACCGTGCTCGATGCCGAACCCGTAGCCCAGAACAGCACTGGGACCGCCAAATGAAGGGCGGCTTCAACCTCTCGCGCTGGGCGCTCGAACACATACCGCTGATCCGCTACCTGATGGTGGTGCTGCTTCTGGGCGGCGTGCTTAGCTACAGCAGGCTGGGCCAGGACGAGGATCCGCCATTCACCTTCCGCGCCATGGTCGTGCGTGCCTACTGGCCCGGCGCCACCTCGCTGCAGATGGCCGACCAGGTCACCGACAAGCTGGAAAAGAAGCTGCAGGAGACGCCCTATATCGACCGCATCAGCAGCTACTCGAAGCCGGGCGAGACCCTGATCATTCTGAACCTGCGCGAATCGACCCCGCCGCGCGAAGTGCAGAACGCCTGGTACCAGGTGCGCAAGAAGATCGGCGACATCCGCGGCACGCTGCCCGGCGGCGTGGTCGGCCCTTTCTTCAACGACGAGTTCGGCGACACCTTCGGCTCCATCTTCGCGCTCTCCGGCGACGGCTTCACCTATGCTGAAATCAAGGATTACGCCGACTTCGTGCGCCAACAGCTGCTGAAGGTGCCGTCGGTGTCCAAGGTCGAGCAGTACGGCGTGCAGGAAGAGAAGATCTATATCGAGTTTTCCCACAAGCGCTTCTCGCAGCTGGGCGTGCCGTTCGAGACCGTAGTGGCCCAGATCAATGCGCAGAACGCGGTCGAATCCACCGGCGTGCTGGTCACGCCGAGCGACAATCTGCAGGTCAGGGTCAGCGGCGCACTCCATTCGGTGGCCGACCTGGAAAACCTGCAGCTGCGCGCCAATGGCAGCAACTTCCGCCTCGGCGACTTCGCCACCGTGCGGCGCGGCTTCCGCGAGCCGCCGCAGGACAAGATGCGCTTCAACGGCCATGAGGTGATCGGTCTGGGCATTTCAATGGAGCGCGGCGGCAATATCATCGAGCTTGGCAAGAACCTGCAGAAGGCCACTGCCGAGATCCGCGCCAAGCTGCCGGTGGGCATCGAGCTGCAGCAGGTCACCAACCAGCCGGAAGCCGTTGCCTCCTCGGTCAATGAATTCGTCCATACCCTGATCGAGGCGGTGCTGATCGTGCTGGCGGTCAGCTTCGTCGCGCTGGGCCTGCATACCAAGCCCCTGCGGCTGGACGTGCGCCCTGGCCTGGTGGTGGCGCTGACCATACCGCTGGTGCTGGCCGTGACCTTCCTGTTCATGCGCATCCTTGGCATCGACCTGCACAAGATCTCGCTCGGCGCGCTGATCATCGCGCTGGGCCTCTTGGTGGATGACGCCATCATCGCCGTGGAGATGATGGTGCGCAAAATGGAGGAGGGCCTGTCGCGCTTCGACGCCGCCACCTTTGCCTATACCTCCACGGCGATCCCGATGCTGACCGGTACGCTGATCACCGCGGCCGGCTTCCTGCCGATCGGCCTGGCCAAGTCGGCCGCCGGCGAATACACCTTCTCGATGTTCTCGGTCAATGCGCTGGCGCTGCTGATCTCCTGGCTGGCGGCCGTGATCTTCACGCCATACATCGGCTACCTGCTGCTCAAGGTCAAGCCGGCGGCCCATGCCGACGGCCACCACGAGTTGTTCGACACGCCGTTCTACACCCGCTTCCGGCGCCTGGTGTCGCGCTGCGTCGAATGGCGCAAGACCACCATCGCCATCACGCTGGCGGTCTTCGCGCTGGGCGTGCTGGGTTTCCGTTTCATCGAGCAGCAGTTCTTCCCCGACTCGTCGCGGCCGGAACTGATGGTAGAGATGTGGCTGCCTGAAGGCGCATCCTTCGGCGCCACCGAAAACCAGGTGAAGAAGTTCGAGGCCTTCCTTGCCAAGCAGGACAGCATACGCAGCTACACCAGCTACGTCGGCACCGGCAGCCCGCGCTTCTACCTGCCGCTGGACCAGATCTTCCCGCAGACGAACGTCGCGCAACTGGTCGTGGTGCCCAAGGACCTGAAGAGCCGCGAGGCGATGCGCCAGAAGATCACCGAACTGTTCAAGACCGACTTCCCGGAAGTGCGCGGCCGCGTCCGCCTGCTGCCCAATGGCCCGCCCGTTCCCTACCCGGTGCAGTTCCGGGTCAGCGGCCTGGAAGTGGGCAAGGTGCGCGAGGTGGCCGACAAGGTCAAGGAGATCATGCGCGCCAATCCCAATACGCTGGGCGTGAACGACAACTGGAACGAGTCGGTCAAGGTGCTGCGCCTGGACCTCGACCAGGACAAGCTGCGCGCACTGGGCGTGACGACGCAGACGGTCATGCGCACCGCCAATACCATCCTGTCCGGCACCACCATCGGCCAGTTCCGCGAGGGCGACAAGCTGATCGACATCGTGATGCGCCAGCCGGTCGACGAGCGTTCCAGCATCGAGCTGCTCAATGGCACCAGCGTTCCGACCGCCAGCGGCAAGGCGGTCACCATCTCGCAGCTGGCGCGCGCCCATTTCGTCTGGGAGCCGGGCGTGGTCTGGCGCGAGGGCAGGGAATGGGCGATCACCGTGCAGGCTGACGTCGTAGAAGGCATACAGGGGCCGACGGTGTCGAACCAGATCGACCCCAAGCTGAACGAGTTGCGCGCCACGCTGCCGGCCGGTTACCAGATCAAGCTGGCCGGCGCCATCGCCGACAGCGGCAAGGCGCAGGACTCGATCGCCGCCAATGTGCCGCTGGTGATCTTCATCATCTTCACCCTGCTGATGCTGCAGCTGCACAGCTTCTCGCGCTCGCTGCTGGTATTCCTCACCGGTCCGCTGGGCGTGACCGGCGCGGCCATGGCGCTGCTGCTGCTGCAGCGGCCGTTCGGCTTCGTCGCCCAGCTCGGCGTGATCGCGCTGTTCGGCATGATCATCCGCAATTCGGTGATCCTGATCGACCAGATCGAGCAGGACATCGCCGACGGCGCCGAGCCCTGGAACGCCGTGGTGGAGTCTGCGGTGCGCCGCTTCCGGCCCATCATCCTGACCGCGGCGGCGGCCGTGCTGGCGATGATCCCGCTGTCGCGCTCTGTGTTCTGGGGGCCGATGGCGGTGGCCATCATGGGCGGCCTGATCGTGGCAACCGGCCTGACCCTGCTGTTCCTGCCGGCGCTGTACGCCACCTGGTTCAGGGTCAAGCGGCCGCAGCCGATGGCATAATGTCAAAAATCACGACGGCAGCCGGAAAAATCCAGTAAAATCCGCGCCTGAAGTTGAATGCCGGTGGCAACGGCACAGCAGGGCGACCCACTTGCACTTCCCGGTCGCCCTTTGCTTTTGCACCGGACTATTTGCGCGAGGATGGCGAAATTGGTAGACGCACCAGGTTTAGGTCCTGACGCCAGCAATGGTGTGGGGGTTCGAGTCCCCCTCCTCGCACCACAGAACGATTATTTTTTGGACGATTCACATGGCAACTGAAGTCGAAACTCTGGAAAAACTTGAGCGTCGCATCACGATCACGCTGCCGCTGGCTGATGTGCAGGCGGAAGTGGAAAAGCAACTCAAACTCCGCGCCCGCACCGCCAAGGCCCCCGGTTTCCGGCCTGGCAAGGTACCGATGAAGATGGTGGCGCAGCAGTACGGCTATCAGGTGGAATCGGACGTGCTCAATGACAAGGTCGGCCGCGCGTTTGCCGCAGCGACCGACGAGAACCAGTTGCGCGTGGCTGGCTTCCCGAAGATCGAAGCTAAGGAAGGCGCACCGGAAGGCATGGTTGCCTTCGACGCCACCTTCGAGGTTTATCCCGAAGTCAAGGTCGGCGACCTGTCCGCCGCCGAGATCGAGCGCACCGTGGCCGAAGTCTCGCCAGCCGAAATCGACAAGACCATCGACATCCTGCGCAAGCAGCGGGTGCACTACCACGTCAAGGGCGAGCAGGGCGAGCACGGCGACGGCGGTGCGGACCAGACCGCCCAGAACGGCGACCGCGTCACCATCGACTTCGTCGGCAAGATCGACGACGTGGAATTCCCTGGCGGCAAGGCTGACGACTATGCTTTCGTGCTCGGCGAAGGCCGCATGCTGCCGGAATTCGAAGCCGCCACCGTCGGCCTGAAAGTGGGCGAGTCCAAGACCTTCGACCTGCACTTCCCCGAGGACTACCACGGCAAGGACGTGGCCGGCAAGACCGCCCAGTTCACCGTGACCCTGAAGAATTTGGAATGGGCGCATATGCCCGAAGTCGATGCCGAATTCGCCAAGTCGCTGGGCATCCCCGACGGCGACCTCGACAAGATGCGCGACGACATCAAGTCCAACCTGGAACGCGAAGTCCAGAACCGCGCCAAGGCCAAGACCAAGGACAGCGTGATGGATGCGCTGATCAAGCAGGTCGAGCTGGACGTGCCCAAGGCCCTGGTTGACCAGGAAGTCGAGCGCCTGATGGAAATGACCCGCCAGGACATGCAGCAGCGCGGCATGAACATGAAGGACATGCCGTTCCCGCGCGAGCTGTTCACCGCTCAGGCCGAGCGCCGCGTGCGCCTGGGCCTGATCCTGGCTGATTTGGTCAAGGAGCAGAACCTGCAGGCAACGCCGGAGCAGGTCAAGGCCCAGGTGGAAGAGTTCGCCAAGAGCTACGAAGACCCGCAGGAAGTGATGAAGTACTATTTCAGCGATCGTCGTCGCCTGTCGGAAGTCGAGGCTCTTGTATTGGAAGAAAACGTCGTCAATTACGTGCTTGGCAAGGCGAAGGTCACCGACAAGCCGGTGAGCTTCGACGAATTGATGGCTAATAACGCGCAGGGCTGAGTCCCCGGTGCGATCTCAGAGGGAAATCACATGACTACTAGCATGATGGGAAACAGCGCGCTCGATACACAGATGCTCGGCATGGTGCCGATGGTGATCGAGCAGAGCGGCCGCGGCGAGCGTGCTTACGACATCTACTCGCGTCTGCTGAAGGAGCGCGTGATTTTCCTGGTGGGCCCGGTCAACGACCATTCCGCCAACCTGATCGTCGCGCAGCTGCTGTTCCTGGAAAGCGAGAATCCTGACAAGGATATTTCGCTGTACATCAACAGCCCGGGCGGCTCGGTGTCGGCCGGCATGGCGATCTACGACACGATGCAGTTCATCAAGCCCGACGTGTCGACGCTGTGTACCGGCCTGGCTGCCTCGATGGGTGCTTTCCTGCTGGCCGCTGGCGCCAAGGGCAAGCGCTTCTCGCTGCCGAATTCGCGCATCATGATTCACCAGCCCCTGGGCGGTGCGCAGGGCCAGGCGGCGGACATCGAAATCCAGGCACGGGAAATCCTGTATCTGCGCGAACGTCTCAACGCCATCCTGGCGGAAAAGACCGGCCGTCCGGTGGAGCAGATCAGCCGCGACACCGACCGCGACAACTTCATGTCGGCGGAACAGGCCCTGGACTATGGAATGATCGACAAGGTGCTGAGCAGCCGCGCTTGAGTCAGCGGCTGACTGAATGAAAAAACGCCCTGGCCAGCAATGCCCGGGCGTTTTGTTTTAGTGCAATTTTGCAATATGTTTCAATTGTCAATTTATTGCGCAGACTCGTGACGACTTTTCGATTCGCGGGTAAGATCGTAGAACCCTTTTTCCAAAGCTTTTTCCATGTCCGATAAAAAGTCCTCCAGTGGTGAAAAACTGCTGTACTGCTCGTTCTGCGGCAAGAGCCAGCATGAAGTGAAAAAACTCATTGCAGGCCCGTCGGTGTTCATCTGCGACGAATGCATTGATTTGTGCAATGACATCATCCGGGATGAGGCATCGAGCATCGAGACCGTAGCCGGTCCGAAATCGGACCTGCCCACGCCGCAGGAAATCTTCGACATGCTGGGCCAGTACGTGATCGGCCAGGAAAATGCGAAGCGCATTCTGTCAGTCGCCGTGTACAACCACTACAAGCGCCTGAAGCATCTTGGCAAGAAGGATGAGGTTGAGCTTTCCAAGAGCAACATCCTGCTGGTCGGTCCCACCGGCTCGGGCAAGACGCTGTTGGCGCAGACCCTGGCGCGCATGCTGAACGTGCCGTTCGTGATTGCCGATGCCACCACGCTGACCGAAGCAGGTTATGTTGGCGAGGACGTGGAAAACATCATCCAGAAGCTGCTGCAGAACTGCAATTACGAAGTCGACAAGGCGCAGCGCGGCATCGTCTACATCGACGAAATCGACAAGATCTCGCGCAAGTCTGACAATCCGTCGATCACCCGCGACGTGTCCGGCGAAGGCGTGCAGCAGGCGCTGCTGAAGCTGATCGAGGGCACGATGGCCTCGGTGCCGCCGCAGGGCGGCCGCAAGCATCCCAACCAGGATTTCGTGCAGATCGACACCACCAACATCCTGTTCATCTGCGGTGGCGCCTTTGACGGCCTGGCAAAGGTGATTTCGGAGCGTTCTGAAAAGAGCGGCATCGGTTTCGGCGCCAGCGTCAAGAGCCAGGCCGAGCGCACGGCCAGCGAAGTGCTGCTGGAAGCGGAACCCGAGGATCTGATCAAGTTCGGCCTGATTCCCGAGCTGGTCGGCCGTCTGCCCGTGGTGGCGACCCTGAGCGAGCTGAATGAAGCGGCCCTGATCCAGATTCTTCTGGAGCCGAAGAATGCGCTTGTCAAGCAATACGCGAAGCTTCTGCAGATGGAAGGCGCAGAACTGGAAATCCGTCCCGCGGCCCTGCATGCGGTGGCACGCAAGGCGCTGGCCCGAAAGACGGGTGCCCGCGGCCTGCGGTCCATTCTTGAACACGCGCTGCTGGAAGTGATGTTCGAACTGCCAAACGAGCAGAACGTGGCCAAGGTTGTCATTGATGAAAACACCATCACCAATGGCGCCAAGCCGATTCTGATCTACCACGAACAGCCCAAGGTATCGGGCGCCAAGTAACGCCACGGGTGCGGCCGCCGGCCGCACTCCTTTGCGTCAAACTGTAAGAAGTCCAGGTTTTTCTTTGTTTCTTAGGCAGAACCGTTACAATTCGCCCTGTCAACACACAAACAGGCTTACATCGCAAAGCCACCCGCGCATAAAAAACGTGAGTGGCTTTTTTATTTGTTTTGCAACTAAGCATGTTTTTTGTTGATGCCCGGGCTTGTGTTTCGGCTGCTCGCGCCAACATCATGAACAGGATTTTTGATAAGGCCCGCCATGACGACTACTTCTACTGTTACCGCACCTACCCAACTGCCGCTGCTGCCATTGCGCGACGTCGTCGTTTTTCCGCATATGGTGATACCGCTGTTCGTAGGCCGTCCAAAATCAATCAAGGCGCTCGAAGCCGCCATGGAGCAAGGCAAGAGCATCATGCTGGCAGCGCAGAAGGCCGCTGCCAAGGATGAGCCCTCTGCCGAGGATATTTACGAGATCGGCTGCATAGCCAATATTCTTCAAATGCTGAAGCTGCCTGACGGCACGGTCAAGGTGCTGGTCGAGGGCGCACAGCGCGCACGGATCCACAAGATCACTGAACTCGACAGCCATTTCACCGCCGAGCTGACCCCGGTCGAATCCGAGCCGGGTGACGAAGCGGAAGTTGAAGCGATGCGCCGCGCCATCGTCCAGCAGTTCGACCAGTACGTGAAGCTCAACAAGAAGATCCCGCCCGAGATCCTGACGTCCCTGGCTGGCATCGACGACGCCGGCCGCCTGGCCGATACCATTGCCGCGCATCTGCCGCTGAAGCTGGAACAGAAGCAGGTGATCCTTGAGATCTTCGATGTGGCCAAGCGCCACGAGCACCTGCTGGGCCAACTGGAAGGCGAACTCGACATCCTGCAGGTCGAGAAGCGCATCCGCGGCCGCGTCAAGCGCCAGATGGAAAAGTCGCAGCGCGAGTATTACCTGAACGAGCAGGTCAAGGCGATCCAGAAGGAACTGGGCGAAGGCGAAGAGGGCGCGGACCTGGAAGAGCTCGAGAAGAAGATCGTGCTCGCCAAGATGCCCAAGGAAGCCCGCGAGAAGGCGCAGAGCGAACTCAAGAAGCTCAAGCTGATGTCGCCGATGTCAGCCGAGGCTACCGTGGTGCGCAACTACATCGACACGCTGATCGGCCTGCCGTGGAAGAAGAAGTCCAAGGTCAACAATGACCTCGCCAATGCCGAGAAGGTGCTGGAAGACGATCACTATGGACTGGAGAAGGTCAAGGAACGCATCCTGGAATATCTTGCCGTGCAACAGCGCGTCGACAAGCTGAAGGCGCCTATCCTGTGCTTCGTCGGCCCTCCGGGTGTGGGTAAGACTTCGCTGGGCCAGTCGATCGCCCGCGCGACGAACCGCAAGTTCGTGCGCATGGCGCTCGGCGGCGTGCGCGACGAAGCCGAGATCCGCGGCCATCGCCGGACTTACATCGGCTCGATGCCTGGCAAGATCCTGCAGAGCCTGTCCAAGACCGGCGTGCGCAATCCCTTGTTCCTGCTGGACGAGATCGACAAGCTGGGCATGGATTTCCGCGGCGATCCGTCGTCGGCGCTGCTGGAAGTGCTGGATCCGGAACAGAACCACACCTTCTCCGACCACTACGTCGAAGTGGACTTCGACCTGTCGGACGTAATGTTCGTGGCGACGTCCAACTCGTACAACATCCCGCCGGCCCTGCTGGACCGGATGGAAGTCATCCGCCTGTCCGGCTATACCGAGGACGAGAAGACCAGTATTGCGCAGCGCTACCTGCTGCCCAAGCAGATCAAGAACAACGGCCTGAAGGACGGCGAGATCACGGTGACCGAGGACGCGATCCGCGACATCATCCGTTACTACACCCGGGAAGCCGGCGTTCGTTCGCTCGAGCGCGAGGTCTCCAAGATCTGCCGCAAGGTGGTGAAGATGCTGCTGTTGTCCAAGAACGAGCGCAAGGTGGAAGTCAATTCCGCTAACCTCGACAAGTTCCTGGGCGTGCGGCGCTTCGACTTCGGCGTGGCCGAGAAGGAAAACCAGGTTGGCCAGGTGGTTGGACTCGCATGGACCGAGGTCGGCGGCGATTTGCTGACGATCGAGGCGATCACGATGCCGGGTAAGGGCGGCGTGATACGTACCGGTACCCTGGGCGACGTGATGAAGGAATCGATCGAGGCCGCTCGCACTGTGGTGCGCAGCCGGGCTAAATCGCTGGGCATCAAGCCGGAGGTGTTCGAGAAGACCGATATCCATATCCACGTGCCGGAAGGCGCAACGCCGAAGGATGGTCCTTCCGCGGGTATCGCGATGACGACGGCGCTGGTTTCGGTTTTCTCCGGTATCCCGGTGCGTGCCGACGTCGCGATGACCGGCGAGATCACGCTGCGCGGTGAAGTTCTGCCGATCGGCGGCCTGAAGGAAAAGCTGCTGGCGGCGCATCGTGGCGGCATCAAGACCGTGCTGATTCCCGAGCAGAACGTGAAGGATCTCGCAGAGATTCCGGACAACGTGAAAAACAAGCTCGAAATCGTGCCGGTGCGCTGGATCGACAAAGTGCTTGAAATTGCGCTGGAACGCCAGCCGACGCCACTCTCCGACGAGGAAATGGCCGAAGCGGCAGTGACCAAGCCGGCCGACAAGGCTGATCCGAACGTCGTGAAGCACTGAGCTGTTGCATGCCCCGAAATCGCGCTCCCCGGAGCGCGATTTTTTTTACGTCACATAGATGCTGACCGTTGTAAAAATGCAAATGTTGGATCCTTGACACGTTCTGGGCCGACTTGTTAAATACTCGCTGCGGATTTTCTGCATCCTCGATGATCGATTTATCGTGCGAAAAATCGCAGAGGGGAATAATGAGATGGAGGAGCGAAATTGAACAAGACAGAACTGATAGACCATATCGCCGCATCGGCGGAAATACCAAAGGTGACGGCAACCCGCGCGCTGGATGCCGTGCTGAAAGCGGTGACCAGCACCCTGAAGGACAGCGGATCGGTGACGCTGGCCGGCTTTGGCACGTTTTTGGTGGGGAAGCGAGCAGCCCGCACTGGGCGCAATCCTCGCACCGGCGACCAGATCAGGATCGCCGCGGCGCAGGTGCCGAAATTTAGGCCTGGCAAAGCATTGAAAGATGCGATAAACTAGCCGCCTTTGTCGCGGTGACAAGCGGCAAGACCTGGCTGGCTCAGCGAATAGCGGTTTTATCGGGGTGCTTAGCTCAGTTGGTAGAGCGGCGCCCTTACAAGGCGTAGGTCGGGAGTTCGAGCCTCTCAGCACCCACCAACAGCACGTCAGGAATGGAAGGCTTTCAGCTTTCCGGCAGTACCAAGGAGTGGTAGTTCAGTCGGTTAGAATACCGGCCTGTCACGCCGGGGGTCGCGGGTTCGAGTCCCGTCCACTCCGCCAGAAAACCAAAAAGGCGAACTTATGTTCGCCTTTTTTCATATGCGCTAGAATTTCGCGCACCAAGCAATTTGTCCGTGATCGGTAGACCATGTTCGATTTCATCCGTACCCACCAGCGTTTGATGCAGTTTCTGCTGCTGCTCCTGATTGTTCCTTCATTTGCTCTGCTCGGCCTGGAAAGCTATACCCGCATGGGCGATGAAACCAATGTCGTGGCCAAGGTGGGCGGACAGAAGGTCACCAAGGAAGAACTGGATGCGGCGCAGCGCCAGCAGGCCGACCGGCTGCGGCAGGCCTATGGCGCCCAGTTCGATCCACGCATTCTCGATACCCCCGAAGCGCGCCGGGGCCTGCTCGACAACCTGATCGCGCAGAAGGCTCTGGCCGTGGAAGCGGCGCGCAACCACCTGTCCGTATCCGACGCAGCGCTGCAGCAGAGCATCCTGCAGATTCCGGAACTGCAGTCCGCCGACGGCAAGTTCGACGTCGAACGCTACAAGGCGCTGCTGGCCGCGCAGGGCATGACGCCTACCATGTATGAAGCGCAGCTGCGCCAGGAAATGGCGCTGCAGCAGATCAATGCGGCAGTGCAGAACAGCGCGTTCGCGCCCAAGTCGCTGGCGACCCGCCTGTCGGAGATCAACGAGCAGCAGCGTGAAGTGCAGGAGCAGCTGTTCAAGGCATCCGACTATGCCGCCAAGGTCAAGGTGACCGACGACATGCTGCAGGCCTATTACGACAAGAGCGGCAGCCGGTTCGAGACGCCGGAGCAGGTGAAGGCCGAATACGTGGTGCTGAACGCGGCCAATATCGCCAGCCAGGTGTCGGTCAGCGATGCCGACATCAAGTCGTACTACGAGCAGAATGCGAAGCGGTACACCACCGAAGAGCAGCGTCGCGCCAGCCACATCCTGATTACCGCGCCCAAGGAGGCGCCAGCCAAGGAGCGCAGCGCCGCCAAGGCCAAGGCCGACGCACTGCTGGCGCAGTTGCGCAAGAACCCGGGCGACTTCGCCAAGCTGGCCAAGGAAAACTCGCAGGACCCGGGTTCTGCGGAACGCGGCGGCGACCTCGACTTCTTCGGCAAGGGCATGATGGTCAAGCCGTTCGAGGACGCTGCCTACAAGCTCAAGAAAGGCGAGATCAGCGACGTGGTCGAGTCCGAGTTTGGCTACCACATCATCCAGGTCACCGATATCAAGCCGGGCGGCGTGCGTTCGCTGGAGCAGGTGAAGGACGAGATCGCTGCCGAGATCAAAAAGCAGCTGGCGGCGAAGAAGTACACCGAGATGGCCGAGACCTTTTCCAACACCGTCTATGAGCAGGCCGACAGCCTGAAGCCGGTGGCCGACAAGCTGGGGCTGAAGATCGAGTCCGCAACGATCACCGGACGCGAGCCCAAGCCGGGCCTGGGCAAGGATGTCCCTTACAACAATGCGAAGTTCCTGGCCGCGCTGTTCGCCGACGAAGCGGTGCGCAACAAGCATAATACCGAGGCAGTGGAAGTGGCGCCCAATACCCTGGTGGCCGGCCGTGTCGTGTCGTACCAGCCCAAGGCGCGTCGTCCGCTGGAAGAAGTGAAGCCGCAGGTCAGGGAACTGGTGCTGCAGCAGGAAGCGATGGCGCTGGCGAAGAAGGCGGGCGAGGCCCGCCTGGCCGAGCTGCAGACCAGGACCGACGCCAACGGCTTCGGCGCAGCCAAGATGGTATCGCGTACCGCTGCCGGCGGACTGGATGAAAGCGCGTTCATGGCAGTGATGAAGGCGGACGTGAGCAAGCTGCCGGCCGTGGTCGGCGCGGAATTGCCGGGCCAGGGCTATGGCGTGTACCGCATCAACAAGCTGGCGCCTGCTGCCAAGGTCGATGAGGCGCGCCGTACCGCCGAGCAGCAGCAGATTGCCGCCGCGCTGTCGCAACAGGAAACGCTGGCCTACATCGACGTGCTGAAGAAGCGCGCCAAGACCAAGCTGGTCAATTCGCCTGCGGCCCCGGCGGCTGCCGGCGAGCCGGAAGGGCAGAAGTAGGCAGAGGAGCGGAACGGCCGGCAGGCAGGCTTACCAAAACAAAAAAGGCGCGAAACCCGAGGGTTTCGCGCCTTTTTTGGGGGGCTCATGGCAAGGAGCCCACCCGGAGCGCCTTTGGTTCAGCGTCTTTTTTCAGGCGCCCTGCATCCGGCTGAAACGGGTCAGGACGCGCCCCGGTCAGCCGCCAGCAGCGTCCCGGCCGCATCGTCGAATGCCTGTGCCGAAATGCCCGCGATCTCCAGCACCATGGCATCGCCGAAGCGGCCGAAGTTGCGGCGGATGGACTTGTTGTACGCCGGATCATAATGGTCGGTCAGCAGTTCTTCCACGAGAGGCTGCATCTTCCCTTCCAGCGCCAACTGCTGCCAATGACTGATCTTGTCCCGGCCGTACAGCATCGCCAGGCAGTCCAGGCGGGCATTCAGCGCCTCGGGCGCTTCGACGAAGTGCACATAGTCCTCCATCAGCAGCGCAACACGGTCAACCTGGGTCAGTTGCACCGAGACGCATTCCGAGGCACGGATTTTTTCCATCAGCGCTTCCGGCACCCGCAGGTTGCCGACTTTCTTGCTTTCCGATTCGACATACACCGGGCGCGACGGATCGAAGCCCTGCAACGCATGCCACAGCCTGCTCTCGAACATTTTCTGGCTGGGCTGCAGTTCGCTGGGCAGGTGGCCCAGCACCGAGCCGCGGTGGGCCGCCAGCTGCTCGAGGTCCAGCACCTGCGCGCCATGCCGGGCCAGTGTCTGCAGGAGGCGGCTCTTGCCGCTGCCTGTGGTGCCGCATACCACGATGAAGCGAAACCGCGCCGGCAGCTCTGACAGTGCCTGATTCACCTGGCGCCGGTATTCCTTGTAGCCGCCATCGAGTTGCACCGCCGGCCACCCCACCCTGGCCAGGATGTGGGCCATTGCGCCGCTGCGGTTGCCGCCGCGCCAGCAGTAGACCAGCGGCTTCCAGTCGCGCGGCTTGTCCAGCAGCGTCCTTTCAAGGTGATTGCCGATGTTGCGCGCCACCAGCGCCGCGCCTTTCTTCTTGGCCTCGAAGGGACTGGCCTGCTTGTACAGGGTGCCGATCTCGGCGCGCTCGGCGTCGTCCAGCACGGGGCAGTTGATGGCGCCAGGGATGTGGTCCTCGGCGAATTCCGACGGACTGCGAACGTCGATGATGGTGTCGTAGCTGCCGAGATCGGGCAGCACGGTGGAAATGGGTAGCAGGACAGGAAACTTCATTGAATCACTTTACGAGCAGGGGTTGCAGTCGCGGCCAGACGGTGTCGAGCAGGAGCGGCTGGGCGTCTGCGGTGGGATGCAGGCGGTCGCTCTGGAACAGCTCCGGCCGTTCCACCAGCCGTTCCAGGAAGAATGGCACCAGCGGCACCTTCTGCTCGGTGGCGAGCTTCTTGAACACCGCGGCAAACTGGCGGGTGTAGTCCGGGCCATAGTTGGGAGGGATCTGCATGCCGACCAGCAGCACGCGGGCATGGATGCCCTTGGCGGCGCTGATCATGGCGCGCAGATTGTCCTCAGTGGAAGCCACCGGCAGGCCGCGCAGCGCGTCATTGGCGCCCAGTTCCAGCACCATCACATCGGGCTTGTGCTTTTCCAGCAGCGCCGGCAGGCGCGTGCGGCCGCCGCTGGTGGTGTCGCCGCTGATGCTGGCATTGACCACCCGCACGTCCGGGTTTTCCGCCTTCAGCCGTTTCTCCAGCTGCGCGACCCAGCCGCTGCCGCGCGCCAGGCCGTATTCGGCGGAAAGGCTGTCGCCCAGCACGAGCAGGGTTTTTGATGCAGAATAGGCGCTCGCCGAGGCGCACAGCAGCGCGGCCATCAGCAGGACGCGCCGTATTTTCCCAACCATCGATATCCTTTCCAAGATTGCCTGCATGCCTGCACCGATCAATGCCGAAGTTGCGATTGAAGTTTCCCACCTGAGCAAGCGTGTCGCGGATGCGGCTGGTGAACTCACCATTCTGAAGGATGTGAATTTTACAGTGCAGGCGGGCGGCACGCTTGCCATCGTCGGCGCGTCGGGGTCCGGCAAGTCGACCCTGCTGGGCCTGCTGGCTGGCCTCGACACGCCTTCCGAAGGCACCGTGCTGCTCAATGGCGCCGACATCTATGCGCTGGACGAGGACGGCCGCGCCAGCCTGCGCAAGGAGCAGCTGGGCTTCGTGTTCCAGTCATTCCAGCTGCTGGCGCACCTGACCGCGCTCGAAAACGTGATGCTGCCGCTGGAATTGCGCGGCGACCGCGATGCCCGCGCCCGGGCCGGGGCCATGCTGGAGCGCGTCGGCCTGAAGGCGCGCCTGGGCCATTATCCGAAATACATGTCAGGCGGCGAACAGCAGCGGGTGGCGCTGGCCCGTGCCTTCGTCAGCGAGCCGCCGCTGCTGTTTGCCGACGAACCGACCGGCAGCCTGGATGCCGCCACCGGCGACGCGGTGATCGATCTGATGTTTGCGCTGAACCGCGAGCGCGGATCGACGCTGGTGCTGGTTACCCATGACACCGCGATTGCCGCACTGTGCGAGCGCACCATCACGATTGCGGCCGGCCGGCTGGTCAATGACCAGCCGCTGCGCGTATCAGCTGGTTGAGGCAGGTCCGCACCGTTCGCGGCAGTTCGCTGGCCACCAGTCCGACCGGGCCAACACCCTGATCCACCAGCATGTCGGCGGCGGCGCCATGCAGCCATACCGCCGCCAGTGCCGCTTCCCATGTCGGCCAACGTTGCGCCAGCAGGGCGCCGCACAGGCCGGCCAGCACGTCGCCGGTACCTGCGGTGGCCAGCGCCGGGCCGCCGGTGACATTGATCACCACCAGCCCGTCCGGACGGGCAATCACGCTGCCAGCGCCTTTCAACACCACCACCGCGCCAAAGTCGGCGGCGAGCCGGCGCGCCGCGGCCAGCCGGTCGGCCTGCACCTGGGCGGCGCTGCAGCCGAGCAGGCGGGCTGCCTCCAGCGGATGCGGCGTGAGCAGCGCGCCGCCGCGGCGGACCAGGCCATTGCGCAGGTCGGCGCCGGCGGACACCATGTTCAGCGCATCCGCGTCCAGCACCAGCGGCGCCGCGCCGGCCAGCACCTGGGACAGCATGGAGCGGGCCTGGCCGCTGCTGCCCAGTCCGGGGCCGGCGACCACGGTGGCGTGCTCCAGGTCGAGGTCGGCTGCGCGGCGGCACATGATTTCCGGATGCGGCGGGTCATAGGCGGGCGGCTCGGCCAGGAAGCCTGCGAAAACCCGGCCTGCGCCGCTGAGCGCGGCGGTGCGGGCGGCCAGGATGGCGGCGCCTGACATGCCCTGGGCGCCACCGAGGATCGCGACATCGCCGTAGCTGCCCTTATGGGAATTCTGCCGGCGCGGCCGCAGGTTTGCCGCAAACAGGTTGCTGCCGGCCAGCCACGCCGCCGGCGCCGGAAAGAGCGCCGGGTCGGTCTCCAGGCCGGCCACATCCACCAGGCCGGCATGGTCGCAGCCATCGGCGGTATGCAGGCCCGGCTTGTCGGCGATGAATGTCAGGGTATGGCTGGCCTGAATGGCCACGCCATCGGGACCGACGATGGCGCCGGTATCGGCATCCAAACCGCTGGGCACATCCAGCGCGAGAACCGGACAGCGCAGGCGGTTCACCGCGCGCACCAGTTCAGCCAGGTCGCCAGCGATGGGCCGGGCCAGACCGATGCCGAACAGGCCATCGAGCACCAGGTCCCAGCCGGCCGCCATATCAGCCGGGGCGAATTGCGCCGTACTCGCCTGCGCCCGGCGCAGCGCATCCGCGGCATCGGCCGACAGCGACGACGGGCTGCCGCGGAAATCGATGGTCACCGGCCAGCCCCGGCCCGCCAGCAGGATGGCCGCCTCCATTGCGTCACCGCCGTTGTTGCCGGGGCCGGCAAGCGCCAGCACCCGGCCGCCAGCCGGCAACAGCCGCACGGCGAGCCCGGCGGCGGCCGCGCCGGCGCGGCGCATCAGGGCGCCGGCCGGGGCAGCCGCCAGCGCCGCGTGTTCGATGGCGCGCACCTGGGCAACGCCGTAGAGGCTGCGCGCCGGCTTCATGACAATGCCTGGGTCAATCCAAGCACATGGTCGGCAATGGCCAGCGAGGCCGTCAGGCCGGGCGACTCGATGCCATACAGGCCAAGATAATGGCCGCTGCCATGGGAGGCGAACAGGAAGTCGGCGGCGGGCGCGCCCGGCGGGCTGATCTTGGGCCGGATGCCGGCATAGGCCGGCTGCAGCGAATGCGAGGGCAGCGCCGGCCAGTAGGCCCGGATCTCGGCATAGAAGCGGTCGGCCCGGGCCGGGTCGACCAGGTAATCGATCTGCTCGTCTTCCAGCCATTCGACGTCGGGACCGAAGCGCGCCTGGCCGCCCAGGTCGAGGGTGAGATGCACGCCCAGGCCGCCTGGCTCGGGCACCGGGTAGATCAGCCGCGAAAACGGCGCGCGCCCGGCGAGGGAATAATAATTGCCCTTGGCGAACCAGGCGCGGGGAATGCTGCCTTCATCCAGCCCGGCAATGCTGCGGGCGATGCGCGGCGCCCACAGGCCGGCGCAGTTGACCACGGTGCGGGCATGCAGCAGGAAGCCTTCGTCGTCGCTGCCGGCGCCGGTCTCGGCCACGCGCAGCACGATGCCGTCGTCGCGTCGCTCGCCGGACAGCACCTGGCTGGCGAACGCAAACACCGCGCCGGCATGTTCGGCGTCGCCCTGCAGCGCCAGCATGTAGCCGTGGCTGTCGATCACGCCTGTCATTGGCGAGTGCAGGGCGGCGGTGCACTGCAGCGCCGGCTCCATCGCCCTGGCTTCGTCGGCGCTGATCATGCGCACTTCCGTGCAGCCGTTGGCATGCGCCTGGGCGGCGATTTCAGCCAGGCGCTGATGCTGCGCGGCCGTGGTTGCCACCACCAGCTTGCCGCAGCGCTGATGGGCAATGCCGCGTTCGGCGCAGTAATCGTACAGCGCATCCCGGCCGGTCACGCACAGCGCTGCCTTGAGGCTGCCGCTCGGGTAGTACAGGCCGGCGTGGATGACCTCGCTGTTGCGTGAACTGGTTTCCATGCCGATGGCGGGGTGCGATTCCACCACCATCACTTCGCGGCCGGCCTGGGCCAGCGCGCGCGCGACTGCCAGGCCAACGACGCCGGCGCCGATAACAATGACGTCCGTCTTATCCATAACGTGCAAGTGTGAGTCCTTCCGTATCAATATCCGTGGTCTGTCCCGAGAGCAGGTCGGCGACCAGCTTGCCCGAACCGGCCGCCATGCCCCAGCCCGATGCGCTATGGCCAATGTTGAGATGCACATTGCGCAGCGCGGTCGGGCCTACCAGCGGCACGCCGTCGGGCAGCATCGGCCAGACGCCGCTCCAGAAACTGGAGGCATTGTAATTGGCCGCGTCGGGAAACCAGTCCTCGCCGACCTTGACCAGGGTGCGCAGCGCCGCCTCGCGCAGTTCGGGCGCCGGGAAACCGAGTTCCACCGTGCCCGCCACCCTGATGCGGGTGCCGAGCCGGGTCACCGAAACCTTGTAGCTCTCGTCGGCGACCGAGGCCAGCGGCGACTGGTCGAAGTTGCGGATCGCCACCGATGCCGAATAGGCCTTGGCCGGATACAGCGGCACCCGGATGCCGAGCCGGCGCAGCAGCGGCAAGCTGTCGTAGCCGGCGGCAATCACCACGGCGTCGGCAGAAAAGCGCTGCTGGCCGATGGCGAGGGTCACGCCATGGCGGTCGGTTTCGATCGCGTCGACTGCGCTGTCGAAGTGGAACACCACGCCCATTTCCTGGGCAATCGCGCGCAGCTGGCGGGTAAACAGCGGGCAATTGCCGGCTTCATCGCCCGGCAGGTGCAGCGCCGAATTCAGCGGGGTGTGGTAGGCCAGGGCGGGCTCGATCAGCCGGGCGTCGTCAGAATGAATCAAATGGTGCGGCAGCCCGGCTTCTTCCAGCAGGGCCAGCAAAGGCTGGGCCAGCGCGCGTTCATGCTGGCTGCGAAACAGCTGCAGCAGGCCGCGGGTCTGCTCGTACTGCAGGGCGTAATGCTCGCGCAGCAGATGCATCAGCTCATTGCTGTAGAGCGCCAGGCGCTGCATGCGAAGCTTGTTGACCTGGAAGCGCCCGATATCGCATTCGGCCAGCCAGCGCCGCATCCAGCGCCATAGCGTCGGGCTCATGCCGGGCTTGAGCACCGCCGGGGACTCCGGCTTGAACAGGTAGGACAGCAGCTTCTGCGGCATGCCGGGCGCGGCCCATGGCGCGGCATGGCCGGGCGCCATCAGGCCGGCATTGCCGAAGCTGGTTTCCAGCGCCACATTGCTGTAGCGCTCGAGAACGACGGTCTGATGCCCCGCCGCCGCCAGGAAATAGGCGGTGCACACGCCCGCCACGCCACCGCCGACAACGGCTATCTGCATTGAATCTGGTTCCCGAGAGGTGCAGCCTGATGAGAGCGGCGCCGTGAGTTCAGCGGCGCGTGGTTTGAAAAGGGGTCTGAGTAAGGCATGCGGGGCAAGGCGGCTGCAAAGAGTTGCATAGAGTATCCGCAAACCTTGCACAGCACAATTGACAGCCCGCTCCGGCGGCGGCCGGCGCGGGCTGTCGTCTGAAATTGCACACGCCGGCCTGGCGGTCAGCGATGATCAGCGCGGCTGGTACTGCGGTTGCTGGTACTGCGGTTGCTGGTACTGCGGCTGCTGGTATTGCGGCTGCTGGTATTGCGGCTGCTGGTATTGCGGCTGCTGGTACTGCGGCTGCTGGTACTGCGGTTGCTGGTACTGCGGTTGCTGGTACTGCGGACCCTGCGCCTGTTGCTGCGGCTCGGCGACATAGATCTCGACCCGGCGGTTGCGTGCCCGGCCAGCCTCGTTGTCATTCGAGGCGATCGGCTCCCGTTCGCCGCGGCCTTCGATGGCAACCCGCTGCTGCGCCACGCCGCGGCTGGCCAGGTAATTGCGGGCGCTCGCGGCACGGTCGATCGACAACTGGTTGTTCAGCGCATCGCCGCCGGTGCTGTCGGTATGGCCGATGATGGTGACCTGGGCAGCCTGGTTTTCCACCAGGCCGCTGGCGAAACGGTCGAGGATCGGGCGGAAGTTCGACTTGATGTCGGCACGGCCGGTGTCGAAGGAAATGTCGCTCGGAATGTCGAGTTTCAGGCGATTGTCCTGGGTCTGGGTTACCTGCACGCCGGTGCCGCGCGTTGCCTGCTCCATCGCCCGCTTCTGGTTTTCCATGCGCGCGGACCAGACATTGCCGATGACGGCCCCGGCCGCCCCGCCCAGCACTGCGCCGGTGGCAGTGCGGCGTCCGCCGCCGCCGCCGGTTGCAGCGCCCAGCACGGCGCCCAGGCCGGCGCCAACGCCAGCGCCGGTGGCAGTGCCGCGTTGGGTCGGGTTCATGTCCGCGCAACCCGAGACGGCGAGGACGGCAGTGAGCATGGAGATCGTTAATTTACGCATAGGGCATCCTTTTTCTTTGGTAAGACGAAAGCTGGCGCGTGGCTCAGCCTGGCCAGATTGTCACCGATGCCGGCTCCGGACACTGTACGTTGGCGTACATACGGGAACATGCAAGAAAGCTACGCTAGACGTCATTCATGCAGGCTTCCTTGCGCTGGATCAGCCGATCCGCGTTGGATACCGACAAATTCCGATGACTCCCGATGACCCATATTGACGCCGTTCCATGCAATCAGCTGCTGGCCGCACTGCCGGCAGGCGCATTGCAGGCCATGCTGCGAGAAGGCGCGCTGGATTGGGTCTCCCTCGATGCCGGCGGCGCGCTGCACGAGCAGGGCAGGCTGATCGATCAGGTCTACTTCCCCGATGATGCCGTCATTGCGTTCATGGCCGTGGCAAGCCAGCGCATGACGCTTGAGGTCGGGCTGGTCGGCGATGAAGGAGTGGCGGGCATCGCCGTTGCGTTGGGCGGCATGGTGTCGCCGGTGCATGCAGTGGTTCGCCGCGGCGGCATGGCGCTGCGCATGCCGGCCGACGCCTTTCGCCTGGCTCTGGACCGGCATCCGGAGCTGGCGCAGGCAGTGGCCCGCCATGCCCATGACCTGATGGTGCAGGCGACCCAGACTGCGTTCTGCAGCCATTTCCATCTGCTCGAAGCACGCCTTGCGCGATCGCTTCTGATGATGCGTGACCGGGTGCAAACGGATGCCCTGCATCTGACGCATGAAATCCTGGGCCTGGCTCTGGGGGTGCGGCGGGTAGGGATTACCAAGGCGGCTACCAGCCTGCAACAGCGCGGGCTGATCAGCTATAGCCGCGGGGAGATACGGATTCTGAACCGGCAGGGGCTGGAAATGGCGTCGTGCGGGTGTTATGCGCTGGTGAAGAAACTGGCCGAAGCATAGACAGGCTTTCCGGCTTTATCTGATTCAAGCCATGCGACATGACAACGGCGCGCGGCCAACTCGATGCCGTGCGCCGTTGTTTGGACCGTCCTACTTCGCCTGGTTGCCGATCAGGCCGCCAACCGCGGCGCCGCCCACCGTTCCCATCGTGCTGCCGCCGGTTAGGACATTGCCGGCAACGCCGCCAACGCCGGCGCCGATCGCGGTGTTGCGGGTCTGTGGCGACATGCCCGAGCAACCGCCGATGCCGACCAGCGCGGCCACAACCACGATACCTGCCATGGACTGCTTGATGATTTTCATTATTTCTCTCCTTGGTTCCGTCGGGTTAAGAAATCGCACCTGGTCAGGCGCGTCAACCACGCCCGATCCTCCACAGGATAGGATTGCTGCGGACGAGTGTCTGTGCGCTGCCGTACGAAGCAGGATTGCCATCCAGCCGCAAGCCGCTCAATTGCAGCGATGCAAAAACCTGCGCGTCTATGTTCGTTAGCGTACTGAATGCGGCAGGGCATTGCGGGACACTGCCGCCATGACGAAAAGGCCTGTGCGACACACCGGGCATGAATATATGGCAAAGGCAACCTCATCCGGCAAAGGCAATTCACGCAGGCGCAGCATCGCCGTGCTGGCATGCACCTCGCTGCTGGCGAGCGCTGCAGCCGGCGCGGCCGACAACGAGCGCCTGCGGCAGTACCGGGAGTCGATGGAGGGGGCACGCGCCACCCATGTCGCCGATGCAAGGCATTGCAGGCAGGACAGCGGCAGCCGTGGCGCCACGCGCGCCCTTTGTTCGGCCCAGGCGAAGGCCGAGTACAAAAAGGCGACTGCCGAGGCGGTCGCCCACTGGCGCAACACGGCACAGGCCAGAACCGATGCCCGCATTGCGGCAGCCGATGCCGACCATGATGTCGCCGTTGCACGCTGCAAGGCCGGTCCGGCCGATGCCAAGGCTGGCTGCATGCGGCAGGCAAGGGCGGAACGCCTGGCTGCCACTGCCGATGCCAGGTCGGACTTGCGGGTGACCGAGGCGCGCAATCGCGACAAGGAAGAAAGAAAAAAGGCTTACTACAGGGCGGCGCGCGAAAGATGTGACGCCCTGGCTGGCGCTGCGAAGGAGGCCTGCATGACCCTGGCCCGGGCGCAGCGCAGCGAGTAAAGGGAGCTCCGCGATTGCGGAAGACCGAGGATGCCTTCGCAGGAAGGCGAATTTGAAACATCAATAAAACAAAGGAAATCATCATGACCATCACCAAACGCATTGCAGCAGCCGTCTTCACCGCATCCATGCTGGCACTGACCGGCTGCGCTTCCGGCCCGTTCGCCAAGAGCGCGAAGACCGAGTCGCCCAAGGAATACGCGGGCGACGCCCTGATCACCACCAAGGTCAAGGCAGCGCTGGTCAATGACCCGATGCTCAAGGCGCGCGAAATCAATGTCGAGACCTATCAGGGTACGGTACAGCTGAGCGGCTTCGTCGCAACCCGCGAAGAGGCAGCCAAGGCCGGCACGGTGGCGCGCGGCATCGAAGGCGTGACGTCGGTCAAGAATGACATCCGCCTGAAGTAAAATCCGGGCAGGGAGGAGCCGGCGATACCGGCCGCCGCACGGCGCGCGGCGGTATGCCGGCCCTTGCATGATGCGTTTGCGCCAGCGCAAGAAACGACAATGAACAAACCTTTCGAAGCTGCACCGCAGGCGCCAAGCGCAACCCGCAACCCCGAACCCGATATCGTTCCGGTCGAGCGCCCCGGCGCCGAGCCTGCGCTGACGGTCAATCCGCGGGTGGCGGTCGATGCCCGCGGCGTGGCCCTATGCATCATCGCCGGCGTGGCCTTTCTGTATGCATTGCAGTGGTCGCAGAAATTCCTGATCCCGGTAATGTTCAGCATCTTCATTTCCTATACCCTCAATCCGGTGGTCCTCTGGCTGCAGCGCATGCGCCTGCCGCGCGTGGTCGGCACCACCCTGGTGATGCTGGTGCTGACGCTGGGCGCGGCAGTCGCGGCCAACACCCTGCGCACCCAGTTCCAGTCCATCATCGACGGCCTTCCGGAGGCCGCGCACAAGATTTCCAGCGCAGTGGCGCATGCCCAGCAGGGCAAGAAGTCGGCGATCCAGCAGATGCAGGAAGCCGCCGCCGAAATAGAGAAGGCCACCAGCCAGGCGGCAGGCAGCAGGCCGCCGGCGCGCACGGTCGTGGTGCCGGAGTCCCCCAAGCTGCGCATAGGCGACTGGGTCTGGGCCGGCTCGCTGGGCGCGGTTGGCCTGGTCGGGCAAACCACCATGGTGCTGTTCCTGGTGTTCTTCCTGCTGCTGTCCGGCGACACCTTCAAGCGCAAGCTGGTCAAGCTCACCGGGCCGACCCTGAGCCAGAAAAAGATCACGGTACAGATACTCGACGACATCAACACCTCGATCCAGAACTACATGTTCATGCTGCTGGTGACCAATTTGCTGCTGGCGGCCATGATGTGGATCGCGCTGCACTGGATAGGACTGGAAAATGCCGGCGCCTGGGCTGCGGCCGCCGGCTTCCTGCATCTGGTTCCCTATTTCGGGCCGCTGCTGATTACGATTGCGACCGGGGTCACCGCCTTCCTGCAGTTCGGCACGGCCTCCACCGCCTTCCTGGTGGCCGGCATCTCGCTCGGCGTGGCGACCGTGGTAGGCACCTTCGTCACCACCTGGATGACGGGGCGCATCGCCAAGATGAATCCGGCCGCGGTCTTCATCGGCCTGCTGTTCTGGGGCTGGCTGTGGGGCATCTGGGGACTGCTGCTGGGCGTGCCCATCATCGTGGTGATGAAGGTGATCGCCGAGCATATCGAAGGCCTGCAGTCGGTGGCGGAGCTTCTGGGCGAGTGATGCTGCGCCTGATGGCGGCGCGGCAGGCTTTCCGTTCGGTATCGCCCGGCATTACAATGGCGCCCATTTGACAACACGATGGCCACCATGAACCTGCGTCGATCCCTGTTGCGCGGCATTGCCGCCTCCCTGCTGCTTGCCGCCGCGCCCGCCGCGCTGGCGCAAGCCTATCCCTCAAAGATGATCCGTTTCGTCGTGCCGTATCCGGCCGGCGGTCCGCTCGATGCGATCGCCAGGATGATTGCCGAGAAAATGCGCGAGGGCATGGGCCAGCAGGTCATCGTCGACAACAAGCCCGGCGCCGGCGGAAACCTTGGCGCCGACATCGTGGCCAAGTCGGCGCCTGATGGCTACACCATCGTGATGGGCGCGGTGGCAACCCATGCCATCAATCCGACGCTGTTCGCCAAGATGCCCTATGACCCGGTGCGCGACTTCGCGCCCGTGTCGCTGGTGGCCAGCGTGCCCAATGTGCTGGTGATGAACCCGGACATCGCCAGCCGCCACGGCATCGCTTCCGTGACTGACCTGGTGAAATATGCCCGCGCCCATCCGGGCCAGCTCAACTTCGCGTCCGGCGGCAACGGCAGCGCAGGGCATCTGGCCGGCGAACTGCTCAAGTCCATGGCCAAGGTCAGCATGGTGCACATCCCTTATGCCGGCGCGGCGCCTGCCCAGCTGGGCCTGCTCGCCGGCCAGACCGACCTGATGTTCGACAACCTGGCATCGGCCAGCCAGAATATCCGCGCCGGCAAGCTCAAGGCACTCGCGGTCACCACGGCAAGGCGTGCCGAGGCGGTGCCGGATCTGCCGACGATTTCGGAAGCCGGCAAGGCGGAAGGCCTGGGCGGCTTCGATATCAATACCTGGTTCGGCGTGCTGGCGCCGGCCGGCACGCCGGCGCCGGTGGTGGAGCGCCTCAATGCGGAGATCCGCAAGGCGCTGCAGTCGGCCGACGTGCGGGAGCGCATGGCCAAGCTGGGCGCCGAACCGTCGCCCACGTCGCCCGAGCAGTTTGCGGCGCTGATCCAGGCCGAGCTGAAGAAGTATGCGGCAGTGGTCAAGGCATCCGGGGCCAAGGTCGACTAATACCAACCCCAAGCCATAACCTGCCATGAAACGCCGGCTTTTTTCCGCCTGGCTGCGTTGGGATCGTCTTCAATAGCTGGGCTATTGGTCCCTCATCGGCCTTGCCATGCGCAAAAATCCATCCGTTTCATCTGGCAGGTCATGATCGGGATTGCTATCAGGCGCCGTCCGCGACGGGATGGATGCCTGCCTGCGTGAAGGCGCCGCGCATCAGTGCCTCCATCGCCTCCGGCGGCAATGGCCGGGAAATGTAATAGCCTTGCACCTCGTCACAGGCAAGCTCGCGCAGCAGGCGCAGCTCCTCCTCGGTTTCCACGCCCTCGGCCACCACGCTCATGTCGAGCACATGGGCCATCGACACGATGGCGCGGAAAAAGGCAATGCCCTGCGCGCCGGCACTCAGCTGCGATGTGAATGCGCGGTCGACCTTGAGCACGTCGAGGTCGAGCTGCTGCAGTTGCGACAGCGATGAATAGCCGGTGCCGAAATCATCCACCAGCAGCCGCACGCCCAGCGCCTTGATCGCGGCCAGCTGCTCCGCCACCGGGCGGTCGGTGGCCAGCATGCAGGACTCGGTCAGCTCCACTTCCAGCAGCGCCGCTTCGATCCGGTGCCGTGCCATGCAGTCGGCCAGCATCGCCGCCACGTCGCCCTGGTTGAACTGCTGGGCCGAGACATTGATCGACACCGGCACCGGCGGCAGACCCCGCCGTTGCCATGCGCCCAGTTGGGCGCACACCTTGTCGGCCACCTGCTCGCCCAGCGTCAGGATCAGCCCCATGGACTCGGCCACCGGGATGAACTCCAGCGGCGGCACCATGCCGCGCTGCGGATGCGCCCAGCGCACCAGCGCTTCCATGCTGCGCAGCGCGCCGGTGAAAGTGTCGACGCGCGGCTGGTAATGCACCACGAACTGGTCGCCCTCGATCGCATCGCGCAGCGCCTGCTCCAAGGCCAGCCGTTGCACCAGGCTGGCGGACAGGTCCGCATGATAAAACCGGAACTGCCCCTTGCCGCTGGCCTTGACGTCATACATCGCAATGTCGGCATGCTTGATCAGCGTCTCGGCGTCCTCGCCGTCGGCGGGATACATGCTGATGCCGATCGACGCATGCACCGCGTGCCGGCTGCCATCGGCGAGCACGAAAGGCGTCGCCAGCGCCTCCACCACCCGCGCGGTGATGGCTTCGGCCTGTTCGGCGCTGCCGATCTGCTCCAGTATCACAGTGAATTCGTCGCCGCCCAGGCGCACGCCATGGTCGCCGGGACGCAGCGCGCCGCGCAGCCGCAGCGCCGTCATGCGCAGCAGCTGGTCGCCGGCCGCATGGCCCAGGGTATTGTTGATGTTCTTGAAGTCATCGAGGTCGAAGAACAGCAGGGCCAGCATGCCGCCGCTGGCCTGTGCCCTTGCCAGCATCTGCGGCATGGTCTGCATCAGCCAGTGCCGGTTGTGCAGCGTGGTCAGCGCATCCTCATTGGCCATGCGGGCCAGCTGCTCGGCATGCGCGCGCACGTCGGAGATGTCGCGCACCGTCATTGCCAGCGCATCCCCGGACCGGACCAGCCTGCGGTGCAGCCACAATGGCCGGTCGCGCCCGACGGCGCTGAGCTGGAATTCATCCTCGTGGAAATCGTTATCCATCGCATGGCGGAAGATGCGCATGACTTTGTTCAGCGCAGCGCCACGGTATAGGTCGCTGAAGGACTTGCCCATCAATCCGGCGCGCGCATAGCCGACAAAGGCCGCGCCGCGCTCGTTGCAGTCCTCGACCTGGAAGTCGATGATCTTGCCCTGGCCATTGGTCTGGCTGCGCACCATGAAGAAGCCCTCGCGGGCGCCGTCGGTCGCCAGCCGGTAGGTGTCCTTGATGCGCGCCTCGCGCTGCGCATGGGCGGCGGCGCGCAGGCAAGCCAGGGCGCCTGCGAAGCCCGCGACGATCAGCACCATGGTCAGCGTCGTCGCATAGCGCCGGTCGGTCCGCGCGGCTTCCTCGGCAGCGATGTAGATCTTGCTGGTGGCAAGGCCGGCGGTCGCCACCAGCGGGTAATCCGCAAGCCGCTGCCATGCCAGGATGCGCGCCGCGCCATCGGTGAACTGGCTGCCATTGACAGGCTGCACCCCGGACTCGCCTTGCGGCCTCGGCGCAGAAGCCAACAGCGCGTTGCCTGCCGGCGCGCTGTCGCTTGTCCTGGCGGCGACGAGGGCGCCGTCGGTGCGGTGCAGCGCGATGAGATCCTGGCCGCTCATGCTGGACTGGCCAAAGAAGGACAGCAGGACGGTGGGTTCGACCGCTACCAGAATGACACCATCGAAGTCGCCGCTGCGGTCGCGCAGCACCCGGCTGAAGGCAATCACCGGACGCCCGAACGAGCGGCTGATATAGGGCTGGCTGATGAACAGGCCTGTCTCGGCACTGCCCTGATGGGCTTTGAAGTATTCCCGGTCGGCCACGCTTTGCCGAGAAGGATTGGGCATGGTGCTCGACAGGGTGCGGCCGTTACGGTCGAACACGACCACGTAGAGCCGGGAGGAGGGCGGATACAAGCCATGGCTGGCCTGGTCTTCCAGCGAGGGACGCTGGCCTGTGTTTTCCCAGTAGTACTTCAGCGTCAACGTGATCTGGTTGATTTCGCTGACGGTGCGCTGCAATTGCTCGGCATAGGAACGCGCGAGCGCTTGCGCATGTTGGGTCGCCCCAGCTTCGGCCAGGCTGCGCTCACGCACGGCCTTGGCGCTGACAGTGATCCATGTCAGCGCAACGAGCACGGCGCACAGCACGGGCAAGGCGATTGCCAGGCGCGGCAATCTGTCGATCTGTGTCTTCAAGGTAAAAGGATCTCCGGCCAGGCCAGCACAACTTGCGCTTGGCATGACCAACAATGTCGGGATTGCTGTGTTGCATCAGCCTGGAGCGCATTATTGCATCGTCGCGGCGTGGCAAACAGCACTCGGCGGTTTTTGATGTAGCGCAAGGGAAAGCGTCAGGCGGGGTTCTAGCATGGGCTGGCTTTAATGACAACCTGAAATGACCAGAGGAGAGTGCCATGTTCAAACATCTGCTGGTGCCTACGGACGGCTCGCCGCTGTCTGCCAAGGCTGTGCAGGCGGCCGTCGGTTTCGCCAAGGAGGCCGGTGCCCGCATCACCACGGTGTCGGTGGCGGAACCGTTTCCGTATTCCGCCCTGTCCGAGTCCGCCTTTCTGCCCGACCAGACACGGTACGAAAAGCAGATGCAGGACCAGGCGCGCCGTCATGTGGATGAGGTGGCCGAAGCGGCCCGCGACGCGGGCGTGCCGTGTGATACCCGGGTGGCGCTGTCGTTCAGTCCTTACGAGGAAATCGTGCGCCTGGCCGACGAACTTGGGTGTGACGCGATCTTCATGGCTTCCCATGGCCGCAAGGGCGTCAACCGGCTGTTCGTGGGTAGCGAAACCCAGAAAGTGCTGGCGCACAGCACCTTGCCAGTGATGGTGTTCCGATGACTGCGGCGACTTCCAGCAAAGGCCATTGGGCGCCACGCCTGACCCTGGGGCTGCCGGCGGTGGATACCGCCCACCGCGACCTGCTCAACGAACTGGCCAGGCTCGCCGACATGGCCGATGCCGAATTCCCGGAAAGCTATGCGCGGTTCGTCGCCCAGGTGGAGAAGGACTTCCGCGAGGAAGAAGACCTGATGGAAGCCAGCAACTTCTCCGGCCTGCCCAGCCATCGCGAACAGCATGCCAGGGTGCTGGGCGGACTGCACCATGTGGCCCGTCAGGTCATGGCGGGGGACCTCGCACCGGGGCGGGAAGTGGTCGCGCTGATGCCCGGCTGGTTCCTGCTTCATATCGAAACCATGGATAGCACAATGGCGCTTTGGACGCAGGGCGAGCAGGCGAGCGTCTGATCACTCTGCCGCGTTGCGCCTGGTTGGCAATAGGCTGCGCCCTTGCGGGCGCAGCCTATTTCACTTGCCCTGCAACGGTTTGCGCAGCCTCCGGATAAAGCGGACGCAGCACCGCAACCAGGTCATCCAATGACCCGCCGCAGGTAAACACCAGCATGTCGCCCGCCTGGCAACGGGCCAGCATCCGCGCAAGTGCCTGCCTGACATCCGGTTCGGCGTCGCTCCAGCCGGCACCCGCTTGCCGTGCCCCGGCCAGCAGGCGGCTCGCGGTCTCGCCCCGCGGCCGTCCGCGTGGCTCGGCTTCGTAGACCAGCAATTCATCGAAACCCGCGCCGCAGATGCGGCCGATGTCGGCCAGGTCGCAATCGCGGCGGTCGCCCGGCACGGTGATCACGGCCCGCAGCCTTCCGCTGCACAGCGAGCGCGCCATCGTCACGAGGCTGGCACAGGCCGCGCTGTTGTGGGCGTAGTCGACCAGGATGGCGATGCCGCCCGCCTCGAACAGGTTGGCGCGCAGCGGATTGCCGGTCGCGTCCGAGACGAAGCTTGACAGCGCTGCCACCGCCAGTTCCGGCGCACGCCCGGCGCCGATGAGCGCCGCCGTGGCCGCCATGGCATTGGCGACGTTATGCATCGCATGGCCGCCGAGCGCGGCAGGCATGGCCGTGACCTCGATCAGTGAACGGTGCTGCCCGTGGCTGGCCAGCATCATGCGGCCGTCTTTCAGATACACGCCGCGGCCACCCCGCGCCAGATGGCGCAGCAGCACGGGCGCCGCATGATCCATCGAAAAGTAGATCGCCTCGACGCCGCGTCCCAGCCGGGCACGCATCGCCACGCAGTGCGCATCCTCCGCGTTCAGCACGGCCGCCCGGCGCGCCGCACGGGCCACCACCGATTTCACTTCCGCCAGCTCGGCCACGCTGTGCACGCCGTCCATGCCGAGATGATCGGCGCTGACATTGAGCATCACGGCCACATCACAGCGATCGAAACCGAGGCCGCGCTTGAGCAGCCCGCCGCGCGCCGTTTCCAGCACCGCGACCTCGGCTCGCGCGGCTTCCAGCACCATGCGCGCCGACCAGTAACCGGTGCAGTCGCCCTCGTCGACCTGCTGGCCGCCGATGTATATGCCTTCGGTAGTGGCAATGCCCGCGCGCAGCCCGGCGAGCGTGAACGCATGCCCGATCATGCGCGTGGTGGTGGTCTTGCCATTGGTGCCGGCAATGGCAATGACGGGAATGCGGCCGTCGCTGCCAGGTGCAAACAGCGTGCCAAGCAGGGCGCCGGCTGCCTGCCTTGCCGGTTCTGCGGCCATGCGGTCGAGCTCGGTGGCGTCGGCCGCATGAAGCCGCTGCTGCCTGTTTCCCCAGCCAAGCCGGCAAAGCGGTTCCGGCCCCGAGAGCGGCTGCAACGGGATCCGCCGCGCCAGTGCCGCCCTCGCGATGGCCGCCGCGCCGGGTCCTGGCGCATGCTGTTGCGCAAGCAGGCGCAGGCTGGCCAATGCCGCTTCGGCATCGACCGCCTGGCCTTGCAGCAGCATTGCTGTAAGTTGCATCGACTGTTCCAGCGCGCTTTCGGCAAGCGCTTCGATCTGATAGCCCAATGCAAGCCGATAGCGGTGCGGCAAGCCATGCTCCCGGCGTACGGTCCAGAAGCCGGTCGTGCATCCGGCCGCACGCTGCAGGGACTGCGCAAGGGCGCCAGCCAGGTGGACGGCGGTAGCGTGCCGCGCCAGCGCGTGCCCGGCAAGCATTGCCAGCAGCGATGCGGCCGCCGGCGGGAGAGGCGCCGCGGGAGCGCCATCGTCGTGGTCGATCACGGCCATTAGGCAAGGCTGCCGGGCGTAACGGTTCGGGCCGCGCAGGAAGCGCAGTTCGGTCAGATTCATCGGGTCCTGGCGCTGGCGCAGGCAGCGGCGTGGGCATTACTCATGTTCGAGGTAATCGATCGGCATGTCGCGGTTGCTCTTGCTGCCGGCTTCGGTGCGGCTCACGGCGATCAGGCCGATGTCGACTTCTTCCGGAAAGAAATCGATGGCACGGCTCAGCGCCTTTTTCAGCGGCATGCCTTCGGCGATCCAGCTGTAGACGGTATGGGCCAGCAGGTGCCGCACGATCTGTTCGCCGATGCCGGTGGCCGCCACCGCGCCGTGCGGCCCGGCGTAGAAGCCGCTGCCGATGATGGGCGTGTCGCCGACCCGCCCAAGCAATGCCGGTGCGGTGCCGCCGGTGGAGCCGGCAACGGCGAAGTGGCCCTGGGCATCGCGCGCGACTGCGCCCACGGTGTCCCCGCCCTGGGGCGTCGGGTAGTTCCAGTATTTGCTGAATGCCTGGCTGTCGACGCCGGGCAGGGCAGGGCTGCCAGTGGCCATGCGTTCCTTCAGTTCCTGATAACGCTGGCGCGCATGCCCGCTGATCACATGCGGCTGCTGCAGGCCGACCCGCGCCGCGAAATGGTGCGCGCCTTCACCGGCCAGCAGCCAGTGCGGTGTTTCCGCCACCGAACGCGCTACCCGCACCGGGTTCCTGATTCCCCGCAGGCAGGCCACTGCCCCCAGGCGGCCGCGGGTATCCATCACCGCCGCGTCCATTTCGACCGTCGCGCCATCGAGGCCCAGCACCGAGCCGCTGCCGGCGTTGAAGCGGCCGTCGTCCTCCATCGTCACCACGGCGGCGATGGCGCCGTCCATTGCATCGCCGCTACGCATTGCCGCCATGGCGGCGTGGGCGGCGCGCACGCAACCATCCGCATAAAGGCTGGGCGCCCCAGCGCCGCCATGCACGATTACTGCCATCCTTCCCGCATGCCCGTTCATCATTCGTCTTTCTGGTCAAGGCATCGATTCTGGCGCATGGGGAACACTGTGTCTGTGCGATGGTTGACATAGCGGGCAAAGCTCGGTCGCCGTGTAGCCGCCATGTGCATCAACATTAAAAATGCAACTATCGAAGGAAACCTTCTAAAAACATAGAAGCACAAAACCGCCAGCAGCAATCTAACCCACCACAACCACCCGCCATCAAGAGAGGGCCGTGGCAAGTCTGCCAGACACGATGCGTATCTTCAGCGGGGCACGGTGAGCGGTTTTCACGGGTGCCGGCAGGGCATACCCGGCGCAGGCTGTGCGGCCTGACCGGAATACCCTCCCGTTACCGCAAGCCCAATCAGCGCATCGTCCCGCCGGTGGGGCCGCCGCCCATGCCGCCCGAACCTGCCGCACTGGAAGCGCCGCTGCCGCCGGCCGAACCGGCCGTGCCCGAGGATTTGTTGCCGATGCCCAGCTGGCGGCTATTCCCGCTTTCCATGCCGGCCGCGCCCTGGCCGACACCGGTGGCGCCGGAACTGGAGGTGCCGGATGCGCCGGACATGCGGTCGCTGCCGTTGGTCGCGCCAGGCGTGCCGGAGGCGCTGTGCTGACGGCTGACCGAAGGTGTGCTGTCATGCCGGCTGGTGCCTTTCGGGCCGCGTTTTTCCGTCGTCGCCGCGCCATCCACCAGGCCCTTGCCAGGCGCCTCGCTGGCGTGGCCGGATGAATGGGTATCGTGGCCGCCTTGCTGGGCATGGGCGGTTCCTGCAGCCAGCAGGGCAGTCAACAGCGTGGTGATGAGTTTGCTTTTCATGTGTGCTCCTAATGGAAAAGGGGCGCAAGGCGATGATCGCTGCGCATGCGGATTAGAAATTGGCAGCAGGCGGAGTTCAATCAACCGGCGTGCGAGGACTGTTCGGACAAGCTTTGGCTGTTTTCGCCGCGCTGCCACCGCGCGAAATGTGCATGGTGAGCCGTGGTTTCCCCGAATCCATGCACGGCGCAAGGTCGACAGTTGGGTATGCATTTCTGACAAGAGAGTCATCCTTCGTCCTATACAGCGATACACGGCCGTTCATTAGGATGAGCCAGTGCCGATGCCGTCACTGTCGATATAGCCAGTGAAGCGGGCAGTGCATCTGACTTTCGTTGACTCTTCCAGAAAGGAACATCATGGCTTCCAACAAGCAAGACTCCAAGCAGGGCAATCAGGGTGGCAAGCAGGGCGACCGCACCAGCATGCGCGGCTTTGCATCGATGGACCCGAACCAGCAGCGGGCCATCGCCAGCGAAGGCGGACGGGCAGCGCACCGCAGCGGCAATGCGCATGAATTCACTTCGGAAGAGGCGCGCCGTGCCGGCAGCATGAGCCACAAGAACAGCCGCAAGAACAGCGGCAACCAAGGAAGCGCCGCCGCCGGCAACGAGGGCGGCGGCTCGACCCGTGGCGGCAGCAGCGAGCAGCATGCCGAGGCTGGCCGGCAAAGCCACAAGAACCAGAAGTAGGGAAGGCTGGAAATGAGGAAAGAGGCGGATGCGGGCGCATCCGCCTCTTTCCTTTTGTGCCTGTGATGTTTGCTTGAACTGCTGAGGCCCGGCTTCAGATATTGCACAGCCTCGCGCCGGGGCGCGGGCTGAAGTCGCGGATTTCATCGACCAGGCCGGCGGCGAGCGCATCGCGGGCGGTGAGGTGCAGATCGGTATGGGCGTGGACCTGGAGCTGGGCCGGGGTGAGCTTGAGAAACCGGCGCATTACCGATTCGGTGCGGCTGTCATCGGCGCGCAAGCCCTCCACCACCACGGCAAGTTCGTCGGCAGCGATGCCCGAATGCGGCGATGCATGCGACTTGTGGATCATGAAGCGGGCCGTTTCCGATGCATAACGCCGCTCGCCGGCCAGGAACAGCGTCACGGCAATCGACGCCACCACGCCGGCGTTGTACGTGATGAAGCGCACCGGCGATGCCGACAGCACGTTATAGAGACAGATGCCGTCGCTGATATAGCCGCCGTGGGAATGCACCAGCAGATGCGCGGTGGTCACCCCATCCTGCGCCATCTGGGCCAGCGCATCGAAGACGCGCCGCACCATGGAATCGTTCACATCGCCCGACAGGGTGTACCAGGCCTCATTGCCTGCGTCTTGGGTCATCCGCTTCCTCCTCGTCATCCGGCGCTGCAATACGCCATGCTGGTCAGAGTGCGCCGCGGCCGATTTGTTCAGCGGCGACCCGGCCAGCGCAAGGGCCCGCCTGCCGGGAGGCGTTCGCAGCAAGCCATCACGTTGCGTCTGCCGAGCCGGTTGGTCCTGGCGGTACTGGCAGCATGTTCCTGGCCTGGCTGCGCTGTCCTGCCCGCCCAGCCAGGAACATTTCTCCCGACGCTCTTATAATGCCCGGATGGAAAAATTCTTTTTTGTGTGCGGCGCCGTATCGGCATTCATCGGCGTGGCCGCCGGCGCATTCGGCGCGCATGGCCTGAAGCAGCGGCTGGATGCCGACATGATGGCCGTGTTCGAAGTCGGCGTGCGCTACCAGATGTACCACGCGTTCGCGCTGATCGCCACCGCCTGGGCAATCAGCCGCTGGCCCGGCAGCCTGGCCAGCAGCGCCGGCTATCTGTTCATCGCTGGCACCGTGGTGTTTTCCGGCAGCCTTTATCTGCTCAGCCTGTCGGGCATACGCTGGCTGGGCGCCATCACGCCGCTGGGCGGACTGGCCTGGCTGGCCGCCTGGGCCTGCCTGGCCTGGGCTGTGCTCAAAGGCTGAAAACCCGCCGGCCGGGCGGTTGCCCAAGACATTCTCACTGCAGCAGCTTCAGCCCTGGCGGCAGGGTGTCGCCCAGCATCCGGCGTTCGTCGGCTTCTTCGAGTTCCACCACTTCCAGCACCATCGCGCTCCAGGCCGGTGCCGCCTGTGCCATGCGCAGGCGCTCGGCGACCCGCTGGCGCAGCGTGTCCGGCAGGTCGCGGCTGCGGTCGCCCGTCAGGCGGGCAATGTGGGCCGCGGCGAATGCGGCCGGCTCGATGCGGCGCCAGTCCAGCGTGAGCAGCCATTCCAGCCAGGCCGATGCCGCTTCCACCGGCGCGACTTCATGCGCGCTGCCATGCACCGGCACCCGGGCGCCGACCCGGCCCAGGGCCCACAGCATCAGGCGCTGGTCGGGTTGCGCCTGCAACTGTTCCAGCAGCCAGTCGCCAATCTCGACCTTGTAGGCGCCGGGAATGCGTTCCAGCGACGCCGCCAGCCGCAGCATGTCGTCCAGCCCGCCCGGCGTCAGCGTCGGCGGACGGCGCTTGCGCTCCCGTTCATCCGCCTGCACGTTGAAGGCAAAATCCTCCAGCAGCCGCAGCTGCGCCTCGGCCGGCAGCCCGGCCGCCACGCGCCGCCACAGCGTCCACCACTCGGCGCATACCTGGCTGTCGGCGCGGTGCTGCGCGCCTTCCGGGAAAATGGTCCACAGTTGCTCGATGCGCCAGTCGTCGAGCGGATAGCCGATGCCGGGACGCATGCAGTAGCCGGCGAGGTTGAGCCACAGCCGTTCATGGTCGGCCGAGCGGCGCCTGCCGCGCACGCCTTTCCATAGCACGTCGTAGAGCTTGCGCAGCAGCGGCAGGTCCCAGCGTTCGCGGCTGCCGAGGAGCTTTTCCAGCTGCAGGCGCAGTTGCCGGATCTCCTTGGGCGGCAGGTTCTGGCCGCGCTGGATGAAGACGCGCTCGATTCTCTGCACCGCGTCCGCAAATCCGGGCGGCAGCCTGGCTTCGCCTGACTCCGGCCCCGCTTCCACGCCGCGCAGCTGAAACTCCAGCTCCCAGCGCCGCGCCGGATCATGCGCGGCCACGCAAGCCACCTGCAGCGTGCCCAGTTCCGTCAGCATGCTGGCCAGCCGCACTTCCATCTCCTGCTTCCCGCGGCCCTGGTCTGCCGGCAGCACCGCTGCCAGCGGCGGCAGGCGCTGCGCGTCGATGGCCGACAGGTCGACCAGTTCGCCGGCGGTGGCCGCACCCGTGGACGCGGCAAGGTGAAAACGCACCGGCTGGCCCAGGCGCAGGCCAAAAATCCGTTCCTCCAGCAGCAGTTCCGCGCCAGGCTGGCTGCCGCGCGGCAGGATGCAGACGGCCGGCTCGCCACCCTGCTGGCTGCCTTCCAGTGCCAGGAAATAACTGCGGGCGGCGCCGCCGCCGATCTTCTGCGCCTGGCCGCGCCGCGCCAGTCCGTGGGCCACCGCGCCGCGCGCGACGGCCACATCGGGGTCGTCGTTGTGAAGCAGGGTCAATGGCGCGCCGCGCCATGCCTGCAGCACGTCGATCAGCCGCTCCGACAGCGCCGCGGCGCGGAACACGCCGCCGTTGAGCAGCAGCGTGTCGGGCATCGCCGGAGTGTTTTGATCGTCCGCTTCCAGGCCCAGGGCATGCCGCGCATCGGCCGCATGCTGCTGCAGAAAGCCGGCCAGGTGGCGGGTGATGGCTGCATCGCTGGCATAGGGCAAGCCGAATTCCACCAGGCCGCCGCGCCGCGCCCGGCTGTTTTCATCCGCCGCCACGCGCGGGAAAAAGCCGTCCACCAGCAGTTGCCGCACTTCCTCCCGGCCCAGTTCCACCGAACGCGCCGCGCCCACCAGGCGGCTGCCGCCGCCCAGCAGCGTGACCGGCGCCTGCTCCGGTGCGTCCGCCGCGAGCAGCTGTTCCTTGGCCGCGCGGCAGCGCTCCATCAGCTGCGACATGCGGCTGGCCGACAGCTTCTGCGGCGCGCTGCCCGGCTGCGGCGGATGCAGCCGCGACTCCGCCAGATGGGCCAGCACCAGGTCCATGTTGTCGCCGCCCAGCATCAGGTGCTGGCCGACGCCGATGCGGTCCAGCACCGGCTGGCCGTTGTCCATCGCCACCCGGATCAGGCTGAAATCGGTGGTGCCGCCGCCGACGTCGGCCACCAGGATCAGGCGGCTCTGCGCCAGGTCTTCGGCCAGCCGGTCGCGGTGCCGGTGCAGCCAGTCATGCAGCGCCGCCTGCGGTTCCTCCACCAGGTGCAGCCGCGGCAGGCCGGCCAGGCGCGCCGCCTGCACCGTCAGCGCCCGGGCGCCTTCGTCGAAGGAAGCCGGGATGGTCAGCACCACGTCCTGGCGTTCCAGCGGATGCTGCGGGAAATGCGCATTCCAGGCGCTCCTGACATGCGCCAGGTAGCTCGCGCTGGCGTCCAGCGGCGATATCTTCGCCACGTCGTCGGGCGCGCCCCAAGGCAGGATGGGCGCAGTGCGATCCACCGCCGCATGCGACAGCCAGCTCTTGGCGGACGACACCAGCCGCCCCGGCACCTGGGCGCCGAGCCGGCGCGCAAGCTGGCCGATCACCTCCGGCTCGTCGGCCTGGCTCCAGGGCAGGCGCAGCGCGCCCGGCGCAAACTCGCCGGCGGCCGGATGGTAGCGCAGCGAAGGCAGCAGCGGCTCGGCCCGCACCTCGCCCGGCGCCACCAGCTGCTCGATGGCGAACAGCCGTACCGCGTCGTCGCCGGGGGCGGCGTAGGCGACGACGGTGTTGGTGGTGCCGAGATCGATGCCGACGATATAGGCGCTCGCCGGGGCGCGCTGGCGCGGCTCGCCGCCGCCCCGCCTCCCGGCGCCGCGTTCAGGCGCCTGTTTCGCCATGCCTAGTCCGGACGGGCGCCGCGGACGTCGAATTCGACATTCCAGCGGGCGCTGCCGTCGCGCGGCACGGCAGCCAGTTCCAGCGTGCCGGTCTCGCTGACGCGTGCCTGCAGCCGCACCTCAACCACCTGGCCGGGCTGGCGGCCGTCGGCTGGCAGCGTGGCCTGGATCTCGTCGAGTTCCTGCAGCTCGTCCGGCTGCCAGTAGTCGAGCAGGGCGCCGATCTGGTCCTGCCTGCGCACCGTGGAGCCGAAGAAGCGGAAATGCACAGGCTCGCCGACCACCAGGCCGAATTCCTGGTCCAGCACCGCGGCCTCGCTGCCTTCCTCCATGCCGAACGGCGCCACGCACAGCGCCTGGATCGGCGGCTCCATGCCGGGAATGGCCGGCATCGCCGATTCCACCGCCACATAGTAGGCCGCAGCCGTGCCGCCACGGATGCGCACGCCGCGTCCGCGCCGCACATGGCCGTAGTAGGCGGCGCCGCGCGCCACGGCGAGGTCGAGGTCGGCGCCGGCCAGCAGCCGCGCCGCCGGCGCGTTTTCCGCGGCCAGCCAGCTGTTTACCGTGTCCAGCGTGCGCTGGGCCAGCAGCTCGGACTTGAAGATGCCGCCGTTGAACAGCACTGCGGTGGGGTGCAGAAAGCTTGCGCCCGGATGCTGGGGGGCGAAGCCGGCCAGTTCCGCGGTCGCGCCCTGCTGGCGGCCGAGGAAGGCGGCCAGGTGGCGGGTGATCGCCGCATCCTGGGCAAAGGGCAGGCCGATCTGGGTCAGGCCGGCGCGGGTGCGCGAGGCCGGGCGGGCCGACGCGTCCACCTGCGGGAAGAAGCCTTCCAGGATGGTGGCCGCGACTTCCTCGCGCGTGAGTTCGGTGCGGATCGAGCCGCCGATCAGCTTGGCGCCGCGGCTGGGCACCACCACCGGCAGCGATGCCAGCGATGGGTCGGACAGCAGGCTTTCCTTGGCGGCGCGGCAGGCGTGGGTCAGCGAGCGCATCTGCCACGGGTCGAGCTGGGTGCCGGCGGCGGCCAGCTTGCGGGCCACGCCATAGGCCAGGGTCAGGTCCATGTTGTCGCCGCCGAGCAGGATGTGGTCGCCCACCGCCACCCGGTGCAGTTCCAGGTTGCCGTCGCGCTCCAGCACCGCGATCAGCGAAAAGTCGCTGGTGCCGCCGCCGACGTCGACCACCAGGATGATGTCGCCGGTGCGCACTTCCTTGCGCCAGTTGCCGCCGCTGCCCTGTATCCAACTGTAGAGCGCCGCCTGGGGCTCTTCCAGCAGGGTCAGGTGTTCGTAGCCGGCGGCGCGCGCCGCCTCGGCGGTGAGTTCGCGGGCGGCCGGGTCGAACGATGCCGGGATGGTCACCGTCACATCCTGCGCGTCGAACGGCGCGTCGGGATGGGCATGGTTCCAGGCCTGCTTCAGATGGTCGAGATAGCGGATCGACGCTTCCACCGGCGACACCCTGGCCAGGTCGGCCGGCGCATCCACCGGCAGGATGCCGGCGCGCCGGTCCACGCCCGGATGCGAAAGCCAGCTCTTGGCCGACGACACGAGGCGGATCGGCGTGGTCGCTCCGCGGCTGCGGGCGAACTCGCCGACCGCATAGGCCTGGCTGTCGGTCCAGGGCAGCGCCAGCGCGCCGGCCGGCAGTTCGTCCGCATGCGGCAGGTAGAGGAACGAGGGCAGCAGCGGCAATGACTCGACCGAGCCCGGCCCGGTCAGCTGCGGCAGCGCCAGCACGCCGTGGCTGGTCTTTTCGCCATCGGAAGCGGCGCTGTCGACATAGGCCAGCGCGCTATGGGTGGTGCCGAGGTCGATGCCGATGCAGTAGCGCGGCGCGTTCGCGGTGTCGTTCACAGCTCCACCTCCGCCGGCGCCAGCACATGCACGTTGTGGCCGTCGGCCACTTTCGGCAGATGCACGTCGGTGGCGCGCCAGCCGCGATGGCCGACCACGCCATTGAACGGCGCGCTGCCGACCACGTTGCCGGTCAGGCGGATCGCCGAGGCGTCGAAGCCGGGACTGACGGTGATCTGGCTGCCTTCGGTCTCGCGCAATACCGGCTCGATCATGAAATGCTCGCGCAGCACCTTGCGGCAGCCCTCGTGCACCACACGGGCGGCGGCGCCGATATCGGCGTCGGAATAGGCGGACAGGTCTTCGGTGGCGAAATCGATCAGGCGCGCATCGCGCTGCAGCATGCCCAGCAGCTGCAATGCGGCGTCGGGCGAGGCTTCCTTCAGGATGCGCAGCGCCGGCTTCGGCTCGGCCGGTGCGGCAGGCGCAGCAGGCTGCGGCGCTACGTCGTGCTCAGGCAGCTTGTCGATCCGGCCGGCATAGTCGGGATTGCCCACAATCTTGAAAAAGGCGCCGAATGCGAGCGACACACGGCTGAAAAAAGACGGGCGGGAAGGCGCGCCGCCAGGGTTGGGCTTGTTCATTTGCTATTCCTTTGTATCTCGACAAGCGGGGGATTATGTCAGAAGCGCGCCAGATGCGAGTTGATCCGGCGGAAATCGGCGCTGTTGGCTCGCTGTTGAACAATACTCACCAGCGCGTGCGTTGTCGGGCATTTCGTTCTGTGAGAGGCTACATGATAAATTCGCATCGACTTTTTTCCAACTCATCCGTGCCTGCCGCCCGGCCTGCCGCTCAATGCAATGAATTCCGACGATCTCCAGTGCTTCATCGAAGTGGCCGGCTGCGGCAGTCTTTCACGGGCCGCGGTGGCGCTGGGCAGCGACCAGTCCACGGTGAGCCGCCAGATGGCGCGGCTGGAAAGCGCCACCGGCGTGCGGCTGCTGCACCGCAACGGCCGCGGCGTGGCCCTGACCGAAGCCGGCGAAGCGCTCCTGGCCCATGCCCGCCGCATCGCCGCCAGCATAGTTGAAGCGCGCGACGCGGTGCAGGCCTTTTCCGACGCGGGACCGTCGCAGGTCGTGATCGCGGCCCAGCCCACGATTGCCCGCATGAGCTTCGCCGCCGTCGGCCGGGTGGTCAGGCAGCGCTTCCCGCGCACCCGCCTGCGTTTCGTGGAAGGCCTGGGCAGCCACATGCTGAACTGGCTGGCCGACGGCGAAATCGACCTCGCCCTGCTGTATCTGCCATCGCATGCCGGCGCCCTGAAGGTGGACAGGCTGCTGCGCGAACCGCTGCATCTGGTGGCGCCGCCGTCCTTCACCCACATCGGCGCCGACTTCCCGGTGCGGCACCTGGCCGAAGTGCCGCTGATCCTGCCGAGCACCCATCATGGCCTGCGGCTGCTGGCCGAATCGCTGGCGCAGAAGGCGGGCATCCGGCTCGATATCGCGATGGAATGCGACACCTCGACCAATGTCAGCCGGCACCTGGTGGAACAGGGCTATGGCTGCACGCTGTTGCCGCTGGCCGCCGTGGCGGAAGAGACTGCGCAGGGCCGGCTGCGCACCGCGCGCCTGGTGGAACCGGACGTGGTGCGCGACGTCGTGATCGCCAGCGCCCGCAACCGGCCGCCGGTGCCGCATCTGTGGGACATCACCCAGGCGCTGCGGCATGAAATGGCGCAGATCGTCGCCGTCGGCGGCTGGCCGGATGCGTCGCTTGCCGATTGATCCCGACCTCCCGAATCCATGCATGGCAGAAATGCGAAAAATCCCGCGCTTGCGGGTCCTGCATCCATGACAATTCGGCACAGTCGATAAAACATCACGCGCATCCGGCGCGGCAACCCAAATTCACTTGAAGGCGATGGCCCATGAACAACAGCGAATCTTCCCTGAACTCCGGCAATGCCACCCAGGACGCGCAACGCAGCGGCGGCCGCATCCTGGTCGACGCACTGCGCATACACGGCGTGGACCGCCTTTTCTGCGTGCCGGGCGAGAGCTATCTCGACGTGCTAAACGCGCTGCATGACACGCCCGAAATCGACACCATCGTCAGCAAGCATGAGGGCGCGGCATCCAACATGGCCGAAGCCGACGGCAAGCTGACCGGCCGGCCCGGCATCTGCTTCGTCACGCGCGGTCCCGGCGCCACCCATGCCAGCTGCGGCGTGCACATCGCCTTCCAGGACTCGACGCCGATGATCCTGTTCATCGGCCAGGTGGCGCGCGAGCACCGCGGCCGCGAAGCCTTCCAGGAAGTCGACTATGTGCAGATGTTCGGGCCGCTGGCGAAGTGGGTGGCCGAGATCGACGACATCCGCCGCATACCGGAATTCGTGGCCCGCGCCTTCCAGTGCGCCACCTCGGGCCGTCCCGGCCCGGTGGTGCTGGCGCTGCCGGAAGACGTGCTGGACGGCAGCGCCGCGGTGGCCGACGCGCCGGCTTACCGGCCGGTATCGGCTGCCGCCTCGGCCGAGGACGAAGCCGCGCTGGCCGCCGAACTGGCCAAGGCCAGGCGGCCGCTGGTCATCGTTGGCGGCTCGAACTGGAGCGCCCAGGCCGCCGCCGACCTGGCCGAATTCGCCGCCGCCTGGAACCTGCCGGTGGCCTGCGCATTCCGCCGCCAGGACATCATGGACAACCGCAACGGCCAGTACGCCGGCCACATGAGCCTGGGCATCAATCCGCGCCTGGCCGAGCGGGTGCGCCAGGCCGACCTGGTGCTGGCGGTCGGCACCCGGCTGGGCGACATCACCACCGACGGCTACAACCACCTGAGCGTGCCGCAGCCGGCGCAGCGCCTGGTGCATATCCATGCCGACGCCAATGAACTGGGCCGGGTCTACCAGCCTGCGCTGGCGATCAATGCCGGCGTGACGAACGCCGCCGCGATGCTGCGCCGGCTGCGTCCGACCGCGCACCTTGCATGGAATGAATGGACCAGCGCCGCCCGCAGCGACTACCTGGCCTTCACCGAAGTGCCGGCGGTCGATCCGTCCTACCAGGGCGTCGACATGGGGCGCGTGGTCGACATGCTGGACCAGTCGCTGCCCGACGAAGCCATCCTGACCAATGGCGCCGGCAACTACAGCGTCTGGCTGCACCGCTTCTACCGCTACCGCCAGAACCGCACCCAGCTGGCGCCCACCTGCGGCGCGATGGGCTATGGCTTTCCGGCGGCGATCGCGGCCAAGCTGCGCCATCCGGAACGCGACGTGGTCTGCTTCGCCGGCGACGGCTGCTTCCTGATGTATCCGCAGGAGCTGGCAACGGCAGTGCAGTACGGCGCGCCGTGCATCGTCATCGTGGTCAACAACGGCATGTACGGCACGATACGGATGCACCAGGAGAAACGCTTCCCTGGGCGCATCAGCGCCACCGGCATCCACAACCCCGACTTCGTCTCGATGGCGCACGCCTTCGGCGCCTACGGCGAATTGGTGGAGACGGCCGACGCGTTCGAGTCCGCCTTCGCCCGCGCCCGCGCCAGCGGCAAGCCGGCGCTGCTGGAGCTGCGCACCGATCCGCGCCAGATCACGCCCGCGATGCGCCTGAAGGACTGACGCCATCCGTCCAAAGACGATACGCCTGCATAAACACACAACGACACAGACAGGGAACGAGACATGAACACGGAACGAAAACAGGTGCTGGCATTTCGCGCATTGCCGCCGGACCAGCTGGCGCGCATCAGCGCGCTGCATGAGGTCACGGTGGCCGATCCCGGCATTGCGGCGCAGCGTGCCGCCTTCGAGGAAGCGCTGCCGCATGCGCAGGGCATGATCGGCTCGGTCTTCCCGGTGGATGCGGCCATGCTCGCCCGCGCGCCGCGGCTGGAGGTCATCTCCAGCATCTCGGTCGGCGTGGACAACTATGCTTTGCCCGTATTGCATGAGCGCGGCATCGTGCTGTGCCACACGCCCGGCGTGCTGACCGAAACCACCGCCGACACGCTGTTCGCGCTGGTGATGGCGACCAGCCGGCGCCTGGTCGACCTGGCGCAGCTGGTGCGGGAGGGCGGCTGGAAGGGCAATATCGGCGCGGACCTGTTCGGCTGGGACGTGCATGGCAAGACGCTGGGCATCCTGGGCTACGGCCGCATCGGCCAGGCGGTGGCGCGCCGGGGCGCGCTGGGCTTCGGCATGCCGGTGCTGTACCACGCGCGCCGTCCGCATGAACTGCCGGAGCTCGCGGGCCGCGCGCAGCATGCGCCGCTGGAGACCGTGCTGGCGCAGTCCGATATCGTGGTGGTGACATTGCCGCTGTCGAATGAAACCCGCGGCCTGATGGGAGAGCGCCAGTTCGCAACCATGAAGCCAGGCGCGATCTTCATCAACGGCGCGCGCGGCGCCATCGTCGATGAGGACGCCTTGCTCGCAGCGCTGGACAGCGGCCACCTGCGCGCGGCCGGCCTTGACGTGTTCGCCACCGAGCCGCTGCCGCTGGACTCGCCGCTGCGCCGCCATCCCAAGGTCACGCCGCTGCCGCATGTGGGCTCGGGCACGCACGAGACCAGGCATGCGATGGCGGAACTGGCGACAACCAACTTGCTGCGGGCGCTGGCGGGGGAGGAGCCGGTGGCGAGGTATGCGACCGGCGGTGCGTAGAAAACGCCGTGAGCGGCGGGGCTCATCGCATGAGCCCCTTTCATGCAGGCAGCGTCAGGCCACCCGGCGCGCGTGGCCGAACAGGTAGCCCTGGTAGCCATGGCAGCCATGACGCGCGAGGAAGTCGCGCTGCGCCTCGACCTCGACTCCTTCGGCGATCACATCCAGCCCGAGTATCCGGCCCAGCGCCAGTATGGTGCGCACGATCGCGGCATCGTTCGGGTCCACCAGCACGTCCCTGACGAAGGACTGGTCGATCTTGATCTGGTTCAGCGGCAGCCGCTTCAGATAGGACAGCGATGAGTAACCGGTGCCGAAATCATCCAGCGCGAAGCGTATTCCATGGTTTCTCAGGCCGGCCATCTTGGCGATGGTGTCATCCGGATTCTTCACCAGCACGCTCTCCGTGAGTTCGAGCTTGAGCAGGCAGGGATCGGCGCCCGCGGACGCAATCGCGGCCAGCACCTGCTGCATGAATTCCGGATGGCCGAACTGGCCGGCGCTGACATTGACTGAAATCGTCAGATGCGCATGGTCCGGCCGTGCCGACCAGTTGGCCAGCTGCCGGCAGGCGCTTTGCAAAACCCAGCCGCCGATGCCCCTGATGAGCCCGGTTTCTTCGGCCATCGGAATGAAGGCCTGCGGAAAGACCAGGCCATGGCGCGGATGATGCCAACGGATCAGCGCCTCATAGCCAACGGTGCGGCCTGCGCTGTCGACCTGCGGCTGGTAATGCAGCTCGAACTGATGCTGATGCAGTGCCGCGCGCAGATCACGCTCCAGCGCTACCCGCGCATTGATTGCCGATTGCATGTCGGGGTCGAAGAAGCAGGCCGTGTTGCGGCCCATCGCCTTGGCATGGTACATCGCCAGGTCTGCCTGCTTGAGCAATTCATCGACTTCGCTGACGCGCCGGTCGAACAGGGCCACGCCCACGCTGGGCGTGCAGTGATAACCGATGCCATCGAGTTCGAAGCGCGTTGTAAAACCGGCCAGGACCTTGCGCACCACCAGTTCCGCATGGGCGCCGGCCGTCACCGCGTCGCCGGCAATGTCCTCGATCATGATCACGAACTCATCGCCGCCGAGGCGCGCCACGGTGTTGGACTTGCGCACGCAGCCTTCCAGGCGGCGTGCGACTGCTTCCAGCAGCCGGTCGCCCTTGTCGTGTCCCAGCGTGTCATTGAGGCTCTTGAAGTTATCGAGGTCGATGAACAGCAGCGCGCCTATGCGGCCGCTCCGCCTGACGGCATTCAGTGCAAGCCGCAAACGGTCCAGCAGCAGGCGCCGGTTGGGCAGGCGCGTCAGCGGATCATAGAAGGCGAGCTGCTCGATCTGCTGTTCGGCGAGCTTGCTCCTGGTGATGTCGCGCTGGATGGAAACGAAGTGGCTGATGCGGCCGCTGTCATCTGCAATGGGGCTGATGGTCAGGGCCAGCCAGTACTGCTGGCGCTGTTTCCCGTAGTTGATGACTTCGCTGTACACGGGCTCGCCTTGCTGCAGCGCTGCGCGGATACGGTCCAGCTCGGCGCGACTGGTCTCCGGGCCCTGCAGCAGGCGCGGGGAACGGCCCATGATGTCCTGCGCGCTGTAGCCGGTCAGGCGCTCGAATGCGTCGTTGACGAACACCACGCGCGGTCCCGGCTCATCGAGCGGGCTGGCGTCGGTGATCATCACCACCTCATTGACGCGCGACATGCAGGTATGGAAGAGCCTCAATCTTTCCTGGCTTAGCCGATGCTGCGTGATGTCCTGCATGGTGCCCACGATGGTGGCGCCTTCCTTGTCGTCGCACAGCTCCGCCCGCTGCATCACGTAGGTCGTGCCGCCCTGCGCGGTGATGATCCGGTGTTCCAGTTGCATGGGCTTGCGATGGCGCACCATGGCGTGCAGGTGCCGCAGCAAGCGCCGGCGGTCCGGTTCGGGCACCCTGGCCATCAATGCCCTGGCAGCCACGGTGCCGTCCACCTCCGCGCGCAGTCCAAGGATGGAATGGAACTCTTCGGACCCGTGCAGGCGGCCGGTGCCGAGCCGCATTTCCCAGCTGCCTACGCCGGCAATACGCTGCGCCTGCTTCAGATGGTCCGAGAACTGTCTGATTTCCTGGTTCATCCGGCCCAATTCGGCGGCAGTCCGTTCCAGCTCGCGATTGCGCTGGCGCAGTTCGAGCAGCGCCATGATCTGGTCCGCCAGCATGCGCAGCATGCGGATGCGGACTTCATCCAGCGTGCGCGGCACCGTGTCCATCACGGCCAGCGCGCCCAAGGCATAGCCGTTGCGGGAAACCAGCGGACAGCCCGCATAGAAGCGCAGTCCGGGCGGACCGGTGACCAGTGGATTGCCCGCAAACAGCGGGTGGTCTGCCGCATTGGTGACGATGAATGGCTGGCTGCCGCGTATCGTCTGATCGCAGAAGGCAATCGACCTCTCCGTCTGCTTCAATGCGAGTCCAACCGACGACTTGAACCACTGGCGACGCTCATCCAGCAGGGTGATGACGGCGATGGGCGTATCGCACAGGCTGGCGGCGGATTCGGCAATACGGTCGAAGGCTTCTTCGGGGGCGGTATCGAGCACGTCGAGCGAGAGCAGAACTTCAAGTCGACGCCGCTCGTGTTGCTGGATGTCCATAGCCTTTGCGCGAAGGCTCCCATTCCGAGGTATGCCGGTAAGTGTACAACCAGCATTGCCGGATGCAAGCGGCAAAGGCAGGCTGCATGGCGCTGTTGCGGGCAAGCAGGCGCATTGCTCCTGCTCTGCCCTGGATGCAGGCAGGAATAGGCGGCCGCATCGAGTCGCCGCGGCAAGGCTGAATCCTGACTTGACAGCGCATTCGTTGCAGCCCATGGTGAGGGTACCGGTTTGCCGGTCCTGATCGCGGATCGTGCATTCCGGAAAGCGATTTGCCTTTCATCAAGCAAACTGGCAGGAGGCATGAACCTATCCTGGGCGTTCAACTCCTACCTGCTCCAGATTGGAATAGGAGAACTTCATGAATGTATTGATTACCGGACACCACATCGACTTGACTCCCGCCATCCGGGAATATGTGGAAACCAAGCTGGACCGGGTCGTAAGCCATTTTGATCAGGTCATCGACGTGGCCGTGATCCTTGGCGTCGAAGCGCCTGCCGAGAAGGAAAAGCGCCAGCGCGCGGAAGCGAACCTGCGCATCAAGGGCGATGTGATCCACGCCGAAAGTTATGCGGAAAACCTGTATGCAGCGATCGACCTGATGGTCGACAAGCTCGAGCGCCAGGTGCAGAAGATCAAGGGCAAGGTGCAGGGTCACCGGCAGGAGAGCGCGAAGCGGATGCCGGAGGAAGAAATCTGATCAGGCATTGCCGCCCGTTTGGCCAGGAGTTGCCTGCCTTGGCCCCTTCGGTGCAGTAGCGGGACAGCATTGCACCGCGGGTGGCCCAAGGACAGCGCGACGCCGCGCCTGCTCCTGGCCACCGGTCGTTTCATTCTTCTTCAAGGTATTTCGCCTGGCAGGCTGCGATCGGGCAGCCTTCGCCCCAGAGATTCAAGGACGAATGCCGGCGTCATAGCACCGCGTTTCAAGCGTGTCAGAAAGCATCCTTGCGCCGTTCGTCATGGTTGACTCGGTAGCCATAAAAAAGCACGCATGCATCCCTGCATGCGTGCCCAAACCGCAGGAACGTCGGCCTTAGTCCGCCGCCAGCCCCAGGTCCGTCGCCACCTGCTTGCGCAGCATGAATTTCTGTATCTTCCCGGTCACCGTCATCGGGAAGCTTTCCACGAAGCGCACATATCTCGGGATCTTGTAATGCGCGATCTGCCCATTGCAGAAGGCCCTGATCTCGTCGGCATCGGCCTGCATGCCCGGCCGCAAGATGATGCAGGCGCATAGTTCCTCGCCATACTTCGGGTCCGGCACGCCCACGCATTGGACGTCCAGCACCTTCGGGTGGCGGTACAGGTATTCCTCGACCTCGCGCGGATAGATGTTCTCGCCGCCGCGGATCACCATGTCCTTCGAACGGCCGACGATGCTGCAGAAGCCGTTGTCATCGATTACGGCCAGGTCGCCGGTATGCATCCAGCGCGCCGCATCGATGGCTTCGCGGGTCTTTTCCTCATCGCCCCAGTAGCCCAGCATCACGGAATAACCGCGGGTCAGCAGTTCGCCCTTTTCGCCGCGCGGCACGATGCGGCCTTCGGCGTCGACGATCTTGACTTCCAGGTGCGGGTGCACCCGGCCCACGGTGGAGACGCGCAGGTCGACCGGATCGTCCACCGAGCTCTGGAAGCTCACCGGCGAAGTCTCGGTCATGCCGTAGGCGATCGTGATTTCCTTCATGTGCATCTGCTCGATCACCCGCGTCATCACCTGGATCGGGCAGGGCGAGCCGGCCATGATGCCGGTGCGCAGGCCGGAGAGGTCGTAGCCTGCGAAGTCGGGATGGTCGAGAATGGCGATGAACATGGTCGGCACGCCATGCAGGCCGGTGCATTTTTCCGACTGCACGGTCTCGAGCACTGCCTTGGCGTCGAAACCCTCGCCGGGGTAGATCATCGCCGCGCCATGCGTCACGCAGGCCAGGTTGCCCAGCACCATGCCGAAGCAGTGGTACAGCGGCACCGGGATGCACAGCCTGTCCTTCTCGGTCAGGCGCATCGCTTCGCCAATGAAGAAGCCGTTGTTGAGGATGTTGTGATGGGTCAGCGTCGCGCCCTTGGGCGCGCCGGTGGTGCCGGAGGTGAACTGGATATTGACGGCGTCATCGAATTGCAGCGTGGCGGCGATGCGCTCCATCTGTTCCAGGTCGGCGGCATTGGCCGATTCCAGCACCGCGTCGAAGTTCAGCATGCCGGGCGTGTTCTCGCTGCCCAGCCGGATCACATGGCGCAGGTGCGGCAGCCGGGCCGACTTCAGCGCGCCTGGCGCGCTGTGATGAATTTCCGGCACGACGTCCTGCAGCATCGCGATGTAATCGCTGCTCTTGAAGCTGGGCGCAAGGATCAGCGCGCTGCACTGCACCTTGTCCAGCACGTATTCCAGCTCGGAGCGTCGATAAGCCGGGTTGATGTTGACCATCACCAGGCCGGCCTTGGCGGTGGCGAACTGGGTCAGCACCCATTCCGCGCAATTCTGCGACCAGATGCCGATCCGGTCGCCGGGGTTCAGGCCGAGCCTTTGCAAACCGGCGGCGAGCCGGTTCACGCGCTCGTGGAACTGCCGGTAAGTCCAGCGCACGTTCTGATGCGCCACCACCAGCGCCGGCTGGTCGCCATGACGCTCTGCCACGCCGTCCAGGAAGGCGCCGATTGTTTCGCCGATCAACGGCACATCATGGGCGCCGTGGACGTAGCTTGCCTGCTGCATGAAAAGTCTCCTGTGATCCGTTGCGAGAAAAGGCCGCGGCCTGCGCGGCTCATCAAGCATTGCAAAAAAAGCTTACTGCTGCCTGACCAGCGGGCAGCCGGACTGGGCCAGCGGCCGGAATGCTTCATTGCCGGGCACGGTGCCGATGATCTTGTAGTAGTCCCAGGGCGCCTTGGACTCGGCCGGCTTCTTCACCTGCAACAGCAGCATGTCGTGGACCACGCGGCCGTCGGCGCGCAGCGTGCCCTTGGGAATCACCACGTCGGAAATCGGCAGCTCGCGCATCTTCTTCATCACCGCGCCGGTCTCGTCGGTGCCGGCGGCCTTGATCGCCTTCAGGTAATGGGTCACGGCCGAGTACATGCCGGCCTGCGCCATGGTCGGCATCTTTTTCTGGATCTCGAAGAAGCGGCGCGACCAGGCGCGGGTTTCATTGTTTGCGTCCCAGTAGAAGCCCTCGGTCAGGTACATGTCCTGGGCATAGTTCAGGCCGATTGCATGAACGTCGCTGATGAACATCAGCAGCGGCGCAACCAGTTGCCCCTTGGAGGCGATGCCGAACTCGCCCGCCTGCTTGACCGCATTCACGGTGTCGCCGCCTGCATTGGCCAGGCCGATCACCTTGGCCTTGGAAGTCTGGGCCTGCAGCAGGAAGGAAGAGAAGTCGCTGGCATTGAGCGGGTGGCGCACCGAGCCCAGCACCTTGCCGCCGCCGGCGGCCACCACATCCGACACATCCTTTTCCAGCGACTTGCCGAAGGCATAGTCGGCTGTCAGGAAATACCAGCTGTCGGCGCCGCGCTTCATCAGCGCGCGGCCGGTGCCGACGGAACTGGAATAGGTGTCGTACATCCAGTGCGCGCTGGTGGGCGTGCATTTCTCGTTGGTCACCGTGCTCGATGCCGAGCCCACCACGATGGCGACCTTGTTCTTCTGCTGCGCCACTTCCATCACCGCCAGGGCCACGTTGGTGGGCACCAGGTCCATCAGCGCGTCGACCTTCTGCTGGTCCACCCATTCCCGCGCCCGTGCCGAGGCAACGTCCGCCTTGTTCTGGCTGTCGGCGCTGACCAGTTCGATCGGCTTGCCCAGCACGGTCTTGCCGAAGTCGTCGATCGCCATCTTGGCGGCAACGACCGAACCCTTGCCGGACAGGTCGGAATACAGGCCCGACATGTCGGTCAGGATGCCGATCTTGACGACGTCGTCGCTGACCTGGGCCGATGCCGAACTGATGCCTGCTGCGATGAGGGCGGCCGCGCAGAGCGTCCTGTTGAACTGGTGCATGCAATGTCTCCGTTGGTGTGCGTGTGATGGGTCATGCCAGGGCGGCGCCGCTGTTATTGTTTTTCGCCGCTTCGCGCATGTTTGCCGCAAGGCGTTAACCAAGCCGCGCCGCCTTGCCGAAAGACACCGTTGGCATGCGATCTTTGAGTAAGGCTCAGTTAATTGCAGCCGATTGTATGTGCGATAACGGCATGATGGCAAGCGAATGTTTGTTGAATTAGTACTGTCAAAAACAAGATTTTGTGAGCTATACTCAGAAAACCGTGCGGCCACCTTCGCTTTGTGCGACCGGCTGCATTCCCGCACTCTTCAACCACAGGACCCTGCAGTCATGGCACAAACATTCCTCAATCTCCCGGGTTTAACTTTCGACCATGGCGAAGACATCGCCGCGCTGCGCGAGACGGTGCAGCAGTTCGCGCAGGACCAGATCGCGCCGCGCGCCGCCGAGATCGACCGCACCGACCAGTTCCCGATGGACCTGTGGAAAAAGATGGGCGAGCTGGGCCTCTTGGGCATTACGGTGGATGAGGAGTACGGCGGCAGCGCCATGGGCTACCTGGCCCACATCGTGGCCATGGAGGAAATCTCGCGCGCCTCGGCCTCGGTCGGCCTGTCCTACGGCGCGCATTCCAACCTGTGCGTGAACCAGATCCGCCGCAACGGCAGCGACGAGCAGAAGGCCAGGTACCTGCCCAAGCTGATCTCCGGCGAGCATGTCGGCGCGCTGGCCATGTCGGAGCCGAATGCCGGCTCGGACGTGGTGTCGATGAAGCTGCGCGCGGATTTCCGTGGCGACCGCTGGGTGCTCAACGGCAGCAAGATGTGGATCACCAACGGCCCGGATGCGGATGTGCTGGTGGTGTATGCCAAGAACGATATCGAGGCCGGTCCGCGCGGCATGACGGCCTTCCTGATCGAGAAGGGCTTCAAGGGTTTCTCGGTGGCGCAGAAGCTCGACAAGCTGGGCATGCGCGGCTCGCACACTGGCGAGCTGGTGTTCCAGGACTGCGAGGTGCCGGCGGAAAATGTGCTGGGCGGCCTGGGGCGCGGCGTGAACGTGCTGATGTCGGGGCTGGACTACGAGCGCACGGTGCTGTCGGGCGGTCCGCTGGGCATCATGTCGGCCTGCATGGATGCGGTGGTGCCGTATGTGCATGACAGGAAGCAGTTCGGCCAGCCGATCGGCGAATTCCAGCTGATGCAGGGCAAGCTGGCCGACATGTATTCGACGATGATGGCCTGCCGGGCGTATGTGTACGCGGTGGGCCAGGCCTGCGACCGGGCGAAGACGCCGGACGCGGTGCGGGCCTTGAGGAAGGACGCGGCCGGCGCGATTTTGTACTCGGCGGAGAAGGCGACCTGGATGGCGGGCGAGGCGATCCAGGCGCTGGGCGGCAACGGCTACATCAACGAATATCCGGTGGGGCGGCTGTGGCGCGATGCCAAGCTCTACGAAATCGGCGCCGGCACCAGCGAGATCCGGCGCATGCTGATCGGCCGCGAACTGTTCGCCGAAACCCGGTAAGCCGCACAATCACCAAGGAAGAATGACGCGATGAACAGCATTGAATCCAAGCTCAATCCCCGCTCCGAGGAATTCCAGGCCAATGCCGCGGCAATGAAGGCCGTGGTCGACGACCTAAAGCAGAAGGTCGCGGCCATCGCCCAGGGCGGCGGCGCCGCTGCGCGCGACAAGCACACCGCCCGCGGCAAGCTGCTGCCGCGCGACCGGGTGCAGATGCTGCTGGACCCCGGCACGCCTTTCCTCGAACTGTCGCAGCTCGCTGCCTACGAGATGTACGACAATGCCGCGCCGTCGGCCGGCATCATCACCGGCATCGGCCGCGTGGCCGGCATCGAATGCGTGATCGTCTGCAACGACGCCACCGTCAAGGGCGGCACCTATTACCCGATGACGGTGAAGAAGCACCTGCGGGCGCAGGAAATCGCGATGCAGAACAAGCTGCCCTGTATCTACCTGGTCGACTCCGGCGGCGCCAACCTGCCCAACCAGGACGACGTGTTCCCCGACCGCGACCACTTCGGACGCATCTTCTACAACCAGGCCAACATGTCGGCCGAGGGCGTACCGCAGATCGCTGTGGTGATGGGCTCCTGCACCGCGGGCGGCGCCTATGTGCCCGCGATGAGCGACGAGTCCATCATCGTCAAGGAGCAGGGCACCATCTTCCTCGGCGGCCCGCCGCTGGTGAAGGCGGCCACCGGCGAAGTGGTGAGCGCGGAAGACCTGGGCGGCGGCGACGTGCATACCCGCCTCTCGGGCGTGGTCGATCACCTGGCCAAGGACGACCTGCATGCGCTGTCGCTGGCGCGCACCATCGTCTCCAACCTGAACCGGCAGAAGGCGCCCGACATGCTGCTGCGCGAAGCGGTTGCGCCGAAGTATCCGGCGCAGGAGCTGTATGGCGTGATCCCGGTCGATACCAGGAAGCCGTTCGACGTGCGCGAGGTGATTGCCCGCATCGTCGACGGCAGCGTGTTCCAGGAATTCAAGGCGCGCTACGGCACCACGCTGGTCTGCGGCTTCGCGCATATCTTCGGCATGCCGGTCGGGATCATTGCCAACAACGGCATCCTGTTTTCCGAATCGGCGCTGAAGGGCGCGCACTTCATCGAACTGTGCTGCCAGCGCAAGATCCCGCTGGTCTTCCTGCAGAACATCACCGGCTTCATGGTCGGCCGCAAGTACGAGAATGAAGGCATCGCCAGGAATGGCGCGAAGATGGTGACCGCGGTGGCCACCGCCGCCGTGCCCAAGTTCACGGTGATCATCGGCGGCAGCTTTGGCGCCGGCAACTATGGCATGTGCGGCCGGGCGTTCTCGCCGCGCTTCCTGTGGATGTGGCCCAATGCCCGCATCTCGGTGATGGGCGGCGAGCAGGCGGCCAGCGTGCTGGCCACCGTCAAGCGCGACGGCATCGAGGCGCGCGGCGGCAGCTGGAGCGCAGAGGAAGAGGGCGCGTTCAAGACGCCGATCAAGGAGCAGTACGAGCACCAGGGCCATCCGTACTATGCCAGCGCAAGGCTGTGGGACGATGGCGTGATCGACCCGGCCGACACCCGCATTGTGCTTGGCCTGGGCCTCTCGGCCGCGCTGAATGCGCCGGTGCCCGAGACGAAGTTCGGCCTGTTTCGCATGTAAGGAGACGCCATGGATTACCAGACACTGGAAATACGGCAGGAGCAGGCGGTTGCCACCGTCTGGCTGAACCGGCCCGATGTGCGCAATGCCTTCAACGAGACCAGCATTGCCGAACTGACCGACGCATTCAGGGCGCTGGATGCGGACAGCTCGGTGCGCGCGGTGGTGCTGGCCGCGCGCGGCGTGGCCTTCTGCGCCGGCGCCGACCTGAACTGGATGAAGAAGATGGCAGGCTACAGCCGGGAAGAAAACCTGGAAGATGCGGCCGGCCTGGCGGCGATGCTGCGCGCCATCCATGACTGCGGCAAGCCGGTGGTGGCGCGGGTGCAGGGCGACTGCTATGCCGGCGGCATGGGACTGGCCACCGCCTGCGACATCGTGGTGGCAGCCGAGGCGGCCAACTTCTGCCTGTCGGAAGTGAAGCTGGGACTGATCCCGGCGACGATTTCCCCCTACGTGATTCGCGCCATGGGCGCGCAGGCGGCGCGCCGCTACTTCATCACCGCGGAACGGTTTTCCGCAGCCGCCGCGCAGCGCATGGGCCTGGTCCATGAGTGCGTGCCGGCCGATGGGCTGGACGATGCCGTTGGCGCGCTGCTGAAGTCGCTGCTGGCGGCGAGCCCGGATGCGGTAAGCGCGGCCAAGCGCCTGGTGAACGACGTGGCCGGGCAGCCGCTGACGGATGCGCTGGTGCAGGACACGGTGGTGCGCATCGCTGACATCCGCGCATCGGAGCAGGGACGCGAAGGCGTGCGCTCCTTCCTTGAAAAGCGCAAGCCGTCCTGGCTGGAATGAGAACTGGAGAAACCATGTTTACCAAGATACTGATTGCCAATCGCGGCGAAATCGCCTGCCGTGTCGCCGCCACCGCGCGCCGGCTGGGCGTGAAGACGGTTGCCGTCTATTCCGAGGCCGATGTGAATGCGCGCCATGTCGCGCTGTGCGACGAGTCGGTGCCGGTCGGGCCTGCCGCTGCCAAGGAAAGCTATCTGCGCGCCGACAAGATCATCGCCGCGGCTTTGGTCAGCGGCGCACAGGCAGTGCATCCGGGCTATGGCTTCCTGTCCGAGAATGCCGGCTTCGCCCAGGCATGTGCGGACGCGGGCATCGCCTTCATCGGCCCGCCGGCTTCTGCCATCGATGCGATGGGCTCGAAGTCGGCTGCGAAGTCGCTGATGGAAAAGGCCGGCGTGCCGCTGGTGCCCGGCTATCACGGCGACAACCAGGAGCCGGAATTCCTGCAGGCGCGCGCCGACGAGATCGGCTACCCGGTGCTGCTCAAGGCCAGCGCCGGCGGCGGCGGCAAGGGCATGCGCATCGTCGAGCGTTCCGAGGACTTCAAGGCCGCGCTGGCCTCCTGCAAGCGGGAGGCGATCAGCAGCTTTGGCGACGACAAGGTGCTGGTGGAGAAATACCTGACCCGGCCGCGCCATATCGAGATCCAGGTGTTTGCCGATACCCATGGCAACTGCGTCTATCTGTTCGAGCGCGACTGCTCGGTGCAGCGCCGGCACCAGAAAGTGCTGGAGGAAGCGCCGGCGCCGGGCATGACGGAAGAACGCCGCCGCGCGATGGGCGAGGCGGCGGTCGCCGCGGCCCGGGCGGTGGGCTATGTCGGCGCGGGCACGGTGGAATTCATCGCCAACCAGGATGGCTCCTTCTACTTCATGGAGATGAATACCCGTCTGCAGGTGGAGCATCCGGTGACGGAAATGATCACCGGCCAGGACCTGGTGGAATGGCAGTTGAGGGTGGCCTGCGGCGAGCCGCTGCCGCTAGGCCAGGCCGATCTCGCCATCCACGGCCATGCGCTGGAAGCCCGAATCTATGCGGAGAACCCGGACAACAACTTCCTGCCTTCGATCGGCACGCTGCGCCATCTGCGCATGCCGGAGGCGGTGTCCTTCAGCCTCGGCGAAAACCCGGCGCACCCGGCGCCGGTGCGCATCGACAGCGGCGTGCGCGCCGGCGATGCGATCTCGCCCTTCTACGACCCGATGATTGCCAAGCTCATCGTCTGGGGCCGCGACCGCGAGGAAGCGCTGGCGCTGATGGCCAATGCGCTGACGCATTACCAGGTGGTGGGCCTGACCACCAATATCGCCTTCCTGAAGCGGCTGGTGGAAAGCGTGCCTTTTGCTTCCGCCGACCTCGACACCGGCCTGATCGAGCGCAACCATGCGGCGCTATTCCCGCTGCCGGCAGCCGCCGGCAGGGAGGCGCTGGCGCTGGCGGCGGTGGCGTTGGTCTCCGGCGAGACCAGGCATGGCGCGGCGAACGCCGCCGATCCCTGGGCGCGCACCGATGGCTGGCGCATGAATGCATCGCTGCGCCGCAACTTCCGCTTCACCGATCGCGAGCAGGCGCGGGAAGTCGGCCTCTCCTACCTGGCCCATGGCTGGCAGCTCGCGCATGGCGATGCATCGCATGAAGTGACGCTGGTGCGCCACGAAGGCAATGACTACGCGGTCCGGCTCGACGGCCGGCTGGTGCGCGGCACGGTGGTGATCAACGGCGAGGAAGTGCATGTCTTCACTGGCGAGCGCCACCTTGTGCTGGGCTACAGCGATCCGCTGGCGCATGCCGGCGAGTCCGAGGATGAAGGCGGCAGGCTGACCGCGCCCATGCCGGGCAAGATCGTCGCCATCCTGGTGAAGAAGGACGAGGCGGTGGTGAAGGGCGCGCCGCTGCTGATCATGGAGGCAATGAAGATGGAGCACACGATTGCCGCGCCGCGGGACGGCGTGGTGGAAGAACTTCTCTATTCGACCGGCGACCAGGTGGAAGAAGGCGTGCAGCTGCTGGCTTTTCATAGCTGACATTGCAAGCCAGCCTGAACAGAAGCCAGACGACAGCCCATGAATACGCCATTGAAAGCAAGCCGCAAGCGCGAGGTGCTCGGCGCCCGGTCGGAGCGGCGCGTGCGGGAAATCCTGGTCGCGGCGCGCCAGGTCTTTTCCGACAACGGCTATGAAAACTCCACCACGCTTGACATTGCGCGCGAGTTGGGCATTTCGGAAGCCACGGTCTTTTCCTATTTCAGCAGCAAGCGCGATCTGTGCATGCAGGTGATCAAGGGATGGTATGACGAGATCTCGCTGGTGCTGGAGCAGGAAGTGCCGCTGGTGGTGGGCACGCGGGCCCGGCTGCATTTCGTGGTGCACAAGCACCTGGTGACGCTGATGCAGGACGGCACCGGCATGTGCAAGCTGGTGCTTTCCGAAGGCCGCAGCGCCGATGCCGAATTCGCCGACCTGATTGCCGAGCTCAAGCGGCGCTATACCGCGCCGCTGATGAAGGTGCTGGCGGCGGCACAACGCGACGGCGAAATCCGCCAGGACATGCCGCTGCCCCTGCTGCGGGACATGGTCTATGGCTCGATGGAGCATGTGCTGTGGGATTACATGGTCAACCGCAACAAGCCCGATATCGAGACCACCGCCGGCCAGTTGACCAACATGCTTTGGGCGGCGTTCATGCCGGTCAGCCAGTCGTTGGAGCAGCTTGCCAGGTTCCGGGGGGAAGTGTCGGAGGCGTTGCGGCGGCTGGAGCAGGGCGCGCGGGCTTGAAGGGATTGAACGTTGGGTGAGCGCGTTCAAGGGGCGCGATACGAAACTGAACGATAAGCGCGGGCCTGACAAGCCAGGGGCAAGGGCTGCATCGGTTTTGCGGCGGGAGCGCTTCGGGCTTGGCTCCGGACTGGCTGGACGCGCAATTCAGGTTCCGTTGCAGTTGTGGTTGCGGTTGCCCTTGCGGTTGCTTTTGAAGTGGGCGTTCAACTCCCCGTTGAGCGCGCCGTGTCAGCGGTGCCTGGAGCGGAAAAGGTGCGGCGTCTGTCTGAGTGGAGCGAAGCGGAGCGAGTTTAGCCGCGCCCCGCTCCGGGCACCGCTGGCACGGGCACCCCGCGTTAGCGGGGCGCGATCATCGGGGTCGCCTTTTTTGCCTCCTTTTTTGCCTCCTTTTTTGGCGAAGCAAAAAAGGAGGTCGCCTGCCGGGGCGAACTCCCGGCCTGTCTCCACGGCAGTGCAGCCGTATTGCGTCACCCGGCAACGCACGGGCAGCAAGGGCGGTTCAAGCTTCAGAGGAAACGCAACAGGCAGATCCAACGCCTCAGCAAGATCGACCGCCTGGCGGAATGCCCCTGCGGGGTATTCCGCCCTACAAAACGCGTCAGCGGCCAATAGTCCGCTACGAACCGCGTCAGCCGCCAATAGTCCGCAACAAAAAGCCGCCTACTCTTGCGAGGGGCAGCTGGCTAATTGACTGCAACCGAGGCGAGGCTTAACGGCTGCTGCCGCCGCTGGAGCTGCCCGATCCCATCCCACCGGTACCGGCGCTGGTGCCGCCCATCGTGCCGGAGGTGCCGCTGCCTGAACTGCCGCTCATGCCGGAGGAGCCGCTGTTGATGCCGGAAGAGCCGGTGCTGCCCGATGTGCCGCTGCTGCCCGAAGAGCCAGTGCTCCCAGAGGTGCCCGAGCCACCGCTCATGTCCGACGAGCCGGTGCTGCCCGAGGTGCCTGAACCGCCGCTCATGCCGGAAGCGCCAGACGTGCTCGAGCCGCTGCCCATGTCGGTCGAACTGCCGCCGCTTCGGCTGGAAGTGCTGCCCGAAGTGGTTCCGCCGCTGCCGCCGGTCATTGCCGCGCCGCTGCTCGAGCCTGGGCTGCCGCTCATGCCGCCGCCCGTGCCGCCGCCGGTACTTTGCGCCATCGCTGAACCTGCGAATGCCATCGCTGCAATCAATGCTGCAATTGAAGTCTTCCTCATGTTCACTCCTTGTTGAGTCGTGTGAAAAGCACCGCGCTGGGTGTGAAGCTTCACTGTAGGCAAGGACGCGGGAATGGGCAGTAGGACAAACCCCGAACTTCTGGTAGGAGGGGAAAACGAATCGCGATAGGACAGTTGGCAATTGTCAGCTGTTAATGATGCAGCAACGAGTTGATCGCCGTGATGAGTTCGCTCAAGTATTGTCGAGCCAGGCGGCGCTGAAGCGGTTCAGGACGGTACGGGAGGGGACGAGACGGGACGGAACGGGGCTCCCCTTGGCGTTGGATCAGCCGTGGTTGCGCTTGCCGCGCGCAGGCGGCTCGTAGTGGCACAGCAGGTAGCTGCCCAGCCAGGCGTGGATGTCGGACGGCATGCCGATGCCATCGGCCTGGTCTCCTGAATCGAGCATGCGGGTGCCTTCGCCGTAGCTGACGGAGGCGGACACGATCGCCGGCTCGCCGCTTTCCACGCGCCACAACAGAAAGACCTTAGGCTCGGGGGCGGCCCAGTTTTCGAAATAGCCGTCGTTTTCATCCGGGTAAAGCTGCAGCGCCACGCCGCGCAGCAGGCGGCTGTCGGCCGTGACCGCGCATACTTGGGCGCCGGCGTCCGCCCGGTCGATGCTGACTGCCTCGGGCCGCCAGCGGGCCTGGTCCCAGATGCTGGTCGGGGTATGCCAGCGCATCAGGACAGCCAGCGGCAGTTCAGCCATCAGCATCGGGCATGCTCCCGGTTCCGGTGCTCACTTTGCACCGGGTTCCTTGGGCTTCTTCACGTCCTCGCTGGGCGCGGCGCTGCCGGACTTCTCGCTGTGCACCGGCGGCGGCACGGCTCGCGTCTGCTCCTGCGCGCCCGAGGCGGTAATCCCGGCGACCGCATCATGGCCCACGGCAGGATAGGTCTTCCAGCCGTTCTTTGCTGCGTCGGCGCGCCAGCGCCGCGCCACCTCATCCATGGAGGCTGCCAGTTCCTGTTTTTCCTTTTGCGCTCTGGCTGCGGCCTGCTCGGCGGCGCTGGGTTGTGCCGCGCTTGCCGCCGGGCCGGCGGCCGGTGTCTCACCCGCCATCTTTCCCTTGGGCGCGTCGCCTGCCACCGCGGCGCCCGGCGACGTGCCGCCCATGGCCGGGCCGCTGGTATTGCCGCCGGCGCCTTCGGGTATGCCAGGCGTGCCGCTCGGCATCTGGCTCTTGGTCGCTTCACGCGAGCGCTCCATGATCTCGCCGCTGCTCTTGCTGCCGGCGGCAAGCTGGCCGGGAAAATTGGTCTGCCGTGCTTCGCTGCGGTTGCCGGCGGCGCGCTCGCCACAGGCGCCGAGCAGCAGCATCCCGCTCAGCGCGAAGCAGCCCAGCAGCGCAGTTCGGTCATGCATAATCGCTCCCCCTCGCAGGCTGTGCCGACGGCGCGTGGCTTGCATGGCGGCCATGCGGCGCCGTCGCCTTGCCAGCCTTGACGTCTTCATACCAGAGCGCATGGTGGCTCGCTGCCCAGGCTTCATCCACCGTGCCGTGCCGCATCGCATCATAGGCGCCCGGCGTGCCCCAGGTGCCGATGAAGATGTGCCCCATGCTGGCGGCGATATAGATCACCGCGCCGCCGACATGCAGGTAGTTGGCCCATTGCAGCAGATACCGCGTCTGCCTGAAATTGACGAAGTCCAGCATCAGCCCGGACACCGAGACGATAATGCCCAGCAGCGCCACGCCGCCCCAGAACCAAACCTTCTCGCCGGCATTGAAGTAGCCGGCCGGCACATGCTTGTGGCTGACCAGGCCGCCGCCTTTCTTGATCCAGTCCCAGTCCCAGCGCCGGAACAGGTTTTCGCGCAGGAAGGTGAAGAACATCAGCACCGAGCAGGCAATGAACAGCGGCCCGACGAAGTTGTGCAGATACTTCGAGAGGATGGCCACCCAGGAAAACGCGTTGTGGCCCATCAGGGGGATAAGCAGCTGCTTGCCGTACATGATGATCAGCCCGGTCAGCGCCAGCGCCAGGAAACTGAAGGCGGTGGCCCAATGGATCACCCGGTCCCAGAGCGTGAAGCGCTGTATCCTGCGGCCCGACTCGGGCCGGTCCAGCCGGGCCGGACCGACCGCACGGTAGAAGCCGAAGATCAGCAGCGGCACCACCAGCAGGATGGTGCCGGCAATGGTGGCGATCGGTCCGTTGCGCAGGGTGCGCCAGGTGTTGCCGCCGCGCTGCAGCAGGACATCCATTTCCGGCTGCAGGCCGAACGGCTTCACGTAGTGGCGGTCGATATGGCGGCGGCCCGAGTCGGCGTCGCCCATGCCGGGTTGCGGCGTACCCTTTTCCACCTGCAGGATGGTCTGTTCCTCGGCATAGGCCGGCACTGCCTTTTCATTTGGCACCGCGGCCCAGGACATCGCCACGGCCAGCTGCAGCAGCATGCCAAGTAGCCAGGCGGCAAGGACGCTGTGCCGGGTCGGGTGTGGGTGCATGGCTGCTCTCCTGTTGTGCGGTTCTGGTGCCCGGCTCAGGGCATGCGGTTGTATTCGTTCTGGCGCCTGTTGCGGTTGTCGATGGCGGCATTCCAGGCCAGCCGGTCGCCGTGGTAGTGGCGCTGCGATGGCATGTTGTCCGGCTTGCCGTCGTAATAGCCGTGCACCCAGGGCGGATGCTGTTCCACTTCCAGGCAGCCGGAGAGGGCGCAGGCCATCAGCGCAAGGGCGAGTACGCGGGCATGGACGCGGCTCATGTCGGAAACTTTCTAGGATTGTTCTGGAAGTCGTTCGGCACCTGGTTGCGGCGCGGACCGTCGCCCTTGTTTTCCACCTTGCCGCCATTGCGCCTGGTTTCATAGGCAATGTCCCAGCCCCACAGTTCCGGCCCGTAGCCGCGGATCTCCACCCGCTGGCGATAGATGTCGGCAATGATGCTGGCATCCCCGCCGAGCAGCGCCTTGGTGCCGCACTGCTCGGCGCAGACCGGCAGCTTGCCCTCGGCGATGCGGTTGCGGCCATATTTCTGGAACTCCGCTTCCGAGTTGTCCGGCTCCGGGCCGCCCGAGCAGAAGGTGCACTTGTCCATCTTCCCGCGATGGTTGAAGGCGCCGGGGTTGGGAAACTGCGGCGCGCCGAAGGGGCAGGCGTAATAGCAGTAGCCGCAGCCTATGCACAGGTCCTTGCTGTGCAGGACGATGCCGTCCGCAGTATGGTAGAAGCAGTCCACCGGGCATACCGCCATGCAGGGTGCGTCGGTGCAGTGCATGCAGGCCACCGAGATCGCCGCCTCGCCCGGCATGCCGTCGTTGACAGTCACCACCCGGCGCCGGTGCATGCCCCATGGCACTTCGTTCTCGTTCTTGCAGGCCGTGGCGCAGCCGTTGCAGTCGATGCAGCGCTCGGTATCGCAAATGAATTTCATCCTGGTTGCCATGCTTGCTCCTTGCTCCTTGCTGCTTCGTACCGATCAGGCCGGCCGCTTTCGTAGGGTGCAATCCCGAAGGGCATTGCACGGCGAGCCGTAGCACTAGGGGCGAATGCCGCGTCTTGCCGGGACCGCTAGTTGCGCGTACTGCCCCTTCGGGGTATTACGCCCTACTTCAGGCGGATGCATCAGGCCGTCACCAGACGGCACAGCGAGACCTTGGTCTCCTGCATCATCGTCACCACGTCATAGCCATAGGTCCAGCCGGTGTTGACCGCTTCGCCCAGCACGATGGGCGCGGCGCCGGCTGGATAATTCCCCCGCAGGTCTTCGCCCATCCACCAGCCGCCGAAGTGATACGGCATCCAGACCAGCCCGGCCGGCACCCGCGGCGTGACAAAGGCGGTGATCTTCAGGCGCGCGCCGGTCGGGGTTTCCACCCAGACGAACTTGCCGGTCCGGACATTGAGCTGCGTGGCGTCATGCGGATTGACTTCCACGAACATGGCCTGCTGCAATTCAGCCAGCCAGGGATTGGAACGCGTCTCGTCGCCGCCGCCTTCATACTCGACCAGCCTTCCCGAGGTCATGATCAGCGGGTAGTCCTTGGCGAAATTGATGTCCTGCACCGACTTGTAGAGCGTGGGCAGTCGCCAGAACGCGGCCTTGTCCGGATAGGTCGGATAGGCTGCCACCAGGTCCCGCCGCGGGCTGACCAGCGGCTCGCGGTGCACCGGCACCGGGTCGGGGAAATTCCACACATGGCAGCGGGCGCGGGCATTGCCATAAGGCGCGCAGCCATGCGCGATCACGACGCGGATGATGCCGCCCGACATATCGGTCTTCCAGTTGTTGCCGTCTGCCTGCTTCTGCTCCTCGGGCGTCAGTTCATTCCACCAGCCCAGTTTCTTCAGCAGCACATGGTCGAACTCGGGATAGCCGAACTGCATCTCGCTGTCCTTGTTGCTCGAGCCGTCAGCCGCCAGCAGCGGCAGGCCATCATGCTCCACGCCCCAGTTGGCCCGGAACGGCAGGCCGCCCTCGGCCACCGGCTTGGAAATGTCGTACAGGATGGGCGTGCCGGGATGCTTCATTTCCGGCGTGCCCCAGCACGGCCACGGCAGGCCGTAGTAGTCGCCCTTGCACGGACCGTATTCCGCCAGCAGCGTGGTCGGATTGAAGGTGTGCTTGTTTTCCATGTGCAGCTTGAGCCGCTCGGGCGAGATGCCGCTGTAGCCTATGGTCCAGACGCTGCGGTTGATCTCGCGCAGGATGTCCTCGATCACAGGCTCGTTGTCCACCACCTTGATGTGCTTGCAGAGTTCATTGGCGAAGCCGAACTTCTTCGCAAACAGGTACATGATCTCGTGGTCGGTCTTGCACTCGAAGAGCGGATGGATCACCCGCTCGCGCCACTGCACCGAGCGGTTGCTGCAGGTTACCGACCCCTGCGTCTCGAACTGGGTGGTGGCCGGCAGCAGGTAGACGCCATCCTTCCTGCCGTGCATGGCCGCGGTCATGGTCGGGTAGGGGTCGATCACCACCAGCAGGTCCAGCTTCTGCATTGCCAGCTTCATGTCGGGCAGGCGGGTCTGGCTGTTGGGCGCGTGGCCCCAGTAGAGCACGGCCTTGAGGCTGTTGGGCTGGTCCACGAACTGCTTGTTCTCGTTGACGCCGTCGAACCAGCGCGACACCGTCATGCCGGGCTTTTCCATCAGCGCCTTGCTGGCGAAGCGTCCCTGCAGCCACTGGTAATCGATATCCCAGACCCGCGAGAAGTATTTCCACGCGCCTTCTGCCAGGCCGTAGTAGCCGGGCAGGGAATCCGGGTTCGGGCCAACGTCGGTCGCGCCCTGCACATTGTCATGGCCGCGGTAGATGTTGGCGCCGCCGCCGGCCACGCCGATATTGCCCAGCGCCAGCTGCAGGATCGAGAGCGCGCGCACATTGGCGGTGCCGACATGGTGCTGGGTGATCCCCATGCACCAGACCACCGACGACGGCCGGTTGGTTGCCAGCATTTCGGCGGCCTTCTTCACCGTGGCTTCGGGCACGCCGGTGACGTCCGATACTTTCTCCGGCGTCCATTTCGCCACTTCCTTGCGCACCTCGTCCATGCGGTAGGTGCGCCGCTCGATGTATTGCTTGTCCTCCCAGCCGTTCTCGAAGATATGCCAGAGGATGCCCCACACCAGAGCGATATCGGTGCCGGGCCGGATGCGCACGTAGTGATGGGCAAAGCGCGCGGTGCGGGTGAAGCGCGGGTCGATCACGATCATCTTCGCGCCCAGTTCCTTCGCATGGAGGAAGTGCAGCATCGAGATCGGATGCGCCTCGGCCGGATTGGAGCCGATGAACAGCACCGCCTTGCTGTGGCTCAGGTCGTTGAAGGAATTGGTCATGGCGCCATACCCGTAGGTCTGGGCCACGCCGGCTACCGTGGTGGAATGGCAGATGCGCGCCTGGTGGTCGGTATTGTTGGAACCCCACATGGAGACGAACTTGCGCAGCAGGTAGGACTGCTCGTTGTTGTGCTTGGACGAGCCGATCCAGAAGATCGCATCCTGCCCCGCCTGCTGGCGCAGCTGAAGCAGCTTGTCCCCGACTTCATTGATTGCCTGGTCCCAGCTGATGCGCTGGTATTTGCCATTGACCAGCTTCATCGGATAGCGCAGCCGGTGCTCGCCATGGCCGTGCTCCCGCACCGAGGCTCCCTTCGCGCAATGGGCGCCAAGGTTGATGGGCGAGTCGAACGCCGTGTCCTGCCGCACCCAGACGCCGTTCTGCACTACCGCTTCTACCGAGCAGCCCACCGAACAGTGGCTGCAGATGGTGTGCTTGACCTCGGGCTTGCCCTGGTCCGGCGGGGCGTGGGTGGTCTGGGCCTCTGCCGCCTGCATCACGCGCAGCGGCAATTGCTGCGCCAGCAGGCCGCCGCCGGCCACCAGCCCGGTGCGTGCCAGGAAGGCGCGCCGGGTCAGCCCTTTCGGCACGCCCTGGCTGAGGCTTCGCGGCACCAGGGTGGAACGCTTGACGGTGTCACCGGTTCTACGGAGCAGGGTCATGGGCAGCCTCAGAATTGACGCGCTTTGGCGTAGTACTTACGGATGTGCTCGGTTTCGTGGTAGCCGCTGGTGGGAGGTTCAGTGCTGCCGGCAGCGCTGACCTGATCGGCCGCCTGAATGGGAGCGCTGCGGGATAGCAGGGCAAGCGCTGCGCCCAGCAGGCCGGCATTGGCGCTGGTACGCAGGAAACCGCGGCGGCCCTTGGTCGTGTTCGTGGAATTGGCAACGTCTGCCGCTTGCCGCATCAAGCTGCGGGATGGATCGGTGGTTTCGGTAGGCATGCCGGGGCTGTTGCAAGAGCCATGCCCTTGGGCGTGTCGCGGTCGGATCGGACCGTGGCTGGTTGTGACGTTAAATCGGCGCGAGGTATTGAACCGGCGCATGGTTGAAGAAGTTGCAAGCACCTTTTGTAAATCTTAGTGGTCAGTATGGCAACAAGAGATTCAAAAAGCTTACCGAACCGAAGGGACCGATTTTTATCTGGACAGCACTCATGGGTACCTTCCCAAATCACCAGGAACGATCATGTATTTAGACATCTTGACTTCTCGCCCCCCTCTACTGGGCTCGCCTACGGGAGACGCACATGATGAGCGTAATGGCCATGCTGGCGCCGCAGCGCGCGGGATCATGGTTCCAAGAACAGGAACAACTGGCAAGACGATCCCTTGCAGTCTTTTTGATCGAGCAATGCAATTTATTGCTGATGGACTGAAATTGGGCAGCGCTTACAGAATCTATTGCCTATCATCCAATCTCGAACTGCTCTGTAAAAAGCCAGAAGAATGGAAAAAAGATTCAAGAAATTTCCTTCAATTGGAATGCCATATAAAGGAATGTCAGGACATGTTGGGAGTTGAATCCGCCTTGAAGCGAGTGCTCGGAGCGTACTCGGAGTCGTCACTGCTAACTGGATTTGCCGCCTTGAATCATATGCAAGAGAAATGCATTTCAACAGAATTAACACCTGGTGAGCCCGCTGCAATCGGGATTCTGAAAACTGGGTTCATAAGCCAACACTTGAATAAAGCTTCACAGAGGATAGTTAAAAAGTGGAATCCGCATAACCCCTTGAATTCTAATGCTTTGCAGGAAATGCGATATGCCGTGTGTGATTTAATGGAGTTATCTGCAGGGTTAAACGAAGACGATGTAAAGACGGCTTTAAAAAAATCGTTTGACGCTGTCATGACACCGGCCGCAAAAATTTCAATATTGCAACAAAATGCTTTTGGCAATGCATCAAATATCCATTCCTCATTTCAAGAAAAATATCCAAAGCTTGGTATTTCACGCGCCGTGTTGCAGGGTGCAATTTACGAAGCTGCGGTTGGCCGAAAAAACAATGAGGGAGCATTGCAAGTTGATATGAGGACAAAAGAAAAAATGCTGCCAAGAGCGGATTTGAAAAAGAAGCTGGAAAAATGCTTTAACGATTATTATAGAAATATTAATGCCGAGCGTTTCGAATCTTCTGGAACCGAAAATATGGTAAGAAAGCTGTTTGGCGAACTGGCTGGCCTGGAGAAAAGTAATATAAAAGATTCAGACGTAAGCTTCTTCCTTAGGGAAATAAAGAAGCATGTGGAAAACCATTCAGCAGGACGAGAGGGCGCTCTGTTGCAAAAGGTTGCGCGTGAAAACTCCGGCTTTAAAAAAAATAACGTTGACATGAAAAAATTAAACGAATTTTTGTCAATATCAACCGTGCTTGATTTTTCGCCAAAATCCACGGATCATTCACGGATTCGTCTGAAGAACATTGGTGATTCAAATCATGGCGAAAAAACGGTTTCCGCTCATTTTGGCACGGGCAATTTTATCCTATAGCAAACAGTCCGGTCTGCATGAAACACGAAGAAAGCAGGGCGCGCTCCGTGAAAGGGAATGCCACAATCAATAAAGGGGAAAGTGCTTGTTCAAATGGCGACGAAGAACGGGCCCAACTGTTCAGGGACGCCGGCTTTGTTTTAATCCCCGCCGGCAAACGACAAAAAATTCCTGCCGCCCGCCATTGCTCGATCAGGTCCGCCAGTTCGTTCCATTTGGCCCAGGCACCACGACGGCGCATTGGCCGCCAGCCTTGCGTCGGTCCCGAATCCATTGACTTTCTTCCTCATCCAGGGAATCAGTACAGCCTCAAATCGAAAGTCGGTGTGGCTTATTTTAGCAAGCCATCCGAACGATAGCGGATCCATCAGCCAAGAGGCATGTTTTAGACATCGCAATCGGAACATATCCAACGGCTTTTTTTATACTTGGGTAAATTTTCCGCCAGTCCTTCCAATGACTGCACCACACAGCCGTGAACGGTCATCGCTACCGCCTTGCCTGGATTGTTTCGGATGAAGAACTTGGCCGACTTTTCTGGCTATTCCGAAAATTCTGGCTTCATGGAACGAAACAAAACGTGTTCTTACTTATTTGAATATTCATTCTTGAAAGAATAAGATGCTGACTTGTTCTCAAACCGTCCGTGCTTGCGGAATCGTTCCCGGCACAAATTCCTTGCAATCTATGTTGACGACAATGTCTGATGCTTTCTTTCCATCCATTTCGGCTGAAATTGATGGCCAATCTTTAAAAGATCCGAGAGCCAGACACCTCCACTCGCCTTGCCAGCCAAAAAAATTATCCGAAAGAATTGCGGTTTTTGTTAGAGCGTGCGCGGCTCGAGCCAAGGTCTTTTTTTCGCAAAGAAATTTCTTGGCTGATTTTTCGAAAGCAGTATTCCGGGAAAATGCTGGATCAATAGGTGGCGGTTTGAAAGCGGTGCGGTCCACTGCAATGAATGAGTTCTTTGCTCATGCAAATTCTGCTGATATAGAAAAAATTTTCGGAGAATTGTGCATCAAAATAACGCATGCCGATTTGGAGCAGTTGAAAAACGCAACAAGGTATGTAAAACATCTTGCGGAATTAACGGGTCAAGAAAAGCCGGGAGTTAAGTCTGATCTGTGTGAAAAATTTTTCTATGAGCTATCGGGCGCATTGATGTCGCGGGTCATAGCCTTAAGTGCGGAGGGATATGCAAATCTTTTCTTCGTCGACAAAATAAATAATGAAAATAAAAAATCGCCAGATAAATTTGAAGAAACAATACAGGGTATTTTTCAGGATGTAGGTAATTTCAGGATTCAAGCCTCCCTGCCTTTCTTCCCTGATATTCGATTTTTAGAGTCGATGAGGAATGAATGGCGTGATGAATTTTCCAGGCAGATTGGAAATCATAAAGGTTTTGATAAGAACAAGTTGAAAAACTTTTGCCTGGAAAAAATCAACGTGCCCATCAGCAACCTTATGGAGCATCCTGAGCAGATTAAAAAATCGATAATAAAAGGAATTAGGGATGCCGTTAAAGACCTTGCTTGTGGTGATTTATCTTTTGATAATGAGGTAGTAATTGCAAACAATTTTTTCCGGGCTATTGAAGTAGCCAAAAAAGAAAATAGCGAGAAAATTTATATTTCTGACTTTGAATCAATTGTTAAAGAAATATTTGATGACCAGTTTAGCGCGGGGCAAGAGCGTATATCAGCATTTGCGTTCCATAAGGCTGCGTCTGCGTATGGTAAAGATGAATCGATGCAGGGCATTATCAACGGGCTGAATTTTTCGGCGGAATCCGATCAGGATAAGAACCTTGCAGGCCTGGTTCTCCAATATTGTAAAAAGTTTGAAGATGATGTGAATGCAGCCAAGGAATCATTCCTTCGAGATGGTGGGAAATTTGAAGAATTCACCAGTCAGAACGGAGATGTAGCCTCTCAATATTTTGAGATTTTTTCCGACAGCGGAAGCTTGCTCCTGGATGACAATTTTGATAATGAAAGAAGCAGCAATCCGATTGCAACGCTTTGCAGAAAACTCATTATTCTAAAAGGTTCTTTGAGCCACCATCAAAAGCGCAATTTTGGAAACTGGACTTTACTAGAAGCGCTCTCTTCCCTGCCAGATTTCTCTCAAATAATCGGAAGGGAATTCTACAGATTTGAAAAGAAATATGCCAATGCGTAAAATTCCGCAATTTGAAGAAATTTATTTAATGAAGGGTTCAAAAATAAATTGATTAAATTTGGCCTGCCATCCGGAAACTTGAAAAGGCTGAGCAAGGAATTTATCCTTTGCCAACTCACCAAGGCAAGGATGGACGTCCAATGTAGGCAACATTTTCATGGCAGTGAAGCCTCTGCGCCGCATCGTTTCTGAACTGACCTCGTTATACCAGTCCCAATCCATAATGTCCCGGATGAAACCGATGGACTTTTTCGTCTGGCAAGACGGGTGAGGAGTCAATAGCCAAGCTATTGACGACCATCCCAACGCAAGCAGGTGGGAAAAGACGCGATTTCATGGGACGTTAGTGGATAGGAAAAACGATGGCAAGCTGGGTCTAACTGAATCGAAAATGCGCTCGTTGATCCCGTGACAGATTTGCCGTGTGGTGCCGCGCATAATCCAAGGGCGGGTTCGGCGGCTGCGACCGGTGAAAAAGTTTATTGAGCTTGTTTACGCTGCAAGTGGTGCCGATAAGAAAATTTTCTCTGAAGGGGACGCGAAGAATGTATGGAAGATGCTGAAGGAACAGTTTCGTATCCGAGCAGAGGAAGAATCAAATTTTTGAAAGAATCTGAGCGCTGTGAACCGAGCTGAACCAAATTTAAGATGAGATTGCAGAAAAAGGCGCAGGCATAGTTGCCCTGAGACTGAGCAACTAGGATCGGGCATGTGGCGCAAGCTCAAACGCCTCTACCTCGATTCGATAAAACGCCTCGATGACGTCAGCAATCTTCCGGTAAAAGTTCGCACTGGGCATTTCCCGGATATCGGTAAGGCAGCGTTCTATCCAACTGCCAATGTACGCGTCGAAAACCTCACGTTGGATCGTTAACGGCCGGCCCTGTGCAATTAGCAAAGCCATCGTCTCAAATAGCGATCCGAGGTGATCTTCCAATTGACTGGCGCCTGCTCGCCGCACCACGCCCAATCCGCGCAGCGTATCGCGCAGCGCCGCCAATGGCCTGTCCATCATGAACCCTGATAAATAAAGCGATGCATGCGGATTGATCAGCGGCGTCCCGGTCGAGACGAACAGCGCATCGAATTCCTCGCGCACAGCCTCGGCGTCCATGATGCCGGCGACCAGCACCAGTTGCTCCCAGGCCGATTCAAGCCTCCCGGTTTCGCCGGCAATCGGATCCGCATTGGCGAGCGCATGCAGCAATTCGGACGAAGGCGGAACGAACAACAGCATGGCCAGAAGGGTGTAGAACCGGGCGCGGCCCTGCTCTTCGGCTGACTGAATAATGGACCCGCCTTGCGCATTCCCGACCGGCGCGGTTGCAGTCTCCCCGTCAGGCGGCAAAGCGAATTTATCCTCATCAGCGTGCATGAATTCTTTCGGCAGAGAAAAGTCGCGTGGTCCGCGGCATGGCAAACACGATAAACAGCGCTTCGTCCTTATGCCGGAAATGTGGAATGAATGACCGGAGATCCATCAACACATGACTTGGTTCCAGGCCTCGCCCTGCCGATCCGGCTTGCAGCGACTTTGATGGTCATTCGCATTGGAGCATGCGTCGCTGCTCCAATGCCGTCATCCCCGTGTTGAAAATCAGGTCGTTGCTGCTTCGTGCATTTCCGGTAACCTTCATGAATGCCGACAGCGGGGGTGACGCCTTGCCGTAGAGCCATGCTCGTCCAGCATTGAAATCAAGGAAAATTTTCGGCTTCCGTTCGGACGAAGAAAAGGAACGCTGCCACGAACGGCCCGGTTGTCGCCACCGGCAAGGCGTCATTCCCCGCCCGGCGGCGACAGCACGTCCCTGCTGCCATTGCTCGACATCGCCGACACCACGCCCGCAGCCTCCATCTGTTCCACCAGCCTGGCGGCGCGGTTATAACCAACGCGCAGCTGCCGCTGCACCGCCGATATAGACGACTTGCGGCTGCGGATCACGAACGCCACCGCCTCGTCGTACAGCGGGTCGGCTTCCGCATCGGCATCCACCGGAGAGGCCTCGGCAGCTTCCTCCGCCGTCGCCGGCCCGGCCAGCACTGCGTCCTCGTAATCCGGTTCGCCAAACTGCTTCAGGTATTCCACCACCCGATGCACTTCCTGGTCGGAGACGAAGGCGCCATGCACCCGTTGCGGATAACCCGAACCCGGCGGCAGGAACAGCATGTCGCCGTGTCCGAGCAGGGCTTCGGCGCCCATCTGGTCGAGCACGGTGCGGGAATCGATCTTGGACGATACCTGGAATGCCACCCGGGTTGGAATGTTGGCCTTGATCAGGCCGGTGATCACGTCCACGGATGGCCGCTGCGTAGCCAGGATCAGGTGGATGCCGGCGGCGCGCGCCTTCTGCGCCAGGCGGGCGATCAGCTCCTCGATCTTCTTGCCGGCGACCATCATCAGGTCCGCCAGTTCGTCGATCACCACCACGATCATCGGCAGCGGCTCCAGCGGCTCGGGTGCGTCCGGGGTCAGGGAGAACGGATTGGCGACCTTGCGGCCGAGCTGGGCGGCGTCGCGGATCTTCTGGTTGTAGCCGGCCAGGTTGCGCACGCCCAGCGCAGACATCAGGCGATAGCGCCGGTCCATCTCGCCCACGCACCAGGACAGCGCATTGGCCGCCAGCTTCATGTCCGTCACCACCGGCGCCAGCAGGTGGGCGATGCCGTCATAGACCGACAGCTCCAGCATCTTGGGGTCGATCATGATCAGGCGCACATCCTCGGGCGTGGCCTTGTAGAGCAGCGACAGGATCATCGCATTGATCGCCACCGACTTGCCCGAGCCGGTGGTGCCGGCCACCAGCATGTGCGGCGCGCGGGCGAGGTCGGTCACCACCGGCCTGCCGGTGATGTCCTTGCCCAGCGCAATCGTCAGGTGGGATGGCGAGCCGCGATAGGCGTCGGACTCCAGGATTTCCGACAGCCGTATCATCTGCCGCCGGGTGTTGGGCAATTCCAGGCCCATGCAGGTCTTGCCGGGGATGGTTTCCACCACGCGGATCGAGGTCAGGCCCAGTGCGCGCGCCAGGTCCTTCATCAGGCCGACGATCTGGGCGCCGCGCACGCCGGTGGCGGGTTCGACCTCATAGCGGGTGATCACCGGGCCGGCGCCGGCGCCCAGCACCGTGACCGGCACCTTGAATTCTTTCAGGCGCTGCTCGATCAGCTGGCCGGTCTGTTCCAGTTCCTCGGCCGAGATATCGATGGTGGTGCCATCGGCTGCGTCCAGCAGGGTCAACCCCGGCAGGGGCATGGCCTGCGGCCGACGTGCTGGCGGCGCAACCGGTGCAATCGACGCCGCCGGCGCCACCATTGAGAAGGATGGTGCTGCCGCGCTGGCCGGGGCAGGGCTGCTAGCCATGCCCAGCGCAGGCATCTCCGAGCCCAGGAACAGGTCGCTGCTGTCGATCACCGGAATGTCCGGGGCTGGCATCGGCCCGGCATGCCACGCGGCCGGGGATGCCGCGGCGGAAAAACCGGGTGGCAAAAACTCGCTGCTGTCGATGACTTCGCCGAAGCCCGGCGGCAGGAACAGGCTGCTGTCGATGGTCTCCTCGTCGGCCGGTGCGGAGTGCCTGGCCGCCGTGATGCTGCTGCCCGTGGTGGTGGGGGAGGGGATTGAGGTGGTCATGGCCTGGGCGACCGGCCTGGCAGGAACGGCTGGCGCGGACATGGGCGCTGCCGCCGGGCGCGGCTGGCGCAGGGCTTCGCGCCGCTCGCGTTCGCGGCGCGCGGCGAGTTCCTCGGCACGTGCGCGTGCCAGCATCGCCTCGGTGGGACGCAGGCTCTCGACCGCGTCCCAGGCGCTGGGCGCGCGCGGCGCCGGCCGGGCGGCGGGCTTTTCAGTCGACGCCACCGGTTGCGCCTGACGGCGACCAGCCACGGTTTCCTGCGGCGGAATCGGCGGCGGCAAGGTCCAGGACTGGTGCTTGCGCGGCGGCGGCGTGGTGGCGGCGCGCAGGCTCCCCGGATTCGACCTTGCCGGCGGCGGCTCGGCCGACAGGGTGCGGCGCGGCAGCAGCGCCTCGCCCGGCAGGGACGGTCCGCGCGGCGCCACATCGTCTTCCGATTCGGTCCTGACGCCAGGCCGGCCAAACAGCCAGAACAGGCCCAGCGCCATCACAGCCAGCAGCAACAGCGCGCTGAAGACGCCGCCGAATGCCTGGGTCAGCCCGCCAGCCACCCAATGACCGAAAGCGGCCGGCGCCGGGCCGGTGTCGGGCCGGCCACGCAGCTTTGCCTCGAGTGCGCTGCTTGCGCAGAAGATCAGCAGGGTGCCCAGCCAGAGTCGTATCGAGCCGCGGCCGCGTGCGCCGGGGCCCATGCCCAGCAGGCCGCCGGCCAGGCGCGCAAGCAAGGGCAGCACCCATAAAACCGACCAGCCAAAAAAGGAAAAAACAGCGATTTGCATACTTCGGATTGCGATGGAGTCCTAAAGCCCGTTATCGCGTGGGTTTCAGCGTTCGGGGAAATGGTGCGGCAGACATGAGTTAGCCTCCCGAATGCGCGATTAACGCCCGAGAGAGCGATAGACTTCTGTATCCTGTGAAATGGAAAGCAGGCAGTTTACCCGAAACCCAACATGACGCGGCCGCGAAAAGGCGCTTGTTTACCGACTATCCATCAGCCATGAACACTCTTGATGACACCAGTAGGCAGGGAGGCGTTTTCAGCCTGCCCGGAAACGCCGGTAACCCATTGGAAAGCGTGCTTTTCCCGCCGATTGAACCGTATCGAAGCGGCGCATTGCCGGTCGACCGGCTGCACACCCTGTATTGGGAAGAGTGCGGCAACCCGGACGGCGAGCCGGTGCTGTTCCTGCATGGCGGGCCGGGAGGCGGGCTGTCGCCGCGCCACCGTCGTTTCTTCGATCCCGCGCATTACCGCATTGTGCTGTTCGACCAGCGTGGCGCCGGCCAGTCGACGCCGCTTGGAGAGGTGCGGGACAACACCACGCCGCTCCTGGTCGACGATATCGAACAGTTGCGGGAAATGCTGGGTATCCAGCGCTGGCTGGTGTTTGGCGGTTCATGGGGCGCCACCCTGGCGCTGGCCTATGGAGAACGCCATCCGGAACGATGCAGCGGTTTTATCCTGCGCGGCGTGTTCCTGTGCAGCCAGGAGGAAATCGACTGGTTCATGACCGGCATGGCGAAGTTCTTCCCCGAACCCCATGCAGCGTTCGCCGCCGAGGTGCTGCCTTCCGAACCCGGCGATTTGCTCAATGCCTATGCCGAACGCCTGTTCGGCAACGATACCGCCGCCATGCTGCGCGCGGCGCGGGCGTGGAGCCTGTACGAAAGCCGCTGCGCCTATCTTCATCCACAGCCGGAACCGGCGGGCGGCGACAGCGACGCGGCCTGCCTCGCCATTGCCAGGCTGGAGGCGCATTACTTTCTCAATGCCGGTTTCATGGAAACGCAGGCGTTGCTGAACAACCTCGAACGTATCTGCCATCTGCCTGCCTGCATCGTGCAGGGCCGCTACGACATGATCTGCCCGCCGGTGACCGCAATGCGGTTGCATGCGAACTGGCCTGGATCGCGCCTGGACATCATCGCCGACGCTGGTCACGCCGCGTCCGAGCCAGGCATTGCGGCTGCATTGATCAGGGCCACGGAGCAGTTTCGCTTGCACCGCCGCTTCGACTAATTTCGGCTTGCTCACGGCAGCCGACAGCGGGATGCCGACTGTCCTACAACATGACGGGAGATTGTCTGATATCAACATTTCTGCGCAGTGTCTATTCTTCCAGCATCGAACTGGGGAACCAACATGCGTAAATATCAATCAGGCGTTATTGCTCTCGTGCCCGCTGTGGTATCGGCGGTGTCGGTCTACGTCCTCAGTTCGGCGGAATTCCTGCAGAACTCGCTTCCTTTCGTTCCATGAAAAAAGCCGTCGGAAATTGCCGACGGCTTTTTAGGTAAAGCAGGGCGCCAAGGCACCCTGGATGGCGCTTCGTTCAGAACGAGTGCCGGACGCCGACGTTGAACAGGCGCACGCTCTGGCCGAACTGCTCGCCACGGAAGGTGTTGAGCGCGACATCGCTGTCATTTTTCGTGTACGACACCGAGGTGTAGACGTTGGTACGCTTGGACAGCTTGTGGGAGTAGCCCAGCGCGTACTGGTCGCTCCGGCCTTCGGCAAGGTCGGTCAGCTCATTGCGGATGAAGGAAGCCATCACGCTGCCGGCAGCGCCGACCGGCACGGTGACGCCAGCCAGCAGGTTGCGGTCCTTGCCGCCGCCGCTGATGCTGCCGAGGCGATTTTCCGCATAGCCCAGATGCGCTGTTGCCAGGCCAAAGTCATAGGTGCCGCCGACCAGCAGAGCGCGGTTGTCGCCGGTTGAGGTGCCGAATCCGGCCGGCGCAGACACCGTGTTCGCCTTCAGGTAAGCCAGTTGCAGGTTGAGCGGACCGTTGGCGTAGCTCAGCCCCAGGCCCGTGCTGCGCTTGGCCGAGTAGTCGCCCGCCTGCTCGCCCAGGCTGTAGGTCAGCGTACCGACCAGGCCTGCCACGGTCGGGGTGCTGTAGGCGATGGTGTTGTCGGACCGCAGGAACGGGTCGGCGGCGTAGGTGCCATAGCCAAACACTTTCTGCGAATTGCCGGCCAGGTTGATGTGGAAAGGATCGATCTTGTCGAGCGCCGTGTAGAGCACGGTCTGCTGACGACCCAGTTTCAGGCCACCGAAATTACCGTCCAGACCGAGCCAGGCCTGGCGTCCGAACAGGCGTCCGCCTTGCCCGGAGGTGCCGTTGTCGAGATTGATGCCGCTCTCCAGCACGAACTGCGCCGCCATGCCGCCGCCCAGGTCCTCACGGCCCTTGAAGCCGAGACGGCTGCCCGACTGCTGGCCGCTCTCCATCGAGACGGTCTTGCCGGCGGGGTTGCTGTCGTCACGCCTGGCGATGCCGATGTCCATCACGCCATATACGGCGACGCTGGTCTGCGCCGCGGCGCTCCCGGAAATGGCTGTCAGCACGGCCAGTCCTGCTACTGCTTTTTTCATCTTGGCTATCCCATTTGATGCTGTGTGTATGAACGTCGCTTGGCCTCGTGCCGCGCGAGCGGTTGCCGCATGAGATGCGTTTGATAGCGCCCGGAAGGTAGTCCTGGCCGCACGCATCAATGAATGCCGGAGGGTATTTTCCCCATGCATCAGGCAACGAGTGCCATTGTAGGGATTGGCGCCAAACGGATTGACCATGCCTGCGGCAATGTACTATTGCCCGGAAAGAAACAATTGTGTCCGATCAAGCCGCACAACCGGGGCTCAGCGTTTTGGCCAATGCCAGGCGGGTCTTTCCAGCGCATGCACGCCTTGGATCACGGTTTCACCGTAGTCCTTTTCAAGCGTCATTGTGGCGGCGTCGCCCTCCCGTTCCAGCGCCGCCGCCAGACGGGTGGAATGGGAAACTACCACGATCTGGCTTTCACCGGAAGCCTTGACGATCAGCCTCGCCAGCGCGGGCAACAGGTCGGGATGGAGGCTGGTCTCGGGTTCATTGAGCACCATCAGCGCGGGCGGTCGGGGTGAGAGCAGGGCGGCAATGCACAGCAGGTAGCGCAGCGTGCCCTCCGACAGTTCCGCGGCAGACAGCGCCCTGAGCAGCCCATGCTGCCACATCTCGATCTGCAGGCCGTTGCCGACCTGCCTGACGCCTACCCTGGCGCCGGGAAAGGCGTCGGACACGGCGTCGTTGAGCGCGGCCGCATCGCCGATCTCACGTATGGTCTGCCATGTCGCCGCCAGGCTGGCGCCGTCCGCTGTCAGGACCGCGGTGTGGGTGGCGATCTGGGCGCGTCTCGCGGGAGCGTCGATATCGGTGCGCAACTGGTCGTAAAAACGCCACGAACGGATTTGCTCGCGCAGCATCAGCATTTCGGGAGCGGCATTGGGGTCCGCCAGTTCGGCCAGCATGCTATCGAATGGCGACAGCGTTTCGGTCATCTGACGCCAGGCGCCATCGCTGGCCCGGGTATGGACGGTCCAGTTTTTACGGTCCACCAGCAGAGCGGCCGGCCGCAGGACGGCGCCGCTCCAGATGCATTCGCGCTTGATTTCGGGATCGGATCCGAACATGGACGAGGAGGGCAAGGGCAGGCCGAGGTCGATCGCATATCCCAGTTGCCCGGTGCCGAAGCCAAGCTTGAGATTGACCGGCTCTTTCCGGCGCGTGCCCTGAGGCGAGTGCTCACCCTGCCGGACCGCGGCGGAAATGGTTTCCGGTCCGGCCCATAAGGTCGACTGCAGGCCGCCTTCATCGGCCAGCGCAGCAATCAGGCGCCCCTGCGCCGTGAAGGCAAGCAGGCGGAGGGCATGATAAAGGCTGGATTTGCCGCTGCCATTGGCGCCAGTGACGATATTGAGCCGGTTCAGGGGAATGACGAGATGACGGATGGAACGGTAATTCGCGATGGCAAGGGTGGTGAGCATGGCGGGTTTTGCTGGCGGCTGGCTGGAAGGAAATCACTGCAATGTGCAACCGTTGGCAGAGGTGGTTGCGTGGCGTCTGTTGGTAACCCGACTCGACCGAGGTTTCCTGGGGGTTGAATAAAAATGCAATTATCGAAGCCAAAAATAGAAAAACCTTAAAACACTAAAACCACTAACAGGAACGAGGGCCTATGCGCAAAAACTTTCTGGCTTGGCATGAAAAGCCTTGATCAAAATCAGGGGATCGGGTGTGATCAGCGCCGCGCCGGAACAGGGTTCGCTAATTCCCGTCGAAGTGATAGCAACTTTGTCATTGTGGAAATTTTCAGGATGCAAGGCGGCTGCACAGACTTCATTACTCAATGAAAGGATCAACGATGAAAGTTTCTACCAACAGCGCCCGGGTGATGCTGGCGGCAACAGCGCTCATGCTTGTCCTTGGAGGCTGCAACCGCAGCGCAGACACGGGCACGGGCACGGGCACGGCAGCGGGCGGCAGCGGAACGTCCGGCAGCACGGCCGCCGGCGCTGGCACGGCCGGCACCGGGACCAGCGGCACCACGGGCACGACCGGGACCAGCAAGTAAAGGGCGGGACGATCAGCTAGTCAATCCGTCTCGGTCGATCCATTTAGTGCAGTCATGGCCCGCGTACGAACGCGGGCTTTTTGTCGTGGGCAGTCTGGCGCGACGGTGGGAAGTGGGACATTCTGATTTAGCCAGTTCGAGACATTATAATCCAGCCACTACACGTTTTAGCCTGATAATTTGCATTATGTAAAATAATGTTTTGAATTAAGGATGGGTAGATCCTCCCCCGGTATTCTTGTCCTCTCTTTCACTGGCGCCCACCGATAAGCAGGCGTCCATTTCCATAACCGCCTGCCCAGGCCGAAGCTCGCGGTCGACGTGCTGCCCGATTCAACTCAGCCGCTGTGACCTGGACTTGCGTCGCGCCGCGTTCAGGTAAGCCTCCGTGGAACGCTGGCGCTCCAGCCCCAGCAACTGCCCGACCAGCTCCACCGATTCCTTTTCAAGCTCACGCACCGCAAAGGTATTGCGCAGCGTACGCCCGCCCTGGCGCGGCATTTCCAGGCCGGCGCGCTCGAAGGTTTTCTTTACCTGGCGGTACACGGTTGCCTTGTCCAGCGGCTTGCCTGTAGCGAGCGAGGCGGGAAACAGCAACTGGCCCGGTATGTCCAGCTTTTTGCGCTCCTCCACCCACTGCATCACCTCGGCCAGTGCAAAGGGACGCAACAGCGTTTTGTGCTCACGGGTGGTGCTCTGGGCAGACTCCGGCCGGATGGTCACTGGCAAGGAACCGGTGCCGTCGAGCACGCCGATATCCCGCATCTTTGCATGCATGGCCTCGGCAACGGTCAGGCCGGCGCCCAGCATCAAGGCCTGCATCGCACGGTCGCGCCGGCGCTTCCAGCCGGCGGGCGTCTCGTTGGCCACCGGCAGCGCTTGCATGAACGCCTGCTGCTGCGCGTCGTCCATCACCACCATTTCCAGATCCTTGCCGCTCGCGCCTTTTGTCTTGTAGATCTGGAAGGCGGTACTCTGGGCTGGATTCGGCGAGACCTCAAGGTGCTGGAAAACCCGCTCCAGCATGCGCACATATTTCACCCTGATCGTGCTCTTGAGCTGTTCCGCCTCGCCGGTTTCGTCCGCCTGGCGGCTGTCGAGGAATTCCAGGATGTCGGCATCATTGACGGTATAGAGCGTCTTGCCATGGTCACGCATCCAGCGGTGGAACTTGCCGAACATCAGGGTATAAACCTGAATCGTCGCAGGCCGCAGCGGCTGCGCCTTCTTGTCGGGATCGCGGTAGGCCGGGACCCGCCTGCCGAGTTCCACGAACTCGGGCGATGCGATGAATGTCTTGAACGGCGTCATGGGATCGGAAGCCCAAAAATGGCCAGTGTCGAATAGCGAGCTTTTCATGGCGAATCAATTTTCCTGTTGGAATCTGAAAACGTAAAATCAATTCAATGTCGTTCAACCGGAAGGATTCGCCATTATAAGGAATGCTCATCTGACATGCATGTGGAATGTCAATAAAATTTAATATAAGTGATTGATTCCTATCGTGGTTAACCTGTCTTTCGCTTTTCTTGCAAATGGACTGCAAAGTTTTATGTGTTAATTCTTTTTCGAAGCCCTGCTGGGTTTCTTTGAATTGATGCATTCATTTTTAGCTTGCCAGATCTTTGCGGCTAAGTGACGCGCCACCCCTTTCCGATGGTCCCTCTTTTCTGGTGGCGGGTTTTTGTTTTCAAGTGTTGTGGATTTCATTGTTGATAGTTGCATTTTTTAAGGTGATCCGCACTCACCAACAAAAAAACGGACGACCTCGCGGTCGTCCGTTCCTGTTTTTTTTCCGAAAGGCGATTCAGCGCGCCTAGGCAGCCTGCGCCACCCGTGCGGCGATATGTGCCAGCGCTTCATCGACCTGGTCCACCAGAATCAGGCACAGGTCGCCATCGTTCAGGCTGCCCAGCGCGGTATCGATGGCGACGAACTCGCCTCGGATTTCCCGCACGGCGCTGGTGCGGCGGCTGCCTTCCAGCCCTTCCCGCAGCAAGGCGATCACCTCGCCGTCCTGGCGGCCGCGCTGGCACTGGTCCTGGTACAGCAGAACGTCGTCGAACACGTCGCCGAGGATGCGGGTCTGCTGGCGGATATCTTCATCGCGCCTGTCCCCTGCCCCGCTGATGACCACCGAGCGGCGGCGTGCCGGCAAGGTTTCCACCGCCTTCACCAGCGCCAGCATCGCGTCCGGGTTGTGGCCGTAATCGGCGATCACGGTGGCGCCGCGGTAGCGGAACATGTTGAAGCGTCCCGGCGCGTTGTCGCTGTCGTTGGAAAAGGAACGCAGGCCGGCGCGTATGCTGTCCCAGCTGATGCCGACGGCCCAGGCCGCGGCCACCGAAGCCATCACATTCTCGACCTGGAATGCCAGCGTGCCGCCCAGGGTGATGGGCACGTCGGCCAGCGGAATGCGCACTTCCCCGATGCCTTCGGCGGCCACCAGGTCGCGGCCATCGACGAACACCACCCGCAGCCCCTGCGCCCGGTGCATGGTCATCACCGGGTGATGCCGGTCAGCGGCGAAATAGGTCACCTGGCCGGGGCAGTTTTCCGACATCGACGCCACGATGGGATCGGCTGCGTTGAGCACCGCCATGCCGTTATGCGCCACGTTCTGCACGATCACCCGCTTCAGCACCGCAAGATCTTCCACCGTGGTGATGTAGTTCAGGCCCAGATGGTCGCCGCTGCCGATGTTGGTGACCACCGCCACCTGGCAGCGGTCATAGCCCAGGCCTTCGCGCAGCACGCCACCGCGGGCGGTTTCGAACACGGCGGCGTCCACGTCCGGGTGCATCAGCACGTTGCGGGCGCTCTTGGGGCCGCTGCAGTCGCCGCTGTCGATCCGGCGGCCCTCGATATAGACGCCGTCGGTATTGGTCATGCCGGTGCGCAGGCCGCCGCTGCCGAGCAGGTGCGTGATCAGGCGCACCGTGGTGGTCTTGCCGTTGGTGCCGGTCACGGCCACCACCGGGATGCGGCCGTCCTCGCCCGCCGGGAACATGTCCTCGATGATGCTTTCACCGACTGCCCGACCCTTGCCGTAGGACGGGGTCAGGTGCATGCGCAGTCCGGGCGCGGCATTGACTTCGACGATGCCGCCGCCCTGTTCCTCGATGGGCTTCAGAACGCTGTCGCAGACCATGTCGACACCGCAGATATCCAGCCCTACCATGCGGGCCGCTTCGACCGCGCAGGCGGCAACCGACGGGTGCACGTCGTCCGTGACGTCGGTGGCGGTGCCGCCGGTGGACAGGTTGGCGTTATTGCGCAGCATTACGCGCTGGCCGCGGGCCGGCACCGAGTCGGCCTGGTAACCCTGTTCGGCCAGGCGCGCCAGGGCAATGTCGTCGAAGCGGATGCGGGTCAGCGATGTGGCATGGCCTGTGCCGCGACGCGGGTCGCTGTTGATCAGGTCGACCAGCTGGCGAACCGTGTGCTCGCCGTCGCCCACCACCTGCGGCGGGTCGCGCCGGGCTGCGGCAACGAGCTTGTTGCCCACTACCAGCAGGCGGAAATCGTCGCCGGCGAGATAGCGCTCGACGATGACTTCATCGCCATACTCGCTGGCGATGGCAAAGGCGCGCAGCAGGCTCTCCCGGCTGTCGATATTGACGGTGACGCCCTTGCCCTGGTTGCCATCCTTGGGCTTGGTGACGACCGGCATGCCGATCTGCTGGGCAAGCGCCCAGGCGGCCTCGGGCGTGGTGGCGATGCCGCCGCGCGGCACCGGCACGCCGGCGGCGGCCAGCAGCTTCTTGGTCAGCTCCTTGTCCTGGGCGATCGATTCGGCGATGGCGCTGGTGCGGTCCATTTCGGCGGCCTGGATGCGGCGCTGGCGGCTGCCCCAGCCGAACATCACCATGCTGCCGCTGGTCAGGCGGCGGTAGGGAATGTTGCGGGCGACGGCGGCGTCGACGATGGAGCCGGTGCTGGGTCCGAGACGGATGTCCTCGTCGAGTTCGCGCAGGCGGGCCAGCGCGCCATCGACGTCGAACGGCAGGTTCTGCTGCGCCGCCTGGCACAGTTCGATGGCGAGGTCGAAGGCCAGCCGGCCGACCTCTTCCTCGGTATATTCCACCACCACCTGGTAGATGCCGCTTTCCAGCGTGGGCGTGGTGCGGCTGAAGGTGACCGGGCAGCCGGCATTGGCCTGCAGGCTCAGCGCGGTCAGTTCCAGCACATGGGCCAGCGAGACGGCGTCGTGGTGGCCGCTGGGCTGCAGCATCGGCAGGCCGGGAAAGCGGGCGCGCAGCCGCTCTTCAAAACCCTGCATGCGGGCGATGTCGCTTTCCTGCTGCGCGCACTCGATGACGGCTTCGATCGAGGTGTGCTGGCTCCAGAGGTTGGGGCCGCGAAGCGCCCGGATTCTTGATACTTCCATAAATTTGATCCTGTCCCGTAATGACTGTCCGGCCATGCCGGCTTTAATGCTTGGCCCGTTGCGCCTCGGCGCCGAAGGTGCGCAGGCCGGCGCAGATCAGCTCGGCCGGAATCTGCAGCGCCCAGGCGCTTGCCACCGCGGCCAGCACGCTGTCCGGCGCAAGGTCGGCGCCGCCCAGCGACAAGGCGCCGGTCAGCACGGCATGTTCGTTCCTGCCGTTGGCCAGCACGACGTCGCCGTCGCGGGCGAACACGGCGCGGCCGCCATCGTCGCGGTGCGCGGCGATCACCTGCAGCGATGCCGACGGCGCATAGAAGATCACGTCGCCGTCGCACAGCTCGGCCATCTCCACCGCCTGGTGGTCGGCGGCATTGAGCACGGCCACGCCGTCCGGCAGCACGACGTCGACTTGGGTGCGGGCCACGTTGTAGAGCTGGTCGCGGTTGCGGATGTCGAAGTCGGCCAGCTGCTCCAGGCCGGAGACGTCGGTGACGACGCCGACGCTGCAGCGGTCGTAGGCCAGGCCTTCGCCGAGGATCACGCGGTTGCCGTTTTCCATCACGGCTGCCTGCACGGAACGATTGATCAGCAGGCTCTGGCCGGCTTCCCAGGTGGCGCAATCGTCCTTGCGGATCTGGCGGTTGTTGAGGAACAGGCCGTCGGCGCAGGCCACCCCGACATGGCGGTGGCTGGCGCACAGGATCTTGCCGATCAGGCGCGCGATGCGGCTGGTGTCGCGGCTGCCGGTGATGCCGACCACCGGGATGCGGGCATCGTCCTTGGCGCCGAACAGGTGGTCGACGATGGCGGCCCCGACCGGCTGCGGCCGGCCGGTGGCGGGCTTGGTATGGGCCAGTAGGCCCGGGCCCGCATTGACTTCGATGATGGCGCCGCGCTGTTCCGACAGCGGCCTGGAAATGTCTTCCACCACCAGGTCGACGCCGGCGATGTCCAGGCCGACCACGCGGGCAGCCAGGCTGGCCAGCGCCGCGGTGTCCGGATGGACGCGGTCGGTGACGTCGAAGGCCACGTTGCCATTGCGCTGCAGTTCCACCTTTTCGCCGGCGGCCGGCACGGTGGCGCGCGAACGGCCCTGGCGAGCCAGTTGCAGCGACAGCTCGTCGCCCTCTTCCAGCTTCAGCGGCTCCAGCGGGAATTCCTCGTCCTCGCCGCGGCGAGGGTCGGTGTTGACCTGCGACTCGATCAGCTCGGCGATGGTGGACTTGCCGTCGCCAATCACGGCGGTGGTTTCGCCGGCGGCGGCGGCGACGACCCGCTTGCCCACCACCAGCAGCCGGTGCTCGACGCCGGATATCGATTGTTCGACGATCACGCCGCTGCCTTCCCGGCTGGCCAGTTCGAACGCGGCTTCCACCTGTTCGCGGGTGGTCAGGTCGAGCGACACGCCGCGGCCATGGTTGCCGTCGTAGGGCTTGACGGCGACCGGCAGGCCGATGTCTTCGGCGGCGTCCCAGGCGTCGGCCGGGTCGTCGACCAGGCGGCCCTGGGGCACCGGCACGCCGCAGCTCTGCAGCAGCAACTTGGTCAGGTCCTTGTCGCGGGAAATGCCCTCGGCGATGGCGCTGGTGCGGTCGGTCTCGGCGGTCCAGATGCGGCGCTGCCGCGCGCCGTAGCCGAACTGCACCAGGTTGCCGTCGTTGAGGCGGATGGACGGAATGCGGCGCTCGGTGGCGGCATCGACGATATGGGCGGTGCTCGGTCCGAGGCAAATGCTGTCGACCATCTCGCGCAGGCCGCCGATGGCGCCGGCCACGTCATACGGTCGGTCCTCGATGGCGGCCATCAGGAGTTCGCGCGCGGCTTCCAGCGCGGCGCGGCCGACTTCTTCCTGGCGGGTGCGGAAAGCCACCTTGTACACGCCGGACTCCGAGGTTTCGCGGGCCTTGCCGAAGCCGGTGGGCATGCCGGCCAGGCTTTGCAGTTCCAGCACCACGTGCTCAAGGATATGGGCCGCCCAGGTGCCCTCGCGCAGCCGCTCCAGGAAGCCGCCGCGCTCGCCGACGCCGCAGCGGTGCTCGACCAGGCTCGGCAGCCAGGCGGTCAGGCGCTCGTAGAGTCCGGGTATCTTGTTGGAGGGAAACTGTTCCAGTTCGCCGATATCGACCCAGGCTTCGATCACGGGCCGGTAGGTCCAGATGTTCGGGCCGCGCAGATGGGTCACGCGGCGAAATACCAATTCTTTCTTTTTCATCATCGTCTGATTCTTGACGGACCGGCTGCCGTCATGCTCGGTTAAGGATTGCCCATCGTTGCGGCAACCAGGTGCTCCATAAGGCTGTATACTCCCGGACCGCCGCCAGCCAGTCCGCTGGACCGCAAGAATACCGTAAATAATTGCCTCTCGGACATATGATTCCTCGGATGGGGTATATTGCCATCCCGTTTCAACGGAACAAGTCTCCTTACTTTTTCTAACAAAACTGCGTGCCGCCAGCGGTGCGCATGGAGTTTGCCGCAGAATGACCACCGTATTGCCACTCCCCGACCGACCCGCCGGCGACTTGCCGGAGCAGTGGCGGGATGTTGTAGAAAAACGTCTTGCCGCCGGGGAGAACGTTGTTACCTGGGTTACGGTTGACCTCGACGCCCGCCACCACTTCGCCGACGGCATCGTCATCCTGACCGATCGCCGCATCCTTGCCCGTGCGCCGGGCGAACGGGACTGGCGCGACTGGGCGTTCGAACCTGGCATGCGGCTGGAACATCATGACCATGCCGGCGTCGGCCATCTGGAACTGGTGACGCCGGCCGGCCGACTGGCGGCGTGGCATTTCACGCTGGGCATGAACCTTTTGGCAATGCGGGTGATCGATCAGTTCCAGCTGCGACTGCAAAGCCACCTCGACGGGCTGGAAGTCGAGTCGGAAGACCAGACCGTCTGCCCGAGCTGCAAGGCGCCGCTGGAGCCGGACCAGGATGTCTGCCCGGTCTGCACCAAGGTCATCCACACGCCGCCCTCGACCTGGACACTATTCCGGCTGTGGCGCTTCGCCCGGCCCTACCGCGGCCAGCTGCTGGCCGGTTTCCTGCTGACGCTGCTGGGCACGGCGGCCAGCCTGGTGCCGCCCTACCTGACCATGCCGCTGATGGACAACGTGCTGATCCCGTACCAGAACGGCCAGCGCATCGACCCCGCGGTGGTGGGCATGTACCTGCTGGGTCTCTTGGGCGCGGCGCTGCTGGCCTGGGGCCTGACCTGGGCCAAGACCTATATCCTGGCGCTGGTGTCGGAGCGCATCGGCGCGGACCTTCGCACCACGACCTATGAGCACCTGCTGCGGCTTTCGCTGGAATATTTCGGCGGCAAGCGCACCGGCGACCTGATGGCGCGCATCGGCAGCGAGAGCGACCGCATCTGCGTGTTCCTGTCGCTGCACCTGCTGGATTTCGCAACAGACGTGCTGATGATCCTGATGACCTCGGCCATCCTGTTCTCGATCAACCCGTGGCTGGCGCTGGTGACGCTGGTGCCGCTGCCCATCATCGCCTGGCTGATCCACGTGGTGCGCGACCGGCTGCGCACCGGCTTCGAGAAAATCGACCGGGTCTGGGGCGAGGTCACCAACGTGCTGGCCGACACGATACCGGGCATCCGGGTGGTGAAGGCATTTGCCCAGGAAAAGCGGGAAGCGGCGCGCTTTCGCCTGGCCAACAAGCACAACCTGGCCGTGAACGACCGGATCAACCGGATCTGGTCGCTGTTCTCGCCGACGGTGTCGCTGATGACCGAGCTGGGCCTGCTGGTGGTGTGGGCCTTCGGCATCTGGCAGGTCTCGCGCGGCGATATCACGGTGGGCACCCTGACCGCCTTCCTGGCCTACATCAGCCGCTTCTATTCGCGGCTGGACTCGATGAGCCGGATCGTTTCCGTGACCCAGAAATCGGCCTCGGCCGCCAAGCGCATCTTCGACATCCTGGATCACGTCTCCAGCGTGCCCGACCCCGCCACGCCGGCCCGCCTGGAGCGGGTGGAAGGCCGGATCGAGGTGCGCGACGTGGGTTTTCGCTATGGCAACCGGGCGGTGAACCGCGGCGTGAACCTGACCATCGCGCCGGGCGAAATGATAGGCCTGGTCGGCCACAGCGGCTCGGGCAAGAGCACGCTGGTCAACCTGATCTGCCGCTTCTACGACGTGGCCGAAGGCTCGATCCGGCTCGATGGCGTGGATATCCGTTCCTTCGCCGTTGCCGACTACCGCAGCAATATCGGCCTGGTGCTGCAGGAGCCCTTCCTGTTCTTCGGCACGATTGCCGAGAACATCGCCTACGGCAAGCCGGACGCGACCCGCGCCGAGATCATGGCGGCTGCGCGCGCGGCCCATGCCCACGAGTTCATCCTGCGCCTGCCGCATGGCTATGATTCCATGGTCGGCGAGCGCGGCCAGGGCCTGTCCGGCGGCGAGCGGCAGCGCATTTCCATTGCGCGGGCGCTGCTGATTGACCCGCGCATCCTGATCCTGGACGAAGCCACGTCCTCGGTCGACTCCGAGACGGAAAAGGAAATCCAGAAGGCGCTGGACAACCTGGTGAAGGGCCGCACCACGATCGCCATCGCGCACCGTCTGTCGACGCTGCAGCGCGCCGACCGGCTGGTGGTGATGGATCGCGGCCAGGTGATCGAACAGGGGCCGCATGATGAACTGATGGCCCGGCAAGGCGCCTATTACCGGCTGTACCAGGCGCAGGCGCGCAATGTCGACCGCGACATCGACGACACACGGGAAAAGGAATGAGCATGGACGGCGATCAACTGCAGCTTTCCCGCGACAGCTTCGGCAGGCTGGTGCTGACCACCGCCGACGGCCAGCAGCATGCGGGCGTGGCGCCGGTGCGCGCCTTTCCGATCCAGGCGCCGGACGAAGGCATCTCGCTGATGACCGGCGATGGCAAGGAAGTGGCCTGGATACCGTCGCTCGCCGCATTGACGGCCGCGACGCGGGCGCTGCTGGAAGAGGAATTGCAGGGACGGGAATTCATGCCCGAGATCCGGGCGATCCGCTCGGTATCCAGCTATGCCACGCCGTCCACCTGGCAGGTCAGCACCGACCGCGGCGATACCAGTTTTGTATTGCGCGGCGAGGAAGACATCCGCCGCATCAGCGCCGACACCCTGCTGATCTCGGACAGCCACGGCATCCATTTCCTGCTGCGGGATCTGCATGGCCTGGACCGGCAGAGCCGGAAGATACTCGATCGTTTCCTGTAGCGAGGGCAAAAGTTGCGGTTGCTTTTGACGTCCGCGCAGCGACAGTTGCCGTTGCGTTTGAAGTGGCAGTGAAATCCCGTTGAGCGCGCCGTGTCAGCGGTGCCCGGAGCGGGAAAAGGTGCGGCGTCTGTCTGAGCGAAACGAAGTGTAGCGAGTTTAGCCGCGCCCCGCTCCGGGCACCGCTGACACGGGCACCCGCGCAGCGGGCGCGATCACCGGGTCGCCTTTTCTTGCCTACTTCTTTTGGCGAAGCAAAAGAAGTAGGTCGCCCGCCGGGGCGAACTCCCGGCTTGTCTCCACGGCAGTGCAGCCGCGTTGCGTCACCTGGCGAAGCACGGGCAGCGCGGGCGCTTTTGCTTCAGAGGTAAAGCAGCCGGCCACTGCAAAGACTCAGCCTGATCGACCGCTCGGCGGAATGCCCCTGTGGGGTATTCCGCCCTACGACATTACGACCCACGACCCACGACCCACGCCGAGCCTCATCCGCTTCAGGCAGCGTTCCGCCCCGCATGCCGCCGCACCCAGGCAACAATCCCGCCCGCATCCATCGCCCCCGCCTGCCGCGCCACCTCGCGGCCATGGTGGAACAACGCCAGTGTCGGGATGCTGCGGATCGCATGGCGCGCCGCCAGCTCCTGCGCTTCCTCGGTGTTGAGCTTGGCGACCCGGATCGCCGGCTCCAGTTGCTGGGCCGCCTGCGCATAGGCCGGCGCCATCGACCGGCAGGGACCGCACCAGGGCGCCCAGAAATCCACGAGCACAGGAATGTCGCTGCGGCTGACCTGCTGCGCAAAGGTCTGCGCATTCAATTCCACCGGGTGCCCGTCAAACACGGGCCGGCCGCATTTGCCGCAGCTGGGATGCATCTCCAGCCGGGCGGACGGCACCCGGTTCACGGTATTGCAATGGGGACAGACGATATGCAGGGATTCACTCATCGCGTGCTTTCCTCAAGAGGGTTTGGTCCGGATAGGACGGGTGGCGCCGGCGACGGTTCATTGCTGGCGCGGTAAATGCTTGATATTTCACAGACGGCGCAGGCTGCATGCCGGCTTCTTTCCCTATCTTGCACCAGGAGGCTTATGTTTCAACCACTGACCACACCCGTGCGGCTGCATCAGAATCCGGGCGACATTCCGCCCGAGGTGCCCAATGTCCCTTCGCCGCAGCCGGAAATCAATCCCGGCTACGAGCCACAGCCTGAAATGCCGCCACCGGAACAGGATCCGATCAGTCCCGATTCCCCTTCCGGCCCCGGCGTCGTGCCGCAACCCTCCACGCCGGAAATGCCGCCTATGCCGGACATGCAGGGACGCGCGCGGCTGCACTGACACCGCGCCGGCACGATGCGCAAACCGGCAGCATGCTGCCGGTAATTTTTTCAATCCACGTTCTTTTGCACTGCGGGATTACAATGGCAGCGCCGCGGCCGCGCGACTTGTTCCGGCCGCCGTCCGATGCCAACCCAGGATTTTCCCGTAATGCGTTTCTTGCACACTTCAGACTGGCACCTCGGCCAGACCTTGCACAGCTTCGAGCGTTTCCATGAACACCAGGCCTTCCTCGACTGGCTGATCGACGCCATCGTCGCCGAACAGGTGGATGCGCTGCTCATTGCCGGCGACATTTACGACAACGCCAATCCGTCTGCCGCCTCGCAGAAGCAGTTGTATCGCTTCCTGCGCCGCGCGAAGTCGGCCGCGCCGCATCTCAATATCGTTATCATTGCCGGCAACCACGATTCGGCCGGCCGGCTGGAAGCGCCGGGACCGCTGCTGGAGGAACTCGACGTCAGCCTGGTCGGCAATGTGGTGCGCGACGCCGACGGCAACATCGACTACGGCCGGCTGGTGGTGCCGCTGAAGGACCGCAGCGGCCAGGCGGCGGCCTGGTGCCTGGCGGTGCCGTTCCTGCGGCCGGGCGACGTGCCCCGCGCGGATGGCGCGACTGACGCCTATACCGAGGGCATTGCGCTGCTGTACCGGCAGGCGCTGACGCATGCGCTGGCCTGCCGGCAGGCCGGACAGGCCATCATTGCGCTTGGACATTGCCACATGACCGGCGGCGCCGCGTCCGAGGACTCGGAGCGGCGCATCGTCATCGGCGGCAGCGAGGCGCTGTCGGCCTCGATGTTCGGGCCGGAGATCGCCTATGCGGCGCTGGGCCACCTGCACCTGGCGCAGATGGTCGGCAGGCAGCCGCACCTGCGCTACTGCGGCAGTCCGCTGCCATTGTCGTTTTCCGAGGTGAACTACAACCACCAGGTGCTGCGGGTCGATCTCGACGGCGAGCGCGCCGGCGAGATCCTGCCGCTGCCGGTGCCGCGCGCGGTGGACCTGCTGCGTGTTCCGTTGAAGCCGGCCCCGGTGGAAGACGTGCTGGTGGCGCTGCGCGCGCTGCCGCCGGGCGGCGAAGGCGTGCCGCCTTACCTGGAAGTGCGGGTGCGGCTGGATGCGCCCGAACCCGGCCTGCGGGCCAAGGTGGAAGCGGCGCTGGAAGGCCGCCATGCCCGCCTGGCCCGGATCGACACCAGCCTGCCCGTGCGCGGCGAGGAAGAAGGCGCCACGCTGTCGCTGGATCAGCTCGACCAGCTGCAGCCGGACGAGATCTTCCGCCGGCTGTACCGGCAGAAGTTCGATGCCGAGGCGCCACCCGAGCAGCTTGCCGCCTTCACCGAGCTGATGCTCGGCATGGACGAGGAGGCCGGCGCATGAGGATACTGGCCATACGCGGCAGGAACCTGGCTTCGCTGGCCGGCGAGTTCTGCGTCGATTTCGAAAGCGAGCCGCTGCAGTCGTCCGGCCTGTTCGCCATCAGCGGCCCCACCGGGGCCGGCAAGAGCACCCTGCTCGATGCGCTGTGCGTGGCGCTGTACGACGCCACCCCGCGCCTGCTGCGCGCCGGCACCCGCGGCATCGCCCTGCCCGACGTGCGCGGCGAAGTGGTGACGCCCTATGACACCCGCAACCTGCTGCGGCGCGGCGCCGCCGACGGTTATGCAGAAGTGGACTTCATCGGCAATGACGGCCTGGCCTACCGCTCGCGCTGGAGCGTGCGGCGGGCGCGCTCCAAGGCCAACGGCAGCCTGCAGAAAACCGCGATGACGCTGCTGCGCCTGCCCGGCGAGGAGGCCATCGGCGGCACCAATTCCGAGGTCAAGGCCGAGATCGCGCGGCGCATCGGGCTGTCGTTCGAGCAGTTCACCCGCGCCGTGCTGCTGGCGCAGAACGAGTTTTCCGCCTTCCTGAAATCGGACGACAACGAGCGCGGCGAACTGCTGGAAACCCTGACGGGCAATCAGATCTACACCGAGATTTCACGCCGGGCCTACGAGCGGGCCAAGGAAGAACTGGCGCGCGCCAGGCGGCTCGAAGAACGGCTGGCCGACCAGCGGCCTATGGCGCACGAAGAACGCTCGCGGGTCGACGGCGAACTGGTGGAAGCGGTCGGCCAGCTGGCCGTCGCCGACGCCGGGCTGGACCGGCTGGCGCGCCAGTTGCGCTGGCGCGAGGAAGCCGACCGGCTGCTGCTGGCCGAACAGCAGGCGGCGGCCGCACTGGCAGACAGCGTGGCGCGGCGCGATTCGGCGCAGCCGCGCCGGGAACGGCTGCGGCTGGTCGAGTCGGTGCAGCCGGCGCGGCCGCTGGTGGACGATGGGCGGCGCGTGCTGGCCGACATCGAACGCACCCGGCAGGCGCTGACGCAGCATGAGCAGAGCCTGGAAAAGTCGGTGGCCGCGGGGGCGGCCGCCCGGCAGCGGCTGGCGGCAGCCAGCGACAGCCTGCATGCGCTGGAACTGGCGCAGTCGGCCGAGGCGGCCAGGCTGGACCAGGCCAAGGCGCTGGACGTGCGCATCGCCGACCACCAGCCCGGCCTGGCGGAGGCGGCCCGGCAGGCCAGCCAGGGGCACGAGGCCGTAGCGGCGGCGCGCCAGAAGCAGCATGCGCGCCAGCAGGAACTGGAACAGGCGGCGCAACGGTTGCGCCAGGCGAAGGAATGGCTGGCCAGTCATGAGCGGCTGGCGCCGCTGGCGGAAGGCTGGCAGCGTTGGGACACGCTGTTTGCCCAGGCCCAGCAGCAGGCAAGCCAGCATGCGGCAGCACGCGAGGCCGCCGCTGCCGCCGCTGCGCGGCTGGAAAAGGCGCGGCAGGCGGAACAGGCACAGGCCGAATCGCTTCGCCAGGCCAGCGCCGCCCAGCAGCAGGCGCTGGCGCAGCGCGACGCCGCCGTGCTGCGGCTGCGGGAACTGGAACAGCAGGATATCGGCGCCGCACGCGAGAACTTGCAGCGGGAACGGGAACAGCTGGCCGATGCCGAGCGCCTGTGGTCGGCGCTGTGCGAGGCCGATGCGCGCCAAACGGCGCTGCGCGCCGGCCTGGAACGCCAGACCATTGCGGCGGCCCAGGCCGCGAGCCGGCTGGAACAGGCCGTGCAGGCGCAGCCGGCGCTGGATGCGCGGCTGGAACAGGCCGAGCATGCGCTCAAGCTGGCCGAGGCGGCCTGCGGCGAGACCGCCGAGCAGCTGCGGTCCAGCCTGGAAGACGGCGCGCCCTGCCCGGTCTGCGGCGCCGAGGAACATCCCTACCGCGCGGCCGATCCGCGCTTTGACAGCCTGCTGGCCAGCCTGCGCACCGACCTTGCGGCGCTGCGCCGCGCCGCACAGGAAAACCGCGACAGCCAGGCCGCCGAGCGCGCCCTGCTCGCCGCCGCCCGCCAGCAGGGCCAGTCCGCCGAAGCCGAACTGGGCGCGCTGGACGCGCCTCAGCGCGAGCGGCGCGCGCTGTGGGCCGCCCATCCGCTGCTGGCGGTCGCGGACGGACTTGCCACGGTGGCGGAGCAGGAACGCCAGCAGTGGCTGGTCCTGCAGCGCCAGGCCAACCAGCGCCGGCTGCAGGAACTCGACGCGGCCGAGCAGGCGCTGCGCCGCGCGGCGGCGGCGCGCGACGCCGCCCAGCAGGCGCTGGACCAGGCCGGCATCCGCCTGGCAAGCGCCACCGAATCCATCACCGCCGGCCGGCTCGAACTGGCGGCCGCCAGCCAGGCCAGCGCCGCCGCGCAGGAACGGGAGCAGGAACTGGCAGCCCGCTTGCAGGACGGGCTGAACGCGCTGGATGCGCTGCCGCTGGACGACGGATGGCAAGACGCCTGGCGCGCCGACCCCGCCCGGTTCCACGAGCGCTGCGCGCGTCATGCCCAGTCCTTCCTCGCTGCTACCAAGGTGGCTGGCGAAGGACAGGTCCAGGTGGCAGCGCTGGAAGTGGACGTCCAGGCGCTGAGCCAGGCGAGCGAAGCCGCCCGCGCCGAGGCAGCTCGCGCCACCCAGGCCTGGAACATGCTGGAACAGGCCGGCCGTGCGCTGGCGGCGGACCGGGCCGCCTTGTTCGACGGCCGGCCGGTGCGCGAGGTGGAGGCTGCGATGCAGGCCGCGCTGCAGGCGGCGCGCACCCGCCAGCAGCAGGAAAACGAGGCCTGCCAGCATGCCGCGCTGGCGGTGGGCCGCTGCACGGAGGCGCTGGACATGGCCCGCGGCCGGCTGGCTGAGCTGGGCGCGGCCTCCAGCGAGGCGGCAAGCCTGCTGGCCGACTGGCTGGCGCAATATCGGCAACGGCATGGCCAGGCGCTGGAACAGGACGCGCTGCTCGAATTGCTGCAGGCCGATGCCGCCTGGATGCAGGAAGAGCGCAATGCGCTGCAGGCGCTGGACTCGGCCGCCGAGCGCGCCGAGGCGGTGGCGCGGGAGCGCCAGGCGCAACGGGAAGCGCACCTGGCGGCTGGCGAGGAAATCTGGCGTGTTTCCGAACACGATGCCGCCGTCCTGCGCCTGCTGCTGGAGCAGGCCGGCCATGCGCGCGCCGTGCTGCATCAGCGCGCCACCGCCCTGCAGCTGGCGCTGCAGCAGGACGATGCGCGCCGGCGCGGCGCCGCCGAGATGCTGCTGCTGATCGAGGCCCAGGAAACGGTGCAGCGGCGCTGGGCGCAGTTGAACGAGCTGATCGGCTCGGCCGACGGCAAGAAATTCCGCAACTATGCCCAGCAGTTCACCCTCGACGTGCTGCTGGGCTATGCCAACCGGCACCTGGCCGAACTGGCGCGGCGCTACCGGCTGGAGCGGGTGCGCGACACGCTGGCGCTGATGGTGGTGGACCAGGACATGGGCGAGGAATTGCGCTCGGTGCATTCGCTGTCGGGCGGCGAGTCCTTCCTGGTGTCGCTGGCGCTGGCGCTGGGCCTGGCCTCGCTGTCGTCGAACCGGGTGCGGGTGGAGTCGCTGTTCATCGACGAAGGCTTCGGCAGCCTGGACGCCGACACGCTGCGGGTGGCCATGGATGCGCTGGACGGCCTGCAGGCGCTGGGCCGCAAGGTCGGCGTGATCACCCACGTGCAGGAAATGACCGAGCGCATCGCCACCCGCATCCTGGTGCGGCGCAGCGCCGCCGGGAGCAGCGAACTGGCGATCGCCCAGGGATGACAACCGGCGTAGCAGGACTGAGGGAAGGTTTTTCAACGGGCATTCAAACGGGTATTTCAACAACCATACAAGCAAAAGGAGACCGCCATGCAATATGAAACCCTGCTCTATGAGGTCAGCGAGCACATCCTGACCCTGACGCTGAACCGGCCCGACCGGCTCAACGCCTTCACCGGCACCATGATGGAAGAGCTGATCGCCGCCTTCGACCGGGCCGACGCCGACGACGAGGTGCGCGCCATCATCGTTACCGGCGCCGGGCGCGGCTTCTGCGCCGGCGCGGATTTGTCCCAGGGCGCCAAGACCTTCGATTTCGCGGCCCGCGCCGACCGCCCCGACAAGCAGGGCACGCCGACCCGGCCGGACGGCGGCATCGACTACAGCCATGAGTCGGTGCGCGACGGCGGCGGCCGGGTGTCGCTGCGCATCTTTGAATGCATGAAGCCGGTGATTGCCGCTATCAACGGTCCGGCGGTGGGCGTAGGCGCGACCATGCTGCTGCCCATGGACATCCGCATCGCCTCCAGCGACGCGCGCTTCGGCTTTGTCTTTGCCCGCCGCGGCATCACGCCGGAGGCGTGTTCCAGCTGGTTCCTGCCGCGCGTGGTCGGCATCAGCCAGGCGCTGGAATGGACCATGACCGGGCGGGTGTTCCCGGCCCAGGAAGCACTGGAAGGCGGGCTGGTGCGCAAGGTCGTCGCGCCGGACGAACTGCTGGAGACGGCGCGGGCGCTTGCCAGGGAAATCGCCGAAAATGCGGCGCCGGTGTCAGTGGCGCTGGCGCGGCAGATGATGTGGCGCATGCTGGGCGCGGACCATCCGATGGAGGCGCACAAGGTGGACAGCCGCGCCATCTACGCCCGCGGCCGCAGCGCCGACGCCAGGGAGGGCATCAATGCCTTCCTGGAGAAGCGGCCGGCGGCGTTTTCCGAGTCCGTGGCTAAGGACATGCCGGACTTCGTGCCCTGGTGGCAGCCAAGGCCGTACGAGTAAGCACGTCCGGTTTTCAGTTATCCCTGCAGCCCTTCCTGCTTCCATAGCGTCGATGAGCAGCGGCAGGCTGTCCCGCAGCCCGCCGCAAGCGCCTGGCGGAATGACCGCCCGTGGCCACGCCCCGTGCAGCCGGTGGTTTTTGACACGCCTGCCACTTTTCCCAAGTGGCTTAATTTTCGTATTAATTCCAAAAACTATTAAATATTAATTTAATGTTTTTATCTTAAGTTACTTGTGGTTTCAATGTTGTGTTCTATAATCGGTTTCAGCATCCAAGTTATTGCGGATTTGAAATCTTTTAAAATAATTCCGCATTTTCTATCCGGAAAGTCCAGTGTCAAAAAAGCCGGATTTCCATGATGCTGCGGAATCGTCCTTCTTTTGCTTCCGCGCTTTTTCATTACCTGCCAGCGTTTTCCGTAATGCGTTTCCTGACTTTTCGGTCATGGAAATTCCTAATTCATTTGGGAGAAATTAAATGTCTTTATTAAAGAAGCTCGTCCTGTCGGGAATCGTCGCGGCTGCTCCGTTTATGCCGCTTGCTTCCTTCGCCCAAACGGTTGCAACGACCTGCTCCGGCGCGCCTCCTATCATGGCCCCGCTGGAGGCGAAGATCAGGCATGAAGAGGCGGTAAGGGTAGGCAGCGAAATCATCAACAAGGTGATTTATGCGCTGAATACGATCGTCATGCTGGAAAATAATCCGGTGGAATTCGAGCGGCATCTCAAGTTCGTCCTGGATTTGCAGGAAAATCCACAGGCGCCGCAGTTTTATATTGAAACAATCCCGCCAGCCGGCATTTTCGACGAAGCCGCGTTCAGAACGGTATGGACAAATAATGCCCTTCGTTACAAATATCGGAAGCGCGATGTGACAAATTGGATCGTTGAATCCTACTCGGACATTAATTGCCAGCGAACGATTACATTGCACGGTCTCGGCCATACCTACGGTGTTTTCGCCGATACGCTTCCCGACGGTACGGCTGTTCCCATCGGCTTTCACAAATCAAAGACCTTCCTGGATTTCGACCGCATCCAGGTCGTGATCGTAGAGACCAGTCCGAACGTCTTCAAATCCAGGAAAGTGATCCAGTACACCGAGTCCTCATTCCCGCTGCCGCATGATGCGGCGAACGGCTTGCTGACATCGCCGCCGGAGCGCGACCCGTTGAACCCAAATGCGCCCGCCGCGCTACCTCTGGATTTGACCTCGCGTTAATGCACCTACGTCCGTCAGGCGCTGCCTATGCCCAGCAGTTCCGCCGCGGCCGCAAGGCCGGGGCAGGATGGCAGGGGAATGGCGGCCGCCAGGCGGATTTTTCCGCCTGCGCGGTCGAACAGCACAGCCGCCTGCTCGGTATTGAGATGGCGCGACATGTACAGAAAGCCATCGACCGTATCCCCATGCCGGAAAACCGCCTGTGACCACCGCTGCGGCAGGCCATAGGAGGCATTGCCGGTCAGTGCGGCATGCCCGCCCATGCGTTTCAGGCTGGCGCCGGTGAGGTCGGCAAGCCGCAGCGGCTTGCCCGAAAACGTCAGCAGGAAGCGGCTGGCGATGCTGTCCGGATGCACCCGGAAGCGGCCGCGCACCGCCACGGCGTCATGCAGCAGGGTTTCCGCCATGGCCAGCGCCAGGCTCAGTCCGAAATAGCAGGTGCCGTACTCGCGTTCGGGGTCGTCGAAGCGGTTGCCGCCGGTGCGGCCGAAATGCGGCTCGCCGCTGTCATAGCGGGAAATGCGCACCAGCGCTTGCGGCGGCAGGGTCACGATGGGCAGATGGTCCGGCAGGCTGGGCAGGCCCAGGCGGCGCGTGCGCGGCGCCGCCGTCATGCATCGGCAAAGGCGGCGGCAGCGGCCAGCACCTCTTCCACCTGCCCTTTGGCAAGCGCCTGCAGCGGGGTTCTTTTGCCCAGCGACAGCCTGGGCGTGGTGAAGAATTCCCACTTGGCGCCGCCCGGCAGGCTGCCCAGCGCGCGCGACACCCTTTCCAGCACCGCGCGGTCATGCCGCGCATCGGCGAAGAAGGCGGGGTAGAGAAAGTCGCCCGACGGGCCGGCCAGCACGAACAGGCGCTGCGCCCGCACCGCCGCGCTCAGCGCCTGGCGCGAAATGCCCAGCCGTTCGCGCATGTCGGCCGAACCCAGGAGGCGGCCGGCGGCGACATCGTCGCGCCGCCGCTGCGATTCCTGGCTGCGCAGGCTGGCCATGAAATCGCTGTCGGCCGGGTCCGGGCCGGCATCCTTGGCCGTTTCCTGTTGGCTGGCAGCGGCAGCCGGCGCCGGGTCCGAGAGGCCCTCCTTTTCGGCCGCGGCAAGCAGCGCCTGGCTCATTACCTGGTACAGCGCCCGGCGGCGGGTTTTCGGCACCGAGCGCGCCAGCGTCGAATAGGCGCGCAGGAAGGAGTCGGCGCTGCCCGGCGCGTTGGCAGCGCCAGTCTGCATGAAGTCCGACACCGCCTCGGCCAGCAGGGCGGCGGCGGCGCTGGAATCGGCGGCGGATGCACCGGATGGATGGTGATAGGACATGAACGGCCTCCTGAATGTGGGATCAATGTAGCCGTCCGGGCGGACGGTGTCAACCAAGACAAACAGGAAAAGCAAGACAAATAAAGCCGGCGGACTATAGCGTACTACGATCATGCCCTTTCGCCTCCGCCTGCCCGCCGGCTGTTACACTGCGCATCCCGCCGTCCCTACCCTGCTCCCCGCCGTGAATTCCAGTTCCTTTTCCAGCCTTGCGCTGTCGCCCGCCATGCTCGCCAATCTCACCCAGCTTGGCTACCACGAAATGACGCCGATCCAGGCCGCCAGCCTGCCGGTGGTGCTCGACCGCCGCGACCTGATCGCCCAGGCCCGCACCGGCAGCGGCAAGACCGCCGCGTTCGGCATCGGCATGCTGCAGCGCCTGAATCCGGCCTGGTTCGCGGTGCAGGGCCTGGTGCTGTGCCCGACCCGCGAACTGGCCGACCAGGTTGCCAATGAGCTGCGCCGGCTGGCGCGCTTCGCGGCCAACATCAAGGTGCTGACGCTGACCGGCGGCATGCCGATGCGGCCGCAGATTGCGTCGCTGGAGCATGGCGCGCATATCGTGGTGGGAACGCCGGGCCGGGTGGCCGACCATATCCAGCGCCAGACCATCGATCTTTCCACCGTCCAGACCCTGGTGCTGGACGAGGCCGACCGCATGACCGACATGGGCTTTTACGAGGAAATGTCGGGCATCGTCTCGATGACGCCGGCGCGCCGCCAGACCCTGCTGTTTTCCGCCACCTATCCGGACGACATCCGCCAGGCCACCGCGCCCTTCCTGCGCGACCCGGTGGAGGTGCGGGTGGAGTCGCGCCATGACGACAGCGGCATCGTGCAGCGCTTCATCGAGATCGGCGCCGGGCCGGACGCGCGCGGCGCGGCGGTGGCTGCGCTGCTGGACCATTACCGTCCGCAGTCGACGCTGGCGTTCTGCAACACCAAGGCTCATTGCCGCGAACTGGCGGACGCGCTGCATGCGCAGGGCTACACTGCGCTGGCGCTGTACGGCGACCTGGAGCAGCGCGAACGAGACGAGATCCTGGTGCTGTTCGCCAACCGCAGCTGCTCGGTGCTGGTGGCGACCGACGTCGCCGCGCGCGGCCTGGACATCCAGCAGCTGGAAGCGGTGATCAATGCCGATATCTCGCGCGACGCCGATGTCCACATCCACCGCATCGGCCGCAGCGGACGCGGCAAGGAGGCCGGGCTGGCGCTGACGCTGGTCGGGCCGGGCGAACGCAAATGGGTCAAGGCGATCGAGCAGGACCAAGGAACGGCCGTCGCCTGGGAAGCGCTGGAAGCCTTGGCGCCGGCCGCCGGGGAACGGCTGCAGCCGCCGATGCGCACCCTGTGCATCCAGGGCGGCAAGAAGGACAAGCTGCGTCCCGGCGACCTGCTGGGCGCGCTGACCGGCGACGCTGGCCTCGCCAAGGAACAGGTCGGCAAGATCAATGTCTTCGAATTCAACACCTATGTCGCGCTGGAGCGCGGCATCGCCGAACAGGCAGCAGAGCGGCTCGCCGCCGGCAACATCAAGGGGCGCCCGTTCCGGATGCGCTTCATTGATGCCTGAGACGTTCCGGGCGAAGCTCGGGCATCAGGTTATTAACGCGATGCGCTCGCTCCCGCAATGAAAATGGGGCTCGTATAAATCGGCCGTTTGCGTCACCTCTTCAGGTGTTTCACGACACCTGCATCCCGGAAAACACCATCCGCAGAAAGCCGCGGCATCGTCGGCGGCCTTGCTCTGCATAGGCCACGAGGGACGGGCTTATCAATGCGCGAGCATTAAAACAATGCTCAAGCAGGAACGATTTCCTTCATGTGTTTCTTCTGCTGAAAATTGACTGAAATCAGCCATTTCGTTCCCGATGGAAAAGGAACCAGCATCTTCAGTCTGTCACCCAACTCCTTGACTGTTCATCGTGAAAACAAGAAGGCGGCCATCAAGCGAAAGCAGCTTTCACCTGTTGCAGATAATGAAGTCAATCAAGTGCCGGCGAAACATTCCTGCCGTCTGGCGTTCGCCTGCATTATTTATGGACCAACCAAATAATCAATAAAGGCTGGAATGATGAAGAATGAAAAAGACAGAATAGGCCATCCCGAAGCAATCAGCGAAAACCTCTCGTTTGAGACATTGGATGCCATAACTGGCGGATCTGTTAAGAGTGAATACTGGGAAAAGCTGGTCTCCGACTGCCAAACTTCCGATGATGCCTTCAGTACGCTGGTACGGGACACAAATCAAGGGAAAATTTCAATCTTGATAGCGGATATTTTAGTCAAAGACATAGAGCCTTATTATGAAAAAAAGAAAAAATGATCTCCCGATATTGCAATCGGAAAATTGTTCATTTCCCCCAAGAATCACCTCTGCTGTTCGGGTTTATTCGAAGCGCGCCAGGCTCGTAAAATTTCGTTCCTTCTCCTTCCAGGACAATGAAATTAAGCCAGCAGCAGCAATTGTTGATTTTTTAAAATTACTCAGATTGCGGAGTTATTTATGACTTCTAATAAGTTAGACATATTTTCCAACGATAGCGGGAGCGCCGGCCAAATTTCAAACAAGGAGATTTCGCTGGAGGATCTCCAGGGCATTCAGGGCGGATCTGCATCGGAACAAATGCAGGCTTTGCAAAAATTCAAGACAAAGAATGGGGCGTACGCAAGACTGGACATCTCATTGATGAATAATTTCATTACTCAGGAGGAGCATGATGCGTTGAGCCTTAGAGTTAAATACGGTCCACAGTGGAGTTGATGTCCCTTTTCATGCTGCGATTCCACCGCTGACAGGAAAATATAATTCGTGCCCGCAAATTCAAGGGCATATTTGACTTGGCATTACCCCATGCCGGTACGGCACTGTCTTAAAACAATGCCGCTTTGTGGCAGGAACGTTTTCAGCAGCATGTTTTATCTATCTGTCAGCCGCTTTACCCTAAAGCGAATGTTGGCAGCTCGCGGGTTCAAAGCGCACCGCGCCACCACTCACCGTGCAATGCACCAGTTCCATCGCGCCACCCAATAGCGGCGCCGCCAGGATCTTGTAGGTGTCGATGTCCACCAGCCGCGCTAGTTCCTGCCCCTTGGCGGCCAGGCGCCGGCGGCGGCCGTCGAGCGAACCGAGATAGGCCCAGTGGTCCACCACATGCACCTGGCGCAGGCCGGCGCCGCGCTCGACGATGCCCACCGCGCCTGGAAAAGGCCACACCGCCTGCTGCATGCCGGCCAGCGCCCCGCGCAGCCGCGCCGCATGGGCCGCGGCGGTTTCGGTGCCGATGCAGGCGCCATTGCAACGGCCGAGCTGGCGGGAAAAGCAGCCGCGCTTGCCGACCTGGTTTTCCAGGCCAAGCAGCGCCGGGCACAGGCCATGCCGTCGCGCCAGCGCCCGCAGACCTTCCAGCGCCGAGGCGCGTGAACCAAACAGGCCGTAAAGCATGCGTCCCGGCGCCTGCTCGCCCGAGCCGCGGATCACCGGCTGCGCCGCGCCTTCGTCCAGCGCCAGCGCGTAGGTGTCGCGCACCATGCGCAGCAGCGCATTGTAGGCCGGCTGCATCTGCTTGATCAGGCGCGATTCCAGCAGCAGCGCGCCGACCTCGCCCGCCGTGCGCTCGAATTCCACCCGCACCGTGTCGCGCAACATGGCCGCTTCCTCCGGCGTGCGCAGGTGCGCCAGCACCCGGCTGCGCAGGCAGACGCTCTTGCCGATATACACCGGCCAGCCGTCATGGCCAATGAAGCGGTATACGCCCGGCAGACGCGGCAAGGCGTCAAGGCTGGCGCGATCGATATGGTCGGGATAGCAGAAACCGGAGGCTGGGCTGGGCCTCAGGATGAGGCCAACGGAAGAAACGCGGGAACGCATGACGGCAGTAAGGAAAACGGCAGATCGGCCGGGCATTATGCCACCGGCGCATCGATGCCGCCGGCCGCCGGCATGAAAAAAGGCAAGTCTCCCTTGCCTCCTTGTCATCCGCCAAGCGTCAAAGGTCGAACTGATCAAGCTTTGGACCAAATTGCCATGCAAAAATAACAATGTTGATGCAGTGCGCCAACGAAAACCAAGAAGAATTCCCGCCGCTTCCCCATGGAGATGCATGTGAAACGATCGCCGATTGCCTGCCTCTGCGGCCTCGCCCTGTCTTGCGCCGTGCTGCCAGCCCATGCCGTTGACGGCATCTCGTTCGAAGCAGGCACTGGCAGCCATGTCCAGTTCGCGCGCGGCAGCCTGATGTGGAATTTCCAGAAGGCGCTGCATGAATCCGAAAACCTCGTCATCAACGGCTACTGGAACCTGGACCTGGCCCACTGGCGTGGCACCCGCTACAAGAACCAGCCAGGACAGCACCAGAACCTGAACGAGATCGGCATCACGCCAATGTTCCGTTTCCAGAAGCCGGGCAGCAAGTTCTATGGCGAGGCCGGCATCGGCGCACACCTTCTGTCGGAGCTGTACAACAACAGCGACAACCGGCTTTCCACGGCCTTCGAATTCGGCAGCAAGCTCGGCATCGGCTATATCTTCAGCCCGCGCGCCAGCGTCGGCCTGTCGATCCAGCACTACTCCAATGGCGGTATCAAGCACCCCAACAGCGGCGTTGATTTCGTTTCGATGAAGGTCAGCTACTTCTTTCCCTGAGCGCGCGACGCAGCACATCAAATTCCCGCATCCGCCCAGCCAGCGAAAGCTTTCGTGCGTCGCTGATCGCCCACATTCAGCAAGTTTTGCGACAGGTCAAATACATCAGGCTGTCCGGCCTTTAGCTTGAAGCAAGGCGCCTGCATTCATCGCCTGCCTGCCCGACCGGGCGGGCCTCCATGTCATTTCCGCAGCGGCCGGCCCCGGCCCCATGCCGGGTCCGGCGCTGCCAAGACGAAGGAATAAAAATGGAAGATGATCTCGTTCAACGCATCAAGGCAAACCCCGAGTACCACAGGCTGGTGGCGCGCCGCTCCCGCTATGGCTGGACGCTCGCCGTGATCATGCTGGTGGTCTATTACGGCTACATCCTGCTGATCGCCTTCAACCGCGACTTCCTCTCGACCCGGATGGGCGCGGGCGTAATGACCTGGGGCATACCGATCGGCCTGTTCGTGATCTTCTTTACCGTGGTGATCACCGGCATCTACGTGCGGCGCGCCAATGGCGAGTTCGACGAACTGACCGCCAGCATCCGGGAGAAGGCCTTATGAGCCGCGCCACTCGCCCCACTCGCGCCACTCGTTCCATTCAGGCCGCCATGGCGGCGCTGCTGGCACTGGCCGGCAGCCAGGCCCTGGCCGCCGGCGACGCGCTCGGACAGACCGTCAAGCAGCCCACCAACTGGACCGCGATCGCCATGTTCGCGGTGTTCGTGGTGTTCACCCTGTTCATCACGAAATGGGCGGCGGCCAAGACCAAGTCCGCCGCCGATTTCTATACGGCCGGGGGCGGCATCACCGGCTTCCAGAACGGGCTGGCCATTGCCGGCGACTTCATGTCGGCCGCTTCCTTCCTCGGCATCTCGGCGGCGGTGTACCTGAACGGCTATGACGGCCTTATCTATTCGATCGGCTTCCTGGTCGGCTGGCCGGTGCTGACCTTCCTGATGGCCGAACGCCTGCGCAACCTGGGCCGCTTCACCTTTGCCGACGTGGCGGCCTATCGCTTCGAGCAGACGCCGATACGGCTGTTCGCCGCGGCCGGCACGCTGGTGGTGGTGGCCTTCTACCTGATTGCCCAGATGGTCGGCGCCGGCCAGCTGATCAAGCTGCTGTTCGGGCTGGAATACTGGATCGCGGTGGTGATCGTCGGCACCCTGATGATGATCTACGTGCTGTTCGGCGGCATGACGGCAACCACGTGGGTGCAGATCATCAAGGCCATCATGCTGCTGGGCGGCGCCACCTTCATGGTCTTCATGGTGCTGTGGCAGTTCAACTTCAGCCCGGAGGCGCTGTTTGCCAGGGCGGTCGAGGTGCATCCCAAGCAGCAGTCCATCATGGGGCCGGGCGGCTTCATCAAGGACCCGATCTCGGCCATTTCCTTCGGCATGGCGCTGATGTTCGGCACCGCCGGCCTGCCGCACATCCTGATGCGCTTCTTCACCGTCCCCAGCGCCAAGGAAGCGCGCAAGTCGGTGTTCTGGGCCACCACCTGGATCGCCTACTTCTACCTGCTGACCTTCATCATCGGCTTCGGCGCCATCGTGCTGGTTTCCACCAACCCGGTGTTCAAGGACGCGGCCGGCAAGCTGCTGGGCGGCGACAACATGGCGGCCGTGCACCTGGCCACCGCGGTCGGCGGCAATGTCTTCCTCGGCTTCATCTCCGCCGTCGCCTTCGCCACCATCCTGGCCGTGGTGGCTGGCCTCACGCTGTCGGGCGCCTCAGCCGTGTCGCACGACCTGTACTCGGTGGTGATCAAGAAAGGCACCGCCACCAGCCAGGACGAGCTGCGGGTGTCGCGCGTGACCACCGTGGCGCTGGGCCTGATCGCGGTGGTGCTGGGTATCGTGTTCGAGAAGCAGAACATCGCCTTCATGGTGTCGCTGGCCTTCGCCGTGGCTGCCTCGGCCACCTTCCCGGTGCTGTTTATGTCGGTGCTGTGGAAGAACTGCACCACCCGCGGCGCGGCGCTGGGCGGCTTCGTCGGGCTGATCACCGCCGTGGTGCTGACGGTGCTGTCGAAGTCGGTCTGGGTGGACGTGTTCCACAACAAGGACGCTATCTTTCCCTACACTTCGCCGGCGCTGTTCTCGATGACCGCGGGCTTTGCCGGCATCTGGCTGTTCTCGCTGATGGACAACAGCGAGCGGGCGCGGCGCGACCGGGCCGGCTTCGAGGCCCAGACCGTGCGCTCGGAGACCGGCATCGGCGCGGCCGGCGCGTCGGGACACTGAGCATGGCGCGGCCAAGCCTCTGCGCGGAGCGGCTCCTGGCCCTGTTCGCGGCGGGCTGGCTGCTGCTGAACTATCCGTTCCTGGCCCTGTTCGGCCGGCTTGGCGCGGTGGCCGGCATCCCGGCGCTGTACCTGTATCTGTTCGTCGCGTGGGCCCTGCTGATCGCCGGCATCGCGCTGGTGCTGGGACCGGGGCGCGACGCCGACGACGGGCAGGCATGAACGGCATGCTGGGCGGCTGGCAGATCGCTATTGCGTCTGCCTGCTACCTCGGCCTGCTGTTTGCGATCGCCTTCCATGCCGACCGCCGCGCCGCGGCCGGCAACAGCCTGATCGGCCATCCCGCAGTCTATGCGCTGTCGCTGGCGGTATATGCCAGCAGCTGGACCTTCTACGGCAGCGTCGGGCGGGCCGCGGCCGACGGCATCGGCTTCCTGCCGGTGTACCTGGGGCCGACGCTGATGGCGGCGCTGTGGTGGATCGTGCTGCGCAAGATGATCGTGGTCAGCAAGGCCAACCGGATCACCTCGATCGCCGACTTCATCGCCTCGCGCTACGGCAAGAGCGCGCTGCTGGGCGGACTGGCCACGCTGGTGGCCGTGGTCGGCATCGTGCCGTATATCGCGCTGCAGCTGAAGGCGGTCTCCGCCAGCCTGGCGCTGCTGCAGAGTTTTCCCGGGCCGCTGCCGGCGGCCGGGCCGGTGTGGAGCGATGCCGGGCTGCATGTGGCGCTGCTGCTGGCTGCCTTCACCATCCTGTTCGGCGCGCGCCATCTGGACGCGGCCGAGCGGCATGAAGGCATGGTGGCGGCGGTGGCCTTCGAATCCGTGGTCAAGCTGTGCGCCTTCCTGGCTGTTGGCCTGTATGTCAGCTATGGCATGTACGACGGCCTGGGCGCGCTGTTCGCGCGGGCCGCCGAACTGCCGGCGCTGCAGGCCCTGACCCTGCCGGGCGCCGGCGCCAGCCAGGGCGGCTGGGCCTGGCTCACCCTGCTGTCGATGCTGTCGATCCTGCTGCTGCCGCGCCAGTTCCAGATCGCGGTGGTGGAAAACGTCAGCGTGCAGCATGTCAGGAGCGCCAGCTGGCTGCTGCCGCTGTACCTGCTGGCGATCAACCTGTTCGTGCTGCCGATCGCCTTCGCCGGCCTGATGCGTTTTCCCGAGGCGCATGCCAATGCCGACCTGTTCGTGCTCACGCTGCCGCTCGCCGAGCGCCAGCCTGCGCTGGCGCTGCTGGTCTTCATCGGCGGCCTGTCGGCCGCCACCGGCATGGTGATCGTCGAAACCACCGCGCTCGCCACCATGGTGTGCAACGACCTCGTGATGCCGCTGCTGCTGCGGCTGGGCTTCTTCCGGCTGGCAGCGCATGCCGACCTGAGCGCGATGCTGCTGGGCATACGGCGGGTGGCGATCGTGGCACTGATGGCGCTCGGCTACGCCTATTCGCGCGCCGCCGGCGAAGCGTATGCGCTGATGGCGATCGGACTGATCTCCTTTGCCGCGGTGGCCCAGTTCGCGCCGGCGGTGCTGGGCGGCCTCTACTGGCGACGTGGCAACCGCAACGGCGCGCTGCTGGGCCTGGCGGCCGGCTTCCTGGTCTGGCTCTACACCCTGCTCCTCCCTTCCTTCGCCCGCTCCGGTTGGCTGCCCGCCAGCTTCCTCGACCCCGGCCCGTATGGCCAGACCTGGTTGCGGCCCTATGCCCTGTTTGGCCTGGAAGGCATGGACCCGGTGTCGCATGCGATGTTCTGGAGCATGCTGGTGAACTGCCTGGCCTATGCCGGCGTGTCGCTGCTCACACGTCCGGATGCGCTCGGCCAGGTACAGGCGCGCCGCTTCGTCGACCCGACGCAGGGCGGCCCATCGGCCTGGCATGGCGCGGCGCCGGCCGAAGCGATGCTGGCCGTGGTTGGCCGCATCCTGGGGCCGGCGGCCGCGCAGAACCTGCGCCGCCAGCATCCGCAGGCCTCGCCCGGCATGCTGATGCACGAGGCCGAGATGGCGCTGGCCGGGGCGATGGGCGCCGCATCGGCCCGCGTGATGGCCCGCTCGGCGCTGCAGCAGGAAAGCCTGGCCGCCGACGACATGCTGGCCCTGCTCGACGAAAGCGCGCAGGCCATCGCCCACAGCCGGGAACTGGAGCAGAAGTCGGCCGAACTGGAGCGCGCTTCGGCCGAGCTGCGGGCGGCCAACCAGCGGCTCACCGAACTGGACCGGATGAAGGATGACTTCCTCTCCACCGTGACCCATGAACTGCGCACGCCGCTGACCTCGATACGGGCGTTTTCCGAAATCCTGCGCGACCATCCCGACCTGCCGGCGCAGAAGCGCGCCGCCTATCTCGACATCATCATCCGCGAAAGCGAGCGCCTCACCCGCCTGATCAACGATGTACTGGACCTGGCCAAGCTCGACGCCGGCCGCGCCGAATGGCATGCCGAGGCGCTCGACCTGGCGCAGGTGGTGCGCGACGCGCTGGAAGCGGGCGGCCAGCTGCTGCGCGATAAAGGCATTGCGCTGGATGCGGACCTGCCGACGGCGCCGCCGCCAGTGCGCGCCGACCGCGACCGGCTGATGCAGGTGATGCTCAACCTGCTGTCGAACGCGGCCAAGTTCTGCAGCCCGCAGACCGGCCGCATCGCAGTAGTGCTGCGCCGGGAAGGCGATGCATTGCGGGTGACGGTCAGCGACAACGGTCCCGGCGTGCGCCCCGAAGACCGGGAAATCATCTTCGACAAGTTCCGCCAGGGCGGCGACACCCTGACCGGCAAGCCGCAGGGGACCGGCCTTGGCCTGCCCATCAGCCGCCGCATCGTCAGCCATTTCGGCGGCAGGCTGTGGCTGGAAGATGCGCCGGGCGGCGGCGCCCGGTTCATCTTCACGCTGCCGCTGGACACCGCGCCGCAGACAACGCCGGCAAGCCCGCTGGAGAGCCCACCATGAGCGCAAGAATCCTGATCGTCGACGATGAACCGAACATCGTGCTGTCGCTGGAGTTCCTGATGGAACAGGCCGGCTTCGAGGTGGCCGTGGCGGAGGATGGCGAGGCGGCGCTGGCGCAGCTGGCTGCCTTCCGGCCGGACCTGGTCCTGCTGGACATCATGCTGCCCAGGCTGAACGGTTACGAGGTCTGCCAGCGCATCCGCGCCAACCCGGACTGGGCTCGCATCAAGGTCGTGATGCTGTCGGCCAAGGGCCGCGAACTGGAAGTCAGCAAGGGCCTGGCGCTGGGTGCAAACGCCTACGTGACCAAGCCGTTTTCCACGCGCGAGCTGATCGCGCTGGTGCACAGCCTGCTGGCGCAGTGACGGCAACCATGGCCGCGCCCGGCATCCCACCTCTGCAGCGGCGTTACCTGCTCATGCTGGCGCTGCTGTTTGCCGCCCAGCTCGGCATCGTCGCTGCCGTGCTGCTGCTGGCCGGGCTGGACATGGATGGCATCCAGCGCGCGGCCTTCCATCAGACCCTGGGCCAGCAGGCCGGCATGCTGGCCGTGGCCGCGCTGATGCTGCTTCTGCTGCTGGCGCTGGCATTGAAGCGGGTCTTCGATCGCTGGCTGGCGCCCCTGGCCCGGCTGGCCGAGGAAGCCGCGCTGCTGCAGTCCAATCCCGCCCACCGCAGCGACATCGAGGGCGCGCCGCCGGTGCGGGAACTGGCGGGCCGCTTCAATGCGCTGGCGAGACAGCTGCAGGCGCTGCAGCAGGAAAGCCGTGACCGCGTCGACAGCGCGCTGCGTTCATTGGCGCAGGAACGCAACCGCCTGGCCGCGCTGATGGCCGACCTGGCGCTGGGCGTGGTGATGTGCAACCTGGAAGGCCGCATCCTGCTCTATAACAGCCATGCCAGCGCGCTGCTGGACAATGGCGACGGCGCCGCGCCCGGCCTGGGCCGCTCTGTCTTCGGGCTGATCGAGCGCGGCCTGATCGTGCATGCGCTCGAACAGCTGCAGCACAGGCTGCAGGACCGCCGGGCCGGCGAAGCGACGCCTGTGCTGCATGAACTGCCGCGCGCGGCATTCGTGGCCGGCATGCCGGATGGCCGCATGATGCGCATGCAGATCGCGCCGGTGCTCGACGATGCGCAGGCGCTGTCGGGCTTCGTGCTCACCGTGGACGACATCAGCCGGCAGGCGCAGGCGCAGGACCGCGATGCGGCGCTTCTGGAGCGCCTGCTGCGGCAGGCGCGCGCCGGCGTTGCCAATATCCGCGCCGCTGCCGAAACGCTGGGCGCCTATGCCGACATGCCCGCGGAACGGCGCGGGCGTTTCATCGCGGCCATCGAGGAAGAGTCGCAGGCGCTCGCCGCCGCCATCGGTGAGGCGACCACGCAGCGCGAGGACGAGGCGTCGCGCAGCTGGCATCTGGAGGAAATGCGCGGCGACGACCTGCTGGCCCTGCTGCAGCGCAGGCTGGAAGGCCGTTCGCTGCAACTGAGTTCGCAGTCCCTGTGCGAACCGGCGCCTTGGCTGCAGGTCGACAGCTATGCGCTGACGCAGGCGCTGGCCCGGCTGGGCGCTGCCATCCTGCGCGAATGCGCCACCGGCCCGCTAGTGCTGCAACTGGGCGCCGACGGCCGGCTGGCCTGGCTGGAATATGTCTGGCAGGGCCACGCGCCGTCGCCGGCGCTGCTGCGCCGGTGGGAGGAGGAAGCGCCGGACGGCGGCGCCAGCCTGCAGTCGGTGGCACAGCGCCATGGCGGCGAAACCATGCTGCTCGACCAGGGAGGCAGGCTGCGCTGGCGCCTGCTGCTGCCTGCCCTGCTTGCCGGCGCGGCCCTGCCGCTGCCGCGGCCGAAGCCGTCGCGCCCCGAGTTCTATGACTTCGACCTGTTCGGCCAGGCCGGCCAGAATGCGGCGCTGGACGCCACGCCGCTGTCGCGCCTGTCCTGCACCGTGTTCGACACCGAGACCACGGGCCTGGACCCGGGCGGCGGCGACGACATCATCGCCATCGGCGCGCTGCGCATCGTCAACGGCCGCCTGCTGCGGCAGGAGCAGTTCGAACGGCTTGTGCGGCCGCGCCGGCCTGTCTCGCCGGCGTCGTTTGCAGTGCATGGCATCAGCGACGACATGCTGCGGCACCAGCCGGGCAGCGTGGAAGTGCTGGCGCAGTTCCATCGCTTCGTGGAAGACACGGTGCTGGTGGCGCACAACGCCGCATTCGACCTGCGCTTCCTGCGCATGCGGGAAGCCGAGGCCGGCGTCACCTTCGACCAGCCGGTGCTCGATACCCTGCTGCTGTCGCAGGCGCTGCATCCGAACCAGGCCGAGCACAGCCTGGAAGCCATCGCCGCCCGGCTCGGCGTGGCCGTGGTCGGCCGCCATACCGCCCTGGGCGACGCCATCGTGACGGCCGACGTGTTTCTGCGCATGCTGCCGCTGCTGGCCGAAGCCGGCATTGCCACGCTGGGCCAGGCGCGCGAGGCGGCGCGGCATACCCGCTATGCCCGGATCAACTATTGACGATCGAGGCAGCAACCTTCGGCGGAACTCAGGACGATGCAATCCACCGTGACCCCTTCCCGTTTTCCTTCACGTTTCATGCCGGATCTCCGGCGCCTGCTGCGCGACATTTCCCGCGCCGACCATGCCGGCCTGCGCCGCGCGGCCGATGCCGCCCGCGCGCTGGAGCATGGCCGGGCGCAGAGCGCACCGGCCGCCGCCCTGACCCGCGTGATTTCCGCCGTGTCGGACGCGCTGACCCGGCGCGCCATCGCGCTGGCCAGTGCCGACCTGCCGCCACCCGCCGCGCGCTGGTGCTGGATCGCGCTGGGCAGCGAGGGCCGCCAGGAGCAGACCTTCGTGTCCGACCAGGACAATGGCATCGTGTTCGACGACAGCGCCGATCCCGACACGCTGCGGCGGCATCTGTTGCCGCTGGCGCGGCGCGTCAATCAGCTGCTGGACGAATGCGGCTTTGCCCTTTGCCCCGGCGGCATCATGGCCGGGAACCCGGAATGCTGCCTGTCTCTGCATGAATGGCGCGAACGCTTCGACGGCTGGATCAGCGAGGGCGATCCGCTGGCGCTGCTCAATGCCACGATTTTCTTCGACCTGCGGCCGCTTGACGGCGACCTGGCGCTGGCGCGCGCGCTGTCGGCATGGACCGTCCGCCGTGCCGCGGACAATCAGCGCTTCCTGTTCCAGATGGCCGACAACGCGCTGCGCCGCCGTCCGCCGCTGGGCCTGCTGCATCGCTTCGCGCCGGAAAAGTCAGGGCCGCATGCAGGCACCATCGACCTCAAGCACAATGCCGCCGCCCTGTATGTGGATGCGGCCCGGGTGCTGGGCCTGGCCTGCGGCGCCGACGCCTGCGGCACGGTGGGCCGGCTGCGCATGGCGGCGCAGCGGCAATTGCTGCATCCGGCCGAAGCGGCCGACTGGGAAGGCAGCTTTCACTTCATCGCGCTGCTGCGCCTGAGGCTGCAGCAGCAGCGCTACCTGCGCGGCGAGCCGATGGACAACCATCTGCGCCCCGACTCCCTGGAGGCTGGCGAGCGGCGCGCGCTGCTGCAAGCGCTGCGGGCGGCTGGGGCCATGCAGCAGCGGCTGTCGCAGCTGTTTCTTGGTGGTGGTTCGGGGCTGTAGCGTATCGTTGCGATTGCTGACGGTACCGCGTGGGGAAGATGGACTTCGCCGTGATCGACGGTCCGGTGGAATGCCCCTTCGGGGTATTCCACCCTACGTCAGCTACGGAGCCAGCGCAGCGTTTTCTTGGCCATGCGTCGCGGCTGTCGCGGATCGTTGCGATTGCTGACCTTACCTCGTAGGGTGGAATACCCGAAGGGCATTCCACCGTGGGCGCTTGCACGCGCAGGGAAGATGGACGTCGCCGTGGTCGACGGTCCGGTGGAATGCCCCTTCGGGGTATTCCACCCTTGTCAGCTACCGAGCCAGATCAGCTTGAACAGGAAGACCCCGGCGATGATCCAGACGATGACCTTGACCTCGCGCGCCCTGCCGGTCAGCAGCTTCAGCGCCGCATAGGTGATGAAGCCGAATGCCACGCCCTCGGCGATGGAGAAGGTGAAGGGCATGGTTAGCGCGGTCACCGCGGCCGGCACGCTCTCGGTGGTGTCGGTCCAGTCGACATGCACCAGGTCCTGCAGCATCAGGCAGGCAACGTAGAGCAGCGCCGGCGCAGTGGCATAGGCCGGTACCACGCCGGCCAGCGGCGCGAAGAACAGGCACAGCAGGAACAGCGCGGCCACGGCCACCGCCGTCAGGCCGGTGCGGCCGCCGGCCTGCACGCCGGCGGCGCTTTCCACATAGGCCGTGGTGCTGGAGGTGCCCAGGAAGGAACCGGCGACGATGGCGGTGCTGTCGGCCAGCAGCGCCTTGTTCAGGCGTTCCATCTTGCCGTTCTTCAGCAGGCCGGCGCGGTTGGCCACGCCCATCAGCGTGCCGGTGGCGTCGAACAGCTCGACCAGGAAAAACACCAGCACCACATTCAGGATGCCGAAGGAAAGGATGCCCATGATGTCGAGCTTGAACAGGGTCGGCGTCATCGACGGCGGCATCGACACCACGCCGCCGAACTTGTTATCTGCAAACACAAAGCTCAGCAGGGTCACGGCCAGGATGCCGATCAGGATGGCGCCGCGCACCCGCAGCCGGTCCAGCGCCACGATCAGCAGGAAGCCGACCACGGCCAGCACGGCCGATGGCTTGTGCAGGTCGCCCAGGCCGACCAGCGTGGCCGGATTGGCCACCACGATGCCGGCGCTCTTCAGCGAAATCAGGCCGAGGAACAGGCCGATGCCGACGGTGATGGCGGTGCGCATCGATGGCGGGATGCCGTTGACGATCTGCTCCCGCAGGCGGAACACGCTGACCAGGATGAACAGGCAGCCGGAGATGAACACCGCACCCAGCGCGGCCTGCCAGGAGATCTTCATGCCCAGCACGACGGTATAGGCGAAATAGGCATTGAGCCCCATGCCGGGCGCCAGCGCCATCGGGTAGTTGGCATACAGGCCCATGATCAGCGTGCCCAGCGCGGCGGCCAGGCAGGTGGCGACGAACACCGCGTCCTTGGGCATGCCGGCGTCGCCCAGGATGGCCGGATTGACGAACACGATGTAGGCCATGGTCAGGAAGGTGGTCAGCCCGGCCAGCAGCTCGGTGCGCACGTCGGTGCCGTTTTCCTTCAGTTTGAAATAGTTTTCCAGCAGCGCCACGGCGGTCTCCAGGTCTGATTGTTGTGGCCCGGCGGATCAGCAACGCGGGCATCTTCGGATGGCCACGACGATAGCGCACCGGAGCCCCCGCCATATTGCGGCACAGCGATATTGGGTATGCGTTTTCAGTGATAACGGGTATCACCGGAACCAATGATGCGCAGCGCTCCCTTCCGCCGCGGCGGGCGGGATCGGATCAGGCCTGGCCGCCGGTGGCGCGGGCGAGCTTGACGTTGAGGACGAAGTTTTCCAGCGTCAGCTTGGCGATCGAGGACACCACGATGTAGTCGCGCTCGCGGTCCGGCATGGGGCGGATGTTTTCCTCGTAGTGCCCGACCACGGAAGACGCGATCAGGCGGGTGGCGTCTTCCTCGTCGATGTTGAGCATGCCCCAGTCGATCGGGTCGGCAAGCTCGATTTCCCTGATCAGTTCCTCCACTGTCTTCAAGTCGATGGCCATTGCTTTCCTTTCAGTGAAGCAGCGGCGGATGCCGTCGCTGCTTCATCTTACCCGCCGCCGGCGCATGCCGGAACCGATGCCGCGGCCAGACCGATGGCGGCGGGATAGATTCAGAACAGGGTCCATGCATTTTTTGGACTGCGCGAGGGGAATCCCGGTGTCGGGACATGGTCCAACGATTATGTTTATGAAAGTTTATGAAAGGAAAAAAACGATGAAAAAAGACCAGGAACCGCCAATGCCGGATGACAAGAGCACGATTTCCAGCAGTGGCGGCGAGAAGAGCGTGCGCGAGACCGGGACCCGGCCTTTCACCGTCGACCTGACCAAGCCGGACGGCAAGGAGCAGGTGCCGCTGCAGCCCAACGACCGTGACGAGGTGCCGGGCGGCACCCAGTCCAGCGGCCCGCGGGAAGTGATGAAGCAGGCTTACAAGGACGTGGAACAGGGCCAGGTCGATACCGACCTGCGCGAACAGCGCGGCGTCGAGGCGACAGTGGACAAGCCTTTCACGCCGGCGGAAAACATGCCGCAGAAGAAGCACGGGCGTACCTGAGTCGCGCTCCAGGAACGGCAGGCACGGCGCCTGCCCTGCCCTTGCGGCAATGCCTGTTGTTCATCCAACCTAGCCGGACGATACATTGCCATGGACATACCCACTTCGCCCGATGCCTGCGCCAACCATCTGCTTGCGCGGCTGTCAAAGTCGGAATACGCGAGTCTGTATCCGCACCTCGAGTGGATTCCCTGCCCGCTGAAGGCGACCTTCTATCAGCGCGACCAGCCTATCGACCACGTCTACTTTCCGCTCAGCGGCGAGCATTCGGTGCTGGCCATCATGGAGAACGGCACCGCGGTGGAAGTCGGCACCGTGGGCAATGAGGGCTTTTCGCCGGTGGATATCCTGACCGGCAGTGAACAATCGCTGGAGACGGTCACCTGCCAGATCGCCGGCGATGCGCTGAAAATGCCGATCGCGCCATTCCTGGCGGCGATCGAGGCCAATACCGGATTGCGCAACCTGGTCTTCAGTTACCTGCGGGCCTATATGGCGCAGATAAGCCAGTCGGTCGCCTGCAATCGCCTGCATACCATCGAGGAGCGCTTCGCCAAGTGGCTGCTGATGAATCATGACCGGGTTCCCGGCGACGAGATCCACATTACCCAGGAATTCCTGGCCGATATGCTCGGCGTGCACCGCCCGAGCGTCAGCCTGATTGCCCGGCAGTTCCAGCAGCTCGGGCTGATCAAGTACAGCCGGGGACTGGTGACCATCCTGGACCGGCCGGGCATCGAGGATGTCTGCTGCGAATGCTATGGCGTGGTCAGGAAGCAGTTCGAGCGGGCGCTGGGCGTCGGGCGCGCCTAGCGCATTTCCGCAAATCGTAGGGTGCAATACCCGAAGGGCATTGCACCGCGCTCGCATACCGCAAATGTCATTGTCGAAGACCTTCCATGGTCCACGAATGGTGGAATGCCCCTCCGGGGTATTCCACCCTACGGCTGTCCGCCGTGGCGGTTTTCGATCTGGTTGGCAGACCAAATCGATAGTTGCATTTTTAATGGGGCGCATAGCGTCTCATCGACCCGCCTGTTTTCGTGCGGCTGGGTCGGCAAGCGTCGCACCCGGATTGCTTATATGTGAAAAACCCCGTCGCGGACATGCCGTGACGGGGTTGCGGTTCATCGAACCGTGCGTGACTGGCGCTTGCGTTCTGCCCTACACCTTGGGCGCATTCACATCGCGCTTGGCCTGCCGATATCCCGCCAGCGCGGTCTTGAACTGCGCGAAGGCGGCGTCGGCGCCGCTTGCCTCGGCCAGGATCAGCGCATCATCCGCGCCGCCATCCGGCAGGCTGGACGGAATGCCGGCCTGCTGCAGCAAGGCCGACGCCCCGCCCAGCATCAGCATCGGCTTGCCGTGCCGGTACTGGTCGCGCAGGAAGTCCATCACATCGGGATCGCCCTTCCAGCCCTCGATGGCCGTCTCGCCCGATGGCACGATGACGGCGTCGTACAGCACCGCCGGCATGGCTTCCACCGAGACCTCGACATTTAGCGCATCGCCATCGACCGGCATCACCTGTCCAAGCAGAGGCCCGACCAGGCGCGGCACCGCGCCCTCGGTCAACAAGGCGGTGTAGAGACTGCGTATCGCCGACGCCTCGACGCCATTGGCCACCAGGAGCGCCACCCGACGGGTCTTGATGCTGCCGTCGCCCGGGAAGTGGGTGATCGACAGCGACGGCGACGGCGCGTAGGTCGGCAGCGCATGCGTTGCCAGCACCGGCGCGGCTTGCGGCAACGGAATGCCGATGCCGTCCGCCACGCCCTGCGCCAGCTCGTCGGCCACGTTCATCAGCAGCGATACCACCCGCTGCCGCACTGCCAGCGTCTGCACCCTGGTCAGCTCGAAGCGGAAGGCCTTGATGATGTGCTGCTTTTCGAAGGTGGTCTGGCTCTGCCAGAACAGCCGGGCCTGCGAATAGTGGTCGGCGAACAGTGCGGCCTTGCCGCGCACCTTGTCTTCAGCGATGTGCTCCGGAAAGCTGGTGAAACCGGCGCCATAGCCCGCCTGCGCCGGCGACCCGCCCGCCAGCGAATTGGGCTCGTACGCCACGCGGCCGCGATGGATGGCCTGGCGATGATGGCCGTCGCGCTGGTTGTTGTGCACCGGCGCCACCGGCGAGTTGATCGGAATCTCGTGGAAATTCACGCCGCCCAGGCGGGTGATCTGGGTGTCGAGATAGGAATGGATGCGGCCATGCAGCAGCGGGTCGTTGCTGAAGTCGATGCCCGGCACCACGTGCGCCACGCAGAAGGCCACCTGCTCGGTCTCGGCGAAGAAGTTGTCCGGGTTGCGGTTCAGCACCATCTTGCCCACCGGGGTCAGCGGCACCAGTTCCTCCGGAATGAGCTTGGTGGAGTCCAGGACGTCGAAGCCGAATCCGTCGGCTTCCTGCTCGGTGAAGACCTGCAGCGCCAGTTCATATTCCGGGAAAGCGCCGGCTTCGATCGCTTCCCACAGGTCGCGGCGATGGAAGTCGGGGTCCGCGCCGGAAATCTTGACCGCCTCTTCCCATACCAGCGAGCGGGTGCCGGCGATCGGCGTCCAGTGGAATTTCACGAACACCGACTGGCCCTCCGCATTCACCATCCGATAGGTATGCACGCCAAAGCCCTGCATCATGCGGTAGCTGCGCGGGATGGCCCGGTCGGACATCTGCCACAGCATCATGTGCGTGCTTTCCGGCGACAGCGAGGCGAAGTCCCAGAAGGTGTCATGCGCGCTGGCGGCTTGCGGTATGCCGTTATTCGGCTCGGGCTTGACCGCATGGACCAGGTCCGGGAACTTCATCGCATCCTGGATGAAGAATACCGGCATGTTGTTGCCCACCAGGTCCCAGTTGCCTTCATCGGTATAGAACTTCACGGCGAAGCCGCGCACGTCGCGCGCGGTGTCGGTCGAGCCGCGCTCGCCGGCCACCGTCGAAAAGCGCACGAACACCGGGGTCTGCTTGCCGGCCTTGGCCAGCAGCGAGGCCCGGGTGATCTTCGAGAAATCGTCGTAGGCCTCGAAGTAGCCGTGGGCGGCCGAGCCGCGGGCATGCACCACCCGCTCGGGGATGCGCTCATGATCGAAGTGGGTGATCTTCTCGCGCAGGATGAAGTCCTCAAGCGCGGTCGGCCCGCGCAGGCCGATCTTCAGCGAGTGCTGGTTGTCGGCAATCGGCACGCCCTGGTTGGTGGTTAGGATCTGGCCAGTCGAATCGGTGCGTACCCGGTCCAGCGGGTCCGCCACCGGGCTTTCGCCTTGCGGTGGCACGCCCTTGCCGACCTTGTCCGACGCCTGGTTTTCCGATGTGGTGCTGGCGCCCGCCAACGCGCTGGGCGGCGTGACGGTGACGCCGGCCGCCGGCTTGCGCGCCGCTTCGCCATATTCGCTGCCCTTGGTCGGGTTCTGGGGCATTTCAGCCGCCAGCGCCTGGCTGGCCGTCATTTTCTCCAGCAGGCGCTCCTTCTGCCTCTCCTTGCTCTGCAAGGTCTGCGGCGCAGTGCCGGTCGATGGCGCCGACACCGTGGCGAGGATGGAACCCGCGCCTTCGTCTGCGCCCTTCTTGTTCTTCTTTGTTGCCATGATGATTGCCTCGTAGGTAAGCGTCCCGCGCCTGCCTGTAAGCGGCAGCGGGAACGGAAATGGGTTGAGGAGGAAGTCGACGGGTCCGGGCGGCCGTCATTCAGGCTGGAATTGCAAAGGACTGGCTGCCGGGATCGAACCCATGCACCCTATCAGCCGCCCGCGCTGCGGCTGATAGGCGCATTTCCGATAGCGTTGTAGGAAGAGCGGAAGGCTTGCGCGGGATCAAATGCGGCAGGTCAGCCGGCCGGCTGGCGTTGCCACTGGCGGGCCAGCACTTCGCGGATCAGCGCGGGCTCCACCGGCTTGACTAGATGGTGGTCGAAGCCGGCCTCCTGCGCCTGCTGGCGGTCGCGCTCCTGGCCCCAGCCGGTCACCGCGACCAGCACCGTGCCGCTGGTAGCCGGGTTGGCCCGCAAGGCGCGCGCCAGCGCATAGCCGTTCAGGCCAGGCAGGCCGATGTCGAGGAAGGCGAAGTCGGGCTGGAACGACGGCGCCGCTTCCAGCGCGCGCAGGCCGTCCGCCGCGACCAGCAATTCATGGCCCAGGCCCTGCAGCAGGGTAGCCAGGCTGTTGGCGAAGTCGGTGTTGTCGTCGGCCAGCAGGATCCGGAAGCGCTGCGCCGGCGCTGCATCGGGCGCGCTGGCGCCCTCTTCCGGCGCTGCCGCCGCAGCCAGCGGCAGGGTGGCGACGAAGGCGCTGCCCTTGTCGGTGCCGTCGCTGAAGGCTTCCAGCGTGCCCTCGTGCAGTTCCACCAGGCGCCGCGCCAGCGTCAGGCCCACGCCCAGTCCGGCATTGGAGCGCTCCAGCGAGTAATCGACCTGGGTGAACATGTCGAAGATGCGGGTCAGCATCGCCGGCGACAGGCCGATGCCGTTGTCGACCACCTTCACCACCGCGCGCCCGTTGTCCACGCTCGCCTGAAGCCGTATCGCGCCGCCGGAGTTGGTGTACTTGGCCGCATTGTTGAGCAGGTTGGAAAACACCTGCGACAGCCGGGTGGCGTCGGCTTCCAGCCAGACCGGCTCGGCGGGCAATTTCACATCCAGGGTATGGCCGCGGCTCTGGATGAAGGGCTCGGCAAGTTCCACCGCGCTCCTGATTACCTGCTGCAGCTGCACCGGGCTGCGCCGCACCATCAGCTTGCCGGTGGTGATGCGGGACACATCCAGCAGGTCGTCCACCAGCCGCACCATCTGCCGCAACTGCCGCTCCATCACCTCGCGCGAGCGGTCGGCCAGCGCCGGATTGGCGCCGGCAATACGCAGGATTTCCAGCCCGTTCATCAGCGGCGCCAGCGGATTGCGCAGCTCGTGCGCCAGCGTCGCCAGGAATTCATCCTTGCGCCGGTCCGCCACCCGCAGCGCCTGCTCGGCGCTGCGGCGCTCGGCGGTTTCATGCTCCAGCACGCGGTTCGACTGTTCCAGCGCGGCCGCGCGCTGCCCGACCTCGTCGAGCATGTCGTTGAAGGCGTCCACCAGCACGCCGATCTCGTCGTTGGTGGTCTTCTTCACCCGCAGCGAGAAGTCGCGGCGCTGCATGACTTCACGGGCCACGGTGGTCACCGCCAGGATCGGACGGATGAAGGCTGCCTGCAGCCACAGGGAAATCATTCCGGCCAGCGCCAGGCTGCCGGCCATCACCGAGCCGAGGATGACGGCATAGTTGCGCAGACGGTCCATCAGCTCGTAGCGGGCGCGCAGGTAGACCGTCAGCACCAGCTCGTGGTTGGCGACGAGTTGCTGGTACACCACGATGTGCTCGCCATCGATGTGGTAGCCGGCCGCTTGCGCCACCGGCGGCACGACGCTGCGTTCCCGGTTACGGGCATAGGAAGCGAACAGCTTGCCGCCGGGGCCGTAGATGGCGGCTGCGACGATGGCCGGCCGGGTCTTGAGCAGGGCCAGGTTTTCGGTGGCGGCCTTGGGATCGTTGAAGGTCAGCGCCGGCGCGCTGGAGCGGGCGATCAGGTCGGCCTGGGTGCGCAGGTCGTCCAGCCAGGCCGACTGGTAGGTGCGGATGTCATAGGCCAGCATCGCCAGCGCCGAGAGGAAGAGCCCGGTAAAGGTGGTGGCCAGCACCACCAGCATCAGTTTCCGGGTGATCGACCTGCTGAAGAATTCCGGCATCAGTTCGAGCCCGGCTGCACGATGGCGACCGACATCAGCCGCGAACTGAGCTTGAAGTCGCCGCGCTCGGCGGCCGCGTTCGACACTTCAAAGCGCAGCCTGCCATCCGTATGGCGGAAACTGATCACGCCCGCGGCCTGCTCGTCGGTGACGGTCACGGTCCAGCGCTGCGGCACCTGGGCCAGCAGGCTTTCCACCTGCTCGGTGTCGCCGGGCCCGATATAGAGCAGATGGATATCCTGGAGACTCTCTCCCGGGCGGACGCGCCGTATCGTCACTGGCCGGTTGTTGACGTTGCGGCCGACGGTCGACAGCAGCAGTTCCGCCGCGACCGACTCGGCGTTGACCACGCCGATCACCAGAGGCGAGTCGGCCAGCGCAAAGGCGCGCGACGGCCATTCGATATAGCCGAGGAAGCTGTACAGGTAGCCGGCGCGCGCGCCGGCATCCTGCTGGCTCAGTTCGCCGGGCGGCGCCGCTTCCGCGCCGGACAGCGCAATGGCCAGGACCAGCGTCGATGCGACCGCAAGCAGTGGCGCCGCGCCACGCGCCAGCAGGCGGCCGATCGCGCGCGAGCATCGGTAAAACAGGTGATCAACCAGGGAATCGCTTGAGGAACAGGCGGGCATTCAATCTTTCCAATCAGTGTCGTCCCGCCATGCTGCGCGAAACGATTGCCTTCTGGCGTAAAGCCGCAAGAGCCAGCGGCGCATCTGCCGCCGTGGCCGGCCGAAGCCTGGCATGCGTTTTCGGAAAGACCGAAGCATCTCATGCGGAAGGCCCGTTTGCAAAGCCGGGAAACCGATAGTATAGAGCGTCGAAAAACTTTCCATCGATCAAACCCCGGAACGGATGTTGCAGTTGGCAAATGTTTGCGCGCACGCGTGATCACCCGCTTCCGCAGCGCATATAATCCGGGTCAATTTTATTGCCAGCATGACACCATTTCCGGCAACCGCCCATCGAGACATCCCGACTGCTTCTTCCATGCCATCCAGCGCCAGGTCCCCTCTTCCCTTCTATGCCGCCATCGTCGCCCTGAGCGGGGTGATTTTCGCGGTCGACACCCAGACCCGCGTCGGTTACGCGGAATGGCTGCTGTATCTCATCCCCGTGGTGCTGACCCTGTTCCAGAAGCGTCCGCTTGCGCCGTTCTACGTGGTCGGCGGCCAGATCGTACTGATGGTGGCCGGCTTCGTGCTGTCGCCGGACGGCATCGATACCCAGATCGGCGCGATCAACCGCTTCATGGGTTTCGTGGTGCTGCTCTGCATCGCCTACCTGGTGCGCAAGGTGATCATTGAGCGCAATCGCGCGCAGAAGCTGATCTGGCTTCAGCAGGGCGATGGCGAACTGTCCAACAGCATGCTGGGCGAACTGGACGTGAACCAGCTCGGCGACAAGATCCTGCACACCCTGTGCCGCTATCTCGATGCCCAGGTGGCGCTGCTGTACCGGGTCGAGGCCGGCCTGCTGGTGCCGACCGCCTCCTACGCCGGCGTGCGCGCGCTTTCGGAGCTGCCCTGCCTGACGATGGGCCAGGGACTGGCGGGCGAGGCCGCGCGCAAGGGCGACATCGTGGTGCTGTCCAACCTGCCCGAGGACTATCTTCGGGTGACGTCGGGCATAGGCGATTCCAGGCTGTCGCGGCTGCTGATCGTGCCGGCCAGCGCCGACGGCAAGCTGCAGGGCGTGCTGGAAATCGGCTTCCTGCGGCCGGGCGCCGACATCGAGGCCGCGCGCGAACTGCTGCAGATGACAGGCGAAGGCATCGGCGTGGCGATCCGGTCGGCGATGTACCGCCAGCATCTGGCTGACCTGCTGGAGGAAACCCGGCGCCAGAGCGAGGAGCTGCAGGTGCAGCAGGAGGAATTGCGCCAGTCCAACGAGGAACTGGAGCAGCAGAGCGGCATCCTGCGCAAGTCGCAGGCGCAGCTGGAACAGCAGCAGGCCGACCTGGAGCAGGCCAATTCCCAGCTGGAGGAACGCACCCAGCGCCTGGAATTGCAGAAGGCGCGGCTGGTCGAAGTGCAGAGAAACATGGAGGCAAGCGCGGCCGAACTGGAACGCGCCAACCAGTACAAGTCGGAATTCCTGGCCAACATGTCTCATGAGCTGCGCACGCCGCTGAACAGTTCGCTGATCCTGTCGCAGATCCTGGCGGACAACCGGCCCGGCACCCTGACCGCCGAGCAGGTGCGCTATGCCCAGACCATCCATGCATCCAACAATGACCTGCTGGCGCTGATCAACGACATCCTGGACCTGTCCAAGATCGAGGCCGGCCACATGGAAGTGCGGCCGCAGACGGTGGCCATGTCCGCGCTGATCGACCCGCTGCGCCGGCTGTTCGAGCCGGTCGCCAGGGAGAAAGGCCTGGCGTTCGAGGTGCGCATTGCCGACGACGCGCCCGCCAGCCTGGTCACGGACAGCCAGCGGCTGACCCAGGTGCTGCGCAACCTGCTGTCGAATGCCTTCAAGTTCACCAACCGGGGCGAGGTCGTGATGGAAGTCACGCACAGCGGCCGTAACGTCAGCTTCGCCGTGCGCGACAGCGGCATCGGCATTCCCGCCGAACAGCAGGAAGTGATCTTCGAAGCCTTCCGCCAGGCCGACGGCAGCACCAGCCGCGAATATGGCGGCACCGGCCTGGGGCTATCGATCTCGCGCCAGCTTGCCCGTCTGCTGGGCGGCGAGATCCGGGTGCAGAGCGCGGTCGGCCTGGGCAGCACCTTCACGCTGGAGGCGGCAGCCGAGCTGGCCGGCGCCGAAGCGTCCAAGGCCAGCCCCGCTGCCCAGGCGCCGCAGCGCGCCACGCCGCGTGCGGCAGTGCAGAACGGCGGCGCCAGCCTGCCGCCGCCGCAGCCGCGGGCATCGGCCGCATCGTCCCCGCCGGCGGAGACGGCCACAGCCGCCGGCATCAGCGACGACCGCGGCGGCCGCGGCCGCGAACGGCTGATCCTGGTGATCGAGGATGACCAGCGCTTCGCCACCATCCTGTACGACCTGGCGCACGAACTTGAGTTCGACTGCATCCATGCGGCCACCGGCGACGAGGGGTACCAGCTCGCGCGCGAGCATCAGCCCAGCGCGATCCTGCTCGATGTCGGCCTGCCCGACCAATCCGGACTGGGCGTGCTGGAACGCCTGAAGCGCGACCCCGACACCCGCCATATCCCGATCCACATGCTGTCGGTGGACGACCATACCCATACCTCGCTGGAAATGGGTGCGGTCGGCTTTGCGCTGAAGCCGGTGGCACGGGAGGGCCTGATCGCGGCGATCGAGCGCCTGGAGCAGAAGCTGCAGAAGGCCGCCCGCCGCATCCTGCTGGTGGAGGACAATGCGCCGCTGCGCGAAAACCTGGCGCTGCTGCTGTCGGGCGACGACATCGAGATCACCACCGCCGGCACCGTCGCCGAAGCGCTGCGCCAGGTATCGGAAACCACCTTCGACTGCATGGTGATGGACCTGATGCTGCCCGATGCATCCGGCTACCAGCTGCTGGAACAGATGGCGGCCGGCGGCAAGTATTCCTTTCCGCCCGTGATCGTCTACACCGGCCGCGCGCTGTCGGCCGAGGAGGAGCAGCGCCTGCGCCGCTATTCCCAGTCCATCATCATCAAGGGCGCGCGCTCGCCGGAGCGGCTGCTCGATGAAGTCACCCTGTTCCTGCACCGGGTGGAAGCCAGCCTGCCGCCCAACCAGCGCGAGCTGCTGCTGCAGGCGCGCCAGCGCGATGCCGCCTTCGAGGGCCGGCGCATCCTGATCGCCGAGGACGACGTGCGCAACATCTTCGCGCTGACCAGCATCCTGGAGCCGCTGGGCGCCCAGCTCGTGGTGACCCGCAACGGCCGCGAGGCGGTGGAAACGCTGGAGGCGCGGCGCGACATCGACCTGGTGCTGATGGACCTGATGATGCCGGAGATGGACGGCCTGGCGGCCACCCGGGCCATCCGCAAGATGCCCGAGCATGCGCGCCTGCCCATCATCGCGCTGACAGCCAAGGCCATGCGCGACGACCGCCAGCACTGCCTCGATGCCGGCGCCAACGACTACATCGCCAAGCCGATCGACGTCGACAAGCTGGTGTCGCTGTGCCGGGTCTGGATGCCACGCTGAACGGAGCAAGCCATGCCGCATGCCCTGACCACCTTCGACATCGAGCTCACGCTGCTGCTGGAGGGCGTGTACCAGAAATACCAGCACGACTTCCGCCACTACGCCCGCTCCTCGCTGCGCCGGCGCATACGCCAGGCGATGGAGCGTTTCGGCTGCCGCAGCGTGTCGCACCTGCAGGAAAGGGTGCTGCACGAGCCGGAAGTGTTCGCGCAGATGCTGCAGTACTTCACGGTGCAGGTCTCCGAGATGTTCCGCGACCCCGAGTATTTCCTGGCGCTGCGGCGACAGGTGATCCCGGTGCTGTCGACCTATCCGTCGATCCGCATCTGGGTGGCCGGCTGCAGCACCGGCGAGGAAGTCTGGTCGCTGGCCATCCTGCTGGCCGAGGAAGGCCTGCTGGAACGCAGCATCATCTACGCCACCGACATCAACCCGGAAGCGCTGAAGGCGGCCGAGGCCGGCATCTATGCGGTCGACCGCGTGGCCCAGTTCAGCCAGGCCTATCTGCGCGCCGGCGGCGCCCGGTCGCTGGCGGACTATTACACGGCCAGTGCCCACGGCGTGCTGCTGGACCGCTCGCTGCGGCGCGGCATCGTGTTCGCCGATCACAGCCTGGCCACCGACAGCGTCTTTTCCGAAGTCCATCTGGTATCCTGCCGCAATGTGCTGATCTACTTCGACCGGGAACTCCAGGATCGCGCGCTGAAGCTGTTCGACGAGGCGCTGATCCACCGGGGCTTTCTGGGCCTCGGCAGCCGAGAGACATTGCGCTTTACCAGCCAGGCCAGCCGCTACGCAGAGTTCTGCGCCAGCGAACGGATTTACCAGCGACTCTGACATCACACTTCATTCACCATGCAAGCATCCGTAGCCACTTCCGCGCCCGCACCGGACATTCATATCCTGGTGGTCGACGACATCCAGCAAAACCTGGTGGCGATCGAGGCACTGCTGGCGCGCCCCGGCCTGACGGTGCTGAAGGCGGCATCCGGCGTGGACGCGCTGGAGATCCTGCTCAAGCAGGAGGTCGCGCTGATACTGCTCGATGTGCAGATGCCCAACATGAACGGCTTCGAATTGGCCGAACTGGTGCGCGGCAATCCGCATACCCGGGCCATCCCCCTGATCTTCATGACCGCCGCCATCAACGAGCCGCAGCGCAGCTTTCGCGGCTACCAGGCCGGCGCGGTCGACTTCCTGTACAAGCCCGTCGATCCGGAAGTCCTGCGCAGCAAGGTCAATGTCTTCGTCGAGATGTTCGCCCAGAAAAAGCAGCTCTCGTCCCAGCTCGATGAATTGCGCGAGGCGCTCAGGGTCAACGAGATGTTTACCGCGGTGCTTGGACACGACCTGCGCAATCCGCTGGCCGCGGTGCTCAACGGCGCCGAGCTGCTGCTGCTGATGTCCGGCGAAAAGAAGGTCAATGCGGTGGCGACCCGCATACGCTCCAGCGCGCAGCGCATGGAAAAGATGGTCAGCCAGCTGCTGGACGTGGCGCGCATCCGTTCGGGCGGCGTGGCGCTGGACCTGGCGCCGGGCAATGTCGAGCAGGTCTGCCGCCGCATCGCCGATGAGCTCAGGCAAGCCGGGCATACCAACCCGGTAGCCATGCACTGCACCGGAAGCGCCGATGGCGTGTTCGATCCGCATCGCATCGGCCAGGTGCTGTCCAACCTGCTGGCCAATGCGCTGGCGCATGGCGAGCCGGAAGCGCCGGTCAGCGTGGATATCGACGGCTCGGAACCGGACTGGCTGCGGCTGCGCATCCATAATCGCGGCGCCATGCCGGAGACCATGGTGGCGCAGGCCTTCATGCCGTTTCGGCCAGGCCGCGAAGGACGCGGCCAGCCTGGCCTGGGCCTTGGGCTCTATATCGTGAAGTACTTCATCGATGCCCACCGGGGCAGCATCACGCTCTCGTCCAACGTTACGGACGGCACCACCTTCACCATCCGCCTGCCGCGCCGCACCGACGCCGACGCAGCGTAGGCCATCCGCCGCAAGCCTGGCCTCAGCCGGGCGGTGACTGCCTGCGGCCGGGGGCGGCGAAGGTTGACAGCGCTTCGCTGATATCGGCGAACTTCACCGGCTTGCCGCAGAGGCGGTCGAAGCCGGCGTCGCGCGCGCGCTGCACGTCCGCCGGGCTGTTGTAGCCGGAAACGGCAACCAGCGGAATATGCTGCAGGGCCGGATCGGCGCGCAGCGCACGGGCAAAGGCAAAACCATCCATGTCGCCGGGCAGGCCAATGTCGCAGAAGATCAGCTGCGGCATGATCTCCCGCGCGATCCTGAGGCCGGAACGCGCGTCCGAGGTGATGTCCAGTTCGCAGCCCATGATTTCCAGCATGTGCCGGAACAACTGCGCGAAATCGCGGTTGTCTTCGATGGCCAGAACCCGCAGTGGCGCCTTCTCGCCGCCCGCGGCCGACTGGCTGCCCTGGCCGGCGCCGCCCGCCTGGTTCAGCAGCGGCAGCGTGACAGTGACGGTCTGGCCCTGTCCCGGACCCGGGCTGGCGGCGTGCAGGCTGCCCTGATGGAGCGCGGCGATTGCCTGTGCGGCGGTCAGGGCCACGCTCATGCTGCCCTTGCTGCCGCCGGCGGCAGGCTCGGCCAGCGGGTGGGCCTGTTCGGCAAATCCCGGCCCATGATCGCGGAAGGCGATGCTCACGGTTTGTCCCTGGACGGCGATGCCGATCTGCAGAGGACGGCCGGCGGGACTGGCTTTCAGCGCATGCTGCAGCAGGCTCTCGAACATCTGCCCGAGCCGCCGCCCATCCGCCATCACGAACACCCGGCTTTCGGTGGCTTCCAGTTCGACGGCGCAGTTTTTTTCCTGCAGGCGCGGCGCCATCTCGCGCAGGGACGCGGCCAGCACGTCATCGATCGCGGTCGGCGCGCCGGCCAGCCGGACGTCGCCAAACAGCAGCGCCGACAAGTCCACCATCCGCTCCAGCGTCTGGGTCAGGGCATGAATCTGCCGGTGCAGGATATTGCCGGCGCTGCGCAGGCGGTCGTCCGCCAGCCCCACCACCTGGAACATGTCGGACACTGCGCTGATCGCCGCGGCGGGGTTGCGCAGTTCGTGGCTGAACAGCGAAATGAAACGCTGATGCTGCAGATCCAGCTTGCGCGGCGCGGCCATGGCTTCGTCTTCCTGGACGCCGGCTGGCACGGACGCGTCAGGCGTCGGTGCGGACTCCACGGTCTCCGGCTGATGCAGCAACTGCGCAAGTTCGGGTTCGCGTTCCATGAATGCGCGCAAGTCGGGTTCCACCGCGATCTCGGGATGCAGGCGGGCCCAGAAATGCAGCTTGACGATGTAGGCCATCAGCGAGAACAGCTGCCCGCTCCACTGCCGTCCCAGCACATGCTGCACCGCGTCCCGGGCGCGCTGATTGCGTTCCGGGGCCTGGGCGATCGCGCCACAGGCCATGAACAGCGCCTGCTCGACCGGCTCGCCGGCCCGCGGCAGGCTGGTCAGCGCGCCCGGCGCCGCCAGCAGCACCTGCAGCGCAGCCTGCAGATGGGCCGCGCGCGGCGGCAGGTAGCGCAGCAGCGTCATCACCTCCTCGACCGACTGCGGCGCGGCGCTGCGGTCGCCCGCGGGATAGCCCTGCCCCAGCAGGAAGCCCGCATGCCGTATCACGCAGTAGCGGGCAGCACAGAACCGTGACAGATAAACGAACAGCCGCTCCTTGAACAAGGAGGGCAGTGGATTGTCGAGATAGGCTGCCTGCCCTTCCATCCAGAATTGCTGCAACACTTCCGGCGCGGCTGGCGTTGACAGGAACAGATTCGGTATCAGGCCGAGCCGGTTTTCAATCTCTTGTTCGAACTGCGCTTTGGACTGATAGCTGCTGGACATAAAGGATCAGGATGGCGGTCGAAAGGAATGCGGTTGAGTCAAGGAGCCTGGGCGGCAGAAGGGTCGGCCGCGCAGGCTCCCGGTTCTGAATGGCGCCGGTTCCCTGGCAGGCGGCGCATGAGCGTAACACGAAACAGCCGGCCATCGGCGCTGCCGCAGCGGCCTTTGCGCATGCGCATTGTCTGCCGTCATTCAAGCCGCGGATTGATCCGGGCCTTTGCGATACTGCGACAAGACCCCTTCCCATGAACAGCGATTCCAAGCCAACCCCTACCCCCATGCCGCTGGCCCGTGCCAGGCGCACGGAACAGCCTGGCCTGGCCGCGCCGCGCGCGCAGCGCCGGCTTGGCGCACTGGTATTCCTGCTATGCGCCCTTGGTTTCTCGCTGCTGGCCTTCCAGGTTGCCCGCGATGGGCCAGCGACCATGTTCGACCGGCCGCTCGCGCAGTGGCTGCATGCGCACAACGCACCGGCGCTGACCGATGCGCTGCTTACCATCACCCACGTGCATGCCCCGGGCGGCATCGCGGTGCTGGCCAGCGGCCTGGCGCTGTACCTGTGCCTGAAGCGGGATCATTACTGGCTGCTGGCCGTGCTGCTCACCATGCCGGCCGGCATGGCGCTGAACATGCTTCTGAAGCTGGCCTTCGCCCGCCAGCGTCCCGTCTTCGACGAGCCGCTGCTGCACCTTGTGACCTTCAGCTTCCCCAGCGGCCATGCGGCCTACAGCACGATGCTGTATGGCCTCCTGGCAGCGTATGTCGCGCACCGGGTCGACCGCTGGCAATGGCGCCTGGCCAGCGTGCTGGCCTGCGCCGCGCTGATCGGCCTGATCGCCTTCAGCCGGCTGTACCTGGGCGCGCATTACCTGACCGACGTGGTGGCGGGCATCCTCGAAGGCGTGGCCTGGCTGGCCCTGGTGTGGATGGCGGTGACCACGCTGCGCCGGCGCCGGAGGCCCGGCGCCGGCTATTAGCGCTTGTTCAAAGCCTGGCAGCCGATCGGGGCCGGGAAAGCTTGCACTAGCTGAACGACTCCGGCGCCTTCGGCTCGCCGGGCAAGGGAATGAACTCCGTCTCGCCCGGCACGGCATCGAAGCCGCCATTGCGCCAGCGTTCCTTGGCTTCCTCGATGAAGGCGCGGTCGCTGGCGACGAAATTCCACCACAGGAAGCGCTCGCCATCCATCGGCTCGCCGCCCAGCAGCATCAGCCGCGCCGGCGACAGCGCCTGCAGCGTGACCGGCTCGGACTGGTTCAGCACCGCCATCTGACCGGCGGGAAGCACGCCTTCATTGATGCTGACATCGCCCGAGAGCGGGTAGACGCCGCGCTCGGCGTAGGCATCCGGCAGCACGAAGCTGGCGCCGGCCTCCATCTCCACGGCGATATAGAACATGCTGGACAAGCACTGCACCGGCGAGGTCTGGCCGAAGGCGCTGCCGGCGATCAGCCGCATCGACACGCCGGGCATCTCGATGACGGGCAGCGTGGCGGCGGGATGGTGAACGAAGGCCGGGTCGCAGTGTTCCTGATCGCGTGGCAGCGCCACCCAGGTCTGCAATCCCTGCATCCGTGCGCCGCTGGCGCGCAGGTCGGCGGGCGTGCGCTCCGAATGCACGATGCCGCGCCCGGCCGTCATCCAGTTCACGTCGCCGGCGGTAATGCGCTGCAGCGAGCCCAGCGAATCGCGGTGTTCAATGGCGCCCTCGAACAGATAGGTCACCGTGGCCAGGCCGATATGCGGATGCGGCCGCACGTCGATGCCCTGCCCCGGTCCGAATTCCGCCGGTCCCATGTGATCGAAGAACACGAAGGGACCCACCATGCGCCGCGCCGCCGATGGCAGCAGGCGCCGCACCGAGAATCCGCCAAGGTCGCGTTCATGGGGGGCGATGGCAATGAAAGGCTGCATGGACATGGTGGTGCTCCCAGCTTCTGGTTGGTGAAATGAAGGAATCAGCCGGCGGCAGGCCGCGGACTGCGCAGCCGGATCAGTCCTTCCTGTGCAATGGTCGCCACCAGCACGCCCTGGCGGTCGTACACATAACCCAGGCACAGGCCGCGGCCGCCGGAGGCGTTCGGGCTTTCCATCTCGAAGCGCAGCCAGTCGTCCATCCGGAACGGCCGGTGGAACCAGATGGTGTGGTCGAGGCTGGCGATCTGCAGCCGGCGGTCGCCGGGGCGCACATCGTGCGGCTGCAGCGAGGTCCACAGCAGGCCGTAATCGGAGACGTAGGCAAACAGCGCTTCATTGATCAGCGGGTCGTCGCCCAGCGCGATCGGCGCGCGGGTCCACACCTGCTTGTTTGGCTCGGTGGTATGGCTGCTGAAGATATCGCCGCCGCTCTCGGCCCGGAAATCGACCGGCACCGGCTGGTAGGGCCGCGCTGCATTGGCTTGGTCGCGCCAGCGCGGCAGCAGCGATTCGATCCGCTCCGGATCGGCGTCGGTAGGCATGTCCTTCTGGTGCGACAGGCCCACTTCCACCGCCTGGAACGAGGCCGACATCACAAAGATCCGCCGTCCTTCCTGGAACGCTACCACGCGCCGGGTGCTGAAGCTGCCGCCGTCACGCACGCGCTCGACTTCATAATCGATCGGCAGCCTGTGATTGCCCGCCAGCAGGAACATCGCATGCATCGAATGCGGACGGCGGCCGTCGACCGTCTTGACCGCCGCATACAGCGACTGGCCCAGCACCTGTCCGCCGAAGACGTTGGGGCTGCCCATGAAGTGGCTCTGGCCACGGTAGCGGTCGGCGCCGGTTTCCTCCAGTTGCAGCAGGCGGATGATTTCTTCGGTGTTGTAGAGCGTCGGGTCTGACATGGGCAAGGATGGAATGTTAAACGGAATGAAACGCATCTTAGTCCAGTTTGACCACTGTCGTCGATGATCGACTAGGTTAAGGTTTCGACAATACCTAGGAGTATGATGCTCCCATGCGCGGCCATCCGGCCGGCTCTCCCGGGACGGCCGCGCATGCACCTGATGATCTCCACTTATGGAAGCACGCCCCATGGAATATAAAGTCGTCGACACCCAGATCTCTCCGGAAGGCCGCCTGGAAGTCCTGTCAAAGGCCGAAATTCACAAATTGCTGGATAACAGCCACGGCGGACTGCACCAGGTCTTCCGCAACTGTTCCCTCGCCGTGCTCAACTGCGGCAACTACCTCGACGACGGCAAGGAACTGCTGGAACGCTACCCTTCGTTCGACATCGACATCATCGAGCGGGAACGCGGCATCAAGCTCGACATCAAGGGCGCGCCGGCCAGCGCCTTCGTCGACGACAAGATGATCAAGGGCATCCACGAGCACCTGTTCGCCGTGCTGCGCGATGTGCTGTTCATTGCCGACGAAGTCAACGGCAACGTCAATTTCGACCTCAACACCTCGGCTGGCATCACCGACGCGGTGTTCCACATCATGCGCAATGCCGGCGTGATGCGCCCGCTGACCAATCCCAATCTCGTGGTCTGCTGGGGCGGCCATTCGATTTCCCGGCTGGAGTACGACTATTCGAAGAAGGTCGGCTACGAACTCGGGTTGCGCATGCTCGACATCTGCACCGGCTGCGGCCCGGGCGCGATGAAAGGTCCGATGAAGGGCGCCACCATAGGCCATGCGAAACAGCGCATCGGCACCGGCCGCTATCTAGGCATTTCCGAGCCGGGCATCATTGCGGCCGAGTCGCCCAACCCGATCGTCAATGACCTGGTGATCCTGCCCGACATCGAGAAGCGGCTGGAGGCGTTCGTGCGCACCGGCCATGGCATCGTCGTGTTCCCGGGCGGCGCCGGCACCGCCGAGGAAATCCTCTACATCCTCGGCATCCTGCTGCACCCGGACAATGCGGAGCAGCCCTTCCCGCTGGTCTTCACCGGTCCGCAGAACTCGGCCGACTATTTCGCCCAGATCGACGCCTTCATTGGCCTCACGCTCGGCGAGGCGGCGCAGCGGCGCTATGAAATCATCATCGACGACCCGGTGCGGGTGGCCAAGACGATGGAAGCCGGCATGCGGCGCGTCAGGGAATTCCGCAAGGCCCGCACCGACGCCTATTACTTCAACTGGACGCTGAAGATCGACCACGAGTTCCAGAAACCCTTCCTGCCGACCCACGAGAACATGCGCAACCTGCGCCTGCACAAGAACCAGCCGACTCACCTGCTGGCAGCCGACCTGCGGCGGGCGTTTTCTGGCGTGGTGGCCGGCAACGTGAAGGAGCAAGGCATACGGGCGATCGAGCAGTACGGCCATTTCGAGATCCATGGCGATCCGGCCATCATGGAGCCGATGGACGCCCTGCTGACCGCGTTCGTCGAGCAGCACCGGATGAAGCTGCCCGGCAAGCAGTACGTTCCGTGCTACCGGGTCATCAAGTAGGGTTGGCGTAGGTCTGCGGCGCCTCCTGGTCGGCGTCGAGTTCGGGATAGTGCCGGAAAATGCCTTGTTCGTTGAACGGCAGGCGGCGCGGGGATTGCAGGTAGGCGGCAATCCTCGGCCGCCGCGCCACGGCGTCATGCAGGGCCATCAGGTGCGGCAGGCCGGGCGTCAGGTGCGCCAGCGCCTTGGGAAAGGCATAGTTCAGCCCCTCGATCAACTGGAACATCGACAGGTCGGCATAGCTCAGCGCCGCGCCCGCCAGGCAGTCCGGACCGTCCGGGTTCGCCTGCAGTATCCCCTCGAAGTAGCGCAGGAATTTTTCCATGCGCGCCCCGGTAAAGTCGCGGGCGCGTCGCAGCGCCTCGCTTTTCTGGTCGTCGTAGTACATCCCCGACGCCACGGGATGATGGGTGTCATGGGCCTCGGTCACCATGTCCGCGATCGTCAGCTGCAGTTGATTCACCCAGCAACGTCCGGCTTCCGGCACAGGCGCCAGTCCGAGCCGCGGTCCGAGGAAATACAGGATATTGGCCGTCTGGCCGATCACCAATCCGTCAGTCACGAGGAATGGCGGTGCAAACGGCGGGTGAAACGCATCACGCTGCCCCATGGCCGCCATCAGGGCCGGACTTCCTTCGTCCCGGGCAACGTCCTGGTAGCCCACGCCGCTCTCCTCGAGGGCCAGCCTGACAAATTCACCGCGGCCCTGTATGCCTGGCCAGTAATACAGCTGATAAGTCATGAGCATTTCCTTTACCGCTGAACGGGCAGCCATTGGCAACAAGTGACCGCAAGCGGTCCCAAAGATGCTACTCAGCAATGTTAATAAAGAATAATTATTGTTGTTGAAACATTCCTCGTGAACGAATGTTCGATCCCGCGAACGGCGCATACCGACTTTACCGGGAGAATGACTGAATGACCGCGGAATCAAACGTATCTGGACAGCAAAATCTGGTTCAGGCCCTCATTCACCGTGCTGCCAGAAATCCCGACGAAACAGCCTATCACTTCATCAGTGATCTTCCCGGCACCCATATCAAGCTTACTTGCGCAAACCTGCTGTGGGAGGCAGCCAGCCTTGCCGTGGTCCTGCAGCAAGGAAACCTCGCCGGCAAACCTGTACTGCTCGCCTGCCGCACCAATTGCGCCTTCGTGATTGGCTTCTACGCCTGCCTGCTGGCTGGCGGGATCGCCGTGCCGACCGCACCGCCGCGACGGGAAAGCCTGAAGCAACGCATCCAGTTCATCGCCCGCCATGCCGGTGCGGCGGCGATCCTGACCGACAGCGACAGCGTGATGGCAACCAGCTTCACACCGGAACTGCCCAGGATCGCCATACCGCAGGATAACGATGGGGCTGGCCGGGCCGATCCCTGCATGTGGGAACCGACGGAAATCCGCCCGGATACGCCGGCGCTGATCCAGTACACCTCGGGCACTGCTGCCGACCCGCATGGCATATTGCAGACCCACGGCCGACTGGCGCGCGCCTGCGCCGCCGTCCGCCGTTCCTTCGGGCATGACCCGCAGAGTGCCAGCCTGATAACGCTGCCCCTGTTCCATGAAGTCGGCCTGATGTATGGCGTTCTGGAGCCGATGATGAGTGGCATTCCGGCCATGCTGATGACGCCCGCCCAGTTCGTGCAGCGTCCGGGGCGCTGGCTCTACCTGGTCCAGCACCACCGCGTCACCACCATCGGCGGCCCGAATTTCATGTTTGATATCCTGCTGCGCAAAATGCGTCCCAATCATCTTCGCGGCGTTGACCTGTCGTCGCTTCGGGTGTGCTTTTGCACCGGAGAACAGGTGCGCGCCGCCACCCTGGCCCGCCTGCTCGATCTGCTGGGCCCGGTTGGCTTGAAGCAGCAGGCGCTCCTGCCATGCTACAGCCTGAGCGAGGCCGGTCGCCATGTCACCGGTTCACTGGGAAAGGAAGGGCCGGACATGGACCAGCCCGGCATTGCCGGCCTGTCGCATCCCGTGGTGAGCTGCGGCATGCCGCACGACGACTGCCGCATCCTGGTGGTCGATCCGGTCTCGCGGCGTCAGGCCGCCGAGTGCGAGGTCGGGGAAATCTGGCTGCAGTGCGATTCCGCCGGCCTGGCCTACTGGAATGAGCCACTGGTTTCCGAGGCGGTGTTCGGCGCCTTGCTGGCCGACGGCGACGGTCCGTTCATCCGCACCGGCGACATCGCGTATCTGCGTTCCAGCGAACTCTTCGTCGTCGGCCGCCTGGCCGACCGGATCCGGCTGTGCGGCGCCTACCATGCGCCGCAGGACCTGGAACTGCTGGCCGAGCGCAGCCATTGCGGTCTGCGCCCCTCCTCCTCCGCAGCATTCACGGTGGATGGCGTGGAACGTCCCAAACTGGTGATCGTCTGTGAAATCAGGCGGGAACTCATGCGCCGCCGCGAAAAGTGGCCTCAGATAGAGACGGCGATCCGCAATGCGATCCGGCGGGTGCACCTGCTGCCCGTGGACGATGTGGTGCTGCTGGCATCGGGCAGCCTGCCCAAGACCTCCAGCGGCAAGGTCCGCCGTAACCAGTGTCGCATCGATTACCTCAACGGCATGCTGCCCACTGCGGACGCATACGAGCGCCGGCGACGCCATGGCACCGAACCGGCGATGGCTTCCCATTACTAAGTTCCTGCGACGCACGGCCAGAGGCCGGGCCGCTACCCCAGCCAACTCACCCACTAGCGGACACGAACCATGCCCCCTGTACAAACCGGCAATGCCAATCACTATGCGCTGCGCATCGAAGGACATGCCTGGCTCGACGACCTGACGATAGAGCAGATATGGGCGGTGCTGAAGGCGGCTTTCCAGCCACTGCCGCCGCGCCAGGAACTGATGTTCATGATCATGATGCCCAACGGCGCAACGCCATGCCGGTGCCTGCCCCGATCCGTGTTTGAGTCGTCCCTGCGCACGCCGGCCATGCTGGAGGACGCGCTAGGCTCGACTATGCCGCCATCCCGCGATGACCGTCCTTATTTCCGGTTGGCGAGTGGCAGCGCGAACTCGAAGTCGGCCAGCCTGTCGTGACCTAGAATTTCTCGTAGCCGGCCAGGTAGCGCCACTGGCCCGGCTCAAGCCCTGCCAGAGGCGACCGGCCGATACGGATGCGGCGCAGCGCAACCAGTCCGAGGCCGGCTTCGGTGCACAAACGCTCGATCAGGCCGCGCGGCGGTGTCTTGAGCACGATGCGCACGCGGGTTTCGCTCTGGCGGCTAGCTTTCAGGCCGGTCACTGCCTTGCCATTGAACTGCATGCCCTGGTTGATCCGCGCCAGTTGCTCGTCACTCACCTGCGTGCCGGTGTCGACGATGTATTCATGCTCGATCCGGACCGCATCGTCCACCAGCCGGCGCGCCACGCGCCAGTCCTGCGTCAGAACCAGCAGTCCGCTGGCCTGGGTTTCGAGGCCATCGGTCAGCTGCAGGCCGACGAAGTGCTTCTTCAGCGGACGTATGCCGGAGCGGTCGACGGCGCTGCGCATGGCGAGCGTCAGCGCCGGCAGGATCAGTCCGGCGTCCGGCTTGCCGGCGGGCCCGGTGTCGAGTCCGACCGGCTTGTGAAACAGCAGCGTGACCGGCGGCGCCGCTTCGGCGCGTGCGCCGGCAGCGAGGACGACGCGGTTCTCCGGGCCCACACGCAGGCCCGGCTCCTCGCACACCTGGCCGTCGACCAGCACCCAGCCGCCTTCGATGTATTGCTGCGCCTCGTTGCGCGAACAGCCGGTTTCCTGGGCCAGGCGCTTGGCGAGGCGGAGTGTCACGAGCTCGCTCATTGGGCGGCAGGCGCCAGCAGCGCCAGTTGTTCCGGATCCAGATAGCACCACTGGCCGGGCGCCAGGCCCAGCGCATCCAGAGTCAGGCCGCCGATCGCGACGCGCCGCAACGCCGAGCAGTGATTGCCGGCTGCGGCCAGCATGCGCTTGACCTGATGGTATTTGCCCTGTTCCAGCACGATCTCCAGTTCATTTTCAGACACCCTTGCACAGCGGTGCGCCGCCAGCGGCGCGGGTTCGTCATGCAGCTGCACGCCGTTGCGCAACCGCTCAAGCAGTTCGTCGGTGACCGCTTCATGGGTGGTGGCGACATAGACCTTGGGCACATGCCGGCGCGGCGACGACTGGGCATGGATGAAGGCGCCGTCGTCCGACATCAGCAGCAGGCCGGTGGTGTCATGGTCCAGCCGGCCGACGGGCTGCACCTCGCGCCAGGTGAATTGTTCCGGCAACAGCGTCAGCACGCCGGGATGGTGGCTGGGCTTGCGCGAACACTCGATGTCCACCGGCTTGTTCAGTGCGATATAAATATGCTGCCGGTAAGCCCATTCCTCGCCAAACACGGTGAAGACCAGGTGGTCGGGGTCCAGCGCCAGCCGGTAGTCATCGACCGGCTGGCCGTTGACCGTGACTTCACCATCCTCCACCAGTTGCCGGCACCATTTGCGGCTGCCGAAGCCCTGCGACTGCAGCATGCGATCCAAAGTCAGTTTGCTCATGGCGGCACTGTACCAGAAGCGACTTCCGTTTCTGCGGCCGATTCCGGTTAAGCTAGAGCGCCTTCGCCCGCCAATCCGGGCAACAGGCCCACGATGACGGACACCCTATGCTCTTGAAGCTCCTGCGCACGCTCGCAGCCATCCTGCTGATCGCAGCAACGCCGCTCACCCAGGCCGGACAGCCGCTGCAGGTCGGCTCCAAGCGCTTTACCGAGTCCTATGTGCTGGGCGAGATCCTGACCGCTGCGGCCAATGCCGCTCAAGCCGGCCAGGCCGTGCATCGCCGGGGCCTGGGCAATACCGCCATCCTGTTCGAAGCCCTGAAGGCTGGCAGCATCGATGTCTATCCGGAATACCTGGGCACCATCAGCCAGGAAATACTGCGTCATGCCGGACCGGTGCCGCTGGAACAGGTCCGGCATGAACTGGCGGCGCTGGGACTGGGCGCAGATGTGCCGCTGGGCTTCAACAACAGTTACGCGCTGGCCATGCCTGAAGACCAGGCGCAAAAACTCGGCATCGTCAGGCTGAGCGACCTGGCGCGTCATCCAATGCTCAGGCTGGGCTTGTCGCATGAATTCATCGGCCGCGCCGACGGCTGGCCGGGCCTTGCCCGGCGTTATCGGCTGGCCAACCAGCCCCGCAGCCTGGACCATGGCATTGCCTACGATGCCCTGGCCGCGCGCCAGATCGACGTGATGGACATCTATACGACCGACGCCCGCATCGAGCGCATGGGCCTGCGGGTTCTCGAAGACGATCTCGGCTATTTCCCGCGCTACGACGCGATGCTGCTGTACCGGCTGGATGCGCCCGGGCGTTTTCCGGTCGCCTGGCGCGCGCTGCAGCGACTCGAAGGCAGCATCAGCCAGCAGCGGATGATTGCGCTGAATGCCGCGGTCGAGCTGGAAGGCCGCAGCTTTGCCCAGGCGGCGGAGGGTTTCCTGAGGGATGGGCCCGCCCACCCGGCAAAGGATAGCGGCGCCAGGCCAGCCGGCGCGGGCGCCGCGCCCAGCGGCTTGCAGGCCAAGCTGCTGGACCGGTTGCTTCCGCTGACGGGGCAGCACCTGTTCCTGGTGCTTGTTTCCGTGGCGGCAGCAACGGCGACAGGCGTGCCGCTTGGCCTGGCAGCCTCCCTGGTGCCGGGCTTGCGCCAGCCGGTGCTCGGGCTGGCTGGCGTATTGCAGACCATACCATCGCTGGCCCTGCTCGCCATGCTGATACCGCTGCTGGGTGCGATCGGCACCCGGCCGGCACTGATCGCGCTATCCGTCTATGCGCTGCTGCCCATCGTGCGCAACACCTGTGCCGGGCTGGCGCAGGTGCCTAACGGCCTGCGCCAGGCAGCGCAGGCGCTGGGCATGCGCCGTGCCGACATACTGCTGCTGGTGGAACTGCCGCTGGCATGGCCGCTGATCCTGGCGGGCGTGAAAACCGCGGCGGTCATGACGGTGGGGACGGCAACCATCGCCGCCTTCATCGGCGCCGGCGGCTATGGAGAACGGATTGCGGTCGGACTGGCGCTCAACGACAACCAGATGCTCCTGGCCGGCGCCATTCCTTCCGCCTTGCTGGCGCTCGTCACGCAAGGCTTGTTCGAACTGGCGGAACGTGCGCTGCGCCGGCGCGGCAATAGCTAAACATGCACGCCTGACTTACAGCTTGCCGGCCTTTTTCAGCCGGTAAGTCAGGCCTTCGACGATGTCCTTGAAGCCGCCGACACGGGCAAAATCGAGCGCCGTCATGCCCGCGCCATTCTTCAGGGTCAGGTCGGCGCCTTCGTCCAGCAACAGCTTCACCGTCAGAATATGGCCGCCCCGCGCCGCCATCATGATGGGCGTGGTCTGGTTCGGCGATTCCGCGTCGATATAGGCGGAATGGTCCAGCAGCAGCTGCACGATCTGGTTGTTGCCCACCGCGGCGGCGTAATGCAGCGCAGCCCAGCCGGTCTGGTTCGGCTCCGCGCCCTTGTCCAGCAGTGCCTTTGCCACGTCGTACCTGCCCTTGTAGGCCGCCATCATCAGTGCGGTGTCGCCATTGCGGGCGCGGGCATCGAGGTTGACGTCTTTCGTATTGAGCAGCAGGTCGAACACCTTGCCGGCATCCTCGCGCACGGCAATGATCAGCCCGGTCTCGCCGCGCTCTTCCTCCACCGTGTTGGGGTCGAACCCGCGCTGCAGCAACGACCGGACCAATTTGATGTTGTCGAGCTTGACCGCGCTGAAATAGTCGTCGTAAGCACCTGCGAAAGCGAGGCCGGGCAAGACAGAGAGAAGGACCGGCACCGCCAGCAAGCGCAGCGCCTGGCGGCGGGAAAGGCGGGAAGTCAGGACGTCATGCATGGGCGTGGGCGCTGGAAAACAGCTTGAAGAAGTTGTCGGTGGTATGGTGGGCGATCCGCTCCAGCGGTTCGCCGCGCAGCGTGGCGATGAACTCCGCTACATGCCTGACGAAGGCCGGCTCATTGGTCTTGCCGCGGAACGGCACCGGCGCAAGATACGGGGCATCGGTCTCGATCAGCATGCGATCAAGCGGAACGGCACGGGCTACCGCCTGCAATTCCCGTGCGCTCTTGAAGGTCACGATCCCGGAAAACGAGATATAAAAACCCATTGCAATGGCCGCCTCGGCCACTTCCAGCGATTCGGTGAAGCAATGCATCACGCCGGCGACGCCGCCCTTGTCGGTGCCTGCGCCCTCCTCGCGCATGATGCGCAGCGTGTCTTCGGCGGCGGCGCGGGTGTGAATGATCAGGGGTTTGCGAGTGGCGCGCGATGCACGAATGTGCGTGCGAAAGCGTTCTCGCTGCCATTCGAGGTCACCCTCCAGGCGGTAGTAATCCAGACCGGTTTCGCCAATTGCAATGATCTTCGGATGGTCGGACAGGCGGGCCAGATCGTCCACGGAAGGTTCCGGCGTGTCCGGATAATCGGGATGCACGCCGACCGATGCATAGATATGCGGATGCCGCTCGGCCAGTTCCAGCACCTGCGGGAAGTCAGGCAGGTCCACCGACACGCACAGCGCATGCGTGACACGGTTTTCCGCCATGCGGTTGAGCAGTTCCGGCATGCGCTCGGCAAAATCCGGAAAATTGATGTGGCAATGGGAATCGATGAACATAGCCCGCCATTGTACGCAATGGCGCAAGCGCTTGCCGGGCTCAGCTGCCGGCCACTGCATCGCATTGCGGAACTCTGCTGGTCATCAGGCGGATGAGGACGCTTGCGTCGCCACAAGCGCGTTAACAGTTCGTTGCCTGTCAAGATCATGCCGGCGAAGAGCATCGCAAAAATACAGTGTGTTCTGATCTTAAAAACAGAGCGATCCTCCTTCCTTTCCAGACAGGAACTCTCCACTGCAGTTGGTTACCCTAGTAAGGCTGCTTTTGGCTTTCGAATGCGGCAAATTCTTTAAAGGTATTCCTGGGGAAAATAATGAATAAAACTCTTTTGACCGTATTGCTGACCACCGCACTTCTGCTCTCCGCCTCGGCGCATGCCGCAGGCGCCTATATCGGCGCCAACGTCGGCAGTGCCGAGCACAAATTGTCCATCGATGGCGATTCGGGCAAGGAACACAAGACTGGCGTCAAGCTGTACGGCGGCTACGCCCTGACTGAAAACTTTGGCATCGAAGCCGGTTATGCCCACCTCGGCAAAGTGAGCGATTCAGATACGGACGGCGTCAATACGGCCTCGCTGGACTACCGCGCCCGCGCCCTGTATATCGCTGGCACCGCCGCCCTGCCGCTGAGCCCGGAATTCTCGGTGTTTGCCAAGGCCGGACTTACTGCCAACCACGGCAAGGTCACGGCGCGGCTGAACGGTTTTAGCGACAGCATGAGCAGGTCCAATACCACCGCGATGTTCGGCATCGGCGCCGAGTACAGCTTTGCAAAGAATGTGAGCGTGGTTGCGGAGTATGAAAACTTTGGCAAGGTCATTGACGAGAACGAAGGCAATACCAAGGCGCAGATGGTTTCCGTCGGCCTGCGCTACAAGTTCTGAGGAAGCAGTGTTCTGATCGTTGTTTGGGGAAGCCGATGTTTTTCCTGGCTTCTCTTCGCATTTCCGGCGCCCATGCCGCCGCCGGCTCTACCGAATCACCTGCCGCTTACACGCCGGGCGGTTCAACATACCCCAGGAGTGGAAGCGCCTATAGCGTGTGGGTGGCCCGCGAAGACGTGATTGCCGCGCCGAGGATTTCTTCGATACGCTGGCGTGTGCGCTGGCCGCTCTCATCGGCCGGAAAATGAACCCCGATGCCAGGCGCCTTGTTATTGTGGGCGCCGGCTGGCGTTACCCACACCACCTTGCCCGCGATCGGATATTTGCTGGCATCGTCCATCAGCGACAGGATCAGGTAGATTTCGTCGCCCAACTGGTAGCTGCGGCTGGTCGGAACGAAAATGCCGCCGTTCGCCAGAAACGGCATGTAAGCAGCATACAGCGCCGCCTTTTCCTTGACGGACAGCGAGAGGACGGAGGGACGGGGCGGCGAGGCGCCGCTGATTTCTGCCATGGCGAACCTATGCAAAAACGGTGGAGTAATCCAGCAACATGTCTTCGATGAACAGCTTGGGCGACAGCGGGTGGTCGGCAATGGCCCGTCTTTCATTCATCGACTTCAATACCGCCAGCAGCTTGATCGGGTCCGCACGCATGGCAAGCGCATCGATTTCCCGGCGGTGTTTTGGATAATAACGGATCTTTCCGGAAAACTTGACGGAAAACACGTCATAGAGCCAGCGCTGCAGCCAGGCGGTTACTTCGGCCGGCGGGGATTTCTGCAACTGGTCTGCCGTCTTCAACGCCGCCTCGGCTGCCGGCTTGGCCAGATGCGCCAGCAGCGTCTCGACCGCCTCGCGCGACCCTGCCTGTGACTGCGTCAGCGCCGACAGCGGCGCGCCACCCTGCTCGGCCAGCCAGCTTTCCCCATCTCCCACGCCCTGTTCCTTTAGCCAGGCCAGCGCCTGCGCCGCGCCGGGCATGGTCAGCGGTACCTTGCGACAACGCGAGACGATGGTTGGAAGCAGACGGTCGATATTGTGGCTCACCATCAGGAAGACTGTTGCGGGAGGCGGCTCTTCCAGCGTTTTCAGCAAGGCATTGGCGGCAATCGCGTTCAGCGCTTCAGCCGGATACAGCAGCACGACGCGCCGGCCGCTTCGATGGGTCGATACGTTGATGAAGTTGGCAAGTGACCGGATCTGCTCAATGCGGATTTCCCTGGAGGCGCCTTTCTCCGCCTTCGCCGCCTTAGCGGTTTCGGCGCCTGCGTCATCCACGGCGCTGGCATCTTCCAGGCTTTCCGGACGCACCCGCCGATAATCCGGATGCGCATACTGGGCAAACCAGCCACAGGCCAGGCAATGCCCGCAGGCATGGCCATCCGGCAGAGGCGATTCGCACAGCAGCGCTTGGGCGAGTTGCTCGGCAAACCGTGTTTTCCCGATCCCCTCTGGTCCGTGCAGCAACACCGCATGCGGAAAACGCTCGCGCATCTGCATCACTTGGGACCAGGTTTCGGCTTGCCAAGGCAAAGTCTGGTTAGTCATTGTGCCCATTGCTTCCCGACCATACTCACTTCACAAACCACTTTAACTTTCCCCGAATTTCTATTCATAATCAGTTGCTTGCAAAGCAAAGCTGAAGTTCATCCCAACTCTCCGACAATTGCCGCAAGCACTTGATTTACTTCATTTATTGGCTTGGTGGAATCGATCAGTCGAAAACGCTTGGGAAACTGTTCTGCCCGCCGCAGATATTCGGCCTGGGTAGCGGCAAAGAAGGTCGCCTGCTCCTGTTCAAAACGATCGAGGTCGCGCGACTTGTCAAGACGGGCGCGGGCCACCTCCAGCGGCACATTGAACAGCAGCGTCAGGTCGGGTTGCAGATGCGGATGCACCCAGGCTTCCAGTGCGTCCAGTTTGTCCCGCGCCAGCCCGCGGCCGCCGCCCTGATAGGCAAAGGTGGCATCGGTAAATCGGTCGGAAACGACCCAGTCGCCGCGGGCAAGCGCTGGTTCGATCACTTGTGCGAGATGCTCCCGGCGCGATGCGAACATCAGCAGCGCCTCGGTTTCCAAGTGCATTTTTTCCTTCAGCAACAGGCCACGCAACTGCTCGCCCAGAGGCGTACCGCCGGGCTCGCGGGTAGTGATGACGGTATGGCCCATTTCATGGAGCAATGAGGCGACGAAGGACAGGTGGGTGGACTTGCCGGCGCCGTCTATGCCTTCGAAGGTAATGAATTTTCCTGGTTTCATGAATGTTGAAGCGATGACTATCGTTGGTATTTGTTCACTGCCTGGTTGTGTTCCGTCAGGCTGCCGGAAAAATGGCTGGTGCCGTCGCCGCGGGCGACGAAGTACAGCGCATCGGTGCGGGCCGGATTCAGCGCCGCGGCCAGCGCAGCAGTACCAGGCAGCGCGATCGGCGTCGGCGGAAGGCCGGCGCGGGTGTAGGTGTTGTACGGCGTATCGGTCTGCAGGTCGCGCTTGCGGATATTGCCGCGGAAACGTTCGCCCATGCCGTAGATCACGGTGGGATCGGTCTGCAGCATCATGCCCTGTCGCAGGCGGTTGACGAACACGCCGGCAATCAGGTCACGCTCGGATTTCTGGCCAGTCTCCTTTTCCACGATGGACGCCATGATCAGCGCCTCGTACGGGGACTTGTAGGGCAGGCCCGGCGCGCGGGCGGCCCAGTTCTCCTCCAGCTTTTTCTGCATCAGCGCGTGGGCGCGCCGGTAGATCTGCAGGTCGCTGGCGCCCTTGGCAAACAAATAGGTATCGGGGAAGAACAGTCCTTCCGGCTGACGGTAGTCCGGCGTCACCTTGGCCAGCAGTTCTTCGTCGCTCATGTTAACGGTGTCGTGCTTGAGTGCCGCATTGTCAGCGATGGCCTGCCGCATCTGGCGGAAAGTCCAGCCTTCGATCACGACCAGCGCGTGCTGCGCGAATTCGCCGCGCACCAGCTGCTCGACCAGCCGGCGCGGCGTGGTGCCAGGTTCCAGTTCGTACGCGCCGGCCTTGATCCTGCCGCTCTTGCCGCTCAGCCTGACCAGCGCTTCCAGCAGCAGCGGCTGCACCGGCACGCCGGCCGCTGCCACCTGCTCGGCCGCGCCACGCACGCCGCTGCCGGCTTCGATGGTAAAGCCGATCGCCTCGCCATCCTTCTTCATGATGGGCTGCCCGGCCCAATAGGTGAAGCCGAACGCCAGCGTCGCGACAAGGACGGTCATTACTGAAAGAAACTTTTTCACACCACTCCGCCTGTTCAAATTCGCGCCCGACCGAACGCGTTTTTCTGACGCCACTATAATCGAGCCGTCATGATAATCGGTGAATCCACCAATCAACTAATCCCATGAGCACAAGCACCACTCCCTGGCTGGACTTTCTGGCTACCCAAGGCGCCCGCCTCTCTGCATCGACCGCTCCGGAAGTCGTCGGGTTCCAGGACGAATCCAACGACTCGAATATCGTCGTGCCGCTGACGCATCTCGGCCTGATCGCCGCCACCGGCGAGGAAGCCGCCTCGTTCCTGCATAACCAGCTGACCAACGACGTCCAGTCGCTTGGCGTGTCCGAAGCACGGCTGGCGGGTTACTGCACGCCCAAGGGACGCCTGCTGGCAACGATGCTGATCTGGAAATCCAGCGACGCCATCCTGCTCCAATTGCCGCGCGAGATACAGGCCGCGGTGCAGAAGCGCCTGCAGATGTTCATCCTGCGCGCCAAGGCAAAGCTGGCCGACGTCAGTGACGGCCAGGTGGCGCTCGGGCTGGCCGGCCCGGACGTCGCGGCCGCGCTGGCGCCCTGGTTCCCCGAGTTACCCGCCGCCTATGGCGTGACGCAGCAGGTCGCCGGCACCCTGATTCGCATGCCGGATGCGGCCGGCGCGCCGCGCTTCCAGTGGATCGCATCGGTGGAAACCGCGCAGCGGGCCTGGCCGCAACTGGCGCAGAGCCTGCGTCCCGCTGCCACCGCCGCCTGGCGGGCGCTCGACATCCAGGCCGGCATTCCGCTGGTCGTGCAGGCGACCCAGGAGCAGTTCGTGCCGCAGATGATCAACTTCGAAGTGCTGGGCGGCGTGAATTTCCGCAAGGGCTGCTACCCCGGCCAGGAAATCGTCGCCCGCAGCCAGTACCTGGGCAAGCTCAAGCGCCGCATGCTGCCGGCACAGGTGGCTGCCACCGGCGTGCTGGCCGGCACCGAGGTGTTTGCCAGCAGCGATCCGGATCAGCCCTGCGGCCAGGTCGTCAATGCCGAAACCAGCGGCGACCGCACGCTGTGCCTTGTGGAGCTGAAGACCGCCGTGCTCGAGCAGGGAGACGACATCCGGCTCGGCTCGGCGTCCGGCCCCGTGCTGGAAATCGGCACGCTGCCCTACGAACTGATCGACCCTACCTGAACGGCCTGCGCATGGATTTCTATGTCTATTACAAGGTCGCGCCGGACGCGGCCGTTGCCCTGGCGCCGCGGGTGAAGCTGCTTCAGCAGCAGCTCGCGGCCAGCCACGGCGTCGTCACCGCCCTGAAGCGCCGCCCCGGCGAACAGAATGGCATGCAGACCTGGATGGAAGTTTATACGGGCGCCCCCTCTGATTTTGCCGCTTTGCTCGACCTGGCGGTCCAGCAAAGCGGCATCGCAGCATGTGCCAACGGCGGCCGCCACACTGAAATCTTCATGGACCTGGAAGCATGTGCCTGATTGTATTTGCGTGGCAGGTGATTCCTGGCCTCTCGCTGCTGGCAGCAGCCAACCGCGACGAATTCTACGAGCGTCCTGCATTGCCGGCGCACTGGTGGGCGGATGAACCTGACGTGTATGCCGGCCGCGACCTGCGTGGAAATGGCACTTGGCTGGGCATCACCCGCGGCGGCCGTTTCGCCGCCCTGACCAATGTGCGCGACCCGCAGTCCGTCCGTCCGGACGCGCCCTCGCGCGGCGCGCTGGTGTCCGACTTCCTGCGCGGCAGCGACGGCGCGGCCGATTACGTCGAGACGCTGGCGCCGCACGCCGACCGCTATAACGGCTTCAACCTGCTGGTGTGCGACGGCAGCGAGCTGATCTGGTACACCAACGCGGATACGGAAGACCCGCGCAATGGCTTGCCGCTGCCGCATGGCATCTATGGTTTGTCGAATGGATTTCTCGACACCCCGTGGCCCAAGGTGCTGAGCAGCAAGGCGGAATTCGCCAGCCTCCTGTGCCAGGGCGCGCCTATCGACGCCTACTTCGACATGCTCAGCGATGCCACCCGCCCCAGCGACTGCCGCCTGCCCCATACCGGCGTACCTCTGGAATGGGAGCGGGTGCTGTCCCCGATCTTCATCGAGTCGCCCGGCTATGGCACCCGCTGCTCCACGGTCGTGCAACTGCTGCAGGATGGCAGCGCCCAGTTGACCGAGCGGCTGGCCGAGCCCTGCGGCGCCGAGGCGCCGGTCATCCAGGAGAAAATCTACGGCGCATTGCGATGTGTTCGATCCCCGCGTCCATGAACATGTCGCCTTCCGGCTCGAAACCGTGCCGGGCATAGAAGTCCCGTGCACTGAGCTGGGCATGCAGCACGACGTCGCGGTCGCCGCGGCGGCGTGCCTCATCCATCAGGGCGCATAGCACCAGGCTGCCGGTGCCGGCGCCGCGCGCATCCTGGCGCACCGCCATCCGTCCGATATGGCCGTCCGGCAGCAGGCGGCCGGTGGCGACCGGCACGCCGTCCTGATAAGCCACCGCATGCAGCGACTGCGCATCCATCTCGTCCAGTTCCAGCTCGGCCGGCACCCCCTGCTCCACCACGAACACCTGCTGCCTCAGTGCCGCGGCAGCCTGCCGCTGCTGCTCCCAGGAGCCAATCACGATGCGCAGGCTCATTGCTGCACCGGCGCCAGCCGTTCCAGTTCCGCCAGCCGGGCGCGCCATGCATCCGGCAGCGCCACGCCCTTGCGCACGGTCGTGTCGGCATACACGTAGACCAGTTCGCCGGAAATCAGGAATTCCTCGCCGCGGTAGATTTCAAGCACGTAGCGCATCGAACTGCGGCCGAGGGCGGCGCAGCGCACGCCGATGTCGAGCATGTCATCGAAGCGTGCCGGCGCGTGATATTCGACGGTGGCCTTGCGGGCGAACATCTCCTGGCCATCCTCGGCCTGCTGCATCACGCCGGGCAGGCCGGTGGCGCGCCAGTATTCGGTGAAGGCGACATCGAAATAGGTCAGGTAGTGGCCATTGAAGACAATGGCCTGCATATCGACTTCGGCCCAGCGCACCCGCAACGGGTGGAAGAATGCAAAATCCGCGCGTGCCATGACGCTCCTTTTCAGTTGAATTGACTTGATGACATGAAGGCTGTGGCCCAGGCGCGCTCAGGCCGTCCAGCCGCTTTCCGATACGATTTTCCAGTGCCCGGCTTCGCGGCCCCAGTACTGCCGCTTGCGGATCGACGAGCGCTTGCCGCCCGACACCGCATCCATCGTGAACGTGGCCACGATCAGTTCCTCGCCCGGATAACGGAACAGGCTCAGCTCGCGCAGCGCCAGCGCTGGCTTGTTCATCTGCTGGATGCCTTTCTGCTGGCGCGCCAGCCAGTCGTCCAGCGTGTCGGCCTGCTCGCTGCGGAAGCGGCTGGCATAGTGGCGCCGCAGCTGGTCGAGGTCCTGCAATTGCAGCGCCGAGCGCCAGTTCTCGACCATCGCCTGCGCCTGCACGCGCTCGGCGTCGACCTGCTGGCGCGGCACGAACTCGGCGTCGCGCGCAATCACGACCGGCGTCTTGTTGACCTCGACCCCGGCATAGACCTGGCGCAGGTCGGGATTGGTGAGGACCACGCAGCCGTCGGACGACAGGGGCGGCCGGCTGTAGTTGCGTGACGGCGTGCCGTGCAGCCAGATGCCCGATCCTTCCCGGCCCTGCAATTTGTCCCATTCGTTCGGATAGCTCAAGGGCAGCGCGCCGACGCCATAGAAGTCCGGCAGGCGGTAGCCCGCCAGCCGGCTGGTAATGTAGTACACGCCCAGCGGCGTCTTCTGGTCGCCTTCCCTCTGCTTGTTGATGCCCAGCTTGCCCTGGCTGATATAGAAGTCCTGCAGGAAGCGCAGTTCGCCCTGGCGGTTTTCATAGACGTACAGCCGGGAACGGTGTGCATCCACCACCAGCACCCGCTTCTGGTCGGAACGCAGCTGCAGCACCGCGCGCGGCACCCTGGACGGATCGGGCCGCTCGGTGAGGGCCCTGATGCGCGCCATGGCTTCCTGCCTGAGGTCGGCAAGCGCCTCGGGCGCAGCCCCTTCGACCGCGCCGATCCGGTCGACAGGCCGGGTTTGCATCATCAGCAGGTCGCCGCGCACCAGGTGGCCGAGCTGGAAGTTGGGATAGGCGTTCACCAGCGCATCGGCCTTGGCCAGCGCGTCGCGCAGGTGCCGGTTGCCAAGGTCCTTGTACACCGCGATGAGCATCTGGTCCGGGTCCGTCCGGCCTGCGCCCGCGGCCGGCGCGACCGGCAGCAATGCGCTTGCGGCGGCCAGGCAGCAGCCCAGGAATCGTGTGCGCAATCCCATCAACTGCTCGTGCGTTCCTGTTTGATCAGCCACCTGCCGCGCTGGCGTTCCAGTTCCAGCGTCTTGCGGCTGGTTGCGCTGAGGCGGTCGGACACATAGCTCTGGCGGAAATGCACGATGGCGGTACTGCCTTCGGTGGTCACCTGCGGCTTGTCGATATCGACCTTGATGCGTCCCTTGCCGGCGATGCGCTGCTGGCGCTCTTCCATCCATGCCTTGCGGCTGATGCCACCAGCCGGATCGAAGTCGGAGGCGTAATGGGCCAGATAGGCCTGTACGTCGCGGGCGCTCCAGGCCTTGGCCCAGCTCTGCACCGCGCTCAGCACAGCTTCCCGTTCGGCGGCGGCTTCCTGCGCGGCACGCGCCCTGGTATCGGGTTTTTCGGCCTTGTCGGCCTTGGCCATGCGCACCGGCGGCTCGGCACGCCTGGCATCCGCCCGCGCCGGTTCCGGCCGCGGCGGCACTGCCTCGCGCGGCGCCGCGGCCGCCGGCCTGGACTCGGCCTTGGCCACCGGCGCGGCAGGTTTGGTTTCCACGGGTGCGGTGGCAATGATCGTGACCGCAGGCGGCGCAGCTTTGCCGGGCGCGACCGCTATCGGCGCTGGGGCTGGCGATGCCGGAGGCTGCGGTGCGGCTGCCTGGGTTGCTGCGGCAGCGACTGGCGCTGCCGCCACCACCGGGCTCACTGCCAGCGACGCAGACTGGGCCCCCGGCATGGTCAGGTTTCGCACCAGCGCAAGCTGGGCCGGCGCCGGCTTGCCGGGCTGGATCTGCAGGGCCTTGTCATAGGCCTGGCTGGCCAGGCGTGCATGGACGTCACCCAGATTGTCGAAAACGGTGGCATAGGCCGGATGCGTGCGCAGCGCCTTGTCCAGCGCTGCCCTGGCCTTGTCGTACTGGCCGGCCGCGGCATACAGCACCGCCAGGTTGTTGTAGGGCTCGGGCAGCTTCGGATAGTCCTGGGTCAGCTTGCTGAAGATGGCAATCGCATCCGCCGGCCTGGTCTCGGAGAGCATCACGCCTTTCATGAAGCGCATCTGCGCGTCAGCCGGCTGTTTCGCCAGCAGCGCGTCGATGCGCCTGAGCGCTTCCTCACCCTGGCCGCTGCGGGCAAGCCGCGCAATGTCGGCAGCGTCGTCCGCCTGCGCCGCGCCGACGCCAAGCAGCAGCGCCAGCAAGGGCGGGACGAGAAAGCGGAACCGGGACGGCGGGAAAAACGAACTCATCAGGCGTAGTGTGCGGAAAAAACCGGTATGGTACACCGGCAACGCCGCCGCCGGTCGCGTTCTTGCCTGGCCGGTCGCAGGCATGCCGATTCGACGAGCGGCGAGGCGACGCGGCCGCGCCGCCAGCCTCAGCGCTCGATGAATTCCCGGATCAACTGGTTGATGCGCGCCGGCTGCTCATGGACGACCCAGTGGCTGCCTTCGGGTATGCGGGTCAGGTCCAGGTCCTGCACCACATTCTCCAGCCCGTCGAGCAGGCCCTTGGGCAGCGCCATGTCGCTTTCGCCCCAGATCACCTTGGTCGGCACGCGAATGGTGAAGTCTTCCGGCTTCATCTGCGACTCCAGGCGGGCCGGGCCTGCATTGCCTTCGGTCGGCGGATGCAGCGGCGAGGCGCGGTAGTAATTGACGCCGCCGGTCAGGCCGCGCGCCCAGCACGCGTGGTACTTTGCCCTGGTCTCGCCGGTAAACCAGGGCGCCGGCGACTTGCCCATGCCGGTCAGGAAGCCTTCCATCATGGCGAAATCATTCTGGGCCAGCGCCTTCTCCGAACCATCTGCGCGCAGCCAGTTCATGTAGGCGCTGGCGGCCTGCTGCGCCGGGTCGTTCGCCAGCGCCTTCATGAACAGATAAGGATGCGGCGCGTTGACGATCACCAGCTTTTCCAGCATTGCCGGCAGCGCCAGCGCGAAGCTCCAGGCGATCGCGCCGCCCCAGTCATGCGCCACCATGATGCAGCGGTCGTAGCCGAGCGCGTTGATCAGCAGCTTCAGGTCATCGATGATGAGCCTGGCCTTGTACTGGGCCGGGTCGGACGGCATGTCCGACAGGTTGAAGCCGCGCAGGTCCGGCGCGACGGCGTAATACTGCTGGCCGAACTCGGCCAGCTGCTCGTGCCACTCGTACCAGAACTCCGGAAAGCCGTGCACGAACAGCACCAGCGGACGGCCGGGATCGCCGGCGCTGGCGTAATGCAGGCGGGTGCCGTTGGAGAGGCTGGCGTATTGCTCGGTCTTGATGGCGGCGGACATGGCGGCTCCTGGTGAAGTGAATGGCAGAACGGCAAAGCGCGTGTTTCAGCCCTTGAGCTTCTCGCGCAGCATCTCGCGGATGTGGGGCGCGGCCGCATAGGGATCGCCGGGATTCTTCTGCTGGATGATTTCCTCCATGCGCTGCTGCACATTGCCCAGCGCGCCGGGATGGGAATAAATATAGAAGCGGTCATCGCGGATGGCGTCGAAGGTCCATTCCGCCACCTGCACCGCCGATACCTTGCCCGAGCCGACCGCCTTGTCCGACATGGCCTGGGCGGCGCGCTGGCTGGCCGTTGGCGGCGCGTCCTGCTTCAGGTCGTCCGGACGGTTGCGGTGCGAAGCCGATATGCCGGTCGGCACGAAGTAAGGACACAGCACCGACGCGCCGATCGGCGCGTCCACCAGCTTCAGGTCCTGGTACAGCGACTCCGACAGCGACACCACGGCATGCTTGGAGACGTTGTAGATGCCCATGGTCGGCGCATTGAGCAGGCCGGCCATCGAGGCCGTGTTGACGATGTGTCCCTGGTAGCTCGAATCCCTGCTGGCGCATTCCAGCATCAGCGGCGTGAAGATGCGCACGCCATGGATCACGCCCCACAGGTTCACGCCCAGCACCCATTCCCAGTCGGCCTGCGAGTTTTCCCATACCAGGCCGCCGGCGCCGACGCCGGCATTGTTGAACAGCAGGTGCACCGCGCCGAAGGCACGCATGGCCTCGTCGGCCAGCGCCTGCACTTCCGCGGCATGGCGCACGTCGCAGCGCAGCGCCGTCACCTGGGCGCCCTGCTGGGCCAGTTCGGCGCGGGCGGCTTCGAGCGCGTCCTGCTGCACGTCGGCCAGCACCAGCTTCATGCCCAGCCGTGCGCCGATGTTGGCGAATTCCCGGCCGAAGCCGCTCGCTGCGCCGGTGATGACGGCAACCTTGTTCTCGAATGTATGCATGTTGTCTCCTTTGTCTGTGCGCCTCCGCCGGCGCTCTTGTCAGGCGGCCGCGGAGGCCCGCCTTTTTTTTGCTAGGCCCGCCGCAGCTGATAGCCGATGCGCGGGAAATGCACCACCACGGTTCCGGCCCGCTCGTCCTCGCGCCGCACCGCATACTCGATCTCGCTGGCGGCAACCAGTTCGCCCGCCACCGGGTCCTGCGCATAATCGGTCGGCGTCACCGTCACCGGCGTGCCGAGCGGAATGCCATGGGTATCGACGAAGCTTGTGTCCGGCGCTGCCGGCTCGGCCGTGCGCGCCATCTGCAATGCCTCTTCAGCACTCAACTTTTCAGGCGGCGCCAGCGGGATGGCCTCGATGGCGCTCATCCAGTTCCGCAAGCGCGGGAACTGGTCGAGTATGCCGGCCACCGCCTTGGCATTGCGCACGAACCAGAGGCAATGGTAGACCGAGAAGTCGGCGATGCTGGGCTGTTCGCCCAGCAGCCACGACTGGCCGCCGGCCAGCATGTCATCCAGCCAGCGCAGATACTGCGGCAGCGCCGCCGCGGCATCGGCGGGATGCATGCGCGGCGCATTGCCGCGCATCGCGGCGCGGTCGGCGCTGAAGGCCTGCATCTGCTCCGGCGTCAGGTGGCCGAACAGGCTCTGGACGCCGGCCGGCTGGAACACATAGGGAATCACGGTCCAGAACAGGGTGCTGTCGGCCCACTGTGCCAGCAGCCTGGCCTGCCCTGCCACCGGCGCCGGATACAGGCCGGGCGATGGCGCGATACGGTCCAGCACGGCGCAGATCAGCGCGGTGTCGCAGTAGACGTCGGCGCCGATCTGCATCACCGGCGTGCGGCGGTAGCCGCCGGTCAGCGGCAGCAGATCGGGCTTGGGCATGATCACCGGGATGATCACCGACTTCCACGGCAGCTTCTTCCAGGCCAGCACGCGCCTGACCTTTTCCGCGAACGGCGATGTCGGATAGTGATGCAGGATGATGTCGGTCATGGCGCGCCGTCTCAGGACAGCTTGACCAGTTGCTTGCCGAAGTTCCTGCCCTTGAGCAGGCCAATGAAGGCCTCCGGCGCGGCGGCCAGCCCATCGGCCACCGACTCGCGGAACTTCAGCTTGCCGCCGCCGACGAGTTCGCCCAGTTCCTGCAGCCCCTGCGGCCAGAGCTCGGGATGCTCGGAGACGATGAAGCCGCGCATCGACAGCCGCATCGTCAGGAAGGTGCGCAGGTTGTTCAGCACCATGGGCTCGCCGTCGTAGCCGGCGATCAGGCCGCACAGCGCGATGCGGCCGAAAGGATTCATGCGGGCGACGCAGGCGTCGAAGATCTCGCCGCCGACATTCTCGAAAATGGCATCGATGCCGTCCGGCGTGGCCGCCTTCAGGTCTTGCGCCAGGTTGCCGGCCTTGTAGTCGACGCAGGCATCGAAGCCCAGTTCATTGACCACGTAGGCGCACTTTTCCGGGCCGCCGGCAATGCCGACCGCGCGGCAGCCACGCAGCTTGGCCAGCTGGCCGACCACGCTGCCGACCGCGCCGCTGGCAGCCGACACGACGATGGTCTCGCCCGCCTTGGGCTGCATGATCTGGGTCAGGCCATACCACGCGGTCATGCCCGGCATGCCGACCGAGCCGAGGTAGGCCGACAGCGGCACCGGGCCATCCTTGACCCGGCGCAGGCCGGCGCCGTCGGACACGCCCATCTCGGACCAGCCGAGCATGCCGACAACCTTGTCGCCCACCGCGAATTTCGGGTTCTTCGATTCGACCACTTCGCCGACCGTGCCGCCCACCATCACCGCGCCGATCGCCTGCGGCGCGGCGTAGCTCTTCACGTCCTCCATGCGCATGCGCATGTACGGGTCGAGCGACAGGTAGTGATTGCGGATCAGCACCTGGCCGTCGCTGATGGACGGCACCGGTACCTGCTCCAGCCGGAAGTTGTCGGGGCTGACGTGTCCCTGGGGACGGGATGCGAGGACGATCTGCTGATAGGTGCTCATGAGTACTCCGCCTGATGGATTTGACTGCAAATGAAACTGCGGGAAACCGGTTCAGCCCTTCTCGATGCGGGGGCCGGCGTCGGTGCGCTTCAAAAACTTGAATGTGCCCATGGACTTGGCCACCAGCCGTTCCCCATCCCACAGCTCGCCTTCGCAGAAGCACATGGTGCGGGAACGGTGGAAGGCGTGGCCACGGGCGACGATGCGGCCGCCGGCCTTGCCGCCCGGCTCCATGAAACTGGTCTTCATCTCGATGGTGACGCCGCCGCGGGCTTCCGGGTCGAGCGAGCGGCCGGCCATGGACATCACCACATCCAGCAGCGTCATCACCACGCCGCCATGGGTCACATGCCAGCTGTTCATATGGCGCGGCTGCAGCGTCAGCGCGATCTCGGCGCGGCCATCCCCCATGCCGTGGAACTCGACGCCGAGGTCGTGCAGGAACGGGATTTCAGACGGGAACGGCTGCTGTTTCGGGGTGAACGCCGTCATCAGTGCACCGACGACACGCCGCCGTCGACGGCGAGGATCTGGCCGGTGATGTGCTTGCCGGCGTCGGAGGCGAACAGCAGCGCCGCGCCCTTCAGGTCTTCGTCGTCGCCGATGCGCTGCAGCGGCGCGCGCTTGGCCAGGTTCTCCTCGCCGCGCTGCTCCAGGATGCCCTTGGTCATCCTGGACGGGAAGAAGCCCGGCGCCAGCGCATTGACCGTGATGTTGTGACGGCCCCATTCGCCGGCCAGGGTGCGGGTGAAGTTCACCACAGCGCCCTTGGAGGTGTTGTAGGCGATGGTCTGCATCGAGTCCGGGCCGTTGCCGGACAGGCCGGCGATGGAGGCGACATTGACGATGCGGCCGTACTTGCGCGGAATCATCGACTGCTTGCCCACTTCCCGCGACAGCAGGAAGATGCTGCGGATGTTCAGGTTCATCACCTTGTCCCAGGCTTCGGTCGGATAGTCCTGGGCTGGCGCGCCCCAGGTGGCGCCGGCATTGTTGACCAGGATGTCGATGTGGCCAAGTCGCTTCATGGCCTCGGCCACCAGCGGGCCGACCGCTTCCTCGCGCGACAGGTCGGCGGCAATGGCGCTGGCTTCGATGCCGCGCGACTTCAGGTGCGCCACTGCTTCGTCGAGATCGGATTGCTTGCGCGAGGACAGCACCAGGGTGGCGCCCTGCTCGCCGAGCGCTTCAGCGATCTGCAGGCCGAGGCCGCGCGAGCCGCCGGTGATCAGGGCGGTCTTGCCCTTGAGGTCGAATAACTGTTGGGTGGTTCTCATCTTGTCTCCTTGTGACTCGTCGAGTCGTCTTTGTTTGAATGGCGGGGATGCGTCGCCGCTCCCGGTGTCATGTAGGGCTGGCCGATGGTGCAATGCCCTTCGGGTATTGCACCCTACGCCACCGCAAACGTTTTAGCTGACGTAGGGTGGAATACCCCGAAGGGGCATTCCACCGTGGGACGCTTGCCAAAAACGCTAATTCGAAAAATTTCTTTCATCGACCAATGGTGCAATGCCCTTCGGGTATTGCGCCCTACTGAATGAAAAGGTTTCAGATCTCATAATCCATGCACTGGCGCGCCTCGCGCACTGCGCCGATGAATGGCTTGAGCGCAACGTGCTGCGGATGCTCCTGGTAGGCATCGAGCGCGGCGCGGTCGGCGAATTCCGAGTACAGCACCACGTCATAGCTTGCTTCCAGGCCGGCCTGGGCCAGCGCCACCTCGAACTTCAGGATGCCGGGCACGATGCCGGCGCAGGCGTCGAGCAGTTCCTTCATCTTCAGCGCATTGGCTGCCCTGTCTGCGCCCTCGGCCTGGTCCTTCAGTTTCCACATCACGATGTGCTTCAGCATCGATGCTCCGTATCGTTTCATCTCTTGAATAAACGGCGCGAAAGCCCTGCCTGCCCACGCGCCGTCTGGCCTCAGAACCAGTCGTCCTGCATGTCCAGCGTGGTGGTGTCGACGGTTTCCAGCAGGTCCAGCTGCTGATGCACCTTCGGAAGCTCCCACTTGAAGAAGTAGGCGCAGGCCTGAAGCTTGCCGCGGTAGAAGTCGGCGTCATGGCCTTCCTTGCCCACCGCCACCAGCGCCTGCTCCAGCCAGATCCACGCCAGCACCGTATGACCAAAGGCTTCCAGGTACAGCGAGGCATTGGCCAGGGTCTTGTTCATGTCGCCGGCGGCATACAGCAAACGGGTCACCGCATCGATGCGCTGCAGCGCCGCGCCCAGCGCATGGGCATCGGCCGCCAGTTCCTTCACGGCCAGCGCACGGTCGATTGTTTTCTGCACCGCATTGGCATAGGCCTTGAACGCCGCGCCTTCCTGCATGACCACCTTGCGGCCCAGCAGGTCGAGGCCCTGGATGCCATGGGTGCCTTCATGGATGGGATTGAGCCGGTTGTCGCGGTAGAACTGCTCGACGTTGTATTCACGGGTATAGCCGTAGCCGCCGTGCACCTGGATCGCCAGATTGTTGGCTTCCAGGCACCACTGCGACGGCCAGGACTTGACGATGGGCGTCAGCATGTCCAGCAGCAGCGAGGCCTCGCGCACCGCTTCCGGGCTCTCGTTGGTGCGCTGCTCGTCGACCAGCAGCGAGCAGTACAGCGCCAGCGCCATGCCGCCCTCGACGTAGGCTTTCTGCGCCAGCAGCATGCGCTTGACGTCGGTATGCTCGATGATCCTCAGCTGCGGCTTGGCGGGATCCTTGTTCATCGGATGCCGTCCCTGCGGACGGTTGCGCGCATAGTCCAGCGCATGCAGGTAGCCGGTGTACCCCAGCACCACCGCGCCCAGGCCGACGCCGATGCGGGCCTCGTTCATCATGTGGAACATGTTGGCCAGGCCCTTGTGGACTTCGCCCACCAGGTAGCCGATGGCGCCCGCCTTGCCCTTGGGCCTGAACTTGCCCTCGCCGAAATTGAGCAGGCAGTTGGTGGTGCCGCGATAGCCCATCTTGTGATTCAGGCCGGCCAGCACCACGTCATTGCGCTCGCCCAGGCTGCCGTCCTCGTTGACCAGCTTCTTCGGCACGATGAAAAGGGAAATGCCCTTGACGCCGGGAATGAGCTTGCCGTCCGGGCCAGGCACCTTGGCCAGCACCAGGTGCACGATGTTTTCCGACAGCTCATGCTCGCCGGCCGAGATCCACATCTTGTTGCCGGTCAGCCGGTAGGTGCCGTCTTCCTGCGGCTCGGCGCGGGTCACGATGTCGGACAGGCTGGAGCCGGCCTGCGGCTCGGACAGGCACATGGTGCCGAAAAAGCGGCCTTCGAGCATCGGCTCGACAAAGGTCCTGATCTGTTCGGGCGTGCCGCACTTGAGCAGCGTGTTGGCATTGCCTATGGTCAGGAAGGGGTAGGACGAAGTCCCGACATTGGCTGCCTTGAAGTAGGCAAAGCCGGCTTTCTCGACCACGCACGGCAACTGCATGCCGCCGCGCTCGTAGTCCTGGCCGGCGGCCATCAGGCCCGCCTCGCAAAACACCTTCAGCGCCGCGCCGACTTCCGGAATCATGGTGACCTGCTCGCCGTCGAAATGCGGCTCCTGCTGGTCGCTCTTCTTGTTATGCGGAGCGAACAGGTCGGTGGCGATCTGTTCGCAGGTGTCCATTGCGGCGTTGAAGGTCTCGCGGCTGTGGTCGGCATAGCGCGCACGCGAAGTCAGCGACTCGACGTTGAGCCATTCATACAGCAGGAAGTCGATGTCGCGGCGGGATAGAAGTTTGGATTGCATGCTGGTCTCCGTCGCGCAAGTCCGTGCCTGCGCGATCCTGTTGATGAGATGAGGCAGGCGCCCGCCGCAGCCCAGGCCGCCGGCGGGCGCTGAAGGCAGCCGTGCGCTGCCTCCGCGCTTGCGCGCTTAAACGACTTCGAACAGGCCGGCAGCGCCCTGGCCGCCGCCGATGCACATGGTCACCACCACCAGCTTGGCGCCGCGGCGCTTGCCTTCGATCAGCGCATGGCCGGTCAGGCGCGCGCCCGACACGCCGTAGGGATGGCCAACCGCGATTGCGCCGCCATTGACGTTCAGGCGGTCCATCGGGATGCCCAGCTTGTCGGCGCAGTACAGCACCTGGACGGCGAAGGCTTCGTTGAGTTCCCACAGGTCGATGTCCTCGACCTTCAGGCCGGCCTTCTGCAGCAGCTTGGGGATGGCGAACACCGGGCCGATGCCCATTTCGTCCGGCTCGCAGCCGGCAATGGCAAAGCCGCGGAAGATGCCCAGCGGGGTCAGGCCGCGCTGCTCGGCAAGCTTGCTGTTCATCACGATGGCCACCGAGGCGCCGTCGGAGAACTGGCTGGCGTTGCCTGCGGTCACCACGCCGCCCGGCACCGCGGTGCGGATCTTGGACACGCCTTCCATCGTGGTGTCGCCGCGGATGCCTTCATCGGCATCGATGGTGACTTCACGGGTCATCAGCATGCCGGACGCCTTGTCGGCCACGCCCATGATGGTGGTCATCGGCACGATCTCGTCCTTGAACTTGCCTTCGTTCAGCGCGGCGAATGCGCGCTGCTGGCTGCGCACGCCGTATTCGTCCTGGCGCTCCTTGCTGATGTTGTAGCGCTTGGCGACGTTCTCGGCGGTCTGCAGCATCGGCCAGTAGATTTCCGGCTTGTTCTGCTTGAGCCAGGTCTCGACGATCATGTGCTTGTTGGCTTCCTGCTGCACGCAGGAAATCGACTCCACGCCGCCGGCGGCATAGATGTCGCCTTCGCCCGCGATCACGCGCTGGGCTGCGGTGGCGATGGTCTGCAGGCCGGAGGAGCAGAAACGGTTGATGGTCATGCCGGCGGTGGTGACCGGGCAGCCGCCACGGATGGCGATCTGGCGGGCGATGTTGCTGCCGGTGGCACCTTCCGGAGTGGCGCAGCCGATCAGCACGTCTTCGACTTCACCGGGCTCGATGCCTGCGCGCTGGATGGCATGCGACAGCGCGTGGCCGCCCATGGTTGCGCCGTGGGTCATGTTGAAGGCGCCTTTCCAGGACTTGGCAAGGGCGGTGCGGGCGGTCGAAACGATGACGGCGTCAGTCATGTGGGTCTCCTGGTTGGAATGAAATTCGGTATGCGGCGATTGGCGCCGGGTTGCGAAACAAACTGGAACGACTTTTTCTTGTGCAGCGAGAATAGCATAATTAAGTACGGTCGTTCGCAAAACTTTTGACAGTCTTTCATCCTGTACCGGGCATTCTCATTTTTCTCCGGGCAATTCCGGCAGCGGCGCGAACAGCGCTTCAATGTCCTCGCTGGAAAAGGCGGCACTTCCAGCGGCGCGATCGGACAAGATGCTGTCGGCCAGCGCGGCCTTGCGTTCCTGCAGCGCGACGATCTTTTCCTCGATGCTGCCCGCCACAATCAGCTTGTAGACAAACACCGGCTTGTCCTGCCCCAGGCGATGTGCGCGGTCGGTCGCCTGGTTCTCGGCCGCGGGATTCCACCACGGATCGTAGTGAATGACGGTGTCGGCGGCAGTCAGGTTCAGGCCAACGCCGCCGGCCTTGAGGCTGATCAGGAACAGCGGCACCTCGCCCTGCTGAAATCGCTGCACCGGCAGGCTGCGGTCGCTGGTCTCGCCGGTCAGCATGACATATGGAATTCCAGCGGCGTCGAGCGCCTCGGCAATCAGGTCCAGCATCGCCGTGAACTGGGAGAAAAGCAGTATCCTGCGGCCTTCGTCCAGCAGCGCGGGCAGCATCGTCATCAGCATCTCGAGCTTGGCCGATTGCGCGGACTTGGCGCCACGCAGCTTGACCAGGCGCGGGTCGCAGCAGGCCTGGCGCAGTTTCAGCAATGCATCCAGCACGATGATGTGGCTGCGCGCCAGTCCTTGTCCGGCGATGGCTTCCCTGACCTTCTTCTGCATCGCGGTGCGCACCGTTTCATACAGGTCGCGCTGCGCCGCTTCCAGCTCGACCGTGGTCACGATCTGCGTCTTGGGCGGCAGCTCGGTCGCCACATGGTCCTTTTTCCGGCGCAGCATGAACGGCCGCAGGCGCCGCGCCAGCAGCTCGCGCCGCGTGTTGTCGCCGAATTTCTCGATCGGATTGCGCCAGCGCTTGTTGAAGTCCTGCTGGCTGCCGAGGAATCCCGGCAGCAGGAAATCGAACTGGGCCCATAGTTCGCCCAGATTGTTTTCCAGCGGCGTTCCCGTCAGGCACAGCCGATGGCGGGCATCGAGCTGGCGGATCGCGGCGGCGCCGCGGGACGCGGCATTCTTCACATACTGTGCCTCGTCGAGGATCAGCAGGTGATAGGCATGCGCGGCCAGCGCCTCATGGTCGCGCCAGACCAGCGGATAGGTGGTCAGCACCAGGTCGGATTCGCCGATGCGCTCGAAGCTGTCCTTGCGTTGCGCGCCATGCAGGCCCAGCACCTTAAGGCCAGGCGCAAAGCGGGCGGCTTCGGCCAGCCAGTTGGGCACCAGCGTGGTCGGCATCACGACCAGCGCCGGCCGGTCGAGGCGTCCGGCCTGCTTTTCCGCCAGCACATGGGCCAGCGTCTGCACCGTCTTGCCCAGCCCCATGTCGTCTGCCAGAACGCCGGCTAGCCGGTGCCGGCGCAGGAATTGCATCCAGTCCAGGCCCTGCTGCTGATACGGGCGCAAGGTCGCCTTCAGGCCGCGCGGCGGCTTGATTGTCTGCAGGCCGCCGCCTTCGCGCAGCCGCTGCGCCAACTCGCGCACCGCGCTATCGCCATGGAACTCCCAGCGTCCAGTGGCATTGAGCGCATCCAGGCGTCCGGTATCCAGAGGCCCCATGCGCAGTTCGCCATCCTGCATGGTGTCGAACAGGTCGATCAGGGTGCGCACCACTGGCTTCAGGCGCTCCGCGCGGATGCGCAGCCGTTCACCTTCCGGGGTTTTCAGCTCGATCGCTTCATCGTCGTCAATGCCCTCCAGCAGTCCCTTGCGCCAGCGCGGATCACGCTTGAACAGTTCAAGCAGAAGCGGCTCCAGCCGCACGGTGCGCTCGTTGACGGCAATCCCCAGCTCCAGGCTGAACCAGCCATCCTTGTTCTGGCGCGCGACGCCGTCAATGGCGTCGATGTCGATGACGTTGAAGCGGCTGTCGGGCGACATCGCCACTTGCCAGCCCTTGCCGCGCAGCCCGCGCAGGCCCTCCTGCATGAATTCGTCCCAGCCGTCAGATTCACGCGGCGTGAAGATGCGATGCGGCAAGCCATGATGTTCAGGATGCTGAACCGTGACCTTGCGCAGACCGGCCGCCTTGAGTTGCCTGATCCGCGCGGCTTCCGCTTCCGGCTTGCGCTTGACCTGCACCATCTGCTGTTTGAGGTCGGCAAACAGCGTGGTATCGCTGTAGGCAGGCACGCGGATATCGTCGTAGAGGAAGTCCACCGTGCCGAAGTCCAGCACATGGGCCCGGTAGGTATATTGCCCGTTGTGGTCCATGTAGACCAAGCGCGCATCCAGCGCCAGCACCGGCACCGGCTCCAGGTCGATCGTACGCAGAGACGCGAGCTGTTCCAGCGGCGGCGGCGGCAGGACTGGCACGGTTTCGCTCAGCACCGCCGCCACGAGGGCCGCCTCAACCGGCAGGATCGGCGGCATCGACAGGTAGCCGGCAACGCTGCGCGACGGCACCTCGCGCATGGCGGCCGGCAATTCCACCACTCCCGCCTCCAGCGAGGCCGGGTCCGCGTACCAGGGCGGCTCTACCGTAATGAGCACTTCGGCCGCGGGATCGACATGCAGCGCGGGCCGCAGCAGCCCACCCTTTTCCACCTCCCAGGCAATACGGCTGGCGCGCACGCCAGCCGGCCGCAACGGCCCGCGGTACGTGGCGTCCGCCTGCCCGCTGCCGCTTTGGTCCACGGTATCCAGATACAGGCGTCCGGTGGCCACCAGCCTTTCGAGCAGATCCGCGCCAGCCTCGCCGCGCAGAAGAAACTTGTCGTCGTAGTCGGTCTTGCGCGTCATCCATAGCCCGCGCAGGATGGGCATGTCCTGTTCGGCAACGAACTTCGGCGGCTTCAACAATGCCGGCTGCACATTGTTCCAGGAGTCGGCGTTCCTGCGCAGCGCCATCCTCTCGCTTCGGTGCGTCTTGAACATGCTCACTGCAGGGCATTGCTGATACGGCTCCCACGCCAGCAGATACAGCAGGCAAAGATCGTTTTTCGCTGCCTTGCGCTCGGCGGACGCCTTGCTGGCCTGGCACTGGGCGCGAAAATCTTCCAGCCAGCGCAGCATTTCCGGGCGCGGCTGGTCGGCCGAGGAGGTGGTCCTTTCAAGGTTGGCCAGCAGCGCCGCGGCAACATGCTTGCAGTTCGCTCCCACAGGACAACGGCAACTGCCGTGTGCCTGCAGGCCCATGGGGCTTTCAAGGAACGAGACAGAAAGCATGTACGGCCGGCGCTCCGAGCCCTGGACGTCGGCAAACAGCGTGCCTCTGGCCCAGCCGAGCGTGATCACTGAGTTGATATAGCCGCTGGCCTTGGCGAGCGTGGAGGCGGAAAACCAGCGTTGCACTGCCTGCATGTCGTACGCGACCTCGTCGCCGAATGATGGATGGATATCAGGGCGCATGATGCAAGGATTGGATATGGAACACGGTGGGGGGGCTCGGCGCGGAGTGCGAGAAATTAGCGGAACAGCATTGTAAAACAGCGGCAGGCACGGACGATACATGGAAGCCGCCTGCGTAAGAATCCAGTAAGTTTCAAGCAAGCCTGCCGTAAGGTAAGACTCCTACACTGCGCCTCAGCATCATGAATTCGCGGGCCCGGCCCGTACAACAAACATTTCAACGGAGACATCATGAGCACTGTGCAGACCGCCGCCTCGGGCAGCATGACCAAGGAGGAGCGCAAGGTCATCTTTGCGTCTTCCCTGGGAACGGTATTCGAGTGGTACGACTTCTACCTTTACGGCTCGCTGGCCGCCATCATCGCCAAGCAGTTCTTCGCCGGCACCGACCCCAGCACCGCCTTCATTTTCGCCCTGCTGGCCTTTGCCGCCGGTTTCATCGTCCGCCCGTTCGGCGCGCTGGTGTTCGGTCGCCTCGGCGACATGATCGGCCGCAAGTACACCTTCCTGGTCACCATCCTGATCATGGGCGCGTCCACCTTCATCGTCGGCCTGCTGCCCAACTACAATTCGATCGGCATCGCCGCCCCCATCATCCTCATCATCCTGCGCATCCTGCAGGGCCTGGCGCTGGGCGGCGAATACGGCGGCGCCGCGACCTATGTTGCCGAGCATGCCCCTGAAGGCAAGCGCGGCTTCTTCACTTCGTGGATCCAGACCACCGCGACGCTGGGCCTGTTCCTGTCGCTGATGGTGATCCTGGGCACCCGCACCGCCGTCGGCGAGGAGGCCTTCGCCGCCTGGGGCTGGCGCGTTCCGTTCCTGGTGTCGGTGTTCCTGCTGGCGATTTCGGTCTGGATCCGGCTGTCGATGAATGAGTCGCCGGCTTTTGCCAAGATGAAAGCCGAAGGCAAGACCTCGAAGGCGCCGCTGTCGGAAGCCTTCGGCCAATGGGGCAACCTGAAGATCGTGATCCTGGCCCTGATCGGCCTGACCGCCGGCCAGGCCGTGGTGTGGTACACGGGCCAGTTCTACGCTTTGTTCTTCCTGACGCAGACGCTGAAGGTCGACGGCGCCACGGCCAACCTGTTCATCGCCGCCTCCCTGGTGATCGGCACCCCGTTCTTCGTGATCTTCGGCATCCTGTCCGACAAGATCGGCCGCAAGCCCATCATCCTGGGAGGTTGCCTGATCGCAGCCCTGACCTATTTCCCGATCTTCTCGGCGCTGACCCATTACGCCAACCCGGCGCTGGAAAACGCGATCAAGAATTCGCCCGTTGTGGTCACTGCCGATCCGGCCAAATGCCAGTTCCTGTTCAACCCGACCGGCACCAAGAAGTTCACTTCGTCCTGCGACATCGCCCGTACCCAGTTGTCCAATGCATCGGTGGCCTACACCAATGTGGCCGGCGAACCTGGCTCGGTGGCCACCGTCAAGGTCGGCGACAAGGTGATCAACGGTTACGACGCCACCAGCCTGTCCAAGGAAGAGGCCGCCGCCAAGGATGCCGCCTTCAAGAAGGAGTTGGGCGATGCCGTCAAGGCAGCCGGCTATCCGACCAAGGCCGATCCGGCGCAGATCAACAAGCCGATGGTTCTGGCGCTGCTGACCGTGCTGGTGATCTACGTGACCATGGTCTACGGCCCGATCGCAGCCATGCTGGTGGAAATGTTCCCGACCCGCATCCGCTATACCTCGATGTCGCTGCCCTACCATATCGGCAACGGCTGGTTTGGCGGCCTGCTCCCCACCACCGCCTTCGCGCTGGTGGCCTACAAGGGCGACATCTACTACGGTCTCTGGTACCCGATCATCATCGCCCTGATCACCTTCGTGATCGGCTTGCTGTTCGTGCGTGAGACCAAGGACCGCAACATCTACGCTGACGACTGACGAGAACCCGGCGTTCCTGACGCCTTTCCCGCTCCCGAACCGCCGGCATCACGCCGGCGGTTTTTCTTTGCGTATTCTCCGTTACCACGCCGATATGGCTGTCCAAACCCAGCGACGTTTGGTATTGTCGCGTTGGTAATTTCCTATTATTCCTGACCTACATTCCCCGCAGAATCAACATGACCATACCCGCACGCCTCGGCACGCCCCTGTCCCCCACTGCCACCAAGGTCATGCTGCTCGGCTCGGGCGAGCTGGGCCGCGAAGTCATCATTGCCTTGCAGCGCCTGGGCGTCGAAACCATTGCCGTCGATCGTTATGAAAACGCGCCCGGCCAGCAACTGGCGCACCGTGCCCACGTGATCGACATGACCGACGGCAACGCCCTCGCGGCACTGATCGCAGCCGAGCAGCCCGATCTCGTGGTGCCGGAAATCGAGGCGATTGCCACGCAGACGCTGGTCGAGCTGGAGCGCGATGGCAAGGCCACAGTGATTCCCACGGCGCGCGCCGCCTGGCTGACCATGAACCGCGAAGGCATCCGGAGGCTGGCCGCCGAGGAACTCGGATTGCCGACATCGCCCTACCGGTTCGCCGACAGCCTGGAGGCCATGCGCGCAGCCTGCCATGAACTGGGTTTTCCCTGCATCGTCAAGCCGGTGATGTCTTCCTCCGGCAAGGGCCAGTCCAAGCTCGACGGCCCGGAGGACGTGGAAGCCGCATGGCATGCCGCGGCAGCCGGCAGCCGGGTTGATTCCGGGCGCGTGATCGTCGAGGGCTTCATCCGCTTCGAGTATGAAATCACCCTGCTGACGGTGCGCTCGCGCAATGCCCTGGGCGAGACCGAAACCAGTTTCTGCGATCCGATCGGCCATGTCCAGGTGCAGGGCGACTATGTCGAATCCTGGCAGCCCCACCCGATGCCATCGCTAGCGCTTGAGCGTTCCCGCGAGATCGCCCGCCAGGTGACCGACAATCTCGGCGGACTGGGCATTTTCGGCGTGGAATTGTTCGTTGCCGGCGACATGGTGTGGTTCTCCGAAGTCAGCCCGCGCCCGCATGACACCGGCATGGTGACCATGGCAAGCCAGTTCCAGAGCGAATTCGACCTGCATGCGCGCGCGATCCTGGGTCTGCCGGTCAATACCGCGCTGCGCTCGCCAGCCGCGTCGGCCGTGATCTATGGCCAGCATGAAGCCGTCGGCATCGCGTTCGAAGGCGTTGCCGACGCCCTCGCCGTGCCGGGCTCGGACATCCGGCTGTTTGGCAAACCGCAATCCCATGCCCGGCGCCGCATGGGCGTGGCGCTGGCCGCCGCAGGAGATATCGAGACGGCGCGCCGTCATGCCAAGGAAGCGGCATCCAGGGTCAAGCCAGTGCTGCCATGAAACTGACGCTACCGCAACGGGGTAGCGCTTACACCGGCCCGGATATCTTCCGCGCCGGTTCGCTTTTTCTTTATGCCAGCCTGCTGGTGGAGACCGGCGTGCTGCTGTGGATAGCGCATCCCGGATCGGCAGGCGTCGTCAAGGTGGCCCTGTTCGTGGTGGGCGTGCTGGCGACCGTCGCCATGGTGCGCCTGCTCAGGCCCGGCTTGCTTTTGCTCGGCAGGCGCCACGTCCTGATGGAACTGCTGGCATCCTGCACCGCTATCGGCATGCTGTCGGTGCAGGCGCAGTTGCCGATAGCGCCGTTGCCGTGGTGGATAGGCCTGGCCGGCGTGTTTCCGCTGGTCCTGCCGGCGCCGCATGCCATGGCGGTGATTCTCGGCATCTCGGCAACCGGCGTGCTGACCAGCGTTGCGGGCGGCAGTCAGCCCGAAGACTGGCTGCCCGGGTTTTTCGTCACCCTGTTTGCCGGCCTGCTGTCCACCTGGCTTTCGCGCGCGATGGAGATGAACCTGGCGTCGCTGGAACAGGCGCTGACCAACGAGCGCCGCTTCAATGTGATTGCACGGGCAGCCAAGCATGTGTTCATGATCACTGACCGGCATTTCAACACGACCTACATCAACCCGGCAGTCAATGACGTGCTTGGCTACACCGAGCACGAGATGACCAGCGGCGCCGTGCCCGAGATCCATCCGGATGATCTCGCGCGTCGAAACGACAACCTGCGCCTGCTGCGACGCACCCCCGGCACCAGCCTGGCGATGAAACTGCGCATCAGGCATCGTGAAGGCAACTGGGTATGGCTTGAAATCCGCGGCTACAACATGCTGCATGATCCGGCCATCAAGGGCCTGGTGTTCAGCATCGAGGACATCAGCGCGCGTGTCGAGGCCGAGCGCAAGCTCATGGAAGAACATGCGCTCCTGCGCACGGTGCTCGACCTCAATCCGGCCATGATCTATGCAAAGGACCGGGAAGGCCGCTTCACCATCACCAACGCCAGCTTTCAAAGGCACAACGGCTGTACCTCCGACATCGAGCTGCATGGCAAGACTTCGGAGGAACTGCAGGCGCTGCAGAAGGCGCGCGGCCGGATGTTCGTCAATCCGGATGCGGCGCATCGGCTTCACCTGCAGGACATGAACGTCATACGCAGCGGCGTGCCGGTGGAAAACCTTGAAGTGCAGGACTTGCGGGATGGCGAAGCGGAGCGCTGGTACCGCACCTTCAAATATCCGCTGCGCGATGCCAATGGCGTGACATCGGGCATGCTGGGCATCGTGCGCGACGTCACCGATAGCAAGGAATATGAAATGCGGCTGGAACACCTGGCCATGCATGATGCCCTGACCGGGCTGCCCAACAGGCGCTATGTGCTCAAGGCCATTGCCGACCAGATCGCTCCGGAGGGCCAGAGGCCGCCGCAGGTTTCGGTGCTCTATCTCGACCTGGATTTCTTCAAGAGCGTCAACGACACCCATGGCCATGACATGGGAGACCGCTGCCTGATCGAACTGGCGCGCCGCATCCAGTCCACCGCCGGTCCGCAGGACATGGTGGCCCGCTTTGGCGGCGACGAATTCATCGTGCTGACCCATGACAGCACCGAGGTCGCCTGTGAACGCGCGGCAGCCTTGCTGAACATCCTGGCCGAGCCGATCATGGTGGGCGATATCGTGGTCAAGCTTCATGCAAGCATCGGCGTGGCGCAATTGTTACCCGAGCACCGTACGCCCTCTGAGCTGATCAGGGACGCCGATGCCGCGATGTACCAGGCCAAGGAGCGCGGCCGCAATCGCGCGCAACTGTTCAATGCCCAGCTCCAGCTGTCAACGACGCGCCGCGCACAAATGGATGTGGCGCTGCGCTTCGCACTGGAACGCCAGGAGTTGACCCTGGTCTACCAGCCGCAGGTTGCGCTGGCCGACGGCCGGCTGTGCGGCTTTGAACTCCTGATGCGCTGGAACAGCCCGCAGTATGGCGAGATCAAGCCTGACGACTTCATCCCGATCGCGGAAAGTTCGGGGATGGTGGTGCCCATCGGCCTGTGGGCGCTGGAGCAAGCCTGCATCCAGTTGAAGCAGTGGCATCAGAAGTATCCGCGCAAGACAGCGCTGACCCTGGGCGTGAACGTGTCGATGCGGCAGCTGATGCATTCTTCCTTCATCGGGGAAGTGGCGCAGATACTTGAACGCACGGGCGTGATGCCCCAGTTCATCGAACTGGAACTGACCGAGTCTTCGGCCATGGCCAATCCGCAGCAGACCATCGAGAACCTGGCCAGGCTCAAGAGCCTGGGCCTGCGCCTGGCGCTGGACGATTTCGGCACCGGCTATTCTTCACTGGCCTATCTGCAAAGGTTACCCATCGACGTGTTGAAGATTGACCGTGCCTTCGCGCGCGGCCTAGGCCAGGAGAGCAACGATGCCGGCATCGTGCAGCTGATCCTGACACTGGCCCAGCTGCTGGAACTCGACACGATCGCCGAGGGCGTGGAGACGGCCGAACAGGTCGCCGCCCTGCGGCGCATGGGCTGTCGGATGGGACAGGGTTATTTCTTCTCGGCCGGCGTGCCTGCCGCCCAGGCCGAGCATCTGCTTTCTGCCGACAGCGCGTACTCGCTGTCATCCAGCATACCGGCCTGAGCCGCGTCCGCGCGGCTCAGCGCATCTCCGCATCTCTGCATTTCCCTTAAAGCCTACCCGGCCAGGCGCCAGGAACAATCAAAAAGTCACGGTTACAAAGCTTGCCGTTTTGATCATGCGCCAGGAATCCCTGTCCTTCAGGCCAGCGCGATGACCGCGGGAACCTGCAAGCCGGACCAGGCCACATCCTGCATCGCTCCCGCGGCGAGGCCATGGGCCGGCGACCCCCGGCATGCCATATATCCCATGCAAGACCATTCGTCTTTAACCAAAGGAGAAGTAATGGACAACCAGAAAGTTGGATCGCCGCGCGCAACGGACTCACCGAGGCGTTTGCCTGACAACGGCGCCACGCCACTGTCGCCGCGCACGGCTGTGCCGCGCGTCCTCACGAAAGAATACGAAGCACTGCTTGTGGGGATCGGCAAAAGCGACTCCCTGTGCCAGACTTTTTTTGATATCGGCATCTTTATTGACAAGATGGGCTCTGCCATTGCCACGGAATGCGCGAAGGCCGGCAAGCCAGCAAATGCACAGCGGATGCAGGAAATGGCTGCGCAAATCAGTAATGCATTGGGCCAGGTAGACACCCATTACGATAGGACTGATTTCCTTAAATGCCAAACCTATCTGCTTGCCGCAAAGTCAAATCAGGTATTCCTGCTTGCCGCCATCGATGGACTCAAGCAGGATCCCGATGGCGATCAGAATTTTTCAGAAGCGCATAATCAGTGCCTGCAGCTTGGACACAAGATTACGGCGCTGTCGCAGTTAGTGAACGAGAGGCTGAATCAACAACAACAACAACAACAACAACAACAACAACAACCAAGATCTCCTCGTCCATCGTCACCGCGGTTCGTGAGCAGCCCTGAAAGGCAAAAGAACGAGAAGACAAAAAAAACCGATGCAGTTCTCCCGCAATCTCCCACGGTGCAGCGTACTCCGCGCTCGCCTGACAGCGAGGCGGGCCGCGGACGGCTTGAAAAGATGCCCTCTCCGCCGTCGGGCAAGCGAGCCCAGGGCGATGAAGGCAGCCCCCAGTTCAAAAACAGCCCGGCCAAGCGTCATAAGGCGCAGGTGGCGGAGAAGACTGTCTCAAGCCCTCCCCAGGCTCAAAGCGATGCGACAATCCCTTCTTCTGGGCCGGCAGATACACGGTCGCGCCTGGCGCCAGGTAACACGAACACGGTGCCCAGGCTGGACTGGAGCCGTGCAAACCCATCCAACGCCGGGCCACACTCGCCGCTCAGCACCACGCCCCGCACATCGAGACACATGCGCACCGAAAGCAAAGGGAATGAAAAGCAGAGCGTGAACAACACGGTGATGCCGTCTCCGGCGCCGGCATTGGATGCCAGGACCGGGACGAACGGCGATGAACATCCGTCCTCCCCTCCCAGGTCGCCGTCTCCCGCACGGGCCGAGGCAAAACAGGTGTCGCCGCGCAAGGGTGTGTCCTCCCCCTCAAAGCCATTGAAGGCGCAACCCAAGCCGCGCCCACCCAGCATGCTGTTCTTGTCGCCGCCGGCACTGTCCGGACCGACTGACCGAAACGAAGCGGTACACGACGCAGACAGCGTTCACGATGGCGACGTGACAACCCTGCAAGGGCCGCCATCAACGCCAGGTGCCACAAGCACCGTCAGCACGACAACGACAACCACGACCGATGCAAAGCCGTCCACGCGGGAAAAGGCGGACGCCTAGCAGCGTGGTTGCGCTGGCGCCTGCAGCATGGCCACCGTGATCCCGGCAATGGCAGACACACATCCACATTCCTTGCTGCACGCCAGGCAATGGTCTGAACGAGGCCGCGATGGCGTCGTTCGGGACCGTCGGTAGGCGATCCCGAGAGCAGCCACTCCTGAAGAGGTAAGAAGCATGAAACGAGCGTCCACACTTGACAGACATGGCAGCCCATCGGCCGAGCAACATGCGGCGGCTGCGAAAGCCAGCATCAGCAAGGAGGAAAACGACGTTACGGCCGACAACAAGACATCGGGTAACTTGCCTTTCAAGAAAATTAAATTAAGTGTCAGAAAAGATAGCGCCTCGGCCAGGAGCGTCAGCCATTCCGGCGAAACTGAACAGCGGCCAACCTCGCCTGTTTCTTCGCCACGCAGGGAAACCGCAAGTGCCGGGCAAACGATCCAGTCCCATGCCGCCGCCGTGCGCAGCCCCAACGCAAGCGTGCCAGCGCTGCGCAATGCCAGCAGCAGGCTGTCCCCAGCCACTCAGGCCGCGGAGGCCATGCCGGCGTTGGCCGGCACGCAAGCACAAGCCAGTTCCAGCCGAAGCCAGGGGAGCCTGCTCGCCCCCGGGACAGACACCACAAGCCGCCGTCAACAATGGCTCGAACAAGACAAGCCTTCCTTTGTTTTTGACGAAATTACCGACCCATCGTTGCTGGCCCTGTTCGACACGCCGGTGCTACCTGTCACACCGGCGGCAACGAGGCCACAGTTGAGCGATCGGGAACAAAAGCGGCAACTCCAGCCGATTGCAGATGCAATAAAGAAGGCGCTGGAGAGCGTCCTTGCCGATGTGATGCGGAAGTTCATGGGCACCGGCAAACAGGAAGGCGTTCCGACAGCCGAATTCCAGGCGGCCCATCATGCCTTCTCCGGATTGATGCAGATGTTTAACCGTGCAAAGGTCGCCGCCGTTGATGGACAGGAGGCCGAGATGGTTGCCGAACTGAACAGCATTTGCCCGGCGCTGGAAAAATTTATTGCGCGTGGCCTGAAGGATGCCATTCAGCATTTCAGTGCCGAGAGGTCTGAGAAGGAAGATCTGAAGAAGGGGCTGCGCACCCTTCTGGCCCAGTGCCGCGAATGGCTTGGCGAAGAAAAGGAAGACGCCGTTCGCCCATGGTCCCCCTCGTTTGCGCCGTCAAGCCCGCAGGGCAGGCAGCGCTCCGTATCCAGCCCGGTGCAGGCGAACGAATCATGGGCAGAAATCGAGGGCGGCAAAATGGGCCGGCTGTCAGCGAGCTTTTCGGGCCCCATCGGCCTTCATCCGTCGCAACACCGAATTGGGCCATCCATTTTGGGTACGACAGCGACTCTCAGCCCGACATCCACGCCATCGGGCAGCCCACTGACCAGTCCGGTGCAGAGTCCGAAGGCAGTCGTTAGTCCGAAGGAAAGCACGAAGTCGTTCCGACTCTCTGCGCTGATCGGATCATCTGTATCGCCCCGAGCCAAGGATGCATCGCGCAAGGATTCTCCCGTCAAAGTTCAAAGCAGGCAGCCCTTGCTGAATGAATCGACATCCCATTCCAGTCCATCGGTTCAACAGGGTGACAAGCCAGCCACACCTGAGAAGGCAAAGACCGAAAAGAGCAAAAAGAAGTTTCACTGAGCATTCGGAGCGCTTACGCGCCTGACAGGATCAGGCGGATGCGCATGAATCCGGCGCCGCAGGAAGGCGCGCCGCCGAGGCGACGCACGGCCGCGCAACCCCGGTTTCGACCTGGCTGTATCGACAGGCTGGCCGGGCCGGAAGCATTTCAGATCACCTTCAACCATGCAAAGGCAACCATGCAAACCAGCAAGGCAAACCAATCCCCGGAGCGCCGGACAAACTCGACACCGGCCGCCAAACCTGCACAGAGTTCCTTACCCGCCTCTTCGTCACAGCCGTCGTCCGCACTGACTTCCCGCCCCGAGCTTCCATCGCTGTTCCCGAACGCCGTTGGGCCGGGGGATGCAAGCCAGCAGGGGCACGCTGCACAGACCTCCAGCCCCAGATTCAAGCCTGTCGTGGCCGCCACTTCAGACGTCAATAAAACAAAGGGCGAAGATGTCACGGCAAAATCAGCGATGGCTGCCGGGACCAAACGCGCCCGCGACGGCAAGGATGGCCCGGAAGCAAAGCCTTCCAGCACGGAGCCGCGAGATCACAGGAAATCCTCAGGAAAGCCGCGCTCCAAGGGCTCTGAACTTGCAGACCACAATCAAGCTGAAAGCGCTTCGCAGCATCCGACCAAGCGAGCCCGGAAAGACGGCAGGAGCATCAAGTCAGACAAGGGCCATCGACCCAAGCCAGCCAACGACGGCGCCACTCACACTGAGGCACATTCGCCGCGCCCGAAAATCATACCGATCCTGACGCTGTCGAATCAGGTTGCCACATCCGACTCCGAGCCCGGAAGTCCCACTTCCTGGAAGAACGGCGCCCAAAGCCCGCGAGCCAGCGCGGCTAACCGCGCGTCAATCACGCTTGCACCCAGGAGAAACAGCAACGCCAGCGCGATCGAACGAACGTCGCCGGCAAGGCAGGTGGAAAATCCGCCGACTGACAAACCGGCTGCGCTCGACACCGCCTCCTCCACGCCGGTAATGCCCAACGACGACTTCGCCTTCTCCGCCTGCGACCTGGACAAAGAGGGCGTCATGTGCGTCGTCGCCGATTCGGCCGAGCAAGGCAAGCAGGGACAGGCTGCGCCAGTGCCGGCATCGCCGGAAGAAGGCGTGCTGACACATCGCCAAGCCAGCACGCCGCCGGCTCAGCAGGCGTTACCGGGGCAGTTCGCTCTGGCGCCAGATATGACGGCACTGATGGACGAGCTTGACGCCGCGCTGGCGAAGCCCATCGAGATGTAGCCAGGCCAGGCCAGGGCAGCGCGACTGGGCTCAGGGGCGCAGCGACAAGGTGCCGATCTGCTCCTTTTCCACTTGCTCGCGGACGGTGCGCATCGGCAGATAAGCCGCATCCACCCAACGCTGCGCAAAATTGCTGTAGAGCGGCGACAGCATATTGCCCGACTGCCCGGTGGAATGCATGAAGCGGGAATTTTCCAGATTGGACAAGTCGTACAGTGCGCGCAGGCTCGCCGCATGATGATTCGTATAGGGCGCTGCATCATCCCGCAGGTTGTTGCGCCCGACGTTGACCGTGTAGGTGTCACCCGGCGAAGGCAGCCTGAGGTCGAAATAGGGCGCCAGCGCCGGCACTTTCGAGAACGGCCGATGCTCTGACAGCGCCTCGTGCGCCGAGCCCCAGCGCCATGATGTCATCTGCTCGCCATAGCGCTTGCGCAGGTCGGCAAGCGCTGCCTCCAGCGAATCGGACAGCACATCCACGCATCTGGGAAGGGATTGCGCGCCCTGCGCACCGCCGCACCAGGGATTGCCGGCGTCCATCGTGCGCAAGGCGTTGACGGCAGGTTGATGCACATTGCGCAGTTCCCAGAAATCCTTCATCAGCGCTTCGCCCAGCGGCTTGGCAAACAACTGGCGCGACAGTTCGCGCAGCCAGGCGTTATAGACCAGCGGTTCGAAGCGGCCCGCTTCCATGCTGCCATCCCAGCCGCCAAGCGCCTTCAAGGCAGCACCGCCCTGCTCCGACTTCGGCTGGGCTTTGGCGAGCAGGGGCAGCATCTCGCGCGCAGCAAGGGACACCACGTCTTTCTGGATTACGGCAAAGCTGTCCAGGTCATGCAGCGGCGCGCCTTCCAGCATGGCGGCAATGCGGTTGGCACGGTAAGGCAAGGTCCATTCGCTGGTCAGGAAATGCGGATAGGCTGGGCCAACCACTTTCTGGTTGGCGGTCACGATCTGCTGCGACATCGGGTTGTACTGGCGCGGCAATTCATCGAAGGGAATGAAGCCGGCCCAGTCGTAACGCGCATCCCAGCCCGGGGCTGGCGCCAGGCCTTTCAGATCATTGTCGCGGCGGCGGATCGGCACCCGCGCAGGCGCGACGAAACCAATATTGCCTGCCACGTCGGCATAGACGACGTTCTGCTGCGGCGCGCCGAAGTCGCGCATGGCCGCCAGGAACTCTTCCCAGTCATGCGCCCGGTTGAGGTGCAGGCTGGCCTGGAAAGTCAGGTCATCCGGCCGCAATGCGGTCCAGGAAAATGCCATTACATGGGTTCGGGCGTCCATCGGCGCCCGGTCAGCCAGCGGCAATGCGCCGCTGATGACCGGGCCATGGCGTGTCACGCGCACGGCCAACTGCACGTCCGGTTCACCCTTGATGCGGATGGTTTCCGTGCGCTGCTCGAAATTGGCCCACCCGTCCGGGGTACGGTATTGAGCGGGATTTTCCGGATTGACCTGCTCGATATACAGGTCCTGCACATCGGAAGCCGTATTCGTCAGGCCCCATGCGATCCGGTCGGTGCGGCCAATGATGACTGCGGGCAGACCGGGCAAGGTCGCGCCGATCACGTTCAGGCCCGGTGCGGAAAGATGGGCGAAGTACCAGAGCGCCGGCGCGCTCAGGCCGAGATGGGGGTCATTGGCCAGCAGCGGCTTGCCGGTGCGGCTGCGCGCTCCGCCCAGCACCCAGTTGTTCGAGCCCATGCCTTCCACCAGTGATGGCGGCGCAATGGCTGACACTTTCTCCAGTTGAGAGGTGACGCCAGCCAGCGAACGGTAAAGCCCGGTGTAGTCCTGCGTATGAAGCGGGGCATCGCCCGGATAGGGCGGCAGGAAGGCCTGGATACGCGTCATGTCCAGCTTCTGGGACAGACGCATGCGGAGCAGTTCCTGCGTCCAGTTTGCGCTCAGGTCCCACGCCATCATCGTCATCCAGGCGATCGAGTCGGCCGCTTCCCAGGGAGCCGGGGCCGGCGCGCCTGTCAGCAGGAACTCCGGCGGCAGCGGTCCGGAACGCTGCTCAAGATAGCGGTTGACGCCTTCTGCATAGGCTTCCAGCGCTGCCCGCGCATCCGGCGCCAGATTCTGCACGATGGCCTGGGCATTGCGCCTCACGCCCAGGGTACGCAGGAAACGGTCGGTGTCCACCGCCTTCGGGCCGAGGACCTCGGCGACCCTGCCCGCGGCGATGCGGCGGTTCATCTCCATCTGCCACAGCCGGTCCTGCGCATGCACCACGCCCAGCGCGAAATAGGCGTCGTGGGCCGACTTGGCATAGATATGCGGAATACCTTCCTTGTCGCGCACCACATCGACCGGACTCTGCAAGCCGTTCATGCTGAGTTCGCCGCTGGTCTTGGGCAGGCTCGCGCTGCGGTACCAGAAAAAGCCGGCTGCAATCAGCAGCAGCAATGCGGCAAGTGCGAGGGCGGCAATTCTTGCGATGGATTTCATTGGCAATAAATAACGGGATGAAGCGAAAAAAACGGAATTGTCGGCTGCTTGTGATTAGCCAACCGCATTGCGCTCGGGCGCAAAAACGGGCGCAAGGCAACAAGCCCTTGCGCCCGTCGGCACAGACAGGGTGACCCTTATTCGATGCCCTGGCTGGCGAGGTATTCCTCGTAGGTGCCCTGGAAATCGATGATCTGCCCATCCTTGACCTCCAGGATGCGGTTGGCCAGCGACGACACGAATTCCCGGTCATGCGAGACGAAGATCAGGGTGCCGGCATATTTTTCCAGCGCGATGTTCAGGGATTCGATCGACTCCATGTCCATGTGGTTGGTCGGCTCGTCCATCAGCAGCACGTTGTGACGGCCCAGCATCAGCTTGCCGTACATCATGCGGCCCTTCTCGCCGCCCGACAGCACCCGTACCGGCTTCTTCACGTCATCGCCCGAGAACAGCAGGCGGCCCAGGATGGAACGCACGGCCTGGTCGTCGTCGCCTTCCTTGGTCCACTGGTCGATCCAGTCGGTCAGCGTGCGGTCGGTGGCGAATTCCTCGGTCGGGTCCTGCGGCATGTAGCCCGGATTGGCATTTTCCGCCCATTTCACGTTGCCGTTGTCAGGCTCAAGGCCGCACAGTTCGCCGCCGATGCAGCGCAACAGCGTGGTCTTACCAGCGCCGTTGGCGCCGATGATGGCGATCTTCTCGCCGGCTTCGACACTGATGCTGAAATTCCTGAAGATGGGCCGGTCGTAGGTCTTGGAAATGCCCTGCACTTCCACGGCCAGGCGGTGCAGCTTCTTCTCGCCATCGAAGCGGATGAAGGGATTGGCGCGGCTCGACGGCTTGATGTCGTCGACCTTGATCTTGTCGATCTGCTTGGCGCGCGAGGTGGCCTGGCGGGCCTTGGACTTGTTGGCCGAGAAGCGGCGCACGAAGTCCTGCAGCTCGGCGACCTTTTCCTTGGCCTTGGCATTCGCGGCCATCTGCTGCGCGCGCGCCTGGGACGATGCCAGCATGTAGTCGTCGTAGTTGCCGGGATAGACCTTCAGGGTGCCATAGTCCATGTCGGCCATGTGGGTGCAGACCTGGTTGAGGAAGTGGCGATCATGGGAAATGATGATCATCGTGGAATTGCGTTGATTCAGCACTTCTTCCAGCCAGCGGATGGTGTTGATGTCGAGGTTGTTGGTCGGTTCGTCCAGCAGCAGGATGTCGGGATTGGAAAACAGCGCCTGCGCCAGCAGCACCCGCAGCTTCCAGCCCGGCGCGACATTGCTCATCGGTCCCTGGTGCTGCTCGATGGGCACGCCCACGCCCAGCAGCAGTTCGCCGGCGCGCGCCTCGGCGGTGTAGCCGTCGTACTCGGCGAATTTCGCTTCCAGGTCGGCGGCCTTCATGTAGTCGTCGTCGGTGGCGTCCGGATTGGCATAGATCGCGTCGCGCTCGCTCATGGCCTGCCACATCTCGGTGTGGCCCATCATCACCACGTCCAGCACCCGCATTTCCTCGAAGGCGAACTGGTCCTGGCGCAGTTTGCCCAGGCGCTCGTTCTGGTCCAGCATCACATTGCCGGCGCTGGGCTCGAGATCGCCGCCCAGGATCTTCATGAAGGTGGATTTGCCGCAGCCATTGGCGCCGATCAGACCGTAGCGGTTGCCGTCGCCGAACTTGACGGAAATGTTTTCGAACAGCGGCTTGGGGCCGAACTGCATCGTGATATTGGCGGTGGAAAGCACGGGGAAAATCCTTTACGGCTAAATTGAATAACCGGGGATTTTATCATGCGCGGGATGTCGCCTTCGGCGACGAGGGTAAAGAAGATGTGTGCCTACTGCGGTCCTTTGAATGCCTTAACCCATGGATCAGCAGAGTTCCAGCCGTTTCTCGATGCGCTGCACCCGTTCCAGCACCTGGTCCATGGTCAGTTGCTGACGTGCCAGGTCTTCATGCAGGTGAAGATCGCTGCGTCGAAGCTCCATGCATGCCGCATCGACGCCCTGCATGCGCTGCCGGATGGTGGCGGTGTCGGCCTTGATGTCGGCGACCTCGGCCCGGAGCGCCTTGAGATGCTCGATGACCAGATTGTCCATGCTCATTCTTTTCTCCTGATGGTTCGGGTAAGGAAGGTGATCACGACGATCAGACAACTCGCAACTCGCAACTAACAACGCGGGAAAGGCGAAGCTACCCGAAATCTTCGGATACAGCAAACCCAGTTTAAAAAAACATGCATTCCTGCAACATGCGCATTGCCGGATAATCGGTCATCGACACACTGGTTTCAATATCGCTCGATAGGAGCCGACCCTGGCTACCAACCGCCAGCGTGGCCTTGGCCGGGATATGGCCGAATGGCAAACCAGTCACCACTGGTAAAGGCAGCACTTCGCGCAGATGGCGCAGCATGCTGGAAAAACCATAGCCGTTGTCATAATCACTAAGCCGGTACCCCGAGAAGTCGCCCAGTACGAGAGCGCGCTGCCGGCCCAGCACGCCGGCATGCAGCAATTGCAGCAGCATGCGCTCGACCCGGTACGGATGCTCGTTGATGTCCTCCACGAACAGGATGCCGCCATCGACCTGCGGCAGGTAGGGCGTGCCGAGCAGATGGACGATCATCGCAAGATTGCCGCCCCAGAGCGTGCCGGATATATCGAGCGCGGCATTGCCGCCCTCCTCCCAGCTGACCTGATGGCGCGGCCCGCGCAGGCAGTCGGTCAGGCTTTGCATTGCATACAGGTTGGGTTCGGCGCGGGTAAAGTCGTCGCAGATCATCGGCCCGGCAAAGCTGGGCGCGCCGGTGGTTGCCAGCAGGGCCAGCTGCAAGGCGGTGACGTCGCTGTGGCCGACGATGCGCTTGCCGCTGGCCGCCAGCAGATCATAGTCGAGCAAGGGCAGCAGCCGCGACATGCCGTAGCCGCCGCGCAGCGCAATGATGATATCGACGTCCGGATCGCGCGCCGCAGCATGCAGTTGCCCGGCGCGCTCCGCATCGCTGCCGCCGAAGCGCTGATGCTTGCGCACCGGATCATAGTAGTTATGCACCAGCCAGCCACGCTCTTCCAGCCGCGCCAGCGCCAGCCGGAACGCGGCTTCATCGGGCGGGTAGCCGCCCGGCGCGACGATGGCAATGCCGGGGCGCCGCGGCGCGTTGTCAGGAAGCGTGTTTGTCATGGCATGCGGGAAGGAAGGGACATCAGAGCTTATCGCAGTTCGCCAAGGCAGTAACAGTAGCGGCGGCAGCCGGGCGCTGCTTCGCCGCCAGCCGGCGCGCCGCGAAGAAGTCCTTCAGCAGCGCGCCGCACTCCCCGGCGAGAACGCCGCCGACGACTTCGGTGTGATGGTTCAGCGTAGCCTGGGCGAACAGGTCCAGCACAGAGCCACAAACGCCGGTCTTTGGGTCGCTCGCGCCATAGACCACGCGCGCCAGCCGGGCATGCATCATTGCGCCGGAACACATCGCGCAGGGTTCGAGCGTGACATACAGTTCGCATCCCGGCAGGCGGTAGTTGCCCAGTACGCGGGCCGCGGCGCGCAGCGCCATGATTTCCGCATGGGCGGTCGGGTCGTGCATCGCGATCGGATGGTTATAGCCGGCGGCAATGACCGCGCCATCCTTCACCACCACCGCGCCGACCGGGACTTCGCCCAGGGCCAATGCGCGGCCGGCTTCGGCGATGGCCAACTGCATGTAGTCGGTGTCGCCCATGGTCAGTCGGCGCTGATCTCGGCCCAGCAGTTCGGCGTTTCATGCAGCACCAGCTTGTGCAGCTTCAGCCCGGTGCCATAGCGGTCGTGGAATACCGCCTTCAGGATGTCGAACGCGGTCTGCGCCAGGTTTTCCACGGTTGGAATGCGGTCGATGATTACCGTCTTGTGATCGGGCAGGCCTTCCAGGAACGCGCGCACCGGCATGTCTTCCCGGTACACCAGGAAGGCATGGTCCCAGACGTCGACCAGATGCTGCTTGGCTAGTGCCTTGACATCGGAGAAGTCCATGATCATGCCGTTGTCGGAGCTGCCTTCGACATCGATCACGCTGCCCGTCAGCGTGATTTCCAGGGTGTAGCGATGGCCGTGCAGGTTGCGGCACTGGCTCTTGTGGTCGGGGATGCGATGGCCGGCGTCGAATTCCAGCTTGCGGGTAATGGTGAGCATGAGGCTAGGGTATTTGTAAAAGTTTGTGGGTCTGCAGGCTGAGCTTCCAGTGCGGATTGCGCTTGCAGGTCTCGATGGCCAGCCGGGTGTTGGCGGCCGCGTCCGGGCCGTCCATGGCCTGCAGGTAGAAATGCGCGAAATCCAGTCCCTCGTAATCGGCCAGGTTCTGGCCGGCCTGCGGTATCACCACCTTGAGCTCACTACCCTTTTCCACCTTCAGGAAGGAACCGGCCTTGGGACTGACGCAGATCCAGTCCACGCCCGGCGGCACATCGATCGTGCCGTTGGTCTCGATGGCAATTTCGAAGCCATGCGCATGCATGGCGTCGATCAGCGCCGCATCGAGCTGCAGCAGCGGTTCGCCGCCGGTGAAGACCACATACTTGCTGGCCTGGTAATTCGCCGGCCACAGGCTGTCGATCAGCGCAGCAAGTTCGGCCGCGCTGGCATACTTGCCGCCGCGCTCGCCGTCGGTGCCGACGAAGTCGGTGTCGCAGAACTTGCAGACCGCGCTGGCGCGGTCGGTTTCGCGGCCGGTCCAGAGATTGCAGCCCGAGAAGCGGCAGAACACCGCCGGCCGCCCGGCGCGCGCGCCTTCGCCCTGGAGCGTATAAAAGATTTCCTTGACGCTGTAAGTCAAAACGTGAATTCCGAAGATGGTGGATGGCGCCTGTCGGCGCAAAGGGGCGTTATTTTCGCATTTTATGGACGGGCGTGCGTGGCGGCCGCCTTGGTGGCGAGCTGAACCATCGGGCCGGCGCCTGGCTGTGGCAGTCCGCTGGCGGACGGATGGCCTTGCGCCGCCGCTGTCTGCAGCGGACCGGAAAGCGGAATTCGTGCCGTGCCCGCCGTCCCCAGGCACCGAGGCACCCCGTGAAAATAGCTGCCGCTTCAGCCGCATCAAAACCGTTCGGCGATTCCTCATCCCCGACTTGCAGTCAGCGCGGCCGCCGCCTGCGCACATGTCCGAGCACCGTCGGCGGCACATCCTGCCGTCCCCGCCGCAATGCCCTTGCTCGCACCGGCCGCTCAGCCTCGAGTCGTTGCCTGCCGCAGCCAGTCGATTCGATGTTCAAGAAAGGATGCTGCCGATCATGGATGCAAGCCGCGTACCGTCTCATCAGCATGGCGCCGATGCCAGCCTGGATGCCCTGCCACCGATAACCGATGCCCGATGCCCGGTTGCTGACCCTGCTCGCCGACGGCCGGCAAGACATCGCTTCGGCTTTCGCCACGTCTGGCAGGCATGCTGCCGCCGCTGCTGCCGCTGCTGCCGCAGGAGACGACATTCAACATAGATACATCTGCTGCGCGTAACCCTGAGCAGGCAGGAGCGCCGGGAGAAAGCCGTGCCCCAGAACGGAGAATGAAAAGGAGGCGGCCACGCACCGCCCGCCATGCCGCCGCATTTCCTCACGCCAGGTACGGATTGTTCCCAATCAAGCCAGCCTCGATCCCATCGCTCACGCGCCTTGCCATGTGCCAATTCGCCCATATCATTGACCCCACTCTCTAGCGAAAGGACTGACCCATGCCGGACATGGTGGTGGCGAGGAAGGAAGGCCTGTACTGCGTGCCGGGCCAGTTTTATATCGACCCATGGCGGCCGGTGGACCGGGCAGTGATCACCCATGCCCATGCCGACCATGCCCGCGTCGGCCATGGCAGCTACCTCGCCGCCGAGAGCGGCGGCAACGTGCTGCGTGCACGGCTGGGCGAGATCAACCTGCAGACGCTGCGCTATGGCGAATCCGTGGTGCACAACGGCGTGACCGTGTCGCTGCACCCGGCCGGCCATGTGCTGGGCTCGGCCCAGGTGCGCATGGAATACCAGGGCGAGGTCTGGGTCGCGTCCGGCGACTACAAGGTCGAGCCGGACGCGACCTGCGCGCCATTCGAGCCGGTGCGCTGCCATACCTTCATCACCGAGTCCACCTTCGGCCTGCCAATCTACCGCTGGCAGCCGCAGGACGAGGTGTATGCCGAGATCAACGACTGGTGGCGCGGCAATGCCGAGGAAGGCCGGGCCAGCGTTCTGTACTGCTATTCCTTCGGCAAGGCGCAGCGCATCCTGTCCGGTCTCGACCGGGCGATAGGTCCAATCTTCTGCCATGGCGCGGTGGAGCCGCTGAACCGGGTCTACCGCGCAGGCGGCATCGACCTGCCCGACACCTTGCTGGTCTCGGAGGCGAGCGGCGGCAAGGCGGCGTTTCGCGACGCGCTGATCCTGGCGCCGCCGTCGGCTGGCGGCAGCACCTGGATTCGCCGCTTCGGCGACTACAGCGACGGCTTCGCCAGCGGCTGGATGCAGTTGCGCGGCGCGCGGCGGCGGCGCGCGGTGGACCGCGGCTTCATCCTGTCCGACCATGCCGACTGGCCGGGCCTGATGTCGGCCATCGCCGCCACGGGTGCCGAGCGGGTCATCGTCACCCATGGCCAGATCGGCACCATGGTGCGCTGGCTGCAGCAGAACGGGCTGGAGGCCGGCGCCTTCGAGACCGAATACGGCGACGAGGACGACGCCGCGCCGCGGCAGGCGCAGCACCAGGAACAGGCGCCGGACCAGGAGCAACCCGCCGATGCGTGAGTTCGCCCGCCTTTATACCGAGCTGGATTCGACCACCGCCACCAACCGCAAGCTGGCCGCGCTGCAGGCCTATTTCGCCAGCGCCCGGCCGGAAGACGCGGCCTGGGCGGTCTACTTCCTGGCCGGAGGCAAGCCACGGCAGGTGGTGCCAACCAGGCTGCTGCGCCAGTACACGATAGAACGGGCCGCGCTGGACGACTGGCTGTTCGACGAATGCTATGACGCGGTGGGCGACCTGGCCGAGACCATCGCCCATATCCTGCCGCCGCCAGGCACGGAGAGCGATGTCGGCCTGTCGGTCTGGATGGAGGAGCGCATCCTGCCGCTGCGCGGCGCAACGCCCGAACGCATACGCGCCGCGCTGTTCGCGATCTGGGACGAGACCAACTGGCGCGAGCGCTTCCTCCTGATGAAGCTGATCGGCGGCGGTTTCCGGGTAGGCGTGTCGCGCCTGCTGGTCACGCGCGCCCTGGGCGAAGTCGCCGGCATCGATGCCAAGCTGGTCGCCCAGCGGCTGATGGGCTGGGTCGATGGCCGGGTTCAGCCCAATGCCGATCGCTATGCGCAGCTGATAGCGCCGCAGTCGGAATTCGAGCACCAGCTGCGCGGCGGCCAGCCCTATCCCTTCTTCCTGGCGCATGCGCTGCAGGTCGGCCCGGAAACCCTGGGCGACATCGGCAACTGGCTGGCCGAATGGAAGTACGACGGCATCCGCGCCCAGCTGGTGCGCCGCAGCGGCCAGAGCTGGCTGTGGTCGCGCGGCGAAGACCTGATCACCGACCGCTTCCCGGAAATCAGCGCCGTGCCGCTGCCGGACGGCACCGTGGTCGATGGCGAAGTGGTGATCTGGCAGCAGGGCAAGCCGGCCCTGTTCGCCGACCTGCAGAAGCGCATCGGCCGCAAGACCCTCTCGGCGAAGATGCTGCAGGAATTGCCGGCTGCGCTGATCGCCTATGACCTCTTGGAACAGGATGGCGAGGACCTGCGCCGGCTGCCGCAGCGGGAACGCCGGCGGCGGCTGGAGGCGGTGGTGGCGCAAGCCGATTGCCCGCAGCTGGTGCTGTCGCCGCTGATCGAGGCGACCGGCTGGGAGCAACTGGCGCAACTGCGGGAATCGTCGCGCTCGCGCGCGGTGGAAGGCATGATGCTCAAAGGCATGGACGCCCAGTACGGCGTGGGCCGTACTCGCGATGTCGGCACCTGGTGGAAATGGAAGATCGACCCCTACAGCGTGGACGCGGTGCTGATCTATGCCCAGGCCGGCCATGGCCGCCGCGCCTCGCTCTACACCGACTACACCTTTGCGGTCTGGGACGACGACCCCGAAGGGGGACGCCGGCTGGTGCCGTTCACCAAGGCCTATTCCGGCCTGACCGATGCCGAGATCGGCAAGATCGATGCCGCGATCCGGCGCACCACCGTGGAAAAGTTCGGTCCGGTGCGCAGCGTGCGGCCGACCATGGTGTTCGAGATCGGCTTTGAAGGCATCGCCCGCTCCAGCCGGCACAAGGCCGGCATCGCGGTGCGCTTCCCGCGCATGCTGCGCATCCGCGATGACAAGAAGATCGAGGAGGCGGACACCCTGGCCACATTGCAGGGCATGCTGCCGTGAAGTCCGAGCGCAACGCGAAGCTGACGCCGGAGCAGGCGGTCGAGGCCTGGTTCGCCGGGCGCGGCTGGACGCCTTTCCCGTTCCAGCGCCAGGTCTGGCAAGCCTTCGCCGAAGGGCGCAGCGGACTGCTGCATGCCGCCACCGGCGCCGGCAAGACCTACGCGCTGTGGATGGGCGCCCTGCTGCGCGGCATGCGCGGCCAGGCGGCGCCCGGCAAGGGCGCGCGGGTGCTGTGGATTACGCCGATGCGCGCCCTGGCCGCCGACACCATGAAGGCGCTGCAGGCGCCGGCGTCCGATCTGCTGCCGGGCTGGAGCGGCGGCCTGCGCACCGGCGACACCGGCTCGGCCGAGCGGGCGCGCCAGGTCAGGAGCCTGCCCTCGCTCCTGGTCACCACGCCGGAAAGCCTGACCCTGCTGCTCTCGGCGGCGGACGCCCGCGACCGCTTCCGCCATCTCGACGCCGTGATCGTCGACGAATGGCATGAGCTGCTGGGCAGCAAGCGCGGCGTGCAGACCCAGCTGGCGCTGGCCCGGCTGCGCCTGTGGCGTCCCGAACTGCTGGTCTGGGGCCTGTCGGCCACGATAGGCAACCTTCAGCAGGCCCAGGACGCCCTGCTCGGGCCGGGCCAGGGAACGCTGGTGGAAGGCGTTGACGACAAGGACATCCTGGTCGACACCCTGCTGCCGCCGGCAACCGGCCGCTTCCCGTGGGCAGGGCATCTCGGCACCGTGATGCTGCCGGCCGTGGTGCGGGAAATCGAGCAGAGCGCGTCCACCCTGGTGTTCACCAATACCCGCGCCCAGTCCGAACTGTGGTACCAGAGCCTGCTGGCAGAACGCCCGGACTGGGCCGGCCTGATCGCGCTGCATCACGGCTCGCTCGACAAGGCCGTGCGCGACTGGGTGGAGATGAGCATCAAGGACGGCAGCCTGAAGGCCGTGGTCTGCACCTCCAGCCTGGACCTGGGGGTGGACTTCGCGCCGGTGGAACGCGTGCTGCAGATCGGCAGCTGCAAGGGCATCGCCCGGCTGCTGCAGCGGGCCGGGCGCAGCGGCCATGCGCCCGGCCGGCGCTCCCGGGTCACGCTGGTGCCGACCAACAGCCTGGAACTGCTGGAGGCCGCCGGCGCGAGGCGCGCCCTGGCGGCGCGCTCGGTGGAAGCCCGCATCCCGCCGAACAAGCCGCTGGACGTGCTGGTGCAACACCTGGTGACGATGGCGCTGGGCGGCGGTTTCCGCCCGGACGAACTGTACGGGGAAGTCAGGCAGGCCTGGTCCTATCGCGAACTGACGCCGGAGGAATGGCAATGGGCGCTGGATTTCGTCGCCCGCGGCGGCCAGAGCCTGGCGGTCTATCCCGAATACCGGCGGGTGTTGCCGGATGAGGAAGGCGTCTACCGGGTGCCGGACGCCACGCTGGCGCGGCGCCACCGCATGAACATCGGCACCATCGTGTCGGATGCGTCCATCCAGGTCAAATTCCTGTCCGGCGCCACCATAGGCTCGGTGGATGAATCCTTCATTTCAAGGCTGGCCAAGGGCGACCACTTCCTGTTCGGCGGGCGCATGCTGGAATTCATCCGCATCCATGAAATGACGGCTTATGTGCGCAAGGCCAGCGGCCGCAAGGGCGCGGTGCCGCGCTGGCAGGGCGGCAAGCTGCCGATGTCGTCGGAACTGGCGCATGCTGCGCTCGCCTGCCTGGAAGAAGCCGACCATGCAGAGTTCGCCGGCCCCGAAATGCAGGCCATCCAGTCCCTGCTGGAACTGCAGCGGCGCTGCTCCGCGCTGCCCACGGCGCGCACGCTGGTGGCCGAGTCGCTGAAGAGCCGCGAAGGCTGGCACCTGTTCCTCTACCCGTTCGCCGGCCGCTCTGTGCATCTGGGCCTGGCCTCGCTGCTGGCCTGGCGCATCGCACGCCAGCAGAGCGCCACGTTTTCGATTGCCGTGAATGACTATGGCCTGGAACTGCTCTGCGCCGACGCCATCGACTATGAAACCCTGCTGCTGCGCCCTTCGGCGCCGATGCACCGGCTGCTGGCGGAAGACCATCTGCTGGAAGACGTGCTGGCCAGCCTGAACGCGGCCGAGCTGTCGCAGCGCCGCTTCCGGGAAATCGCCCGTATCGCCGGCCTGCTGTTCCAGGGCTATCCGGGCCAGCGCAAGAGCAACCGGCAGCTGCAGGCGTCTTCCAGCCTGTTTTATGAGGTCTTCAGGAAGCACGATCCCGGCAACCTGCTGCTGACCCAGGCGCAGCGCGAGGTGCTGGAGCAGGAACTGGAACTGGGCCGCCTGCGCGACACGCTGGCCGAACTGCGTGGCCGCGCACTGGCCTGGCATGCGGTGCCGCGCGCGACGCCATTCGGCTTTCCGCTGATGGTGGAACGCTTCCGGGAAAAGCTGAGCACGGAAAAGCTGTCGGACCGCGTGGCCCGCATGGTGCGCGAACTGGAAAACGCCGCCACGCTGCCGGAGCGACGCAGATGATGGCGGGCGCGGTGGAGATCGAGGCAGCGGGCGAAGTGCTGACGCTGCTCCCGCAGCGAGCGCTGTTCTGGCCCACGCAGGCGATGCTGGTGATTGCCGACATCCATTTCGGCAAGGCGGCATCGTTCCGCGCCCAGGGTGTACCGGTGCCGCGCGGCACCACGACGGAAAACCTGGACATGCTGACCACGCTGGCGGCCGCAACCGGCGCAACGACCATCCTGTTCCTGGGAGACTTCCTGCATGCCCGCCATGCCCATGCCCATGCCACCATGGCCGCGCTGCACGCCTGGCGCAAGCGGCACAGCCATCTGGCGCTGACGCTGGTGCGGGGCAACCATGACAGCCACGCCGGCGATCCGCCATCCAGCCTGGCCATCACGGTGGTCGACGAACCCTACCGGATCGGGCCCCTGGTCTTTGCTCATCATCCGCAGCCGCATCCGGATGGCTACGTGCTGGCGGGCCATGTGCATCCAGTCTACCGGCTCGCCGCACGGGGCGACGCGCTGCGCCTGCCGTGTTTCCTGTTCGGCCCGGAAGGCGGAATGCTGCCGTCCTTCGGCGCCTTCACCGGCGGCCATCCGGTAACACCGGCGCCACACGACCGCCTGTTTCTGGCAGCGCCGGACATGGTGATCGAACTGACTGCGCGCGGCCGGGGCCGCGCATGATGCATGCTTTATTGTGCGGCGTTGAAATCGGAAGCATCCACGGTGATCGGCCGCGGGCATCCTTCAAGAAATTTGCGGCGCGCCACGGCGTCGATCAGCTTGCGGTTGCGCCGATAGGCGCTGCGCGGTTCGAGCTGGGCATCCTTGGGCAGAAAGTGCTTTTCCAGCGCTTCCGCGGACAGCAGTGCGATGAATTCGTCTGCATCGATCTTGATTGAAAACCACAGGCCTGCCTGGATGGCGGTTTCTTGCTGGTTCGTTGGCATAGAGGTCCTCCTGACAGAAAAGTGCTGTACTGCGTTTTGCATTGAAGAAATCAATGCGACAGACGAAGTATCCTGAACTGTCCAGTGACACGCTATCGGCGAACGATGATTTTTGCGTAGTCGATCAACTACACATGTAACTAATGGCCTATAGATTGCCTTCAACTCCTAGTTAATTGCAGCTAACTTCACCGATAGTGGCAAGCGTAGAGATACCAAGGTTCCTTGCTTGGCACCCTTCCCTATGCTCAGGGTGCCGCCGAGATAGAGCGCGCGTTCCTGCATGCCCCGCAGCCCCCAGGACTCGGTCGCCAGCAGCCGCTCGGGCGGGATCGCCGTGCCGTCATCCTCGATATCGAGGAGCAATTGCTCATGGTCCAGCCGGACCGTAATGTCAACCACGGTCGCCTGGGCGTGCCTGGCCACATTGGTCAGCGCTTCCTGGGCAATGCGAAACAGCATTGCCCCGGCGTCCGCGCCGATGACGGGAAGATCCGGCGCGATCACGCAGTGGCAATGCACTCCGGTCTGGGCTTCGAGCTGGCTGGCCTGCCATTCGATGGCTTCCCACACGCCAAGCTGGTCGAGCACACTCGGCCGCAGGTCGGCGATCACGCGTCTGACGGTGTCCAGGGCGGCGTCCGCCTGCGCCATGGCTTCTGCCAGTAACGGCGCAGCCTGCGCATCGCTGCCAACGCGGCTGCTGGCCACCGACACATAAGCCTTGATGCCGGTCAGCACGCCGCCCAGTTCGTCGTGGATCTCGCGCGCAATCCGCTGGCGCTCGTTTTCCTTGATGCGTTCCTGATGACCGCCCAGCTCGCGCAGCGATTTTTGCGAACGCCGCAACTCGGTCTCGACCTGCTTGAATTCACTGATGTCGAGCACCGTGCCGACAATCGTGCGTCCCGAAGCGGCCTGTCCTTCGGCGACCTCGGCATGCAGCATCACATGGCGGACAGTGCCGTCCGGCCGGGTAATTACCATCTCGCAGGCGTGGTACGCGCCGTCAAGCACGTCTGCCAGGAAGCTGCGCCACATTGCCTGCGTGCTGCCTGGCAAGCGGGACAGGACCGGCACATTGTCCACCTCCGGTTCCATGCCGAAGATCCGGAAGCATTCATCCGACCACTGCTGCCAGCCGTTCGCCACATCCATTTCCCAGCTGCCCACGTGCGCGATCCGCTGCGCATTCTTGAGGCTGCGTTCGGTACGGCGCAGAACGCCTTCCACCCGCTCCCGTGCGGCAATGTCCATGCTCAGTTGCGTGTTGGCAGCATGCAGTGCCGCTGTACGCTCCTCGACCAGTTGGTGAATATGCCGTGTCCGCGAACCTTGCGTACGCAAATAGACGGCCGCCATGACGCTGCTGAGGATGCCGAACAGGGCGACCAGCCAGGATCCAACCTGGCCACCGCTGCGTATATCAGCGCCACGCACGTCCACACGCCAGGTGACGCCACCGATCGGAAATGACTGCGAAGCTGTACGCACAGTGGCATCCGTGCGCTTTTCCATATTCTCGCCATATTGAAATGCCAGGGCCTGGGCGCTTCCATGACCGACGTAGACCGCCATGTCCATGCCATTCATGGGCCCGAGGCCGGAGTCGTCCAGGATTTTTTGGATCAGCTTGCCGATAGGCATGCCCAGGCCGGTGTAGCCGTAGACAGCGGCACGCCGCGCCTCGGGTGTGTCGAGCGGCATGCCTTCGCGGTAGATCGCCTTGACCACGGCCAGGCGCGGTGGCGACGGCGGCACGAACAGGTAGCGCAATGCCGCTGTGGCGGAAGCCTCGCCGGTTTCCGTTGCCCGCTGCACGGCCTGGCTGATGCTGGGTTCCATCAGCGCGTCGAAACCGGTCCCGGCCAGGCCATTGATGGTGCCAGGTTCCAGGTATTCCACCACCAGATACTGGTCGCGGTCAGCGGCCCGTACCGGCTTGCCATCCTTCAGGTCGCTGATTTCAAAGTCGGGATGGGTGATGCGCATCCGCGACTCGTAGGCCGCGCGCTCGGCGTGGGGCACCAGCCGCAGGAAGGATATGGAATTGAAGAAGGGACGCGTCTGGGCCAGCGGTCCGACAAAGGCATGAAACTGCGCCTGGCTTATCGGTCCGAAAGTCGCAAATACCCGGTTCACGTCCTCGATCGTTTCCATCACTTCTTCCAGGCCCTGGCGTACTGTCAGGATGCGGAAACTGGCGCGGCGATCGAAGATCAGCTGCTCCATCGCTTGCTCCTGGTCACGCGTCCAGGAATGCAGCGCGGCGGTGGCCAGCAGACCCAGGATCAGGCACAGCAGCGCTGGCAGGAAGGACGGGAAGGAAAAACGTTGTCGATACATGCGTGCTCGCCCGGCGCGATCTCTTTGTGCAATCCGTCGTTGAAGGCGCCGCAGGCGATCCGGCTGCAATCCGGGAGGTAGCCGAATGCCCGCGGCGAAGCCGTCATGAAAGCGCGGCGACTATTCCCACTCGATGGTGGCCGGCGGCTTGCCCGAAATGTCGTACACCACCCGGTTGATGCCCCGCACCTCGTTGATGATGCGGTTCGAGACCCGGCCCAGCAGTTCATGCGGCAGATGCGCCCAGTGCGCGGTCATGAAATCCTGGGTCTGCACCGCGCGCAACGCCACCACGTACTCATAGGTGCGGCCGTCGCCCATCACGCCAACCGACTTCACCGGCAGGAAGACGGCAAACGCCTGGCTGGTGGCGTCATACCAGTTCTTGTGGAACATGCCCACCTCGCGGCCCTCGCCCAGTTCCGCCGGCAGTGGAATGGCGGTGTTGCGCAGTTCCTCGATGAAGATCGCATCGGCCCGGCGCAGCAGGTCGGCGTATTCCTTCTTCACCTCGCCCAGGATGCGCACGCCCAGGCCGGGGCCGGGGAAAGGGTGGCGGTACACCATGTCATGCGGCAGGCCCAGCGCCACGCCGAGTTCACGCACCTCGTCCTTGAACAGTTCGCGCAGCGGCTCCAGCAGTTTCAGGTTCAGGGTTTCCGGAAGGCCGCCCACGTTGTGATGGCTCTTGATCGTATGCGCGCCCTTCTTGCCCTTGCCGGCGCTCTCGATCACGTCCGGATAGATGGTTCCCTGGGCCAGCCACTTCGCGTTCGACAGCCTGCCCGCCTCCTGCTGGAATACCTCGACGAACTCGGCGCCGATGATCTTGCGCTTGGCTTCCGGATCGGTCACGCCGGCCAGCTTGCCCATGAACTGGTCGGTGGCGTCGACGCGGATCACCTTCACGCCGAGATTCTTGCCAAACATGTCCATCACCATCTGGCCTTCATTCAGGCGCAGCAGGCCATGGTCGACGAAGACGCAGGTCAGCTGGTCGCCGATGGCGCGATGGATCAGCGCCGCGGCCACGCTGCTGTCGACGCCGCCGGACAGGCCGAGGATCACTTCCTCCGTGCCGACCTGGGCGCGGATCTTTTCCACCGCTTCGGCGATGTAGTCGGGCATGTTCCAGTCGGCCTTGCAGCCGCAGATCTCGTGCACGAAGCGCGACAGGATGGCCTTGCCCTGCATCGTATGGGTGACTTCCGGATGGAACTGCACCGCATACATGCGGCGGTCCTCGTCGGCCATGCCGGCCACCGGGCAGTTGTCGGTGGACGCCATCAGCTTGAAGCCGGGCGGCATTTCCAGCACCTTGTCGCCATGGCTCATCCACACCTTCAGCATGCCGTGGCCCTCCGGGGTGACGAAGTCGACAATGCCGTTCAACAGCGCCGTATGGCCGCGCGCGCGTACCTCGGCATAGCCGAATTCACGCACGGTGCCGTTCTCGACCTTGCCGCCCAGCTGCTCGGCCATGGCCTGCATGCCGTAGCAAATGCCCAGCACCGGCACGCCCAGTTCGAACACGGCCGCCGGCACCCGCGGCGTATCGCCTTCGGTCACCGAGCTCGGGCCGCCGGACAGGATGACGCCGGCGGCGCCGTAGCCACGCACGAAATCGTCGCTGACGTCATACGGAAAGACCTCGGAGAACACGCCGCTGTCGCGCACGCGACGGGCGATCAGCTGGGTGACTTGGGATCCGAAATCCAGGATGAGAATTTTTGAATGCATGGCGGGGGAGGATGAAAAAGAACGACTTGAATGGAAACCGGCCGCCGGCGCAAACCGGCGGCCGTGCATGAATGACGCTCGCGCTTACTCGGCGCGGTAGTTCGGCGCTTCCTTGGTGATCTGCACGTCATGCACATGCGACTCGCGCATGCCGGCCGACGTGATCTCGACGAACTCGGCCTTCTCGCGCAGTTCGTCGATGGTGGCGCAGCCGCAGTAGCCCATCGACGAGCGCACGCCGCCGACCAGCTGGTACAGGATGGCGATCACGCTGCCCTTGTAGGGCACCCGGCCTTCGATGCCTTCCGGCACGAACTTGTCGGCATTGTTGGCCGCGTCCTGGAAGTAGCGGTCGGCCGAACCGTCGGACATCGCGCCCAGGCTGCCCATGCCGCGATAGGACTTGTAGCTGCGGCCCTGGAACAGGATCACTTCGCCCGGCGCTTCCTCGGTGCCGGCGAACATGCTGCCCATCATCACGCTGGATGCGCCAGCGGCCAGGGCCTTGGAGATATCGCCCGAGAAACGGATGCCGCCGTCGGCGATGCAGGGCACGCCGGTGCCGGCCAGCGCTTCGGAAACATTGGAAATAGCGGTAATCTGCGGCACGCCCACGCCGGCGACGATGCGGGTGGTGCAGATCGAGCCGGGACCGATGCCGACCTTCACGCCATCGGCGCCATGCTCCAGCAGGGCCCGTGCGGCAGCGGCGGTGGCAATGTTGCCGCCGATGACTTCCACCTGCGGGTAGTTGGTCTTGACCCAGCGCACACGGTCCAGCACGCCCTTGGAATGGCCATGCGCGGTGTCGACCACGATCACGTCGACGCCGGCCTTGACCAGCAAATCGATGCGCTCTTCGTTGTCGGCGCCGACGCCGACCGCCGCGCCCACGCGCAGCTTGCCATGCTCGTCCTTGGATGCCAGCGGATGCTCGGTCGACTTCTGGATGTCCTTGACCGTGATCAGGCCGCGCAGTTCGAAGGCATCGTCGACCACCACCACCCGCTCCAGCCTGTGCTTGTTCATCAGGCGCTTGGCCTCGGACAGTTCGGCGCCGTCGCGCACGGTGACCAGCTTCTCGCGCGGCGTCATCTTCGCGCGCGCTTCGGCGTTCAGTTCCTCTTCAAAGCGCAGGTCGCGGTTGGTGATGATGCCGACCACCTTCCTGCCTTCCACCACCGGGAAGCCGCTGATGCCGTGCTGTTGCGACAGCGCGATCACATCGCGGATCTTCATGTCGGGCGGGATGGTGATCGGATCGCGCACCACGCCGGACTCGAAGCGCTTGACCTTGGCGACTTCACGCGCCTGCTCCCTGGCGGTCAGATTCTTGTGAATGATGCCGATGCCGCCTTCCTGCGCCATCGCAATCGCCAGACGCGCTTCGGTCACGGTATCCATCGCCGCCGACACCAGCGGGATTGACAGCGAGATATTGCGGGTCAGGCGGGTTTTGAGGGAAGTGTCCTTGGGGAGGATGTCTGAATAGGCGGGTACGAGCAGCACGTCGTCGAAAGTGAGTGCTTTTTGAAGTAGACGCATGGCGATTCCTGTAGGCGCAAAAGCGAATTATACAGAAATCGACGCCCGGAAAGCCCGTTGGAAACTGTCACAAGGAGGCGCTTTCGGTTGACACATCCGGCAAAGCATGAGGAAATCGTTGCCTTTGATCACTAATTAAAGGACTTACCATGGCCGCCACGACATTGCGCAGGCTCGCCTGCCTGCTCGCATTCGCCGCCCTGCCGGCACTGGCCCAGCATGTCTGGCTCGACGAGAAAGGCGTCAAGCAGTATTCCGACCAGCCACCGCCGGCCGGCACGCCGGCCAGCCGCATCCTGCAAGCTCCTGGCGCCCGCGCCGCGGCTCCGGCTGCCACGCCAGCGGCTGCGCCCAGCGGGCCGACCCTGGCGGAGCGCAATGCCGACTTTGAAAAACGCCGCCTGGAGCGCGCCGAGCGCGAACAGAAGGAAAGCGATCAGGCAGCGCTGGAAAAGGAAAAGAACCGCAATTGCGAACAGGCGCGCGCTTACGGCCGGGCGCTGGCCAATGGCGGACGGATCGCGCGCACCGACACCAATGGCGAGCGCAGCTACCTGACGGACGCCCAGCGGGCCGAGGAAACAAGCCGGGTGCAGCGCGTGCTGGAGCAGTGCCGCAGCGGCGGCTGACGGCAAACCGCCAAGAGCCGGCAGCACGCCATGGCCGCGCTTGCGGGCGAAGTCAGGCGGCGCGTTCCTTCTTCACTGCGCGCCGACGCCGCGCATCCTTGGGGTCGGCCACCAGGGGCCGGTAGATTTCCACCCGGTCGCCATCGCGCAGCACGGTCTCCGGCGCCTTTTTCTTGCCGAAGATCCCCACCGGGCAGTGGTCGGGGTCGAACTGCGGCAGCAGCCCGCTGGCGACCACTGCGTCGCGCACGGTGCTGCCTTCATTCAGCGTCAAATCACGCAGCTGCGGCGCCTGCGGCAGCGGATGGCAGACCTGCACCCGGATCTCAGCCATACACCACGTCCGCGCGCTTGGTGAAGGAATCGACGAAGCTATTGGCGATCATGTTGAACACCGGGCCGATGATCTGCTCCAGGATGCGGCTGGAAAACTCGTAGTGCAGGTTGAAGTCGATGCGGCAGGCGTCAGCGCGCAGCGGCTTGAAGGTCCAGGTGCCTTCGAATTGCTTGAAAGGCCCGTCGACGAAACGCATCACCATCTGGGTGGGCGGGGTGTTGGTATTCTCGGTGGTGAAGCTCTGCTTGACGCCGTGATAATTGATCTTCAGCGTGGCCACCAGGATATTGCCCTCGCGATTCCGGACCTCGACGCCGCCGCACCAGGGCAGGAATTTCGGATAATCCTCGACCCGGTCGACCAGGGCGAACATCTGCTCGGCGCTGTAGCCGACCAATACGGACTTGTGTACGACTGCCATTGACTGTGAACCGTTTGATAAAATGCGAAGGTTGAAATTCTAACCGACCGCCACCACTTCCCCCTGATGAGCATCGCAGACAATAAAAAAGCCTTTCACGACTACTTCATCGAAGAACGCTTCGAAGCCGGCATGGTGCTGGAAGGCTGGGAAGTCAAGTCCATCCGCGCCGGCCGGGTCAATCTGAAGGAAGCCTATGTGGTTGTGCGCAAGGCCGAATTGTTCCTGTTCGGCTCGCACATCAGTCCCCTTCCCACAGCTTCCACCCATATCAGCCCGGATGCGGTGCGCACCCGCAAGCTTCTGCTGCATTCGGCGGAAATCAGCAAGCTGATCGGCAAGGTGGAGCGTGCCGGCTACACGCTGGTGCCGCTGAATTTGCACTTCTCCAAGGGGCGCATCAAGTGCGAGGTCGGCCTGGCCAAGGGCAAGAAGCAGCACGACAAGCGCGAGACCGAGCGGCTGCGCGATACCCAGCGCGAGATCCAGTCCGCGATGAAGCAGAACCGGCGCTAGAAAGCCCGTCGATACTGCGCCGCGAAGCGAAGCGGCCGAAAACCAGGCCGGTCTGATGGTGGCCGCAAATCCAAGCCCTCTTCGGGCGTAGCCGCCACAGGAATAAGCGGCGCAGCCTTCTCCTTTCTCCAGTGCGGTCGCCACTTCCATTCTGCGGCACAGGTTTCTGCCATTGGTAAAAAAGGTGGCGCCTGACGGGATAGGATGCATGCGTTCTCAATGGTTACCGACCGCAAGCCGCAGCGATGTCGGCGCTGCCTATTTTGCCTGCGCCATTCCTTGTACTGACCTTCGATAATGCAAGCCCACGCGCGAACCCTTCAAAGGGAAGCGGTATCTCCCGGCTTCTCCCTCGGCGATACACACCTCCCCGTACGCGCCTGCCGGCCAGAAGCAAGAACTCCAAAGCGCGTTCTGTTACCGAACTTCAGGTAACGATGATCTGAGCTGCCCCACCAGCGACGCGCTGCTCACTCCTTCACCGTTTCCTTGCGAAGACAGAAATTGACTGGCACGACAAGGCCCTGGACCGGATGCCAGCGCATTATCGGTCCCGGCTTCTTTTCCGACAGGTTTAACAATGGGAGGTGCACGGTGTACAAAGCAGGCAAACATTCGCTCTTCGCCGCAGCGGTCTGTATAGCGATAGCCATCGCCGGATGTGGGGGATCCTCGTCTTCGTCCAGTGATGTGGCCTCGGTCCCGCCTGGAACCGCGGTGCCGTCCACCCCGCCTGCAAGTAATGACATCGTCATCAGCGGGGTGGCGGCCACCGGGGCGCCACTCGCCAACGCGGCAGTCGCCATTATTGACCGCAAAGGCAATACCGTCGGCTCTGGCAAGACCGATGCAGCCGGATTTTTCAGGCTCAATGTCAATCCACTCTACGGCGGGCCACTGGTCGTTCAGGCCACGCGCGAGAATCCCGTTGCCGGCAAGGACATGCTTGTAGCCCTGGCCGATACAAAGACCAGCACGACCGTCAATGTGAACACGCTCAGCAACCTTGTCGCCGCGCTGGTGTCGGTAACGGGCAGCCCGTCCACGCTGGCTGCGGACCTTGCCAGCGGCAAGGTAACCTTCGACGCGAAGGCGCTTCTCACCAAATGGAAGGAAGCGGAAGCTGTAATTGCGCCGCTTTTGACGGCCCTCAAGGCCGACATCGCGGCTATACGCAGCGGGTCCGCGCCTGCCGACGGCACCGGGCCCGACCAGGTGCTGGACGCGCTCGGTATATCGATTACCAGCAACAAGGACACCAGCACCATCGAAATCACCGTCAAAACCACCGACAATGGTAATGGTCAGCAGTTGCCGGTGATCCGTTTTACCAATGCGATGCCGCTCGCCCTTATCCTGGCGCAAAACGGAATCACGCCGACGGAGATTAATGGCCAGCCCATCACCACAGCTAGCCTTCCGGCACCCGGCACCAGTCCCCAGGTCGCCGATCTCCTCGAACGCATGACTGCCTGTTTTGCGTTACCGCTCAAAGCCCGTGCCAATTACGAGACCACCACCGTCACTGCTGCACAGTGCCGGGCGCTCTTTTCCAATAACGACCCGACGACCTACCGGCATTCCGGCGCCGCCGTCGGGCCGGGCGGCGCGTTTCCAGGGCTGTTTCTCGAAAGTGGCACAGGCGCCAGCTTTGTCCAAGGCACATTCGAATACAAGCGGGATAACGGCGATATCGTGTTCAGCTTTGCTTCCCTCAGCAGGGACCTGACACCACGTCGCGAAGAATCGGTCGCCACCATGGGCCCCGACGGCAAGCTGCGGCTCATCGGGGACCAGTACCGGTTCGCGGGAAGCGTGAATCCCATGGCCGAATTGCGTAGCTACATGGACGGCGCACTTCCCGCCTTGATCAGCACGGGCTATGACATCAAAGTGCCGGTCCAGGAAATCAATGATGAAAACATCGTTCGCGTCGATGTGACATCGCCGCGCGGCACCAAGTATTCACTGGTCCGCGGTAGCAGTTCCATGACACTTCCCAAACTGGACCGTAATTTCGTTCCTGAGAAAAACGCCGATGGCACGATAGCAGACTCCAGTTCGGCTTTTGTGCGGCTCAACGTAATCACGGCAGTTGACTTCGCCTTCGGCGGCATCGGATCGGCCGACAAAGTGACCTATACCGGGGAGCGCGACCTCCAATTGCTGCAGCAGACCGAGTCTGACGAGATCATCGCTTCCTACCCGTCACGCGGCATATGGACGATGGAATACTTTACAAAAATGAGTGGTAGCCCCGTCGCAAGACAGACTGTCAGAACCAGGGCCAGGGCAATGTCATTGCAGGAACTGAGTGAAAGCGGTTTGGTATCGCCTCTCAGGGCATACACGCTTGCGTTAAAAGGCCTCGATCCCCTTCTGCCCGAGCCAACTGCACCTGACCCTGTCAAAAGCCTGTTTTTCCCACTGCAAGATCTGCGGTCCACGTCCTATGCATGGTCGACAATTGCACCGCCCCCCTACACGCCGCCTCTTGCTCCAATGTCGATCCGCGTGCTGGGAAGGCGGATAACGCCGGAGAGCATACCGCCCTACGTGGATTTCGTTGACAGTCTTGCTCTGCCGCCGGATACGCGGCAGGCGAAGGTGCCCTGTGAATTGAACACGTTCGTTTCGCACTGCGACGCTCAGGGGCTTTACATGAAAAACACCTGGCTTGATGGTGCGCAGCTACTCAGCCAGGATGGTAATGGAAGGGAATTTTCCTCGATGCTAAGTACATGGCGCATTAATAACTGATCTGCCGATGCAGGCGCTGGCCGGCGCCTGCATCGGCGTTTAGTTCGCCTATCTCGCAAAGATGTTTCCACGCTTTGGCGAAGTTGCAGTCCACCGGATCAACGCGGCGCGGATGACGTTCAGGTCAATTGCCGAGCCAGGTCAATGATGTCGTTCGCAAGGAAATCGAACTCGCCGTCAGCCACCCTGGGCAGCCGAGCCTCTCTGCCATGCTCATGCGGACGGGTGACATAAGCGGTGCGCAGCCCGTGCTCCCTGGCCGCACGCAGGTCTTCCGGATGGCAGGCGGCCAGCATCAGCTCGTTGGGGGCGATGCCGAGCAGGTCGGCGCAGCCCAGGTAGGTTTCCGGGTCAGGCTTGTAGTGGTGGAACAGCTCGGCCGAAATCACGCAGTCCCAGGGCAGGCCGGCGCGCTTGGCCATGTCCGTCAACAGCGAGAAGTTGCCATTGGAGAGCGTGGTGATGGTGTAGGCGCTCTTGAGCAGGGCAAGGCCCTGCACCGAATCCGGCCAGGCTGGCAGGCGGTGCCAGGCCAGGTTCAGCTCATCGAGCTCGGCCCTGGGAATGGCGTCGAGGCCGTGGCGCGGTGCGACTTCGTCGAGGATCAGACGGTGCAGGCCGTCGATGCGGGTCCAGGGCAGTTCTCCGTTGCGCACCCGGTTCATCGCGAGCGGATAGCCGGCGCGCCAGTCGGCGGCAAAGCGGTCCCAGTCGCCGGCTATGCCATGTCGTTCCGCGACTGCGGCGGCCTCGGCGCTGATGCCGCCATGCCAGTCGACCACGGTGCCGAATACGTCGAAGGCAATGGCCTTGATGCGGGTGTTCATAGCTTGGGTGCTCCGGAAGTTGGCGAAGGCATCACCCTAACGCAAAATGCGACGCATGGTGCAACAGCATCAGGCACGGGTGCGTCGCCAACTTCCGGCAGCGACCGCAGCGGGACTAGATCATTGAATCATCGCCGCCGCCGAAATCGTCGGACATGCCGCCGTCATCGAAGGCGACGTTATCGTCCGCCACGCCATAGTCCTGTGCTTCCTGCGCCGGCGCCGGCGTCGCGCTGATGTCGTTCAGGCCCGCGTCCTGCGCCAGGCTGTTGTCGGCGGCGGAAGTCTGGCCCGCGCCGGCGTCCGAGGTCAGGCCATGCTGCTGGCCGGCGTCGTTGCCATGATGGCTGTTGAGCAGGTTACCCAGGCCCTGAAACAGAAAAGCGCCGCCCGCCACGCCTGCCGCGGTGGCCGCCATGGTGCCCAGGAAGCTGCCGCCTCCGCCTCCCATGCCGCCACCGAACCGGGACCAGCCGCCCTGGCGCTGGCCAGGGTATGGGACCTGGCCTTGCGGATAGGCGCCCTGCCCGGCTTGCGGATAGGCGCCCTGCCCGCCTTGTGGATACGGATTGGCGTCGAGGGTCGATGCGCGCTCGGGAGTGGCGCCGGCGGGCGCGGGGGCGCTGCGGGCGCTGTTGCCCCAGGTGTCGGCGCCGCCGAGGAAGCTGCCGGACGATGCCGGCCGCGCCGCCTGCGCCTGTCGCTCCAGCTCGGCGATGCGGGCCTGCGCGGTTTCGAGCGCCTGGTCCTGCAGCAGCGTGCGCTGCACCAGCAGGTAGGCTGCGTCGGGCTGGCGCGATACCGCGGCGTTGATCATTGCGTCGGCTTCGGGGTCGCGCTGCACGCCGCCGGCCTGGTTCAACTGGCTTAAGAACTGTTGCAGCTTTTCATGTTCCTGCGGGGTCATGGTCATGCTCCTTGAGTTGGTGGACCAGCCGCCCGTCAAGCGTCGGCGGCACAGGCGCCATCTGGGGCCATGTTGGCAACCGTACAAGGGGGCATGAAAGGAAAGAGATGCGCAACTTCCCGAACGCACCCCGATCCGGTCAACCCGTGGCACCAACCCCTTCAGCTGGAGGCGATGCCAAGCGCCGCGGCAGCGGCGCGTCGTTCCTCCGCGTTGGCGAGCAGCTTCTCGATAGTTGCAAAAGCGATCCAGGCAGCGCTCACCTCGAAATGGTCGCGCAGCGCGGCCCGGGTATCGCTGCGGCCGAAGCCGTCGGTGCCCAGCGTCACATATGGCCCAGGCACCCAGGCGCGGATGCTGTCGGCCACTGCCTTCACGTAGTCGCTGGCGGCAACCACAGGGATATCGCCCTGCAGCTGCCGGGTGACATAAGGTACGGCCTGCTCGTCGCGCCAGCGGTTGTCGCGCTCCACCGCGATGGCCTCCCGGGCCAGCTCCGAGAAGCTGGTCACGCTCCATACCTCGGCGGCGATGCCGAAACGTTCCCGCAGCAGTTCGGCCGCCGCCAGCGCTTCCCTGACGATGGGCCCTGCCGCCAGCAGCCGCGCCCGCGGCGCGTCCACCGTGACGATGCGGTGCATGCCGCGCAGGATGCCCTCGCGCGCGCCTTCCGGCATCGGCGGCTGCGGATTGTTTTCGTTGGTGACGGTCAGGTAATAGAACACGTCCTCGCCCTCTTCCAGCATGCGGCGCATACCGTCCTGCACGATGACCGCAACCTCGTAGGCATGGGCCGGGTCATAGGCGACGCAGTTCGGTATGGTGGCCGCCACCAGGTGGCTGCTGCCGTCCTGGTGCTGCAGGCCTTCGCCGGCCAGCGTGGTGCGGCCGGACGTGGCGCCGACCAGGAAGCCGCGGGCGCGCTGGTCGGCCGCGGCCCAGATCAGGTCGCCGACCCGCTGGAAGCCGAACATCGAGTAATAGATGTAGAACGGCAGCATCGGCAAACCGTGCGTGGAATAGCTGGTGGCCGCGGCCGTCCAGGAGGAAATCGCGCCGGCCTCGGTGATGCCCTCCTCCAGGATCTGGCCATCCCTGGCTTCGCGGTAGGACAGGATGGAGCCGATGTCCTCCGGCTCGTACAGCTGGCCCTGCGAGGAATAGATGCCGAACTGGCGGAACAGGCTGGCCATGCCGAAGGTGCGCGCCTCGTCGGCGACGATGGGCACCACCCGCTTGCCGATGCCGCCATCCTTCATCAGCGCGCCCAGCATGCGCACCAGCGCCATCGTCGACGACATTTCCTTGCCATCCGACTCCAGAGCGAAGCGGGCGTAGGACGCGATGTCCGGCACCGGCAGGCTGGCGCGCGGATCATGGCGGCGCGGCAGGTAGCCGCCGAGCACGGCGCGGCGGGCATGCAGGTGCCGCATTTCCGGGCTGTCGGCGGCCGGCTTGTAGAAGGCCAGCGCGGCGCAGTCGGCGTCGCTGATGGGCAGGTCGAAGCGGTCGCGGAAGGCCAGCAGCTCCTCGTCCTCCAGCTTCTTGTGCTGGTGGGTGGTCATCCGGCCCTGTCCGGCGCTGCCCATGCCGAAGCCCTTCTTGGTCTGGGCCAGGATCACGGTCGGCCGGCCGCGGTGCGAGACCGCGGCGGCATAGGCGGCATGGATCTTCTTCATGTCGTGGCCGCCGCGATGCAGGCGGTCGATCTCGGCATCGGTCAGGCTGGCGGCCAGCGCCTGCATCGCGGCGCTCTGGCCGAAGAAGCGGGCACGGTTGTAGGCGCCGTCGTTGGCGGCGAAGGTCTGCAGCTGGCCGTCCACGGTCTGGTTCAGCGCCTCTACCAGCGCGCCGCCGGTGTCGCGCCCGAACAGCGGGTCCCAGTCCGATCCCCACAGGAGCTTGATCACATTCCAGCCGGCGCCGTCGAACAGGGTTTCCAGTTCATCGACGATATGGCCGTTGCCGCGCACCGGGCCGTCCAGCCGCTGCAGGTTGCAGTTGATGACGAAGGTGAGATTGTCCAGCCCTTCGCGGGCGGCCAGGCTGAGCGCCGCCAGCGATTCCGGCTCGTCCATCTCGCCGTCGCCGAACACGCCCCAGACCCGCCGGTCCTGCGCCGGCAGCAGGCTGCGGTGCTCCATGTAGCGCAGGAAGCGCGCCTGGTAGATGGCGTTGATGGGGCCGATGCCCATCGAGCCAGTGGGAAACTGCCAGAAATCCGGCATCAGCCAGGGATGCGGATAGGACGACAGGCCGCGCGCGCCATGGCGGCGGGCCGCGATCTCGCGCCGGTAATGGCCGAGGTCGGCTTCATCCAGCGCGCCTTCCAGGAAAGCGCGTGCATAGACGCCGGGCGCCGAATGCGGCTGGAAGAACACCAGGTCGCCGCCGAAGTCGCCGTTCCTGGCGCGGAAGAAATGGTTGAAGCCCACTTCGAACAGGTCTGCCGCCGAGGCATAGCTGGCGATGTGGCCGCCCAGCTCGGCATGGGCGCGGTTGGCGCGCACCACCATGGCCAGCGCGTTCCAGCGCATGATGCCGGCCAGTTTCCTCTCCAGCGCCAGCGCGTCGGCGCCGCCCGGAAAGGCCGGCTCGTCGGCGGCGCGGATCGTGTTCACATAGGGCGTGTTGCGGGCGGCGCGCCACTGCAGGCCCCATTCCCAGGCGGCGGTCGACAGTTTCGACAGGATGAAGCGGGCGCGCTCGCGGCCGCCGCTTTGCAACACCGCCGCCAGGGCATCGACCCACTCGGCGGTTTCGGCCGGATCGGCATCGGTATGGGTGATGAGCTGGCTGGCGGGCGGCATGTCCATGGCGGTCTCCTGCAAAATGTTGTGCGAACCAGTAAGGTACGCTTCCCTGGGCGGCATAGGGAACCGAATATTGCTGCGTCGCGCATCAGGGACGGCATAAAATGTCGCATCTCAACAGCCTGAAAGCATGCAATGCCGGATCTCAACCTTGACGCCGCCGACCTGCGCATCCTGCGCCTGCTCCAGGAAGACAGCGCGCAGAGCAATGTGGAACTGGCCGGGCGCATCAACCTGTCGCCTTCGCCGACCCTGGCGCGGGTGCGCAGCCTGGAAGCGCGCGGCGTGATTTCGCGCTATGTCGCGCTGGCCGATCCGCATGCGCTGGGCCTGAAGGTCAATGTGTTCATCCAGGTCAGCCTGGAAAAGCAGGAAGCCGGCGCGCTGGCGCGCTTCGAGCAGGAAGTCAGCCGTTTCGACGAGGTGATGGAGGTCTACCTGATGACCGGGGACGCCGATTACCTGCTGCGCATCGTGGTGCCCGACATCCAGGCGCTGGAGCGCTTCATCCTCGACCATCTGACCCGCATTCCGGGCATCAAGAACATCCGCTCCAGCTTCGCGCTGAAGCAGGTCAAGTACAAGACCGCGCTGCCGCTGGAGCATGCCGGCGCCAGGTAGCGATCGCCCTGCCGGTTCTTGACCCATCTCAAGCGCGGCTGGCGGCGCAGCCAGCACAGTAGGCCAGTAGGCGGCATGCAGACGCCGCAAGGAGAGAGACGATGGAACAGGCTGCGCACGACTTCATCGTAGAAATTCTCGACCAGTGCCAGGACCTGGCGCTGGCCACCATCCGGCCCGACGGTTATCCCCAGGCCACCACGGTCAGCTATGCCCATGACGGGCTGACGATCTATATCGGCGTGGGCCACCAGAGCCAGAAGGCCGCCAACATCCGCGCCTGCGACAAGGTGTCGTTCACCGTCACCGCGCCGTATGCAGAATGGAGCCAGATCCGGGGGCTGTCGGCAGCGGCCAACGCCCGCATCCTCGAGAAGCCGGAAGAGATCGAACGGGCCGGCGCCTGCCTGCTCAGGCGTTTTCCGCAGGTCGGGCAATGGGCGGACGCAGCCCGCAGCGGCGCGGTGCTGCTGCTGGAAATACGGCCGCGACTGATCTCGCTGCTGGACTACCGCAAGGGTTTTGGCCATACCGAACTGGTCAGCGCATGAGCTTCCTTGCGGAGCGGCGGTGAACTGCGCGGCCGACCGCGACCGGGCTACGACGCTGCCACGGCAGCGCGGGCCTGGCCGGCTGGCTGCCTGCCTGTACGGCGCTTATGCGTGGGCCGCGTTCGCGCTGATCTTGCTGGCCTTCGGCACGGCAATCGTTGCGCTGCGAAGGCCGGCGCGGTCACGGCCGGTGGCGCGCGCCGGCTGCCGGCTGCTGTTCCGGCTGCTGGGCATGCCGCTGTCGGCGCATGGCCTGGACCGGCTGCCGCCGGCTTCGCAACGCCATCTGCTGCTGGTCAACCACAGCAGTTTTCTGGATGGCCTGGCGCTGATGGCGATGCTGCCGGCGCGTCCCGGCTATGCCTTCGTGGTGCGCCAGCAGTTCCGCATCCAGAGTGTGCTGTGCCCGCTGCTGCATGCGCTGGGCACGGTGGTGCTGGCCCCGTCCAGCGCCGGCAGCCATGCCGGCAATGCGGCGCGCATCGCCCATGCACTGCGGCGGCGCGGCAACCTGATCGTGTTTCCGGAGGCCGGCTTCGTGCCGGAGCCGGGTCTGCGGCGCTTCCACAGCGGCGCATTCGTCACGGCGGCGCAGGCCGGCTGCCCGCTGGTGGTGGCCGGCCTGCGCGGCGCCCGGGAGGTGCTGCGGCCGCGCGGCTGGCTGCCGCGCCGGGCGGCGCTGACACTGGAGATCGGTCCGATGCTGCAGCCCGGCCGCGAGGACATCGGACCGTCCATGCGCACCGCGCGCCAGGCGATGCTGGCGTTGACAGGAGAGCCGGACATGGCCGGGCAGACACAGCGCTGAGCGCCCGTCGCCGCCATGCCGGGCCGCTTGACTTACATCAACCGCAGCGGCCATGCGCGGTGCGAACCTTGCTGCGTCGCGGGCTACCCTCAGTGCACCGCTCCCGCTGCGACTGTCCGGTTTCGCCGCCTCAATACACCAGCAAGAAAGCATGACCAACCCCGACACCGAGCGCCAGGCCGTGTTCACGCTGCAGGGCGTGGCCAAGACCTACACCATGGGCGAGTTGCAGGTGCAGGCGCTCAAGCCCACCGACCTTGCGCTGTACGACGGCGAGCTGGTGGTGCTGCTTGGCGCCTCGGGAAGCGGCAAGTCCACCCTGCTCAACATCATCGGCGGGCTGGACCTGCCCAGCGCCGGGACGCTGCGCTACGGCGCGCTCGACCTGTCGGCCGCCGACGACGCCACCCTGACCCGCTTCCGGCGCCACCATGTCGGCTTCGTGTTCCAGTTCTACAACCTGATCCCCAGCCTGACCGCGCTGGAAAACGTGCAGCTGGTCACCGAGATCAGCGACCGTCCTATGGACGCCGCCGAGGCGCTGGCGCTGGTGGGCCTGGGCGAGCGGCTGGACCATTTCCCGGCCCAGCTGTCCGGCGGCGAGCAGCAGCGGGTGGCCATCGCCCGCGCCATTGCGAAGCGGCCCGACATCCTGCTGTGCGACGAACCAACGGGCGCGCTGGACTACCAGACCGGCCGCATCGTGCTCGACGTGCTGGACCGCATCAACCGCGAGTTCGGCACCACCACCGTGGTCATCACCCACAACGCGGCGATCGCCTCGCTGGCGCACCGGGTGGTGCACATCGGCAGCGGCAGCATCACCCATATCGAGGTCAACGCGACCCGGCTGTCGGCGGAGCAGATCGCATGGTGATGCCGGCCTTCATCCACGCGCTGGACCGCAAGCTGCTGCGCGACCTGTGGCGCATGCGCGGACAGGTGCTGGCGGTGGCCATGGTGGCGCTGTGCGGCATCGCCACCTTCGTCACCATGCGCGGCTCCTACGAGGCGCTGCTCTCGGCGCAGCAGGCCTATTACGAGCGTTATCGCTTTGCCGATGTGTTTGCCAGCGTGCGCCGCGCGCCGCTGAACATTATCAGCCGGGTGCAGGCCATTCCCGGCGTCAGCGAAGCCCAGGGCCGGGTCGTGTTCGATGCCTCGCTCGACGTGCCGGGGCTGGAAGAGCCGGCGAGCGGGCGGCTGGTGTCGCTGGCGCCGGACGGCGCCGGCCTGAACCGGGTGCACCTGCGCTCGGGCCGGCTGCCAGGCACGGTCAGCCGCAATGAAGTGCTGGTCAGCGAAGCCTTTTCCGGCGCCAACCGGCTGCGTCCGGGCGACACGCTGGGCGCGATCATCAACGGCCGGCGCGAGCGCCTGCGCATCGTCGGCATCGCGATCTCGCCGGAATATGTCAACGAGATCAAGGGCAACAGCTTTCCCGACAACCGCCGCTTCGGCGTGCTGTGGATGGACCGCGACGCGCTGGCCGGCGCGCTGGCCATGCGCGACGGCATCAATGACATCACGGTCACGCTGGCGCCGCATGCCAGCGAGCAGCAGGTGATCGCCGAACTGGACCGGCTGCTGGCGCCCTACGGCGCGATCGGCGCCTATGGCCGCAGCGAGCAGCTGTCGCATAATTTCCTGGCCAACGAGCTGGCCCAGAGCCGGGTCAGCTCGACCGTCCTGCCCGCGATCTTCCTCGCCGTGGCGGCCTTCCTGATCCATAACGTGCTGCTTCGGCTGACCACGCTGCAGCGGGCCCAGATCGGCCTCCTGAAGAGCTTCGGCTACAGCCGGCTGGCCGTCAGCCTGCACTACATGAAGTTCGCGCTGTGGACCGTGATGACCGGCGGCATGGGCGGCATTGCGGTCGGGGCCTGGCTCGGGCATGGGCTGGCGCGGGTGTACGCGCACTTCTATCATTTCCCGCAGCTGTCGTTCGCGCTGTCGGGTTTTGCAGTTGCCGCGGCGCTGTCGATTGCCGCGCTGTCGGCGGTGGCCGGCGCGCTGCTGGCGGCGCGCCGGGTGGTGACGCTGTCGCCGGCCGAGTCCATGCGGCCGGAAGCGCCAGCGCGGTTCCGGCCGGGGCCGCTGGAACGGCTGGGCCTGCAGCGCTGGATTGCGCTGCCGGTGCGCATGGTGCTGCGCAACCTGGAACGCAAGCCGGCCAAGAGCCTGCTGTCCATCCTCGGCCTGGCGTCGGCGCTGGCGCTGGTGATCACCGGGCAGTACACCTTCGATGCGCTCAACGAGATCGTGCGGGTGCAGTTCCGGGTGGCGCAGCGCGACGACGTCACGCTGTCCTTCAACGAGCCGCGCGACTGGTCGATTGCCTACAACCTGGCCGCGCTGCCCGGCGTGCTGCGGGTCGAGCCGTTCCGCTCGGCGGCGGTGACGATGCGCTTTCGCCATCGCAGCAAGCGCACCGCGATCATCGCGTTGCCGCCGCGGCGCGAGCTGCGCCGGGTGCTGGACGAGGACGAGCGCGCCATCGACCTGCCGCCCAGGGGTATCGTGCTGACCCGCATGCTGGCCGACACGCTCGGCATCGCCGAGGGCGAGCATCTTGAGATGGCCTTCATGGAAGGCCAGCGGCAGCGCGCCGAGACGCCGGTGGCGCGCATCATCGACGAGCCGATCGGCATGCTGTCGTACATGGATGCGCGGGCGATGGCGGCGCTGGCGCAGGAGCCGCTGCTGGCCTCGGGCGCCTTCCTGGCGGTCGACCCGAAAAGCCAGGGCACGCTGTACCGGCAGCTCAAGACCGTGCCGGCGATCCGCAGCGTCAGCCTGAGGGAGGCGACGCTGCAGAGTTTTTTGTCGACGGTGGCGGAGAACATGCGCATCAATACCGTGGTGCTGGTCAGCTTCGCCTGCATCATTGCGCTGGGCGTGGTCTACAACGCCACCCGCATCGCGCTGTCGGAACAGGCGATCGAACTGGCCAGCCTGCGCATTCTCGGTTTCACCACTGCCGAAGTGGCTGCGATGCTGCTGGGCCAGCAGGCGGCGCTGACCCTGGCCTCGCTGCCGCTGGGCTGCCTGCTCGGCTACGCCCTGGCGGCGCTGCTGTCGGAATTGCTGAGCCAGGACCTGTTTCGCATTCCGCTGGTGGTCAGCCATCGAACCTTCCTGCTGTCGATCGGCGTGGTGCTGGCCGCCGCCGCCGTGGCCAGCGCCCTGGTCTGGCGCAAGGTGCGCCGGCTGGACCTGATCGAAGTACTCAAGACCCGGGAGTAACACTGCATGGAGTCCCGCACCCTGATCAAGGCAGCGCCGGCGCCGGCTGCGGCGCCGGCCAGGCCATCGACTGCCAGGGCCGCGCCCGGCCGCAAGCGCATGGCCTTCATCGTGCTGGCGCTGCTGGCGCTCGGCCTGCTCGGCTGGCTGCTGTTCGCGCCGGCGCCGCTGGCGACCGAACTGGCCACCGTCAGAACCGGGCCGATGCAGGTGGCCGTGAGCAACCAGGGCCAGGTCCGCATCCACGACAAGTACGTGCTGGCCGCGCCGGTGGCGGGCCGCCTGGCGCGCAGCGCGCTGGACGACGGCGACCCGGTGCGCCAGGGCCAGGTGCTGGCCACGCTGTATCCGACGCCGATGGACCCGCGCCAGCGCGAGCAGGCGCAGGCGCGGCTGGAGTCGGCGCGGGCGCTGGTGCGCGAGGCGGAGATGCGGGTGCAGCGCAGCGCCAGCGACCTGGCCCTGGCCGCCAGCGAGCGCAGCCGGGTCGAACGCCTGGTGGCCGAGAAGTTCGTCTCGCCGCAGGCGATGGAAAAGGCCCGGTCTGCCGAGGCGGCGGCGCGGGCCGAGGCCGACGCCGCCCGCGCCCGCTCGCAGGCGGCGCAGGGTGACGTGCGCGCCGCCCAGGCTGCGCTGATCGCCGCCGACGCGGCCGCCGACCAGCGCGGCCAGCAGCCCCTGCCGCTGGCCTCTCCGGTGGATGGCTACGTGCTGAAGGTGCATGAAAAGAGCGAGCGCATCGTCGCCGCCGGCACGCCGTTGGTGTCGGTCGGCAATCCGGCCGACTACGAGATCGTGGTCGACGTGCTGTCCACCGACGCGGTGCGCATCAGGCCGGGCCAGACCATGTGGCTGGACGACTGGGGCGGCGGCCAGTCGCTGCGCGCCACGGTGCGCCTGGTCGAGCCGGTGGCCTTCACCAAGGTGTCGGCGCTGGGCGTGGAGGAACAGCGGGTCAATGTGATCGCCACGCCGGTCGATGCGCTGGGGCCGCTGGGCGACGGCTACCGGGTCGAGGCGCGCGTCGTCACCTGGGAAGCCGGGCGGGTGCGCAAGACGCCCGGCAGCAGCCTGTTCCGGGTCGGCGACGCCTGGCATGTTTTCGCGGTGGAAGACGGCCGCATCCGCGAGCGCACGGTCAGGATAGGCCAGCGCAACCAGGACGAGGCGCAGGTGCTGGATGGGCTGGCGGAAGGCGAGCAGGTGGTGAGGTTTCCGAATAACCAGATGAAGGACGGGATGCGGGTTCAACCCTTGCGCTGAAAGCCTTTGATCCGGGGCGACGACGCCGCCTGCCGCATAGCGCACAATGCGGCCTGCCCCGACCGGCATGCCGCCGGAACGGGCGCCTTTGCCGCACAGGCCGTACCGATGCCCGATTCCGACCATTCCAGCAACCGCACGCTTCCATCCGGCGCACATCGTGGCGCTGCGCACCGCCTGCGCCGCGCCGCCGGCACGCTGTTTGGCCTGGCCCTGGTTGCGCTGGCGCTGTGGGGACTGCACGGCATGCTCAAGGAAAGCAGCCCGCAGGACATCGCCGCTGCGCTGCGCGCCCTGGGCAGGGAGCAATTGGCGCTCGCGCTGGGCTGCCTGCTGCTGGCCTACCTGGCGCTGACCTGTTATGACCTGCTGAGCCTGCGCTGGCTGGGCCGGCCGCAGCCGTGGCGCCGCAGCGCGCCGGTCACCGCCGCCGCCTTTGCGCTGGGCAATGTCTCGTTCAATGCGATGGTGGTGGCGGGCGGCGTGCGCTATGCCGGATTGCGGCCGCTGGGCCTGGCGCCGTCGGAGGTCGCCCGGATGGCGGTCTTCGCCAGCCTCGGTTTCTGGCTGGCCTATGCGACGCTGGGCGGCTTGCTGTTCGCCCTGGACCCGGTCAAGCCCTCGGTGCGGATTGCCGGCCTGCTGCTGCTGGCGCCGGCGACCTACCTGCTGCTGTCGCGCCGGCCGCGTACGCTGCGCCTGCGCGGCTTCGAGATGACGACGCCGCCGCTGCCGCTGTGCGTCGGCCAGCTTGCCGCCGGGGTAACGGAACTGCTGGCGATTTCCAGCGTGCTGTGGCTGCTGCTGCCGGATGTTCCGGGCCTGAACTGGAGCCATTTCATGCAGGCTTTCCTGCTCGCCATCGTGGCCGGCAGCGCCAGCCAGGCGCCGGGCGGCCTGGGCGTATTCGATTCGGCCTTCCTGCTGCTGCTGCCCAAAGGCACCGACATGGCGCAGGCGGTGGCGGCGCTGCTGGCCTTTCGCGTGCTGTACTACCTGGTGCCGCTGTTCCTGGCGCTGGCGGGGCTGGCGCTGCGCCGGCTTATGCGGCGCCGGGGTTGAACCGATGCATTCCGGGCGACAACCTTTAGAATACAGGCTTCCTTCCGGAACATTTCCATGCGCATTCTCCTAGCCGAAGACGACAACATGATAGGCGCCGCCGTGCGCGACGCGCTGCTGCAGGACGGCTACGTGGTCGACTGGCTGCGCGACGGCCCGCGCGCCGACGCCGCGCTGGCTGCCGGCGACTACGACCTGGTGCTGCTGGACCTGGGCCTGCCCGGCAAACAGGGGCTGGACATCCTGCGCGGCCTGCGCGCCCGCCGCAAGACGCTGCCGGTCATCATCATCACCGCCCGCGACGCGGTGGAATCCCGGGTCGCCGGGCTGGACGCCGGCGCCGACGACTACCTGGTCAAGCCGTTCGACCTCGACGAACTGGCCGCCCGCATCCGCTCCGCGCTGCGGCGCAGCGCCGGCCGCGCCGAGCCCGGCCTGCAGCTGGGCGGCGTCGCCCTCGACCTGGCGCGCCGCGGCGTGCAGCGCGACGGCGCGCCGGTCACGCTGTCGGCGCGGGAATACGCGATCGTCGAGGCGCTGGCGCTGCGGCCCGGCGCGATCCTGTCGCGCGCCCAGCTGGAGGAAAGAATGTACGGCTGGGGCGAGGAGATCGAGAGCAATGCGGTGGAGGTGCATATCCATGCGATCCGCCGCAAGCTGGGCGCGGACTTCATCCGCAATGTGCGCGGCGTCGGCTATTACATTCCGCGTCCGGACGGCGCCGCATGAAGTCGCTGCGCGCCCGGCTTTCGGTGTTCCTGCTGGCGGCGGCGCTGCTGGCGGCCGGCGCCACCGGCCTCCTCACCTACCGCAACACGCTGCGCGAGAACGAGCAGCTGTTTGACTACCAGCTGCGCCAGACCGCGCTGTCGCTGCGCGACCAGGGCACGGCGGCCGGCCTGCCGCCGGCGCCCGGTCCGGGCGAGGAGGCGCCGTCGGTGGTGGCGCAGATCTGGACCATGAACGGCACCACGCTCTACCTTTCCCATCCGGACAGCGGCCTGCCCGACCGCGCGGTGCTCGGTTTTTCCAATGTCGACGCCGGCAACCGCCGCTGGCGGGTCTACAGCATGGCCGCGCGCGGCCGCATCATCCAGGTTGCGCAGCCGCTGGAACTGCGGCGCGACCTGGCCGCCGCCGCCGCGCTGCGCAGCCTGCGTCCGCTCCTGATCTTCGCGCCGCTGATGGCGCTGCTGATCTGGCTGCTCGTCGACCGCGCCCTGCGGCCGGTGCAGCGGCTGGCGCTGGAAGTCAAGCGGCGCGACGCCGCCAGCCTGGAGCCGCTGCCGGAACACGACCTGCCGAGCGAGGTCGAGCCGGTGGCGCATGCGATCAATTCCCTGCTGGGCCGGCTGAAGCTGGCCTTCGACAGCCAGCGCGCTTTCGTTGCCGACGCCGCCCATGAGCTGCGCTCGCCGCTGACGGCGCTGACGCTGCAGCTGCAATTGCTGTCGCGCGCCAGCGATGCCGCTGGCCGGGAGGCGGCCGCCGCCCAGCTGCGCCAGGGGGTGGAGCGCGCCAGCCGGCTGATCGAGCAATTGCTGACAGCCGCCCGCACCGCGCCGGGCGAGGCGCCAACCACGCTGGCGCGGCTGGACCTGGCGGAGGCGGCGCGCCAGGCGCTGGCCGACGCCTGGCCGCAGGCCGAGGCGCGCCGCATAGAACTTGCGCTGGACGCGCCGGCGCCGGTGGCGATCGGCGCCGATGCCGACTCATTGCGCATCCTCATGCGCAACCTCTTGGACAATGCGATACGCTACACGCCACAGGGCGGCCAGGTGGCGGTGGGCGTCGCGCGGCGCGGCGAGGAAGCGCTGCTGACGGTGGACGACAACGGCCCCGGCATTCCCGCCGCGGAGCGCGACCGCGCATTCCAGCGCTTCTACCGGGGCCCGGCCCAGGCCGCCGACGCCGCCAGCACCGGCAGCGGTTTGGGCCTGGCGATCGTCGCCAATATTGCCGCCCGCCATGGCGCGCTGGTGGCGCTGGACGATGCGCCGCTGGGCGGCCTGCGGGTGGAAGTCCGGTTTCCGTTGCCGGCGCAACTGCACCCTTCTGGAGAATCCCGATGAAAAGACTGATGCCGGCCCTGCTGGCCCTTCTGGCACTGCTGCCCCTGCTGACCTGGCAGGCCGCGAGCGCGGCCGACGACACCGCGCTGTGGGCCGGGCTGCGCGCCGGCACCCATGTCGCCCTGATGCGCCATGCGCAGGCGCCCGGCGTGGGCGACCCTTCCGGCTTCCGGCTGGACGACTGCCGCACGCAGCGCAACCTGTCGGCCGAAGGCAAGCGCCAGGCGGCGCGCGCCGGCGCACTGTTTCGCGAGCATGGCATCGCCCGCGCCACCGTGTATTCCAGCCAGTGGTGCCGCTGCCTTGACACCGCCGCCGGCCTCGGGCTGGGGCCGGCCACGCCGGAACCGTCGCTGAACTCCTTCTTCGAGAACGCCGGCCAGGAAAAGGCGCAGACGGAACTGGTGCTGGGCCTGATCGGCCGCCATCCGTCGGGCACGCCGCTGGTGATGGTGACGCACCAGGTCAACATCACCGCGCTGATCGGCGGCTATGTGGAATCGGGTGAGATCGTGGTGGTCAGGGCCAGGGACGGGAAGCTGGAACTCGCCGGCCGCATCAGGCCGGCTCTGTAGGAAAGGACCCGGTCGACGCGCACCATCCGGCATCGGCTTGTGGCATGATGCCGCCGGGATATTTTTTTCGGAGAGCTGCAACAAAGTCGTGAGCACTCTGTCTCACGAGCTTATTGCCTCGAAACAATACCGTTACTTCTTGCCTCTGAGGAAACCGTTTCATGTCCGTCTCTTTCCGTCCCCGGGTTGGCCTGTGCGTCCTGCCCCTGGCCCTGCTTGCCGCCTGCACGACATCGAGGCAGGCGGTCTACCAGAATGAAGCCTTCGGCGACACCAATACCTATTCCCATGTCTACCTGGCCAGCGCGGCCGAGACCTGCGAGGCGGCGCGCCGGGCGCTGCTGAGCCAGGGCTATGTGATCACCTCGTCACGGACCGACGCCGTCAATGGCCGCAAGAACTTCCAGCCCAATGGCGATGTGCATGCGGAGATCGAATTCCACGTCGTATGCGCGCCGGACAGCGCCGACGGCAAGAACAGCGTCGCCTTCGTCAATGCCCTGCAGGATCACTATGCGCTGAAGAAGACCAACAACGCGGCCAGCGTCGGCGTGCCGGCGCTGGGCTCCGTGTCGCTGCCGTTCACCGGCAGCGACGATTCTCTGGTGAAAGTGGCCAGCCAGACCATCCTGGAGTCCAAGTTCTACGACCGCTTCTTCGGCCTGGTGGAACGCTATCTGCCGGCGTCGGAAAGGCTGTCGGAGAAACCGCAGGCGGAAAGCCTGCCGGCGCCGGACAAGACGCAGGCGGAAAAATAAGCGCGGGCGGCGCAAGGACTCAAGGGACATGCCTGCGCGCCGTTAACCCGTTAACCACTTCATACGAATAACGCCAGCAGGCACACTGCGCCGATCTCCTTTCCGCCTCCCCATGCCGCTTTCCAGCCCACATCGTTCCGCCGTCCTCGCCCTGGCCTTGCTAGCCGGCTGCGCCACCGTTCCGCCGGCGCAGGTGATGCCCGAGGCGCCGCCGCAATGGCAGGCGCCGCTGCCGCATGAAGGCAGCGGCGCGGCCCTGTCGGCCTGGTGGCGCGGCCAGGGCGATCCGCTGCTGGCAGACCTGATCGACGCAGCCCAGGCGGCCAGCCCCAACCTGGCCACCGCCCGCGCCCAGATCGCCGATGCGCGCGCCACCCGGGCCGGCGCCGGTGCCGCGCTGCTGCCGACGCTGGACGGCAACCTGCAGGCCAGCCGCAGCAGCGCCCAGCCGCCGCTGCCGATGGCCACCGTGCTGCAGGGCGCGGTGCAGGCGCGCTGGGAGGCCGACCTGTTCGGCGCCAACCGCGCCGGCCGCGACGCCGCCGAAGCCAGGCTGGCCGGCGCCCAGGCCGGCTGGCATGAGGCGCGGGTGACGCTCGCCGCCGAAACCGCCAGCCAGTATTACCAGTTGCGCACCTGCGAAAAGCTGGTGGAGGTGGCCGTCGCCGACGCCGCCTCGCGCAGCGAGACCGCGCGCCTGACCGGGCTGGCCGCCGACGCCGGCTTCCAGGCGCCGGCCACCGCCGCGCTGGCGCGCGCCACCACCGCCGAGGGCAATAGCCGCCTGGTGCAGCAGCGCGCCAGTTGCGACATCGACATCAAGACCCTGGTGGCGCTGACGGCGATGCCGGAGGCCGAACTGCGGCGCCGGCTGCAGCAGCAGCCCGGCGTGCTGCCGCAGGAAGCGGCGCTGCAGATTCCCGCGCTGCCGGCCGCGGTGCTGGCGCAGCGGCCCGACCTGGCGCGCGCGGCCGGCGAGCTTGCCGCCGCCGCCGCCGACATCGGCGCGGCCGACGCCCAGCGCTATCCGCGCCTGACGCTGGCAGGCTCGGTCGGCGCGGCGCGCTTTCGCAGCAGCACCATCACCGGCTCGCTGGAAACCTGGTCAATCGGGCCGGTGGCGCTGACGCTGCCGATATTCGACGGCGGCCGCCGCGCCGCCAACCTCGACGCGGCGCGCGAACGCTATGAGGCCGCCGCGAGCCGCTACCGGGCCGCGGCCCGCCAGGCGGTGCGCGAGGTTGAACAGGCGCTGGTCACGCTGGACGCCACCGCGCGCCGCGGCGAGGATGCCCGCGCCGCGGTCGAGGGCTACGGCGCCTCGTTCGCCGGCATCGAGGCGCGCTACCGCAGCGGCCTGGCCAGCCTGCTGGAACTGGAAGAAGCGCGACGGGTGCGGCTCACCGCCGAGACGGCGCTGCTGTCCCTGCTCAACGAACGCACCGCCGCCTGGATTTCCCTTTACCGCGCCGCCGGCGGAGGCTGGGACGGCGCCCTCACCATCAGCGAACGCACCACGCCATGAAGAAGAACATTGCCAGACCCGTGTTGATCCTGTTGCTGCTGGCGCTGCTCGGCGCCGGCGCCTGGCTGCTGGCCGGCCGCCTCCGCCACGCGCCGCAGGAAGCCGCCGCGCCCAAGCCGGCGCTGACCGTCACCACGGTGCGGCCGCAGACGGTGGACCTGCCGCGCCGCCTGGTGGCCAACGGCAATGTCGCCGCCTGGCAGGAAGCGGTGGTCGGCAGCGAGGCCGGCGGCCTGCGCCTGACCGATGTCCGGGTCAATGTCGGCGACAAGGTGAAGGCGGGCGACGTGCTGGCCGTGTTCGCCGCCGATGCGGTGCAGGCCGACATGGCGCAGGCGACCGCGGCGCTGATGGAGGCCGAGGCCGCGGCTGCGGACGCCGCCAACAATGCCCAGCGTGCCCGCACGCTGAAGGATAGCGGCGCGCTGTCGGCCCAGCAGATCAACCAGTTCGCCACCGGCGCCCAGACTGCCCAGGCGCGGGTGGAAGCGGCGCGCGCGGCGGTGGCCGGGCAGCGCCTGCGGCTGCGCCATACCCGGGTGCTGGCGCCGGACGACGGCGTGATCTCGGCCCGCAGCGCCACCGTTGGCGCGGTGGTGCCGGCCGGCGCCGAGCTCTTCCGCATGATCCGCCAGGGCCGGCTCGAATGGCGCGCCGAAGTCACCGCCGCCGAACTGGGCAATATCCAGCCCGGCGCGATGGCCATGCTGGCGGCGCCGGGCGGCGCCGAGGTCAGGGGCCGGGTGCGCATGGTGGCGCCCACCGTGGACCTGCAGAACCGCACCGCGCTGGTGTATGTCGACCTTCTGCCGCCGGACGATGGCGCGCTGCCGCTTCGGGCCGGCATGTATGCCCGCGGCGAATTCGACCTCGGCAGCGCGCCGGGCCTGACCGTGCCGCAGCAGGCGGTGGTGGTGCGCGACGGCTTTTCCTATGTGTTCCGGCTCGATGCCGACAACCGCGTCGGCCAGGTCAAGGTGCGCACCGGCCGGCGCCTGGGCGAGCGGGTGGAAATCGTCGAGGGCATTGCGCCCGAAGCGCTGCTGGCGCTGGATGGCGCCGGTTTCCTCAATGACGGCGACCTGGTGCGGCGCGCCGACGGCCCGGCAGCCGGGCCATGAGGCAGATGCTGCCAGCGGCGGTCGCCCGATGAAGCCCTGCCGCATGCGTCGCCCGCCCGCTTCCACCTCCACCATGCACCACGCCTTTTACCCAGAGGCCCAGCCGTGAATTTTTCCGCCCTTTCCATCCGCAACCCGATCCCGGCCATCATGCTGTTCGTGCTGCTGACGCTGGCCGGCCTGCTGTCCTACCGCGCCACCGCCGTGCAGGATTTCCCCGACATCGAGCTGCCGGTGGTGACCGTCGTGGCCAACCTGCCCGGCGCCGCGCCGGCCCAGCTGGAAACCGAGGTGGCGCGCAAGATCGAGGACAGCGTGGCGACGCTGCAGGGCGTGAAGAACATCTACACCCGGGTGCTGGACGGCCAAGCCACCATCACCGTGGAATTCATCCTGGAAAAGCCGCTGGCCGAGGCGGTCAATGATGTGCGCGACGCAGTGGCCCGGGTGCGGGCCGACATGCCGGCCGACCTGCGCGACCCGTCCGTCACCAAGGCCTCCACCGCCGGCCGGGTGGTGCTGACCTTCACCGCCGCTTCCGCGCTGGATGCCGCCGGCGCCCGGCGCCTGGACGACCAGGAACTGAGCTGGTTCGTCGACAACAAGGTGGCCAAGCGCCTGCTGGCGGTGCCGGGCGTGGGCGCGGTCAAGCGCATGGGCGGCGTGACCCGCGAAGTGCGGGTGGAGCTGGATGCGCTGAAGATGGCGGCGCTGAACGCCTCCGCGCTGGACGTGTCGCGCCGGCTGCGCCAGGTGCAGCAGGAAGCGCCCGGCGGGCGCGGCGATGTCGGCGGCGCGGAGCAGTCGGTGCGCACCATCGCCACGGTGCAGAGCGCGGCCGAACTGGCGCGGCTGGATGTGCCCTTGCTCGACGGCCGCCATATCCGGCTGGACCAGGTGGCCACCGTCACCGACACCGTCAGCGAGCCGCGCGCCGTGGCCGCGAAGGACGGCCAGCCGGTGGTGGGCTTCGAAATATTCCGCACCCGCGGCGCCAGCGAGGTGCGGGTGGCCGAGGGCGCGCGCGCCGCGGTGGCCGAGCTGCAGGCGGCCAACCCGAACGTCATGCTGACCCAGGTCATCGACAATGCAGCGCCGGTCGAGGAAAACTTCGAGGGCTCGATGGAGCTGCTGTACGAAGGGGCGCTGCTGGCGGTGCTGGTGGTCTGGTGGTTCCTGCGCGACTGGCGCGCCACCCTGGTGGCGGCGGCCGCGCTGCCGCTGTCGGTGATCCCCACCTTCCTCGGCCTGGCCTGGTTCGGCTATACCCTCAATATGGTGACGCTGTTGTCGCTGGCGCTGGTGGTGGGCGTGCTGGTGGACGACGCCATCGTCGAGATCGAGAACATCGAGCGCCACCTGGACATGGGCAAGTCGCCGATGCAGGCGGCGCTGGAAGCGGCCGACGAGATCGGCATGGCCGTGATCGCCACCACCTTCGCGCTGGTGGCGGTGTTCCTGCCCACCGCCTTCATGGCCGGCGTGCCGGGCCTGTTCTTCAAGCAGTTCGGCTGGACCGCGGTATTGGCCATCCTGGCCTCGCTGGTGGTGGCGCGGCTGCTCACGCCGATGATGGCGGCCTACCTGCTCAAGCCGCGCAAGCGCCACCAGCGCGACGATGGCTGGCTGATGCGGCGCTACATGGCGGCCATGCAATGGTGCCTGCGCCACCGGATGGTCACCGCGATCGGCTCCGGCCTGTTCTTCGCCGGCTCGATTGCCCTGGTGCCGCTGCTGCCGACCGGCTTCGTGCCCTCGTCCGACCGCGGCCAGACCCAAATCAACATCGAGCTCGCGCCCGGCGCCACGCTGGCGCAGACCCGCGCCGTGGCCGAGCGCGCGCGGCTGGCGGCGATGGAGGATAAAAACGTCACCGGCGTGTTCTCCTCCATCGGCGGCGGCTCCAGCGGCGACGCCTTCGCCCCCGGCGCCGCGGCCGAGGCGCGGCGCGCGGTGCTGACCCTGACCACCACCCACCGGCGCGACCGCAAGGCCTCGATGGCCGACATCGAGCGCGGCCTGCGCAGCCGCCTTTCCGCGATCCCCGGCGCCCGCTTCACAGTCGGCCCGGCCGACATCGGCGTGAAGATGCAGCTGGTGCTGCGCAGCGAAGACCCGGTGGCGCTGGCGGCGTCGGCGCAGCAGGTGGTGCGCGAGCTGCGCGGCCTGTCGGGCATCGGCAACGTCAATTCCAGCGCCTCGCTGGTACGCCCGGAAATCATCGTGCGTCCCGACCCCGCCCGCGCCGCCGAACTGGGCGTGACCGCCGCTGCCATCGGCGAGACGGTGCGGGTCGCCACCGCCGGCGACTATGACGTGAACCTCACCAAGCTCAACTTCAGCGAGCGGCAGGTGCCGGTGCGGGTCAAGCTGCCCGACGCGGTTCGCGCCGACCTCGACGCACTGGCCCGGCTCACCGTGCCTGGCCGCAACGGCCCGGTCATGCTGGACAACGTCGCCACCATCGAGATTGCCAGCGGCCCGGCCCAGATCGACCGCCTGAACCGCAGCCGCAACGTGACGCTGGACGTTGAACTGGGCAGCCGCGCGCTGGGCGAGCTGAACCAGGAGGCGCGCAACCTGCCCTCGATGCGCAACCTGCCGCCGTCGGTGCGCATCGCCGAGCTGGGCGACGCGCAGGAAATGCAGACCCTGTTCGCCAGCTTCGGCCTGGCGATGGCGATCGGCGTGCTGTGCATCTACGGCGTGCTGGTGCTGCTGTTCAAGGACTTCATGCAGCCGCTGACCATCCTGGCCGCGCTGCCGCTGTCGATCGGCGGCGCCTTCGTCGCGCTGCTTTTGACCGGCCGCGCGCTGTCGATGCCCTCCATGATCGGCCTGATCATGCTGATGGGCATCGTGACCAAAAATTCCATCCTGCTGGTGGACTATGCGATCCTGGCGCGCCAGGCCGGCATGGACCGCTTCGCCTCGCTGGTGGACGCCTGCCACAAGCGCAGCCGGCCCATCATCATGACCACCATCGCGATGGGCGCCGGCATGCTGCCGCTGGCGCTGGGCTGGGGCGCCGACCCGAGCTTCCGCTCGCCGATGGCCATTGCCGTGATCGGCGGGCTGATCACCTCCACGCTGCTGAGCCTGCTGGTGGTGCCGGCGGTGTTCACTTATGTCGACGACGTGCAGCAATGGCTGCGGCGCCGTTTCGTGAAGCCAACGCAGCACAATGCGCCATCGGTTGTCGAGGCGCAAACGACGGTGAAATAGCGGGATCCCGGCCGGATAAAACCCGGCGCCGACTTGTCAGAAATTCACGAAGCACACAACCCAACTCTCGTGAGGACTGACACCGTGAACATGAACATGCCATCCATCGCCGGCAAGCTGTCGCCAACCGCCACCAACATGATCCGCATGGACCATACCCATACGATGGCGACCTTTCACCAGTACGAAATCGACAGCAGCCCGCGCACCAAGCAGGGCTTGGTCAACACCATCTGCCTGGCGCTGGAAATTCACGCCCAGCTGGAAGAGGAAATCTTCTACCCGGCGCTGCGCGCCATGGACAGCAGCAACCCGGCGATCCAGAAGGCAGTGCCCGAGCACAATGAAATGAAACGCCTGATCGCCAAGCTGCGCGGCATGCGTCCCACCGAAGCCGGCTACGACGACACCCTGTTCGAGCTGATGCGCGACGTGATGCACCATGTGGCCGACGAGGAAACCATCCTGTTGCCGGAAGCCGAGCGCCTGATGGGCGACCGGCTGGGCGACCTTGGCGCGCAGATGCTGAAGCGCCGGGTCGAACTGGCTGCGCCGCGCGGCGGCGAGATCGCCACCAACATGCTGCGCGGCATGCCCAAGAGCACCATGATGCTGGCCGCCGGCGCGCTGATGGCAGGCACCTACCTGATGAAGCGCAACGGCAACCACACCCGCCACGACGCCTGAAGAGGAGATGAGCATGGCTTCCGACGGAGAACAGAAACGGCTGGAGGACGCAGCCGGACCGCACGGCGCCCGCACCACCGAGCTGGTGGGCGTGGATGACATCGGCCTGCCCAGCGGCATCCAGCCCGAGGATGTAAAGGACATGCCGCAGGCAGGCGCGGTTGCCGCGATGGGCGGCAGCGGCGATGCTGGCGGCGGCAGCGGCAGCGCCGGCGGTAGCGGCGGCCACGCGGGCGCTCCATCGCCGCAGCAGGTTGGCGGCGGCGATTCCCTGAGTCCCGGCGACGAAGCCGCGCCCGGCACCGTGGGCAGCGGCGACGATGTCTGCCCGGTGTGCGCCGGCTCCGGCAAGAATGCCAGCGGCGGCGCCTGCCCCAATTGCCGCGGCACCGGCATCATTACTGAAGGCATCGGCGGCGGTTGAGGCGCGGGGGCTGACTTGCAGGCCAGGCTGGGGGACGCTTGCGGGCGCCTTGTAGCCTGGCTGCGGTTCCCTGCGGCAGGTTGCGGCGCTTTTTTTGCGGTATGACAAATCATGGCTGCCTGTTCGGGGCCTTTCGGCCATGGTTGCCTTATGCTCGAAAGCATCTTGAGAGTGGTCATTTTCGTGGAGAAGTTGCTTCCGCGGAGAAGGTTCAGCGTCGGTAGTTTCGGCAGTCGGTAGGGTGCAATACCCCGCAGGGGCATTGCACCATTGGTTGATCGAGGAAGTCCGGCAAATTGCCATCCCGGTGTGCGACCTCGGTGCAATGCCCTTCGGGTATTGCACCCTACGAATGGTTACGGTTGTTTTTGAATTACGCGCAGCGACAGTTGTGGTTGCTTTTGAATTACGCGCAGCGACAGTTGCGGTTGCAGTTGCAGTTGCAGTTGCAGTTGCAGTTGCTTTTGAAGTGGCAGTTCAGTCCCGTTGAGCGCGCCGTGCTGGCGATGCCTGAAGCGGATAAGGTGCGGCGTCTGTCTGAGCGTAGCGCAGCGTAGCGAGTTTAGCCGCGCCCCGCTTCAGGCGTCGACGGCACGGGGACCCCGCGCAGCGGGGCGCGATCACCGGGTCGCCTTTTCTTGCCTACTTCTTTTGGCGAAGCAAAAGAAGTAGGTCGCCTGCCGGGGCGAATACCCGGCCTGGTCATGATGCGAGGACATGCGCATTGGGTCATCAGGCGTAAGGCGTCACTGCGAAGCAGCAGTTGCTTTTGAAGTCAAGGGTTTTGACCAAAATACGTTAAACGTCAACACCGACAGTGCTGCCCGTGCATTGCCGGGTGACGCAAGGCGGCTGCACTGCCGTGGAGACAAGCCGGGAATCCGTCCCGGCGGCCGGGTCACTTTTTTTGCTTCGCCAAAAAAAGTAACCAAAAAAAGGCGACCCGATGATCGCGCCCCGCTGCGCGGGGTTCCCGTGTCAGCGGTACCCGGAGCGGGGCGCGGCTAAACTCGCTACGCTGCGCTGCGCTCAGACAGACGCCGCACCTTATCCGCTCCGGGCACCGCTGACACGGCGCGCTCAACGGGGTTTCAAGGCAACAGCAACAGCAACAGCAACTACGGCAGTCGCCGCTACAGGCGCATCCCGATTCATGCCCGAACCACGAACCCGTCGCACCGCCACCACCAAGACACCATCGCCAACCGACATCCGATGAAAGACGCATTTTTCCCCTACCCTACGACATAAAGGAACCACCTTGCACCGCAGGCAATTTCTGATCGGCAGCGCCGCCCTGACCGGCGCCACAGCTATCGGCGGCATGGCCGTCGCCAAGGACCCGGACGGTACCGGGAAAAAGAAATCCCATCCGCATTCCGGCACCGGGCCGGAAGCGCCTGAGCTGACGGCCGATGCGCCGCACCGGTTCGAGGTCTGGGACTGGAGCAACAAGAAGGAGCCGGTGATGGCCGGCGAAATGGTGCTGGACCGGCGCATCGACAATTTCGTCTACGAGGACGCCGAGATGGCTTCGGAGAATGGCGATATCGCCGTCTACCAGTGCAGCCGCTCGGCCATGCTCGGCGATGTCGAGATCGGCTTCACCATGCTGGCCGCCGACAGCAGCAACACCGAATCCGGCAAGACGCCGCTGTACCAGGTGCTTGGCTGCTTCGCGCACCGGGGCGCCTGGACCAGCTATCCCGCCTCCGACACCTTCAATGCAAAGAAGCTGAGCACCTTCCCCAAGCCGTTCAAGGTCGTGATGAAGAATGCCGAAGGCAAGGTGCTGCATACCTTCCAGATGCAGGACGGCAAGCCCATCAACGACCCGGACCTGAACCAGTGGCGCTCCGAGACCAAGCCGCTGCGCCCCAAAGTCACGCTGTTCATGATGCTGCCCTGGCAGAACACCCGGCCACGCCGTTCGTCCAAGCTGAAGAAGTATTACCCGGGCCTGACCGCCGACGGCCAGCGGCCGTCACAGGCCAAGGCCCATATCTCGGTGTTGTCGTGCGAGCCGATGATCACCGGCGGCTACGGCAGCCATTCGATCAATAGCCTGGCGAACATCTATGGCGCGCCGCGCTGGCCGCGGCCGCGCACCGGCTATGGGCCGATGCCGAAAGACCCTTATCTGGCCAACAATGAATTCAACCGCAACGGCGGCTCGGCCTATGGCGGCCCGTATCTGGAAGGATGGGACTACGAGCCCGGTTCGTTTTCCACCCATAACTGGTACACCGGCCCCGGCGGGCCACGCTTCGACCGCTGCGTGATTCCTTCGGTAGTGGCGCTCTGGGCCACCAATCCGAACGGCCGGCGACTGCAGGAAAACGTGCCGCACCGCGACTGGCTCGACGGCTGGGCCATGGCCTACTTCAATCATGGCAACCACTGGGTGCGCGACGTGAAGACCATGCAGCTCATGACCAGCAAGGAAGTCATGTTCAAGCCCTGGAGCCTGTACGGCAACTACTACGGCGGCGGCGCCGTCGGCCCGCGCTCGATCTTCATCAACGGCAGCCAGCGCGATGGCAGCCAGGACCACAACTACGACGGCCAGGGCTATATGTGGGGCAACGGCTGGGCGCGCGACTCCCTGCATTCCTATTGCAACGCCGGCTGGATCGCGCTGCTGCTCAACAGCCCGATGCATGCGGTGGGCAGCCGCTTCGACACCGCGGTGCAGATGATGATGGACCAGGGGCCGACCCAGAACATCCGCGAGCATTACATGGTGCGTTCCCAGGCCTGGCGATGGCTGCATTACGTGATGGCATGGAAGCTGGCATCCACCCATCCGCTGGGCCTGTCGAGGGCGGACGTGGAAGCCAGCTTCGCGCAGCATCTGGAGCAGATCTACAAGGAGATCTATGTGCCCCAGGTCGTGCAAAAGAGCGACGATCCCTACTTCCGCGGCCTGCGCAACCTTGGCCAGCCCATCATCCAGGATAGTTCCAATGGCAATGCCTGGGTCGGCCAGGGCGGCGGGCTGGGCTATTACATGGGGCATGTGCTGCAGCTGATGCGCCAGACCGGCATGTGGGGCGCAATGATGGCCAGGGGCGGCCATATCCGCGACGTGCTGCTGCTGCAGGTGCGCAACATGGACCAGTTCGCGCTGGGCCTGCATGCCGACACCAATGGCGTGACCTATACGATAGGCTTCGACAAGAAGGGCACCTTCCCCAACAGCATGGCGCACTACCACGAGCTGTATGGCAAGAAGGACGAGGAACTGTTTACCGGTCCGGATGGCAAGCCCGTCAATGACCGGGACGTGTCGATTCATCCGATCATCCAGTACATCTACATCCGCCGCGATTACTTCCCCGAGATCGAGCATCCCAAGCTGGCGCCGGCGCTGGCCAGGGTAGACAAGCGCCTGGCAACGGTCACCGCCAGGGTGGCGGCGGCGCTGGACCCGGAAGCCAAGCGCGAACGCGACCATGTCTACCGCTATCCCGGCCTGGCGCCGATCAAGGCGCCGCCGGAACTGGGACCGTTCGGCATGGCCCGGTCCGACATCGGCAAGGCAAAGGAGTCGTAGCGCGCTCTTGGTGTGAGCAGCCAGCCGATGCCAGCAGGTCGGATTGATACTGGAGGAAACGCACCCGGATCAGTGGGGTGCAATACCCGAAGGGCATTGCACCACCGGCGGCAAAGCCACAAGCGACGCTGGCGTCCTGCCCCGGTCGACGAAAGGCGGAATGCCCCTTTGGGGTATTCCGCCCTACGCAATCCACGACACCAAGCCCGTGGCAAGGAGGTAGCCTGCACTGCGGACGACGTCGCCTTAGAACCCCTCCGGCTTGACCGGCCTTGCCTCACCCTCGAAATTGCCTAGCACTTCATCAGCGCGCTCGCGGCGCTTTGGATCGGCATCGGCTTCGGCCGGTCCGGTCTTGGCCGGCTTGGCGATCTCCTTGCTGTTGCCGGTTTCATCGGTCGGGTCGTAATGCGGCGCGATCGGACCGGTCTTGCCCTGATTGTCATTTGCCATGATGTTCTCCTTCTGCTGTGCTGATTTGCCGTGGCATGCCAGGCCAGATGCCCGCTGCCTGAATGGCCGTGATCCGGACCTGTCGGCGCCTACTTCTCCCGCGGCGCAAATCGATAAGTCTCGCCGTGCTTCAGATAGGTCACCCGGTTCTGCAGTTCGGCCGCCTTCACGGCCTGTTCAAAGTCCGATAACGGCGACTTGAACACCGTGTAGTCGTTGTAATGGATCGGTATCGCGTGGCGCGGCGCCACCAGCTGCATCATGCGCACGCCGTCAGCCCCGTCCATCGTGACCTTCATCACGCCCAGAATGCGGGTGCCGCCAAGATGCAGCAGCGCGAGGTCCACGTCCGGAAAGCGCTGCGGTATTTCCTTCAGGTCTTCATACATCAGGGTGTCGCCGCTGATGTACATCCGGTAGGCCGGCTTGCCGGCGCCGCTGAAGTCGAGCATCGAGCCCATGACCGCAGGCAGCAGCCCAGCCAGCACGGGTGGGCCGTGCCGTCCGGGCATGGCGCTGATGCGCAGAACGGTCGGGCCTTTCGTGACCACCAGCGTGTCCCAGGTGCCCAGCGGATAGCGCTTGGCAAATCCCAGGTTTTCCAGTGCCACCGCCGACTGCGGCGTGGTCACCACGGGGATGGTGCGCGGCAGTTTTTCCTGGACCAGCTGATCGAAATGGTCGCCATGGAAATGGGACAGGATCACCAGATCAATCGGCGGCAGGGCCTCGATCGGCATGGCCGGTTCTGTGAGCCGTTCCGAAGTCAGGCCATAGCCCAACTGCACATGGTCGCCCTTGTGCAGGAAATTGGGGTCGGTCAGGATGGTCATGCCGCCATAGCGGATCAGCACCGTCGCCGTGCCAATGAAAGTGACCGAGCCATCCTGGTCCGCAGCGGCGGCAGGGTCGGCCGGCAGGTTCAGGACCTGGCCGGGAGACGATGGCGGCGCGGCAGTCACGAGCGCGCTGTCCTCGGCGAACGAGGACAAGGGCACGGCGGCCATCAGCACTGCCGCCAGCAGGCGCAGCGCTGCCGGCCAGGTTCGGAATGGATTCATTGCATCGAGAGCCAACCAGCAATATCCATCGGCTGCGTCCCCGGCGCTTCCGGATCAAACATCAGCGCGCGGCGCCGCTGCTGCCGGTGGCGCCGGTGGCGCTGCTCCCGCTCATGCTGCCCTTGTCGGTAGCGGCACCAGTCATGTTGCCTTTCGGATGGCCCATGCCATGCTTGCCGGCGGTTTCCTCCGCCAGCGTCAGGTGCTGGTCCACCGCGGCAATCGTCTTGGCCGCATAAGCCTGCAGGTCGGGGTCCTTGGCCTTCGCCTGCACCCGTTCCAGCAGCTTGTGGGTGTTCTCATGGTCGTTCAGGCCACCCTGCTTCAAATATCGCTTGTCGAATGCATCGCCCTTCAGCGCCGACAGCATCTTGGCCATTGCCTTGTGCTTGGCATCCGGCTCCGTGGGCAGCTTCACGCCCTTGCCGTCGGCCAGCGTCTGCAACTCCTGCTGCGCCTTGGTATGGTCGTCGATCATTTTCTGCGCAAAGGACTTCACGTCATCGCTCTGCGACTTTTCCAGCGCCAGCTTGCCGGCGGCGATCTCGGAAATATTCGCATGGGCAATGTCGCGCATCATCTTCTGGTCGCCCGATGCCACCTTGCCAGCCGTGCCGGCGCGGGTCGACGAAGCGGCGGTGGTGGTGTTGGCGGTGGTGTCACGGTTGGTCGCGGCCGTGCCAGTGGTGCCTGTGTTCTGTGCCACTGCGCCGCCAAACACCATGGCGAGTGCTGCGCAGACCGACATTCGTTTGATGTTCAGATGCTTGTTCATGTCCAATCTCCTGATGTGGGAGGCAACGGCAGGCCCGTTGCTCGTTCGTGGACATTTTGATAAACCCCATGGCTCGTTTGTATAGGCGAAGTTCTGTAATCCGCGTAGGAATAAAGGAACCACACGCGATGGCGGCCCTCGGACTATGGTGATGCGGAAAAGTTTCACGAAGGAATTATATTTTCCTGGCGTAACCGCTTGTCGCAATCAAGGCCACCGCTTGCGTTATTATTTGTGCGCGATCAACGCACAATTTCCTTGAGGAATCTTCCTTTCGACAGCAAAGCCACCAACCGACTCACCGACCCCAATGATGCCTGGCGCCTCCACCGATCCGTTGAACCCACCGATGCCTCCGACCGACCAGGCGCCCGCCGCCTGGCATCAGGACATGCCGCCGGAACTCGACCAGATCGTGGCCGGGCTGCCGCTGTCGACCCTGCTGGAACAGATCATCGACCGCTTCGAAACCGAATTCGACCGCCGGGCCTATGGCTGCATCCTGCTGCTGGACCGCAAGGGCCAGCGCCTGCTGGCCGGCGCGTCGCGCCGGCTGCCGGCAGCTTACCTGGAACAACTGCATGGATTCGAGATCGGGGCAGCAGCCGGTGCCTGCGGCACGGCTGCCTACACAGGCAGGCCTGTTTATTCGGCTGACATCAAAAGCGACCCACGCTGGGCGGAAGCCGGCAGCCTCGCCCTGGCGCATGGCCTGCGCGCCTGCTGGGCCACCCCGGTAGTGGGCGTGGGCGGCGGCGTGATCGGCACCTTTGCGCTTTACTTCGATCATCCGCGCACGCCGCAGCAGCACGAGATCGATGCGATCGCAATTGCCGCCCGTACGATCGGGCTGGCGATCGAGCGCCATCTGTCGGACGAGCGCCTGCGCCAGCAGGAAGGACGGCAGCGGCAGGTGGTCAACAGCGCGCTGGACTTCGCCATCATCGGCGCCGGGCTCGACGGCATCGTGACGAACTGGAGCGAGGGCGCGCACCGGGTATTCGGCTGGACCGAGGCGGAAATGCTGGGCCAGCCGCTTTCGCAGATCTTTACGCCCGAGGACATTGCGCAGGGCCAGCCGCAGCGGCAAATGGAAGCGGCGCTGCAACACGGCCATGCCTCCGACGAGCGCTGGCATGTGCGCAGCAATGGCAGCCGGGTCTGGGTGTCCGGCGAAGTGACGCCGCTGCGCAATGACATGGGCGAAGTGGTCGGACTGGTCAAGGCGGTGCGCGACTGCACCGACGAGAAGCTGGCCCAGACCCAGTTGCAGCGGCTCAATGAATCACTGGAAAACGAGGTCGCGCAGCGTACCCGCGAGCGGGACCGGATCTGGCGCAATTCCCCCGACCTGCTGATGGTGCTGGGCAATAGCGGCACCCTCCTGGCCGTGAATCCGGCCTGGACCCGCCTGCTCGGCTTCGAGGCGGCCGACCTGATCGGCCGTCGCTTCCATGCCTTCCTGCATCCGGACGATGTCGATACGGCGCTGTCGGCGCTGGCCCAGGCAACCAACCTGCCGTCGCTCCAGTTCGAAGCCCGATCGCGCAGCACGGCCGGCGAATGGCGCTGGTTTGCCTGGACCGCCGCACCCGAGGAAGGCCTGATCTATGGCAGCGGGCGCGACGTCAGCAATGAAAAGCGGCAGGCCGAACAGCTGTTGCTGGCCAATGAGATGCGGCTGCGGCTGGCGCTCGACGCCGGAGACATGGGAGCGTGGCAGTACGATATCGGCGCCGAGCGCAGCGTCTGGCTGTACGGCATGGACGCGCTGCATGGCCTGTCGCCGCGGCAGAGCATGGACGCACGCCGGCTGCAAGGCTATCTGCGCCATGTGCATCCGGCGGACCGGGCCATCTTCGCCCAGGCGATGCGGCGCGCCTTGCGCACCGGCACCGACCTGCAGGCGGAGTACCGCATCGTGCGCGCCGGCGGCCAGGTCCGCTGGCTGGAATCGCGTGCCCACATGGTGCGCGACGAGCGCGGCCGGGCGGCGCAGCTCTCCGGCGTATGCATGGATGTCACCCGCCGCAAGCGCACCGAGCAGGACCTGCGCTTTCTGGCCCGCGCCAGCGCCGAGTTCGCCGCGCTGGTGGACTACCAGTCCACGCTGGAGCGCCTGGCCAGGCTGGCGGTGCCTACCTTCGCCGACTGGTGCGTGGTGGACCTGCTGCGCGACGACGGCACCCTGGAACGGGTGGCGGTGGCCCATGTCGACGAACAGAAGTCGAAGCTGGCTGCCATGCTCCACGAGCAGCTGCCGCCGGACCCGTCCATGCCGCACGGCATCTGGAATGTGCTGCGCACCGGCCGCGCCGAAGTCATCAGCGACATGCAGGCCAACGTCCACTCGCATGCGCTGGGCGACCCGGAACGCATAGCGGCGCTGCGCCGCCTGGGCCTGCGCTCCTATCTCGGCGTGCCGCTGGCCACCCACGGACGCACGCTGGGCGTGATCACCTTCATCAGCGCCGAGTCGGGCCGCATCTATGACGAGGAAGACCTGGCGCTGGCCGGCGACCTGGCGCGACGGGCCGCCACCGCGATGGAAAACGCCAGCCTCTACAAGGCGCTGCAGCAGTCCGACCGCGCCAAGGACGTGTTCCTGGCCACGCTGGCGCATGAACTGCGCAATCCGCTGGCGCCGATCAGCAATGCGATCAGCCTGCTGCGCCTGCGCGGCCTGGCCAGGCAGATAGAGGGGCAGCCCGACCTCGGCCGGCCGCTGGAACTGATCGAACGCCAGGTCGGCCAGCTGACGCGCCTGGTGGATGACCTGCTGGACGTCTCCCGGATCAACACCGGCAAGATCGAGCTGAGGCCGGAGCAGTCCGACCTGGTGGCCATCCTGCAAAGCGCCATCGAGACCAGCCGGCCGCACATCGAGGCGGCCCGGCATACGCTGGAGGTGGCATTCGACCTCAAGGCGGCGCCGGTGCAGGCCGACCCGCTGCGGCTGGCGCAGGTGTTTTCCAACCTGCTCAACAATGCCGCCAAGTACACCAATCCGGGCGGCCGCATCGCCATCGCGATGGAAGCCAACGCCGGTGAATACCTGGTGCGGGTGCGCGACAACGGCGTCGGCATCGCCGCGCCCATGCTGAAGGACATCTTCACCCTCTTCACCCAGGTCACCCATCCGGTGGAACGCAGCCAGGGCGGACTGGGCATCGGCCTGTCGCTGGTGGAGGGCCTGGTGCACCTGCACGGCGGCCGGGTCGAGGCGCACAGCGCCGGCAGCGGCATGGGCAGCACCTTCACCGTGCGCCTGCCGCGCAGCACGCAGGCCGCCGACGCCTTGCCCGAGCCAATAACCGCAAGCGTCGCGCCGCAGGGGCGGCCCTGCCGCATCCTGGTGGTCGACGACAACATCGACGCCGCCAGCACCGTGGCCGACCTGCTGCGGCTCCTGGGCAACGAGGTGCAGGTGGTGCATGACGGCCTGGCAGCCGTCAGCGGCGCGGCCGACATGTTGCCCGACGTAGTGCTGCTCGACATCGGCCTGCCCGGCATCGACGGCTTCGAAGCGGCACGCCGCATCCGCGCCCAGCTTGGCACGGGCATACGGCTGATCGCGCTGACCGGCTGGGGCCAGGAAAAGGACCGTGCCCAGGCGACCGAGGCCGGTTTCGACGAGCACTGGGTCAAGCCGGTGCCGCTGGACAAATTGCAGGGACTGGCGACCCGTCCGGGCTAGAGCGCTTTCGGGCAATGCCGGACAAGTAAATATGCACTCGTTATCGCATTGCCCCGAAACAGGAGAAGCTGATCAAGCGTTGTCAGCATCGTTGCCGCTCGCCCTTCCGCAGTCTTCCCCTCCCGAAAGCCGGCCCCTGTCTGCCCGCGCCTCGGGTATCTGCACGATTGTAGTGACGTCCACACGAGCGTTGTGGCTGCTTGAACGGTGGCTGCCTGAACGGTGGCTGTCTGAAGGGTGCGGCTGAACCTTGGGCTCGGCTGCCTTGTCATCACCGCTATTGCCACCGGCCATGGCCTCCCCGCTTTTTTTCACGTAGCAGTACGCCCCCGTCACGGCACCCGCCGCGATCACCAGACAAACCGCCATGCCACTCCCCATCAACGCCAGTGGCATCCGGGAATGACCCTCTTCACCCGGCCCCGTCGCGGCGGCAGGATTGGCAGGCGAAGGCTGCAGCGCCGGAGAAAGGACCGGCGAGGTGTGAGGCACAGGCACAGGCATAGGCGCAGGCGTCGGATCAGGAAAGGCGAGAGTCGGCGCTGCCGCGATCTCCCAGGGAGGCAGGCCACTCCAGGGATAGGTAAGCACGATTGCAGGTTGCCATCGTGCTTCGGCGAGAGCAGTCAGGCTGACTTCGTCGTACATGACTTCGACTATAGCGGTCTGGTTGTTCGGGGGAGGCAAACGGCGCGACATCCATTCACCAAGCCATTCAAAGACAGAAAATTCGGGACTGCTGACGGACCAGCCATCACCTGGCGCCCACACTGCCGCACGCCAGTAATCCAGTTCGCGAAGGACCCTGTACAGGATCATCCTGGAATTCCAGGGCAACTCAGGACAAGCGGACAGCATGCAGGCTTCCATGTACTGAGGACCGATCAATGTCATGTTTTCCAGGGACATGTCGCTAATGTTCCTGCCGCCAAGCACTTGGACTTCAAAACCCAGGTGCTGCATGATGTCCACGATCGCCTGTGCTGTCCATTCGCAGCCGGGCTGCGGCGATACCGATTCGATTACCCTGTGATAGCGAAAGCACCTGCGCCATCCTTGTGATTCTGCTGCTGCTCCGGGAAGCCCGGGCATCCAGGACCACAGCCAGTTGTCAGCCGACTCCAGCGCAGCGACGGCGCGCTCAAGGCCCTGTGCGCCTGTTTGTGCCGTCAGTCTTGCAAGCTGTACGGACGGTTCAAGCCCTGCTCGCACGAACTGCAAGGCAGATCTCCCATGCCTAGCCAGCCAGGCGCTCGCTGAATAGCCGCGAACCTCGGGCCGCGTACTTGCGGGTCGCTTGAGCGGCGCGCTATTGCGCCGCTGTACCGCAGCCCAGCAACCCGCGCGTTTGGTGCGTTCCGGCCTTTGAAACAGGCGTACGAGCTTGATGGCGGCATACATCGTGAGCAGCAGGTTGTCGGCCACCGGCGCGTAAGCAACCGGTCTGTATGACGCCGGCATTTGGGAAACATTCCGTACAACCGTTCGCGTTGCATTGCTCATGATTTTTCCTCAAAAGGCGGGTGGGTATGAGCGCAAGCAATGTTGTTCCAGTACCCCTGCATTCAATGCTTTTTTAATGCGATGTCGCCAATTAGTGGGCAAACGCCGGTGCAAACGAATGGTGAATCGCCTGCAAGGGCATGAAATCACCGGCTGAGCGCCACCGATTCCCGATTCAGGTCGACCGCATCGGCCTAGCGCCAAAATCGATGGCCTTTACAGCGTGGCCCTGGTTAAGCCTGGCTTAAGACAGCCGGCTTAGTCTGTTCCCATCGTCAACCAGACAATGCATGAAGGGACCACAGATGAAGCTCCGTCAACTTACTGCCGCGCTGACCGTCGCCGGCGTTCTCGTCACTTCCGCCGCCGGCGCCGCCGGCTGGTCGCCCAAGGAATGGTTCTCCCGCCAGGAAAGCGCGCCGCAAAGCGCTGCAGCCACGGCGGTCGCGCCCGCCCCCGGTCCGGTAGCGCCGGCCACCGCGCCAAACTACCGCGCCATCGTCGAGCGCTTCGGCCCGGCGGTGGTGGGCATCAATACCGAAGGCACGATGAAGACCGCCGCCCGCGGCGACAACGACGACGACCCGTTCTCGCAATTCTTCCGCGGCCTGCCGGGCCGCGGCGGCCAGGCGCCGGTGCCGGTGCGCGGCCAGGGTTCGGGCTTCATCGTCGGCCAGGACGGCATCATCCTGACCAATGCCCATGTGGTGAAGGATGCGTCCGAAGTGACGGTCAAGCTGTCCGACCGGCGCGAATTCAAGGCGCGCGTCCTGGGCAGCGACCCGGCCACCGACGTCGCGGTGCTGAAGATCGACGCCAGCAAGCTGCCGGTGGTCACCCTGGGCGACCCCAAACGCCTGGGCGTGGGCGACTACGTGCTGGCCATCGGCTCGCCCTTCGGCTTCGAGCAGAGCGCCACCTCCGGCATCGTCAGCGCCAAGGGCCGCAGCCTGCCGGGCGACGCCTACGTGCCCTTCATCCAGACCGACGTCGCGGTCAATCCGGGCAACTCGGGCGGGCCGCTGTTCGACGCCAGCGGCGCGGTGGTGGGCATCAATTCGCAAATCTACAGCCAGACCGGCGGCTACATGGGACTGTCGTTTGCGATACCGATCGATGTGGCGCTGTCGGTGAAGGACCAGATCGTAGCCACCGGCAAGGTCAGCCATGCGCGGCTTGGCGTCGCGGTGCAGGAACTGAACCAGACCCTGGCCGACTCCTTCAAGCTGCCGCAGCCGGAAGGCGCGCTGGTGTCGTCGATCGACCGCAACAGCCCGGCCGCCAAGGCCGGCCTGCAGCCCGGCGACGTGATCCTGTCGTACAACGGCCAGACCATCGCCCGTTCCGGCGACCTGCCGGCGCAGGTCGGCCTGGCCAAGCCGGGCGACCAGGCGAAGATGGAAGTCTGGCGCAACGGCCGCAAGGAAACCCTGACCGCGACCCTGGCCGGCTCGTCCGACAAGCTGGCCGCGGCATCCCCCGCCAGTGCGGCCCGTGGCAAGCTGGGCGTTGCGGTGCGCCCCCTGACCGACGAGGAAAGGCAGGAGGCCCACCTGCGCGGCGGCCTGGTGGTGGAACAGGCCGGCGGCGCCGCGGCCCGCTCCGGCGTCGAGCCGGGCGACATCATCGTGGCCATCAACGGCACCCCGGTTGCCAGCGTGCCGGAGTTGCAGAAGCGGCTGGAACAGGCCGGCGGCCAGGCCGCGCTGCTGGTGCAGCGGGGGGAAACGCAGATCTTTGTGCCGGTGAAATTGGGCTGACCGGACGCAGAGACGATATGCATGGCGGCCTCGCCGGTGCTATTCTTGACACCTTTCTGCATCATATTTGATGCAGAATTTTCCACAACGGCCTCGGAGGCGCCATGAGAACCACCGTAACGATAGACGACGAGCTGTACAAGAGGGCATTGGAAATGGCCGACCCGGCCATGGATAAAGCGGACATCTGGCGCGAGGCATTTTCCATGTTCGTGCGCGTACAGGCAGCCAAAAGGCTGGCAGAGCTTGGCGGCGCCGCGCCCGAAATGGGAGACATTCCCCGTCGCGGGGGCGATCCTGCCGCGCAGCCGGCATGAGCGTCCTTGTTGACACCTCGGTCTGGGTGCAGCATTTTCGATTGCGGAATTCTTCCCTGACGGCTTTGCTGAGCCTCGACCAGGTGTTGATTCATCCCATGGTGCTGACGGAAGTGGCCTGCGGCACACCGCCAGCGCCGCGCTCCCAAACGCTGGCATATCTCGGCCTTCTGCGCCCATCCGGCCAGGCCACGATGAGCGAAGTACAAGACTTGATCGAGCGCGAGAAGCTGTATGGCCAGGGATGCGGCCTGGTCGATGTCATGCTGCTGGCATCGACCCTGATTACTGCCGGGGCCAGCCTATGGACCCTGGACCGGCGGCTGGCGAATTTGGCGCAACGATTCGGCGTTGCTTACCAGCCCAAGGTGCATTGAGGCCGTCGACTGCGGCACGTGGCTCGCAGGGTGCGACACCCAAAGCCGCGTCGCGCCACGGCAGCATACTGTGCCGGCATGGTCGGCCGACTTCCCTGATCGGCCAATGAAGCAATGCCCTTCGGACATTCCTCCCCGTTGCGGAGTGCATGCCGCGTCCGCGGCCAGATTTCCTAGCTGGTCCAATGAAACCTGCAGCACCTACGATTTCGCCGCTTCCCCAATCCGCCGCCTGTCCGCCTCCGGCTCGACCAGCGCCTCCACCTCGCGCATGGTGTCGCGCGAGCGCTCCACCAGCGCGATGTAATCCTCGGTGTCGCGGGTCTTGGCCGCGACTTCCTCGTCGTTCAGCATGCGCAGCACCCGCGCCGGCATGCCGACCACCATGCTGCGTTCCGGCACCTGCATGCCCGAACGCACGAAGCTCATCGCCGCCACCAGCGACTCGGCGCCGATGACCACGCCGTCCATCACCACCGCATTCATGCCCACCAGCGCATTGCGGCCGATGCGGCAGCCGTGCAGGATCGCGCCATGGCCGATATGGCCGTAGGTCTCGATCACGGTGTCGTACTGGGCATAGCTGTGCATCACGCAGGCATCCTGCACATTGGCGCCCTCCTCCAGCACGATGCGGCCGAAGTCGCCGCGCAGGCAGGCGGTGGGGCCGATGTAGCAGCGCGCGCCGACGATCACGTCGCCGATCAGCACGGCGCTCGGATGCACATAGGCGGTGGGATGAACGACCGGCGTGATGCCGTCGATGGAATAGACTTTGACCATGCTGTTGCCCGGGTGCGGAAATGGCCGCTATGGTAACCGATGGGATGCCGGCGCAGCACAGGCAATCACCGCGCCATCCCTTTCAGGAAGCCGGCTTCTTCCTTGCCAACTGCTTCTCGAACGCCACATCGAGCTTGCTGACCTTCTTCGGCGTCTGCGGTCCGTAGGCATTGACGAACTCGACGAAGGCATCCTGCTCCAGCGACGGGCTGAGTCGCTCCATGTCGCCACTGTCTGTCATCAGGGTCAGGTAGAACAGGCCGTCGGCGCTGCGCACCATCGAATAGTCGGGGTTGCCGCTGCGCCGCTTGAGCCTGTCGACTGCCGCGCTTGCCCTGGTTGATCGCATTCCCGGTCCTTGCGTCTTTGTGAAGCAGGCATGATAAGGCAGATCGGGCGGAGCTGTTTTGATCCGGGCCGCCGCCCATGCCGATACTAGGCTGCCACCCGCGGCGCCATCGCGTCGCGCACCTGCTGCAGCGAGGCCGGATCCTCGATCGTGGTGAGGTCGCCCGGATCGCGGCCCTCGCATACGGCCTGTATCGCCCGCCGCAGCAGCTTGCCGGAACGGGTCTTGGGCAGCATCGACACCACATGCACCTGCGCCGGCCGCGCCACCGCGCCGAGCTGGCGATCGACCGTTGCCATGATCTCGGCCTGCAAGGCTGACACGCCATCGCTGGCGACCGCATGCCGCGGTATCACGAAGGCCACCGCCACCTGGCCCTTCAACTTGTCCTCCACGCCGACCACCGCGACCTCGGACACGTTCGGATGGCTGCAGATGCTGGCCTCGATCTCGCGCGTGCCCAGCCTGTGGCCGGCGACGTTGATCACGTCGTCGGTGCGGCCGAGAATGAAGTAATAGCCATCCGCATCCCGTATGCCCCAGTCGAAGGAGGAATACACCGGCTGGTTGAAGTTGGACCAGTAGGTGTTGAGGAAACGCTGGTCGTCGCCGTACACGGTCTGCATGCAGCCCGGCGGCAGCGGCGCTTCCAGCACCAGCACGCCCTTCTCGCCGACGCCGCATTCCTCGCCGCTGACCTCGCTGATGACCTTGACGCGGTAGCCCGGCATCGGCACGCCGGGGCTGCCCAGGCGGGTCGGCTTGTCCTCGATGCCCTTGGCGATCGACAGGATCGGCCAGCCGGTCTCGGTCTGCCAGTAGTTGTCGATCACGGGCACCTTGAGCGCGTCGGCGATCCAGGCCGACGTGGTTTCATCCAGCGGTTCGCCTGCCAGGTACAGCGCCTTCAGCGACGACAGGTCATGCCTGTCCATCATTTCCTGCGGCTGCTTGCGCAGCACGCGGATGGCGGTCGGCGCGGAAAACATTCTCGTCACGCGGTATTTCTCGACCAGTTGCCACCAGATGCCGCCATCGGGCCGGGTCGGCAGGCCCTCGTACATCACGGTGGCCATGCCGGCGATCAGCGGGCCATAGACGATGTAGGAATGGCCGACCACCCAGCCGATGTCGGAGGTGGCGAAGAAGGTCTCGCCTGCCGCGCCGCCGAAGATATGCTGCATCGACGACGCCAGCGCCACCGCATAGCCGCCCACGTCCCGCTGCACGCCCTTGGGCTTGCCGGTGGTGCCCGAGGTGTAGAGGATGTAGGACATCTCGTTGGACTCCAGCCAGGTCACCGGCACCGTGGCATCCAGATGCTGCTGGCGCAGGCTGGCGTAGTCCACGTCGCGGCCCGGCTCCATCTGCATCGGCACCATGCCGCGGTCGACCAGCAGCACCCGCCCGGGCTTGTGGCTGGCCAGGCGCAGCGCCTCGTCCAGCAGCGGCTTGTAGGCCACCCGCTTGCCGCTGCGCGAGCCGGCATCGGCAGACACCACCAGCCTGGGCTGGGCGTCGTCGATGCGGGTTGCGAGGCTGTTGGCGGCAAAGCCGCCGAACACCACCGAATGCACGGCGCCGATGCGGGCGCAGGCCAGAATGGCGAACACCGCTGGCGCAATCATCGGCATGTAGATCAGCACCCGGTCGCCGCGTGCGACACCCAGCGACAGCATGATGGCCGCCATGCGCTCGACCTCGCGCTGCAGCTCGTGGAAGGAATAGATGTGTTCACGCGGGTTGCCGTCCGCATCTTCCTCGGTGCTCACGGCAATCAGCGCGGGCCGTTGTGGATGACTCTCTGCCCAACGGTCGACCGCGTTGTAGCAGAGGTTGGTGCGCCCGCCGGCGAACCACTTGTTGAACGGCTTGCGGCTGTCGTCGAGCACACGGGAATACGGCGTTTCCCAATGAATCCGTTGTGCCTCGTCACCCCAGAAAGCCTCTGGATCATCGATCGAGCGCTGGTAAAAATCTGCATAGTTCATGGTGTGTCTCCTCCGGTTCCATCCCTGTGCTGGGTGACGATGGTGCTGGCGGCGTCAGAAAGCGTCGCCCGGCACCCTGACCCATCCTTCCATCAATACCCTTGCGCTGCGGCTCATGATGGCCTTGTCCACTTTCCATTCGCCCTCGACCTGGCTGGCCTGCGCGCCGACCCGCAGCGTTCCGGACGGATGGCCGAAGCGCACCGCCTCGCGCGCGCCGCCGCCGGCGGCCTGGTTGACCAGCGTGCCAGGGATCGCCGCCGCAGTGCCGATTGCCACCGCCGCCGTGCCCATCATCGCGTGATGCAGCTTGCCCATGGACATGGCGCGCACCAGCAGATCCACATCGCCGGCGCCAACCTTCTTGCCGCTGGACGACACATAGTCGGCCGGCTTCGCAACGAAGGCGATCTTGGGCGTGTGCTGGCGCTTGGCCGCCTGGTCCACGTCCTGGATCAGGCCCATGCGCGCCGCGCCATAAGCGCGCAGCGTTTCGAATTTCGTCAGCGCCACGGGGTCGCTGTTGATCGCATCCTGCAGCTCGGTGCCGGTGTAGCCGATGTCCGCGGCATTGACGAAGATGGTGGGAATGCCGGCATTGATCATGGTGGCTTTCAGGGTGCCGATGCCCGGCACGTCCAGATCGTCCACCAGGTTCCCGGTCGGGAACATCGCGCCGCCCGCGCCCTCTTCCTCGGCCGCCGGGTCCATGAATTCCAGCTGCACCTCGGCTGCCGGAAAGGTCACGCCGTCGAGTTCGAAGTCGCCGGTTTCCTGCACCATGCCATCGGTCATGGGCACATGGGCAATGATGGTCTTGCCGATATTGGCCTGCCAGATGCGCACCGTGGCCATGCCATCGCGCGGAATGCGGGACGCATCGATCAGGCCGTTGCTGATGGCGAACGGCCCGACCGCCGCCGACAGGTTGCCGCAGTTGCCGCTCCAGTCGACGAAGGCGCTGTCGATCGACACCTGGCCGAACAGGTAGTCGACATCGTGGCCGGGCCGCGTGCTGGCCGACACGATCACGGTCTTGCTGGTGCTGGAGGTGGCGCCGCCCATGCCGTCGATCTGCTTGCCATAGGGGTCGGGGCTGCCGATCACGCGCAGCAGCAGCGCATCGCGCGCGGCGCCGGGCGCCTGGGCGCGTTCCGGCAGGTCCTGCAGGCGGAAGAACACGCCCTTGCTGGTGCCGCCGCGCATATAGGTGGCGGGTATCTTGATTTGAGCTTGATGGGCCATGAACATGGTTCCTGATGAATGAGAGCTTGCCGTCTGGCGGCAGGCGGCGGCGCGTGCGCGCCGCCGCAATGACGATGATGCTATGGGACTGCGCTTACGCGGCGCTGACGGACTCGAGGAAGTCCTGGGCGAAGCGCTGCAGCACGCCGCCGGCTTCATAGATGGACACTTCCTCGGCGGTATCGAGGCGGCAGGACACCGGCACTTCGACACGCTCGCCGTTCCTGCGATGGATCACCAGCGTGAGATCCGCGCGCGGCTTGCGCTCGCCGACCACGTCGAAAGTCTCGGTGCCGTCGATGCCCAGCGTGATGCGGTTCACGCCCGGCTTGAACTCCAGCGGCAGCACGCCCATGCCAACCAGGTTGGTGCGGTGGATGCGCTCGAAGCCCTCGGCCACGATCGCTTCCACGCCAGCCAGCCTTACGCCCTTGGCGGCCCAGTCGCGCGAGGAGCCCTGGCCATAGTCGGCGCCGGCGATCACGATCAATGGCTGCTTGCGCTCCATGTAGGTCTCGATCGCTTCCCACATGCGGGTGACGCGGCCTTCAGGCTCGATGCGCGTCAGCGAGCCGGGCTTGACCTTGCCATCGACCACCACCATCTCGTTCTTCAGCGTCGGGTTGGCGAAGGTGGCGCGCTGCGCGGTCAGGTGGTCGCCGCGATGGGTTGCATAGGAATTGAAGTCCTCTTCCGGCAAGCCCATCTTCGCCAGGTATTCGCCGGCCGCGCTGTCGGCCATGATCGCGTTCGACGGCGACAGATGGTCGGTGGTGATGTTGTCGCCCAATACCGCCAGCGGCCGCATGCCCGTCAGGCTGCGAGCGCCGGCCAGCGCGCCTTCCCAGTACGGCGGGCGGCGGATATAGGTTGTCTGCGGACGCCAGTCGTACAGCGGCTTGACCTGCTCGCCGTTGTCGACCGTCAGCGCAAACATCGGCTCATACACCTTGCGGTACTGTTCCGGCTTCACGCTGGCGGCCACGATCGCATCGATCTCCTCGTCCGACGGCCAGATGTCGGCCAGCGTCACCGGCTTGCCCTGCGCGTCGGTACCCAGCACGTCCTTCTCGATGTCGAAGCGTATCGTGCCGGCGATGGCATAGGCCACCACCAGCGGCGGCGAGGCCAGGAAGGCCTGCTTCGCATACGGATGGATGCGGCCATCGAAGTTGCGGTTGCCCGACAGGACGGCGGTGGCATACAGGTCGCGCTCCACCACTTCCTTCTGGATCACCGGGTCGAGCGCGCCGCTCATGCCGTTGCAGGTGGTGCAGGCAAAGGCCACAACGCCAAAACCCAGCTTTTCCAGCTCCGGCATCAGGCCGGCTTCTTCCAGGTACAGCGCCACTGTCTTCGAACCCGGCGCGAGCGAACTCTTGACCCAGGGCTTGCGCTGCAGGCCGAGCCGGTTGGCATTGCGCGCCAGGAGGCCCGCCGCGATCATGTTGCGCGGATTGTTGGTGTTGGTGCAGCTGGTGATGGCGGCGATGATCACCGCGCCGTCCGGCATCAGGCCCGGTTCGTTCTCGACCTTGCCGCTGATGCCGCGCTCGGCCAGCTGCGAGGTCGGCACCCGGTTATGCGGATTGCTCGGGCCGGCGATGTTGCGCACGACCGTCGACAGGTCGAAATGCAGCACCCGCTCGTATTCCGCGTTCTTCAGGCTGTCGGCCCACAGGCCGGTTTCCTTCGCATAGGTCTCCACCAGGCTGACCAGTTCATCCTCGCGGCCGGTCAGCTTCAGGTAGCGGATGGTCTGCTCGTCGATGTAGAACATCGCCGCGGTGGAGCCGAACTCGGGCGCCATGTTGGAGATGGTTGCGCGGTCGCCCAGCGTCAGATGGGCCGCGCCCTCGCCAAAGAATTCCAGGTAGGACGACACCACTTTCGACTTGCGCAGGAACTCGGTCAGCGACAGCACGATGTCGGTGGCGGTGATGCCCGGCTGCGGCTTGCCGGTCAGTTCCACGCCGATGATGTCGGGCAGGCGCATGTAGGATGCCCGGCCCAGCATCACGCTCTCGGCTTCCAGCCCGCCGACGCCAATCGCGATCACGCCCAGCGCATCGACCATAGGCGTATGCGAGTCGGTGCCGACCAGGGTGTCGGGGAAGGCCACGTTGTCCTTGACCTGCACCACCGGGCTCATGCGTTCCAGGTTGATCTGGTGCAGGATGCCGTTGCCTGGCGGGATCACGTCGACATTTCGGAATGCCTTCTTGGTCCAGTTGATGAAGTCGAAGCGGTCTTCATTGCGGCGGTCTTCGATGGCGCGGTTCTTGTCGAAGGCGTCGGGGTCGAAGCCGCCGCATTCCACCGCCAGCGAATGGTCCACCACGAGCTGGGTCGGCACCACCGGGTTGACCAGCGCCGGGTCGCCGCCCTGCGCGGCAATGGCGTCGCGCAGGCCGGCCAGGTCCACCAGCGCGGTCTGGCCCAGGATGTCGTGGCAGACCACCCGCGCCGGATACCAGGGGAAGTCGAGGTCGCGCTTTCTTTCGATCAGCTGCCTGAGCGAGTCGGTCAGCATGGCCGGGTCGCAGCGGCGCACCAGGTTTTCCGCCAGCACCCGCGAGGTGTAGGGCAGCTTGTCGTAGGCGCCGGGGCTGATGGCGTCGACCGCGGCGCGGGCGTCGTAATAGTCCAGCCCGGTGCCGGGGAGCTGCTTGCGATATTCGAGGTTCATGATTGTCCTGCTTTACTTGCGATCACTGATCGGCACGAAGGCCAGGTCTTCCGGGCCGACATAGTTGGCGCTCGGACGGATGATCTTGTTGTCGATGCGCTGCTCGATGATGTGCGCGGCCCAGCCGGAAGTGCGGGCAATCACGAACAGCGGGGTGAACATCGCGGTCGGCACGCCCATCATGTGGTAGGACACCGCCGAGAACCAGTCGAGGTTGGGGAACATCTTCTTGATGTCCCACATCACGGTTTCCAGGCGTTCGGCGATGTCGAACATCTTGGTCGAGCCGGATTCCAGCGACAGGTTGCGCGCCACTTCCTTGATCACCACGTTGCGCGGATCGGAGATGGTGTAGACCGGGTGGCCGAAGCCGATGATGACTTCCTTGTTCTCCACGCGCTTCCTGACATCGGCCTCGGCCTCGTCCGGATTGTCGTAGCGTTTCTGCACTTCGAACGCGACTTCATTGGCGCCGCCATGCTTGGGCCCGCGCAGCGCGCCGATCGCGCCGGTGACGGCAGAGTACATGTCCGAGCCGGTGCCGGCGACCACGCGGCCGGCGAAGGTGGACGCATTGAACTCATGTTCTGCATACAGGATCAGCGACACATGCATCGCCTTGACCCACGACTCCTTGGGCGCATGGCCGTGCAGCAGGTGCAGGAAATGGCCGCCGATGGAATCGTCGTCGGTCTCGACCTCGATGCGGCGGCCGTTGTGGCTGTAGTGGTACCAGTACAGCAGGGCCGAACCCAGCGACGCCATCAGGCGGTCAGCGATGTCGCGCGCCCCAGGCGTGTTGTGGTCATCCTTCTCCGGCAGCACGCAGCCCAGCACCGACACCGCGGTGCGCATCACGTCCATCGGATGGGACGATGCCGGCAGCGCTTCCAGCACGGTCTTCAGGTTGCTCGGAATGCCGCGCAGCGAGCGCAGCTTGGCCTTGTAGCCCTTCAGTTCGCCAGCGGTCGGCAGCTTGCCATGGACCAGCAGGTAGGCGATTTCCTCGAACTCGGAGGTGTTGGCCACGTCCAGGATGTCATAGCCGCGGTAGTGCAGATCGTTGCCGGTCTTGCCCACGGTGCACAGCGCGGTATTGCCGGCGGTGACGCCGGACAGGGCGACGGATTTCTTCGGTTTGAATGCGGCTGCCTGTTGATCGCTCATTGTTTTCTCCTGATTCTGGTTAGCGGGCTTTTTGCTGCGCGAACAGCGCGTCGAGCTTCTGCTCGAAGTCGTGGTAGTTGATGCGGTCATACAGCTCCATCCGGGTCTGCATGGTGTCGACCACATTCTTTTGCGTGCCTTCGCGGCGCACGGTGTTGTAGACGTTTTCCGCCGCCTTGTTCATGGCGCGGAAGGCCGACAGCGGATACAGCGCGATGCCGACGTCGGCAGTCTTCAGTTCTTCCACGGTGAACAGCGGCGTGGCGCCGAACTCGGTGATGTTGGCCAGGATGGGCACCTTCACCGCGCTGGCGAACTGCTTGTACATCGCCAGCTCGGTAATGGCTTCCGGAAAGATCATGTCGGCGCCGGCCTCAACGCAGGCCACGGCGCGCTCGATCGCCGCTTCCAGTCCTTCCACGGCGAGCGCGTCGGTGCGGGCCATGATCACGAAGTCCGGGTCGGTGCGGGCATCCACCGCGGCCTTGATGCGGTCCACCATTTCCTGCTTGCTGACGATTTCCTTGTTGGGCCGGTGGCCGCAGCGCTTGGCGCCGACCTGGTCCTCGATATGCATCGCGGCGGCGCCGAACTTGATCATGGACTTGACGGTGCGGGCCACGTTGAAGGCCGAGGAGCCGAAGCCGGTGTCGACGTCGACCAGCAGCGGCAGGTCGCAGACATCGGTAATGCGGCGCACATCGGTCAGCACGTCGTCGAGGTTGGAGATGCCCAGGTCCGGCAAACCCAGCGAGCCGGCCGCGACACCGCCGCCGGAAAGATAGATGGCGCGGAAGCCGGCGCGTTTGGCCAGCAGCGCATGGTTGGCATTGATGGCGCCAATCACCTGCAGCGGGGATTCTTCCTTGACGGCTTGCCGGAATGCGGCGCCTGCGGAGCGTAGTGTCATGATGTGCCTGAGTGAAGTGGTTTCAAGTGGAACGATACGGATGGCTTTATTGCAATGGACGTGCCAGAATTTTCGCCGTTCGGCATCCACGCGATTTTTTCCTTATATATCAGTTACTTGAAAAATAATGATCAGCAATGATGGTATAGTCAATCTGTTCCAATAGCGACAGATGTGTTTCAATACCGGCTATTTCACGTAACACTGAAACAGGGTTGAAACATGGCTGCAGGCTTTGATGAAACATCGTTGCAAGTCGACAAACCGGTGCTGTGGACAGTGTCAATCTCCCGGCTTTTTCACCTGTTCCGCGACATCACGCCGGAATTCGACGAGCGCGCCCTCATCGAGCCGATCAATCTCGGTTTCGAGGAAGCGGTGGAACACATCCGCGCCCGCCTGGAAAACGAGCGCTGCGACGCGGTCATTGCAGCCGGCTCGAATGCCGCCTATCTGAAGAGCCGCTTGCCGGTGCCGGTAGTCGTTGCCCGCGCCAGCGGCTTCGATGTGATGCAGGCGCTGGCCAGGGCGCGCCGCATCTCGACGCAGATGGGCATCATCACTTACCAGGACACCTTTCCCCAGCTGACCGAATTCCAGTCGGCATTCGGCCTGCGCATTGCGCAACGCACCTACGCCACCGCCGAGGATGCGCGCACCCAGATCGGCGAATTGAAGGCTGCCGGCGTGAAGGCCATTGTCGGCACCGGCCTGATCATGGACCTGGCGGAGGAAGCAGACCTGGCAGGCGTGTTTCTTTATTCCGCCGGCTCGATCCGCCAGGCCTTCGAGGATGCGCTGGAAATCGCCCGTTTCACCCGGCTGGAAAGCGGCCGCGGCCGCGGCGGCGCGGTCAGCGCCGCCCTGCGCGCCCGCCATGGCCTGAAGGACCTGCGCGGCGAATCCGCCGCCATGCAGTCGGTGCGGCAGATGGCGATGCTGTATGCCCGCTCGCCGGCAACCGTGCTGATCCAGGGCGAAACCGGTTCCGGCAAGGAGCTGGTGGCACAGGCCATCCACCGGGAAAGCATGCTCGGCCATGCTGCCGGCAAGCCTTTCGTTGCGGTCAATTGCGGCGCCATCGCCGAGTCGCTGCTCGAATCCGAACTGTTCGGCCATGAGGAAGGCGCCTTCACCGGCTCGCGGCGAGGCGGCCGCCCGGGCCTGTTCGAGGCGGCGCATCGCGGCACCTTGTTCCTCGATGAAATTGGTGAAATGCCGCTGGCGCTGCAAACCCGCCTGCTGCGGGTGCTGGAAGAGCGGGAAGTGATGCGGGTCGGCGGCACCCGGCCGATTCCGGTGGATGTGCGCATCATCAGCGCCACCCACTGCGACCTTGACGCCCGCGTGCGCAACGGCGAGTTTCGCGCCGACCTGTTCTACCGGCTGTCCGTTCTGCGACTGCGCCTGCCTTCGCTGCGGGAACGCCCGGAAGACCTGACCGGCCTGGCGGAATGGCTGCTGAAGAACGCGCTGGCGGCGCTGGGCGTGCGGCCGCATGCCAATCTGCATGCGGAAGTGCAAGCCTGCGGCCCGCTGTTGCGCGGTTACGGCTGGCCCGGCAATGTGCGCGAGCTGCGCAATCTGATGCAGCGGCTGGCGCTATTCCTGTCCGCCGAGCCGCTGCAGGCGCTGACGCCAGCCTTCGTCGCCTCGGTGGCGCCGGAACTGGGCGTGGCTGCGCCGCCGGTGCAGCCGGACGCACCGGTGGCGGAGCCAAACGGCATCCTGCATGTGCTGGCCCGCTTCGGCGGGGACCGGAGCGCGGCTGCGCGGCACCTGGGCATCAGCCGCACCACCTTGTGGCGCAGGGTGAAACAGGCGGAGGCTGAAGCACCGGATTGAAGCAGCGCCGCGCCACCCCGGTGCGTGGCATGCGGCGGCGAGATGCGATGCGCCGCCGCGGTTTTTCTTACTCGTCCTTGGCGCCGTCGATGCCCAGTTCGTGGATCTTTCGGGTGATGGTGTTGCGCCCGATGCCCAGCCGGACCGCCGCATCGTTCTTGCGGCCGTGGGTATGGCGCAGCGCGGTCTTGATCAGTGCCGACTCGAACTGCCGCCCCAAGGCATCCATCACTTCCGGCCGGCCGGCGGCCAGCATTTGCGCCGCCTCGCTTTCCAGCAGCGCAATCCAGTTCGGCCGCTCCGGCGGCGCCATGTCCGCATAGGCGGCGGGCATGGTGCTGGCAAGCGCCGGGGTGGCGGGATGGTGGGCGCCCACGGCAGCGGGCGCCGGCGCGATGAATTGCGGCACGGGCGCCATCGCAGGCAGCGTACCGGCGGCGGCCAGGTTCTGCTGGCCTTCCAGCAATTCGGGCGGCAGGTCCTTGACCTCGACGGTCTGGCCGGGCGCCATCACCGTAATCCAGTTGCACAGGTTTTCGAGCTGTCGCACATTGCCGGGCAATTCCAGATGGGACAGGAACTGCATCACATGCTCGGACATGCGCTTGGCTTCCACGCCCAGCTGCTTGGCGCTCTGCGAAAGGAAATGCCGGGTCAGGATGGGAATGTCCTCGCGCCGTTCGCGCAGGCTCGGCAGGCGCAGCCGGATCACATTGAGCCGGTGATACAGATCCTCGCGGAACAGGCCTTCACGTACCCGCGTTTCCAGGTTCTGGTGGGTCGCCGCAATCACCCGCACATTGGCCTTCAGGGGCTGATGGCCGCCCACCCGGTAGAAATGGCCGTCGGACAGCACCCGCAGCAGCCGTGTCTGCAGGTCGAACGGCATATCGCCGATCTCGTCGAGGAACAGCGTACCGCCCTCGGCCTGTTCGAAACGTCCGCGGCGGGTGGCCTGCGCGCCGGTAAATGCGCCGCGCTCGTGGCCGAACAGCTCGGACTCCAGCAGGTCCTTGGGAATCGCCGCCGTATTGAGCGCAATGAATGGCTGTGATGCACGCGGGCTGTGCTTGTGCAGCGCCCGCGCCACCAGTTCCTTGCCGGAACCGGATTCACCGGTGATCAGCACCGTCACATTCGACTGGGAAAGCCGGCCGATTGCACGGAACACATCCTGCATTGCCGGCGCCTGGCCGAGGATTTCCGGCGTCTCGGATATCGTCTGCTCCTCGTTGGCCTCGCGCAGGCTTTCCTCCAGCGCGCGGCGGATCAGTTCCACCGCCTTGTCGAGATCGAATGGCTTGGCGAGATACTCGAAGGCGCCGCCCTGGAAGGCGGCCACGGCCGAGTCGAGGTCCGAGAACGCGGTCATGATGATGACCGGCAGGCCCGGGTGGCGCGCCTTGGCCGCCTGCAACAGCGCCAGGCCGGACTCGCCCGGCATCCGGATATCTGAAACCAGCACCTGGGGAGTGGCAGTCTGCAACGCCTCCATCGCGTCGCGGGCATTTGAAAAACTCCGCGTCGGGAGGTTTTCCCGCGCCAGCGCCTTTTCAAGTACCCAGCGTATCGATTCGTCGTCGTCAACTATCCAGATTGGTTTCATAAGTGTCCTGCATCCCGTATTACGTTATTCTTCGGCCCGGGCGCGGTGCACCGACGGGCAGGCATCAGGGCAGAGGTATCAGTATCCTGAAATCCGTGCATCCGGGACGGCTTTCGCATTCGATCACTCCCATGTGCTGCTGAATGAAGGTTTGCGCCAGCGTCAGTCCCAATCCGCTTCCGCCGTCGCGGCCGGAAACGAGCGGATAAAAGATGCGATTCTGAATCTCGGGGGGAATCCCCGGCCCGTTGTCCACGATATGCAAGTCTAATGCCAGGCGATAACGCACCTTCACCAGCGTGACCTGGCGCGCCACCCTGGTTTGAAATGTCAGCACCGCATCGCCCGCCTCGATCCGCTTGGCCAGGGCTTGCGCCGCGTTATGGGCGATGTTCAGCACGGCCTGGATCAGTTGCTCCTTGTCGCCGCGGAATTCGGGCACGGAAAGGTCGTAATCCCGCTTGATGGTCAGCCCGTTTGGAAACTCGGCCATGATCAGGCTGCGCACCCGCTCGAACACCTCGTGGATGTTGACGTCACCGACGATATGCGGCCGCCGGTGCGGCGCGAGCAGGCGGTCCACCAGGGTCTGCAGCCGGTCGGCTTCCTTGATGATCACCTGCGTATATTCGCGCAGCGGATTGAGCTGCCGCTCCGGCAGCTCCAGCTCCAGCAACTGTGCCGCGCCGCGGATGCCGCCCAGCGGGTTCTTGATCTCGTGCGCCAGGTTGCGGATCAGTTCCTTGTTGGCCTGGCTCTGGTCCATCAGGCGCTCCTCGCGGTCGAGCTTGAGCTGCTGCACATTCTCGCGCAGCTCGATCAGCACCGGCATCTGCGGGTCGTCCAGTGCGCTCACCATCATGTGTACCTGCAAAGGGTCGCGGCCCATGCGCTCCAGCACCAGGTCCTGGCGCTTGTCGTCGAACAGATGGGCGGCTGCCTGGGTGAAGATATCCTGCAGTTCGACGCCGTTGAGGAACATGTCGGTCAGCCGCTGGTTCTGCATCACTTTCAGCGAGCTTTCCAGCAGGTTTTCAGCGGCAGGATTGGCATAGCGGATACAGCCCTGTGCATCGAGCACGAGCACGGCAGACGCCAGCAGGTCCAGTCCGGCGAGAGAGGGAAATTTGGTAGTCACGAAAGTTGGGTCACAATCTCTGGCACAAAAGAAAAAGGCCGCAGTATGCGGCCCGGTCATCGAACGCAAATGCGTATGCTATTTTAAATTGCCTATCTCGCGCTTCAGCGCTTCGATATTTTTTTCGGTACGGCTCAGATCATCCTTCAACGCAGCCACCCTGTCCTGGTACTTGGCGTAATTGCGCTCATCGCCGCGCCGCTCGGGTTCGCCGTTGTTGTACTCCTGTTTCAACGCTGCCAGCTTGCGCTCCTCGCCTTTCAATTCCTCGGCCAGGATCTGCATACGGTCATTGTCACGCGCCTTCTGGGTGGCGCTGTCTATCTTGGGAAAATCGCCCGGACTGGTGGCGCCGGCGGGACGGCTCAGTGCGGCGGTTTGCGCAATCGGCTTCTTGTAGGGTGACGGAATCATCGAGATTCCCTGCATGTCGACCCGCTTGCAGCCCTTGGTCTCGCCGGTATTCTTGTATTCCCGGCTGCCGTCGCTGTTCATGCAGACCCAGACATCGGTCTGCGCATGCGCACTGGCCAGCATGGCAGCGCCAAGCAACAGCGCAGACAGGCGGAAGGATAAGGAGAGAGTTGGCATAACTTTCTTCCTGGAAATTTTTTAAAACGTTAGTGTAGGGTAACAAGCGGCTGCTGACAAACATTGTTAGCCCGATTCGGCGCAGGCACAACAGCCTGGATGCAAAAAAGCGGGAAAGGCCGCCGGCCTTTCCCGCTTTCAGCGTGCATCCGGTCGTGCGTGACCGATTACAGCGAGTAGTACATGTCGAACTCGATCGGGTGCGTGGTCATGCGGAAGCGCTGGACTTCCGTCATTTTCAGCTCGATGTAAGCGTCGATCATTGCGTCGCTGAACACGCCGCCACGGGTCAGGAACTCGCGATCCTTGTCCAGGGCTTCCAGCGCCTCGTCGAGCGAGGAGCAGACGGTCGGGATCAGCTTGTCTTCTTCCGGCGGCAGGTGGTAGAGGTCCTTCGAGGCAGCTTCGCCTGGGTGGATCTTGTTCTGCACGCCGTCCAGGCCGGCCATCAGCAGCGCGGCGAAGCACAGGTACGGGTTGGACGAAGGATCCGGGAAGCGGGTCTCGATACGACGGCCTTTCGGATTCGACACGTGCGGAATGCGGATCGAAGCCGAGCGGTTGCGTGCCGAGTAAGCCAGCTTCACAGGTGCTTCAAAGCCGGGAACCAGGCGCTTGTAGGAGTTGGTGCCCGGGTTGGTGATCGCATTCAGCGCCTTGGCGTGCTTGATGATGCCGCCGATGTAGAACAGCGCAAACTCGGACAGGCCGGCATAGCCGTCGCCTGCGAACAGGTTCTTGCCATCTTTCCAGACGGACTGGTGCACATGCATGCCGGAACCGTTGTCGCCAACGACAGGCTTGGGCATGAAGGTGGCGGTCTTGCCGTAGGTGTGGGCGACGTTCCAGATCACGTATTTCATGTTCTGGGTCCAGTCGGCGCGCTCCACCAGGGTGGAGAACTTGGTGCCGATCTCGTTCTGGCCGGCGCCGGCCACTTCGTGGTGGTGCACTTCAACCGGGATGCCCAGCGACTCGAGGATCAGGCACATTTCCGAGCGCATGTCCTGGAAGCTGTCGACCGGCGGAACCGGGAAGTAGCCGCCCTTGACGGTAGGACGATGGCCGGTGTTGCCGCCTTCGAACTTCTCGTTGGTGGACCAGGAAGCTTCTTCGGAATCGATCTTCACGGAGCAGCCGGACATGTCGACTTTCCACTGCACGCTGTCGAAGATGAAGAATTCTGGTTCCGGACCGAAGTAGGCGGTGTCGCCCAGGCCGGAGGACTTCAGGTAGGCCTCAGCGCGCTTGGCGATGGAACGCGGATCGCGGTCGTAGCCCTTGCCGTCGGAAGGTTCGATCACGTCGCACTGCATGAACAGCGTGGTCTCTTCCATGAACGGGTCGATGTTGGCGGTGTTCGGGTCCGGCATCAGGATCATGTCCGATGCTTCAATGCCCTTCCAGCCAGCGATGGAGGAACCGTCGAATGCATGGCCAGATTCGAACTTGTCCATATCGAAGTGAGACACGGGAACGGTGACGTGCTGTTCCTTGCCCCGGGTATCTGCGAAGCGGAAATCAACGAATTTGACTTCGTTGTCTTTCACCATTTTCAAGACCTCTGCGGCCGTCATTGCCATGCGAATCTCCTAAATTGAGCAAATTGATAGTGGTTGGTCAGCCGGGGAACACGCGCCGGTTTGGGACGATTGCCTGGGATACGACCGAACTCAGGCCGGAATGATAGCAGATTCCATGCCACCGAATTGATCAAAGCCAATGAATCCGTTACGCGCTAATCTCGCTGGTTTACAAGGGAAAAATCAGGTCGTAAGAAGTGCGCAAACCGTACAATCCAAGCCAATGCACCGATATTGGGCGATCGACGAGACCATAGCACCATTATGGCGCATTCTCCTTTTTGAGCGGCCTGAAACGCCTCTTTTTGGTGCGAAAATATTGGCTAGTTTTCGCGGCGTTATAATGCGCGCTTTTAAACCGGGAGTACGCGATGAAAACCGCCGACGACATCCTCAGCACGGCGCGCGACCGTGCCACTATGGGACAACTGCCTTACGCCGGCGCGGTGACGCCGCAGGAAGCCTATGAACTGCTGCAATCGGCTCCGCATGCCAAACTGATCGACGTGCGCACCAATGCCGAGCGTGACTGGGTCGGCAGGGTCAACATCCCGAATGACAAACAGGCTGCGGTCCAATGGAATCTCTATCCGGGCGCAAGTCCGAATCCGGAATTCAGCACCCAACTGGCGCAACAGGCCGGGAAAGAAGACATTCTGCTTTTCCTCTGCCGTTCAGGCGTACGTTCCCGCCACGCAGCCAAGCTGGCCACCGAGCAGGGATACAAGAACGCTTTCGATATCCTGGAAGGTTTCGAGGGCGACAAGGACGCCGAGGGCCACCGCAAGACAGTGGGCGGCTGGTGCAAGGCCGGCCTGCCATGGACAGGCGCCTGACGAGCCCGGCGTGATGGCCGGAACCGCTGCAGCGGCCGATCCGGTTACGCGGGCTTCCTGCCCTTCCGCTGGAAAATCACATAAGCCGACACTGCAGCGCCTGACCTGCCGGCGCTGCCGGATTCCACGAAAAACGCTGCGATTCTTCCGGCTGCCGGTGGTCAGCCGACCTTTACCGAATGCTCCCGCGTGGCATGGAAAGTGATTTTCGGCCAGCGTTCCTGCGTCAGGCGCAAGTTGACGCCCGAAGTGGCCAGATAGGCCATGTTGCCGGCGGCATCGTAGGCAATGTTGTGGCCGGCCGCCGATTTCTCGAAGTCCGCCAGCACCCTCTTGTCATCGCATGAAATCCAGCGCGCGCTGCTGATGCTGGTTCCTTCGAATACCGCATCGACGCCATACTCGTTCATCAGCCGGCTGGCAACCACCTCGAACTGCAGCACGCCCACCGCGCCGAGGATCAGGTCGCCGCTGTTGACCGGCTTGAACACCTGCACGGCGCCCTCCTCGCCCAGCTGCTGCAGACCCTTGTGCAATTGCTTGACCTTCAGCGGGTTGCGTATGCGCACCGAGCGGAAGAAATCCGGCGCAAAGTAGGGAATGCCCGTGAATTGCAGCAGTTCGCCTTCGGAAAAGCTGTCGCCGATCTGCATGTTGCCGTGATTGGGCAGGCCGATGATATCGCCGGCATAGGCCTCCTCCACCTGCTCGCGCGACGAAGCCATGAAGGTCACCACGCTGGAAAGCTTGATGTCGCGGTTCAGGCGCAGGTGCTTGATCTTCATGCCGCGCTCGAAGCGCCCCGAGCAGACCCGCAGGAAAGCGATCCGGTCGCGATGCGCCGGGTCCATATTGGCCTGGATCTTGAAGACAAAGCCGGAAAACGGCGTTTCCGTCGGCGACACCGAACGCACCGTGGCATCGCGCTCGCGCGGCGGCTGCGCCCAGTCCAGCAGCGCGTTCAATATTTCCCTCACGCCAAAATTGTTGATCGCCGAGCCAAAGAATACCGGCGTCTGCTTGCCGGACAGGAAAGCGTCCAGATCGAAAGGATGCGATGCGCCGTGCACCAGTTCGACTTCCATCTTCAACTGTTCGATTTCCAGCGGGAACATCTGCTCCAGCCGCGGATTGTCTATGCCCTTGATGACTTCGAAGGTCTGGTCCGCCTTTTCGCTGCCCGGCGCAAACAGCATGATTTCATCGCGCAGCAGGTGATACACGCCGCGGAAGGTCTTGCCCATGCCGATAGGCCAGGTAATCGGCGCACACTGAATGTCGAGAACCGATTCCAGTTCATCCAGCAGCTCGAGTGGATCGCGTGTCTCGCGGTCCATCTTGTTCATGAAGGTGATGATGGGCGTATTGCGCATCCGGCAGACATTGAGCAGCTTGATCGTCTGCGCTTCCACGCCCTTGGCGGCGTCGATCACCATCAGCGCCGAGTCGACCGCCGTCAGGACGCGGTAGGTATCCTCGGAAAAGTCCTGGTGGCCCGGCGTATCCAGCAGATTGACCACATGATCGCGGTACTCGAACTGCATCACCGAACTGGCCACTGAAATGCCGCGCTGCTTTTCGATCTCCATCCAGTCCGATGTCGCATGGCGTCCGCTCTTGCGCGCCTTGACCGTGCCCGCAAGCTGAATCGCGCCCGAAAACAGCAGCAGTTTCTCGGTCAGTGTCGTCTTGCCGGCGTCCGGGTGGGAAATGATGCCGAAGGTGCGACGGCGGGCAACTTCGCGGGCGATCAGCTCGCCGGATGCGTTGCGCGTTGCCGGTACGGCATCGTCGCTAGGCAGATCGGGAATGGAAGACATGGCAGGGGCCTTGCGAAAAGGCGAGAAGTCTACCGCCTATTGCGCTTGAAGTCTAATTGACCAAGCGCCGGTCAGCGCCGCATTTCCCGCAGCCTGAACCGCAGCCTGTCTTCCGCGATATCGAGATCGCGTTGGATGGCCAGTTGCCGTCGGCCGGCGTCCTGTCTGCGGTCCAACAGCCGCTCGATTTCATTGAGCAGCGTGGTGCGCCGTTCCGGCGAAAGATTGGGGCGCCGCAGTTCGTTGCGGATATCGTCCATCCGCCTGTCGTTCCGGCGCGCCTCGTTCTGGTCGTTCTGCAGCATGTTGCGAAGATTCTGCACCTGGCTTTCGAGTCCATTGATCTCCCTGCCCTGCCGATACTGGTCAAGAAAAGGAGCCCGCAAGTGGGGCGGGCAATCGCCGACACTGTCCGGCCGGCCGCGCCGACCAACCTCGAAACCGTTTTCCGGCTGGCAGTAGCTGAGCAGGCCTTCCATCCGGCCCGACAGGTAAGCCTCCAGATCGGGTTTGACATCGGCCTTGGCGCAGGCGCTTGCATGCTGCTGCAATCTGGCGGAGGGCTCCCCGTTGGCGCCATCCGTGTAACCTATCTGACGCCAGTCAGCGTTCTTGCATTGCTCCGGGCTCAGGGATGCGCAGGAAGAAAGAAGGAATGCGCTGATTGCGATGACAGAACTTTTATACATGTGAGCTCTCCGGGAATTTACTCTGTGTAATCATTTCCAGCCGGAGTATCCCATTTCATGGGCAAAAAAAACCCGCGGCGCAATGCACCACGGGTTAAGTCGCTGCCTGCAAGCTGCACAGGAAGATCACAAAGCCAGATTACGCCGACCGATGGCCAGCTCCTTGCGCGCCGACAAAAATAAATTAATAAAGCAAAAGCGTCCGCGCCTTGACGGCAACGGACGCTTTAATGGCGCGGACTTCCTTTAACGCCAAGCCCTACATCTGGCGAGGCTTGAACTGCTTGTCGCTGATACGGAACTTGTTGCGCCGGTCGCCCATGAGGCTCCGCAGTTCAGCAATGCTGAGGTCGGTGACTTCATGCATGCGAATCAGCAAAGAGGCGCCCACCGGAAGCCGGCGATGCCGGATCTTGCTGATCACGGGCGGTGCGACTTCCAGCGCGCGTGATAGGGCAGCATCGTTCTTGAGCTTTAATCTGCCGATAATGGAAGCCAGCAGATTGTCCGGGTCATACTTCACCGTGTCGGCGTTGTGCTCTGTGCTCATTTCGTCTCGCTCTTGGTTGGTTTGGTATTTGCATTCTGGCCACGAAGAACATTGCCATTTTGATATATCGCAAGCGTCTGTTCGGCGACCGATCACGCAAGTTGTCTCGCCCCGTGTGGACGCGCACGCGGACTGCCCAGTGCCAAGACACTGTTATGGGCCCCGAAGAGGCGCTGGGAGCTTTAATCACCGGCCAGATGCAAGGCGCGGCGACGAGACAGTAACGCATTACGGCGAGTCGCCGCACCGCCGCAGATCGCCGATGATGGCGACTTCCAGCCCCTGTCCTGAGGTTCATAAAAGGCTTTAGTTACCGTCGCCGAACTCCGCCTCTTCTTCCAGGTAATCATCCCGGCAGTTGCTACTGCAAAAACGCCGCACGCTGTCCACCGGCTGGTCGCAATACCAGCAGCTTCCCTTGGGCTGCAGCGCCATCAGCCCGCTGGCACTGCGCGGCGTGTTGCCGGCAGCGGCGGACGGATGCGGTTCGTGGTCGGGATGTGCTTCGATCATGACGTCCTCCTGGATGCACAGCGAATTACTGAAAAACAAGAACTCGGCAAAGAAGATTACATTTATGACAACTAGATCGCATGCGTGCAATCAAAGGTCTTTACCGTTGCCTTACTCATTTGCTGCTGGCTGCGCTCGTGTCAATGCGTGCAGCGATCGGCCAGCATGGACGTTCGCCTCGGGGTCTGAGCTGACGTCTCGTTACGGTCGCGGGCCAGCCGCTACCAGCAGACTGCAGCGGATTTTTTCCAGCAGGACCGCATCGATGGAGCCGCGCCACCAGCGCAATGCGAAGGCCTTGTGCCTGGCGTGGCCGACAATGATCAGGTCGGCGTTAAGTTCATTCGAGAGCGCCTGGATAATGTCGGCTGGCTCGCCGACTTCAAGATGGTCAACGACCCGCAGACCGGCTGCGGCGAGAAGGGCATGCCCCTCCGCTATCTCCTGTTCCATCTTTTGCTTCTCCGCCACCAGGCCTTCCTCGACGCTCAATACCGCCGCGGCGGCATATTCGCCCACCAAAAGGTAGGGAGGCGGCGTGACAACCACCACCAGGTGCACCTGCGCTTCAGGCCCGGGGGCAAGCTTGATGCATTCATGCAATGCATAGCGGCTTTCAGGACTTCCGTTATAAGCAACCAGAATCGTGCGGTACATGAATGTCTCCTTCACGTAGCGGTGCGGTGGATGGATGTAATGGGCGGATGGTAACTGCTATACGGCCGGGTAGCAACACATCGTCTTGCCTCCCCGCCATGCGCCAGCGCCGTTCAGGCGCTTACTGTGAATGTCACCCTTGCCTTATCCTGCCGTTTAAGGAAAAGCAATATCATTTCACGCACGATGTGCCGCTCGTCATGTTCCAGCAAGTGCAGGTCCTCAACCAGCGACACTTCATCACGCGTCATTCGCGCCAGCAAGACAGTTACCTCGCTGCACTGATCAGATGACGCAACATGGGATGACTCGGCCACGGTACCGAAGCGGAGCCAGTCTGCAGGCACATCAAGCCAGCTCGCCAGGGCACGCAGTTTGTCCTGTGTGGGTATCGCCTGGGCGACCAGCCATTTACGTGCAGCGTGCACAGTAATCGGACGCCCCGGATAGATTTCATTAAAGTGCCGCGCCAGCACGGTCGGACTGTCCGGCGCATGGCGCGCCCGGCGCAATGCGCTCTTGAGCCGCCCTGAAAACTGTTCTCGTTCTTCTGCAATATGCATATTGCCCTCCCTTCAAGGCGCTCCACTGCAGGCGGCTTGCCGAGGTCCGCTCATTTATTGTTGATTCCGGCAAGAGGCTGCCGCACTGGCAGAGCAGCCGTATTGCTAGCCTACTCGAAGCGATCTTCGAATATCTGTGCGGCAACCAACATAGCAATGATTGCGTATCGCCTTTGGCGGTGGCATGCTTCAGCGCTTGAGCCAAGGAGAGAAGATGCACAATGCCGGAACGGAGAGAGGGAGAAACGTTTTTAATGAGCCCCTCGTGCCTTGCTCGTTCAACCCGCTGACGGGTTACTTCAGGGACGGCTGCTGCCGCACCAGCGAAGAAGACACAGGTACGCATGTGGTGTGCGCAATCATGACAGCCGATTTCCTGGCGTTCAGCCATGCCAGGGGCAATGACCTGAGCACGCCGCGCCCCGAATGGGGCTTTGCTGGCCTGAGACCCGGCGACCAATGGTGTCTATGTGCGCTTCGCTGGAAAGAGGCATGGCAGGCAGGGGTGGCGCCGCGCGTGGTGCTGGAAAGCACCAACAGCCGGGTGCTCGACCTCATTGCGCTGGATGACTTGCAGGAATACGCTTGGCAACCGGACCTTTCCTAGAGTCAGGTTTCAGGCGCAAACCAAGGAGGCCGGGGATTCTGCACGGCAGAAGGATAGTCGGTTGCAACGCGCGAGGGAACGATGCGATTTGGCGTCACCGCCTGCAACCAGGCAACCACCCTGGGCTTGTCGCCACGACCGGATCGCGCTCGTTTTTCGCGGGATTCGGACCAAATCCTTGGGCCGCAGAGACGCCTAGCGCCCGTCGTAATTCCTGCGTCGGGAGGGTTGAAGCAGTACTCGCAAGGCAACGTCGATGTCGACTCGCCGGTTCTTGAGAAAGTTGGCTGCGTAGCCGGTGCCGTGCAACTGCTGCATACGGATTCCCTGCTTCACGAAACGGGCGGTATGCCAGTCCGGGCGCGTCGGCGTGGAAGCGGGAAAGTCCCAGGAATCTTCGTTTCTTTGCGTCTGCATGATCGTCTTTTTGTAAAGGAAAGGAAAAACGGGAACTGCAATTAAGCAACATTTGTCGACGCGTCAATATAAATCAAGCAATTTCCACCGTCTGTGCGGAACCGCACACACAATTGATGCTCAAACTATTTGACTTAGCGGTCGCGCGAGTGCAACGGGCCGGACTTATTTTAGTTTCCCATCGCTGCCAGTCAATGTCCGGTTTTGGATTTTTTGCAATCTTTATTGCGGTAATCGGCCTCGCCAGGCATTTTGTTGCCTTTCATGTAATTACCCTCTGGCGCTTGCGCGCCTCAACGTGATACAGCCCTACTGCTCATGTGCATGCCATGAATTCGGATGATCTGGAGTGTTTCGCGCGGGTGGCGAATTGCGGGAGCATTTCCCGCGCGGCGCTGGAACTCGGCAGCGACCAATCCACTGTCAGCAGGCAGATGCTTCGACTTGAAGCGACAACCTGTTCTCGCCTCTTCCATCGCAGCGGGCGTGGCGTCATTCTCACTGATGCTGGCCGCCTTTTGCTGGAACACGCCAGGCGGGTCACCGAAAGCGTCGAGGAAGCACGGCGCGCCATCCATGCCTATTCGGACCAGGGGCCGGCTGAACTTGTCGTCGGTGCGCAGCCGACCATCGCACGTACGATATTCGGGCCGGTTGGCTCTGCATTGCGTGAGCAGTTTCCCCGCACCCGGTTGCGCTTTGCCGAAGGACTCAACGCCAATATCCTTTCCTGGCTGTCCACTGGTACCGTGGACGTTGCGGTGATTTATGTGCCATTGCAGGCAAGCGGCCTGAAGATCGACATCCTGCTCCAGGAACAGCTGCACTTGATCGTGCCGGCGACCCAGACCGACGTGGACAGCGAGTTTCCCGTACGCCGGCTTGGCGACGTGCCTCTCATCCTGCCCAGCGCACCGCACGGATTGCGCCATCTCGCCGAGTCGCTTGCCAGCCGGAGCGGAATTTCCCTTCATGTGGCCATGGAATGTGACGCTTCGATCAGTGTCACCAAACGCCTTGTGCAGAACGGCTGCGGCTACACGCTGCTGCCGCTTGCCGCAGTCGCCGGGGAAGTCGCGCAGGGAACCTTGAAGGCTGCGCAGCTGGTTGGCGCGGACGTCACCCGCGACGTTGCCCTGGCCACCGCCAAAAACCGGCCGGGCGGATCGGCAATCTGGAATGTGATGCAGACAGTGCGACAGGAAGTTCGCCATGTCGTCCAGTCAGGCGCCTGGCCGGGCGCCGTATTGCGTGACGCCTGAACGCCCGCTGCGGCTAAATTTACAGCAAGAAACAATGTTTATTTAAAAATAGTTGCTCTAGAGGAACATTTTCGCTATAAATACGGTCTGTTTTAACAGTGTGCATACGGCAACACACTCAGCCTTCAATAACGGATCGGAAATCATGAAGCAACCTAGTCTGGCCAAGCTCAACACCTATGACCCCAACCCACTGCTCGATACCGTCACCGAGCATCTGAATGTCAAGAATGACGCAGCCTTGTCCCGCGCTTTGGCAATCGCACCACCGATCATCAGCAAGATCCGTCACCGCAAGATGGTGGTGGGGCCGGCGCTCCTGATTCGCATGCATGAAATCACGCACATCAGCATCAAGGAACTGCGCGCATTGATGGGCGACCGCCGTCCCATTTTCTGCTGAGCGCACAGCCTGGCTGCGACATCCACCATCATCAACGCCTTCTATCAAACCGGTTGGTTTAATCAATTCGATTAATCAACTGAGAATCATTATCATTTGACCCTGTCGATACGTACCAATGAAAGGGTGAAATCATGGTGACTGCTGCGAGAACGATCAGCCAGGTGGCAATGCATATGGCGGTGTCCTTCGGTGTCCTTTACGTCCTGACCGGCTCCTTCGTGGCGGGTGGCGCCGCCGCCGTGCTGGAGCCGATCTGCAACGTGATCCTGATGCCCTTTCATGACAAATTCTGGGAAAGGGTCAGGCAAAGGGTCGAGGCACACGACCGGCGCAATGCGAGCCCGTCCGTCCCCGCACAGACCACCATGCAGGTCTGATCTTCTTCTGCACCGCGGGCCTGCAACCATGCAGGCCGATCCATGGTCTACTCATCATTTCCGCGAAAAGAGAAGATGCGATGGCAATGACCAGCACTTATACCAGTCCCGAACCCGCCCGCCAGGAAGTCGACCAGCTTGGCGGCGCCACCGTGATCGAATTCGGCGCGCCCTGGTGCGGCTTCTGCATGGCAGCGCAGGCTCCCCTGGCGCGCGCCTTTGCCGGGCATCCCGGTATCCGGCATATCAAGATCGAGGATGGCAAGGGCAAGGCCCTGGGCCGCTCCTTCCGGGTCAAGCTCTGGCCCACGCTTGTGTTCCTGCGAGACGGGCGCGAAGTGGCGCGCCTGGTCCGGCCTGATGACGTGGCCGATATCGAACGCGCATTGCGGGAAGTCGAGCAACCCGCATGAGAGCGGACTGCTGTTGACGCGCTCCGCCCTACCCCACGATATGCGCGATCAGCGGAAGATGGTCTGACGCCACCCGCGCCAGCGGCGTTGCATGCACCCGCACCTCGACCAGGCGGTGGCGCGGACTGATCCACAGACGGTCCAGCGCAAACATCGGCAGACGCGACGGAAAGGTGCATGGCGCCGGCACCGGCTCGAAATGCGAGGTCAGCCAGCGCAGGGGCCGCCCCCAGACAAACCATTCATTCAGATCGCCTGTCAGGATGACCGGCATGCGGTCGGTGTCGAATGCCTGCAGCAGCAACCGGATCTGGTGGCGGCGTTCGGCTGGCCGCAGTCCCAGATGGGTGGCGATGATGCGCAGCGGATGCCCGTGGCAATCCAGGTCGGCATCGAGCGCGCCACGCGGCTCCCTGCTGCCGAACGACAAGTCGATGGTTCTGGTGGCCACCACCGGATAACGGCTCAATACGGCATTGCCGTAGCGACGTTTCGGCGTATCCTCGGCCGGCCCCTCGACCGCATGAAAACCGGTCATCTGCTGCAGCAGGTCCAGCACATTGGGCCCGGCGCCGCCAAGCGGCACTTCCTGCAGCGCGATCACGTCCGCATTGATTTCCCCCAGCACGCCGGCGATCCGCTCCGGGGCATAGCGGCCATCGGTGCCCACCGCAGCATGGATGTTGTAGGTCGCGACCGTCAGCGGCCAGGGATCGAGATCAGGTTCCGTGCCGGCGAAGCCGGCATGATCGATCACGTCCGTCATTTCCTGATGCATGTCTTTTGTCAGTTTTTCCAAGCGCCCTCCCGCGCGGCAAACAGTTTCTGCAAACCCAGCGCCGTGGCGATCAACAGCAGCGCCACCAGCGCCACGACGGCTACAGCGCCGAGGCTGGGCCGGCGCGCGGCCTCGGCAAGATGATGGACGAAGGTCACCGTAAGAACGATGCCAGGCGCCATGCCCAGCACGGTGCCGATCAGGAAGTCGCGCAGGCTGATGTGAGACGCGCCAGCCACCACATTGATCACGACGAAAGGCGCCACCGGGAGCACCCTGATCACCATCACCGCCAGAATGCCGCGCCTGGCGACGCGCTTGCTGAGCCGGTTGATGCGGTTGCCAAGCAGACTGCGCACGGCATCGCGTCCAGCCCACCAGCCCAGGCCATAGCTCAGCGCCGCGCTCAGCGTGGAGCCGGCAATCGCGTACAGCGCGCCATAGGCGGGCCCGAACACGACGCCGGTCACGGCGATGAGCAGCGTCACCGGCACCATCATCGCCCCGGCCAGCGCGAAGGCGGCGACCGCGATCAGCGGCGTGAACGGCATCGCATCCAGCGCCTTGGCCGCTGCCACCAGACTGGCGAGATTGATCGCATCGCCCAGCGGCGTGGCGCGCCATGCCAGGGCAAGCAGGCCCAGCAGCAGCGCCAGCACACCCAGCCCGATCAGGCGTCGCGACACCGGCTGACGCGCCTCTTCGGGCAGGAATTCGGCGACCAGTTCATCGGGCGTGATCGGGCGTTCCGGGTCGAACACCACATTGTCGATGGCAAGCAGCGCCATCTCGGGCGTGACCACGGGATCGATGGCGACAAGCCTGCGATGCCCGCCCAGCCGCTCGATGGCGCGCAACAGACTGCCTTCAGCCTGGATTGCCTCGCTCACCGCTTCCGGCGACGCGCCCAGGTGCTCGCCCAGCAGCCGGCCGCGCATCCAGGCAATCGCTGCCCTGACCCGCTCCCCCTGTTCCCCGGCTGCCGCTTCCAGGCTGAGGTTGCACTCGGTATCGAAGGCCATCGAGCGGTTGCTCATGTTGGCCGAACCAACGCAGAACAGATCATCGTCAATGGAAAAGACCTTGCTGTGCACATTCAGGAAACCGTCCTCCAGGCCTGGCACCTCGGGGCACATCATGCGATAGCGACCGCAGACGTCTGCGGCCCTGAGGCGCTGGTGTATGCGCGCACGCAACGCGCCCATCGTGGCCTGCTCCAGCCAGCCGCTCTGGTTTCGGGGCGATACCACGACAACCTCGGGCGCGTCGGGGGATGACAGGCGCTGCGCCAGCGCTTTGCACAAGGTGTCGGAGGTGAAATACTGGTTCTCGAAAAACATGTGGCGTCGCGCCGAAGCAATGGCATCCAGGTATAACGCGCGCACCTCGGTCACGCCGGGAGCGCCCTGAAATGCCGGCTCGGTGCGGGATATCGCCACGTCGACATCGGTGACGTCGGGCGTGACGTCTTCAGGCCAGGGATCATGGACGCCTCGGCCATGCACCACGGGCCAGTTGCCGGTCGCCCTGTTCCAGCGCTGCCTGGCCAGCTCGCCCAGTGCCTCGGCGACCTCGCCGTCCACCATCGCCTGCACGTCATGAAACGGACCGTAAGGCTTGCCGTCGGCGTCCACCCGCAAGGGGTTGCTGCCGGCATGTTCCTGCGTGTCCCAGCGGCACTTGGTGATGTCGAGCCCGCCGACAAAGCCGACCTTGTCGTCCACAACCACGATCTTCTGATGGTGCGACGCGCCGACGGGATGCCTGTCATCCATCTGAAAGGCCATGCGGCGCTGCCGGCGCCAGCTGGTGCGATAAGCCGGCAGCAGCTCGCGCTCAAGCGCATAGAGCATCGCAAAATCCCAGTTCAGCACATAGACGCGCAGTTGCGGCCTTTCTTCCAGCAACGCATGCAGGAAGTCGCCTAGGGCTTCGGGATGGCCGTCGCCGGCGCCGCCCGGCACCATCACCGTGCGCCGGTCGATATCCCAGCTCAGAATGATGATGCAGTCGCGCGCGCCAAGCATGGCCTGCCGCACCGCCCTGAAATAGGCGTCGGCGTCGATCAGCAGTGCGAACCGGCCGGCATGCGCCAGCCGCCAGCAGTTGCGGCCGGGCTGCAGGAGCGGCCGGCGCCGGGCATGGCTGGAAACGGACGAGTAGGTAGACATCTGACAGGACGGCAGGGGCGTTGGCAAAAACCCCATTTTCGCTCGGCATGACGACCGGCGCTTTGCGCCGACACGCGTTACACCAATCCCAACCCATGACGTCCCAGATGAAACCGATGGATTTTTTCGTCTGGCAAGGCGGGTGAGGAGTCAATAGCCCAGCTATTGACGACGATTCCAACGCAGCCAGGCGGAAAAAGACGCTGTTTCATGGGACGTCATGGGTTGGGGTTGGTATTAGACGCGCAAACCTTGGCCGGCATCGCTTCATGCACGTCCTGGGCGCCGCGCGCCTTCCCGCATTGCCTCGGGCAGGCAGCTGTCTGCAATGCAAAAAAAAAGCTGCACCGTGTGACCGATGCAGCCTTGTTGGCGCCGTCATCGCGGCGCCTGCCGTGGGGGCAATTACTTACCGGCGTTGGCAGCGCGCAGGCTGGTGTCCTTGATCTTGCCGCCTTCCACCACGCCCATCAGAACGTTGGCGATGGTGCCGCCCTTGTCATCCAGGCCTTCGATCTCCTGCGGATTGTTTTCCGGCGGCAGGGTCTTGAATGCCTTGTCCATCTGCGCGCGGATCTTCACGCCGTCGGTGACCGTGCCGGCCAGCTTCATCGCCACGGCAGTGGCATGCACCGCAGTGTAGTTCAGGCTGACTTCCGAGCTCGGGTCGCGGTTCGGATCGAGCTTGTGGAAGTTGTTGACGAACAGCTTGGCGTTCGGACGCGGGTCGGCAATCATCGGCAGCACGCCGACCGAGCCTTCCAGCGGGCCGTAGCCGCCGACCACCTTGGCCATCTCGTCCAGCTTGGCCTGGTCCAGCACCAGGAAGCCGCCCTTGAAGCCGAGATCGCGCGCCTGCTTGGCCACCAGCGCGGTCGGCTCCGAAGCGCCGCCGATGAACAGCACGTCAGGCTTGCCCTGCAGGACCTTGGAGACGCCGCTGTAGAAGTCGGTTGCCTTGTTGTAGGACATCGGGTTCTCGGCGACGATCTTGCCGCCGGCCGCTTCCCACTTCGGCTTGAAGGCGGCGGTCCATGCCTTCGCATAGTCGTGGTCGGCATTGGCAATCGCCACGTTCTTGCCGAACTTGCTCATCTCGACCTTGATGAACGGATCGATATAGATCGTGAAGTCAGGCGGAATGCGCACGCTCATCTTGTTGCCGCGCTCGGTCACCTGCGGCAGGCTGGTGTAGGCCAGCAGCAGCGTGTTGGACTTCTCGTTGAATGCCTGCACGGCAAAGATGCCGCCGGAGTGCGGCACCAGCACCGCCGGAGTCTTGTGCTGCTGGATCAGGCGCTGCACGTTGATCGCGGTTTCGCTGGGGTTGTACTTGTCGTCGAGCGACACGATTTCGATCTTGTATTTCTTGCCGCCGACTTCCAGGCCCTTGGCATTGATTTCATTGGCGGCCATCTCCATGCCCATCAGCACGTTCTTGCCATACAGCGCGGCGCCGCCGGACAGCGGGCCGGAGTAACCGATCTTGACCACTTCCTGTGCCATTGCGTTGCCGCCGAATGCCAGGGCCACTGCCACGGCCAGATAAGCCGGTTTCATTGTGATACGCATTATTGAGTCTCCTTCTGTGGATGGGAATTGCACTTGCAACGACATTGAGACATCAGCGCCCGTCAGGCGCCGATATAGGCCTTGCGCACCGCTTCGTTGTTGAGCAGCTCGTCCCGGCTGCCTTCCATCACGATGCGCCCGCCCTCGATCACATATGCACGGCTGGCAATGCGCAGCGCGGCATAGGCGTTCTGTTCGGCCAGCATCACGGTAGTGCCGGCCTTGTTGATCTTTTCAATGACTTCGAACATCTGCTTGACCACCAGCGGCGCCAGGCCCAGCGAAGGCTCGTCCAGCAGCAGCGCCTTGGGACGGGACATCAGCGCCCGGCCGATGGCCACCATCTGCTGCTGGCCGCCGGACAGCGAGCCGGCGTTCATCTCGCGCTTCTCATGCAGGATGGGGAACATCTCGAAGACTTCATCCAGCGTCTTCTTGATGCCGCGGCCGTCGCGCCGGTGCACATAGGCGCCCAGCGTCAGGTTCTTCAGCACCGACATCGCCGGGAACAGCTTGCGGCCCTCCGGGCATTGCACCACGCCCTTCTCGACGATGTTGGACGGCTTCATGCCGACCAGCTCGGTCTTGCCGAAGCGGATGCTGCCGCTGGCGGCGCGGTGCAGGCCGCTGGTGGTCAGGAAGATCGAACTCTTGCCGGCGCCGTTGGCGCCCAGCAGCACTACCAGTTCGCCCTCGTTGGCGTGGATGTTGATGTTGTTCAGTGCGCGGAAGCTGCCGTAGTTCAGCGACACGTTTTCAAGCTGCAGCATTTTCACTCCCCAGATACGCTTCGATCACGATCGGGTTGGCGCGGATCTCCGCCGGCGTTCCTTCCGCGATCTTCTCGCCATAGTTCAGCACCATGATCTTGTCGGCCAGGTTCATGATCATGTCCATCTTGTGCTCGATCAGGCAGACCGTCATGCCATGCTTGACCAGCTTCTGGATCAGCTCGGCAATGCCCACCGTCTCTTCCGGATTGACGCCGCCCGCCGGCTCGTCCAGCAGCAGCATCTTCGGATCGGTGGCCAGCGCCAACGCAAATGCCACGCGCTTGCGTTCCTCCTGCGAGATGTCGCCCGCCACCCGGTGCGACACATGGGACAGGCCGACGAAATCCAGCGCTTCCTGCGCCTTGATGCGGCAGATGCGCTCCTCTTCCTTCAGGCGCCGGGTGCCCAGCAGCACGTCCATCAGGCCGGACTGGGTGCGCAGGCGGTGGCCGACGATCAGGTTGTCCAGCACGGTGGCCCGGTCGAACAGGTTCGTGGCCTGGAAGGTGCGGGATACGCCCAGCTTGGCCACCTGGTCGGCGCGCAGGCCGGTCACGTCCTGGCCATCGAAGATGATCTTGCCGGATGTCGGCGGGATCGCGCCCGAGATCAGGTTGAAGAACGTGGTCTTGCCGGCGCCGTTGGGCCCGATGATCGCGTTGATCTTGTTGCGTTCGAAATTGATGCTCACATCATGGACCGCGGTCAGGCCGCCGAAACGCTTGGTGAGGTTCTGTATTTCAAGCATGCGAGCTCCCCTTCTGCTGGCCATGGCCGATCACGCCGCCGGCCGGTGTCTGTGTCTTTGCCTGTTTCGCCGCGGCTTCGCTGGCCAGTCGGGATGCATTGCGCGCCCGCCATGCCAGGTAGGAGCCGACCACGCCGTGCGGCACGAAAATCACCAGGATGATCAGCAGGGGACCGAACACGATGAAGCGGTAATCCTGCAGGAACTGCAGATACTGGGTCAGCCATGGCACGGCGATCGAACCCAGCAACGGTCCGAGCAGGGTGCCGATGCCGCCCACCAGCATGTACATGGTCATGTCGAAGGTGTGCTCGACGCTGGCAATGCCGGGGCCAAGGAAGCGCACGAAACCGGCATACAGGCCGCCCGCCAGGCCGGCGTAGAACACCGACAGCATGAAGGCCAGCACCTTGTTGCGCATCAGGTTGATGCCCAGCGCCTCGGCCAGGTCGTCGCCGTTGCGGATCGCCATGAAGGTGCGGCCCAGCAGCGAGTTGGCGATGCGGTGCATGGCCCAGACCGACAGCGCCAGGAAGAAGAGCACCAGGTAATACTGGGAGCGCGGCGCCTCGAAGTCGATGCCGGCAAAGCCGGTGGGCGCCGGAATGCCCATGATGCCCACGGTGCCGTGGGTCAGTCCTTCCCACTTTTCGATGAGCAGGTACATGATGTAGCCCACGCACATCGTGAAGATCGAGAAGAAGTGCCCTTTAAGGCGCAGCGACACCAGGCCGACGAAGAAGCCGATGAAGGAGGCGACAAAGCCCGACAGCGCAAACGCCGGCCAGAACGACCAGCCGTGGTCCACCGTCAGGATGCCCACGGTGTACGCCCCAACCGCCATGAAGCCGCTATGGGCCAGGTTGAACTGGCCGGTGTAGCCGGTAATCAGGTTCAGGCCGATGGTGGCAATCGCAAACACATAGGCGGTCGCCATCACGGTGAGGTAATAGTCGTTGCCGGCCGCAAAGAAGGGAAAGGCAATCGCCAAAGCCAGCAGCAGCAGCCAGCCGATTTTTCCGTCGATGAATTTCATGATCAGCGAGCCCCCGTGGTGAACAGGCCTTGCGGACGCAGCGACAGCACCACCACCAGCAGCACGAAGGCGATGATGTCCTTGTAGTCGGTCGAGATGTAGAAGGCGCCGAAGGATTCGGCAAAGCCGATGATGAGCCCGCCCAGGATGGCGCCCGGCACGCTGCCCATGCCACCCAGCACGATGATGACGAAGGCCTTGGTGATCACCAGGTTGCCCATGGCCGGATAGACCAGGTTGATCGGCGCGTACAGCGCGGCGGCCACGGCGGCCAGCACGCCGGAGATGGCGAAGGTCATCATCGCCACCCGGTTGGCGTCGATGCCGACCAATGCGGCGCCGTCGCGGTTCTGCGCCATCGCGATGATGGTGGCCCCGGTGGTGGTCTTGCGCAGGAACAGATGCAGCGCCAGCATCAGCGCAAAGGCAGCGACGATGATCAGCAGGCGCTGCGACGGCAGGGTCACGCCGCCCATGGAGATGATGCCGGCATAAGGCGTCTGCATGCGGCGGAAGTCGGCGCCGAACATGGCTTGCGCGCTGGCTTCCAGGAACAGCAGGATGCCGATCGCGGCGATCATGTGGTGCAGGCCTTCATGGTGGCGCAGCGGATGAAACACCAGGCGCTCCGAGATGACCGCGATCGCTGCCACCACAACGCCGGCGCCGGCCATCGCAACCCAGTAATTCAGGCCCCAGTTCGACATCAGGAAAAAGGCGGCAAAAGCGCCCACCATGTAGAACGCGCCGTGCGCAAAGTTAGGTACATGCATGATGCCGTACACCAGCGTCAGGCCCAATGCGACCAGACTGTATACCCCGCCGAGCGTAAGCCCGTTGAGGATCTGCTCCAGTATCAACTCCAAGATTCGTCTCCTTAATATTCCACGATGCGTCTTGCAAGACGCATCACGCTTGCTCTGACCGGCGGCGAACCACCCGGGAACTGCTCACTTTCTTGTCGAAAATGCGAACGCTCGTTTTTATTTTTTAAGCGCAGTCGAACCGTATCATCACTGGTAAATTAAGGTCAATAAAAATGAGCCAATATTTTGCAGTGCAGAACGAAAATAGGGAAAATTTTTACTTATTACCGACGAGCGGTAGTTTTGGTTGAAAATTGCGGAACTTCAAGGTAGTTTTGCGTTGAAACCAGCGCTCAACAGATGGCTCACTGCTCACTGAGCCCGGCCGAAAAACCGGGCAATTGTTTCGCTGTGCGGTACAGCATTCCGTTTTTGTTGACTGGTCAGCGGACGGATGGTAGGTTTGGACCGATGGCATGCTAACAAAACCACAAGCGACCGGCAATTGTCCGACGCCATGCCAGCACCGGTCCTCCCCCAGAGTGAACCGTCCCATAACGACAGGAGACTCCATGTTGAAAAAATTAATGCCGGCACTGGCCATCGCTGCGGCCGCCTTGTGCGCCGCACAGCCTGCTTTCGCGCAGTCCGCCAGCAACTACCCGAGCAAGCCGATTCACATCATCGTGACCTTCACCAGCGGCGGCGCGCCCGACATCCTGGGCCGGCTGATCGGCGACAAGCTCAGCACCGCCTGGGGCCAGACGGTCATCGTGGAGAACAAGCCAGGCGCGGGCGGCAACATCGGCGCCGACTATGTCGCCAAGGCCGCACCGGACGGCTACAACATTGTCGTAGGCACGGTGGGCACCCATGCAATCAATGGCGCGCTCTACCAGAACATGCCCTATGACATGACGCGCGACTTCACGCCTGTGACCCTGCTGGCTTCCACGCCGAACATGCTGGTCGTCAATAACAATGTGCCGGCCAAGAACCTCAAGGAATTCATCGACCTGGGCAAGAAGGAAGGCAAGATGACCTTTGCCTCGTCCGGTTCGGGCACCTCGATCCATGTCTCAGGCGAACTGTTCAAGACCATGACCGGCATCGACATGCAGCACATCCCTTACAAGGGACGCGCCAGTGCGATTCCTGATCTGCTGGGCGGCCGGGTCACGATGATGTTCGACAACATGCCATCCAGCCTGCCTCTGGTCCGCGAGGGCAAGCTGCGGGCGCTGGGCGTCACCAGCGCCAAGCGCTCGCCGGCAGCGCCGGACATTCCCACCATTGCCGAATCGGGCCTGCCCGGCTTTGAAGCGGTCTCCTGGTTCGCGCTGTTCGCGCCGGCCAACACGCCCCGCCCCATCGTCGACAAGCTGCAGGCCGAGGTCAGCAAGATCCTGAAAATGCCGGACGTATCGAAGAAGCTGATGGACCTCGGACTTGAGCCGTCGGGTTCAACCTCCGATGAACTGGCCGCCTACCAGAAGACCGAGATCGCAAAATGGTCCAAGGTGGTCAAGGACTCCGGCGCGAAGGTGGAATGATGACGACGCCAGCACGCTGGAAACAACGACCCGAGGGCGCCAACTGGGGCGACTTCGGCCAGGACGACCAGCTGGGCCGGGTCAACCTGATCGGTAGCGAGCAGATATTGAAGGGTGCGGCGGAAGTCCGCGCGGGGCGCAGCTTCTGCCTGTCGCTGCCGCTGGATCTGCCCGGTGGCAATGCGCTCAATGCCAGGCGCAATCCGCCGCGACTGCAGCCGACATGGCGTGGCGACACCCCGGTGCTCAACTACGGCATGGATGGTCTGGTTGCCGACAGCATCGACGTCGTCTCCGACGACCAGGTGCTGCTGTGCCTGCAGTACTCCACCCAGTGGGATTCGCTGGCCCACGTCGGCGCGCGTTTCGACGTGGATGGCGCCGGCGCCGAGGAAATGGTGTATTACAACGGCTATCGCGCCGGTCACGATGTCAAGGGTCCGACCGAGATGCAGGAAGGCTGCGGCTGCGATGGCGGCGGGCACAGCTCGCATGCGGACGCTCTGGGCATCGAGAACATGGCGGTGCATGGCATGCAGGGCCGCGGCGTGCTGCTGGACCTTGCCCGGCATTTCGGCCGCGAGCGCAAGCTGATCGGCTTCGACGAGATCGCCGCGGTCATGCAGCAGGACGGCGTGACCATAGAGCGCGGCGATTTTCTGGTGCTGCGGACCGGCTTTGCCGAGGTGGTGATGGAAATGGGCGGCACGCCGGACCCGCAGGTGCTGCATCATACCTGCCCGGTGCTCAATGGCCGCGACCAGAAGCTGCTGCAGTGGATCACCGACAGCGGCATCGCCGCCATCTGCGCCGACAACTATGCGGTGGAAGCCTATCCCGCGCCGGAGGTGGCGGGCCGCAAGTCCATCCTGCCGCTGCACCACCATTGCCTGTTCAAGCTGGGCATACCGCTGGGTGAACTGTGGTACCTGAAGGACCTGGCCGACTGGCTGCAGGCCAACGGCCGCCATCGCTTCATGCTGACCGCCCCGCCGCTGCGACTGCCGGGCGCAGTGGGATCGCCCGTGACGCCGATCGCGACTGTTTAAGCAACTGTAAAAATCCGGGGCGCAGTCAGCATCGCGGACTGCGCCCCGGACTCATCCGCGCCTTCGTCACGGCCTGAACAGCCCCCACAGCACCACCGCCCAGGTGGCAGCCGAGAGCAGCACCGTCAGCATCACCGCCGCGCTGCCGAAATCCTTCGCATTGGCCGACAGCGGATGACGCTCTAGCGAGATCCTGTCCACCACGGCCTCAATCGCGGAATTGAGCAGTTCGACCACCAGCACCAGCACCATGCTGCCCACCAGCAGAAGCTTCTCGAAGGCCGACGCCGGCAGCAGCAGCGCCGCGATCGTCGCCGGCACGATCACCCACAACTCCTGGCGGAAGGCATGCTCATGCTTCCAGGCGCTCGCCAGTCCCTGCAATGAATAGCGCATCGCGCCGGCAATGCGGCAGAAGCCACTCTTGCTCTTGAATGCCGAATAGGCCGGCTCGTCGGGCTGCATCAGTACGTGCCCGGCAGCAGAATGTTCTTGTCCACCTTCTGCACATCGGTCAGGCCGCACAGGGCCATGGTGATGTCGAGCTCCTTGCGGATGATCTCCAGCACCCGAGTCACGCCCTCCTCGCCCATCGCGCCCAGGCCATACAGGAAGGCGCGGCCGATATAGACGCCGCGCGCGCCCAGGGCCAGCGCCTTGATCACATCCTGGCCGGAGCGGATGCCGCCATCCAGGTGCACCTCCATCCTGTCGCCGACCACGTCCATGATGGCTGGCAGCGCATTGATGGACGAGTCGGCGCCGTCGAGCTGGCGTCCGCCATGGTTGGAGACGATCAGCGCATCGGCGCCGCTCTGCGCCGCCATGCGGGCATCCTCAGGGTCCATGATGCCCTTGATGATCAGCTTGCCGCCCCAGCGCTGGCGCAGCCATTCGACGTCATCCCAGGAAAGCCGCGGGTCGAACTGTTCCGCGGTCCAGGCCGACAGCGAGGACATGTCCGACACATTGGTCGCATGGCCGACGATATTGCCGAAGCCGCGCCGCCTGGTGCCCAGCATGCCCATGCACCAGGCCGGCTTGGTCGCCATGTTCATGATGTTCTTCAGCGTCAGCTTGGGTGGCGCGGTCAGGCCGTTGCGCAGGTCCTTGTGGCGCTGGCCGAGGATCTGCAGGTCCAGCGTCAGCACCAGCGCCGAACAGTTGGCGGCGCGGGCGCGCTCCACCAGCCGGCCCATGAAATCCCTGTCCTTCATGAAGTAGACCTGGAACCAGAAAGGCTTGCTGGTATGGGCGGCGATGTCCTCGATCGAGCAGATGCTCATGGTCGACAGCGTAAACGGCACGCCGAATTTCTCGGCAGCCTTGGCTGCCAGGATCTCGCCGTCGGCATGCTGCATGCCGGTCAGGCCGGTAGGCGCCAGCGCCACCGGCATGGAAACCGGGAGGCCTACCATGGTGCTGGCCAGGCTGCGGTTCTCCATGTTCACCGCGACCCGCTGGCGCAGCTTGATCCTGGCGAAGTCATCGCTGTTGGCGCGGTAGGTGGACTCGGTCCACGAGCCTGAATCGGCATAGTCATAGAACATGCGCGGCACGCGCCGCTCGGCCAGGATGCGCAGGTCTTCGATATTGGTGATCACGCCCATTCTTGTCTCTTTCTGATGTAGGGTTTTTTCGCAGGCAGCATTATGGCCGGGAAATGCCGTTGTCATACAAGCTCCACAGATGAAATTAATTTTCGCGCGCCTTGCATGGAACGGTGTCTTGGCAAAGTCGTTTTTGATATATTTTCACATTGTGATATAAAGCCATATTGCATTGCACCAGTTTCCAATGAAAAACACTGATCAGCCTCTGGACAACGACAAGACGTCGATCCAGGTTATTGAACGCTTGATAGGCCTGCTGGACGCGCTGGCCGATTATCCAGACCCGGTCAGCCTGAAAGAGTTATCGGCCGTCACCGGCCTGCATCCCTCCACGGCGCACCGCATCCTGAACGACCTCGTGATCAAGCGCTTCGTCGACCGCGCCGAGCCCGGCACTTACCGGCTCGGCATGCGCCTGCTGGAACTGGGCAATATCGTCAAGAGCAGGCTGAACGTGCGCGAGGCGTCGCTGGACTTCATGCGGGCGCTGCACCGCAAGACGCACCAGACCGTCAACCTGTCGGTGCGCCAGGGCGATGAAATCGTCTATATCGACCGCTCCTTCTCGGAGCGTTCGGGCATGCAGGTGGTGCGCGCCATCGGCGGCCGTGCGCCGCTGCACCTGACGTCCACCGGCAAGCTGTTCCTGTCGGCGGACGATCCCAAGACGGTCAGGGCTTACGCCACCCGCACCGGCCTTGCCGGTCATAACAAGAATTCCATCACGGACCTGGCCAAGCTGGAGCGCGAGCTGAGCCTGGTGCGCGCGCGCGGCTATGCCCGCGACAATGAGGAGCTGGAACTGGGTGTGCGTTGCATGGCGGCCGGCATCCGCGACGACAGCGGCAAGCTGATCGCCGGCCTGTCGATCTCGGCGCCCGCCGACCGGCTGCAGGAGGAATGGATCGCCGACCTGCTTAGCACCGTGAACGAGATTTCCGCTGTGCTGGGGCATGTGCCGGCACCGGAAGGCGCCGAACCGGCACGCTGAAACGCTGTATTGAAAACGGCCGCACCAGGCGGCCGTTCAGGTCAGGAACTCTGCGCAGTGATGGTCCGGCCCAGCGCCGTCGGACGGGCATTTTCCAGCCATTTGCGGATGCGCCCGGCGTCTGCCAGACGCGAACTCTTGCCCTTGGAGTCAAGGAATACCATCACCACCGGCCGGCCCTCGATCTTGGCCTGCATCACCAGGCAGCGGCCCGCCTCGGAGATATAGCCCGTCTTCTGCAGCCCGATCTGCCAGTCGGGATTGTCGACCAGGTTGTTTGAATTGCGGTACTGCAGCATCGGTCCGCCCGGCTCGACCGCGTATTTGCTGTCGGTCGAGTACTGCCGGATGATCGGGTGATGATGGGCGGCGATCACCAGCTTGGCCAGGTCGCGCGCAGTAGATACATTGCTGCTGGACAGGCCGGTGGAATCGACATAGTGAGTGTTGACCATGCCCAGGGAGCGCGCCTTGGCATTCATCGCAGCCACGAACGCCGGCAATCCGCCGGGGTAGTTGCGGCCCAGCGCCGACGCGGCCCGGTTCTCGGAACTCATCAGCGCGATGTGCAGCATGTTTGCGCGGGTCAGCTGGGAACCCACGCGCAGCCGGGAATGGCTGAACTTCTCGCGGTCCACGTCTTCCTCGGTGACGGAGATGAGTTCATCCATGCTCTGATTCGCTTCCACCACCACCAGGCTGGTCATCAGCTTGGTGATCGAGGCAATCGGCAGCGCGATCTGGGCATTCTTTTCGAACAGGACTTCCGCTGTCGACTGATCGATCACCAGCGCGGCGTTGGACTTCAGGTCCAGCGGATCACGCGTCAGGTTCAGGCCGGCGAGATCGCCCGCGGTCATTACGGGCGGCACCAGCGGCACTGCCGGCGCCGGCGCCACGCGCTGATAAACCACCTCGCGCCGTCCCTTCTTGCCACGGGTAACCTTGCGGACCAGCTTTTCCTGGGCAACGAGCGGCGCAACCTTGCCCTTGCTGCGGCTTTCGCCTGCATCGCGACCAGCCTTGGCGACGGCTTTCCTGGCCGGCTTGCTGTCGGTCTTGGCCGGGTGCTTTTTGACGGCGGCGGATTTCTTGGCGGGTTCCTTGGGAGCGGATTTGGCGAGCGCTGGCGACGAAACCACGACGGAAAATAATACGGAAAACATCATGGCTAGCGCAGTTCTGGCCATCGCAACTCCTGGAATTTTGACGCGTGGGGAGGCTTGCAGTTTAGCAAACTGGCTTAATTTCGCAAGATAATGAAAGGCTTAGCGTCGACATTTCAATGCGTTTCGAGGTTTTTTATAATCGGCTTGCTCGAAATGTGACGTTCCAGCGACACTACGGACACATTAATCCGGCCGCTGGAACGCAGGCTCAAGCTTTTCAGGCCGAAGAAACCGCATCGGCAATCGCACGACCGAGGTCCGACGTGCTGGCCGTGCCGCCCATGTCGGGCGTGAACGGCGCATGGTCCGGACCGGCCTCCAGCACCTTTTCAATCGCCCGCAGCACGGCGGCAGCCGCTTCCGGATAACCCAGGTGCTCCAGCATCATCGAGCCGCACCAGATCTGGCCGATCGGATTGGCCAGGCCCTTGCCATAGATATCGGGCGCGGAGCCGTGTACTGGTTCGAACAGCGACGGGAACAGCCGCTCGGGATTGATATTGGCCGACGGCGCGATCGCAATGGTGCCGGTGCATGCCGGACCGAGGTCGGACAGGATGTCGCCAAACAGGTTGGATGCGACCACCACGTCGAACCAGTGCGGATTGCGCACGAACTGTGCGGTCAGGATATCGATGTGGAACTTGTCGGTCTTTACATCAGGGTAGTTCCTGGCCATTTCAGCCACGCGCTCGTCCCAGTACGGCATCGTGATCGAGATGCCGTTGGACTTGGTGGCCGAGGTCAGGTGCTTCCTGGGCCGGCTCTGCGCCAGGTCGTAGGCAAACCTGAGGATACGGTCCACGCCCTTGCGCGAAAAGACGCTTTCCTGGAACACCACTTCACGGTCCGTGCCTTCATACATGCGGCCACCGACGGATGAGTATTCGCCCTCGGTGTTTTCGCGCACCACGTAGAAGTCGATGTCGCCCGGCTTGCGGTTGACCAGCGGCGACGGGATGCCGGGCATCAGCCGGCAGGGACGCAGGTTGACGTACTGGTCGAAGTCACGCCTGAACTTCAGCAGCGAGCCCCATAGAGAAATATGGTCAGGCACCGTGTCGGGCCAGCCCACTGCGCCGAAGAAGATCGCGCTGTGGCCGCCAATCTGGTCCTTCCAGTTGTCCGGCATCATCTGGCCATGCCTGGCGTAATAGTCGCAGGAGGCGAAGTCGAAATGGTCGAACTTCAGGTCGAGCGAGAACTTGCGGGTGGCGGCATCGAGCACGCGCAGGCCTTCGGGCACGGTCTCCTTGCCTATGCCGTCGCCGGGAATGACTGCAATCGTATTCATACGGTTTATTCCAGAAAGGTGGCGAAGCCGGATACCGGCTCGCGATGGGTGACCAGGCTGTTTTCGATCTTGCTCTGGTCCGCGTATCCCAGAGCCATGCCGCATACCACCTGTTCGTTGTCGGGCAGCTGCAGCTTGTCGCTGATGATTCGATGGAACTGGGTGAAAGCCGCCTGCGGGCAGGTGTCCAGGCCGCGGCCGCGCGCCGCCACCATGATGTTCTGCAGGAACATGCCGTAATCCAGCCAGGAGCCGCGCTCCATGATCCGGTCGATGGTGAAGATCAGGCCCACCGGGGCGTCGAAGAACACATAGTTGCGCGCGTGCTGCGCCTGCATGCCCGCCTTGTTGTCACGGGTCAGGCCGAGCAGCGCATACAGGTCCCAACCCACCTTGCGCCGGCGGTCGATGTAGGGCGACACCCATTTTGTCGGGTAATAGCTGTACTCCTCGGCATGCTGGGCGCCGCGTTCGGGATCGAGATAGGCATCGACGATGGCCGCCGACAGCCCGTCCCTGGCGGCGCCGGTCAGCACATAGACCTTCCAGGGCTGGGTGTTGGTGCCCGACGGCGCGCGCGACGCCACCTCCAGGATCGCCTCGATGTCCTCGCGCGCAACGGCTTGCGGCAAGTAGGCGCGGATCGAGCGGCGGGAAGTGATCGCCTCGTCGACGATGGCCTGCTGCTGGGTTTGGATCATGCCGGATCTCCTTCAACTAAAACGGTTTGCAGCAAGGCCCGCATCGGTTCCGGGATGGCAGCCGGACGGCGGGTTTCGCGGTCGACATAGACATGGACGAAATGGCCGCAGGCGGCGGCGCTGTCGTCGCCGTTGCGGAAAATGCCGACTTCGTAGCGCACGCTGGCATTGCCCAGCCGGGTGACGCGCATGCCCGCGCTGACCTGGTCGGGAAAAGCGACGGATGCAAAGTAATTGCACTGGGTTTCCACCACCAGGCCGATCACCGGGCTGCGCTCGACGTCGAGCACGCCATTGACGATCAGGAACTGGTTGACCACCGTGTCGAACCAGCTGTAGTACACAACGTTGTTAACATGCCCGTAGGCATCGTTGTCCATCCAGCGGGTAGTGATCGGATGGAAATGGCGGAAGTCGCCTCGTTTTCTGGTCTCTGGTTTCATTATTTTTTTACGACGAAATAGACACCGATCACCGCCAGCAGCATGCCCGCCACGCCCGTCAGGCTGAAGGCCTCGCCAAACATGAGCCAGGCCATCAGTGCGGTGGTCGGCGGAGTTAAATACAGCAGGCTGGTAACGCTGGTTGCGGCGCTTTTTCGGATCAATGCAAACAGCAGGAAAATCGCCCCGATCGACAGTGCCAGGATGGACCACAGCAAGGCGCCGACGAAACGCGGCGTCCATTGTACTGTCTGCAGTGCGGGTGTGAGATGTTCGAACGCGACCGCCAGCGGCAACACGACCGCAAGGGACGCTGCGAACTGGATCAGCGTGCCGGTACGGAGATCGAACTGTGGGCAATGGCGTTTCTGATACAGCGTGCCGACGGTAATCGACACCAGCGCCAGCAGGCACAGCGCGATGCTGTGCCATGTGAGTCCGATCAGGGATATCTTGTTCGCCACTACCAGGCCGACGCCACCAATGCCGAATGCCAGTCCCAGCCATTGCCGGCCACGTACCCTTTCACCGATCAACGGCGCCGCGAAGGCGGTCAGGATAGGCTGCATGCCCACGATCAGCGCCGACAGCCCGGCCGGCATGCCGATCTTGATCGCGCACCAGACGCCGCCCAGGTAGCCGGCCTGCACCAGCACGCCGGCCAGTGCAATATGCCCGACCTTTCCGCTCGGCCATGGCGCGCGCATCAGCAGCACCAGCGGCCCGAGCACCAGCAGCACGCCAACGAAGCGCAACAGCAGAAAGGTCAACGGCGGCGCGTAAGGCAGGCCAAACTTGGCGACGATGAAGCCGGTGCTCCAGATCAGCACGAAAACGGCGGGCATGGCGGCCACCCAGGCATTCGGAGGGGTGGCCGTTTTGGCGGCGCCGGCGGGCATGTTCATGATGGGGAAGCGGGCGCTGCTGCGCCGGCGTAGGTGGATGCCATCGACACCGTCTGCAGATGGACTGCAACGGTGTCGTCGATATTTCTGCCATAGCCGCCTGCCATGGCGATGGCCACCGGCAACTTGCGCGAGGCGGCCGCGTCCAGCACCAGCCGGTCGCGACGGGCCAGGCCATCCACGGACAGCTTCAGGCGGCCAAGACGGTCGCCCTCGTACGGATCGGCGCCGGCGAGATAAATGATGAGCTGGGGCGAAAAACGGCTGAACATCGCATCCAGCGCCTGCGCAAGCGCGGCCAGATACTCCGGGTCACCGGCACCATCTGGCAGCGCCACATCGAGGTCGCTTTGTTCTTTCTCGAACGGGTAATTCAGTTGGCCGTGCAGCGAGAGCGTGAACACCGAATCGTCGCGCGCGAGAATCGAAGCCGTGCCATTTCCGCTATTTATACGCAGGATTTTTTGTGTCTCGTGAGTGAGTGAGTGAACTTCCCTTATGGAGAATCCCTCTGCACGATCCGTAACACAAACGGTTTGTCTCATTTTCGAACGACCCATGCGCAAGTTTGTCTCATTTTAACCATTCCTGGCAGACAGTGCTCATCCCGCCGCGACAAGCGCGCATTGCGCTGCAAAAAGAACAACATCAACCCCGGCTCGCCGCATGGCAGTTGGGTGGGGTCTCCAACCCCACCCAACAACCATGGAGCCTGTCGCTTCGGTCCGTGTAAAGGGTGCGCTCCGCCGGGTGCTCACCCGCTGCGCGGCTTCCGCGCCCGCCCTTGACACGGCCCTCTCGCTCAATGTCATTATTCATGCCTCCGTAGGCTGTGTCAGTAGATATGGCAGTGTGACGTGGCGGCGCGTTGCCGATGCAGGAGCCTTGATTGCAGCAAGGGCCGCCTCCATGTCACCCACTAGGATGACCTGCTCGACGCCTCGTGTAATCGCGGTATAGATCAGTGCTTGGTCAAGCATGCTTGTCTTGCGCATGCTGCGTACAGGGATGATCACGCGTTTGAACTGGCTGCCCTGTGACTTGTGCACAGTAATGGCATAGGCATGGCGAAGTGCATCGGCCTGCGTGGAGTCAAGCTGATATTCCATACCGTCGAATTCGCATACGCAGCAGATACTTTCGCGGCTTTCCATTCCGCGCCGGCCCTCGATCACTCGACCGAGGCTGCCATTTCTCAAGCCAAGGTCATAATCATTTTCCGTGTACATGACCAGGTCGCCCACGCAGAGCGGGATCATGTCTCTCGTCCGCATGCCGACGGACCCGAATTCAGGATCATGTATAAAAACCTGCTCCGCGTCTTGCTGGTGAAGGCTATGGAACAGCCAGTTAATGTTCTTCGTTCCTCCACTGTCGCCTTTTGTAACGCAGAGGACCTGAACCGAATAATCAGAACCACTGCCACCGAAGTCGGCATAGATACGCTGCACAGTCGTATCTAAGTTATCGTTATCGCAGGCCACAAACGAAACGCCGTTGCCCTTACCCTGGTATGGTGCAAATGTGGGTGCGCGATGCTCGCGAACTGCGTTGGCGACGAGTGGAATCCCGCTTTCCGAAGTCTGGCGCTGTGTCACTTTCAAGGTTGTCTGTGGTATGGCCGCGATCCCCACAAGAGCGTGCAGCGTAAGCCCAGGTCCAATCGGCGGAAGCTGACTCGGATCGCCGACAAGCACAAGTTTCGTACCTGGTGGGATATGCCGCAGCAACCTGTACATGAGGATGGCGTCCACCATGGACATTTCGTCGACTACAACCACGGTGCCATGGCCGAGCACAATAGCTTCCTGCTCCACCTGGTTCAGGAACCCTGCAATCGTCATGCTTTTCCGACCTGTCGCTTCCTCCATACGTTGGGCAGCCATTCCAGCAAGAGCCACTTGGTGAATGCCTACTGCCTCATGTTCATTCTCCATGACTCCGTACAGAGCCTTTAAGACGGTGGTCTTTCCGGTGCCGGCCCCGCCAAGAATGAGACTGAGGTTATGCGTAGTGCTGGTAATAACGGCCTCCCTTTGCTCCGTCGCGAAGGGGAAGCCTTGTCTGCGCTCATATGTGGCAAGCAGATTATCAATGCGCGTGATGTCATTGAGGGCGCCGCCCCACAAGGACTGCTGACCTCCTTCGTTTGCAGAGGCAATCAAGCGCAGTCGAGCCGCTATATATGTCTCAATCACGAGCATGCCGGCAGACTGCAGGAAGTCCCCGATACGCGTGTATTGCGTACTCTCGGTGTCCAATGCCAGTGCCTTGACCGCAAGCGTCGAATTCCCAAGCAACTTGTTAAGGCTTGCCTTGACCTGTGTGGCCGGCATGCAGGTGTGACCATTGCGCATGCCTGCGTACAACGCTTCCTCGACGGCGGCGTCAAGCCGGCGAGAATCATCAAGGGTAATTCCGAATTTTTGCTGAGCCATGGTGTCGACCTGGCTCCACTTGCCGCAGAAGCTGATCAGACGGTAAGGATTCTCTTCTATTTTGGCTCTAGCCTGATCCTGATAGAACTCGACCAGCTTCAAGCCTATTTGACGGGGAATCGCCAATCGATCAAGCCAGAGCAGCGTATCAGCCACCTCATGTTTTTCAAATGCATAGCAAAGAAGGTGCGCCGATTCCTCGTTGATGATTTTCGTCAGTGAAGCAATATCTTTCGCCAGGATGCGCTCGACAAGGTCAGGGCCGAACTCTTCATACAGCTCGGCAGCCTTTACCCCGCCAATGCCACGGCACTGCTCGGAGTTCTTGATCCAGTCGATGATATTGCGTCCAGATGGGCGAACAAGCTCGGCGCTGATGGCCTTGATCTGCGGCTCATCATTCCGCTGCTGCATCGTGCCGGAGATTTTCCAGTGCTGGTTCTTATCGACCAACGACGAATCGGGAATCTGTTCATAACTGCACACGGCGACCAAGTATTTTTCGTCGGGCGTGTAGCCGGCGAATATAGCGCCACCGCGACTGCCCCTCGCGCGGACAGAAGTCACCCTCAACTGCACACTGGTGATGCTCATGGGCGCACCATCCTTCCCGTCTCTTCGAGATATTTGTCGATGAAGCTGTACTTCTTATTTGCCTCCCGCAGCATGCTGATCTGTGCTTTCAGGGCAGCATTTTCCTCCTCCAGCGCCTTGACACGTTTTTCGGCGCTGGACTGCGACTTCATCAGGCGGCGGGTCAGGGAGTCGATTGCATTGGCCTCTTCGGCCTCATTAGAGCCGTTTTGGGGCGTTTCCTTCCCTTCGGAAGACTCAGATGCTTCCCTGCCCCTCAAGCGAGCCTCCAAGGCCTCCAAATCCGACTTGATTGTCGGGTTCTGGCGAAGGGCGGCGGTATTGAAACCGCACTCAGCAGCGATGTCCGTCCGGCTGAGCTTGTCCCCGCGCCAGTAATCCGCCCAGTCATTGCTTTTGTCGCGCTCGGCGATCCATGCCCTGAAACGATCCACGTTTTCCAGTGCGATCTGTCTGCCGCTTTTTCCCACACTCATGGCTTCCCCTTTGCTGTCACTTGACTGCGTTAAGCCTTCCATTGGGAAGGGCCGCCGCCTCGGAGATGCGCCGGTTTAGCTCGGCGATGGTCTTATCCTTGGCCTTGATGGTCTTATCCCTTTCCTTCAGCGCTTCGCTGAGAACGTATATCTCGTCGCGGGCGGCACCCAGAATGCGGTCGAACTCTTTCTTGTCGAGCGCGGCCTGTCGCTTCAGAAGGCTGACTTCCTCGTGGAGCGTTCGGTTTTTATCTTGCAGCGTAACGGGGATCGCAGCAGCGTCATCTCCCGGCACGCCATGTTTGGAACGCCGGAACTCTTCAACGACATCAGGGTAACGGTTGAGGGTCGCCCGACTGACCCCCGCCTCCTTCGCTAAGTTTTCCTGCGTGAGCGCGCCATCCGTGCACGTCGGGCTACCCGACACAAGACGATCCAATGCGTCCAACAATTCGCGTTCCGTTTTCGCTGCTTTATTCATGTGTAGCTCGCACTTTGTTGACGATCTGAAGCGCTTCCTCCAGATCACGCGTGAGTGATATCTTTTGCGGGACCGATACCTTTTTGTGTTTCAGCATGGCGTTCGCATCATCGATCTGAGCCTGCCACGCTGGAATATGCTTCGGTGTGACGCAACTGTTTTTGCAGCGACTCGGCTGGCATGCGTTGAGCATGGGCTTCGCGTCTTTGTCTTGCTTATCCTTGGTGCACATTGCCCACTCTGGGTCGAAGAAGCAGTAATTGAACACCCCGACGTGCAGGTTCGACCGATGGCTTTCTAAGAAATATTGAAGTGCGTCCTTCTTGATTTCGCCGGCAGTTCCCTGGAATTCTTTGAGCAGCAGATCGCCTTTTCCTCCGGCGACAGATCCAGACTGAAGGTCATCCCATAGGTGAGTTAAGAACTCTTCGTTTGCGTCGTTTTCAGCGTCACGAAGTTCCTCGTGCCAGGTCGGATCAGAGCCAGCATACCCTTCGAATGTTGTGATCTGGAGGTGCTTATATTGCAGCATGCCCGCAATCATGCCAAATGGCTCCGCTGCAATGCGCCCGGCCAGTGAGCGCCTATACTGCCGCGTAGTGAAGTTCCACGGCTTCCCGTCCACCAGCGGAATTTCATAAGAAGCTCCCAGTTTTTCTGGCACCCGTTTGGCGAAACGATTCAGATAGTTGTTGAATGTCTGCGCGCCAAACTGCTTCACCTTTGCTGGATCAATCGGCTTCGAGTAGTCAGGCGAGTAGTTCACGATGAACGCATGCTTTGCGTCCGATTCGCGACGTGCGTACGATGTAAGCTCTTTCGCTATCTCCATGGCGCGGTGGACAACCTCCGTGACGACCCATGACTCAAGGCGGTTGGCGTTTTTCACGACTCGTGATGCGAGACGATACTTCCAGTTCACACCATCCAGAGCAAGCTCCTTGGAATGGCCGTCATGATGAAGGGCATGGATTTCTCCCTCACGCATTCCGGACAGGCTTAGGACGATGATGAGACAGGCGAAGTAGAGATCGTCCTGATCGAAGTTAAACTCTTCTAGGCTCGCCCAAGGTGAGCGCCATGGCTTGCCTGTCGATGGATGAATGGACGGTTGCAAACCAGCGCGTAAGAACGCGGCTCTGATAACGACATAGTTTTTGCCCCGCATGGATTCCAACAGCGCACGCCCTTGCAGGATGTCATCGGCAAAGTAGCGAACGTAATCATGCGCGGCGCGCAGGTATGGGTCCCATACCTCCTTCGGGATAACGGCGGTTTTATTCTCCCTCCAGTTCGCTCCATAGCGGCGCTGCCCGACGTGTGCAAAGACTGACTTGCCACCCAAGGGCAGCACCTTGAGCGGGTCGGATACGCGCCGCGCAAACTCGTAGTACAGCTTGAGGACAGCAATGCGGCGATCTATCTCCTTCAGGGAATACCGAGGTTTATCGGTCTTTTCCTTGAGCCTGTTTTTTAACCAAGTGATGTATTCATGGATGTCAGTTTGTTCGATTTCCGAGAATGTGAACGTCCCGTGCGCGTGTGCCCATGCAATGAGGTCCACAAGGTAATACATGTTTCTCTGTACCGTGATTGGGCTGTACTTCTTGGAATCTGGCGGTGGATTAAAGTGCAGGGCATAAAGAAACTCTTTGATGGATATGATCATCGTGCCATGCGTCGAATAGTATTCGCCGAAAGCAGGATCAAAGTACAGAATGTATGCCCGGCGGCTCGCCATATTGTCGGCCTTTTCGCGCATGTCCCACACTCCGTCCTCGAAGGCCGACACAGACGATATGAACGCATCATGTGGAACGATTGTGCTGCGCGGAAGAGAAGGCGCGCTCGGGCTGAACCGTGGTTGAAGTTTTTCCACTATGGCACCTGTTTCAGTGAGGTTGGCACGTAAAATGGCTCGTCCTTCGCCTGCTGCTTGGCCCACTCAACCGTGTGCTTGCTGAAGCGCGGAAGAATCTCGGTCGTGATGACGCGATGCGGCAGTCCAAACTTTTCACTCCACTCAATCGAGGTGAGTAATTTCGTTTGATCCTCCATGAACCACATGAAGGCAATCAGGCGCGGCAGTATTCGGCTTGTCCAAAGGGCGTTTTTGCATGTGAAGCATTCCCAAGGATCGCTGCACGGTGTATCGGGCCTGCCCCCTGGCTTGTTGTAAAAGTCCCTGCATTGAGCAACGAAGACATCCTGCTCACCATTGAACAGAGCGATCACCTTTTCCTCGGATTCGGCCAGCTTCTGAGCAATAGAGCGGATTTCGCTTTGGGTTGACGGTGGTTCATCGGGGACAACAGTCCCGAGGGCGCTCTCCATCATCTTGGTTTGAGCACTAACTATGGCTTGTTCATGCACATGCGCTGTTGCCGGATTGTTGAGATATCCCGTAGTTGTATCAAGCGCTTTTGCACCATGATGCTTCAGTGTGCTTTCGCTTACCCAGGCAAGGTTGCCTCCTGAGCCAATGTAGTCGCGCGTTGCCTTGGTAGTGCGGCTTTCTCGAAACCTGAATACGAGAACACTCCCATCATCGGCCAAGACATTGCGCTCATGCAGGAGTCCTTTGAATTTTTGGAGTTCTGGCTTTTTCGTATACCTGCCATTTGCGTTGTTCAACACCGTCCTACTGTCCATCACTGACACAGGGTACTTTTGATTTTCCGAGTCGACAATTTTCCGATCAGTTCCTTGTGCTTTGTAACAAAGCCAGAGGCTATTTCTGTGCTCAGGCTTGGCGAGATGGACAAGCGGCGCGGTCAATTCAAGTACCGTCTTGATGATCCCGATTGGAGACAAAGGTCCTTTGTGGCTGAATGCCTTGATCATCTCTTCGTGAGTGCCTCGTCCTTTCCGGTAACGAAGTCTCGTTTTTTTACCTGATGGAGTCTGGTCAAGAAGGCAGTCCCTCTCAAGCTCCATTATTGATTCTGGGTTCAAACCTGTTTTCAAGGCGAAGAGCATGACGAATGGTGTAAGGTCGAAGCTCTCGCAGTAAAGAGATCGATGCACTTCGCGGTATCCCCCGAACACATCCATGTGCTCCCTTTTTGCCGCATAGATGAAGCTGCTGACATATAGCCATTCCTCTTCACTTTCATATTTTTCGCGAGCCATCGAGGAGGCGGGATGCCGACTATTACGGACATGGACGAAGTACCAAAGGATGTTCTCCTTGCTCAACCATCCATCGCTGTGTATCTGCCGTGATTCAGGTGGAGGGGTAAGACGCGGGTCTACGCCGCGAGCAAGCAATTGTTTGCCATGATCGAGGCGATCGTACAATTCATTGATGGCAGCCTTACATGCGGCAGTCAACCGCGCCACCTCGTTATTGGTGTAAGGTTGTGTCGGGTTGAGATCATCGGCTTCGTTTCTAAGCGCACGCAGGGGAATTTCCACATGCGCAGCGACTGCATGAGGGATGGGTGACTCCTTGCTTTGGAGGAGCAGAAGGCAGTTCTTGATCTTATGGTGGTAGTCGGCCTGTGTGCCCCCGCTGAGACTTGTGTCAGCAAATAAACTGGCACGGAAATCAAGTAACCAATGTGTGTTGATTTCTGCGATATCGGTGATGCGTGGACTGTGTTGCTCGATGTACTGGTTCAGATACGTCAGCGCAGCCTTCGTGGTGGCTATACCAGCACCTGATTTCTTTGGGATGCACGCAACTTCCATCTCCCACAAGGCAGCAAGCAACGGGCGGAACAATTTTGGCCGCACTTCAAGATTGCTGAAGTCGTAGTCGCGAAACCCCATGTGTCGCAAGTCCCACTTCCAAGGAACGAGCGCGGCCTTGGGTGTGGTTTGTGTTGTGTCGACAAGGCCGGTAAATGGGTTTTTACGCTTTGATTTCATAGTCGTCCTCGAACACTTCCTCTGTCCATGCCCCCGCTTCATCGATCATCTCGTCTACCTCGTCCAGATAGTCGAGGTAGATGAATGTACTTGTTATGCTTTCGTGTCCCATCAGCCTCTGCAGGGCCCGCAGCGGATCTTTGAACAGGCGGCGATACTTTGCGGAGCCAGATAGCTCTTTGGGTTTTCCCTCCGCGTCTTCCATGGCCTTTAGTGTTTCGCGGATGGAGGACGATAACTGGTATATCGCAAAGGTGTGCCTGAAGAGGTGGGGATGCACCGAGAAATCGATTCCAGCGATGTCGCAGGCGACGGCAAGCATATCTTGGAGACTGCGCACGGCGACGTGTTCACCAGATCTACTCAAGAACAAGTAATCGTGATCCGCCGTCGTTTTATTCGGGTGCTTGTCCTTCCATTTCTGAATGGCGTCCTGCCTGTCCCAAACCTTATATTTATCTATGTCTCGCAGTAGGGCCTTGGGGACACGGACTCGGCGCGTCTTACTTCCTTTGCCTTTTACAGACATCCAGCATGTCTTTCGCCCTGCGAATTGAGGGGCGTCTGGATTTGGGATCTGATCGAGGCGAAGATTGCGGGCCTCGGACACGCGCAACCCTGTCGTGACGAGCAGCTTCGCAAAAATTGTATTGCGCAGGCCTTCCTGCCCGCTTTCAAGTGCCGGAAGCATCAATGCCTTGAAGGTTTCGATGCTCATGTACTTGATGTCTTTTTTTCTTGGACGCTCACGGATGGTGGCAGTCTTTTTTGCATCGGATCCACTATCACTGTCCGATTGGTAGCCCTTACGTGCACGGCGATAGTTGAACGGCACCTTGTCAATCAAGCCGCGCTCAAGAGCCCATTCGTAGAATTTCGCGGCAGCGGCCACAAAGAGGTTCCACGATGACACCCCGATTGTTTGTCCATTGGCGTCGCCCGAGATGCGGCGCACGCGATAGAAGCGAGCGAGGTCGTCCTCGGTTGCGTCGCGCCAAGTTATTCCTGACGCGTCCAGGAAGCGCATGTAAATGCTCAACTGCTCGGCGTATGTACGCCATGTCTGTGGGCTCGGGGTAAGAGGGAGCGCTAGGTACTTGAAATATTCGTTGATCACCGGGTCGCATTGGAAATTCTCCCCCATGGTGTATGGAATGCGGTCGGGGATGCCCAATTCGCGAACGAGTTTTGCGAGATGGGGAACGCGGCTTTTCTCGAAGTAGTACACGTCCATTGGGTCGAATGTTAAGAATTCATCAATGTCAGCAGTGTACAATGAGACAGAAAATAAATCGCGTGATAATTCATATACCATTTAAAAAAACACCAACGTATTGCTGCATTCTTGTACAAATGAGACAGCGTCAGGCGTCGCGCTTAACCTGGTGAACGTCAAGATCGACAATCGCCACCCGCTGCACCCGTCGCTCGGCCTGCATCAGCCTGGCGGCGATGGCGGCGTCGTTGAACACGCAAAAGCCTTCGCCATGATCGGCATAGGCATGATGGGTACCGCCCGCAAGATTGACTGCCACCCGCTCTTCCAGAGCCGCGCGGCAAGCGGCGATGGTGGCGCCCGCCGATCGGCGCGACCGTTCGACCATCTGCTCTGACCATGGAAAGCCGATCTGGCGCTGCTGCTGTGGCGTCAGTTCGCCGGACTGGACCGCGCGGATATAGGCGGGGTGATGCGCCAATGCCAGAACGCCATTGCTCGCCGCAGGCGCTTCCAGGAACTCGATGTCGTGCGGCGATGCAGCGAGCGCATCACGCAGCATCCGGTATTTCGCCATCGGAAACCGGTGACCGGCCGGAAGCGGCAACACGAAATGATCGCTGTAAAAGGCTTTCAATCTGATTCAGGACGGCGAAGGAAAACGGAGTTTAGCATGGTCGATTGCACTCTTATTGTGCGATTAACATTGCCTCTACACTATTTCTCCATGAATGTAAGGCGTTTTCCTCACCATTTGATCTATCTCAGAAGCACCCGAACAGTTGTGCGGTGCATCGAAAATCGCTTGACACCCTGGCAAAGCGACTTAGAATACCGCTTGTTGCGCTGCACAATGAATCCGGCGGGGCAATGGCATACCTCTACAATTCTTAGGAGAAATCCCATGTTTTCATTCCAGGAACAAATTTCGGCGGCAACAAAGAACAACCTCGAAAGCCAACTCGCACTGATCACCGCCTTGACCGGCAAAGCCTTTGAAAGCGTTGAGAAAGTCATCGAACTGAACATGAACGCCGCCAAGGCCGCGCTCGACGAATCCACCGGCAACGCACGCCAGCTGCTGGCAGCCAAGGACCCGCAGGAATTCATCGCTCTGAGCACCAGCCAGGCACAGCCGAACGCTGAAAAGCTGGCTTCCTATGGCCGCCACATGCTGACCATCGTTTCCGGCCTGCAGTCCGAAGTGGCAAAAGCCACCGAGACCCAGATCACCGAACATAGCCGCAAGCTGGCCACGCTGGTCGACGAAGTGTCGAAAAATGCGCCGGCCGGTTCGGAAAACGTGGTCGCGTTCATGAAGTCGGCAATCGCCAGCGCCAATGCCGGCTACGAGCAACTGAGCAAGAGCACCAAGCAGGCCGTCGAAGCGATGGAAGTGAACATGAACACCGCCGCCGCCCAGATGACCCAGGCCGCTGGCAAGACCGGCGCCCGCGTCGCAGCTGTGGCAGCTGTCAAGAAGTAAGCAGACCCGCTTCCCGCCAAGCCCCGCCCGCGATTGCCGGCGGGGTTTTTCCATTTTCACCTGATCTGTCCTGCAAGAAGCCGGAAATCTGAGTAAGGTCAAGCCGCCTGCAAAGACCCTTGCCCGTCACCCTCCCGTCACATTTGACTTCTAGACTGCGCCGCAATTCGACTTCCGGTAGCAGCCATGTTTCCTTTTGCCAGCCCTTCCAGCATCGCCCGGCATTATTCCGGGCCAGAGGCGACGCCATCTTCCAGCACTACTTCGACTGTGCCGCCAGTCACCACTTCGGGAGCCGGCACCGATCCATCGCGAATGTCCAGGATTGCTGGCAGCGCCTTGTCCAGCATTAAGCTGTCTGCCTGCTGCGCGATCGCGGCTAGCCTTGCCGGGCTTGGCACAGGTACTTTTGCGCTCATCGCAATCGGCGCCCTGACCGTCGGCACGACTGTCTGTCTGCTGGAAGCCCGCTGCGCCAAAGAGGGCCACCATCTGCCCGCCGCCATTGTTCAACATGGCGTATGCAACGACTGGCATACCCTTATTGGCGGACTGACAGGCGGCACGCCGACAACGGTGGCGCTGACCGCCCTGGCTTCGGCGTTGGCTGTCGCGGCAGACGATGGCCCGCCCCGGCTCGGCACGAACAGCCTCGCCTGCCTGGCGACCATGGTGTCGGCGCCAGCCATGCTTCTGGTCGGCAAAAGTATGCGCGCGACTGGCGGCGAACCGCCCCGGCCCGCGGTGTCGCTTGCATGCCTGGCCATTCCTGTCATCACGGTGGGACTCGCCCTGGGCTTGCCAACGGCTATGCTGCACAAGCAGGCGCCGTCGGACGCGGCTCTGCGGTTCGTTATCGGCTTCGCCGCCAACATGGCCAGCGCCACGGTGCGGGAAGCGCTCACCCAAACCACCCTGCCCGCCTGGCGCGGCATCGAGCGCACCGGCAGCGGGCTGGATTACGGGCTCAGTGATGCCGGCCTACAGGAGCGGCTCGGTTCAACCGTCATTCCCACGCTGATTTCCTGCCTGCTTTTCGCCGGCAGCAGTGCGCTGACGCTGCACTGCCTTGAAGCGGCGAGCGATCTCGGCATGGCGCCGGCAGGCCAGGTGCTGCTGAGCCAGTCGCTGAGCGAAACCGGTCGTCGCAGCGCATTGAGAGTGCTGGTGCTGCAGTCCACCAATGAAATGCTCGAGGGGCTATGGCGCGGTTTGTCGCTGGCCGGCTATGCCAGCGCACGCGGCTTGGCGCTTCGCTACCGCAACACCGAAGCAGACCTGTCCGACGTGCCCGCCGCCATGCGCGCTTCCTGTTGCGACCCGGCCACCTGGGACCGGACCGCGCTGTTTGCCTCGGCACGCCTGCTGGACGGCGCGCTCCCGAATCTCCTGACGCAACTGGCCAGTCTGCCTGGAACAATGCACTACTGGAACGGCTTCCGGATCGGCGCGGTGCTCGCACAGGGCGCGACGATGGCCCGTACGCCCGTGCTGGCTGCGCATGTGCTGCCGCGCATGGCTGGCAGCATAAACACGGATGTCGCCGGCGTCCCGCAAGCAGCAACGACTGGCAGGAGCGCAGCCAGCCTGAGCGATGCGGAGGCAACCAGCGGGAGTTCGACGCTGACGTCCATCGTGGTGGACTCCGTCGATCCGACCGGGGAGGCAAGCTCATACGGTCCAACGCCCTGCGCCGCCCCCAACCTGGCATGGGCATGACCCAGCGGGCCGGACGCTACCGCTAGCGGCCGTGCCTGGCGATCGCCCGCGCCAGCGCCAGCACCGGCACGAAGGCAATCAGCACGATCGTCATCGCCGGCAGCGCCGCTTCCGCCAGGCGTTCGTCGGACGCCAGCTGGAAGGTGATTACCGCCAGGGTATCGAAGTTGAACGGCCGGATCGTCAGCGTGGCCGGCAGCTCCTTGATCACATCGACGAACACCAGCAGGCCGGCCGTCATCACGCTGCGCCACAGCAGGGGCATGTGTACCCGCAGCAGCATCGAGCCGAGCCCATGCCCGAGGCTGCGCGCGCTGGCGTCCATGGCCGGGGTGATGCGCGCTAGGCCCGCCTGCACGCTCTGGTAGGACACCGCCAGGAAGCGCACCAGATAGGCATAGACCAGGGCTACCAGGCTGCCCGCCAGCAGCAGTTTCATGCCGTGCCCGGACAGCCAGTTGTCCACCCGCGATAGCGGAATCAGGATGCCGACTGCGATCACCGCGCCGGGAATCGCATAACCCATGCTGACAACACGGTTGGCCCATCCCTGCACGCGGCTGCGCGACACCCTCGCCGCATACGCCAGCAGCAGGCAGATCACCACTGCGAGCACCGCGGTCACGCCGGCCACCGTCACGCTGTTGGCCAGCCAGCCCAGATAGCGGCTGCCGATCGCCAGCGACTCTTCCTGGCGCATCAGGCGGACAAGGATCAGCAGCGGCAGCACGAAGCCCAGAAGGACCGGCAGCGCGCAGCAGGCGGCGGCAACCAGGCCGGCGCCCGTGGACAGGCGCTGCGCCCTGCGCCCGCCGCGGCTGCCCACGGCGTAGTAGCGCGCCCGTCCTCGGCTGCGCTGCTCGACATACATCAGCCCGATCACGGACACCAGCAGCACGGCGGCGATCTGCGCCGCGCCGGTGCGGTCGGAAAAGGCATACCAGGATTTATAGATGCCGGTGGTCAGCGTCGGCACGCCAAAGTAAGCAACCGCGCCATAGTCGGCCAGGGTTTCCATGATCACCAGCGCCAGGCCGGCCACGGCCGCAGGCCGCGCCAGCGGCAGGCTGACCTGGAAAAAACTGGCCCACGGGCCGGCACCCAGGGTGCGCGCCGCATCCCACATGCGCGGACTGCGCTCGAGGAAGGCGGTGCGCACCAGCAGATAGACATAGGGATACAGCACCAGCGCAAACACCAGCCCGGCGCCGCCGACCGAGCGGATCTCGGGAAACCAGTACTCGCGTGCCTGCCAGCCGGTCAGCTCGCGCAGGGCTGACTGCAGCGGTCCGGAAAACTGCAGGAAGTCGGTGTAGGCATAGGCCACCACATAGGACGGCATGGCCAGCGGCAGCACCAGCGCCCATTCGAACAGGCGCTTGCCGGGAAAATCCCAGGCCGCCACCAGCCAGGCGCAGCCAATGCCGACCACCCCCGACAGCAGGCCGACGATGGCGACGATGGCCAGGCTGTTGCCGAGGTATTCGGGCAGCACGGTTGACCAGAGATGGTGGAAAGTGCCTGCGCCCCCCTCGCCACCCGCCAGGTTCGCCAGCACGCCCAGCACCGGCACCCCGACCGCAGCCGCGGCCACCAGTGAAATCAGGAGCAGGGGATGAGGAAAGGAAACGCGGGACAAGCGGCGGGACAAGCGGCGCGACAGCGCCTGTGGCGGCATGGATGCTGACATGAAGGAGGAACGGTGCCTGTACGATGTTCTAAATGAGAATTATAATCATTAAACTTGACTGACCGTCATCTTTTCCCTTACTGGCTTCATGACTTCCAGAATCGCTGCACCAGCGCACCTTCGCGTTGAATCCATCCATGTCGCCTACCCGACCGGCCCTGTCGTCCACGAGATCGTCCATGGCCTGTCATTCTCGCTGGACCGGGGCGACATCGCCTGCCTGCTTGGGCCATCCGGCTGCGGCAAGACCACCGTGCTGCGCGCCATCGCCGGCTTCGAGCCGGTGACTGCGGGGCGCATCGAACTGGGCGGGCGCGAGATCAGCCGCAAGGGTCATACTGCCCCGCCGGAAACCCGGCAGGTCGGCGTGGTATTCCAGGATTACGCGCTGTTCCCGCACCTGACGGTGGCGGGCAATGTCGGCTTCGGCCTGCGCCGCCTGGATGCTTCCGCGCGCCGCGCCAGGGTGGCCGAACTGCTGGATCTGGTGGGCCTGGGCGCGCAGGCCGAGAAGTATCCGCATGAACTCTCCGGCGGACAGCAGCAGCGCATCGCGCTGGCGCGGGCCCTGGCGCCGCGCCCCGACCTGCTGCTGCTGGACGAGCCGTTTTCGAACCTCGATGTCGACCTGCGGGAGCGCCTGGCGCTGGAAGTGCGCGACATCCTAAAGGAACTCGGCACCACCGCCGTGCTGGTCACCCACGACCAGCACGAAGCCTTCGCCATCGCCGACCAGATCGGCGTGATGCATGAAGGCCTGATCATGCAATGGGACAACGCCTACAACCTCTACCATCGTCCGGCCGACCGCTTCGTCGCCGACTTCATCGGCCAGGGCGTGTTCACCCCGGGCACGGTGGACCTGCAGAACCAGCGCGTCAGGATCGAACTGGGCAGCCTGCCGCTATGGCGCGGCGTCGATGTCTGCGCCACCGACGAGCGCGATGCGCGGGTGGTCGACGTGCTGCTGCGGGCCGATGATGTAATCCACGACGACGCCAGCCCGATGCGGGCCGAGGTCGTGCGCAAGGCGTTTCGCGGCGCCGAGTTCCTGTATACCCTGAAGCTGCCGAGCGGCCAGACGCTGCTGGCGCTGGTGCCGTCGCATCATGATCATGCGATCGGGGAAAAGATCGGCATCCGCCTGGGTGCGGATCATGTGGTGACGTTTCCGGTCAATACGGCGGCTTATGCCAATCCCAACCCATAACGTCCCATGAAACCGCGTCTTTTTCCGCCTGGCTGCGTTGGGATCGTCGTCAATAGCTTGGCTATTGACTCCTCACCCGCCTTGCCAGACGAAAAAATCCATCGGTTTCATCCGGGACGTTATGGATTGGGATTGGTATTAGAGGCTTCGGGCCGCGTTCTATTACACCTCAGGCGAGCGCATGATCAGATGTTCGATGCGCGCCGCCGCCTCATCGTCAAGCAACGCCGGCTGCGTGCATAGCTGCATCAGCAGCGCCTGCGGCTGATCCGTGCGCTGGCCCGCCCGAAGCGCATCCTGCAGCACCTGGATCTGCTGCTTCAGCCGCTCCTGCGACAGCGCAGCCGGGCTGTCCACGCCAAGCCGGATTTCCATCTGCAGGATCTCCTGCATCACCGCCTCGCGGTTTCGCTGCAGCGTCGCACGTAACGGCTCGCCACCCTCCAGCGCGGCGGCAAAGCGCGCCGCCATCGCCCGCTCATTGCCGCTGCCCAGCGCTGGCAAGCCGTCCCACTCCTCGCGCAAGGCCTGACGGCGGGATTCATCCATGGCCCCGTCCATTACCGCCTGCTCGGCGCGCCGGCACAGCATGAACTTGCGCTTCAACAGCCCCGCCTGCGCCTGCGACGCCGCCTGCCGCGCCGCGTCGGCCCGCTGGCGCAACGCACCGACAGCCGCTTCATAGCGCGCCTCGATCTGCTGCTGCGCCGCCCGCGGCACCGGCCCGATCTCCTTCCAGGCGGCGGCGCTGTCGCGCAGCAGTTGCGACAGCGTCGGCAGCGCCGCATCGACCGCGGCTTCCAGTGAAGCGCACAGCGCTTCCTTGCGTTCCAGATGGTGCTGGCGTTCGGCGTCGGCGGTCTTGGCCGATTCGCGCCGCTCCGCAAACAGCGCGTCGCACGCCTGGCGGAAGCGTTGCCACAGCGCCTGCTCTTCGTTCCGCGGAAGCGGCAGGCCGCGGGCAAAGTCCTGCCAGCGTTCCTGGATGGCCCGCAGCGAGTCGGTGGCGCGCGGCGCGCCCGCGTCCAGCGACTCGACCTCGGCAATCAACTGCTCGCGCCGCGCAACTTCGATCTGATGGCGGCCCGACAACGGCTTGCGCAGCAGGTCCAGCGCCTTCGAAAATTCCGCGTCGGCCGCCTTGCGTTCGCGACGTTCGATGGTGCCCAGCCGCTGCCAGGCCTGGGTGTAGCGGCTGAGTGCAGCCGTCACCGCTTTCCAGTCCACCGACTCTGGATCGCCCGCCACGCCTGCGCTCTCGGCGTAGGCAATCACCTCGGCTGTCAGCGCATGCGCCTTCTCCAGATTCTGCCGGCGCTCTTCGGCCAGCATGCGGAAATGCTCGGCCACGGGCGCGTAGGCAGCGGTGCAGGCGGCGTCGAAGCGCTGCCAGGCGTCCTTGCCGGCGGGGCCGGCCGATGCATCCAGCGCCTTCCAGCGTTCGCGCAGGCTGCCCACCTTCTGGGCGCGCTCCGCCACCGGCATTTCCTGGTCCGCCAGGTCCTGCGCGGCTTTCAGCAATTCCTCGCGCGACACATTGCCGCCCCAGCGCGCCCAGCCCTGCAGCCGCGCCAGTTCGGCGCGCAGGCGCGACAGCCGCGCCATGCGCTCCTCGCCCGGACGAATGGCCTTGAAGTCCATCGCGCGCAAGGCCTTGTCCTGTTCCGATGCCACCTGCAGACTGCCCTCTTCCAGTGCGGCTTCCAGCGCGGCAAGCGCCGCGTCCATTGCACGCCGCGCCTCGGCCGGATCGGCCGCCGGCTCCGCTGGCACCACCGGGCCGGGCTGAGGCGGCTCTGCAACGACCGGATTGCGTGCATGGCGTATCGCCGCCAGCAGTGCCGCATAGCGCGCAGCCAGTTCCGGGGCCGCGCTGTCAGGCAGCGCCGGCAAGGCCTGCCAGGCCTGGCGCAGCGCCGCGTCATCCAGTTGGGCCGCGTCCGGTTGTGCCCGCGCTTCCCATTCATCGATTAGCGCAGTACGTGCGGCGATTGCGGCCCGGCGCTCGGCGTGCATGGCCAATGCGGACTTCATCCGCGTGGCCTGATCGCTGAATGCCTGCACGCGGGCCGACGGCAATGCGCTCGCCTCGGGCGACTGCAGCAGCCTTGCCACCGCGGCTTCCAGTTCGTCCAGCTTCCCTTTCGCATGCTCCGGCATCTCGCTGGCGACTGCCGCCTCAAGACGGGCCAGCTCGGCATTCGCGTCCAGCAGGCCGCGTTGCAGGTCGGTCTGCGCTTGCAGGCGCTGGCGCAGCCGCTCACGGCTGGCGTCGAAACGCTCGCGCAGCGCTGCCGGCGCATCACCCACGCTGCGCCAGGCATGATCGAGCTCGGTCACCTGGCTGACCACCAGCTGCGGCGCCGCGGCCAGCCGCTCAGCCTGTTCGATGGCCTGAAGGGCTTGCGCCTCGCGGGCCTCGGCCTGGTCCAGCGCGTCCAGGCGCTGCTGCATCAGCTTGGCCACGCGCCTGTCGGTGTTGCGCACGGCCTGCAGCACCTGCGTCAGGTAGACCCTGCCGTGCAGATGCTGGGCCGCCTGCCGGCGTGCATCCGGATAGTCGCATTGAAGGATGAAGGCGGCCGCTGCGGCTTCGTCATGGGCCACGGCGATGGCCTGCTCGAGCAAGGCCTGGCGCTTCAGGCGCTGCTGTTCGGCGCGATCGACCTGCGCACTGGCCACAGCTACGGGTTCATGCTGGGTGTCGCGCTTGAGAACGCGCCGGATAAGGGAACGGAACATAAATGGGGGCCGCGGGATTCGGGAAACCGACATCATAGCAATACGGGTCACCTCGGGTGGCCAGCTCACCATCGCAATGCAGATCGCCTCATGCATTCACACTTTTTGCACTGCAATGGCGCTTTATCCTTTGCGTGCGCTCAAACGGCGCCACGGCGGACCGTGCCCGCCCCAAAACATGGCGCCCGCCCGATGACGAATCGTCCACACCCCCGATCAGCCTTGGCACGCATTCTGCTATGGAAGGTATCTGCGAGTCATCGCAATCCATTCCGATCAATTCTTCCAACTAGGAGTAGTAACCATGTCCCGTCGCACCCTCTTGAAGGCGACCGCAGCCGGCGCACTGGCGCTGGTGGCGTCGTCCTGGATGCAGCAAGCAATGGCAGCCGATACCATCAAGGTCGGCATTCTGCATTCGCTGTCCGGCACCATGGCCATCTCCGAGACATCGCTGAAGGATGTTGCGCTGATGACCATCGAGGAGATCAATGCCAAAGGCGGCGTAATGGGCAAGAAGCTGGAGCCGGTGATCGTCGACCCGGCCTCGAACTGGCCGCTGTTCGCCGAGAAGGCGCGCCAGCTGGTGAGCCAGGACAAGGTTGCCGTGGTGTTCGGCTGCTGGACCTCGGTGTCGCGCAAGTCGGTGCTGCCGGTCTTCAAGGAACTGAACAGCCTGCTGTTCTACCCGGTGCAGTACGAAGGCGAGGAACTCGAGAAGAACGTGTTCTACACCGGCGCCGCGCCCAACCAGCAGGCGATTCCCGCAACCGAGTACCTGATGTCCAAGGAAGGCGGCGGCGCCAAGCGCTTCGTGCTGCTGGGCACCGACTACGTCTACCCGCGCACCACCAACAAGATCCTGCGCGCCTTCCTGAAGTCCAAGGGCGTCAAGGATAGCGATATCGACGAGGTCTACACCCCGTTCGGCCATTCCGACTACCAGACCATCGTCGCCAACATCAAGAAGTTCTCCGCCGGCGGCAAGACCGCGGTCATCTCCACCATCAACGGCGATTCCAACGTGCCCTTCTACAAGGAGCTGGGCAATGCCGGCCTGAAGGCAACCGACGTGCCGGTGGTGGCCTTCTCGGTCGGCGAGGAAGAACTGCGCGGCGTCGACACCAAGCCGCTGGTCGGCCACCTGGCTGCCTGGAACTACTTCCAGTCGGTGAAGAACCCGGTCAACACCGCCTTCATCAAGCAGTGGAAGGAATACGCCGTCGCCAAGAAGCTTCCGAACGCCGACACCGTGGTCACCAACGACCCGATGGAAGCAACCTATGTCGGCATCCACATGTGGAAGCAGGCTGTCGAGAAGGCCAAGTCCACCGATACCGACAAGGTGATCGCAGCCATGGCCGGCCAGACTTTCAAGGCGCCGTCGGGCTATGAGCTGACGATGGACAAGACCAACCACCATCTGCACAAGCCGGTGATGATCGGCGAGATCAAGGGGGACGGCCAGTTCAGCGTGGTGTGGAAGACCAAGGGCCCGATCCGCGCCCAGCCTTGGAGCCCGTTCATCGCCGGCAACGAGGACAAGCAGAAGCTGTAAGCCTCTGCCCCAGGAGCTGCAAGCATGCCGGGGCTGGCGGCAAGCCGTCGCCCCGGCTTCTTTTTGTCCGCATGCATCGCCATGCATCGCGGCGCCGGATGAGAAACATGAACCTACTTTACAAACTGATGGCAGCGCTGGCGTTATGCCTGCAGGCGGCGCTGGCGCATGCCGCGATCGACGCCGCGCTGCTGGCGCCGCTGGCAGGCGATGATCCGGATGCCCGGATCGAAGCGGTCGGCCAGATTGCCGCGTTGGCCAGTGACGATGCATACAAGGTGCTGTCCGCCCTGAAGAACGACACCCTGTATGCAACGCCCGAAGGCCGCGTGCTGGTGGTCGATGGCGACAAGGCCTGGGATCCGGCAACCGGCGCCAGCGCGCCGGCGCCGGACGGCATCGACGGCATCACGGTGAACAACCGGCTGCGCGGCGCCGTCGAAGGCGCGATGGCTGGCCTCGCGCTGTTCTCGAAAGACCGCAACGAGCGCCTGGCCGCGGCCCGCGCGCTGCAAAAAGGCACGGACGCCGCCCAGGCGCCCCTGATCGTGAAAGCGCTGGCGCAGGAAACCGACCCCGAGATCAAGCCGCTGCTGGAAATGGCTGCCGCCATTGCCAACCTGCAGTCACCCGACCCGACGGTGCGCCGCGCCGCCGTCATCGCGCTGTCCGACACCAGCAATGCCAGCCTGCGTCCGGTATTGCGCCAGATGCTGGAGAAAGGCGCTGACAACAGCTACGGCGAGCCCGATGAAAGCGTCCGGATCGCCGCCGTGGGCACCCTGCAGAAGCTGGAACGGCGGCTGGCCTTCACCGAAGTCGTCGGCAACCTGTTCTACGGCATCTCGCTGGGCAGCGTGCTGCTGCTGGCCGCGCTGGGCCTGGCCATTACCTTCGGCCTGATGGGCATCATCAACATGGCCCACGGCGAGCTGCTGATGATCGGCGCCTACGCCACCTACGCCTGCCAGCTGTTCTTCCGCAAATATCTGCCCGGCGCGCTGGACGCCTACCTGCTGGTGGCGCTGCCGGTGGCCTTCCTCGCTTCTGCGCTGGTGGGCATCGTGCTGGAACGCACCGTGATCAGATGGCTCTACGGCCGGCCGCTGGAAACCCTGCTGGCCACCTGGGGCATCAGCCTGATCCTGATGCAGGCGGTGCGCAGCCTGTTCGGCGCGCAGAACGTGGAAGTCGCCAACCCGGCCTGGATGTCGGGCGGCATCACCGTGCTGGGATCGCTGGTGCTGTCGTGGAACCGCATCGTGATCATCTTCTTCTCGCTGGCCGTGGTCGCCGTGGTCTGGCTCATCCTGAACAAGACCCGGCTCGGCCTGTTCGTGCGCGCCGTCACCCAGAACCGCCGCATGGCCGACTGCACCGGCGTGTCCACCGGGCGGGTCGACATGATGACTTTCGGCCTGGGCTCCGGCATCGCGGGCCTGGGCGGCGTGGCGCTGTCGCAGCTGGGCAATGTCGGCCCCGACCTTGGCCAGAGCTATATCGTCGATTCCTTCATGGTGGTGGTGCTGGGCGGCGTCGGCCAGCTGGCCGGCACCGTGATCGCCGCCTTCGGCCTGGGCGAGATCAACAAGTTCCTGGAGCCGTTCTCGGGCGCGGTGCTGGCCAAGATCGCGATCCTGGTATTCATCATCATCTTCATCCAGAAACGTCCGCAGGGGCTGTTCGCACTGAAAGGCAGGAGCGTCGAATGAAGACCACCTTGTTTTCCCGGCCGGCATGGGCCGGTATCCTGGCCTGCGCGCTGCTGCTGGCGCTGCTGCCCGTGTTCAACCTGGCCTTCGAGCCAGGCCATCCGCTGCATGTGTCGAGCTACATGGTGGCCCTGGTCGGCAAGTTCATGTGCTACGCGATGGCGGCGCTGGCGCTCGACCTGGTGTGGGGCTATACCGGCATCCTGTCGCTCGGCCATGGCGTGTTCTTCGCGCTCGGTGGCTATGCCCACGGCATGTACCTGATGCGCGCCATCGGACGCGACGGCGTCTACCAGAGCAACCTGCCCGACTTCATGGTGTTCCTGGACTGGAAAACCTACCCCTGGTTCTGGTCGATGACGGACAGCTTCTGGTACAGCATGCTGCTGGTGGTGGCGGTGCCGGGCGTGCTGGCCTTCGTGTTCGGCTACTTTGCCTTTCGCTCGCGCATCAAGGGCGTCTACTTCTCCATCATCACCCAGGCCATGACCTTCGCCTTCATGCTGCTGTTCTTCCGCAACAACACCGGCTTCGGCGGCAACAACGGCTTCACCGACTTCAAGCGCATCCTGGGCCATGCGATCACCTCGCCCTCGACCAAGGCGACGCTCTACCTGATCACGCTGGGCATGCTGCTTGGCGCGCTGATCCTGTGCCGCTGGATCGTGCGCTCCAAGCTGGGCCGGGTGCTGCAGGCGGTGCGCGACTCGGAATCGCGCCTGATGTTCATCGGCTATAACCCGCTGTGGTTCAAGCTCTTCGTCTGGACCCTGTCGGCCGTGCTGTGCGGCATCGCCGGCGCGCTGTATGTGCCGCAGGTCGGCATCATCAACCCGTCCGAGATGTCGCCGGGGAATTCGATCGAGATGGTGATCTGGGCAGCCGTCGGCGGCCGCGGCACCCTGCTCGGCCCCATCATCGGCGCCTTCTCGGTCAATGGCCTGAAGAGCTGGTTCACCGGCGCCTTCCCCGACCTGTGGCTGTATGCGCTGGGGCTGCTGTTCATCCTGGTGACGCTGTTCATGCCGCAGGGCATATTGGGACTGGCCGGCAAGCTGCGCCGGCAAAAGGAGGCTGCATGAGCGAAGTACTCAAACCCGGCCACCAGTACCAGGCCGAGCCCGGCGACGCCGCCACCGCCTACGGCAAGGTCAAGGGCGAAGGCGTCGACACCAGCCATGGCGCCATCCTCTACCTGGAAGACATCACGGTCTCGTTCGACGGCTTCCGTGCCCTGAACAAGCTCAATCTCGACATCTCGGTGGGCGAGCTGCGCTGCATCATCGGACCGAACGGCGCCGGCAAGACCACGATGATGGATGTGATCACCGGCAAGACCCGGCCCACGTCCGGCAGCGCATGGTTCGGCCAGACCATCGACTTGACGCGCATGACCGAGTACGACATCGCGCATGCCGGCATCGGCCGCAAGTTCCAGCGGCCCACCGTGTTCGAGCAGCACAGCGTGTTCGAGAACCTGGAACTGGCAATGAAGATGAACAAGCGGGTCAGGCAGACCCTGTTCTCGCGCCTCAGCTCGGAACAGAAAGGCAAGATCGACGAGATCCTCAAGCTGATCCGCCTGTCCGGCCAGGAACATCGCCCTGCCGGCCTGCTGTCGCACGGCCAGAAGCAGTGGCTGGAAATCGGCATGCTGCTGATGCAGGAGCCGCAACTGCTGCTGCTCGACGAACCGGTGGCCGGCATGTCGGACGCCGAGACCGAGCGCACCGCCGAGCTGCTCAATGAATTGCGCGGCAAGCATTCCATCATGGTGGTCGAGCATGACATGGCCTTCGTCACCGAGATCGCGCAGCAGGGCCGGGTCACTGTGCTGCATGAAGGCTCGGTGCTGGCCCAGGGCACGATGCAGCAGGTGCAGTCGGACGAGCGGGTGATTGAAGTGTATTTGGGAAGATGACCATGAGCCTGCTCCAGGTTGAGAAGCTGAACCAGTACTACGGCGCCGCGCACACGCTGCGCGGCGTGTCAATGACGGTCGAAAAGGGCCAGTGCGTGGCGCTCTTGGGCCGCAATGGCGTCGGCAAGACCACGCTGCTGAAGTGCCTGATGGGCGTGCTGCCGGCGGCCAGCGGCAAGGTCGTCTTCAACGGCCGCGACATCACGCGCCTGAAGCCGCACGAGCGCGCCCGGCTCGGCATTGCCTACGTGCCGCAGGGCCGCGAGATCTTTGCCCGCCTGACGGTGGAGGAAAACCTGCTGATGGGCATGGCCACCCTGCCGGCGCGGCGTGCCGCCGCCATCAAGGGCGAGGTCTATGAACTGTTTCCGGTACTGAAGGACATGCTGGGCCGGCGCGGCGGCGACCTGTCCGGCGGCCAGCAGCAGCAGCTGGCGATTGCCCGTGCGCTCCTGGCCGAGCCGAAGCTGATCATCTTCGACGAGCCGACCGAAGGCATACAGCCTTCCATCATCAAGGACATCGAGCGGGTGATCCGCCTGCTGCGCGAGCGCGGCGACATGGGCATCCTGCTGTGCGAGCAGTACTTCGACTTCGCCCATGCGCTGGCCGACAAGTTCGTGGTGCTGTCGCGCGGCGAGGTGGTGGCGTCCGGCATGCAGGAACTGATGCAGGGAGAGGACGTGAAGCGTCACCTCGCGGTATAGTGCGGCCCATGAGATTGCTGGAGCCCCATCCGCCGACCGATGCCGCTGCAAGCCGCCAGCACTGGCATGCCAGCTTGTCACTCGGGTTCGCCAATGACCGCAACACCACCCGCCTGATCGAGCGCAGCCATGTCGGCCCGCTGCGGGTACAGAAGCCGCTGTATCCGGAGCAGCCGTCGGTCTGCCATGCGATCGTCGTGCATCCCCCGGGCGGCGTGGTCGGCGGCGACCAGCTGGCAATCAACTGCGCCGTCGGCGACAGTGCGCATGCCCTGGTCACCACGCCGGGCGCGGCCAAGTGGTACCGCGCCAATGGTCATGTATCGCGCCAGGACCTGACGCTCAGGGTCGGCGTTGGCGGTTCGCTGGAATGGCTGCCGCAGGAAACCATCTTCTACAACGGCGCCGACGTTGCGCTTGACACCGCCATCGAGATGGCGGCCGATGCCAGTTTCATCACCAGCGACATCCTCTGCTTTGGCCGCACCGCTTCCGGCGAATCCTTCGATCATGGCCGCGTGTCGCAGCGCCTGCAGGTGCGGCGCGGCGGCAAGCTGGTGTGGTTCGAACAGGGCGCGCTGGTCGGCGGCGACGATGGCTTTGCCGGACCGCTCGGTCTGCATGGCCGCACCGTCTGCGCCACCCTGCTGGCCGTGGGCCGCCCCGCTGGCGCAGGCTGCCTGCAAGCTTTGCGCGAGGAAGCGAGCGACCGCTTTGGCGTAACGCAAATAAAGTCAGTGCTGGTGGCGCGCTACATCGGCGACTCCAGCCAGGAAGCGCGCCGGCTGATGCACAGGGCCTGGGGCCTGTTGCGGCCGGCGCTGCTGGAACGCGCCCCCATCACGCCGAGGATATGGCAAACATGACCTCCATCACTCCAGGAACATCCAAGGAAACAAAATGGAACTGACCCCACGGGAAAAAGACAAGCTGCTGATCTTCACTGCGGCGCTGCTGGCGGAACGCCGCCGCGCACGCGGATTGAAGCTGAATTACCCGGAAGCCGTCGCGCTGATCACCGCCGCCATCATGGAAGGCGCACGCGACGGCCGCACCGTGGCCGAGCTGATGTCCGAGGGCACCAAGATACTGAGCCGCGACGACGTGATGGACGGCATACCGGAAATGATTCCCGACATCCAGGTTGAAGCCACCTTCCCCGACGGCACCAAGCTGGTGACCGTGCACCACCCGATTCCCTAGGAGAGCCCATGATTCCAGGCGAAATGCTGATCGAAGACGGCGAGATCGAACTCAATCCCGGCCGCGCCACTGCTACCGTCACCGTGGCGAACAGCGGCGACCGGCCGGTGCAGGTGGGCTCCCATTTTCACTTTTACGAGGTCAACCCGGCGCTGGTGTTTGACCGCGAGGCGGGCTATGGCATGCGGCTCAACATTGCGGCCGGCACCGCGGTGCGCTTCGAGCCGGGCCAGGAGCGCACGGTGGAACTGGTGGCACTTGCCGGCGACCGCATCGTCTACGGCTTCAATGGAAAAGTGATGGGGAAACTGAAATGACGAGAATCACGCGCGCGGCCTATGCGGAAATGTACGGCCCCACCACCGGCGACCGCATCCGCCTGGCCGACACCGGCCTTTTCATCGAGATCGAGAAGGACTACGCGCTGTACGGCGAAGAAGTCAAGTTCGGCGGCGGCAAGGTGATCCGCGACGGCATGGGGCAGTCGCAGCGCGGCCATGCCGAGGTGATGGACACCGTGATCACCAATGCCGTCATCCTCGACCACTGGGGCATCGTCAAGGCAGACATCGGGCTGAAGGAAGGCCGCATTGCCGCGATCGGCAAGGCGGGCAATCCGGACATCCAGCCGGGCGTGACCATGGCCATCGGCGGCGCCACCGAGATCATTGCCGGCGAAGGCATGATCGTCACCGCCGGCGGCATCGACAGCCACATCCATTTCATCTGCCCGCAGCAAATCGAGGAAGCGCTGATGTCGGGCGTGACCACCATGCTGGGCGGCGGCACCGGCCCGGCGGTCGGCACCGCCGCCACCACCTGTACGCCCGGTCCCTGGCACATCCACTCGATGCTGTCGGCCACCGATGCCTTCCCGATGAACATCGGCCTTCTGGGCAAGGGCAATGTCAGCCTGCCTGGCCCGCTGCGGGAACAGATCCAGGCCGGCGCCATCGGCCTGAAGCTGCACGAGGACTGGGGCAGCACGCCGGCCGCCATCGACAGCTGCCTGTCAGTGGCCGAGGAAATGGACATACAGGTCGCGCTGCATTCCGACACCCTCAATGAAGGCGGTTTTCTGGAACACACGCTGGCCGCCTTCAAGGACCGCACCATCCACACCTTCCACACCGAAGGCGCCGGCGGCGGCCATGCGCCGGACATCATCGCCGCGGTAGGCGAGTCCAATGTCCTGCCCTCGTCCACCAACCCGACCCGGCCTTATACGGTCAACACCCTGGACGAGCATCTGGACATGCTGATGGTCTGCCACCATCTCGACTCGGCCATCGCCGAGGACATCGCCTTTGCCGAGTCGCGCATCCGGCGCGAAACCATCGCCGCCGAAGACATCCTGCATGACATCGGCGCGATCTCGATGATGTCGTCCGATTCGCAGGCCATGGGCCGGGTTGGCGAAGTCATCATGCGGACATGGCAAACGGCCGACAAGATGAAGGCGCAGCGCGGCGCGCTGGCGGAAGACAGCAGCCGGCATGACAACTTCCGCTGCAGGCGCTACATCGCCAAGTACACCATCAACCCGGCCATCACGCATGGCATCTCGCATGTAGTGGGTTCGATCGAGGTCGGCAAGGTCGCCGACCTGGTGCTGTGGAAGCCAGCCTTCTTCGGCGTCAAGCCGTCAATGATCCTGAAAAGCGGCATGATCGCCGCGGCCCAGATGGGCGACCCGAACGCCTCGATTCCCACACCGCAACCCGTGCACTACCGCCACATGTTCGGCGCCTATGGCCGGGCGCTGAAGACGTCGCTGACCTTTGTCTCGCAGGCAGCTTTCGACGCCGGCATCGGGCAGACGCTGGGCTTGCAGAAGACCGTGGTAGCGGTGAAGAACATGCGCGGACTGCGCAAGCGCGACATGATTCATAACGGCGCGACGCCGCGGATGGAGGTGGATGCGGAAACGTATGAAGTCAGGGCGGATGGGGAGTTGCTGGTTTGCGAGCCGGCGAAGGTGCTGCCGATGGCGCAACGGTATTTCCTGTTCTAGGCGAATGATTGCCTGACTCTGGATTCATGGAGGGATTGCAGTTGCGGTTGAAGTACGCGTAGTCGGTGATTCGTAGAGTGCAATACCCCACAGGGGCATTGCAGCATCGGTCGATCAGGGAAGTCGGTCGACAATACCATCCCGGAATGCGACCCGTGGTGCAATGCCCTTCGGGGATTGCACCCTACGAAAGGGGGGCATTGCGGTTGACGTTGTCGTTGCCGTTGCTTTTGAAGTTGCAGTTGCTTTTGAAGTTGCAGTTGCTTTTGAAGTTGCAGTTGCTTTTGAAGTTGCAGTTGCAGTTGCAGTTGCAGTTGCAGTTGCAGTGAAACCCCGTTGAGCGCGCCGTGTCAGCGGTGCCCGGAGCGGGAAAAGGTGCGGCGTCTGTTTGAGTGGAGCGAAGCGGAGCGAGTTTAGCCGCGCCCCGCTCCGGGTACCGCTGACACGGGAACCCCGCGCAGCGGGGCGCGATCACCGGGTCGCCTTTTTTTGGTTACTTTTTTTGGCGAAGCAAAAAAAGTGACCCGGCCGCCGGGACGGATTCCCGGCTTGTCTCCACGACAGTGCAGCCGCCTTGCGTTATCAGGGCAAGAAGACTGCACTGTCGCCTTTGTCGTTGAGAAGTTAAAGGCTTCAACGTCAAAGGCGCTCCTTCGCTAAGGATCAACTCCGGTGACGCAATACGATTGCACTGCCGTCATGACCAGGCCGGGTGTTCGCCCCGGCGGGCGAGTCACTTTTTTTGCTTCGCCAAAAAAAGTAACCAAAAAAAGGCGACCCCGACTGTGCCGCCCCGCTGCGCGGGGTTCCCGCGCCGTCGATGCCCGGAGCGGGGCGCGGCTAAACTCGCTACGCTGCGCTCCACTCAGACAGACGCCGCACCTTTTCCCGCTCCGGCCATCGCCGACACGGCGGTACACAGACGGGGACCCTAACTGCAACAACAACGGCAACGGCAACGGCCACTTCAAAAGCAACGACAACTGTCGCTGCGCGTACGTCAAAAGCAACCGCAACCTCATTGCCTCAGATAGTTTCAGCAACCATGATTCCTGCAAAAGCCGCTTTCACCAGCTCGTCCATCATCCGGACATGCATCACCTTCCACACCGAACCTTGAACATTGCCATCCCATGCTAACCCTCCACACCCGCATCAACCAGGCCGACCAGATCGCTGGCGAACTCGTCCTTCCTTATGAACTGCGCGAGAAAAGCCGCCTGCGCGCAACCCTCGCCTCCGGCGAGGACGTCGCCGTCTTCACCGTGCGCGGCACCGTGCTGCGCGATGGCGACCTGCTGCGCGGCGATGACGGCCGTGTGGTGCGCATTGTCGCCGCCGCCGAAGCCACCTACCGCGTCACCTGCCCGACCCCGCGCGACCTACTGCGCTGCGCGTTCCACCTCGGCAACCGCCATACCCAGGCCCAGGTGGGCGATGGCTTCCTGCGCATACGCCAGGACAGCGTGTTGAAGGAAATGCTGGAAGGCCTTGGCGCCACCGTCACTGCGGAAGACGCGCCGTTCGAACCGGAATCCGGCGCCTACGGCGGCGGCCATGGCCACCACCATGGCGACGATGGCGGCCATCATCCGCTGGCCCCGATCCCGCTGCGCCAGCGCATCCATCGTCCTACCGACAAGGCCTGACGCAATGGATGCCAGCGCATTGCTGCACCTGCTGCAACTGGCCAGCCCATCGCTGCCGATCGGCGCCTACAGCTATTCGCAAGGGCTGGAGGCAGCGCTGGAAAGCGGCCAGGTCAGCAACGAGGCGAGCGCCAGGGATTGGATCGTCCAGGCCCTGCACCAGGTGATTGCGCGCTTCGAAGGTCCGGTGCTGTGGCGGCTGATGCAGGCGTTCGACGCCGCGGACGCGGACGCGGTCTCGGCATGGACCGAGCGCTTCCTGGCCGCCCGCGATACCGCCGAGTTCCGCGCAGAGACGGTGCAGATGGGCTATTCGCTGGGCAAGCTGGTGGCCGAACTGAAGCTGCCGCGGCCGGAGCTGCTGGCCTTGCTGCAAGCCCAGCCGGAAGTGCCATTGCCCACCGCAATGGCCTGTGCAGCGGTCGCGCTGGCCGTGCCGCCCGACGCGGCGCTGCTCGGCATGCTGTTCTCATGGGCCGAAAACCAGGTGCTGGTGTGCGTGAAATCGGTGCCGCTGGGCCAGGTCGCCGGCCAGCGCCTATTGCTGTCGCTTCGGCCCGAGATCGAGGCGGCCGCCGTCACCGCGCAGTCGCTTCGTGACGAAGAACTTTCCAACTGGGCGCCGGGACTGTCGCTGCTGTCGATGCGGCACGAGGTGCAGTACAGCCGCCTGTACCGTTCCTGAATCAACCCAATCAAACTGAATCCGAATCAACAGGAGCAAACAATGACTACCCCATCCAATCCCCTGCGCGTCGGCATCGGCGGCCCGGTCGGTTCCGGCAAGACGGCGCTGTGCGAAATGCTGTGCAAGCGCATGCGCGACCATTACGACATGGCCGTGATCACCAATGACATCTATACCAAGGAAGACATGGAGATCCTGATGCGGGCCGAGGCCCTGCCTGCCGAACGCCTGATGGGCGTGGAGACCGGCGGCTGCCCGCATACCGCGATCCGCGAGGATGCTTCGATCAACCTCGAAGCCATCGCCCGCATGAGCGCCGACTTCCCCGACCTCGACCTGATCCTGGTCGAGTCAGGCGGCGACAACCTGGCGGCCACCTTCAGTCCGGAACTGTCGGACCTGACCATCTACGTGATCGATGTCGCCGGCGGCGAAAAGATTCCGCGCAAGGGCGGTCCGGGCATTACCCGTTCCGATCTGCTGATCATCAACAAGACCGATCTCGCGCCGCATGTCGGCGCCAATCTCGACATCATGGCGCAGGATGCGAAACGCATGCGTGGCGAGCGGCCCTTCCTGTTCACCAATCTGCGCAGCGGCGACGGCGTCGAGGACGTGGTCGCCTTCATTCGCAGGCAGGGCCTGCTGGACGCCGCCCGGCCGGCCTGATCAGACCGGCTTGTACTCGGCCTGGAAACGGTCCAGGCCGGCCAGCAGCTGCTCATAGGCCTTGCCGACCTGGGCCGGGTCGCCCTTGACGCCGAGTTCGATATGGCGCCGGGTCTGGGCGTCGCCGACGCTTGGAAGGCTGAACACCTTGACCAGCGGATAGGCGGTCTCCACCGCTTCCATCAGCGGCGTCAGCGTCGATTCCATAGAATCGTAGACATACACCGACTTTTCCTGCCAGGCCACCTGGTGGAACAGGTGCGGATAGAGGGTGTCGAGCACCCACTCCATCATCGGATGCGCCATCACCGGAAAGCCCGGCACGAAATGATGTCCGCCGGCGCCGGCATTCCTTAATGAAAATCCTGGAATCTTGTTGTAAGGATTCGGGATGATGCTCGCCCCTTGCGGAAACTCGCCCATCTTCAGCCGATGCAGGTTTTCCGGCGCCTCCAGGCGTGGATCCTGCCCCGAGGCGGCGGCCATCTCGACGATGCGCTGCTCGATCAATGCCTTGGCTTCCGGATGCAGCACGACGGGCACGCCGAGCGCGGCGGCGGCGCACTGTCGGGTATGGTCGTCAGGCGTTGCGCCGATGCCGCCGAAGGAAAACACGATGTCGTCGCTGGCCAGGGTGCGCCTCAAGGTGGCGGTGATGCGCGCCGGATCGTCGCCCAGGTACTCGGCCCAGCCGAGCTGCATGCCGCGCGCCGACAGCAGTTCGATCGCCTTGGAAAAATGCTTGTCGACGCGTTTGCCCGAGAGGATTTCATCGCCGATGATGATCAGACCGATAGCCATGTGTTGTCCGTATGTCGTTTAGGTGAGAGGTTAAGGAAAATGCCGGAACTGCATTATGTCGCAGCCGGCAGCGTCGTGTCTGGCTGCACGGTGTCGCGGCGCAGCTGTTCCAGCGCCGCCAGCAGGTAATGCTGGAACCAGAGCCCGGAGAACACGAACACCAGCACATAGACCCAGATCGCCACCCCGGCCATCAGCGGCAGCAGCACAAGGAACAGCGCGCCGCCCAGCCAGAGCATGGTGGGCGCGGCGCCCATGGCGCCGACGGCAATGCCGATCGCCAGCAGCGGCCAGCGGTGCTGGCGCATCAGCAGGCGCCGTTCCTCGCCGCTGGCATGGTCGGCCAGCGCGTCGTAGGCCATCACCCGGTAGGTCAGCCATCCCCATAGCAGCGGCTGCACCAGCAGGGCCAATGGCGGCACCGCATTGAGCGGCAGCGTCAACAGCCACAGGCAGGCGAAGACGACGAAGCTGCCCAGCGAGACCGCCAGGCTGCCGATGACGGAGCCGCCATGGCGCCGTTCCAGCCCGGGATACCAGCGCGCCGATACATGCCTGGCGATCGCGGGCATCGCCACGCCGCCGACGAACAATAGCGCCGTCAGTATCATCAGCGGCAACAGCAGCCACATCGCAATCAGCGGCACCAGGAAGCTTCTGAGGGAGCTCAGGCCCATCCAGTCCAGGGCCGAGCGCATTGCCTGGTACCAGCCGCTGTCGGCGAAGTAGGCGCCCAGCCAGTCCATCATCGGCTGCAGGCCCAGCCATAGAGCCAGCCCCCACAGCAACAGGGAAAGCACGAAGGGCAGCACGGTCAGCAGCAGCATGCGCAGGTGCAGTTGCGACAGCACCGCACGGCCAAAGGTCTTGACGACAAGATGCATGGGCGCGGCTCACAGTTCAGCGGAATGGGATCAACATTCTAACCGCCATGGCAATGATGTTGCGCGGAACGATTCCGTGCCAGCGCTGTCTGATCCGCTTATCCCCATTGCCGTCCTGCTCCTCTTCCGCCTGGCCAGCCTGCATGCCTTATTCACAACGCCTCCTGGAATTTCTCGTCGCTCTCCTGCGCCGTCGCACGCGGCTCTTCACCATACTGGCCCTTTGCGTGCCGCTTGGCTTTGCCGGTTGCGGCCAGCTGGTGCAGAAGGAGCGCGAGCTGCTGTTTCGGGTTGTGCCGGGCACTGCCAGCTGGTATGGCGGCATGCCGGAGGGCGTGGTGGAAATGAACCTGCCGGTGGCAACCGGCGAAAGCCGCGATGGCAACGAGCATATCAATGCCTGGTGGTGGCCGGCAGCCAACCCCAGCGCGCCGGCGGTGCTTTACCTGCATGGGGCGCGCTGGAACCTGACCGGCCAGCTGTTTCGCATTGAACAGCTGCATGATTTCGGCTTTTCCGTGCTTGCCATCGATTACCGCGGCTTTGGCAAGAGCAGCGGCGAGTTGCCATCGGAAGAAACGGTATATGAAGACGCCCGGCTCGCATGGCAGCACCTGAAGGCATTGCAGCCAGACCCGAGGAAGCGGCTGATCTATGGTCATTCGCTGGGTGGCGCGATCGCCATCGATCTTGCATCGCAGCCGGGCCAGCAGCAGCAGGCGCGCGGCCTGATCGTCGAATCCACATTCACCACGCTGGCCGACATCGCGAAATCGCTCAGCTATCCCTGGCTGCCGCTGCAGCTGCTGCTGTCGCAAAAATTCGATGCGGTCGACAAGATAGCCCAGGTCGGCATGCCGGTGCTGATCGTCCACGGCACCAGCGACCGCTATGTGCCGTCCCATTTCAGCGAGAAGCTGTATGCAGCGGCGCCGCAACGCAAGAAGCTGCTGCTGGTGGAAGGCGGCACCCACAACAACAGCATGCGCATCGGCGAGTCTGCCTACCGGCGCGCCTTCCGGGAGTTGTTTGGCCTGAACCCGGCGCCGGCATAGGGCAATGCGCAGGCAGGCTGGCCTTGATGCGTCGTCGTGCCTGCCAAGTGTTTCGGCCCCGCCCGCTTCCCGGCCCTGCTACAATCCGGCACCCCCTTTTATCCCTGACAGCAAAGGTATATCCATGTCCACAGTCATGACAGCTTCCGGGCTGCAATATGAAGATGTCCAGGTCGGCACCGGCGAAGAAGCCACCGCGGGCCAGTACGTTACCGTTCACTACACTGGCTGGCTGCAGAATGCAGACGGCAGCGCCGGCAAGAAATTCGACTCGAGCAAGGATCGCAATGATCCCTTCCAGTTTCCGCTGGGCGCGGGCAACGTAATCAAGGGCTGGGACCAGGGCGTGCAGGGCATGAAGGTTGGCGGCGTGCGCAAGCTGATCATCCCGGCGTCGCTTGGTTACGGCGCCCGTGGCGCCGGCGGCGTGATTCCGCCGAATGCAACCCTGATCTTCGAAGTCGAGCTGCTGGGGGTCTGATGTCCCGCCTTGTCGCTCTCGTGGCTTATGCGCTGGTGCTTTCCGGTTGCAGCGTGATATCGACCACGGCATCGGTCGGCGCTGCCGCGGTGTCGGTTGCCGGCACCGCGGTCAACGTCGGCATTGGTGTAGGCAGCGCGGCAGTAAGCGCGGTCGGTGCGGTGGCAGGCGCCGCCTTCTAATCATCTGACCCGCCTCATCACGGCGCCGGCTGCCTATGCGCAGCCGGCGCCTTTGTCATTTCAGGCGCCGAAAACCTTCTGCATCTTGCGCGCCAGCTTTTCCTGCACCATGGGCGCGAAGGCTTTCATCATCAGTCCCAGCGTGATGTCGAGACGGGCATCCTTGTCGTTCACCACCAGGGTGCCGTCGACGCCGCTGCGTTCGAAACGCAGCACCGGTCCGTCCCACCGGCATTCCATGCCAAAGTCGGCCGCCACCTTGTCGGCCACTTCCTGCGCCGCGGCGCGGGCTTGTTCTGGTTGCATGTTGTGGGCCTGGACGATGCTGATATCCGCCATGGTCATTTTCCTTTCGTGGCTTCGGGATTCAATAGATTGGGTGGCACGGCGCCGGTAAGCGCCGCGATCAGATTGTCAGCGGCGCAGTTGGCCATGGCCAGCCGGGTCGCCACCGATGCGCTGGCGATATGCGGCGTGAGCACCACGTTGGCCAGTGTCAGGAAATCCGGGTTGAGTGCCGGCTCGTTTTCATACACATCCAGGCCGGCTGCGGCAATCCGGCGCTCGCGCAGCGCGCGGATCAGCGCGGCATCGTCGACGATGCCGCCGCGCGCAATGTTGACCAGCACAGCCGTCGGCTTCATGAGCGCGATTTCCGCTTCGCCGATGGTGTGATGCAGCGCCGGGCTGTAAGGCAGCACCAGCACCACATGGTCGGCCTTGCGCAGCAATTCCTCGCGGCTGACATAACGGGCATGGTTGGCCTGCGCCTCCAGTTCCGGCGCAAGACGCGAGCGGTTGTGGTAGATCACCTGCATGCCGAAGCCGGTCGAGCGGCGTGCAATCGCCTGCCCGATCCGGCCCATGCCGATGATGCCCAGGGTGGCGCCATGCAGATCGGCGCCGACGAAGCTGTCGTAGCGCCATTTCTGCCATTTGCCGTCGCGCAGCCATTGCTCGGCTTCGGTAATGCGGCGGGCGGCGGCCATCAGCAGCGCCCAGCCGAAATCGGCCGTGGTTTCATTGAGCACGTCGGGCGTGTTGGTCACGGCCACGCCGGCGCGGCTGGCGGCATCGACGTCGATATTGTTATAGCCGACCGCCATGTTGCAGACCGCCTTCAGGCCCGGGCAGGATGCCAGCAGCGCCTGGTCGACCCTTTCGCTCAGCGTGGAGAACATGCCGTCCTTGCCCTGCAGCCGGGACGCCAGTTCTTCGGCGGTGTAGACCTTGTCTTCCTGGTTGTCCTCCACATCGAAATGCTGGCGCAGCCGTTGGATCACCTCGGGGAAGACAGCGCGTGCGACGAGTATGCTGGGTTTCATGGTGCCTTATCCGCGAAAGAAAATGAATGTCATCAGGATGAACAGCGGGATCAGGATCGCGCACGACCATCCCATGTAGCCGAAGAAGGATGGCATCCTGATGCCACGCTCCTCGGCGATGGCCTTGACCATCATGTTCGGCGCATTGCCGATATAGCTGTTGGCGCCCATGAATACGGCGCCGCAGGAAATCGCCGCCAGCGTCGAGGCAAAAGTGGTCATCAGCTGCTGCGGGTCGCCGCCGGCGGTGTTGAAGAACACCAGATAGGTAGGCGCATTGTCGAGGAAGGAGGACAGCAGCCCGGTGGCCCAGAAATACATGCTGTCGATCGGCTGCCCGGAAGGACCGGTCACGGCCCGCACCACGGCGCCGAACGCGCCCGCCTCGCCGGCGCGCAGCATCGCGATGACCGGAATGATGGTGATGAAGATGCCCGCAAAGAGCTTGCCCACTTCCAGTATCGGTCCCCAGGAAAATTCATTGCCGGCACGGGCGGCCGCCGGCGTGACCGCCAGGGAAACCAGAATCACCATTACCAGCGCGACGTCACGCATCAGGTCTTGCAGCGCGACCGGCGTTCCCATGACGTGGAACTCGATGCCGGGCTTCCAGAAGCCGCTCATCAGCACCAGGGCCACCACCACGGCGAGCAGAATGAAATTGACCTTACCCTCGAACCAGATGCCGCTATCGGGCGTCGGGTCGACTGGCAGGACTTCCTCGCGCCTATGGAAGTAATAGCTGTCGAGCAGATAAAAGATCACCAAGAGCGCCACGCACAGGAAAGCGGTCTCGGGAAAGATGTTCCTGACCGTCCAGAAAAAGTCCACGCCCTTCAAAAAGCCGAGAAACAGCGGCGGGTCGCCCAGTGGCGTGAGCGAGCCGCCGGCGTTGGCAACCAGGAAAATGAAGAAGACCACGATATGCGCCGCATGTTTGCGGTTGTCGTTGGCGCGTATCAGCGGCCGTATCATCAGCATGGCCGCGCCGGTGGTTCCCATGAAGCTGGCCAGCACGGTGCCGATCGCCAGTATCGCGGTGTTGAGCCGCGGCGTGCCGTGCAGGTTGCCGCGCACGCAGATGCCCCCGGCCACCACGAACAGCGCAGTGATCAGGATGATGAAGGGAATGAATTCAGCCAGGAAGGCATGCACAGCGCCCGCTGCCGCAACGGACGGGCCCAGCAAGACTGCGCAGGGCAACAGGAATGCCAGCGACCATGCGGCAGCGAGCTTGCCGAAATGGTGATGCCAGAACTGCGGCGCCAGCAAGGGACACAGCGCGATCGACAGCAGCAGGCCGGCGAAGGGAATGCCCCACCATCCCGACAGGCCGGCGCCGTTCAGGTCCGCCGCTGACGCAACGGCCGGCGCCAGCAGCATCAGAAGAACCACGCTGACGCTTGTTTTGTTCTGCATTTATTCTCCCCGTCTTTTAAAAAGCGCGGCCATTCTAGCTTGGAAACCCTGATGCACGACAAGCAATGGCACAAGCCTAATGGCGCCTCGGCTGCCGCTCGCCAAACCGGACGGTATTTGCTTATGCCAATTCCGTATAACCGCGGTTTGTGAGAAAGCCTGATTTGTCTTAAAATACAAGGCTTTCCCAAGGGTTATGCCTTGTTTCGCCGCCGATTTAAGCGTTATTCGCCTCGGAGCCGTTGCATAGACCCGGCACTTCCGCTTTTTTACAGATAGGACTGTTATGACCCACGTTGTGACCGAATCCTGCATCCGCTGCCGTTATACGGACTGCGTTGATGTATGCCCGGTAGATTGCTTCCGCGAAGGCCCGAATTTCCTCGCGATCGACCCGGATGAATGCATTGACTGCGCTGTGTGCGTCGCCGAATGCCCGGTCAATGCGATCTATGCCGAGGAAGACGTCCCGGCGGACCAGCAGCAATTCATCAAGCTTAATGTCGACCTGGCGCGCAAGTGGCCCTCCATCACCAAGACCAAGCCCGCGCTGCCGGAAGCCGAAGAATTCAAGGACGTCGCCGACAAGCTGAAGTATCTGGAGCACTGAGGCCGGCAAGGCCTGCGTCACGCGCTCGATTGCGCCACGCGATGTCCGTCGTCCGCCGGCCTGGCCGGTGCGTCTGCTACCGCGGCGCAATCCGCCTTCCGCCTTCCGCCTTACTAGCCTATTCACAAGAAACAGGAATCTGACAGTCGTATGGAAAACACCGCTGACTCATCCACCTCCAGCCAGAATGCCGCGCAGGCCGTGCCGCGCGAGCCGATCGAAGCCGATGCCGTCATCATCGGCGCCGGCCCGGTCGGGCTGTTCCAGGTGTTCGAACTTGGCCTGCTCGAAATCAAGGCGCATGTAATCGATTCGCTCACCGCGGTGGGCGGACAGTGCGTGGAACTGTATCCCGACAAGCCCATCTATGACATCCCGGCAGTGCCCGTCTGCACCGGGCAGGAACTGACCGACAACCTGCTCAAGCAGATCGAGCCGTTCGAGCCGACCTTCCACCTGGGCCAGGAGGTCACCGTCGTAGAGCGGCGTGACGACCACCGCTTCAATGTCGAGACCACCGCCGGCACCCGCTTCATCACCAAGACGATCTTCATCGCTGCCGGCGTGGGCTCTTTCCAGCCGCGCACGCTGAAGGTGGAAGGCATCGAGCAATTCGACAATTCCCAGCTGTTCTACCGCGTCCGCGACCCGGCCAAGTTTGAAGGCAAGAACCTGGTGATCTGCGGCGGCGGCGATTCCGCGCTGGACTGGGCGCTCAACCTGGCCGGCAAGGCCGAGTCGGTCGTGCTGCTGCACCGTCGCGATGAATTCCGCGCCGCGCCGGCGTCGGTCGCGAAGATGAAGGAAATGTGCGACAACTATGAGATGCAGTTGCTCATAGGCCAGGTCACCGGCTATGAAACCGAAGGCGACAAGCTGGCCGGCGTCAAGGTCACCGGCGCCGACGGCGTCACGCGCCGCCTGCCGCTGGACCACTTGCTGGTGTTCTTCGGCCTGTCGCCGAAACTTGGCCCCATCGCGGAATGGGGTCTGGACATCGAGCGCAAGCAACTGAAGGTTGGCACCGAGCGGTTTGAAACCAATGTGCCAGGCATCTTCGCGGTGGGCGACATCAATACCTATCCAGGAAAGAAGAAGCTGATCCTGTCCGGCTTCCATGAAGCGGCCCTGGCTGCATTCGCTGCTGCGCCCTACATCTTCCCGGAAAAGAAAATCCACATGCAGTACACGACGACGTCGCCGAAACTGCACAAGATTCTGGGTGTGGAAACGCCGGTATTCGACTGACCAGCCTCCTAGCCAGCACGCCGCTTCACCTTGAACACCCCACGCATTGCGTGGGGTGTTCCTTTTTTACGACGGCAAACGATGGCATTTTGTAATGCATCAACAAACGACAAGTGCTTGGATTTATCTTATCTCTAGTCGTTAAACGCACTGCATGGTGTCGAATATTTGCGAACGGACGTGCGCCAACGAACCTAAGGATGCCAGTTAAATTGATTACGATGCACTCAGGATAGTGAATCCTAAACGTAACTGGTGCATTGGTTACAAATTGCCAATGCAATGCAGCCAATTACCACCATATTAGAGGCAGGCGAAATATATTACATACGAGCCGGGTTATTGGTTATGATGCGCCTAGGAAATAGACGAGGAAATGTCGTCTTGTAGCGCTGGAAAGGGACACCATGCTTTATCAATTCCATGAAATAAATCGCACTCTGCTCAATCCGCTGGTTCAGTGGGCTGAAGCTTCCTCCAAGCTGTTCAGCAATCCGGTGTCGCCACTCGCGCATACGCCGTTCTCGCAGCGCATCGCAGCCGGCTACGAATTGATGTACCGGCTTGGCAAGGATTATGAGAAGCCGCCCTTCGACATTGCCACCACGGTAGTGGACGGCAAGGAAGTGCCGATCGTGGAACTGGTCGCGGTCAACAAGCCGTTTTGCCGACTGCTGCATTTCAAGAAGGATTTCCCGGCCGGTAGCGCCGTCGATCAGCCGACGGTATTGCTGGTCGCGCCTCTCTCCGGCCATCACTCCACGCTGCTGCGCGAGACCGTGCGCGAGCTGGTGAAGCAGCATGATGTCTACATCACCGACTGGACCGATGCGCGCATGGTGCCGGTATCGGAAGGCCCGTTCCACCTGCATGACTATATCTACTACGTGCAGGACTTCATCCGCACGCTGGGACCGGACGTCCATGTGATCTCGGTCTGCCAGCCGACGGTGCCGGTCCTGGCCGCGATTTCCCTGATGGCCACGGCCAAGGACCCCAGCCTGCCCAAGACCATGACCATGATGGGCGGCCCGATTGACCCGCGCCGCTCGCCGACCGAGGTCAACGATCTGGCAACCGAAAAGCCGTTTTCCTGGTTCGAGAACAATGTGATCTATTCGGTGCCGCCTACCTACCCGGCGTTCGGCCGCAAGGTCTACCCCGGCTTTCTGCAGCATGCCGGCTTCGTTGCAATGAACCCGCAGCGTCATGCGCAGAGCCACTGGGACTTCTACATGCATCTGCGTGCCGGCGACCATGATTCGGCCGAAGAGCACCGCAAGTTCTATGATGAATACAACGCTGTGCTCGACATGCCGGCCGAGTATTACCTCGAAACCATCAAGACGGTTTTCCAGGAACACTGCCTGCCGCGCGGCGTCTGGGAAGTAGAAGGCAAGCTGGTTCGTCCTCAGGACATCGAGTCGGTTGCGCTGTTCACGATCGAAGGCGAGCTCGACGATATTTCCGGCTCGGGCCAGACCGAAGCGGCGCATGACCTTTGCAGCAGCATTCCAGGTGAGAAGAAGCAGCATTTCGTGGCCCCGAAGTGCGGTCATTACGGCATTTTCTCGGGCCGGCGCTGGCGCGAGATGGTTGCCCCTAAAATCGCTGACTTCATCCGCGCTCACGCCTGAACAAGGCTTGCCCTCCAAGGCCGCCCGCTCCAAGCCGGGCGGCTTTTTCATTTGTGGCAGCCGATGTTGTCCGGGATAATGACGGGATGCCCGAAACACACATCATGAATTTCCCAGCAAGCATGCTAGCGGATCAGCTTGAAGACTTGCTGCCGCAAACCCAGTGCACAAAGTGCGGCTATCCCGATTGCCGCGCCTATGCGGTTGCCATAGCCGATGGCGAAGCGCTCTACAACCAGTGCCCGCCGGGTGGCGCACAAGGCGTGGCGCGCCTGGCCAGGCTGCTGGGCAAGCCTGTCATCCCGCTGAACCCGGCCAATGGCAACGAGCGTCCTCGCCCGGTCGCCGTGATCGATGAATCCCTGTGCATAGGCTGCACCCTGTGCATACAGGCCTGCCCGGTCGACGCCATTGTCGGCGCTGCCAAGCAGATGCACACCGTGCTGCCACAGCTCTGCACCGGCTGCGACCTGTGCGTGCCGCCCTGCCCGGTGGACTGCATTGCCATGGTCGAGGTAACGCCCGGACGCACCGGCTGGGATGCCTGGTCGCAGCAGGACGCCGACGCGGCGCGGGCGCGGCATCTGGCGCGCGGCAAGCGGCTGCAACGGGAACGCGAGGAAAACGATGCGCGGCTTGCCGCGAAGGCTGCCGCCAAGCTGCGCGAAGTGGAAGCGCAATCCGCCGCCACGCCGGATGAACAGGCCGAGCAGCAACGAAAGAAAGCCATCATCGCAGCGGCCATCGAGCGGGCCCGCATCAAGAAGGAAGAGATGGCCGCCCGGAGCAAGGCATGAACAACCTGAAGCGCCATGAGATTTTCAGCCGCTTCCAGCGCGCAAACCCGCATCCCACGACCGAACTGGAGTACACCACGCCGTTTGAATTGCTGATTGCGGTGATTCTGTCGGCGCAGGCGACCGATGTATCGGTCAACAAGGCGATGCGCAAGCTGTTTCCCGTTGCGAATACGCCGGCGCAGATTCATGCGCTGGGCGTGGATGGCCTGATCCCTTACATACAAACCATCGGCCTGTACCGCACCAAGGCGAAGAACGTGATCGAGACCTGCCGCATGCTGGTCGAACTCCACGGCGGCGAGGTGCCGCGCAATCGCGAAGCGCTGGAAGCATTGCCGGGCGTAGGCCGCAAGACCGCGAACGTCATCCTCAATACGGCCTTCGGCGAGATTGCAATCGCGGTGGATACCCATATATTCCGGGTATCCAACCGCACAGGCATCGCTCCCGGCAAGAATGTGGACGAGGTCGAGAAGAAACTGATGAAGTTCGTGCCGCCCGAATTCCGGATGGACGCGCATCACTGGCTGATCCTCCACGGCCGATACACCTGCATGGCGCGCAACCCGCAATGCTGGAACTGCATGATCGCCGACCTGTGCGAGTACAAGATGAAGACACCGCGCCCCGACAAGGCTGTCTGATTCGCGCTGACCTTCAACCGCTGACCACTACAGGCAAACCCATGTTCAACCCTTCGCAGCACGATGTCCGCCGATTCTTTTGCGAGGCTTACCGCAAGGACGGCGCCAGGGAAATCCTTACGCCACTGGAGGCGGTTGCCCGCGACTGGATCATCCAGCATCCGGAATACGCCGGCGATCTGGGCGACCTGGAACAGGCGCTGGCCTCGGACTACGGCGTCGAGCGCGGACAGGCCAATCCTTTCCTGCACCTGTCCATGCATCTTTCGATTGCGGAGCAGATTTCCATCGACCAGCCGCCGGGCATCCGGGAAGCGGCGCGTGCGCTCACCCAACGGCTAGGCTCGGAACATGAGGCGCATCATGAAATCATGGAGTGCCTCGGGCAGATGATCTGGAGTTCCCAGCGCAGCGGCTTGCCGCCGGATGGCGCTGCCTACCTGGAATGCGTAAGACAGCGCGCCGGACGATAGCGCATCGCGCTGCTTTTCAAAACGCGCCGACGACGCAACATCAATAAAAAGGCCACCTCCCGGTGGCCTTGCTTCATGCGCGATGCGGACAGGGCTTATTTGCGCAATACCAGCGAGCCCGGCAGGCTGTTGAGGTACGCGGCGATATTGGTGATGTCCTGACGCGACAATGGCTTGGCCTGGGCCGCCATGATCGCATTGCCGCGGCCGTTGGCGCCATCGGCGCCGCGCTGATAAGCCACCAGCGCATGTTCGAGGTAATCGCGATGCTGGCCGGCCAGCTTGGGATAACCGGGGTCGATCGGCGTGTTGTAGTCCTTGCCGTGGCATGAGGCGCAGTTGTACTTCTCGGTGGCTGCCTTGCCGGCGGAGATGTCGCCGCCTGCATGCGCCGACAGCGACAGCGCGGACAATGCGATGAAGGCGGATATGGCGAATGATTTCATCGTGGCTCCCTTATTTCTGCTGCGCGTAATAGGCAGCGACGTCGGCGATGTCCTGGTCCGACAGGCTGGCGGCGATGCCGCGCATGGTGGGATGCTTGCGCTCGCCTTTCTTGTACGCGTTAAGCGCATTCTCGATGTACTTGGCCGACTGGCCGCCCAGCATGGGCACCTGGTACACCTCGGGGAACGATGCCTTGTAGCCTGGAATGCCGTGGCAACCGATACAGTTTGCAACCTTGTTTTCTGCCGTTGTCGTACTGCCTTTCGCGTCCGCGGCTGCGGCGATCTGGGCAATACCCGCAAGCGCGAGAAATGCTAGTAGTTTTTTCATGGTAGCTGGGTAGTTAACGCGAAACTGGCCGGCGCTGGAGAAAATATCCTTGCTTCGACGCACCGAGATGGATAACAAAATGTTGCCTGTCATGCCAAAACCGCTCGATTCTACCCGAAGAGTTTGGCAGCGTCCACGCTGTATCCACATGGTGCGCCGCAGGAAAAAGCCATGATGCGATGAGGCGCAAACCGGCTGGCGGCACACGTCCGTCGCCTGCTGTCATGGCCATGCGCCGGCGATGTAACGGGAAGCGCCAACCTCGCCGGCCGACCTCTCCTATAATGTCCGGCATAAGAACGACATCATGGAGACAGCCGCATGCAGTCACCCATACAGCCACGCCCGGCAGGGCTGCGGCCCTTAACGCTTGCCTCACCCGGCTCCCACCGCATTGCCCGGCCAGGCGCGGGCCAACAGGGGCAACAGGGGCAACAGCATGGCGCCTGAACAGGCCGGGACACGGGCCGCCATCATGAGCGGCAACGACGGCATCAGCCGCCGCGGATGGGCAATGATTGCCGCCGGTGCGCTGGTGATCATGGTGGTCGTGGTGTTTGCGCGACTGGCCTATGGCTTCATTCTTCCCTTCATGCGCGCCGCGCTGGGCCTGAGCTATCAGCAGGCCGGCACACTGGGCACGGCCAGCGCGCTGGGCTACCTGGTGCTGATCATGGTGGCCGGCATGGCGGCCGCGCGCTGGGGCGGCCGCGCCGCCGTGCTGTGCGGCGTGGCAATGACGGCAGCCGGCTTCAGCGGGCTGGCGCTGGCCTCGGATTACCGCATGTTGATGGGACTGATGGCGCTGCTGGGCTTTGGCACCGCATTCAGCTACACCCCGGTGATCTCCCTGCTGGCCGGCTGGTTTCCGCAACGGCGCGGCGCCGTGATCGGCATTGCCAACAGCGGCGTTGGCCTTGGCCTGCTGATCACGGGCGCGCTGGTGCCCTATCTGAATACCGCCTTGGGCGAGAATGGCTGGCGCATGGCATGGGCGCTGTTTGCCGCCACCGCGCTGATGGCGCTGACGGCGGCATTCTTCCTTCTTCGTAACCCGGCATCCAGCAGCGCCGCCGGCAAGCGGCAGGTCGACAAGGCCCGCGTATTCCGCGACCGCCATGTGATTACGGTCGGCCTGCTGTACGGCATCGTCGGCATCACCTACATCGTGCAGGCGGTCTTCATGTACAGCTTCGCGCTGGAAGCGGGCCTGTCGGCGCTGACCGCCGGCAAGCTGGCCGCGGCCAGCGGCATCCTGTCGATCTTTGCGAGTCCCTGCTGGGGCTGGCTGTCGGACCGCTACGGCCGCCCGGCTGTCCTGCGCATCTGCGTCAGCCTGACCCTTGTGGCGACCCTGATCCCGGTGATCTGGCCGGTGCTGGGCGGCTTCGCGGCGCATTTCCTGGTGGTGGGATGCACCCTGTCCGGCATGTTCAGCGCCATCCTCGCCGCCTCCACCGAAACGGTGGCGCCGCATGAGGCGCCGCTGGCGGTGAGCTTCGTGACCCTGTTCTATGCGGTCGGCCAGTTCGCCGGCCCGGCGGCGGCCGGCCTGCTGATCGAGCATGCGGGTGGATTCCGGGCCGCCTTTGCCGCAACCTGCATGGTGCTGGCAGCGGGTGTCGTGCTGACGCTGCGGCTGGGCAGGAGCCAAGCGCGGCCATGATGCGCGCCATCAATTGGCAAGGCGGAATTTTACTGTCGCGCCGTGGCTCCAACGGATGCTCATGCACAGATCAAGGAGAGGACCATGGCAATCAGCACCGCGCAACTGGAACAGATGACAGAAAGGCTGCAGGCGCTCAAGTCGTACCTGGCGCGCCGTGAGCAGTCGCCGGACGCGCCGATGGACATGAACGACCCGGCGGTGGAAATGGCGGCCGCATGCGAGTTCCCGCTGCCCGGCAGGCTGACCGGCCGCACGCTGGCGGAGGAAGTGGACCGAAAGATCGCCAACGTCGACGTGCTGATGGCGCGCGCACGCGAGCACGAGGCGCTGCCGCCGGAGATGCGCGCCGCTGCCGACCAGGAAAACACCCTGATGGTGGAGGACTACAAGGACGGCGGCGTTGCCGATGAAGCTGATGACGCCGGTGACGCCGGTCACGCCGGTCACGCCAATGGCGCCGAAGATCAGAGGCCATAGTGCGACGCAGCCGGCCGCGCAAGGCAGCATGCGCCATGCGCCATGCGCCATGCGCCATGCGCTGCCTGAGGCTTGAAGCGATCCGGCGTCCACGCTATCCGTCAAGCGGCGCCGCCCCTCAGCGCCGCCCGGCCTTGCGCTCTCTTTCATCGCGCTGCGCCGGCACCGCCCGCTTGGGCGCATCGGCCTGATGCCGGTCCGGCAGGAGGTATGATCCGGGCGATGCCAGCAAGCGCCGCAGCACGGCGCCTGACACCCGGCGTCTGCTCGCCGCAGGCACCGCTCGCGCATGCAATGCCAGGCTGAATGCGCAGGCGAATGCGACCGCCACGTTCATCAGTCCCGATACCACGACCCCGGCTGCCGCCAGCCAGAACGCAGGGTCCGTCAATGCAGGCCAGCCCAGGCTGGCCGCGGCTGCTGCAAGCGCCGCCGCATCCAGGGTGACATGCCGCACCTGGAATGGCAGGCCGAAGAAGGTTGCGAAAGGCGGAGCCAACCCGAGCAGCGCCGCCAGTGCGATGCTGCCCGCGATATCGGCCACGTGCCGTTCCAGCCAGCCTGCAAGGCGTTGCGCCCTGCCCGGGCCAAGCGCGTAGACGAGGCGGCGCTGGTGCGCCAGCGCATCGCGCAGCCGGTGCAGCGCAAACCAGTTGTCGGCAAACCCGGAAGCCAGGCCGGCCAGCCACAGCAGCACGCCAGTGCCAGCCGCATACAGCGGCGCCGGGCCGACCAGGCCAAGCCGCTCGATCAGGAAGCCGGCCCGCGCCGTGGACATCAGCGGCGTGCCGCTCAAGTAAGCGACGCCAACAGCAAGCAGCAGCATGACCGGCACCACGGCGGCGAGATTGCCAAGCACGCCGGCGGCCTGCGCGCGCAGCAGGCGCGCCACCTGCGTCATCAGTCCGCGCAAGCCTTCGACCGTATCCAGCGCGCCCATCCTGGCCCCGAGCGCTGGCGTCGTGACGGCCGGCTGGCGCGCCCCGAACTGGCCGCCGCACGCCGAGATGGCGAGCAGCCAGATGCCAAGCGGAATCGCAACCGACATCCCGCCAAAGAAACCGTCAAAGCCCGTCAGCGCCCCCGGCACGCCCTGCTGCAACAGCACCAGCAAGGCCAGCAGCGCGCCACCCACGGCCCCCGAGCGCCAGGCCGCACGGTACTGGCCGGCATTCTCGACCATGTGGCGCTCGCCATGCCTGCCTTGCCGCTCGACGATCTTGCGGCCCACCAGCGACAGGCTGCGGCTCGCCAGGCCGGTCACGGACGGCCTCTGGCCATGCTGCGCGGATAGCAGGTCGGCCAGCATGGCCTGCAGCGCGGCGCCGCCCTGCCCGCCCTGCACGGCGCCGCGCAGCGCAATCAGGCTGGCCATGCGATCGAGCTGCGAGCGCATGCGCTCGACCTGGGACACCAGCGCAACTGATACGCCGTGTTCATCGAGCTCGGCATAGATGCTGTCGGTCTGCGCCCGGCACACCGCGATCAGCATGCGCACGCTGCGCAGCGCGGCTTCATCCTGTCCAGGCGCATGCAGGTAACGTTCGAGTTCGCGCCGCAGCGCCATGAAAGGCGTTGCCTGGACCGGCATGCGCGGCGGCAGGCGGCGCCTGAATTCCGCGCCGGTGCCGGCTGCGATGACGGCAGTGGCCAGGTGCTGCATGGCCTCGTCGATCTGCTGCAGGTAGCCGTGGGATATCGCGTCGTCGGCAATCAGGCGCCACAGGCGGGAAGCCGTCGCCGCGTCCAGTTCGCGCAGCAACAGCGCATCGGACGGGCGGGGAAACATCGCGCACAGCAGCGCGCCCATGTCATGCCGCGCCGGCGGCCGCGGCAGCAGCATCTGCATCGTGCGCGACGCAAGCTCGGCCAGCACGGCCGGCTCGCGCTGCATGCCGGTCTCGGCAAACAGCTCGGGACCGATCGCCTCGCGCAGGGTCTTCTGGATCGCCGTCTGCGCCAGCCGGCGCACGTCGCGATGGCTGTCCAGCCAGTCCAGCAGGAACACCAGCCGGCCCTGGCGGCCATCGCCGTCGCGCAGCAGGCGGCGGCTGTCATGCCGAAGCCACTCGGCCACGTCGATCATCCAGTTGGCGCGCTCGCTCCAGCCGGCGAACGGGTTGGCACGCCGCATCAGCTGTTCCACCTGCACCGCGCGCCGCACAGTGCGGTGACGCGAGGACGTGCCGCGGCGCAGCCTGCGCCATACAGCCCAGGCCCGCAATACAAACATTTTCATCAAACTCCCTGGCATTTCATGCCGGCAGGAAGGCATGGCATTCGTTTCGGGCCATGCCAGCAACATCAAAGCAACGCGTTCAACTAATGCGCTCTATTAACGCGTTCGGTTGCCGGATACCTGCCAACTGTTTCTCGCTTATACTCGTCCCTATCTTTTTTTCATGACGACGAGACATCATGCGACCAGACACACGGTTCAAAGGTTCCCAGAACTATGTAGCCACCGACGACCTGAAACTTGCGGTCAATGCGGCCATGACGCTGCAGCGTCCGCTGCTGATCAAGGGCGAGCCCGGCACCGGCAAGACCATGCTGGCCGAGGAAGTGGCCGCTGCGCTGGACATGCCGCTGATGCAATGGCATATCAAGTCCACCACCAAGGCGCAGCAGGGTCTGTATGAATACGATGCCGTGTCCCGTCTGCGCGATTCGCAGCTTGGCGACGAACGCGTCAAGGACATCCATAACTACATCGTCAAGGGCGTCCTGTGGCAGGCCTTCACCGCCAACGAGCGCGTGGTGCTGCTGATCGACGAGATCGACAAGGCCGACATCGAGTTCCCCAACGACCTGCTGCGCGAACTCGACCGCATGGAATTTTATGTCTATGAAACCCGCGAGATGGTGCAGGCCAAGCACAGGCCGCTGGTGATCATCACTTCCAACAACGAGAAGGAACTGCCGGACGCCTTCCTGCGCCGCTGCTTCTTCCACTACATCAAGTTCCCGGACAAGGACACGATGGCCGAGATCGTCGAGGTGCACTTCCCGGACCTGAAGAAGGAACTGCTGGCCAAGGCGCTGGAGACCTTCTACGAAGTGCGCGACGTCGCCGGCCTGAAGAAGAAGCCATCCACCTCCGAACTGCTGGACTGGCTCAAGCTGCTGCTGGCCGAGGACATTCCGCCGGAAGCATTGCGCGCCAAGGACCCGAAGAGCGCCGTGCCGCCGCTGCATGGCGCGCTGCTGAAGAACGAGCAGGACGTGCACCTGTTCGAGCGCCTGGTCTTCATGTCGCGCAATAACCGCTGAGGCAGGCATGGTTTTCATCGAGCCGGTGACGCTGTCGGGCCGCCATGCGCGGCTGGAGCCGCTGGCCATGATGCACCATGACGCGCTGGTGGAAGCGGCGTCCGATGGCGAACTCTGGAAGCTCTGGTACACCTCGGTGCCGGCGCCGCAGGCCATGCGCGCATGGATCGAGGCCGCGCTCGCCATGCGCAGCCAGCATGCGCTGCCCTTCGTCATCCGCGACATGCGCGATGACAGCATCGTCGGCAGCAGCCGCTATTTCAATGTCGACCTCCTCAACAGGCGGCTCGAGATCGGCCATACCTGGCATGCGCAACGGGCTCAGCGCACCGGCATCAACACCGAAGCCAAGCTGCTGTTGCTGGGCCATGCCTTCGAAACGCTGCAATGCATCGCGGTGGAATTCCGCACCCACTGGATGAACCACCAGTCGCGCGAGGCGATTGCACGGCTGGGCGCGAAGCAGGACGGCGTGCTGCGGCAGCATCAGCGCATGGCCGATGGCAGCCTGCGCGATACCGTGGTGTTTTCCATCATTGACGCTGAATGGCCGACCGTGAAGCGCCATTTGCAATACAAACTCGAACGGTAGGACATCATGCTGATCGATTTTTTCTTTACCCTCAAAGACGCCAAGATTCCCGTCTCGATCAAGGAATACCTGATCCTGATGGAAGCCATGCAGAAGCAGGTCATTGCGCCATCGCTGGATGAGTTCTATTACCTCTCGCGCATGACGCTGGTCAAGGACGAGGCCCATTACGACAAGTTCGACAAGGCCTTCGGCATGTACTTCAAGGGCGTCGACACCCTGTTTGAAAAGCATCCGGAAATCCCCCTGGACTGGCTGATGAAGCGCATCGAGCGCGAGCTCACGCCCGAGCAGCGCGCGGCGATCGAGAAGTTCGGCTATGACAAGCTGATGGACCGGCTCAAGGAATTGCTGGCCGAGCAGAAGGAACGCCATGAAGGCGGCAACAAGTGGATAGGCACCGGCGGCACCTCGCCCTTCGGCAACGGCGGCGAGAACCCGGAAGGCATACGCATCGGCGGCGAAGGCGGCAAGCGCAGCGCGGTCAAGGTGTGGGAGTCGCGCGCCTTCCGCGACTACGACAGCGAACGCGAGCTCGGCACCCGCAACATCAAGGTCGCATTGCGCCGCCTGCGCAAGTTCGCGCGCGAAGGCGCGGAGGAAGAGCTGGCGCTGGACGACACGATACGCGCCACCGCCAACAATGCCGGCTACCTCGACATCAAGATGCAGCCCGAGCGCAAGAACAACATCAAGGTGCTGATGCTGCTGGACGTTGGCGGCACGATGGACGATCACATCACCCGCACCGAGGAACTGTTCTCGGCTTCCAAGACCGAGTTCAAGAACATGGAGTTCTACTACTTCCACAACTGCGTCTACGACTACCTGTGGAAGAACAACCGGCGCCGCCATGCGGAACGTTTCCCGACCTGGGACGTACTGCGCAAGTACACGCCGGACACCAAGCTGATCTTCGTCGGCGACGCCACCATGAGCCCGTACGAGATCCTGCAGCCGGGCGGCTCGGTGGAGTACAACAACGAGGAAGCCGGCGCGGAGTGGCTGCAGCGCTTCACCCACATGTTCCCGAAGTTCATCTGGCTCAACCCGGAGCCGGAAGGCCTGTGGCAGTACCGGCAATCGATCGCCGTGATCAGGCAAATCATGAATAACCGCATGTTCCCGCTGACCATCGATGGGCTCGAACGCGGCATGCGGCTGCTGAGCAAGTAAGGCAACAACCGTTCCCGCGCCGCCACGGCGGCCGGGAGCGCCCCCTCTCTTTCAACGCACGCAGTCATCGTTCCGCGCGCGCTTCCAAACTGAACTATCTTCTTTATTCCGGCACTACCGTGTCCATGTCGCCATGCTTGACGTATCGAAAGTGAAGCAATCGACTCTTGATGATGCGTAATAAGCTGTGACATTTCCATGCCGCGGTCAGCATACCGTTAATCGATAGCAGCGCCGCTGAGCGACCGCTGCGCCAGGCCCGCCCCTTGTCCAGGGGCAGCCTGGCGCAGGCCGGGACGTCTTGCGCTGCAAGAGGAAGCGGTGGCTGAAGCATTAAGCCAGACGCGGCATCACAGGCGCGCAACGCCTCCCCGCCAAGGTAAGCATGGCAGGCTCGACAGTGCTCAGGCGCTCCTGATGCAACACGAGCGCTTGCGGCATGGAGGCAAATCATGAACGCAGAAAACAATTACTTCCGGGAGCCATTATGTTGAAGACCATTGCTGCCAGAGCCGCGCAGCCAAAGCTGATTTACCACGGAAAGTGCCTGTCAGCCAAGCTCCGCAACGGCCGTTTCTCTGTCAGGGCGCGCGGCGCGCCATCCGCCTTTTCCGACTGGCATGAATTGCGAGCTTCTGTGCCGCATCGTACGTACTGGCGCAGCACTTTCGCCTCGTCAACGGCAGTTGCGGATTCAAGCGGCAACAAGAATGCGCAAGGAACCATCAGGCTGGACTACCAGGAATTGAAGCGAATCGAGGACAAAAAAGAAATCTTTCCGCCGCCGGATTTCGACAGAAACGCATTGAAGGAAAAGTATCTGCACAAGAAGCCGGCGCTTCATCTGGTGCAAGCGTTTTCGAAGCACATGGCAGTGAAAGAGAAAGCGTCCGACACACTGCGCACGGTATCCGACAAATCTCTCTCCGAGCACTTGCTCGCCAGCGTCGATGCCCTGGCAGGCGCCGACAAGGTGATGATTTTCTGCGGCAGGAACACCACGGAAGGCAAGCTGACGGTGGGTAGTGCTGTGAGTGCTGCGATCGCGGCTTATGCACTCCACCTTTGCTACAAGACCCCTATCATCGTTTGCGATGCGCCTAACAGGAAGCTGATCGAAACGCTTCTGACCGCCAGGCATCCGGAATTCGGCCCATATGTGCGATACATACCCATTACGGAAGTCAATGGTCAGTTGGTGAGGAGACTGCACAAGGAATTCAACCGACATGCGCCCGACCTCTCGATTTACATTGATATACCGGGGCGCAATGGTGCCGGTGATTACCTGGATGCAGACGGCAGCAGCATTAGTCTGCTCAATGTCGCGCTCGACCAGGCCCTCAACATGCAGAACCTGATGAAGATTTCCTCGATTGCCATCTGCGACAGCATTGGCAATGCGGGATTCCCCGCATTGGGTTCGCTTGACGAACCGGGAGATGCCGCAGCGGTAATTCGCGCCACACACGCCTTGGTCGTACACGACGTGGTGCAAGGCACCCTGGGGCTAATGGAGTTGCTCTGCAGCGCTTGCCTAGATGCGCAAGCCTACCAGCCCGACTGGCTTGCCACCGCCCTCGACACGGCAGCCGGGCTAACCGAAAACGGTGAGCTCAAAGCGCCAGTACCGCGCTCCGGCACCCTTCAGCAAAGCACATGGACGCCGAAAGCCCATGTGCCCATCACAACCGAGCACTCGACGGTTCAACAACTCTCCGCCTTTCATAAACTGACTGGGGGCCGGCGAATCACATGGACGGAATCGATAGAGAAGGCAAAGCTGGAGGGGCCCAAAGTCCGTCATGCCGTTCTTTACGATTCCAGCGATGGCGTCCTGATCGCCGCCAATGACTTTATTCGATACATCAGGGCGCGTTCCAATTTCGTCCTCAAGGTCGATGCCGTAGCTGACCATGCCAAGGCCTCCTACGGGACGCATAGTCATGAACGCCTTTTTGAAATCGTGGTGGACGGCGTTGCCTTCTCTGCGAAACTCAAGGCCGACGTCATCGTCATGGTCTGCAACACTGCTTGCACGGTCGATCTCGATAGCGTGAAGGAGGCGGTGACGAAATGGCTGGAAGGCCACGGCATCCGCGGCTACCAGGTTCACATCATTGATCTGCTCAAAACCGTCGCCGCCGCGGTGATTGAATTCGGAGGATCAAAGCCAACGCTGCTCGCCACCGAAGCCACCAGCGAGAGTGGCGCCTATCCCCGGGTGATCAATGAGGCGGCGGAACGTGCCGGAACGGACTTGCCGGAAATTACTGTCATCGGCTGCGGCAACAGGAATGCCCGCCCCAACAAGGATCTGGCTCACCTGGTGAACAAGCTGGCGCATTTGAAAGACAAGACAAGCATTGCTTATACCGAGTTGGAACGCGAAGTGGAACGCTATGTCGACCTCATCCCGCTGGATTCCACATCGATCTGGCTTTGCTGCACTCACTTCCCGGCACTGCTTGAACTTTTCAGAAAGCATCTCAACAGGCGCCTCAAGAATGCCGGGCTGCCGGAGGACAGCATTCCTATCATGGACCCGCTAGTTGCACAGGCTGAAGCAACCATCCGTTTCCTCAAGGAACAGGAACCCGTCGAAAGCAAGGACTACCGGGCCATTCAGGATTTTCGCGTATTGACCACCGGGATCCGGGAAGAGGTGGCTGCTTCCACTTCCGTCCACATCGGGAAGGAGGGTGTGCCCCTGTTCACAGTCAACTTTCCGAACGTGACCATCCTGCCTGCTCCCTCGCCCAGAGCACAGCCGGCGCCGAAGGGTGATCGAGGGGCAAGCTGATGCCCCCTGTGGATTTATTCATCACGGCCCCGCAACAGACGCAATTAGCGAGCGCAGCAGCGCCTATCCATGCAGCGGATGCCCGACGCATTTTCAGCGAGGCGAATCCGCTTGTCCGCCGGTGCCTCATGCAACGGGTGGCGCGCGCCCATGACATGAATGCAGCACAACGCTAAATCGGAGGAATAAATATGTTAAGGACCATTGTCGCAAGAGGCACCCATGCCATGCCGGCTCGCCGGAGCCTATCCCCGGCAGTGATGCCGAGTGCCGCCAGATTCCTGGCGCGGCCACACAGTAAGCCATCCGCGTTCACTGACCGGCGTGAACTGGCGTCTCCTTCGCCAAGGCGTCAGTTTCATTCAAGCCCACTCATCTTTTCCGCGACGCCCACGGTCAACCTTGACGACAAAATACGAATCGCAATTCTGGAGGAGGGTAAAACATATCCGCCGCCGAAAGCTACTGACGAAAAGCTTCTTGAAACATACAAAAAATCCGCGAAGGGTTTAATAGAAAAGGTAAGAACGCAGCTTCTTGACTCACGCTTTTTCCTTGACAAGAAAGCGCATTTACAGCCGGCGTGCAAAGCATCACTGGAAGCCAATTTCTTGCCGATTTTTCATCGGATAGCAAATGCGGACAAGGTGATGATTTTTTGCGGCCGGAACACGGCTGAAGGAAAACTGACGGTTGAAAGTCCTGTCAGCGCAGCCATCGCCGCCTATGCTCTTTACAAATGCCACAAGGTCGCGATCATCGTGAGCGATGAACCGAACAAGCGACTAATACAACTGCTACTGACCGAGCTCGACAAAAAATGCGCGAAATTCATCACCTACCTTCCTATTAATCAGGTCAACGGCACCCTGCTTTCCACCCTGTCCAGGCAGATCGCCAGCCGCAAGCCAGACGTTACCTTGTACATCGATATACCCGGACGCAATAAGGATGGTGATTATCTCGACGAGATGGGACGTTCGATCGCGCTGTCAAATGTCGCATTTGATCAGGCTTTGAATCTGCAGAATGCGCAGGGAGCGGAAGCTATCGCGATCTGTAGCGGGATCAACAGCGGCGGCTATCCGGCGGATGAAGCAGTGGCCGATATCAGTCAGAAAGACGATGAGACTTGCTCCATAGTGTCAGCGAGCCACTCGCTGGTGCTACCGGATGTCGTTGCCGGAACGCTGTCGCTCATGGGACTGGTCAGCGCGGCGTGTACCGACATGGAAGTGTGCAGCACCGCGCAAGTCCAGACACTGCTTTCCATGGCTGCCGAGAAGACCGAAGAAAAAGCGCTGCAAGCGCCTGTATTACGCAAGATGAGCAAGCCCCGCCCTCCCTGGCAGCCAGGCGTGCCTGACAGGGTCACTGAAGACCACCCTACACTTCGGTTCCTCAAATCGCTCCATGAAGTAATTGACGCCAGCCATGTGATGTGGCCTGCCTCGGTCGAAAAAATCAAGTTTTACGGACCTGACATCCGCCATGTGACCATGTTTGATTCGAGCGACGGCGTTCTGATCGGAACAGAAGATTTTATCGGCTATATGAGGGCGCGCTCCAATTTCCACGTCAAGGTTAACGCCGTGGCTGATCACGCCAGGTCCCCTTATGGCAGATACTTGTCCGACGATCTTTTCACCATAGTCGTCAACGGGCTTGCCTTCTGTGCCTCTCTCCAGGGAGACGCAATCGTCATGGTGTGCAACACCGCTTGCACCGTAGGACTGGGTCGCGTCAAGGTCGTCGTTGAAAAATGGCTTGCCGAGATGGGCATGCATTACAAGGTCGAGATCATCGACCTGATCGAAACCGTTGCAGCCGCAATCCTCGATGAAGGCGGCCCTCACCCCGTCCTGCTTGCCACCCAGGCCACGGCGGAATCCCACGCCTATCCCCGGGCGGTCGAGGCCTTGGCCGAAAAAACAGGTAGGGTAGCGCCTCCAATCACAGTAATTGGGTGTGGCAACCGGAACATTAGTCCTCCAGACGACTGGGCAACGTTTGTCAACATCGGCGCCCATGATCCCAGCCACCCTGAACATAACGCTTTTCTCTTTGCGATGAAAACCTATGCCTACCAGATTCCTCTGAACGCCACTTCAATCTGGTTATGCTGCACGCACTTTCCTGTGTTGGAACCATTCATCAGGCACTTTCTAAATGAACGTCTCGAAGCCAATAACATGCCCCGAGACAGCATACATATCTTCAATACCCTGTCCTATCAAGCGGATGCAACGATCGCCCACCTGGATAGGACAAAAGCATTAAAGGGCAAGGATTATGCCGCGTTGCACGATCTTGAGGTATTGACAACTGGATGGCGTGGTGATGTTAGTAAATCGGTGACGAGGTATTTCGACAATACAAACCCGCCGCTGGTATTTCAAGTTGCATTTCCCCAAGTGCCGCTTGGCCAAGGAAGTGCCACTCCCCTTAATTAACAAACCGAAGCAGACGGCAACCCGGCGCATGGGTTGCCGTCTGGATTACCCTACATTGTTCAAATTCTTCAACTAAGCTTGTCTCTGCAAACCTATTTGCTGGTTTCCCGCCTGCTATCGACACACACAATACCCAAGTTTTACTGTATAAAACAACAGTCTTCTTGCTATAATTTCGTTATTGAGCAAGGCTCCCGCTAATTCGAAGTTCGCCCCAAGCCTTGTATTTCATTAGAATGCAGGCATTTTGCACCGGCAAGTTGAATTCGCCGGCCCCGGCGCTTCCCTGTCTTTCACTGCTTCCCACCGAATGGCAACCAAAAAGAACCAAATTTCCGACTACAGCGAATCATCGATCCGCGTTCTCAAAGGCCTGGAGCCGGTCAAGCAACGGCCCGGCATGTACACCCGCACCGAGAATCCGCTGCATATCATCCAGGAAGTCATCGACAACGCCTCCGACGAAGCGCTCGGCGGGCATTGCCGCAACATCGTGGTGACATTGCGTGCCGACGGCGGCATCAGCGTCGATGATGACGGTCGCGGCATTCCGGTCGGCCTGCATCCCGAGGAAAAAGTGCCGACGGTCGAAATCGTGTTCACCCGGCTCCATGCCGGCGGCAAGTTCGACAAGGGCAGCGGTGGCGCGTATGCATTCTCCGGCGGTCTGCATGGCGTTGGCGTGTCGGTCACGAATGCGCTGTCGTCGCGCCTGGAGATCACGGTCTGGCGCGAGGGCAAGGTGCATCAGCTCGCCTTCGCCGACGGCGACCTGGTCGAGCCGCTGACCTCCCGGTCACCCACCCGCGAAGACAAGAAATCCGGCACCCGCGTCACCGCCTGGCCCAATCCGCAGTACTTCGATTCCTCCGCGATTCCGCAGGCCGAACTGCAGCGCCTGCTGCGCTCCAAGGCGGTGCTGCTGCCTGGCGTGAAAGTCACGCTGGTCCACGAGCGCACCGGCGAGAGCCAGACCTGGCAATACGACCAGGGCCTGCGCGGCTACCTGACCGAATCGCTGGCGCAGGGCTCGAATGCGGACCTGGTGATTCCGCTGTTCGAGGGCGAGCAATACGCCGGCCGCGATGCCGAGGGCTTTGCCGAGGGCGAAGGCGCGGCCTGGGTGGTGGCCTGGACCGAGGACGGCAACGTGATGCGCGAGTCCTATGTGAACCTGATTCCGACCCCGGCCGGCGGCACCCATGAGTCCGGCCTGCGCGAAGGCCTCTTTGGCGCGGTGAAGAATTTCGTCGAGATGCATGCGCTGCTGCCCAAGGGCGTGAAGCTGCTGCCGGAGGACGTGTTCGCCCGCACCTCCTTCGTGCTGTCGGCCAAGGTGCTGGACCCGCAGTTCCAGGGCCAGATCAAGGAGCGCCTGAACTCGCGCGACGCGGTGCGCCTGGTGGCGGGCTTTTGCCGGCCGCCGCTGGAACTGTGGCTGAACCAGCATGTGGACTATGGCAGGAAGCTGGCCGAGCTGGTGATCCGCCAGGCCCAGACCCGGCTGCGCTCGGCGCAGAAGGTGGAAAAGAAGAAGTCCTCCGGCGTGGCGGTGTTGCCGGGCAAGCTGACCGATTGCGAGTCGAGCGACGTGTCCCGCAACGAGCTGTTCCTGGTCGAGGGCGACTCGGCCGGCGGCTCGGCCAAGATGGGCCGCGACAAGGAATTCCAGGCCATCCTGCCGCTGCGCGGCAAGGTGCTGAACGCCTGGGAGACCGAGCGCGACAGGCTGTTCGCCAACAACGAGATCCATGACATCGCGGTGGCGATCGGCGTCGACCCGCACGGCAAGCATGACAACCCCGACCTGTCCGGGCTGCGCTATGGCCGCATCTGCATCCTGTCCGACGCCGACGTCGACGGCGCCCACATCCAGGTGCTGCTGCTGACGCTGTTCTTCCGCCATTTCCCCAAGCTGATCGACCGCGGCCATATCTGCGTTGCGCGGCCGCCGCTGTACCGGGTGGATGCGCCGGCGCGCGGCAAGAAGCCGGTGCAGAAGCTGTATGCGCTGGACGACGGCGAACTGACGGCGATCGAGGACAAGCTGCGCAAGGACGGCATCAAGGATGGCGGCTGGGCGATTTCCCGCTTCAAGGGCCTGGGCGAGATGAATGCCGAGCAGCTGTGGGAAACAACGATGAACCCGGACACCCGGCGCCTGCTGCCGGTGGCGCTGGGCGACTTCGATCTGGAGGCTTCGGAAGCGCGCTTCAACATGCTCATGGGCAAAGGCGAGGCGTCGGCCCGCCGGCTCTGGTTGGAAGAGCATGGCAACGAAGCCGAGGCCGACATCTGATGCGATGGGTCGCGCTGCTCTGCGGAATGGCGCTGGCCTGCGCGACACAGCTCGCGCGGGCCGACATTTATGGCTATATCGATGCCGACGGCAATGCCCATTTCGCCACGGACAAGCTTGATGAGCGGTACCAGCTGTTCATGCGCGGCGACGGCGCGTTCGATTCGCGCGAGCTGACGGCGCCGGCGCCGCAGGCCGCGCCGGCCGATGGATTGCAGCGCTACCTGTCGCAGCATCCCAACCTGAAGCGCTTCGAGCCGCTGCTCGCGCAGGCGGCGCATGAATTTGCGGTGGAGCTGCCGCTGTTGAAGGCGGTGATGGCGGCGGAGTCGGGCTTCAATCCCGATGCAGTGTCGCCCAGGGGCGCGATCGGCCTGATGCAGGTCATGCCGGCCACTGCGGAACGCTATGGCCTGCAGGGCGACCAGCGCAAGAGCCTTGCCGACAAGCTGTTCGACCCGAAGACCAATATCCGGCTGGCGGCGCGCTACCTGCGCGACCTGATGCGCCTCTTCCCAGACCAGCTGGCGCTGGTGCTGGCGTCCTATAACGCCGGCGAGGGCGCGGTGCAGAAGTACCGCAACACAATTCCGCCGTATCCGGAAACCCGCAATTACGTGAAGCTGGTGACCCAGTTCTACCAGCTCTACAACCCGGTGCCCGCAGCGCCCGCCAGGGCCGACCAGCCGGCCGGCGCAGGCAACCGGGTCACCCTGACCCTGCCCGGCCGCGGCAACCTGCCGACCCGGCCGGCAAACAATCAATAAGCCTGACAACGACATGACTGAACAAGCCAATCTGTTTGAAGCCGCGCCCGCCAATGACGGCGAGTCGCTGACCCTGGCCACCTTTGCCGAGCGCGCCTATCTCGACTACGCGGTATCGGTGGTCAAGGGCCGCGCCCTGCCCGATGTCTGCGACGGCCAGAAACCGGTGCAGCGGCGCATCCTGTATGCGATGCACGAGCTGGGCCTGTCGGCCGCGGCCAAGCCGCGCAAGTCTGCCGCGGTGGTCGGCGATGTGCTGGGCAAGCTGCATCCGCACGGCGACCAGTCGGTCTACGATGCGCTGGTGCGCATGGCGCAGGACTTCTCGTTGCGCTACCCGCTGATCGACGGCCAGGGCAACTTCGGCTCGCGCGACGGCGACGGCGCGGCGGCGATGCGCTACACCGAGGCGCGCCTGACGCCGATCTCGCGCCTGCTGCTCGATGAAATCAACATGGGCACGGTGGACTTCCAGCCCAACTATGACGGCTCGACCGAGGAGCCGCGCCTGCTGCCGGCGCGCCTGCCCTTCCTGCTGTTGAACGGCGCCTCCGGCATCGCGGTCGGCATGGCAACCGAAGTGCCTTCCCACAACCTGCGCGAAGTCGCGCAGGCCGCGGTGGCCCTGATCCGCAATCCCAAGCTGAGCCATGCGGAACTGATGGCCATCATCCCGGGCCCGGACTATCCGGGCGGCGGCCAGATCATCACCTCGCCGACACAGATCGCCGACATCTATGCCAGCGGCCGCGGCAGCCTGAAGGTGCGGGCGCGCTGGAAGATCGAAGACCTGGCCCGCGGCCAATGGCAGGCGGTGGTGACCGAACTGCCGCCGGGCTGCTCGGCGCAGCGGGTGCTGGAGGAAATCGAGGAGCTGACCAATCCCAAGGTCAAGCTGGGCAAGAAGGCGCTGCTGCCGGAACAGCTGGCGATGAAGCAGACCGTGCTGTCGCTGCTGGATACGGTGCGCGACGAGTCCGGCCGCGACGCGCCGGTGCGCCTGGTGTTCGAGCCCAAGAGCAAGAACCAGGACCAAACCGAGTTCATGCACACCCTCTTGGCGCACACCTCGCTGGAATCGGGCGCCGCGATCAACCTGGTGATGATAGGCGGCGACGGCCGGCCGCGGCAGAAGTCGCTGATGCAGATCCTCAACGAATGGATCGCGTTTCGCTTCACCACCATCACCCGCCGCACCAATTTCCGGCTGCAGAAAGTGGACGACCGCATCCATATCCTGGAAGGCCGGGAAGCGGTGCTGCTCAACATCGATGAAGTCATCCGCATCATCCGCCAGTCGGACGAACCCAAGCCGGCGCTGATGGATGCGTTCCGGCTGTCGGAGCGCCAGGCCGACGACATTCTTGAAATCCGGCTGCGCCAGCTGGCGCGCCTGGAGGCGATCAAGATCCAGCAGGAACTGGCCGAGCTGCGCAAGGAAAAATCCACCTTGCAGGACCTTCTTGAAAACCCGTCGTCGATGAAGCGCCTGGTGATCCGCGAGATCGAAGCCGATGGCAAGGCCTTCGGCGACAACCGCCGCACGCTGATCGAGGAAGCCGAACGCGCCACCGCCGAGCAGAAGCTGGTCGACGAGCCGGTGACGGTGATCATCTCCCAGCGCGGCTGGGTGCGCGCCCGCGGCGGCCATGGCCATGATGCCGCCCAGTTCACCTTCAAGGCCGGCGACGCGCTGTATGCCGCCTATGAGTGCCGCACGGTGGACCACCTGGTGGCGCTGGGCTCGAACGGCCGCTCCTACTCGGTGCCGGTGGCGGCGCTGCCCGGCGCCCGCGGCGACGGCGTGCCGGTCACGACCCTGGTCGACGTGGCCAGCGGCAGCCGGCTGCTGCATTACTATGCCGGCCCGGCCGACACGCCGCTGCTGCTGGCGTCCACCGCCGGCTTCGGCTTTGCCGCCAAGGCCGGCGACCTGGTCAGCCGCAACCGCAACGGCAAGGCCTTCATGACGCTGGAAGCGGGCGACGAGCCGCTGGCGCCCAAAATTATTGCCGACAAGGCCAGCGCGCTTGCCTGCCTGTCCGAGAAGGGACGCCTGCTGGTGTTTGGCCTGGATGAAGTCAAGACATTGACCGGCGGCCGCGGCGTGATCCTGATGGAACTGGAGCCCAAGGAAAAGCTGCTGGCGGCACAACCCATCAGCCAGCGCGGCGTGATCGTGACCGGCATCGGCCGCGGCGGCAAGGCGCAGGAACTGGGGCTGTCCGCCAGCGGGCTGGCGCCGCATATCGGCAAGCGGGCCCGCAAGGGAAAGGCGCTGGAGTCGAAGATCAAGGCGGCCGGGCTGACGGCGCAGTAAAACCCGGGCAATGCGTCAGGCTCGCGCAGCAGGCTTGACGCGCCTTGATGTCCTTCCTTCCGCCACGCAGGCTCTTACCCTCGCGCGAGCTTTTCCAGCAGGCTGGCGTCCCGGTTTTCCTGCGCATGGATCAATAAGTCCAGAACGTACGAGGAATAGCGCTGCTCGTCCTGGCGCATCAGGGCGAGCAGCGCTTCGAACACCATGGGGGAGCGCTTGGCAAGCATTACTGGCAAGCCTGGAAACAGTTGATTGTCGCGCAAGCCCTTGAGCACCTCCGCGGCGCAATGATGATCCGCCATCCAGTCAAGCTGCGACAGCCATGCGAACACCACCTCTTCTGTAGCGCCTTCCTTCATGCCACGCGAAATCAGTTTCGCCGGCGAGGCGTTCGGGTCATGCATCTGCAGTATTCCTATTGCCAGCCATGGACTGCTTGACATTGCCAGAGCGAGGCACTGCTTCAGCAGCGCCAGCTTGGCGGCCGGATCGACCGCCGGCATCAGATGGAGGAACAAGGGCTCCTCGTCATGCATGGCCGCCCATCGCAGTCCTTCGGCCAGCAGGCGCGGCTGGCCGCGCAGCACGTTGTCCAAATTGAGCCTGAACCGCTCTCCCTGGGCGCACAGGCTGGAAATGCTTTCGAGCAGGCAGTGCAGGTTTGTCGCGCCGCCTTGTCCGGCCTCCAGGATATCCATCTCCCTGACGATCGTGACTGCGCTCAGGACACGCTGGTACATCTGCGCGCCGCTGCGGCCCGAGCGCTCCCTCATGCCGCGCAGCGACGGATGTTGCGCCAAAAGTTCATCCATTGCCGGCAAGTTGCAGCGCTCGGCGCGCGCGACGAAGACGTTCTCGATCTTGATCTTTTGCCGCTGCGATTGCGCGCCGCGGACGACTGGCTGACGCATGGCGCAAGCCAGTGCGTGCAAGTCCTTGCGTGCTCCCGCAATACGCGCCTGATCGCCATTGCCGCGTTCCAGGCTGGCGATCAGGTGATCGTGCCGTGCCTGCGCCGACGTGCGGGGTGCGCCTGCCACTACGGCGCGCCTGAACCTGCCGCCGACGCAGCCAAGCATGTCGCCCGTCACGCCCAGCATGCGCGCGGCAATATACGCCGGCTCCAGGCAAGCAGCGCTGCCCCTGACCTCCCCGATGTAGGCGCACAAGTCCGTGATCGCGGTGACGGCATTGTGATTCGCCCCCCCTTGCGCCAGGAATGGGTGATGGTGGGCCCGGTTTGCCATAACGGCCGCTCCGGGACGTAGTGATCGCGCACCCTTCCGCTTTGCTGCCAGATGGCATGAATCGTACCTTTCCAGGCAGGCCGCGGCGGGCCGGAATCCGTCGAGGGCGGCGTATGCGCCCAGTGGATCAGTTCCAGGGCGGGTATCACGCGCCCGTCTTCGGTGACCTGCACTGTTTCACCGTCAGTGCTTGCGAAGCAGGCCAGAAGCTGCGTATGCGGTCCCAATGCATCGCTGAGATACAGGTCTTTCATCACGTTAATCACGTTATTTTGCTGCGCATAGTCGCTCGTGGTTTCAATGACGCTGAACTTCAATCCAGCGTGCGTTGCGGCGGCTGTGATTGCTTCCAGGTCTTCCATGCGCTGCCCCGGGCCCCAGAGAATCACGACGTCCATAGGCTCGAATTGATTCTCAGCACCCATATGGGGTGCCGGCTGCGGCGCTGGAAGCGCTGCCCAAATCATTGTGACTGCCGGGTCCCGGCGCCCTTAAGGATTAAATGCTGCTGCTGACTAACATGAAATCGTACCTTGATGATGGATTAAAAAATGTGCTGGAAGGCGTTGGCTGTTTGCGCCATGCCGCGCATCGGCGCTTGCCCGGGTCCGTGCAGTCAGCACCCGAATGCATCCGGACAGGCACTGACGGGGCAGGCCGCTCCGCTGGACTGGTCTGCAGCGGGCGTCTGCCACACGCGTGCGGCGCGATACGATCAGCCCGGCCTGCATGGCACGGCGCCATGCGGCGAAAAAGGGAAGCGCAAGAACCTGCCTTACGAATCGAGCCTCTGCACCGCGCGCTTGGCGGAAAGCGGCTTGCCGCGCAGCGCCTGCTTCTGCCAGAAGCCGCTGGTGGCCAACTCGGCAAAGCCGGCATCGAACCCGTTTTTCGCGGCCAGTTCGACCGGCGTGATGCGTTGTGAGCGGATCGCAGCATCGGCGTTCGCACCCGCCAGGACCCTGACCAGCGCCAGCGATTTGCCCTCCACGGCGTAATGCAGCGCAGTATTGCCATGGTGGTCGGCCTGATTCACATCAGCGCCGTTCTCCAGCAGGGTGGCCGCCAGTTGCGGTGCATCGATCAGGCAGGCCAGGTGCAGTGGCGGCATGGATTCATTGCTGCATGAGCGGATCAGCGCCGCGTTGCCGAACGGCGCCGGGCCTGCCGTCTGGTAAAGGGCGGCGAACATCCTGGCGTCGCCCTGGGCGCATGCGCGCTGCAGCAGCACGGCCGCATGGCCAGGCTCCTGCACGATGCGGCGCACTGCAGCCGCAAGCAGGCGGCTCCGCGGGTCCTGGCATGTGCCCGTGGGCACGGCTGGCGACGGCGCCGTCGCGCGGCGGCTTCTGCCACTGACAGGGGCGCCATTGAAATCGGCCATCTGGGCACGCCCTGCGATGCCTGCGCTTTCGCTGCCGGGTTCCCCGGCTGGAAGCCGTACCGCCTTTTCCGTGCGACGGCAGTTTTTGCGGGCCCTGGACGCCAGCTTCTCATAGCGCTTGCGACGGCCGGAATCGACGGAAGCATCAAGCGGCTTTCCGAATGCGCTGGTCACGTCAACCAGCGGCGGCACGTCGCTGAAAAGTTCGGCAATCGTGTCCAGTCCGCCATTGCGCACCTGCTCATGCATGATGCGGGACAGATTTTCCTCAAGGAGCAGCGAATCCGGCCGGACATCCTCCCGCGACATTGCCTCGACAGCGCGGTGCAGGGCATCCTGGTCAGCCACCGCCAAGGCGGCGTCATGCGACCGCGCCACCGCCAGTTGCCGCAGCCGTCCCGGCAGAAAGGCGGGCATTGCCTCCACGACGGATCGTGCCGGCTCCAGCACGATGGGCGAGCGGATTTCTCCTCCCGCCAGGGTCACGGGCACTGCCGCCGTCCGCCCCACCCAGGCCAGCAGCGCGGTGGGGGAAAAGACGGCCTCGGTCCGATGCAGATGAATGAATTCGCAGATGCTGCGTACGGCCTGGGCCGTTTCCGAAACGCCGTGGCGGGTCATATTGCCGTAGATGAGATTGGGACCATATTCCTGCGCATCATCCGATTCGGCGATCAGTTCGCCCAGGCTTCCAGCGCCGCAGCTCAGCATATGGATCATGCCGTTCCACGGCAAGCGCTCCCCGGTCGCCGGGTCGGTGTGCTTGCCCAGACGCAGCCACTTGAGCAAGATCAGCGTGTCGTCCTGCCGGGTCTGCTCCTCCCCCTCCGCACCCGGTCCGCGGCAGATCGTCTTGATCTGATGCTTGCCGGACTGGTTCATGCCATGGCCCATCACGATGAGCTGGGTGGCAGGGCCCAGCGCGCCGCTGGCGTGGACCTCGTCCATTGTCGCGGCGTTGAAATCATCGCTGTCGGTGTGGATCATGCGCAGGGACAGTCCCAGGGAGCGGCACTGGACGGCCAGGCACCTGGCCACACGCTCCATGCGCGGGCCGACGATGGCGACTATGTGTTTTTCCCGGGAAGACGCCCGATCGGGCGGCGTGGTGATGGAGATGACGGGCAGGAGATCGCTGTGGGTGTTGTGATGTCGTAGAGATGTTGGAAGTGCCATTGCTCGGTGCTTGATACGGTGTTTAAAACGCTTGCGCGGCGGGACCAGTTTCCTGCCAGGGGCGGCGTGATGGACACGTCGCCAGCAGCATTTAACTGATGACCGCCCTCCGTAACCGATATTTATTTATTTGTTCGCTTATAGATTAAAAACGACGCATCCAGAGGAATGATCCCGGCAGGTCCGGGCCAGGCTTGCCAAGGGAAAGGTATCGCGCAGCAGGCGAAAAAAAACGGCGGCCGTTTCACCGGCCGCCGTTCAATGACATGGACGCTCGTCAGCTGCGCGCCGCGATCAGCCTGGCCAGCTTCTGCACCCCGATGCGAATCTGCTCCGGCGGCACCGTCACGAAGCTCAGACGCATCGTGTTCGAGGCCGGCGTGTTGGCATAGAACGGCGCGCCCGGCACGAAGGCGACGTTTTCCGCGACCGCCGCCTCGAGCAGCTCCATGCTGTTGATATGCGCCGGCAGCGTGACCCAGATGAACATGCCGCCTTGCGGACGGGTCCAGGTGGCGCTGGCCGGGAAGAATTCCTGCAGCGCGTCCAGCATGGCCTGGCACTGGTCGGCGTAGAGCTGGCGTATGGTCGGGATATGCTCTGAGAGGAAGCCGTCCTTGACCACTTCATGCACCACCATCTGGGTCAGCTGCGCGGTATGCAGGTCGGTCGCCTGCTTGGCCTGCTCCAGCTTCCTGGCCAGCGGCACCGGCGCCACCGCGTAACCGAGGCGGATGCCGGGGGTCAGCACCTTCGAGAACGAGCCCATGTAGACCACGCCGCCGGGGTTCATGTTCAGCAGCTTGGGCAGCGGCTCGCCGTTATAGCTCAGGGCGCCGTAGGGGTCGTCCTCGATCAGCGGTATGCCCAGGCGGGCACAGGTTTCCACCAGCGCCGCGCGACGCTCCAGCGTCATGCTGCGGCCGGTCGGGTTCTGGAAATTGGGCAGCGAGTACAGCAGGCGCGCGCCCTGCCCGACGGCTTCCAGGTCGGCCGGCACCAGGCCATCGTCATCGGTGGCCACCGACACGAACTGCGGCCGGTACACCGAGAATGCCTGCAATGCCCCCAGGTAGCTGGGCGTTTCCACAAGCACCTTGCTGCCTTCGTCGATCAGCACCTTGCCCAGCAGGTCCAGGCCCTGCTGCGAGCCCGACAGCATCAGCACCTGTTCCGGCACGATCTTCGAATCGGGGGTGGAAAGCGAGTCGGCGATCCATTCCCGCAGTGGCGCATAGCCGTCGCTCGGGCCGTACTGCAGCGCGACCTTGCCGGCGCGCGTCAGCACGGCGTCATAGGCTTCCCGCATGCGCTCGACCGGGAAGGTCAGCGGCGACGGCAGGCCGCCGGCGAAGGAGATGATTTCCGGGCGCATCGTGATCTTCAGGATTTCACGGATGGCGGAGCTTTGCAGCTGCTCGGCGCGTTGCGAGAACTGCCACTGGATGGGGTTGGGATTTTCGATTTTCATGCTGGGAAAGTGGAATGCGGGAGATTCGGTATGCTGTCAGGCCAGTTCAGCGATCAGTTCAATTTCTACGCAGGCGCCTAGCGGAATCTGCGCCACGCCGAAGGCTGACCGGGCATGACGACCAGCGTCGCCAAAGACCTCGACCAGAAGCTCCGAGGCGCCGTTGGTCACCAGGTGCTGCTCGGTATAGTCGGGAGTGGAATTCACCAGGCTCATGACCTTGACGATGCGCTTGACACGATCAAGGTCGCCCCCGCACGCAGCCTGCAGGGTAGCCATCAGGTCGATCGCCACCGCGCGTGCCGCCTGCTTGCCCTCTTCCGTTCCCATGGTCTTGCCCAGCTGGCCTACCCACACCTTGCCGTCCTTCTTGGCGATGTGGCCGGAGACAAATACCGTGTTGCCAGTCTGGGCGTACATGACATAGGCAGCGGCCGGCGAGGCGACGGCTGGCAAGTCGATGTTCAGGGCCTTGAGTTTTTCGTAAAACGACATGCAAGCTCCGTATGTGCAATGGTTCAGGGAAGGAATTTTACTCTGAAAGCAGAGCCGGCTCGCTGTTCTGTTATCGCACATGCAAGCGCTTCGCCCCTTCACCGGCACACTGGCGCCAAGTTTTTTCTATCCTGTCGAAGCAGACCCGTGTCGCCCCTGATCTACGCGCGCCAGCACATTCCGGGCACCGCCCTCGTCGAACCAGCCGTAACAGCGGACGACAGAGGCGGCCTCATCTCTGCACAGTGCCGATCCGGCGTTCCCGAAGATATCAAGGCTTCCCGCCGACGGGACCATCCCAGCTGGCGCGGTTCTTGGCCAGCGCCTTCGCAAACCGCTCCTCGGCCTTGGCACGCTCTGCCTCGTAACGGGCCGCGTCCCTGGGTGGATTGCGTGGCACGTGCGGCGGGATCACGCCGGGCGTGCCAGGCGCGGCAGTCGATTCGCCGCCGATGCCGCCGATGGCCAGGAACGAGGCCGGATGGCGCCGCACGGTCCCGTTCTCATCCCGTACGTAGCCGACTTCATCCATGCGGTCGAACAACCGGGGATCCGTGTCCGGCATCAGGCCAGCCGCAAACAGGACGCGGCCTGCCTCGCTGATGCGGCGCGTGGTGTCGAATGCCGTCCCCGCCGGCAGGTCGACACTGTCGCCCGCCATCAGGGCGCGCACGGTCAACTCCAGGCAGTTGTTGACGTAATGGCCGTAAGCGTCGGCGGCATCGATCCCCGGCGGCAGGATGTTGGGTTCCTGCGCGAAGCGCCCCTTCAGGAGGGCATCGACATGCGCATCCCGAACCGCCATCCCGCGCGCCAGGCTGGCCTTGACTTCTCCCGTGTGCAGGCAGGGATCGGCGGCATACAGCCATTGCTTGCCCTTCAGCCCCAGTCCCTCGGCGGCGAGGCGGTCGTTGAATGCCTGCAGCGCGGCAAAAGCGCGCAGCCTGGTAAAGATCGCACTCGGCGGACCAGTGCGTTCATACGATGCGCGCACCGGCAGCACCTCCGGCATGCCCATCCCGGTGCCCTTGAGCATGGCCTCATGGAGCTGGGTGGTGTCATAGGTGTTGGATGGCACCCCCAGAGCCGCCGGCATCAGTCCGTCAACCGGCTTGTCCTTGCCGATCACAATCGATTCCTGGTGGTTGATCGTGATCTCGCCCTGTGGGCTGGCCGCCAGGACCGAGATATGGGTGATGCCGGCATAGGTGTCCTGATGCCACATGACCGCAGCCACGCCCTGCCCCGGCACGCATTCCCGCAATCGTTGTCCCAGCTGTCCAAAGAAGGACAGGCCCCACGACCGGTCATCCCGCGAATCGAAGATATCCCGGAAGATCAGTCCCTTCACCTCCAGCTCGCCGGCAAGGCGGGAGAACACCTTGTCGTCCAGTCCCAGGGCGGCGCGAAAATCCTGATAGAAACGCGTGTTGGCCAGGCCGGTGCCCGGGGCCGCTGCCAATGCCAATGCTGGCGGCTGGTAACGGAAACTGATTTCTCCCTTCGGGTCTGGCCAGAATGCGCCTTGCACGAGCTCGAACAGGGTGTGGGCGTCATTCGCATGCTGCAAGGCCGCCCGAAACGGCTTGAGGTAGGGATTCTCGCCGCCCAGCAGGATAGCGATGTCATCCAGCAGCGGTTTCATGAAGTCGACACTGTCCGGCGCGCCGCGCGGGACAGTGCCGTCGGCCAGAAAGCGCAGGACTTCGTCGCGTGTCCACAGCGGCTTGTCGACGATCATGCTGCTGCCGCCGGTCGAGTGATTTTCGCCCTGGCCGGCGATGGCCCGCATCACGGCGGCCAGCAGGACCGGCGACAGCTCGCCCAGATCATGCGACTGAGCATGCAGCGGATCGGGAGAAGAGCCAGCCCGGGGGCCAAAGGCCGGGGCGGCAGGCCGCTGCGCATTGGCGTGGGTTATGCCATGCACGTTCCGGCTGGCGCGCACGCTTTCCGGCTCACAGTTCGCCGCCGCGTGCCGCAGGTAAGCGTGCGGCATGGTGTCGGGAATGGTCTCGAATTCGTGCTCCCAATGATGCTCTTCGACGATTGCGGGAAATCCGTGCAGGACGCTGTTGCGCTGGGCCTGTTCCGCAGCCCGCCCCGAGCCCTTGACGATTAGTCGCTGCAGCACACGCGCTTCCAGTGGCGAAAAACTCGCTTCCAACGCGCCCGACGCCCTGTTCTGCTGCGGGTCAACCCGGTGCAGTGTGATTGACCGCCTCGGCACGCATGCCGCAAACGGCAGGCGGGTGCGCACGGGACAGGAAAACCGGGGAAGGCGCGCCGGCGTCTGAAGCCGTGCGGACTTGATATTGTGGCGAACGCAATGTACGGCAGATAGCATGGGCAATTTCCTTTTAGTCTGGAAGTTCTCTGCTTGAACCTCCTGCGGCTTGGCATTTTTCCACACGTGCAGGCGGCAACTTTATTCCCCGCCAATATCAGGAATGCGCATTTCCGCCGCTTGCGGTTACACCAATGCGTCTTGGGTATTGAAATCCGTCCATGCATCCCCAGTTGGGAGAAAAATTTTTTCCGTGTAACTATCGTTAGACAGAGGTGAACCACAATGGCCGTATCCGAAAAGCAAACCCTGGGCTTCCAGGCAGAAGTCAAGCAGCTGCTGCAATTGATGATCCATTCCCTGTACTCCAACAAGGAAATCTTTCTGCGGGAGCTGATTTCCAATGCTTCCGACGCCGCCGACAAGCTGCGTTTCGAAGCCATCAACAATGGCGCGCTGTTCGAGGATGATCCCGACCTGAAGATACGCGTGGACTTCGACAAGGAAGCCCGCACCATCACCATCTCCGACAACGGCATCGGCATGAGCCGCGACGACGCGGTGGAACACCTGGGCACGATCGCGAAGTCCGGCACCAAGGAATTCTTCTCGAAACTCTCCGGCGACCAGCAGAAGGATGCTGCCCTGATCGGCCAGTTCGGCGTGGGCTTCTACTCCGCCTTCATCGTGGCCGACCGCATCACCGTCGAATCGCGCCGCGCCGGGCTGCCGGCTTCCGAAGGCGTGCGCTGGGAATCCGGCGGCGAAGGCGACTTCACCGTGGAAGCGATCGACAAGCCGAGTCGCGGCACCGACATCATCCTGCACCTGCGCGAAGGCGAGGACGACTTCCTGTCGTCGTGGAAGATCAAATCCATCATCCGCAAATACTCCGACCATATCTCCCTGCCGATCCAGATGAAAAAGGAAGAGTGGAACGAGGAAAAGAAGGAGATGGTGGTCACCGACGAACCTGAAACCATCAACCAGGCCAGCGCGCTGTGGGCGCGCAACCGCGCCGATATCACGCCCGAGCAGTACACCGAGTTCTACAAGCATGTGTCGCACGACTTCCAGGACCCGCTGACCTTCACCCATAACCGGGTGGAAGGGCGCAGCGAATATACGCAGCTGCTGTATATCCCGTCCAAGGCGCCGTTCGACCTGTGGGACCGCAACAAGCGCGGCGGCATCAAGCTGTATGTGAAGCGCGTGTTCATCATGGATGACGCCGAGCAGCTGATGCCCGTGTACCTGCGCTTCGTCAAGGGCGTGATCGACTCGGCCGACCTGCCGCTGAACGTCTCGCGCGAGATCCTGCAGGAGTCGCGCGACGTGAAGGTGATCCGCGAAGGTTCGACCAAGCGGGTGCTGGGCATGCTGGAAGAACTGGCCAACAGCGACGAGCAGGAAGGCAAGGACAAGTACGCCACTTTCTGGACCGAGTTCGGCCAGGTGCTGAAGGAAGGCATCGGCGAGGACAGCAACAACAAGGAGCGCATCGCCAAGCTGCTGCGCTTCGCCTCCACCCAGAATGACAGCGACGCCCAGACCGTGTCGTTTGCCGATTATGTATCGCGCATGAAGGAAGGCCAGGACAAGATCTACTACGTCACCGCCGAAACCTATGCGGCGGCCAAGAACAGCCCGCACCTGGAGATCTTCCGCAAGAAGGGCGTGGAAGTGCTGCTGCTGACGGACCGCGTGGATGAATGGATGCTGTCCTTCCTGCAGGACTTCGACGGCCGCGAGCTGGTGTCGGTGGCCAAGGGCGACCTCGACCTCGGCAAGCTGGAAGACGAGACCGAGAAGAAGCAGCATGAGGAAACCGAGGCGCAGTACAAGGACCTGGTCGAAAAGATGAAGACCGCGCTGGCCGACAAGGCCAAGGAAGTGCGCGTGACTTTCCGCCTGACCGATTCCCCGGCCTGCCTGGTGGCCGACGAGAACGAACTGTCGGGCAACCTGCTGCGCATGCTGAAGGCGGCCGGCCAGAACGCGCCGGAATCCAAGCCCATCCTGGAGATCAACCCGGACCATCCGCTGGTGCAGCGCCTGAAGTACGAGGAGAGCAAATTCGATGACTGGGCCAACATCCTGTTCGACCAGGCCGCGCTGGCCGAAGGCGGCACGCTGAGCGACCCGGCCGGCTTCGTGAAGCGGCTCAATGAAATGCTGCTGGGGATGGCGACGCGGTAAAGGCACCGGCCGCGGGGTCGTGCAGTGATCCCATCGCCCATCAACGAGACCGGCCATTGCGCCGGTCTTTTTTCGCCGATCGAAAAGCGGCCAGTGCCGTTGTCGCGTGCATGGTCCGCAGCCAACACCCCGGCTTGCGCAAGCAGCAAGGACAAACAACGGCCCCTCGAAAGCTTCCTGAACCATACCGCTGGTCCCGGCACTTACGCCCGTTCCTCGCCGGCTGGCGAGTGACAGCATCTGGCATGCAACCAGCAATCTCATGAACAGGAGGGTTAACTGTGTATCCAGCAAACAGTTCGAGCAGCGCCTCGTATGCAAATTTTTCCAGCTCGGCCGGACTAACAGGCCGCGCGGACATCGCAACGCACCAGCCCGGATCTACGGGCTATTTGGCCAGCCTTGAAACATGGGCAGCCAGCGAAGGTAACGGCGCCAAGGCGATAGCGGTCATCAAGTCCTGGCTTGCCAAGGGCAATAACACGGCCATACTTGACCTCTCCGAACTGGTCCTTCAAAGCCTGCCGCCTTTACCCCAGGGCCTGGAAAAACTGATGGCGCACCATAACCGGCTAAGTGCCATTCCGGAGAATCAGTTGCCGGCTAGCCTCAAGGCGATTGACATCCACAGCAACCAGATCACTGCCCTACCGGAAGCCCTGCCAATTACGAATCTGCGCCTGATCAACGCTGCCAACAACCAGATCCACAGTCTGTCCGGGGACGCCTTGATCCTGCACCCCGATTGCAAGGTTTATTTACGAGGCAACCCCATCGACGAATCCGTGCTGTGCAAACTGTATGGGCCTGAGCTGAATGAGAGAGGTATGCGGCAGTACTCGAGCCCATCGCAAGCCCCACGGCAGGCGAACGCTGGAAGGGAAACCGCGGCGACGGCGCGGACACTGGCGGATATGCTTCCCATGGCGGAGTTGCCCCAGGGGTTCAACGTTGAGGAACTGGCTTCCAAATTGCCGGATGTCGATGCTTTCTGCGTCTTGTTAAAGCATTTCCGCGCCACCGCTTCGTTCCAGGATCCGACATTCCGCCAGTTGCTCGCGCAATTGACGACCCAGATCGTGTCCGATCCCGAGCTTGGCGCAAAGGCGTGCAGTCTGGCGCAGGAACTCAAGCCTCCCCTGGACATGAAAAGCCTTCAGCGCTACCAGGTCGCATATATCTTTCATAAGCTTCGGCTCCATGCAATTGACAGAGACATTGTGAACGGAGCTTTCGCTGGTAGCTCTGCCGACGTTGTGCGCCATCTGCGACGCAAGTTTCGCGCACAGGCCGCGGAAGCAGAGACGTCAGGCTATCTGTGGCCGGATCTGCGCGGGCAGCAAGACTACCGAAATCAGGTCACTGGCAGCGTCATGGTAAAGATGTCCAAAGACATGGACCTCGCAGTCGACATGACTCACGTGAACGACAAAAACGAGGTCTGCGACCCGGAACCGCTCCGCACACTGACAATCACCAGCAAGGTGAAAAACCAGGAGATCAGGGAGTTCACATCCTACCTCGCGGCTCACGATTCACCGGCGGCGATGTTGCTCAAACATGCGAACCCGCAGATTGCCGCCATCATGAACCGGGTCACCGATGCGGACGGCAACTTGATCTCCGGTGACGCGCTCACTGCAATGCATTTGCAAGACCTGAAGGACTATTTTGTTTCCAATGGCATTCCCGATCCGACATTGCCGGTCTGGAAGCAGGACAACAATCCCGGTTCGTTCACCTTCAACGGCATAGGACCTAACGGCGCGTCCAGGTTTGAGATCAAGGAGGTGCCCACCTACAAGACGCAGTGAGGCGAAAACCGCATTACGCGATCACCACCTTGCAAGCAGCAAGCGAGATCTTGAATGCTCCCCGGATTATCCGGGGGCGTGACAGAAGCAGCATGAGTGAAAAAGGTTTATGTCGGCCACCCGGAGCGCAGCGAGCAAGGACGGTGTTGCAGACTGCACTGCGAGGCATGACACAGTTGATCAGCGAATGCCGTTGCGGTGAAATCACTTTCTGCTGCAAGGCCACGGATAGCAATAGCATCAACGGCCGATTCCGTGACCACCTACATGATGCAAATCCCACGCAAGCTGCGCGGCACGGGCTGAATGGATTGTCTACGCCAGGCACTAAAACCACGCCGCCATTATGGGGCAGCTCGATCGGACCTTGTCCGCCTGGGAGCATCACCTTGCGATGGATCACGCGCCACTTGCGGTGAACGATGGCCGGGGACATCAACTGGAATAGCTGGAGAAAGATGAAAACATGAGCAGCAAGCACTCTGGTTCATGCCTGTGCGGCGCAGTACGCTTTGAAGTGGAAGGCGATTTTGAAAAGTTTTTTCTTTGTCACTGTGAGCACTGTCGCAAGGACACCGGCTCGGCTCACGCCGCAAACTTGTTTTCTTCGGTCGCGCGCTTGAGATGGATTGCTGGTGAAGACAAGACGACATTATTCACTCTGCCCTCGACCAGACACAGCAAATGCTTCTGTTCCGTTTGCGGGTCGGCGCTGCCAACCCTGCAGATGGAAGGCCAAGTGCTGGTTGTTCCGGCCGGCAGTCTCAATAGCGAAGTCTTGCTCAGGCCAGACGCCCATCTGTTTGGTTCCAGCCGCGCTAACTGGGACAAGGAATTGGAAAAAATACCGATGCTGTAGCTCCATCCTTCGTATTTCATCGCGCAGCTACTTCAGCAAGCATTCGCCCAGCCAGTTTCGTCAGTATTGCTTGCCGTACTCCGTTAGGGCACCACATCAAAGCATGACCCGGGATGACGGTGCTGGCACCAGATCAATTCGCAAAAAATCTGGCACATAGCGGTCGCCGCCTCAAGCCGGCCCAGACAATACGGGCAGTAAGGCAAGAGGAGCGGCGACGCCAGAACCATTTTGTCACGCGCTCTTGCTCAGGGCCGCCAGCAGCTTGGGCCCCGCCATCGCCTGACCATTCCCTTGCTCCATTGCATGCACCAACTCCACGATCTTCCGGCTGGCAGGCGCATCCCGCCCCACGCTGCCCGCCAACGCAACCACGGCGCCACTCAGGTAGTCAATCTCGGTGCGCCGACCAGCCTGCAAATCCTCCCACATCGAGGAACGCGCCTCCGGATCGATGCGCAGCGAGGCCGACGCCAGGCGCTTGTACAGCCAGTCCGGCAGCCGCAGCAGCTTGAGCAGCCTGTCCGGCGCCACCTTGGCCACCTGGGCCGGCGCGATGCCGGCGGCCCGCAGCACACCCAACGCCTCATCCATCAACAGCGCCAGGCAGCGGCGGTAGCTGCGTTGCGAGAGCTGGGCCTTGAGCGGCAGGCCGGACAGGGCATTGATCCCATTATTCAGGTTCAGCAGCAGCTTGCCCCACTGTACCGAGACGAAGTCAGCCCGCTGCAGCAGCGGCAGGCCGGCCGCCTCGAACGCGGCAAGCCATGGCGCCAGCGCCGGCGACGCTTCCACCATCAGGCTGCCTTCGGTGCCGCGATGGAAGCGGCCATCTCCTGTCTGCACCACGTTGAACGGCACCATGCCGGCCAGCACCTGGCGGCCCGGCAAGGCGCGCCGCAAAACGTCTGCATTGCCAATGCCGTTCTGCAGGCTGATGACCACCGCATCGTCTGCGGCATGGGCCGCCAGCGCCTGCGCCGCGGCCGCGGTGTCGGCGCTCTTGACCGTTACCAGCACCAGACCGGCACCGGCCAGCGCCGCCGGATCCTCGCTGTAGCGCACCCGCTCGGCTGGCAACTGGAAGCGGCGGCCATCCATGTCGCTGATGGCCAGGCCATGCCGGGCGATCCGCTCGCCCACCCTGGCGCGGCCGATCAGCACCACGTCGGCGCCGCCGGCAATCAGCGCGCCGCCGACGAAGGCGCCGATGGAGCCTGCGCCGAAGATGGCGATGGTGGAAGGCGTTTTGTTATCAGCTGTCATGGCTGGCACCGGAAATGCCAATATGGCCGATCAAAGGGCATCATTGCTGTCTCCTGGCATTGTTGTTGTTCTACTGAAGGACAAGATTATAGCTGGCATGCACGACCCCTCAGGCTAGCGCAAACCCCTGCGCCCCTTTTCTGGATCGCAGCATCCTTCCAGCCGTACAATGCGGTCTTTCCCACGTCGATGGCGCGGCCGGACTTTGGAGAATGGCAGATGAAAGCTTCCTATGACAAAGACATCGTGGCCTGGGCGCAGGAACAGGCGCGGCTGCTTCGCTCCGGCAAATTGTCCGAACTGGACGTGCAGCATGTCGCCGAGGAAATCGAAGACGTGGGTAAAAGCGAACAGCGGGAGCTGGCAAGCCGGATGGCCATTCTGCTATGCCATTTGTTGAAATGGGTCCATCAGCCCGATTACCGGGGCGCCAGTTGGGAAGCCACCATACAAACGCGGCGCAGCAGGATTGAACGTCGATTAAGGAAAACACCCAGCCTGCAGGCCTGCTTTGCCGACAGCGACTGGTGGGCGGATGCCTGGGATGCCGCCATTGACCTGGCCGCATCGGAGACCGGCATCAGTTACCGGCGCTTTCCGGCTGAATGCCCGTGGAACGCCGAAGAGGTGATGTCACGCGAATTCTTTGGCTGATCTGCAGCCCGACATCGGGTTCGTACGCCACGATGGCGGTCGCAGTCATGCCAAGCAGCCTGCCCGCCGTGCCGGTATCATTGGCGACTTTGCCGGCTCCCGATGAAACCCCCTGCTCCGCCCGCCAGCCTGTCTTCCTCCGAACGGGCAATCCATGCGCCCACCTGGCTGCCCACCCTGTTCGCCATCGCCTGCGGCCTGATCGTCGCCAACCTGTATTACGCGCAGCCGCTGGTCGGCCCGATCGCCGCCGATCTCGGCCTGTCGCCTGGCCTGGCCGGCCTGCTGGTGACGCTGACCCAGATCGGCTATGGCCTGGGCCTGCTGTTCATCGTCCCGCTCGGCGACATCCTGGAAAACCGCCGGCTGGTGCTGACCCTGATCGCTGCCTGCGCGGTGTCGCTGGCAGCAACCGCGCTGGTGCGCAATGCGCCGCTGTTCCTGGCCGCCGCGGCGGCGATCGGCTTCACCTCGGTCACGGTGCAGATCCTGGTGCCGTGGTCGGCCCATCTGGCCACCGAGGCCAATCGCGGCCGGGTGGTGGGCAATGTGATGAGCGGCCTGATCATCGGCATCATGATGGCGCGGCCGGTGTCGAGTTTCGTCGCCTCGCTCTGGGGCTGGCATGCGATCTACGGCCTGTCGGCCGGGCTGATGGCGGCGCTGGCCGCGCTGCTGCTGTTCATCCTGCCGCGCCGCCAGCCGGATGCGAACCTGCATTACGGCCAGCTGCTGGCTTCCCTCTGGCAGCTGGCCCGCAGCCAGCCGGTGCTGCGGCGCCGGGCCTTCTACCAGGCCTGCCTGTTCGGCGCCTTCAGCCTGTTCTGGACCACCGCGCCGCTGCTGCTGACCGGCCCGGCCTTTGGCCTGAGCCAGCGCGGCGTTGCGCTGTTTGCGCTGGCCGGCGTGGCTGGCGCGGTGGCCGCGCCGATCAGCGGGCGCCTGGCCGACCGCGGCCATGGCCGCATGATGAGCACGGTCGCCATGCTGATGGTGGCGGCCGGCTTCCTGATCAGCCTGGTGGCGCAGGACGGCTCGATGCTGGCACTAAGCCTGCTGACCCTGGCCGCCATCGTGCTCGACTTCGGCGTCACGGCCAACCTGGTCACCAGCCAGCGCGTGATCTTTGCGCTCGGCGCCGAGTTCCGCAACCGCCTCAACGGCCTGTTCATGGCGACCTTCTTCATGGGCGGAGCGGCCAGTTCGGCCATCGGGGCCTGGGCCTATGCGCATGGCGGCTGGACGCTGGCATGCTGGATCGGCCTGGCGCTGCCGGCGGCGGCCCTGCTCTTCTTCCTGAGTGAACGCCGTGGCTGAGTCTCCCCTGCTGACCGGCCTGGCCCCGGTGATCGACCCTGACATCCATACCCTGGTCCTGGGCAGCTTTCCCGGCGCCGCGTCGCTGCGCGCCGAACGGTATTACGCCCATCCGCGCAACCAGTTCTGGAGGCTGCTGGGCGCGGTGCTGGGCGAGCCGCTGTACGACCTGCCCTACGACGAGCGCCTGCAAAGGCTGCTCGCGCGCCATGTCGGCCTGTGGGATGCGCTGGCCGCCTGCGAGCGGCTGGGAAGCCTGGATGCGGCCATCCGCCGGCCGCAGGCGAATGACCACCTGCTGCTCAGGGAGCTGTGCCCGCGCCTCTCCCGCGTCTGCTTCAACGGCAAGACATCCGGCAGCTATGCGCCGCTGTATGCCGACGCCGGCTATGAAACCGTGGTGCTGCCGTCGAGCTCGCCCGCGAATGCCCGGCTGTCCTTCGACGACAAGCTTGCGCAGTGGCAGGCCATCAACCGATAATCCCGCATGCTTATCAAACGTAAATCCATCGAGAAAGAAGAGTCGCTGCGCCGTCCCGGCCCCGCCGGCGCCCGCCCACCCCGCAAGCCGAAGTACGCCCCGGTCACGCTGTCGGAAGAGGATGGCGTGCGCTTCCTGCACTTCGGCACCGAGTGGGTCCAGGGCGCGATGCGCCTGCGCAAGCCCGACTGGATCGAGCTCGAATATGCGCAGCAGATGATGGCCTGGATGCTGTTCATCAGCGAGCCGCAGCACATCGTGCAGCTGGGCCTGGGCACCGGCGCGCTGACCAAATTCAGCTATCGCCAGTTTCCGCAGGCGCGGGTGACGGCGGTGGAGCTGAACCCGTCGGTGATCGCGATCTGCGAATCGATGTTCAAGCTGCCGCCCGAGGACGAGCGCCTGACCGTGCTGGAAATGGACGCCGGCGAATTCGTCGCCGACCCGGCCCGGCGCGGCACGCTGGACGCGCTGCAGATCGACCTGTACGACGCCACCGCCCGCGGCCCGGTGCTGGACACCGCGGAATTCTATGCCGACTGCGCCGCCTGCCTGGCGCCTGGCGGCATCGCCACCGTCAACCTGTTCGGCGACCATCCGAGCTATGCCAAGAACCTGAAGGCAATGCGGCATGCCTTCGCCGACGTGATTGCGCTGCCCGAAGTCCACGATGGCAACGTGGTGGCGCTGGGCTTTCGCGACAAGCCGGCGCTCGACTTCCCGCTGCTGTATGAACGCGCCGCCGCGATCCGTGCCGCCACCAGGCTGCCGGCCCGGTCATGGGTCAATGGCATCAAGGCTTCCCGCCCCGCGCAAGGCGCATGAGCAGCCAGCCGCCCAAGCTGCTCGACCTGCACCAGATCTTCACCTGGCTGGTAACCGACCGCACGGTCGCGCAGGCCGATGCACGCGCCGCCTACAGCCAGGCCCAGGCGCTGCAGAAGGCCAGCGCCATGGCCATGCATCCGCTGGTGGCGGTGGCGCAGGTGAAGCTGCAGTCGGCACAGCCGCCGCACCGGCCGCTGACGCTGGACTGGCTGACCGAGTGGCTGGCGGCCCGCAGCGGCCTGCCGTTCTACCGCATCGATCCGCTGAAGATCGATTTCACCCGCGTCGCCGACGTGATGTCGGCCACCTATGCCGCCCAGTTCGGCATCCTGCCGGTGGACATGACGGCCAGCGTGCTGACCGTGGCCACGGCCGATCCGCTGCGCACCGAATGGGTGGCCGAGATTTCCCGGCTCAGCCGGCGCGAGGTGCGGCTGGTGGTGGCCAGCCCGCTCGACATTGCGCAGTACACGGCGCAGTTCTTCGCGCTGGCCAAGTCGATCAAGGGCGCCACCCGCCAAGGCGGCCAGGACCTGGCCCTGCGCAGCAATTTCGAGCAACTGGTCGAGCTCGGCCGCGGCAACCGCCAGGTCGACGCCAACGACCAGCACATCATCAACATCGTCGACTGGCTCTGGCAGTACGCCTTCGAACAGCGCGCCTCCGACATCCACCTCGAACCCAAGCGCGACGCCGGCCTGGTGCGCTTCCGCATCGACGGCGTGCTGCACCAGGTCTACCAGGTGCCGCCGCAGGTGCTGCTGGCGATGACGTCCCGCATCAAGCTGCTGGGCCGGATGGACGTGGTGGAGAAGCGGCGGCCCCAGGACGGCCGGGTCAAGACCCGCACCGCCGGCGGCCAGGAAATCGAACTGCGGCTGGCCACCCTGCCCACGGCATTCGGCGAAAAGCTGGTGATGCGCATCTTCGACCCGGAAGTGGTGGTCAAGACGCTGGCGGAACTGGGCTTCCCGGCTGCCGACGCCCGGCGCTGGGACCAGCTGACCGCGCGCGCCAACGGCATCCTGCTGGTCACCGGCCCCACCGGTTCCGGCAAGACCAGCACCCTCTACACCACGCTGAAAGTCCTGGCCACCCCCGAAGTCAATGTCTGCACGGTGGAAGATCCGATCGAGATGGTGGAGCCGGCCTTCAACCAGATGCAGGTGCAGAACGGCATCGACCTGTCCTTCGCCGACGGCGTGCGCGCGCTGATGCGGCAGGACCCGGACATCATCATGGTGGGCGAGATCCGCGACCTTGCCACTGCCGAAATGGCGATCCAGGCAGCGCTGACCGGGCACCTGGTGCTGTCGACGCTGCATACCAACGACGCGCCCTCGGCCGTGATGCGGCTGCTGGAACTGGGCGTGCCGCACTACCTGCTGGAGGCCACGCTGGCCGGCATCCTGGCGCAGCGCCTGGTGCGGGTGCTCTGCCCCTACTGCAAGAGCGATGACGGCATGCTGACCGACGAGGTCTGGCGCAGCCTTGCCCAGGGCGAGGCGCTGGCAAAGCCGCAGCGGGTGTATCGGCCGGTCGGTTGCCCGGAATGCCGCCAGACCGGCTTTCGCGGCCGCACCGGACTCTATGAATTGCTGACGGTGACGCCGGCCTTTTCCCGGCTGATCACCGCCAGCACCGAAACCCGCCTGCTCGGGACGCAGGCGATGCAGGACGGCATGACGCCGCTGCGGGTGGCGGGGGCGCGCAAGGTCGCCGAAGGGCTGACCACGGCGGAAGAAGTGCTGAAGGTGACGGCGGCAGTGTCGCAGGAGGGAGAGCCGAACCGACCCGGCTGATATTTCCTCATTGCAATATGCTAAAATACTTGTTCGCGAACAAAAAAAACCCGTCTCATTGTGAACCCCGAGATCGCCCGGCGCCTGCAGCTTTGCGCCACCCTGCCCAGCCTGCCCGCAATCGCCCTCCAGGTGATCGAACTGGCCAATTCCCCGGCCACCCACATGGGACAGCTATGCGACGTGCTGGCGCGCGATCCGGCCCTCACGGCAAAACTGCTGAAGGTGGCCAATTCCGCCTTTTACCAGAGCCGGCGCAAGCCCTCGAACGTGCGCGAGGCGGTGGGGCTGATGGGCGTGCGCGCGGCCATCATGATTGCCCTCTCGTTCTCGCTGGCCAGTTCCTTCCGCGGCCAGTCCGGCGCCGCCCTGGACATGACGCTGTTCTGGCGGCGCGCCCTGCTGTGCGCCATGGCGGCGCGGGCGCTGGGCGCCCGTCGCGGCATGAGCAACCTGGACGACCTGTTCGCCGCCGCCCTGCTGCAGGATGTCGGCATCCTGGCGTTCGCCAGCATGATGCCCGATGAATACGCCCCCCTCCATGCCGCCGCCGCCAGCAACGACGACCTGCTGCGGGCCGAACGCGAAGCCTTCGGCTGCGGCCATGACGAGGCCGGCCACTGGCTGCTGTCGCGCTGGCAGTTGCCGCCCTACCTGGCGCAGGCCTGCCTGGCCAGCCACGGCCAGCAGCCCGAGCTGGCGTCGGACATGCATGCCTGCATCGCCCTGTCCGGGCCGGTTGCCGACCTGGTGCTGCACTCCGGAAATGCCGTCGTGGCGACCCGCGCCGCCAGCGCCGCGCAGCGTCTCGGCCTGGACGCCGCGGCGGTCTCGGACGCGCTGGGAAGGCTGACGGCGGCGGTGCCCGCGATCGAAGAGCTGTTCGACATGCGGCTTCTGCGGCCGTCGGAGGCGGCTGCGATGCTGGCCCATGCGCAGGAGCTGCTGGCATCGCACCAGATCCACGAGATGCGCGAGATGGAAGCACGTTCCCAGCGCGATGCGCTCACCGGCGCCCATAACCGCCGTTATTTCGAGGAAGCGGTGCGGCGGGAATTCGAGCTGTCCTCGCGCCATGGCTGGCCGCTGACCATCGCCCTGGTCGATCTCGACCATTTCAAGCAGATCAACGATACCTACGGCCATCAGGCCGGCGACCAGATGCTCATTTCCATGGTGCGCGCGGTCATGAGCGAACTGCGGCAGGAAGACCTGTTTGCCCGCTATGGCGGCGAGGAGTTCGCCCTGGTGCTGCCCGGTACGCCGCTCGCGGCGGCCGGCAAGCTGCTGCTGCGGCTGAAGAAGGTGATCGGTGGCCTGATGGTGCACCATGAACAGCACCTGATCACCGTCACCGCCTCATTCGGCATGGCGGCCCACATGGATGGGGACCAGCGTTTCGACAGCCATGAGACCTTCATCCGGGCGGCCGATGAAGCGCTGTATGCGGCCAAGCATGCCGGCCGCGACCGGGTGGCGCAGCGCGAGCACGACGGCTCCGGCTTCCGCTTCTACCAGTAGCCATTCCGCGGGCCGGCTCCGGCGACGCCGTTACAGCGCGATCATCACGCCCAGTCCGAGCGACTGCTGCGCATGGTTGTAATCGATCAGGCTCTGGCCATAGCCCGAGAACAGCTGCACATAGCCTTTCAGGCCGGGCGCCAGCGGGAAGGCCCAGCCGGCTTCCAGCATGCCGTGCCGCGTCGAGAAATTACGACGCGCCGTGAGCGACAGTTCATGCCCGTCGCGGCGCCACTGCACGCTGAGGTCGCCACGACCCATGTAGTCGAGGATGTCGGGATTGTCGTCATCGCGGCCTTCCGGCAGCCGCTTCCAGATGCGGGTGGTCATGGACAGCGCGCCATGTTCCAGGCCGGCCTGGGCATACACCCGGTTCCAGCTGCGCGAACGGTCGCCGGACTGGCCGTTGGACTGGTGCGCGATCCCCAGATTGAGAAAGCGCAGGCGCAAGGCGCCGATGCCGGCATTAACGGGCAGCACCGCCATCAGCTCGGGCTGGTAATTGGTCTCGCGAAACGGGCGCGACGCCGCGCCGTTGAAGGCCTGCCAGTAGCTCTGCTGGGTGTAGCCAAACCAGAGATCGGCCGGACTGCCCGCGGCCCGCTCGACCAGCTTGGTCTTGAAACCCAGCTGGTAGCGAAGCTCGACGTGGTCGATGCCGGCCGGCGAGCTTGCCGACAGGGGATTGTTGGGGCCGAAGGGATCGCTGTTGGGCCTGGAGGTGAGTTGCGCCACCAGGTAGTTCGGATGATGCGGCCGGAACCGGAACGTGCCCTGCTTGTCGGCCTCATCCAGTTCCCAGTGCTGCGACAGGTAACTGGCTGCGGCGTTGGCCCGAGGCGGCGCTGCCGCGGGCGCCGATGCGGCGGGCGGCGGACTGGCGGCGCCGGGCGGCGGCGCGGCACGGCCGCTGAGCCTGTCATAGCAGGTCAGGCGCGACAGGTCATTGTCCAGCGCGGCGCAGGAAGCGAGCGTCTCGCTGTCGACGGCCCGGGCGGCATTGGTGGCAAGCAGGAACAGGAGGCAGCAGGCAGGACGCGGGATCGGGATCATGGAGACACATGGCAGGCGTCGGTCCGCCTGCGGCAAGGGGGGAATGGAACGACATGGCGGGCCACGCCGCATTGAGCCGCGCGACCCGCCATGTCGCTGATGAATGGCCGGTATCAATTCAAGTGGCTGGCACGGTACGCACCCTGTGCGCCTGCCTCCCACTGCCGGTCTAGCCCGGCCCGACAGCGGACGGCGCTTCAGCGCGCCATGCCGAATCCGCGGCGGGGCCGCGAGCGGCTTTGCCACAGGGCCAGCAGCGCCAGTCCCGCGCCCAGGGCCACCGCCGTCGTCTTCGGATGCAACGTGGCGCTGGTGTAAGGCGCGGTCTCGAACACGATGCCCTTGTGGCCCTGCCGCTCGCGGCCGTCGCGGCCGGGCACCGGCGCATAAAGGCTGTTGTCGTCACGGTCGCCGGCCGGCGTCTGCGAGCGCTGCTGCTTGAACATCAGCCGCTTCATCAGCGCATCCAGCACCGCTGGCGCATGGTGCGCGGTGGACGAGGTCAGCTTCGATGCCGCGCCGACATAGATGTCGCGATGCGGCGTCTGCGCCGCTTCCAGGATCGCATTTGCCACCAGGTCGGGCGCATAGATCGGCGGCGGCAGCTTGGGCTCGACGTCCATGTAGTTCTTGGCATGCGGCACGAACATGGTGTCGATCGCGGCCGGCTTGATCAGCGTCACCGAGACCGGCGCGCCCTCTTCCATCAGTTCGATGCGCAGCGAGTCGGTGAATCCCTTGACCGCATGCTTGGACGCCGAATACATGCCCTGCAGCGGCACTGCGGTATCCGAGAGTTCGCTGCCCAGGTTGATCAGCGCGCCCCCCTTGGTCTTCAGATGCTCCACCGCTACCAGCGAGCCATGCACCACGCCCCAGAAGTTGGTGTCGAACAGGCGGCGCTGGTCTTCGCGCGAAACTTCCTCGTTGCGGCCGAAGATGGACACGCCGGCATTGTTGACCCAGGTGTCGAAGCCGCCGAAGTGCTCGATCGCCGTGCGCGCGGCGGCCCGCACTTCGTCTTCCTTGCCGACGTCGGCCACGACGTGGATCACTTCCGCGCCCAGCGCCCGCAGGTCGCCGGCGATGGTTTCCAGGGCCTCGCCGTTGCGCGCCACCAGCACCAGCCGGGCGCCGCGCTCGGCCGCCATGCGGGCCGTGGTGAGACCGATGCCGCTGGAAGCGCCGGTGATGACGATGACTTGCTCGGCCAATGGCTTGAGTTGCGTTTTCATGCGCCTGTCCTCTTATTGACGTTTGAATGGCGGGCATGCGCCCGGGGCGAATCAGACCGCCATGCTGCCAGAAGCAGGCGTGGCCGAGGAATCAGCAAAGCGCTCAAATCCCTGTCGGCGCATTCCTACCGCGTCGGCTTGCCGGCAGGCAGCCAGTCCCCCGATGCTGCGTCCGGATAAGGAGGCGGGTTGCGCCGCGGCCAGAGCGTACCGGCGCAGGCTATGATGCATGACCAGCCAACCTCCATGCCTTTCCATGCACTATGCGCTGACGCCCCGCACCTTCCTCTACAGCCATTATTTCGCCACCGGGTTGCGCGCGGCTACCGGCGTGATCGGCCTGACCCTGCTGGCGCTCGCCGCCAGCGACCTGCGCACAGCGATGACGGTCTGCATCGGCGCGCTGTGCACCAGCCTGATGGACCTGCCCGGCCCGCTGCGCCACAAGTTCAACGAGATGCTGGCCAGCGTGCTGCTGGGCACGGTGCTGACCCTGGTCATCAGCCTGTGCGCGCCGCTACCCTGGCTGCTGTTCATCGTGGTGGCCCTGGTCAGCTTCCTCGCCAGCATGATGCTCGCCTTCGGCCGCCGCGGCATGCCCCTGCAGTTCGCCGCGCTGTTTTCAATGACGCTGGCCATGCAGAACATGCTGACGCCCATCCAGTCGCTGGCCCACGCCGGGCTGTTCATGGCCGGCGGCCTGGCCTACCTGTGGTATGCGATCGGCCTGGCCTGGCTGCTGCGCCGGCGCATCAAGGAACAGGTGCTGGCCGAAGCCCTGTACGAGCTGGCGCAGTATGTCGACATCAAGGCCGGTTTTTACGACATCCATACCGGCCTCGATGCGCAGCTGGTGGCGCTGATCCGGCGCCAGGTGGTGCTGGCCGAGCGCCAGCAGGCCGCGCGCGACCTGGTCCTGCGCGGCCGTCGCGGCGCCTCCGACCAGGTGCTGGTGCAGGTCCATTACGCGATGCTGGACCTGTATGAACTGGTGCTGGCTACCCAGACCGACTATGCGCTGCTGCGGCGCCAGTTTGCCGACAGCGAGGTGCTGACCTGGATGCGCGACCTGGTCGCCAAGGCCGCGCGCGACATCGAATCGGTCGCCTACGCGGTGACCCGCCATCGCGGCTCGCTGCAGAAGGTCAGCTATACGCCGGAACTGCGGGCGCTGGACGAGGCGATCAGCCGCATGGAAGGCCAGCCAGGCGTGAGCAAGGAAGGCCTGGATCTGCTGCGCTCGGCCTACAGCCGCATCAGCGGCATGGTCGGCACGGTCGCCCAGTTGCATCGCGCCACCACGCCGCAGGCCGGCAGCCTGGAACTGGTGCCGTCGGTCGACATGACGCCCTTCCTGACCCAGCAGAAATACGAGCTGGGCGTACTGCGCGACAACCTGCGCATGGATTCGCCGATTTTCCGCTTCTCGCTGCGGGTGCTGCTGGCGGTGCTGGCGGGCCTGGTGGTGGCAGGCCACCTGCCCTATGCCTCGCACGGCTACTGGATCGTGCTGACCATTGCCGTGATCCTGAAGCCCAGCTACAGCATGACCCGCCAGCGCCGCCGCGACCGCCTGATCGGCACGCTGGTCGGCTGCGCCCTGACCCTGCTGATCCTGCACCTCACCCGCTCGCCGGCGGTGCTATTGGCCTGCCTGTTCATCGCCACCGCCGCCGGGCCCACCTTCGTGACCATCAAGTACCGCTACACGGCGGTGGCGGCCAGCATGCAGATCCTGCTGCAGATCAGCCTGCTGCTGCCCGAAAGCGGCCATGTGGTCGGCGAGCGCCTGGTCGACACCGTGCTGGGCGCCCTCATCGCCACCGTGTTCAGCTTCGTGCTGCCGAACTGGGAATACCGTTCGCTGCCGCGCCTGCTGCGCGGCGTGCTCCAGGCCAGCAGCGCCTACCTCGCCGCCAGCCGCGAACTGCTGCAGGAGCGCGCCGAAAACGATTTCGTCTATCGCTTGAGGAGAAAGCAGTTCATGGACAGCCTGGCCGCGCTGTCGGCGGCGCTGCTGCGCATGCAGGACGAGCCGGCCAGCAAGCGCCGAGCGGTGGAGGAGATACACCAGTTCGTGCTGAAGAATTATCTGGTGGCTTCCCAGATTGCCGCGATCCGGCTGCTACTGCGCAACCATGCCGAAGCGCTGCCGCGCGATGCCGTCAACAACTGGCTGGAACAGGCCTGCGACCAGGCGTGCGGCATGCTTGATCAGGCGCGGCGCGCGCTGGACACGGGCCTGGCGCCACGCCTGGCAAGCGCCCCCGCCGCCATCCATGCCGACAGCGCCTGGACGGGATGGCCGCCACTGCAGCGCCGCACCCGGATGCTTGAGGACGATGTGCGACAAGTCGCATTTCAGGCCGGCGCAATCGGGCGCGCCCTGCAGCAGACGGGCTGAAAGCCCTGCGCAAGCAGGGTGTTCTGGTTGCGTACCTACACCATCTGGCATGGCATTGTGCCAGGCGCAGAGTTACCCGAGGAAGCAGGCATAACGGAGCGCTGCAGGCTGTCGAGGGTGCGCCTTGCATCCTCTTTCCCGACGCCTGGCAAGGTAACCATATAGCCGAGAATTATCTCCGCGATATGCGGCGGGTAGTTACCCGAGGCAAGCATGAAGCCGACAGACGCAGCAGGCAAACTGCCGGCCAGTTCCTTGTTCTTCTCCAGTTCGGTATTAAATTCCGCGCGATAAAAATGATTTGTCGCAGATGCCTGATCCACGTCGTTTTGGATGCGGCCTTCCTCCCTGTTTCCCAGATCGACAACGGGCGGGGAGAGATCGGTCAGTACGCGATTGCCTTTTAGGGCATCCAATAGCAACGCCGCACGGTCGTCGGAGCAAAGATTTCCATGCAAGTGAAGTTTGGAGAGCGTGGCATTGGCTTTCAGCGCCACCGCAAGAGCCAGGATGCCGTCATTGCCAATATTGTTTATGGCTAAGGAAAGCGTGGTGAGGGTGCCATTGGTTTTCAATACGTCCGCCAAAACGCGCGCGTCTTCGTCACGCAACCCGTTTCGGGTCAGGTCCAGTGTGGCAAGAGCCTGGTTCTCTGCGAGCGCTTCCCACCCTCGCGCATTTGCATTCGGCCTACTTCCGATCACGTTCTCGCTAAGGTCAAGTGCGACAAGGCTGTGATTAATCCTTAGCGCCTCCGCCAGGCGTTCTGCGCCTTGTGCGCCGATGTTGTTGCAGCTCAGGCGAAGATCCACAAGGGTCTTGTTATTCTTCAGCGCTTCCGACAGAAACCGGGCGGCTTCGCAGTCAAGGTTGTTGGACGAAAGGTCAAGTGTGGCAAGCGCATGATTCCCACGAAGCGCATGAGACAGATAATTTGCCCCGGCTTTTCCAATTCTGTTTGCGCTCAGGTTCAATGATCGAAGGGTCTGATTGAAGGGCAGCGCTGCCGACAGGCAGGATGCTCCCTGGTCGCCAATTTTAGCGCCAGACAAATTCAGTTCCACAAGGGTTCGGTTGACCTTTAACAGGTTCGCCAAGGCTTCCGCGCCTGCAGGGGAAATGGAAATGCCGCTCAGCGACAGCATAGCAACGGCTTTATTCCCTTCCAGCGCCTTCAGTAGCGCCGCCATATCGTTGTCAGTGAAGTGACGCGTTTCCTTTAAATTTCCTCCATAGGCGAGCCCGCGAACTTCGGCAGGCGAGGTAGCCAGCCAGTCGGCCAGATGGGTCGAGTTTTCCTGATCGAGCAAGGTGTCCAACCACAGCACGCCGCGCACGGCGCGCTGGGAAAACTGTTGCCATTCTGGCCGAGTTCGATCGTCGTTGTGCTTGGCGTTTGCGCGCGCCTGCTGCGCACCGTGCGAATAGGTGTCATCTCGCGCCAAGGACATATCATGCGAGCAAAACGAAGAAGCGGAATAAGCAGGGACCATCATGATTCCTTTAAAACAGGAGGAGAAAAGGCAATAGCGCTTGAAGAAATCCAGGTTCTGGACAAGCCGTAATTGAGGCACTGCTTTTCCCGTGTGGTTCCTTCTTTGAATTTTTGGGTATAAGCACAAACCTGCCTGTCATCAATACTGTCCGGCATACTGCCTGCCACGGTCCTGGGGCTTGCCTGTTGTTCCCATGAAGATGGTGCGTCTGGCCATCTCCTTCCTGCTAGCGCATTTCCAGCCTGACTGGCATCCACCGGCCAAGCAGGACTGCCTTTGGAAGAGTCGCCCGAGGCTTAGTAAGGTGCAATACCCGAAGGGCATTGCACCGCGGTCGCGTACCGCAAAGACCATCTCAAGGACCTTATCTGGTCCACGCATGGTGGAATGCCCCTTCGGGCTATTCCACCCTACAGCATCAGGGGTATGTGCAGGATGCAGGTTGCGCCGCGCCTAAACCTGCGGCATGAGGCTAGCGCATTTCCAGCCTGTGTGGCATTAACCGGCCAAGCAAGTGCCTTTGGAAGTGCCGCCCAGGGGTGAGCAGCGATTCGTAGGGTGCAATACCCGAAGGGCATTGCACCACGGTCGGAACCGCAAAGGCCATATCAAGGACCTTCGCTGGTCCACGCATGGCGCAATGCCCCTTCGGGGTATTGCGCCCTACGGCATCAGGGGCATGCCCAGGGTGCAGGATGCAAGGGGAACCGCACCTACGCCTGCAGCATGAGGCCAGTCTGGCCAAATTCGCTCTAGTCTGGCCAAATTCGCTCTAACGGGGGGGGCAGATGTCGGCCAGGGTCATTGCCCGCCTTGCTGCCCCGCCCAGTCAGATGGCGGGGGAATGCGCAGGCGCCGTGCCACGCGGCGCCGCCAGCAGCCGGACCAGCGTTTCCGATTCGATCGGCTTGACCAGATGGTGATCAAAGCCGGCCGCATGCGCCCGTTCGCGGTCTTCCTTCTGGCCATAGCCGGTGACGGCCACGATCAGCTTGTCGGCGGTCTCTGGCCGCGTGCGCAGGCGTCGGGCGACTTCATAGCCGTCCATGCCGGGCAGTCCGATGTCGAGCACGATGGCGTCGGGGCGGAATGACTGCGCGGTGGCCAGGCCGGATGCGCCGTCATAGGCCACTTCGACATCGCTGCCGTTGAGGCGCAGCATCATGGCCAGCGCATCGACCGCATCGCGGTTGTCGTCCACCACCAGGATGCGGCGGGCCACCGTCGGCAGGCTGGAAGGCACCGTGGCTGGCGCCGGCGACAGCGCGGCGCGGGCCACCGGCAGCCGCACCACGAACTCGCTGCCGAGCCGCTCGCCGGCGCTGTGCGCCTCGACCGTGCCGCCATGCAGTTCGGTCAGGCGCTTGACCACCGACAGGCCGATGCCCAGGCCGCCCAGCGATCGGTCCAGCGAGCGCTCGGCCTGCAGGAAGAGATTGAACACATGCGGCAGGATCTGCGGCGACATGCCCACGCCATTGTCGGCCACCCTGATCACCAGCCAGTCGCCCTGCCGTTCCAGGCCGATGCTGATGCGGCCTCCGGCCTCGGTGTACTTGGCGGCATTGTTGACCAGGTTGCCAATCACCTGCGTGAGCCGGGTGGAGTCGCCGCGCAGCATCGGCAGCGATGGCTGCGACAGGCCCTGGGTGGTCAGCTGGTGGCCGCGCGCTTCGAGCAGCGGCCGGTTCATTTCAATGGCGCGCTGGACCATGGCCACCGGGTCGACCTCTTCGTCGCGCAGCACGATCTTGCCGGTGGAAATGCGCGACACATCCATCAGGTCGTCCACCAGCCGCGCAAGGTGGCGCGCCTGGCGGTCGATCACTTCACGCGCCTTCTGCACCTGCGCCGGCGCATCCGGCGCCATCAGTTCCATGATCTTCACGGCGCTGCTGATCGGCGCCAGCGGGTTGCGCAGCTCGTGCGCCAGCATCGCGAGGAATTCATCCTTGCGCTGGTCCGCCAGGCGCAGCGCAAGCTCGGCCCGCTTGCGCTCGCTGACATCGAGCGCGATGCCGCTGCTGCTGCGCGGCGCATCGCTGTCGGCCTTGCCGCGCACCTCGATCCAGCGGCACTCGCCCGGCGCCGTGTCGGGCAGCTCGATTTCGCAGCGATAGGAATCGCCGCGCGACAACGCTTCTTCCGCGATGGCGCGCAGCCGTGCCTGATCGGTCGCTGGCAGGAAGCGCCAGCTGTCCATCTCGTCGTTGCCCTGCCTGGCCTGCTCCCAGACCGGGCCGAATACCGATGGCGCGTTTTCCGAGAACCGGGTAACGCCGCTGTCGAGGTTCCAGCGCCATGCGGCCATGTTGGCGGCCAGCAGGCTTTCCCGCAGCCGCTCCTCGCTCCGGCGCATGGCCTGCTGCGCCTGCTCCAGCGGCGACAGATCGGTGTTGGTGCCGAACCATTGCACCAGCCTGCCGCCGGCGTCGCGCAGCGGCGCGAGCTGGGTGAAGAAGCGCCGCAGACTTCCGTCGGCGCCGCGCATCGCAAAGGTCAGCGAGAAGGGCTCGCCGGACGCGATGCCGGCCTGCCACTGGCTGTCTATCGCCGGCCGCTCCGCCGGATCGGTGACCTGGCGCCAGCCATGGTCCGCCGCCTGTTCAGCGGTCAGTCCGGTATAGGCGTACCAGCGGTCGTTGTACCACTCGACCCGGCCGTGCGCGTCGGCGATCCAGGCAAGCTGGGGGATCGTGTCGGCCAGCTGATGGAACTTCTCGTTCTCGTTGCGCAGCTGGGCATGCTGTTCATGCAGCCGGTCGAGCATGTGGTTGATCGACACCGCCAGGCTGGCCACCTCGCGGCTGCCGCGCGCCTCGACGCGGCCCAGGCCGAATCCGTCGCGCACGACGCTGCTGGAAAACTGCTCCAGCCGGCGCAGGTCACGGGTCAGCGCCAGCGCCAGGCGCGAACCCAGCAGCAAGACCGCCGTCGACAGCGCCAGCACCACCACCAGGATCAAAGCGTAATGCGGCAGCAGCGCGCCATAGTCGGCTGGCGGCATGCCGTCGCGCACCAGGTAAAGGCCGAGGCCGCCCAACAGCGGCGGCAGCTCGAGCCGGCGCAGGTCGGCGGCGGCGATTCCTTCCCGCGGGCCGGGCATGACAGCCAGGCCGGCATCGTGCTCGACATCGGCCAGGCGCAGCTTGTAGAACAGCGCGCCTTCCGGCGTGCGGGTGCGGGAATAGCGCAGCAGATGCACGGCCAGCAGTTCCGGCCCGGCCGCGCCGGCCTGGGTGGTGGCGGCATCCTGCCCGGCGGCGATCTGACGGCGCAGCCAGGCCAGTTCATCCGCGGAGAACCGGGCGCCGGCGCTTTCGGCGATCAGCTCACCGTCGAAGTCGCTGAGCATGAGTTGCACCGGCACGCCGTTGATCTGGCGGGCGCCGTTCAGATAGGGCTTGAGATAGGTCTCGCGGCCGGCGCTGTCGACCAGCGCATTGGCCAGGATGGCGCTTTGCGACAGCTCTTCCAGCCGCACCGCGATGCCGCTGAGCAGGCCGCGCGCACTGCTGGCATGGAAGTCCATTTCCTTCGCATGCAGCGCTGCCAGGCCCCGGTCATGCTGCTGGGCCACCAGCGCCCAGGAGGCCAGCAGCGTCAGCAGCAAGGCGGCGGCGGCCAGCGCGGCGGACGAAAATGCAAAGCGCCGCGCCAGGCTGCCGGCGGCGAGTCGGCCAAACAGCATGCCTATTTCCCGGCCGGAACCAGCGCGCCGTCAGCCCGGAAGCGGGCCATCAGCAGCTGTTCCGGGCCCAGGGCCTCGTGCCGGTCTTTCGTGAACGGCGGCTGGTAGAGGCGCACCAGGCCGCGATAGCTGCCCAGCCGTTCCAGCGCGTCGCGCACCGCCGGCCGCTCGGTGCTGCCGGCCTTGGCAATGGCGCGCGCCAGGAGGTGCATTGCATCGTAGGCATGGGCCACGCCGACCGGCGCGCGGATGTCTTCGATGCGCCCGACCGGCGACATGCTTGCGAGTGTCGTCATGAAACGCTGCAGCACCTTGGGGTCGGCCTGGGAAAAGCTGAAGGTCTGGATGACGGTGAAGTCCACCTGCTGCAGCGCCGGCCCTGCCTGGCCGACGAAGTCGCCGCCGGTCACGCCCCAGTGGCTGATGATGGGCAGGCGCTGCGCCGGCGGCAGCGCGGCGATTTCCCTGACCAGGATGGCCGCCTCGTCATCATTGGCCACCAGCACGATGGCCTGGGCGCCGGCGTCGCGCAGGCGCTTGTAGCCAGGCATGAGCGTGCTGTCGCGCCAGTTGTACCAGGCGGTTCCCGCGATGCGGGCACGCGCCTTGCCGGCGCTCGCATGCCGCATCGCCGCGGCCTCATTGCTGCGGCCCCACGCAGTATTGGTCAGGAGCAGGCCGACGCGGGTGTAGCCGCGACGCTCGGCGCTCTTGAGCATGTAGGGCATGGCCAGGCTGTCGCGCAGGGAAACCCGGAACATATAGTTGGGATCGGTGCCGTTGTCGATGATCGCGTCGGCGGAAGACCAGACCGCCATGAAGGGCAGCCGCGCTTCCGCCAGCGTGGGCAGCTGCTCGATCAGCACCGGGGAAAAGCGCCCGCCGAACACGGCAACCAGGTCCGGCATCGCGGCCAGTTCACGGATATTGCGGATGCCGCGGGCAGGAATCGAGCGGTGGTCTCGTGTGACCAGCTCCAGCTTGCGCCCGCCCAGCACGCCGCCGGCGGCATTGATCTCGGTGATCGCAACGCGCATGCCCAGTTCGATCGCCTGGGCGGAAATGCTGTTGTCCAGGCCGAATTCGGCATCCAGGCCCACAAGCACCGGCCCGCCCGCGCCGTGCACCGGCCAGGCGATCAGAATGGAAGATAAAGCACCGGCACGCAGCAGTCGCGCCAGCATTGCCAGGAAGGAAACAAACATAGGCCAATCCGCAATCCGGGAGGGCATTGTATGAGAAATGTTTTTTGGCGATATACGAAACACTCAAGCTATCTGGCAACGCTGGCTGGAGCAGGAATCAAACCGTCGCGGCACGACGCAGCGCCGCGCAGCCGCATCAGAACTCTTCCCAGTCGCCGCCGGAAGCCGGCATGCTCGCTGGCGCGGGCAGGCGGGGCTCGCTGCGCGCGACCCGGGCTGGCATCGCAGCGGCGGCAACACGCGGCGACGCGACAGCCTGGCCGCCATGCATGCGGAACACCTGAACCGCCGTCAGCAGATGCTGTGCCTGTTCCTGCAGCGCGCCGGCAGCCGCCGCGGCCTGCTCCACCAGCGCGGCATTCTGCTGGGTCACCTGGTCCATCTGGGTAATGGCTTCATTGACCTGGCCGATGCCGGCGCTCTGTTCGGCGCTGGCGGAACTGATCTCGCCCATCATGTCGGTGACGCGGCGCACGCTCGCCACCACTTCCTCCATGGTGGCGCCGGCCTGCTGCGCCAGCTTCGTGCCGCCTTCGACCTGGCTGACCGAATCGGTGATCAGCGCCTTGATCTCGCGTGCGGCCGAGGCGCTCTTCTGCGCCAGGCTGCGCACCTCGGTCGCGACCACCGCAAAACCGCGGCCGTGTTCGCCGGCGCGGGCCGCTTCCACCGCGGCGTTGAGCGCCAGGATGTTGGTCTGGAAGGCAATGCCGTCGATTACGCCGATGATGTCGGCGATGCGGTGCGACGCGGCATTGATGGCGCCCATGGTCTGCATCACGTCGGACACCACCGCGCCGCCGCGGGCGGCGACATCGGAGGCGGCCAGGGCGAGCTGATTGGCCTGGCGCGCATTGTCCTCGTTCTGGCGCACGGTGGAATTGAGTTCATCCATCGCCGAGGCGGTCTCCTCCAGCGAGGACGCCTGCTGCTCGGTGCGCGAGGACAGGTCGAGGTTGCCCGACGCGATCTGGCTGGAGGCCGACACGATGGCGTCGGTGCCGGTGCGCACCCGGCCGACGATGTCGACCAGGCTGTCGTTCATCCGCTTCAATGCCTGCATCAGCTTGCCGGTCTCGTCGCTGGCGCGTACCGGGATGTCCTGGGTCAGGTCGCCCGAAGCCACTGCGCTAGCGATGCGCACGGCTTCATCTAGCGGTCCGGTAATGGCGCGCACCAGGCGAACGCCGATGAAGATGGCCAGCAGCACGCCGAAGAGCACCGCCGCCGAGCAGGTGTTGCGCACCCAGACATAGACGGTCTGGCTGCGCTCGAAATCGGCCTTCGCGCCGTCGGACTGCAGCCTGATCAGCGCATCGATCGCCGTCTGGGTCGGCAGCAGCAATGTCGACACCTGGCCATGCAGCAGTTCGATCGCATGGCCGGTGTCGTCGCCGCGCACCGCCTGCACCGCCGGCACCAGGCCGTCGTCGAGATAGGCCTTGCGCGCCGCGGCGAACTGATCGGCCAGCTTCTGCTCCGCGGGCTTCTTCGGGGTCTTCGTATAGGCGGCCCACAGCGCATCGGCCTCTTTGCGGTTGGCTTCCAGCTCGGACATCAGGCCGCCGACCTTGGCCGAATCGGCCGTCATGGCGCGCGCCAGCAGGATCTGGTTGCGGTTCATCAGGCCCGCCACGCCATTGATTTCGCCGATGGCCAAGAGGCGTTCCCGGTACAGCATCTCCATGTCGTCGTTGGCGAACTTCAGGCTGACGATGCCGATCACGCCGCCGACGACGAGTTGCAGGCACAGGAAGGAAAGAACGAAGATCAGGCGGCTCTTGATGGTGATGTTCTGGAACATGGATATCGGTGGGATTGGTATCGGACACCGACAATAACGACTTGAAACCTTGAAACTTGAGACGCCGCCGCCTTCTGCCCACCCGGGCCGGCGCTGCCGTGGCTGCTATCTCGGCCGCTCAGGCTGAAAGCTGGTTGCGCCAGGCCGGCCGGGCAGGTCCAGCCGCGCCACCGCCGGTGGACTGCTGGCGATCAGCCTGCCGCCGCGCAGCACCGCCAGCCGCGTTGCCCGCAGCCGGATCGCCTCCACCGGATCACGCGCCTGCAGCAGCACCAGGTCGGCGCGGCAGCCCGGCGCCACGCCATGGCCTTCCAGGCCGAGTATCGCCGCAGGCGTCGACGTCACGGCCGCAAAGCACTGCCTCATCGCCTCCTGTCCGGTCATCTGGGCCACATGCAGGCCCATGTGGGCCACTTCCAGCATGTCGCCGCTGCCCAGGCCATACCATGGGTCCATCACGCAGTCGTGGCCGAAAGCCACCGGCACGCCGGCCGCAAGCAGTTCCGGCACCCGCGTCATGCCGCGCCGCCTGGGGTAGCTGTCATGGCGGCCCTGCAGGGTGATGTTGATCAGCGGATTGGCGATGGCGGCCACGCCGGCTTCCCGCATCAGCGGCAGCAGCTTGGAGACGTAATAGTTGTCCATCGAATGCATCGAGGTCAGATGCGAGCCGGTCACCCTGCCCTGCATGCCAAGCCGCTGGGCATGGAAGGCCAGGGTTTCGATATGGCGCGACAGCGGGTCGTCGGTTTCGTCGCAATGCATGTCGACCATCAGGCCGCGCGCGCAGGCCAGCTCGCACAGCAGGCGCACCGACTCCGCGCCGTCGGCCATGGTGCGCTCGAAATGCGGTATGCCGCCAACCACCTCCACGCCCATGTCCAGCGCGCGCAGCAGGTTGCTCATCGCATTCGGCGAGCGCAGCAGGCCGTCCTGCGGGAAGGCCACCAGCTGCAGGTCCAGATAGGGCCGCACCTTCTCCTTCACGTGCAGCAGGGCTTCCACCGCCAGCAGCCGGTCGTCGCAGATGTCGACATGGCTGCGTATGGCCAGCAGTCCCCTGGCGACCGCCCAGTCGCAATAGGCCAGCGCCCGCTCCACCAGCGCCTCCTGCGCCAGCGCCGGTTTCAATTCGCCCCACAGCGCAATGCCTTCCAGCAGCGTGCCGGACTGGTTCACCCGCGGCAGGCCATACGACAGGGTGGAGTCCATGTGGAAATGCGCGTCGACGAACGGCGCCGTCACCAGTTGCCCGGCCGCGTCCATGGTCTGTCCGGCGTCGGCCTGCAGGTTCGCTTCCAGCGCAACGATGCGGCCGTCTTGTATGCCGATGTCGAGCCGGTTGCGGCCGTCGGCCAGGGTGCAGTTCCTGATCAGCAGATCCAGCATGCTTGCTCCTTGTTATTCCTGCCCCAGCCCGCAGCCGCGCAGCAGCAGGGTTTTCAGGTGGCGGGTCGCCGCGCCGATCTGCGGCGCATCCAGCCGTCCCACGTCCAGCACGGCGCACACTTGGGCCTCGAAGTCGGCATAGGTCTGGGTCGCGGCCCAGATGGTGAAGAACAGGTGGCGCGGATCGACCGGCGCCATTCGTCCGTCGGCAATCCAGCGCTCGATCACGGCCGCCTTGCGCGCCACCAGCGCGCGCAGTTCGCCGCGCAGGATGTCGCCGATCTCGGTGGCGCCGTGCAGCACCTCGCTGGCGAATACCCGCGAGGCGTCGGGATGGGCGGCGGTAAGCCGCATCTTGGCCTCGATGTAGTCCGACAGCGCGGCGCCGGGATCGTTATCCTCGCGGATGCTGTCGGTCGGCGCCAGCCATAGCGCCAGGATGTGCGTCAGCACCGCCCGGTAGATCTCGCGCTTGGTGCCGAAGTAGTAGTGCAGGTTGGATTTCGGGATGCCGGCGCGCTCGGCAATCTCCGCCATGGTGGCGCCGGCATAGCCGGCGCGGGCAAACACCTGCTCGGCCGCCCGCAGGATGTCGGCCTCGTTGGCCAGGCGTATGCGGCCCTTGCCCTTGGGCCCGGCCACCACGGCTTCCATGCCACGCGGTCCTTCAGCGGGTGCCGAACATGCGGTCGCCGGCGTCGCCCAGGCCCGGCACGATGTAGCCGTGCTCGTTCAGGCGCTCGTCCAGCGCGGCCGCCACCACCGGCACATCCGGATGGGCGGCGCGCAATGCGGCCAGTCCCTCGGGCGAGGCCAGCAGGCAGACATACTTGATGCTGGTGGCGCCGCTTTCCTTCAGGCGGCTCAGCGCGGCAATGGCGGAATTGCCGGTGGCCAGCATCGGGTCGACCACGATCACCAGGCGCGCGCCGATGTCATCGGGCATCTTGAAGTAGTACTCGACCGGCTCCAGGGTTTCCGGGTCGCGGTACAGGCCGATATGGCCGATGCGGGCCGCCGGCAGCACGTCCAGCATGCCGTCGAGCATGCCGTTGCCGGCGCGCAGGATGGACACCAGGCACAGCTTCTTGCCGCTGATGATGGGCGATTCGATCGTGGCCAGCGGCGTGTTGATGGTGATCATCTCGGTGGGCAGGTCGCGCGTGACTTCATAGGCCAGCATCTGGCTGATCTCGCGCAGCAGGCGGCGGAAGTTGTCGGTGGTGGTGTTCTCGCTGCGCATGAAGGTCAGCTTGTGCTGGATCAGCGGATGCGTGATCAGGGTGAAGTCCGGATTCATCGGAGGTCCTTTCAAGGTTAAAACACGGTGCCGTCGCTATCGATTTGCACCGGCGGTGCGCCGCCCGGGCGCCGCTCGGCAGCGATGCGGCGGCCGGCCGCCCAGGTGCCGCCTTCCAGGATGCGCGCCAGCGGAAACTGCGCCGCCGTCACGCCCAGTTCGGCGCGCACCGCATCGGCCAGCCGGTCCAGGGCAATCACGGTCAGCGCCCGCCATTCCACCACCGCCGGCTCGTCCACGGTCAGCAGGCGACTGGTGAAGGAGGGGTCGCGGGGCGTGATTATGCCAAAGTCCAGCAGCAGTCCGCCATTGCGGTATTCCGGCAGGCCGGTCAGCTGGTCCAGGCCGGTCACGACCAGGCCGGCTTCCTCCAGCGGCTCCAGCAGCGAATAGGTCAGCCACTGGGTCAGCTTGTGGAACGGCGCCAGGCCGTCGTCGGTACCGGGGTGGCGCCAGCAGTCGCCGAGGTTGACGCCGTCCTGCGTCAGCCGTCCCGGCCATACCGGCCCGAGCACATCGAGCAGCAGCTTGAGCACCGCGCCCGCCTCGACGCGGCCATTGTCGGCGCGCGCGGCAATGCTGTCGTACAGGTTGCCCAGCCGCGCCGGACTGCCGAACAGGCCGGGCGCAGCGGCCATCACCTCACCGAGGCGGCGCAGCAGGCCGGCCCGCCCTTCCAGGCCCACCAGGGGATTGTTTGGCCCCACCTGGAAAGCACGCGCCAGCGCCGCTGCGTCGAAGCGGGCCAATGCGGCGGCATCGGTGCGCAGCGGCTGCGCCGCATCGTCCGACAGGGCGCCGCCCGCAAACAGCGCCAGGCTGGCCACGCCCAGGCCCTCCGAACGCGCCAGCCGCATGCCGTTGGCGGCGTCGTCGTAATGCCAGTCGGGCCCGGCGCCGGCATCGAGCAGCACGCTCGGTATCACCAGGTCGATGCGCACCCGCGCCCGTTCGGCGGCGTCCATCGGCACGCTGTCGGCCAGTGCGCGCCAGCGGTCGACGCCGCCCGCCTCGAAATGCCGCCAGCGGCTGTGGTAAGGCACGTTCAGGTCGGGATAGCGCCGGCGTATGGTGTCGGCGACATAGGCGGCCGCCTGCGGCAGCCGCTCCGGATGCCAGCGGAAATGCGGCGCGGCATCGCGCTCGGCCAGACGCATGATCTGCGCGCAGTGGCTGCGCACCGCCTGCGCGCAGAGCAGGGAGGAAGCGGCATCGTTCATTCGGCCAGCCCCCTGCCCTTCGGCACGGCCAGTTCCTCGATGCTGGCCGGCGCAATGGTCGAGAAATAGCCGGCGGCCACCTTGGCATCCATTTCCACCCGGGCGTCGGCCGGGATCAGCTCGTCCGGAATCGGCACCCGCTCCACCACCTCGATGCCCTGCTCCACCAGCGCGCCATGCTTCATGTTGCTCATCGATGCCCAGCGGTCGATGCGCTTGATGCCCAGCCAGTGGAACACGTCCGGCATCAGTTCCTGGAAGCGCATGTCCTGCACGCCGGCCACGCATTCGGTGCGGGTGAAATAGGTCTCGGCGCGGTCGCCGCCGACCTGGCGCTTGCGGGCGTTGTAGACCAGGAACTTGGTCACCTCGCCCAGCGCCCGGCCTTCCTTGCGGTTATAGATCACCAGGCCGACGCCGCCCTGCTGCGCCATCTCGATGCAGACCTCGATGCCATGGGCCAGGTAGGGACGGCAGGTGCAGATGTCGGAACCGAACACGTCCGAGCCGTTGCATTCGTCATGCACCCGGCAGGCGACCCGGGTTTCCGGCTTGCCCAGCTGTTCGATATCGCCAAAGCAGTACAGCGTCATGCCGCCGATCGGCGGCAGGAACACCTTCAGGTCCGGCCGCGTGACCAGTTCGGGGAACATGCCGCCGGTCTGCTCGAACAGGTTGCGGCGCAAGGCGCTTTCCCTGATGCCGAAGCGCTCCGCCAGTCCCGGCAGGTACCAGACCGGGTCGATCGCCGCCTTGGTGACGCGGGCGTCGCCGTTGGCGAACAGGATCTCGCCATCCGGCTTCAGGCGGCCGGCGTCGATGGCTGCCCGCAGCTCGGGCATGTTGATGTGGGCCTTGGTGATGGCGATGGTCGGACGGATATCGAGACCGGCGGCGATTTCCCTGTCGAATGCGCTGGCCGCCATGTGGCCGTAGGGGTCGAGCGAGACGATCTTGCCGGCATCGGCCCACTGCGGATGCGGTCCGACCGACTCGGCCGGCGTGGTGTCGGTGAAGTCGGGCCGGTGGTCGCGGTTGAGGTTGCCGGAAGCTACCGCCAGCGCCCGGTAGATCGCATAGGCGCCGGAGTGGGTGCCGATGGCATTGCGGTGGTTGCCGGCGCTGACGCTGGCGACGATGGGTCCGCGCTCCTGCGGCGTGGCCGCGCCCCAGCGGATCGGATGGGCGGCCTTGTCCCCTCGGCCGGGTGTATGCGACGTCAAAACAATATGGGCGGACATGGGTTCGACTCCTCAATGAGTGTAGCCGTACAACGAACATAAATCCTGACTGCACGGTCAAGTTTATTCCTGTTAGCAGTTTATGTGCCTGGAAAAATTCGCCGGAAAACAGCGCAGTATTGAGCCACCGCAGGCCGGATGCGGGTCCGGACGCACCCTCGGCGGGAGCCGATGCGTTAAGGTGAGTCATGGCGGTGCATGACACCCCGGCAAGAACGATGATCGGAGACGGTGGCGCCAACCGCAGCGCCGCAAGGAGTTGCAATGAAAGTACCTATCGATGCCATGCTTCCCTACGCCTCGCTGCAGGAATCGCTGCCAGCCCTGCTGGGCTGCCTGCGGCTGGTGGTGCCGATGCGGCTGTGGATGGTGGGACGGCTGGCCGGCAGTTCCTGGACCGTGATCCAGGCTGATGACACGCAGAACCGCGTCAAGGCGGGCGACAGTTTTCCCTGGCCCGACACCCTCTGCATCCGGGTGCTGGAGCATTATGGCTGCTGCTTTGCCGAAGACGCCGCCGCCAATCCGGTGCTGGCCGAAGCGCCGGTCAGAACCACGATCCCGATCGGCGCCTATATCGGCTATCCGATGCTGTCGTGGCGGGGGGAGTTGCTGGGCACCATCTGCGGCGTTCATCCCGAGCCGATGCCGCCTTTCAGCGCTGCCCAGCGCCAGCTGGTCAAGACCATCTCCCGTACCATCAATACCCTGGTCGCCCATTCCTTCAAGCTCGTCGACCAGCGGTCAGCGCCGGCCAGGACGAGGCCGCCGGCCAATATCGACCACCTGACCGGTCTGCCGAACCAGCACGGCTGGCAGGTATTGCTGGAAGAAGAGGAAGCAGCGCTGAAGCAGGAAGACGCCGATGCGCTGGCGATGATGGTGGAACTGAATGAGCCGGAAAACGGCGCCGACGGCGCCGGTTCGGTCGACTGGGACAATACCCTGAACCGGGTTGCCCACTTGCTCAAGAGCCATGTGCGCGAGCAGGATGGCCTGGCCAGGGTCGGCCCGGCCCGCTTCGCCCTGCTGCTGCGCGGCGTGAATGCGCAGCAGGGCGGCCAGGCCGCCGAAAAGATCCGGCAGGCGCTGGCCGGCGCCGGCATCCGCGCCGGCCTAGGACATGCGATGCGCCTGGCCAGCGGCTCGCTGGCCAATGCCGCGCGGATCGCCGACATCCGGATGTACAACGCCAAGCTGGGCGCGGCCGGCGTGCCGGGCGCGCCAGCCGCGCAGACTCCGGGCGATGGCGATTCAGGCCATCAGCGCAAGGTGTAGCGCACGCCGACGAACACGTTCGAGCCGGCGGTGGCATAGCCGCTTGCCAGCTCGTAGTTCTTGTCGAGGATGTTGTTCCAGCGGCCATACACCGACCAGTCGCGGCCGAGCTGGTAGCTGGCATACAGGTTCAGCAGGCCATAGCCGGCCAGCGCGGTGGTGTTGGCGCCATCATCATAGCGACGGCTGGCGAAACGGGTTTCCACGCCGCCGGAGAGCGCGCCGGCGGCGTACTCGAGCGCTACCGTTCCATGCCTCCTGGCGCGGCGCGGCAACAGCAGGTCGGTGGTCTCGTCGCGCGGATTCTGGAAGTCCAGTGACCCGCGCAGCGTGTACGGGCCGAAGCGGGTCGACGCGCCCAGCGTCACGCCGGTCAGTAAGGCCTGGTTGACGTTGTAGGCGCAGCCGAAGGGATAGTTTTCCGGCGCAACCGGGCATTCGGCGGCATAGACGATCAGGTCGGAGACGCGGTTACGGTAAAACACCGCGCTGAAACGGTCGCCGCCCTTCTCGTAATACACGCCCGCTTCCACATTGCGGCCGCGTTCGGGGCGGTTGGCGGGTACGCCGTAGCCGGGAAAGTACAACTCGTTATAGGTCGGCGCGCGGAAGCTGGTGCCGGCGCTGGCATTGACGCGCAGCGCATCCGTGATCCGGTATCCGTAGCCAAGGTTGCCGGTGGTTTTCGAACCGTACTGCGAGCTGTCATCGTTGCGCAGGCTGGCGCTGGCCATGTGGGCGCCGCGACGCATCTGGTAGCTGGCAGCGATCGCATTCGTGGCGCGGCTGTCGGCGCTGAAGTTGCTCGAGTCGACATGCTCGATGCGGCGTTCGAGCAGGACTTGCGCCAGGTCGCTGCCGATCGCGATGTCGTTCTGCCAGGTCAATGCGTCCTGCCTGGTCCTGGCCGTATCGATGCCGTATGCGGAAATATCCCTGGCCCTGTCCAGGCCACTGGAGAAGCGCAGCAGGCTGGTCCAGTTCGGCAGCAGCTGATTGCGGCTGTACAGCGAATAGGCGCCGACATGGCTGATCGAACGATCGTTGACGGCGGACGGGCCAGCGTCGTATTCGGCTTCCAGCCGGCTGTGCAGGAAGGTCAGGCCGATCTCGTGGCCTTTGGCCAGGTCCATTCCCAGCTGGCCGCTGGCGCTTTCCCGGGTATAGCCATCCTTGTCCGGATTAAAGGAAAAGCTTTGCGGCCGGGTCGCGGAGAAGCCGTCCGCCCGTTCACGCGCCACATTGACCGAATACCTGACGGCATGCTCGCCGCCGGTCGCCCCGGACAGTCCGGCTTCGAGGGTGCGGGCGCCATAACTGCCCAGGCCGGCGCCAACGGTCAGGCTGGGTGCGCGTTCGCCCTTCTTGGTGAAGATCTGCACGACGCCGCCCACCGCATCGGCGCCATACATCGTCGACAGCGGACCATAGACAATCTCGATCCGGTCGATCTGCGACAGCGGCAGCGCCGACCAGGTGGCGCCGCCCAGGGTGGACGACCCGACGCGCACGCCGTCGACCAGCACCACGTTCTGGACATTGCTGGCGCCGCGCAGGAATACCGAGGCGGCAGTGCCCGGCCCGCCATTGCGCGACATCTCCAGTCCGCGCTGCTGCTGCAGCAGATCGACCAGGCTGGTCTGGCCGGAAGCGGCGATCTGCTCCGCGGTGATGACGACGTTGTCAGTCAGCACATCGCGCACCTGCTGTGGCACACGGGTGGCGGTCACCTGCACCGCCGGCAATGCGCCGTCGGTTTGCTGGGCCAGGGTGGACAAGGGAAATGCAGCGGCGATGGCGGCTGCAAGAAACGGCGCGTGGAAGAAGCCCACGTCCGGAGAACGAGTCGAAGTCATGGTTTGATGGCGAAAGGGCAACCGGCCTGCTTCCCCGCGGGCCGGATGGAACGGAAGACAGGATTGCAGCCTGCGTGACCGACGGACAGTGCTTGCCTTCGGCCATGCAGTCGCACGGACTGCTTCCACCTGCTCTGGCCGGTATCCGGGCTGGCAAGACGGACCTTTCACCTTCCCATACCCTAGGCACAGTGGTTTTGAAAAAAGGCCAGCCGCATTGCTGCGGCGCTTGCTTTACCGTTGCGGGGGCAGCACACGCTGGACGCGCGCCGTGGAAGAACGGCGCGGACTTCGTGTTTCCCGTTTAACTGCGGACATGGACATGTCCGCGGGCACCAGAACGGCGCAATTGTACGGAGATGACGGACTTAGGGCAATTGCAATACCGAACCGGCAGTCAGCGCCCCGCGCTCCCTTCCAGCCGCTGCGCCAACTCCAGAAGCCGTGGCCGCACTTCATTCAACAGGAATTCCCGCGACAGCGTGGTCGACGGCCCGCCGCAATTGATCGCCATCGCGGAATTGCCGCTGACAGGACGAAAGCCCAGCGCAATGCCATTCACATCCTTCTGCCAGTCGCCAAAGGACGTGGCGCAGCCATACTCCCGGTCGTCCGCCAGCGCCTTTTCCAGGCCGGCCACGACATTGGCATAGGCCTGGTCGTCCAGTTCGCGCGCGCGGTCCAGTATCTCTTCCCGCTCCTGCTCGCTGGCCCGCGCCATATAGGCGCGGCCGATTGCCGATGTCGCCAGCGGAATGCGCGAGCCCACCTGCAGCGTCAGCGCCAGAGCCGCGGTGCTGTGCGACACCTCGACGTAGATCATCGACAGCTTGTCGCGCACCGCAATGGCGACGGTGGCGCCCGAGAACTCGGCCAACTCATGCATCAGCGGCCGGGCCAGCTGGCGCACGTCCATCCGCGCCAGCGTGGCGCTGCCCAGTGCCAGCGTGGCGTTGCCCAGCGCGAACCGGCCGCCGTCAGGCAACTGCACCAGGTAGCCAAGCTTGGTCAGGGTATAGGTAATGCGGGTGATGGTGGACTTCGGAAGGCCGCAGCGCTCGGCGATCTGCTGGTTCGACAGCGACCTGTCACCCGAACGGAAGCAGGAAAGTACTTCAAGGCCGCGCGCCAGCGCGGTGATGTAGTAACGGTCTTCGCCAGTGCGGGCGCTGTCATCCGCCGGGTCGAGGTTGTCGTCGGTCACGGGAAGTGAGGAAGTGCTCATGATCTGGATAGGCCGCATCGCAAGAACGGGCGCGCGGCTCGCTTCGGAAATTGTAGGCCTGACGTTAGCACATTCAACAGCTTAGTGAAACACTGTTTCATTGCGCGGCACCAGCCAGCCGCCATGCCGGGATGACATCAAAAAAAACCCGCGGCACCCGGTTTGCATGCATCCGGTATTCCGCGGGCTGTAGCCGGAAATCTGTCCGACCGTACTTCTTACGCTGCTTCGCGCGACGCCTTCTTGCGCTCGTGTTCCTTCAGATAGCGCTTGCGCAGGCGGATGCTCTTGGGCGTAATTTCCACCAGTTCGTCGTCCTCGATGAATTCCACCGCGTATTCAAGCGACAGCTGGACCGGCGGCACCAGGCGCACTGCTTCGTCGGTGCCGGAGGCGCGCACGTTGGTCAGCTGCTTGCCCTTGATAGGGTTGACCACCAGGTCATTGTCGCGGGAGTGGATGCCGATGATCATGCCCTCGTACACCGGGTCGTTGTGGACCACGAACATGCGGCCGCGATCCTGCAGCTTCCACAGCGCATAGGCCACGGCGGCGCCGTCGTCCTGCGAGATCAGCACGCCGTTACGGCGGCCAACCATCTCGCCCTTGGAGCTGTCGACGGCTGCGTATTCGTCGAAGATGTGGCTCATCAGGCCGGTGCCGCGGGTCAGGGTCATGAATTCGCCCTGGAAGCCGATCAGGCCGCGTGCCGGGATCTTGTATTCCAGGCGGACACGGCCCTTGCCGTCCGGCTGCATGTCCTGCAGGTCGCCACGACGGCGGCCCAGTTCTTCCATCACGCCGCCCTGGTGGTTTTCCTCGACGTCCACCGACAGCAGCTCGAACGGCTCGTGGCGCACGCCATCCACCATCTTGAACACCACGCGCGGACGCGACACGGCCAGCTCGTAGCCTTCGCGGCGCATGTTCTCGATCAGGATGGTCAGGTGCAGTTCGCCGCGGCCCGAGACTTCGAACACGGTGTCGTCGTCGGTGGGCGAGACGCGCAGCGCGACGTTTGCCTTCAGTTCGCGCTCGAGGCGGTCACGCAGCTGGCGGCTGGTGACGAACTTGCCTTCGCGGCCGGCCAGCGGCGAGCTGTTGACCATGAAGTTCATGGTCAGCGTCGGCTCGTCGACCTTCAGCATCGGCAGCGCATCCGGGGTGTCCGGCGCGCAGACGGTGGTGCCGATGCCCAGTTCCTCGATGCCGTTGATCAGCACGATGTCGCCGGCGACGGCTTCATCGACCAGCACCCGCTCCAGGCCCTTGAAGTTCAGCACCTGGTTGATGCGCGCCTTCTGCGGCGTGCTGTCCGGGCCGTTCATGATGATCACGTCCTGCAGCGCCTTGACGCGGCCGCGGGTGATGCGGCCAATGCCGATCTTGCCCACGTAGGAGGAATAGTCGAGCGAGGAAATCTGCAGTTGCAGCGGACCGTCCGGATCGTCGTCGCGCACGGGAACGTGCTGCAGCACGGCGTCGAACAGCGGCTTCATGTCGCCTTCGCGCACTTCGGAATCGAGGCTGGCGTAGCCGTTCAGGGCCGACGCGAACACGACCGGGAAGTCGAGCTGCTCTTCGGTGGCGCCCAGCTTGTCGAACAGTTCGAAGGTGGCGTTGATCACCCAGTCAGGACGGGCGCCCGGACGGTCGATCTTGTTGACCACGACGATGGGCTTCAGGCCCAGGGCCAGCGCCTTGCGGGTCACGAAACGGGTCTGCGGCATCGGGCCTTCCACCGCATCCACCAGCAGCAGCACGCTGTCGACCATGGACAGCACGCGCTCGACCTCGCCACCGAAGTCGGCGTGGCCCGGGGTGTCGACGATGTTGATATGGGTGTCGTTGTATTCGACCGCGCAGTTCTTGGCCAGAATCGTGATGCCGCGTTCTTTTTCGAGGTCGTTGGAGTCCATCACGCGCGCATCAACATGCTGGTTCTCGCGGAAGGTGCCGGACTGGCGAAGCAGCTGGTCAACCAGCGTGGTTTTGCCGTGATCGACGTGGGCGATGATGGCGATGTTGCGTATTGCGCGTTTGGTATTTGACATGATCTCTTGTCTGCGAATGTGGCGGAATTACGGAAGACGCGCATTGTATCATGCTGCGGCGCACGAAACTCCGGAAAAATCCCTTTATTTCAACGAGTTGCCGACGCAAGGGGAAAGTCTGCAACAGGATATCGGTACCTTATCCGGCGAGCACCAGCCGTTCCGGCGCGAGCACGCCGTATTCCATCAGCTGCGCAACGCCCAGCAGCCGGGCGTCGCTCTGGCGGTACACCTTGACCCGGCCTGCCGGCGGCAGCGCCCCGATGCCCGACTGGCCAAGCGCCAGGCGCTGGCCATGCAGGAAGCGGCGGGCCAGCTCGTCGTCCAGGTTCAGTAACGGGAAACTCGACAGCAGCGCATCCACCGGCGCCAGCGCGGCGGCACGCCCTGGCTCGTCCAGCGCGTCCAGCTGGTCCAGCGTCATCGCGCCTTCCAGCGTGAGCCGGCCGACCGCGGTGCGGCGCAGGGTTTTCAGGTGCGCGCCGCAGCCGAGCGCCGCGCCGATATCCTCGCCCAGCACCCGGATGTAGGTTCCCTTGCTGCAGGTCACCGCCAGCCGCAGCAGCGGTGCTTCATAGGACAGCAAGGCCAGTGAATGTATGACCACCTGGCGCGCTTCGCGTTCCAGCGTGATGCCGGCGCGGGCATATTCATACAATGGCCGGCCGTCGCGCTTCAGTGCCGAATGCATCGGCGGAACCTGGGCGATCGGCCCGCGAAATTGCGCCAGCACGGCTTCGATCTGCGCCGATGTCACCTCAACCCCGGCCGTGCCGATCACTTCGCCCTCGGTGTCACCGGTGTTGGTGCGCACGCCCAGGTGCACGGTTGTCTCATAAGTCTTGTCGGCTTCCAGCAAATCCTGCGAGAACTTGGTGGCCTCGCCGAAGCACAGCGGCAGCAGGCCGGTGGCGAACGGATCCAGCGTGCCGGTATGGCCGGCCTTTTCGGCATTTAGCAGGCGCTTTGCGCGCACCAGCGCGTCGTTGGACGACAGGCCTTCCGGCTTGTCGAGCAATAAAACGCCGTGCACCGGCACCCGCTTCCTGCGTGCCTCAGTCTTCATCCGCGTCCAGCGCACGGCTTGCATTGGCTTCGTCGATCAGCTTGGACAGCGCGGCGCCGCGCGCAGTCGAGCGGTCATGCACGAAATGCAGTTCCGGCAGGGTGTGGATGGTCAGCCGCTTGCCCAGCGTGAGCCGGATATAGCCAGCAGCCTTGGACAGGCCCTGCACGGTGTTCTTCACCACTTCCGGATCGTCCGCCAGCGTGGTGAAGAACACCTTGGCATGGGCGTAATCGGGGGTCAGCTGCACTTCGGTAATCGTGATCATGCCGACCCGCGGGTCTTTCAGTTCATAGGCAATGATTTCGGCCAGGTCGCGCTGGATCTGGTCGGCCACGCGCAATCCGCGGGCCGGTATGGTTTTACTGTGTTTGGCCATGATGATGGATGTTGGGTGGTTGATGGATGGCGCGGAAAACAAGGCGCACCGTTGCAGCCTGAGCGGCTCGCAGCCTGGAGGACGGGCATCCAGGCTGGCCTGGCATGTTACCGGGCGGCGTCTTCGCTGAACCCTCGCCGCAGCAGTGCGGGCGTGTCGCTATCCAGCAAAAAAATCGGGACCCGGCGATGCACATCGTACACCGCGGAATCCCGACGGGTCTTGACGCTCTCGCCTTACAGCGTGCGCGCCACTTCCTGCACTTCGTACAGCTCGAGCTGGTCGCCTTCCTTGATGTCGTTGAAGTTCTTCAGCGTCAGGCCGCATTCGAAGCCCGACTTGACTTCCTTGACGTCATCCTTGAAGCGCTTCAGCGAATCGAGTTCGCCGGTCCAGACCACGACATTGTTGCGCAGCAGGCGGGCCGACGCGCCACGGCGGGCAATGCCCTCGAGCACGTAGCAGCCTGCAATCGCGCCAACCTTGCTGACCATGATGACCTGGCGGATCTCGACCAGGCCGATATTGTTCTCGCGCTTCTCCGGCGCCAGCATGCCCGACATCGCCGCCTTGATCTCGTCCACCGCATCGTAAATGATGTTGTAGTAACGGATGTCGACGCCGTTGGCTTCGGCCAGCTTGCGGGCCTGGGCATCGGCCCGGGTGTTGAAGCCGATGATGACCGCCTTGGACGCAACCGCCAGGTTGACGTCGGACTCGGTAATGCCACCGACGCCCGCATGCACCACCTGCACCCGCACTTCGCTGGTGGACAGTTTCTGCATCGAGTGCACCAGCGCTTCCTGCGAACCCTGGACGTCGGTCTTGATAATCATCGGCAACGACTTGACTTCGCCTTCGGCCATCTGCTCGAACATGTTTTCCAGCTTGGCGGCCTGCTGCTTGGCCAGCTTCACGTCGCGGAACTTGCCCTGGCGGAACAGGCCGATTTCACGCGCCTTGCGCTCGTCGGTCATGACCATGACTTCCTCGCCGGCATTCGGCACCTCGGTCAGGCCCTGGATTTCCACCGGCAGCGACGGACCAGCCTCGGCAATCGACTTGCCATTCTCGTCCAGCATCGCACGGACGCGGCCATAGGCCGAACCCGCCAGCACGACGTCGCCGCGCTTCAGGGTGCCCGACTGCACCAGGATGGTGGCCACCGGGCCGCGGCCCTTGTCCAGCTTGGCTTCGATCACCAGGCCACGTGCAGGCGCATCCACCGGCGCCTTCAGCTCCAGAACCTCGGCCTGCAGCAGCACCTGCTCCAGCAGGTCGTCCACGCCCTGGCCGGTCTTGGCCGACACCGGGACGAACGGCGAATCGCCGCCGTATTCTTCCGGCACGACCTGCTCGGCGACCAGTTCCTGGGTCACGCGATCGAGGTTGCCGCCCGGCTTGTCGATCTTGTTGATCGCCACCACCAGCGGCACGCCGGCCGCCTTCGCATGGGCGATCGCTTCCTTGGTCTGCGGCATCACGCCGTCGTCCGCCGCCACCACCAGGATGACGATGTCGGTCGCCTTGGCGCCGCGGGCACGCATGGCGGTGAACGCCTCGTGGCCCGGGGTGTCGAGGAAGGTGATCATGCCGCGCGGCGTCTGCACATGGTAGGCGCCGATGTGCTGGGTAATGCCGCCAGCCTCGCCGGATGCCACCTTGGCGCGACGGATATAGTCCAGCAGCGAGGTCTTGCCATGGTCGACGTGACCCATGACGGTCACGACCGGCGCACGATCGAGCTGCTCGGCGTCGGCATGCTCGGCGCCGTCCTGCAGCAGGGCCTCGGGATCATCCAGCTTGGCCGCATGCGCGGTGTGGCCCATTTCCTCGACCAGAATCATCGCGGTTTCCTGGTCCAGCACCTGGTTGATGGTGACCATCTGGCCCAGCTTCATCAAATGCTTGATGACCTCGGATGCCTTGACCGCCATCTTGTGCGCCAGTTCGGCCACGGTGATGGTTTCCGGCACGCTGATGTCCTTGACCACGGCTTCGGTCGGCACCTGGAAGTTGCTTTCGCGGTCTTCCGAATGGCCGCCGCGGCGACCGCCGCGCGGACCCGAGCGCCAGCCATCGCGACCGCCGCCGCCGCTCGGGGCGCCACGGGTCTTGATGCCGGGGCCGCGCTTCTTGGCGTCGTCCTGCCAGGTCGACGACACATTGGCCGACTTGATGGACTTCTTGTCCGGCGTTGCGGCCGGCTTCTTGTCATCCTTCTTGACCTCGGTCTTCTTGTCGGCAGGCTTGTGCAGCGTGCCTTCCTGCGGCTTGGCTTTGGCGACCGGCGCGGGCGCCGGCTCCGGCGCCTTGATCACGCGGCGCGGCGCATTCATCATCGCCTTGATCTGCGCAACTTCGTCGGCGACCGCCTTGCGGGCGCGCTCGACGGCGGCCGCGCGCTCGGCGGCCTCCTTGGCATCCTGCTCGCGTTTCTTGCGTGCTTCCTCTTCGGCAGCGCGCTTGGCTTCCTCGGCGGCCGGATCAGGCGTGGGCGGCGCGGCAGGCGCTTTGGCCTGCGTGGTCTGGGCCTGAGCGGCAGCGCGACGGGCATTGGCTTCGGCCGCGGCCTTTTCGGCAGCGGCTTTCTGCGCAGCGCGCGCCTCGGCTTCTTCCTGTGCAAGGCGCTCGGCTTCCAGCGCGGCCAGGCGTTCCTGGCGCTCGCGCAATTCAGCCTGCTGGCGCGCAGCCTGCTCGGCAGCCTGGCGGCGCGCCTCTTCCTCGCGGCGGGCGGCTTCGGCCGGGTCAACGACCGGCGCGGCAGCCTGCGCCGCCGGCACTTCTTCCGCGACCGGCTCGGCACGCTGGACGAAAGTACGCTTCTTGCGCACTTCCACCTGGATCGTGCGCGACTTGCCGGTGGCGTCGGCCTGCTTGATCTCGGTGGTTTCCTTGCGGGTCAGGGTGATCTTCTTCTTTTCGCTGTCCGGCGCCACACCATGCGCGCGACGCAGATGACCGAGAAGCTTGTCCTTGTCTTCCTTGGAAAGCTGGTCGGAGGTCGAGCTCTTCTCGACGCCGGCTGCGCGCAGTTGGGTCAACAGCAGGTCGGCCGGCATTTTGAGCTCGGTGGCAAATTGGGCTACGTTGGTACTCGCCATTCAGTCCTCTTTTCTATGTGACGCGGTGGATGATGTGGGAACCGGCTTACTTGACAGCTGCCAGGCTCCACGCCTTGGCCTGCATGGCCTTGGCGCGATCGTCGTACTTCAAGTCGATCAGCTTCATCTCCTCATCGCTCACATCTTCGAATGCATTGTCTATCAGCTGGCGCGCGCGGTCTGCCGGCAGCGCCAGTATTGCCCCAAATTCATCGTAGGCCAGCGCGGAAAACTGCTCCAGTGTCTTCACACCGGCCAGTCCCAGCTTGCCCGCGGTGACGCGGTCCATGCCATCCAGGCCGACCAGGCCCTCTTCCATGCCTTCCAGGCCTTCCTCGGAAGCGATCGCCTCGGTCACCAGCGCGTCGCGGGCACGGTTGCGCAGTTCGTTAACGGTATCTTCATCGAACGACTCGATTTCCAGCATTTCGGTGATCGGCACATAGGCGATCTCTTCCAGGCTGGAGAAACCTTCGCTGGCCAGGATATCGGCGACTTCCTGGTCGACGTCGAGCTTGTCCATGAACAGGACGCGCACCGCGGCGGTTTCCTGGGCAGCCTTGTCGGCCGATTCCTCGGCCGTCATGATGTTGATCTGCCAGCCGGTCAGCTCGGCGGCGAGACGCACGTTCTGGCCGCCGCGACCGATGGCGATTGCCAGGTTTTCCTCGTCGACCACCACGTCCATTGCATGCTTTTCCTCGTCCACCATGATGGACGATACATTGGCCGGCGCCAGCGCGCCGATGACGAACTGCGCCGGGTCTTCCGACCACAGCACGATGTCGACCCGCTCTCCGCCCAACTCGCCGGTCACTGCCTGCACGCGCGAACCGCGCATGCCGACGCAGGTGCCGATCGGGTCGATCCGCTTGTCATTGGTGAACACCGCGATCTTGGCGCGCACGCCGGGGTCGCGTGCTGCCGATTTGATCTCCAGCAGGCCCTGCTCGATCTCGGGCACTTCCAGCTCGAACAGCTTCATGATGAATTCAGGCGCGGTGCGCGACAGGATCACCTGCGGGCCGCGGGCATTGCGCTCGATGCGCTGGATATAGGCGCGGACACGGTCGCCGATGCGCAGATTCTCCTTCGGGATCATCTGGTCGCGCGGCAGCCGCGCCTCGATCTTGCCGGACTCGACGATCGCATCGCCGCGCTCCATGCGCTTGATCGTGCCGGTCACCAGCGCGTCGCCGCGCTCCAGGAAGTCGGCCAGGATCTGCTCGCGCTCGGCATCGCGGATGCGTTGCAGAACCACCTGCTTGGTGTCCTGCGCAAAGCGGCGGCCGAACTCGACCGATTCGATCGGCTCTTCGATGAAATCGTCGACCTCGATATCGGAAATCTGGTCCTTGGCTTCGAATAGCAGGATTTCCTGGTCGGGCAGCTGCAGGCCGGCTTCGTCGGGCACGACGTGCCAGCGGCGGAAGGTTTCGAATTCGCCATTGTCGCGGTCGATCGAGACGCGGATATCGACGTCGCCTTCGTAGCGCTTCTTGGTAGCCTGCGCAAGCGCATGCTCCAGCGCGCCGAAAACGACTTCCTTATCCACGTTCTTTTCGCGCGCCAGCGCGTCAACCAACAATAAAATCTCGCGACTCATGCTTTGCGACTCCTAAAATCCACTTTTGGCACCAGGCGTGCCTTGTCCACATCGGCGATCGTAAATTCCAGGATCGCCGGGCCGTCTTTTCCTTCAAATTCAAGCTTGAGCTGGTCGCCTTCGGGCGCCTGCAGGATGCCCTCGAAGGACTTCCTGTTGGCCGCGCCGGGCATCGGCATGCGCAACTTCACCAACGCCTCCTGCCCCGCGAAACGGCGGTAATCCCCCAGCTTCTTCAGCGGCCGGTCCAGCCCGGGCGACGACACTTCCAGCCGCTCGTAGTTGGCGTTCTCGACCGTCAGCACGTGCAGCAGCTGGTGCGTCACCTTTTCGCAGTCCTCCACCGTAATGAAGCCGCGGTCGGCCTCCTCTTCGGTGAAGTCGATGAATACACGCAGCAGGCCACGGCCGGCCTGCTCGAAATCGACAAGGTCATAACCCATGCCAACCACGGTTTTTTCTATCAGTTGCAGCAATTGCAAGGCGTTTCTCCGATGTTTGCTGACCAGCCGCCGCAAGCGATGCACAATCGTTTGCCAAAAAAAAAATGGGCATCTGCCCATCTTTCTTATCGTTCAAGCCACGTCCAGCTGCTTTGCGATTGTTGCAACGATGTTGCTTACCCACCGTGCAATACTGCGTGCGTCGCGGCGACCTTCGTTAACTATTCAATTATACGGGATTACAGAATGCGCCGCAATAAGAAATACCGCGGTGCGTCAGACGACGCACCGCGGTCCATACCCACGATTGCCGCTTAACCCTTGGGGCGACGGCGCGGCGCGCCCTGGGCGCCGCCCATAGGGCCGCCCCGGCCCTGCCCCGTTGGCCGCGGCCCGCGTCCAAACCCCTGGTCGATGCCGCGACCCTGGCCGGCGCCGACATTGCGGCGCGGCTGGTTTGCACCGGGAAAGCCCAGCGCTGTCTGCAATGGATCGGGCTGGCGCGGACGCTGTCCCGGCTGGCCCCGGCGCTGCTGCGGATTGTTGTCGAACGGATTGACACTTGCCGCGCGCGGCTGTCTGTCAGGCCGGCCTTGTGGCGCCGCGCGCTCGCCGGAAGGCTTGTCCATGCCTATCATCGCCATCAGGCCGCGCACGTCATGCTCCTCCATCTCTTCCCAGCGGCCGCGCTTGAGGCCGCGCGGCAGGGTCATCGAGCCATAGCGGGTGCGGATCAGGCGCGACACCGTCAGGCCGACCGCCTCGAACATGCGCCGCACTTCGCGGTTGCGGCCTTCACCGATGGTGACCCGGTACCATTTGTTGACGCCCTCGCCGCCGCCGTCCGCAATCTTGGAAAACTGCGCCAGGCCGTCTTCCAGTTCGACGCCGGCGAGCAGCTTCTGGCGCATGCCCTCTTCCAGTTCGCCCAGGGTACGCACCGCATATTCGCGGTCGATGCCATAGCGCGGATGCATCAGCCGGTTGGCGATGTCGCCGGAAGTGGTAAACAGCAGCAGGCCTTCGGTGTTGAAGTCCAGCCGGCCTACCGCCAGCCACTTCGCCGCCTTCATGGTCGGCAGTCGATCAAACACCGAAGGACGGCCTTCGGGATCGCTGGTGCTGACGATCTCGCCAGCCGGCTTGTGATACACCAGCACGCGCGGCGGCTTCTTGCTGACGCGGCGCTGCAGCAGCTTGCCATTGATGCGCACCTGGTCGGTCGGCAGGATGCGCTGACCGATATGCGCCGGTTCGCCATTGACCGATACCCGTCCGGCGACGATCAGCTCTTCCATGTCGCGACGCGACCCCAGGCCGGCCTCGGCCAGCACCTTGTGCAGCTTCGGCGCATCGTCTTCCGCAGTCAGGTCGCGCCGGACTGCCTTGGCGGGAGCACGGCCGCCGCGCGCGTCGTCGGCCATGCTGTCGAATGCTTCCGACGTCACAAAGGAAAACACATCATCGGTGTCGCCACCGCCACCGCCACTGCGCGGCGGTCGGCCGGGCTTGCCGCCGTTGCGACCGGGCGCAGCATCGGCGCCCGGCTTTTGCCTGCCGTTCTGACGGCTCTGGCCGCCGCGCGGAGCGCCCGCCACCGGTTCGCCCTGGCGTCCGTCCTCGCGGGAACCGGGCCGGCTGCGGCGCAGCGGCCGCGGCGTGCGCGGACCTCGGCCGGCGCCCGCTTCCTGCGCGCCTCCTGCGCCCGCGGCCTCAGTGCCCGGGCTGGTCTGCCGCTCGCGTGCGGAATCGTCAGCCATGTCGGCCGGTTGCTTGGTTTTGGGATTAGGCGAGGTCATTTGTCGGTTCTTGGTTTTGCTGACCGGGCGCGGCGTCTTCCGTGGTTTCGGACGCGTGGTCTGGGGGTGAAAGTGGGATATCGGCTTCCGCGGCACTGGCATGCGACGGCGCTGTGGAAGGCAGGTCGGCGGCCCCTGGCATCGGGGTCACCAGGCTGGCAAGGTCCGGATTGCTCATCGCCTGCAAAGGCGGCAGCTGGTCCAGCGAAGCCAGCCCGAGGTCATCGAGAAACTGCCTTGTGGTTGCCAACAGGGCCGGACGGCCGGGCACGTCCCGATGGCCAATCGCCTCGATCCAGCCACGGTCTTCCAGCATCTTGATGATTTGGGAATTGACGGTCACGCCGCGGATTTCTTCGATATCGCCCCGCGTCACCGGTTGACGGTAGGCGATGATTGCCAGGGTTTCCATCGTTGCGCGCGAATAGCGCGGCGGCTTTTCCGGGTTCAGCCGCTCGAGGAATACCTTCATTTCCGGCCGGCTCTGGAAGCGCCAGCCGGAAGCCAGGCCCACCAGCTCGATGCCCTTGCCGCGCCAGTCAAGGCGCAACTCTTCCAGCATCAGCTTGATCGTATCGGCACCCGCGGCCTCGGAACCGTCGTCGGAAACATACAATTTTTTGAGATCGTAGATCGACAAGGGCTCGTTGGTGCAAAGCAATGCGGTTTCGAGGACTTTCTTGGCCTCAGCGGTATTCATGTGCAATTCATCTACGGCAATTCAGTTGCAATTTGCAGAGATCAAAAGTCAACAGCGGTCGAAAGACGCGCGGCGAACCCTTCGTGAACTGTTGCTGCCGCTCCCGGGCGCCCGCTTGTTGGAAGAGAATCGTCGTGGGCCGGGAGGTGCAAATCGGGCAAGGCTAACCGGGACGACCTGTGGTTTTTGGTCCTGGCCGTGCCGCATGGGGTCTGCGGCCGGGCCTGTCCGGTCGGCGGATTATAGAGGAAATGCGTGGCAGTGTCATAAAAAATGGCGGATCCGGCGACAGCGCCGGCACCCGGCTTATTCGCCGGCCACCAGCTTCAGCTCTGGGCGCACTGGCGGAAACAGGCAGTCCTGCCGCATCAGCGCCGGCATCTCGGCCGCCGGCACGGGGCGCGACACATAGAAGCCCTGCACCTCGTCGCAGCCCATCGCCTGAAGCGCACGCAACTGGCCTACGCTTTCCACCCCCTCGGCCACTACCCGCATGCCCAGCGCATGCGCCATGACCACGATGGCGTTGAAGAGCACGTTCGCGCCGGACTCGTTGCGCAACTGCGAGGTGAAGGCGCGGTCGATCTTGAGCACATCCATTTCCAGCCGCTGCAATTGCGACAGCGAGGAATAACCCGTGCCGAAGTCGTCGATCAGCAGCTTGATGCCGAGCTGCCGTATCGCCGCCAGTTGTCCCGACACCAGATCGCCGCCGCCCAGCATGCTGGACTCGGTGATCTCGATTTCGATCAGCCCGGCGTCGACCCGGTAGCGCTTCATGCAGCCCACCAGCAGCGGCCGCAGGTGGCCTTCATCGAACTGCAGCGCGGACACATTGATCGATACCGGCGGCACCGGCAGGCCGAGTTCGCGCCAGGACGCAATCTGGGCAATGGTCTTTTCAATCACCGTCGAACCGATCTCGCGTATCAGGCCGGTATCCTCGGCGATCTGGATGAACTCCTCGGGCGCGAGCATGCCGCGCTCCGGATGCATCCAGCGCACCAGGGCTTCCATGCCGCACAATGCGCCGTTCTGCGTATTGACCCGTGGCTGGAAGAACATGATGAACTGATCCTGCTCGATCGCGCGCCGCAAGGCCTGCTCCTTGCCGAGGCGCCGCATCAGGCTGTCGGACAGGCCAGGCTCGTAGAACGAAAAGCGGCCCTTGCCCTCGGCCTTGGCCGCATACAGCGCAAGATCGGCATGCTTGAGCAGTGTGTCGCGGTCGGCCCCATCGCGCGGATACATGGAGACACCCACCGACGCCTGCACCACATGTTCGCCCTGCCCCGGAACCTCGAACGGCTCCTGCAACGCCTTGATCACCAGCCGCGTCACACGCGAAACATCGTCGCTGCCCTGCACGTTCTGCAGCACCACGGTAAATTCATCGCCGCCCAGGCGCACCACATGGTCGCTCGCCCGCACCAGCGACTTCAGGCGTGCCGAGGCCTGCTTCAGCAGCAGGTCGCCCATGCCATGGCCGAGCGAGTCGTTAATGTGGCGAAAATCGTCGAGGTCCACGAACAGCAGCGCCATGCTGCTATTGCTTGCGATGCAGCCGGAAATGGCTTGCGGCATGAACTCCATCAGCCAGTGCCGGTTGGGCAAGCCGGTCAGCGGGTCGGTATTGGCAAGCTGGCTCAGCGCCTGCTCCTGGGCACGACGCTCGGTGATGTCGCGCACGGTCATCGCAATCTCGGAGCCGGAACGCACCAGGCGCCGCGACAGCCAGCGCGCACCCAGCGGACCATGCGGCGAGGCCAGCATTTCATCTTCGTAATAGCCTGTTTCCATTGCCACGCCGAAGACCGACAGCAACTGTTGCGCATGGCTGCCGGAGTAGAGCTGCAGAAAGCGCCTGCCGACCAGATCGCGCTTGGCCCAGCCCACCAATTCCGCACCGCGCTCGTTGCAGTCCTCGATCACAAAGTCGGACAGGCTGCCGTCACGGGCATAGAGGGCGCGCACCGTGTAGAAGCCTTCCTCGGCACGGTCCACCGCCAGGCTATAGGTCTTGCTCAGTTCCGCTCGCCGGCGCTCGCGCCGTGCACGGCGCAGCGACAGGCGCAGGCCGGCGCCGCCGACGGCAAGCAGCAACAGTGACGCAGCCAGCGCCCAGCCGTAATGGCGCTGTGCGGCTTGCTGATAGACGGCCAGCACATCGCTCTCGGACAAGCCGGCCACGACCGTCAGGCCGCCCTGGGCCAGGCGCTGCCAGGCGACGATGCGGCGTGTAGCGTCGTCGAATTCGCTGGCCGGCAGCACCGCGATGCCGGCGCTATCCTCGAACGCATGGGCGCGCATCAGCGGGGACTGCACAACGCCAGGCCTGCTATAGGCACTGCTCAGCAGCACCTGGCCAGCGCTATCGACGAGCGAGAGAAAGTCATGGCCACCGAGGCCGACCTCGGCGCCGAAGTCCAACAGGAATGAAGGGTCGGCCACGAACATCACCAGGCCATCGAAACCGCCATTGCCCGCATCGAGCCGTCGCGACAGCAACAGGCTGGCAGAAGACAGCGCCCCATCCGGAACGCGGCTCACCAGCAAGCCTTCACCGCGGCTTTCCCTGTGTCTCAGGAAGAAACCGGTTTGCGCCACATCTTCCAGCACCGGGCCGCTCGACGCCAATAACTTGCCGGTGCTGTCAGCCACGCCGGCCGCCCGCAGGCCAAGCGAGGGACGCACGCTGCGCCGCAGCCGGCGCTCGAGCAGTTGCGGTTGATGCAGTTCCTCCCAGTCATATTGCAGGCTCAGGGCCGCCTGATCGGCCTGTTCGAGCGAATGGCTCAACTGCCGGGCGTGGGTTTTTGCCAGGGCCGCGGCCTTTTGCCTGGCGCTCCCGAGCAGCGCGGACTTCTCGTCATTCAAATGAATCGAGGTGACTTTCCAGAGCAGCGCTATCAGGCATAAAGTGGAAACTGCCCAGATTGCGCAGATGCGCATTGAACGCGAGCGCTGCGCATGCTTCATTGCTTTGCTTAATCGTTCGGAAGGCATTCCCATGAGCGTGCGCAGAAACGAAATGATGATAATAATTCAACAAAGCAATGTTTGTGCCGGGAAATAAAGTTGTTTCAGATCAATTGCTTACCGGATACATAAAAGAAATCCCTTATCGCGTGTAAAGATTTCCGACACATTAAGTTTCCTATTGGAATTTTTAATGCGATTTTCGGCGCAATCCGAGCCGGCTCATGCTATTCCCCATACATAGCTTGCCGGATGGAAAAAGCCGCCGTTTCCATCGCACGTTATGGGGTTGGACCGGCATCAGATGCTCAAGATGGATTCAGCGGCACGTCCGCCTGCTTAAACCGCCCTGCATGCATTGCCGGAAGGCGAATGCAAGCTGTCATTCCCTTGCTCGCTCAATGCCGGTGCTGATGATGAATGTCAGGCACATGCGCATGGCTATGGGTGATCGGCTCATGATCATGGGTGTGGGTGTGGGGCTCGCTGCCATCCCAGGCGAAATCATGTTTGTGCTGGTGATGCTCGTCGTGCATATGCGCATGGGCGTGCTGCATGGCAGTGTGCGTATGCCTGTGCACATGTCTTTCAGTCAGATGAAGCCAGATGCCGGCCGCCATCAGTATGCTGGCCACCCAGAAGCCCGAGCCCGGGATCTCCCGCAACATCAACAGGGAAATGGCCGCGCCGACAAAAGGCGCCGCGGAAAAATAGGCACCGGTGCGGGCCGCGCCGAGATTTCGCAAGGCAAGCACGAAAAAGACCAGGCTCAGGCCGTAGCCGCAAAACCCGATCACGGCGGCGCTCAGCATGCCGCCCAATGCGGGCAGCGGCGAACCCAGCGATAGCGCAATGGCCAGATTGACCAGCCCTGCCACGAGGCCCTTGATGCCAGCGATCTGGACCGCGTCGCTTGCCGAAATCTTGCGGGTCAGATTGTTATCGACGGCCCAGCAGAGGCAGGCGGCAACGATCGCCAGCGCGCCCCAGGGAACGCCGAATTGCGGCCGCTGCTCCCAGCCGAGGACCACGCCGCCCGCCACGATCAGCACCATGCCGGCGAAGATGCGGCGATCGAAGTTTTCCCTGAACACGAACCAGGCAAGCATCGAGGTCAACACCCCTTCCATGTTCAGCAGCAGCGACGCGGCAGAAGCCGGCGTGCGGTTCAGGCCCAGCATCAGCAACACCGGCCCGGCAATGCCGCCAAACACAATGGCCCCGGCCAGCCATCGCAGATCGGCCCGCGATAGCCGGGCGCTGGCGGTCTGGTCGGGAGCCGGGCCAAGCGCTCGCAGGCAAAACCACGCCATCAAGCCAACGCCGCTGCCCAGATACAGCAGCGCAGCCAGCATCACCGGCGAGATGGCGCCAACCAGCGTTTTTGCAAAAGGTGTGCTGGCGCCGAAGCTGACAGCGGCCAGGAAGGCATAGGCAACACCGGCAGGCATGGTCATCGTTGCGGCAAGCAGGAATCAGGACGCAGGTTCATCGGCGCTTTCAAGGACGTGGACAGATCCGTGGACACGAATAGACGATCAGCGTAACGCGGATGCCGCCTCATCCGGCCGGCAAGGAGCATGCCCTCCGTTTTGCCGCAAACATGTTCCGATTTTTATGGGCGACAACCCATCCGAATATCGCCTATGCTATCGGCAAAAAACAAGGGAACCAGTCATTATGTCAATCAGCGAATCCGTCCGGGCATGGGCCAGGCGCATCAAGCGCGACGCGGTGATGCTCTGGTTTGCGCGCCGGCATCGGGACACGCCGTTTCTGGCCAAGGCCCTGTGCGTGTTTACTGTCGCCTACGCGCTGAGCCCGATCGACCTGATTCCGGACTTCGTGCCGGTGCTGGGGTATGTCGACGATGCATTGCTGCTGCCCTCGCTGATCTGGCTGGCGGTGCGCATGCTGCCCGCCCATGTGATCGAGCAATGCCGCGCTCAGGCGGAGGAATGGATGGCCAGGGAAAAGGCCAAGCCCAGGAGCTATGCCGGGGCGATAGCGATCGTGGCCATCTGGCTTGGCGCCTTGTATCTGTGCTGGTGGTGGTATCAGGCGCGCTGAAACAATGCGCCGGAAAAAAACGAAAGGCCCGCATTTGCGGGCCTTTCGAAATGAATCCTGGTTGCGGGGGCAGGATTTGAACCTACGACCTTCGGGTTATGAGCCCGACGAGCTGCCAGACTGCTCCACCCCGCGTCTGAAGGCATCGATTATATACAAGGCTGAAGTCAATTGCAAACCCATGGCGCTTTTGGGAGCAGTGTTACACTCTTCGCCTGATCATGACTACTCTGCCACCCATGAAATTCTGTTCGGAATGCGCCCATCCTGTCACCCAGACAATTCCCCAGGACGACAACCGGCTGCGCGATGTATGCACGCAATGCGGCACCATTCACTATCAGAATCCGAAGATGGTGATTGGCTCCGTGCCCTTATGGAAAGCGGACGGCGAAACCAAGGTATTGCTGTGCCGGCGTGCGATTGAACCCCGCTACGGCTACTGGACGCTGCCGGCCGGCTTCATGGAGAACGCCGAGACCACCTCGCAAGCCGCGGCCCGCGAGACCGAGGAGGAAGCCGGCGCACGGATCGAACTTCACCAGCTTTTTTCGCTGCTCAATGTGCCGCATGTGCACCAGGTTCACATGTTCTATCTCGCGACCCTGCTCGACCTGGACTACCAGGCAGGCGTCGAAAGCCTGGAAGTGAAACTGTTTTCCGAGAACGAGATTCCGTGGGACGACATCGCCTTCCCCACCATCAGCCAGACCCTGCGCTTCCTGTTCGAGGATCTCGCCCGCATCCGTAACGGCGAAGGCGAGTTCCGCTTCCATACGCGCGACATCACCAGGCCGATGCGCCAGCCTTGAGAAGGCGGCAGCGCGTCGGCCGGCAGATCACCAGTTGGTTTCCCGCTCGGGCGATGCCGAAATCCGGTGTATGGACAGGTCGGCGCCGTTGAATTCCTCTTCCGCGTCCAGACGCAGGCCGAGCAGTTTCTTCAGCAGGCCATAAATCGCGAAGCTGCCCGCCAGCGCAATGGCCACGCCCAGCAGCGTGCCGGCCACCTGGGAAAGCAGCGAGACGCCGCCCAGGCCGCCAAGGCTCTTGGCGCCAAAGATGCCGGCGGCAATGCCGCCCCAGGCGCCGCACAGGCCATGCAGGGGCCAAACGCCCAGCACGTCGTCGATCTTCCACTTGTTCTGGGTCAGGGTGAACATCCACACAAAGATTGCGCCTGCCATGCCGCCAGTGACCAGCGCGCCGAGCGGATGCATCAGGTCGGAGCCGGCGCAGACGGCCACCAGCCCGGCCAACGGGCCGTTATGCGCGAAACCTGGATCGTTCTTGCCCAGCATGACCGCCACCAGCGTGCCGCCGACCATGGCCATCAGGGAGTTGATCGCGACCAGGCCGTTGATCTTGTCCAGTGTCTGCGCGCTCATCACATTGAATCCGAACCAGCCCACGGTCAGGATCCATGCGCCCAGCGCCAGGAAGGGAATGCTCGACGGCGGATGGGCCGCGATCGCGCCCTCCTTGGTATAGCGTCCGCGCCGCGCGCCCAGCAGCAGCACCGCCGGCAGCGCAGCCCAACCGCCAAAGGCATGCACCACCACGGAGCCGGCAAAATCATGAAATTCCGCGCCGAAAAGTGCGTTCAGGCCAGCCTGCATGCCAAATCGCTGGTTCCAGGCGATGCCTTCGAAAAAGGGATAGACCAGGCCGACCAGCAGTGCGGTGGCAATCGACTGCGGATGAAAACGCGCCCGCTCGGCAATGCCGCCGGAAATAATCGCGGGGATCGCCGCCGCAAAGGTGAGCAGAAAAAAGAACTTGACCAGGTCAAAGCCGCTGCGCTGGACCAGGGTGTCGGCGCCGACGAAAAAGCTCACACCATAGGCCACGCTGTAGCCGACAAAGAAATAGGCAATCGTCGAAATCGCGAAATCGACTAAGATTTTGACCAGCGCATTGACCTGGTTCTTGCGCCGGACGGTTCCCAGTTCAAGAAAGGCAAAGCCGGCATGCATTGCCAGAATCATGATTGCGCCGAGCAGAATAAACAGCGTGTCAGCGCTGTGCTTCAAGGGTTCCATCCAAAAACTCCCAATTTAAGTGCAGAATAAAAATTTGACTGCCGGAAAAAGCAATTTTCATTCCCAAATTGGTGCAAAAGATAAACCCTTGAATTGATTGACTTTTAAAAACAGCAAGAAAGACGGTTAAATAGGACGCACCATGTCAGTGCTTCATGACGGTGCAAAAAATGCGAGGCAAGATGATTCCCTGGTTAGACAGCAACAGCCCCTTTCCCGATGTTTCCACCGCCCTGACCGAGGCCGACGGCGCCGCCGGCCTGCTCGCAGCCGGAGCAGACCTGTCGCCATGGCGGCTGCTGCAGGCTTATCAACATGGCATTTTCCCCTGGTATTCCGAGGGGCAACCCATCCTGTGGTGGAGCACCGATCCGCGCATGGTGCTCCGCACGGATCACTTCAAGCTGTCCGCAAGCCTGAAAAAAACCCTGCGCCGCATCGCCAGAAGCCGGGCCGAGGGCGGTCCGTGGCAGGTGAAGTTCGACTCCGCATTCGAAGCCGTGGTGCGTGCCTGCGCCGCGCCGCGCCGGGACGGCGCGGGCACCTGGATATCGGAAGACATCGTCCGGGGCTATACCGGCCTGCACCGCATGGGATATGCGCATTCCTCCGAACTATGGCGCGACGGCAGGCTGGTCGGCGGCGCCTATGGCGTATGCATAGGGCGAATGTTTTATGGCGAATCGATGTTCGCACGCGAAACCGACGCTTCCAAGGTGGCGCTGGCCTATCTTGTCCATTTCCTGAAACTCCATGGCGTGACCATGGTCGACTGTCAGCAGGAGACCGGGCACCTCGCCTCGCTGGGCGCCGCGCCCATGCCGCGCGCTGCGTTCCTCGCCCATTTGCGGCAGGCGGTCAAGCTGCCGCCCATCACGGACTGGCGCCCGGTGGATCCTGTGCAAGCTCCCGCCTGAAACTTTTGCTTCAGGCCAGTGGCCGGTGTACATTAGGCCGTCAATTTGTTGTCAAACCGGTATGCACGATGACGCATCTTAAAGACCTTCCCTTTTCCACTCTGCAGTTCTACGCGACGGCGCCCTATCCATGCAGCTACCTTGAACAGAGGCAGGCGCGATCGCAAGTTGCAACCCCGTCCCACCTGATCAATGCCGACGTCTATTCGGAACTGGTCAAGAACGGCTTCCGGCGCAGCGGCATCTTCACCTACCGGCCTTATTGCGATGGCTGCCAGGCCTGTACGCCGGTGCGGGTGCATGCCTGGCACTTCCAGCCGAACCGCAGCCAGCGCCGTGCCTGGAACCGGCACGGACATCTGAATGCGCTGATCACCAACCTGGCCTATGTCCACGAGCATTACGACCTCTACCTGCGCTACCAGTCGGCGCGGCACGCCGGCGGCGGCATGGATCAGGACAGCCGCGACCAGTATGCGCAGTTCCTGCTGCAGAGCAAGGTCAACACCCGGCTGGTGGAATTTCGCGAACCGGACGGCAAGCTGGTCATGGTCAGCATCATCGACGTGCTCGATGACGGATTGTCCTCGGTCTACACCTTCTACGACCCGGATGTGCCGGGCGCCAGCTTCGGCACCTACAACGTGCTGTGGCAGATCGCCCAGGCGCGCACGCTGGACATTCCCTATGTCTATCTTGGCTACTGGATAGAAAAGAGCCCGAAGATGGCCTACAAGATCAATTTCCGGCCGATCGAGGCCTTGCGCGGCGGCGCCTGGTCGGAGATGGGGGGCTGATCGGGCGGTGAGGGCCGGCTACAATAGCGGCTGCGCAATTTTCCCCTCCCGACCGTGTCCGACAAATTTCTCTACGCCCTCGCCCGCCCGCTGCTGTTCTCCCTGGACCCCGAAGAAGCCCATAACCTGACCCTGCCGGCGCTGCGCCGTGCGGCCGGCCTGGGCGTGACACGGCTGCTGCGCCGTCCGCTGCCCGATCCGCGCACGGTGATGGGCATCTCCTTTCCCAACCCGGTCGGCCTGGCTGCCGGCCTGGACAAGGATGGCGCCTATATCGACGGCCTGGCGGCGCTGGGCTTTGGCTTCATTGAAGTCGGCACGGTCACGCCACGGGCGCAGCCCGGCAATCCCAAGCCGCGCATGTTCCGGCTGCCCGAGGCCAATGCCATCATCAACCGCATGGGCTTTAACAATGGCGGCGTCGACGCCTTCGTGCGCAACGTGCAGGCGTCGAGGTTCTACCGCAACCGCGAAGGCGTGCTGGGCCTGAACATCGGGAAGAATGCCGACACGCCGATCGAGCGGGCTGCCGACGACTACCTGATCTGCCTGGAAAAAGTCTATCCGTATGCCAGCTATGTGACGGTCAATATCTCCTCGCCCAACACCAAGAACCTGCGCCAGTTGCAGGGCGCATCCGAACTCGATGCGCTGCTGTCGACATTGAAGGATGCCCAGCAGCGTCTCGCCGACAAGCACAAGCGCTATGTGCCGATCGCGCTGAAGATCGCGCCGGACGTCGATGGCGAACAGGTGAAGAACATTGCCGACGCATTGCTGCGGCACCGTTTTGACGCGGTAATCGCGACCAACACCACCATCACGCGGGAGGCGGTCAAGGGCATGGCCCACGCTGAGGAAGCGGGTGGCCTGTCCGGCGCGCCGGTGTTCGAAGCCTCGAATCAGGTGATCCGGGCATTGAAGGCAGAACTCGGGGATACGGTGCCCATCATTGGCGTCGGCGGCATCCTCTCGGGCGCGGATGCGCGCGCCAAGGTAGAGGCCGGTGCAAAGCTGGTTCAGTTGTACAGCGGGCTGATCTACCGTGGTCCGGCGTTGATCCGGGAATGCGCGGATGCGTTGCGTGGACGGGGATGATGTGACGGTTGGGACGCATGTCGCTGGTTCGATGCCCTGCCTGGGCACCTGCCGTGATCAAGCGTTCCTGGTTCGTGATGCGGGACGCCATAGCAGCCTGGATCGCAGCATATAGGGTATGCGACCTGCTCCGCCTTGATCGGCGATTTGCTGAAAGGCGGCTTTGAGAGGCGCATCCCATGGGTGAAATTGCCGTTGGTTTCCCGTTCGACTCCCCATTGAGCGCGCCGTCTCAGCGGGCACGCAGAGGACAAGCTACGACGTCTGTCGTAGGGAGCAATACCCCCGAAGGGAATTGCGCCATTGGCTGATCAAGAAAATCGACCAACGATACCATCCTGATTTGCGCAGGGTAGCGAGTTCAGCCGCGCCCTGCTGCGTTACAACTGACACGTCGACCCTAGGGCGCGGGGCGCAATCATCGGCTTGCCTTTTTTTGCCTCTCGTTTTTTGCAAAGCGGTATGTGTCAAGGTAGTTGTCGCCAAATTAGTCATGCAGCACGTGGCATCGCGGCCGGCAAAGCCTCCTTTCGCTCGGGGTTCAGATACACCACCTCGTCAAGATCCCAATGGCGCACGGCGCCTGCCCAGCGCTGCGGCTTGGCGGCCCGGGCGGCTTGATAGACCGCCTTGCGATGGGCCAGCAGCTGGTCCGCCTGGCCACGATGACGCTGATCCGGCGTCA
>NZ_JACYOX010000022.1 GCF_015352955.1 Noviherbaspirillum soli
TGAAGCCGCGCTGTCTCATCGTGGCAATGGTAATTCGGTCCTCAGGCTGAAGCTGCTGATAAGTGGTCGGTTTCTGCATGTGCACACTTTACAAGAAATGGTGTTGCACTTCATATTTGAGGCCGCCTAGAATAATGACCCGCTCAAAACCGACAATAAACCTGCTTAGTCCTCCAACTTTTCCAGCACCTCCGCCAGCATCGCGATCATCTGGTCAATCTCCTCCGTGCTCACATTCAGTGCCGGCATGAAGCGCAGCAGATCCGGCCGCGGCGAATTGAGCAGCAGGCCCACCGGCCCCATGTCGCGCGCCAGTTCCACGATCTGCGGGCCGATCGGGCGGCCCAGCTTCAGCGCCCGCAGCAGGCCCTCGCCGCGCTCGCCCACCAGGCCAAAGCGCTCGGTCAGTTTCAGCAGTTCGCCGCGCAGGTAGTCGCCTTTCTCGCGCACGCCCGGCAGGAAGCCCGGCTCCAGCAGCGCCTTGAGCACCGCGCCGCCCACCGCCGTCATCAACGGATTGCCGTTGTAGGTGCCGCCCTGGTCGCCCGGCTCGAAGCAGGCGACTTCCTCCTTGCACAGCATGGCCGACAGCGGCACGCCGCCGCCGATGCCCTTGCCCAGGGTCATGATGTCGGGCTCGATGTCTGACAGCTGGTAGGCAAACAGCTCGCCGGTCCTGCCCATGCCGGTCTGCACTTCGTCGACGATCAGCAGCAGATTGCGCTCTTTGGTCAGCTTCCTCAGCGCCTGCATGAATTCGCGGCTGGCGGGAATCACGCCGCCTTCGCCTTGCACCGGCTCCAGCATTACCGCCACGGTACGGTCGGTGATCAGGTTTTCCACGGTGGCGATGTCATTCAGGTCTGCCTTGTGGAAGCCCGATACCTGCGGTGCGAAGATCTTGTCCCAGCCGGGCTTGCCGCTGGCCGACATGGTCGCCAGCGTGCGGCCGTGGAAGCTGTGGTCGAAGGTGATGATCTCGTGGCGGCTCTCGCCTTTTTCGTTGGGCGTCTTCTGGCCCCATTTGCGCGCCAGCTTGATTGCGCTTTCATTGGCTTCGGCGCCGCTGTTGGCGAAGAACACGCGGTCGAAGCAGGAGTTGGCGGTGAGCGCCGAAGCCAGCGTCACCATCGGCTCGTTGTAGAAGGCAGGGGAGGGGTTGATCAGCTTTTTCGCCTGCGCACTCAGCGCGTCCTGTATGCATTGCGGCGAATGGCCCAGGCAGTTCACGGCCCAGCCCTGCAGGTAATCGAGATAGCGCTTGCCGGTATGGTCGGTGAGCCACATGCCCTGGCCTTCGGTGAAGACCAGCGGCGGGCGGTTGGTGATGTAGAGCAGCGCGTCGGTGTCGTACTGGCTGAATTCCATTTGATGACTCCTGTTCAAAAAATTTTTCACGGACCATTGTGAACGAACGGCGTTCGTAGAGTGGAATGCCCCGCAGGGGCATTCCACCATGATCAATCGAGGAAGTCGGCCGGCAATGCCATCGCAGTCTGCGACAGCGGTGCAATGCCCTTCGGGTATTACACCCTACGAAAACCGTCTATTCACGCTGGTCCGTGATGAATCAAAAAAAAAGCCACAGGGCTGACCTGTGGCTTGGTGACTGACTGACACTCACACGCACGGCTTCCCGGGTTCAGGATGCGGGATGCGGCGTCGCGAGGCGGTCAGTGAATGTGTCATGCGGGCGATAGTATGATTTTTATCGCAGCGCGTCAAACGGCCCGCACCGCATGCGTGCGCAGTCACGGCGCGGCCAGGTCGGCTTCCGAGGTGAAGGCGTCGGCGTAGAACTCGTCGGCCGGCAGCCTGCACTGCGCGGTGAAGTCGTTCTGTGCCGCATCCACCATGGCCGGCGCGCCGCAGGCATAGACCTGGTAGGCGGACAGGTCGGGCAGGTCTTCGATCACGGCGCGATGCACGAAGCCGGTGCGGCCCTGCCAGTTGTCCTCGGGCTTCGCATCCGACACCACCGGCACGTAGCGGAAATTCGGCAGGGTCTCGGCCCATTCGCGGCACAGTGCATCCATGTACAGGTCGCGCGGCCGGCGGCCGCCCCAGTACAGCGTGATCGGGCGCGTCATCTTGTTGTGCTGCGCCTGCTCGACCATGGCCTTGATCGGCGCAAAACCGGTGCCGGAAGCCAGCATCACGATCGGCTTGCTGCTGTCCTCGCGCAGGAAGAAGGTGCCCAGCGGGCCTTCGAAGCGAAGGATGTCGCGCTCCTTCATCGTGTTGAACACATGGTCGGTGAAGACGCCGCCCGGCAGGTGGCGGATGTGCAGCGTCAGGTGCTCGTCCAGATGCGGCGCATTGGCCATGCTGTAGCTGCGGCGGCGGCCGTCCTTCAGGATGAATTCGATGAACTGGCCGGCGCGGTACTGCAGCCGCTCGTTGGCCGGCAGCTGCAGCGAGAGCACGATCACATCGTCGGCGACGCGGTCTATCTTCGCCACCCGGGTCGGCATTTTCTTGATCGGAAATTCACTTATGCCCAGCACCTCGCGCGCCTCGATCACCAGGTCGCTGTGCGGCACGGCGCAGCAGAACAGGGCGAAGCCGCGCGCCTCGTCGGCTACCGGCAGCGCCCGTTCCTGGTGGGCGCGGTGGCTGACCTCGCCCGAGACCAGCTTGCCGCGGCAGCTGCCGCAGGCGCCGTTCTTGCAGCCATAGGGCAGGCCGACGCCGGCGCGGATCGCCGCGGCCAGCACGGTTTCGTCTTCGTCGCAGCTGAATTGGCGGCCGCTGGGCTCTACCGTTACTTGGAAAGTCATACAATCCCGCAGATGAAAAAATTGTCCATGAATAAGATCGGCAAGCCACGGCTGCTGATCATTGGTTGCGGCGACGTCGGCATGCGGCTGTTGCCGCTGGTGCGCGACCGCTTTCGGGTCTATGCGGTGACCAGCCAGCCGGCGCGTCATGCCGAACTGCGCGCGGCCGGCGCGGTGCCGCTGACGGCAAACCTGGACCAGCCGGCGACCCTGGCGCGTCTGGCGCGGCTGGCCAGCCATGTGATCCACCTGGCGCCGCCGCCCACTGCGGGCGCCATCGACAGCCGCACCCGCAATCTGGCCGCCATTCTACCGCAGGGGGCAAGCCTGGTTTATGTGAGCACCACCGGGGTCTATGGCGACTGCGGCGGCGCGGTGTTCGATGAAACCCGTCCGGTGCGGCCGGCCAATCCGCGCGCGGTGCGCCGGGTCGATGCCGAGCGCGTGCTGCGGCGCTGGGCCAAAAAAGCGGGCGGGCGGCTGGCGATACTGCGGGTGCCGGGCATCTATGCCCAGGACCGGCTGCCGCTGGAGCGGCTGCAGAAGGGCATGCCGGCGCTGGCCGAGGAAGACGATGTCTATACCAACCACATCCATGCCGACGACCTGGCGCGGCTGATTTTGCTCACGCTGTTTCGCGGCGCGCCGTCGCGCCTCTATCACGCGGTGGACGACAGCGACATGCGCATGGCCGACTATTTCGATGCGGTGGCCGACGCCCATCAGCTGCCGCGGCCGCCGCGCCTGCCGCGGGCGCAGTTGCGCGAGGCGGTGTCGCCTATGATGCTGTCCTTCATGTCGGAGTCGCGCCGCCTGCGCAACGACCGCGTCAAGCAGGAGCTGGGCATGCGGCTGCGCTACCCGACGGTGCGCTCGGCGCTGGCGGCGCCGGCGCAACAGGGCTGAGCCAGCCGTTCTTACTGGGTGATTTCCAGCACCGTCACGGCGCCGTCCGCCGCATTCCAGCTGCGCCCCGCCAGGCGTTCGCCATTGAACTCCGCCTGCACCGCGCGCGGCGCCGCGTCCTGCAGCAGCAGCTTGCTGGTCGCCAGCATGCCGCCGCGGGCGGGCAGGCCGGCGGGCGCACGGCCATCCAGCAGCATGCGGTCGCGGCCGGCGTCGAGATAGCCGCGCGGCCGGGTCAGGATCACGATCTGCTTCGCGGCGCGGTCGGCTTCGGCAATGCGCTCCGGCCGCAGTATCACGATGTCGCTGGAGCGCGGAAAGCCGCTGCGGTAGACATGGGTGCTTGCATAGCCCGGCGCGCTGATCACGAACTCGTAGGGCATGTTGGGCTGCGCCCGGAAGGGTCCCCATTTGCCATCTGCGCCTATGGTCTGGACATGCATCGCCTGGCCGATGCGCGCGCCGGCATCCGGGCCATCCGGCTGCACTGCATACACTTCCAGCTTTGCGCCGGGCAGCGGCAGATTGTTGGCGAAGTTGCCGGATTTCGTCTCCAGCGGATCGACGCCGGAGCCGGTCACCATGCCGGACAGCTGCACCTGCGCCTCGGGCGCAATGTCCAGCCGGGCCGGCGCGCGCCCCGTGATGAAGCGGTAGGTCGCCTCGAATGCCGGCGCGCTGTACGAGGTTTCGCGGTGGTCGATGCCGGGTATGACCACGTTGCGCGCGCCTTTCAGTTCCGGGCCGGCGAAGCTCACGCCGGTGGGCTTGCCGTTGCCTGCCGGCCAGCCGGCGTCGGGCTGCGCAAACTTGTCGTTGTTGTCCGAGCGTATCGTCATCCAGCGCACCGGGCCGGCGACTTCATCGCCGGCGGCATTCTTCGGCGCGTTCAGGCCGGTCAGGAAAGGGCCGGTGCCGGCGAATTCATTGCCTTCGCGCTCGCCCGGGCGCGCCCATACGCCGTGGTTGGGCGTGCCGCCCAGGACCGCATGGGACACGGCCGCAGTGCCGGTCTGCTGCATGCTGGTCTGGATGTAGTTGCGGATCGCATTGCCGCCGCGCGAGTTGCCCACCAGGACCACCTTGCTGGCGCCGGTCCGGCGCAGCACCTGGTCGATCTCCTTCTTCAGGTAATCCCGGTGCTCGGCGGTGGAGGTGCGGCCGGGCTGCGGCTTGCCGTCGTCGTCGCGCGCCAGCGGATAGGGCAGGTTGATCGCATGCAGGTGCGAGCGCGGCCAGCCATTGCTCTCGAAGCGCCAGTAGGTGGTTTGCCATAGCGCGGCGCTGTCGCCGTTGCCGTGCACGAAGACGATCGGCGGCGTGGCATCGGCGGCGACGGTATCGCCCTGGCTGGCGCAGCCGGCCAGCAGGGCGGCGGCCAGCAGGGAAAGAGGGAAAGCAAGCTTCATCGGGTCTCCTTGGTTTTTGTCAGGAACGGGCAGTGTCGGACAGTACAGGATTGTCGGGTCAGCCGCCAACTACACCGGCATGCATGGCTCGGCTGTAAAAATTACACGGCTTTTGCCGGCAGGCTACCCGGCGCGGCGGCCTGCATGGGGAAGCCCGCCCGCGCAGTGGCGTGGTATCGAATTTGCATTGGCCCTGCCCGCATCAGGCCGGGCACACATGCCGGGCCGCCACATCCAGACAGGCGCCATACCATGCAAAACGATTCCTCCGACCCTGAAAAGTCGTTCGGCGAACTTCCCCGCGCAGCGCTGACGCGGCGCGGCTTCATCCAGTCCGCAGTGGCCACCATAGGCGGGCTGGCCGCGCCGCTGGGAGGCGCCGAGGCGGCGACGCCGGCGCGCCCATCCGGCGCCACGCAGGCAGCGGCCACCGTGCCGGTGCTGCTGCGCATCAACGGCCGCGAACATCGCCTGAACCTGGAGCCGCGGGTCACCTTGCTGGACGCCCTGCGGGAAGTGGTGGGGCTGACCGGCGCCAAGAAAGGCTGCGACCGCGGCCAGTGCGGCGCCTGCACCGTGCTGGTGGAGGGACGCCGCATCAATGCCTGCCTGACGCTGGCCATCATGCATGAGGGCCAGGAAGTCACCACCATCGAGGGCCTTGGCCAGGAAGGCGCGCTGCATCCGCTGCAGGCGGCCTTCATCGAGCGCGACGCCTTCCAGTGCGGCTACTGCACGCCGGGCCAGATCTGCTCGGCCGCCGGCCTGCTCAACGAAGCCGCCGCGAATGCCGCCAGCGCGGTCACGAAAGACGTGCGCCAGATACCGATCGCTCTGGACGCACAGGAAATCCGCGAGCGCATGAGCGGCAATCTCTGCCGTTGCGGCGCTTACCCGAATATCGTTGCAGCGGTGCAGGATGCCGCCGGCGTCAAGCTCTAGCCCGAAGGCCATCATGCATCCCTTTTCCTATGAACGTCCGACTGAAGTGGCGCAGGCGGTCGCGCTGGCCCAGCAGCCGGGGGCGCGCTTCATCGGCGGCGGCACCAATCTGCTGGACCTGATGAAGAATGGCGTCGAGACGCCGCAGCGCCTGATCGATGTCAGCCGCCTGCCGCTGGCCGCCATCACTGAGCTGCCGCAGGGCGGCCTGCGCATCGGCGCGCTGGCCCGCAACAGCGATACCGCCAACCACCCGCTGGTGCGGCAGCGCTATCCGCTGCTGTCGCAGGCCTTCCTGTCGGGCGCCTCGCCGCAGCTGCGCAACATGGCGACCGTGGGCGGCAACCTGCTGCAGCGCACCCGCTGCTACTACTTCTACGACACCGCGTTCGACAAGTGCAACAAGCGCCAGCCCGGATCGGGCTGCGCCGCCCTTGAAGGCTACAACCGCATCCATGCCATCCTCGGCGCCAGCGAGCAGTGCATCGCCACCAACCCGTCCGACATGAGCGTGGCGCTGGCGGCGCTGGACGCGGTGGTGCGGGTGCGCGGGCCGAGCGGCGAGCGCGCCATCGCGATGACCGACTTCCATACCCTGCCCGGCGACACGCCGCAGCGCGACAGCGTGCTGCAGCCCGGCGAACTGATCCTGGGCGTGGACCTGCCGCCGGCCATGCATGCGGACCACAGCCATTACCTGAAGGTGCGCGACCGCGCCAGCTATGCCTTCGCGCTGGTGTCGGTGGCGGCCGCGCTGCGGATGGAAAACGACGTGGTGCGCGAGGCTCGCATCGCGCTTGGCGGGGTGGCGCACAAGCCCTGGCGCGCGCGCGAGGCCGAAGCCCTCCTGGTGGGCCAGGCGCTGACGCGCGAAGTGCTCGACCAGTGCGCGGCCACGGCGGTGGCCGGCGCCAAAGGCTATGAGCACAACGGTTTCAAGATCGCGCTCGCCCAGCGGGCCATCACACGCGCATTGCGCAAGGCGGGACAGACAGCATGACTTCCACAGGACAGCCACTCAACCGCGTCGATGGCGTACGCAAGGTTACCGGCACGGCCACCTTTTCGGCCGAGCACAAGATTCCCCGGATGGCGCATGCGGTGCTGGTGATGAGCACCATTGCCAACGGCCGCATCAGCGCGGTCGACAGCGCGGAGGCGGAACGCATGACCGGCGTGATCGCGGTGCTGACCCACAAAAATGCGCCGCGCCTGCCCTCCGCCGGCAAGGCCGCCGCCGGGCAACCGCCTGCGGGACGGGTGCTCAACCTGCTGCAGGACGACCGGGTGCATTACAGCAACCAGCCGGTTGCGCTGGTGGTGGCCGAGACGCTGGAGCAAGCCGCCGACGCGGCGCGCCATGTGCGCTTTTCCTACCATGCCGAACAGGCGAGCACCGACTTTGAAAAGGCCAAGCTGCAGCCGGTCGATCCGAAGAAGGCGAAGGATGGACCGGCCGACACCAATCGCGGCAATCTCGAAGCGGGCATCGCCGCGGCCGCGGCGCAGATCGACGTGGCCTATCGCACGCCGATGGAGCATCACAATCCGATGGAGCCGCATGCCACCATCGCGGTCTGGGAAGGCGAGCACCTGACGCTGTACGACTCGACCCAGTACGTGACCGGCGACCGCAACGCGGTGGCCAAGACGCTCGGCATCGCGCCCGACAAGGTGCGCGTCATCTGCCCCTACGTCGGCGGCGGCTTCGGCTGCAAGGGCTCGACCTGGTCGCACGTGGTGCTGGCGGCGATGGCCGCGCGCCGCGCCGGCCGCCCGGTGAAGCTGGTGCTGGACCGGCCGCAGATGTTCGGCCCGGTCGGTGGGCGGCCCAACACCGAGCAGCGCATGCTGCTGGCCGCCGGCAAGGATGGTGCGCTGACGGCGGTACGCCATAACGTATTGACCAGCACCTCGTTCCAGGAAGACTGGCTGGAGACCGCCGCGCTCGTCACCCGCATGATGTACGAGGCGCCCAACCAGCAGACCACCCACCGGCTGGCGCGGCTCAACATCGGCACGCCGACCTTCATGCGCGCGCCGGGCGAGGCCACCGGCAGCTTCGCGCTCGAATGCGCGATGGACGAGCTGGCCTATGAAATGAAGGTCGACCCGATCGAGCTGCGCCTGCGCAACTACGCGCAGCGTGACCCCGAGAAGGACAAGCCGTGGTCCAGCAATGCGCTGCGCGAATGCTACCGGGTCGGCGCCGAGCGCTTCGGCTGGGCCAGGCGCGATCCGCGTCCGCTATCCATGCGCGACGGCGGCACCCTGATCGGCATGGGCATGGCCAGCGCGACCTATCCGGCCAACCGCTCCGCCGCCAAGGCCAGCGCGCGCCTGCTGCCGGACGGCAGCGCGGTGGTGCGCTCCGGCACCCAGGACCTCGGCACCGGCACCTATACCGTGATGACCCAGGTGGCGGCCGATGCGCTGGGCCTGGCGCCGGACAAGGTGCGCTTCGAACTCGGCGACTCGTCGCTGCCGCAGGCGCCGGTGTCGGGCGGCTCGCAGTCCGTGGCCAGCGTCTCGCCGGCGGTGCAGGCGGCTTGCGCAGCACTGCGCGACAAGCTGGTCAGCCTGGCGCTGGCGGACCAGCGCTCGCCGCTGGCCGGCGCAAGACCGGACGACGTCGGCATGGAAGAGGGCTGGCTGTTCCTGCGCTCGTCGACGGACCGGCGCGAACCCTATGCCGCCATCCTTGCCCGCAACGGCGGCCGCGCGCTCGAAGCCAGCGGCGAGGCCAAGGCCGGCAGCGAGAAGGAGGCGTATTCCATGCATTCCTTCGGCGCCGTGTTTGCCGAGGTGCATGTGGACGCCGACCTTGGCGAGGTTCGGGTGCCGCGCATCACCGCGGCCTACGGCGTGGGCCAGCTGCTCAATGCCAAGACCGGCCACAGCCAGCTGATGGGCGGCATCGTCTGGGGCGTGGGCATGGCCTTGATGGAAGCCACCGAATACGACCTGCGCTATGGCCGCGCGGTGAATGCCAACCTGGCCGAATACCATGTGCCGGTGAATGCCGACATCGGCGCGATCGACATCGTGGTGGTGCCGGAAAAGGATGCGCACATCAATCCGCTCGGCGCCAAGGGCATCGGCGAGATCGGCATCACCGGCGTGGCGGCGGCGATTGCCAACGCGGTGTATCACGCCACCGGCAAGCGGGTGAGGGACCTGCCGATCACGCTGGACAAGCTGCTCTGACGGGGCGGGCCGGCGCCAGCGCGGATTGTCCATAACGCTTAAAATACTGTACTTAAACACAGTAAGAGGGCGCTATGGAACTGACCGACAAGCTGGAAATCCTGGCCGACGCCGCCAAGTACGATGCCTCCTGCGCCAGCAGCGGCGCAGCGCAGCGTTCGTCCAGGGGCAAGGATGGCCTGGGCGCGACCAACGGCACCGGCATCTGCCACAGCTATACGCCCGACGGCCGCTGCGTGTCGCTGCTGAAGATCCTGCTGACCAATTTCTGCCTGTACGACTGCCAGTACTGCGTCAACCGCCGCAGCAGCAATGTGCCGCGCGCCCGGTTCTCGCCGCAGGAAGTGATCCGGCTCACCATCGATTTTTATCTGCGCAACTACATCGACGGCCTGTTCCTCAGCTCCGGCATCATCCAGTCGCCGGACTACACGATGGAGCAATTGATCCTGGTGGCCAAAACCCTGCGCCAGCAGCACCAGTTCCGCGGCTACATCCACCTCAAGACCATTCCCGACGCCGCGCCCGAGCTGATCGAGGAAGCGGGACGCTGGGCCGACCGCTTGAGCGTCAACATCGAGCTGCCCACCGACCGCGGCATCGAGACGCTGGCGCCGGAAAAGAGCATGCACACCATCAAGTTCGCGATGGGCTCGATCCGTCGCCGCATCGATGAAAAGGCGGAGGAGCCGAAGGCGCCGGCGTTCTCGCCGGCCGGGCAGAGCACGCAGATGATCGTCGGCGCCGATGCCACCGACGACAGCACCATCCTCAACACCGCGCAAACCCTGTACAGCGCCTACCGGCTGCGCCGGGTGTACTACTCGGCCTTCAGCCCGATTCCGCAAAGCCCCAGCGGCCTGCCGCAGCGTCCGCCGCCGATGATGCGCGAGCACCGGCTTTACCAGGCCGATTTCCTGATGCGCGGCTATGGCTTCCAGGCTGCCGAGCTGCTGGACGGACCGGGCAACCTGCCGCTGGACATCGATCCCAAGCTGGCCTGGGCGCTGTCGCACCGCGACCTGTTCCCGCTGGACCTGAACCTGGCCGAGCCGCAGATGATCGCCCGCGTGCCCGGCATCGGCCTGCGCAATGCCAAGCGCATCGCCGAACTGCGGCGCAGCCGGCGCGTGCGCTACGCCGACCTGACGCGGCTGCGCTGCAGCATGGAAAAGCTCAAGCCCTTCATCATCACCGCGGACTACCGGCCGCAGCGCGACACGCTGCCGTCGGAAGCCCTGCGCCGCATGATGTCGGAAGCGCCGCAGCAGATGAGCCTGTTTCCCGCCCTGCAGGAAGCGGCTTGAGCCGGCGCGTCGCGGTCGGCTCGTTCGGCGAATGGCGCAACGCGGCGCGCACGCTGCTGGCCCAGGCGGTGCCGCCGCATGATGTCGACTGGGTGGCGCCGGGCGAGACCGATCTGTTCGGCAACGAAGCGCTGGACACGCCAGCCGCGGCCGGTGCGCCCAGCCCGGCGCTGCGCATCTCGTCCGGCCTCTTGAGCATGCTGGAGGCGGCTTCCTGCTTTCGCGCCGACGATCGCTGGGCGCTGCTCTACCGCATCCTGTGGCGCAGCCAGCAGGGCGATGCCGCGGTGCTGTCGGCCGCCGACCAGGATGGCGCCCGGCTGCACGCGATGGTCAAGGCAGTGCGGCGCGAGCAGCACAAGATGCATGCCTTCCTGCGCTTTCGCGAACGCGACCCGGCCGCCGGCGATCCACGCTTCATTGCCTGGTTCGAGCCGGCGCATGATGTGCTGCGCCAGGCCGCCGGCCATTTCGCCAAGCGCATGGGGCGCGCCAGCTGGCTCATCGTCACGCCCGACGGCACCGCCGCGTCGGATGGCGAAACGCTGCGTTTCGGGCCGGCGCCTTCTGAACGGCCGGCCGAGGTGGATATCGACGATCAGGGCGAGGCGCTGTGGCTGGCGTATTACCGCAGCATCTACAATCCGTCCCGCTTGAATACCGGCGCGATGGAAATGCACATGCCGGTGCGCTACTGGAAAAACCTGCCGGAAGGACGGCTGATACCGGGGCTGATCAGCAGCGCCAGCGCCGGCGGGCGTCGCGTCGGCCAGGCGCAGGCGGTGGGCGAGCGGCCGGGCGCGCTGGTGCAGGTCGACGCGCAGCAGGCCATGCCGCCGCGCGCGCTGCCGTCCGAGCTGTCGCAGTGCCGCCGCTGCGAATTGTGGCGCAATGCCACGCAGGCGGTGCCGGGCGCCGGCCCGGCCCAGGCGGCGCTGATGCTGGTGGGCGAACAGCCCGGCGACCAGGAAGACCTTGCCGGCCTGCCTTTCGCCGGGCCTGCCGGCAAGGTGCTGGACGACGCGCTGCGCCAGGCCGGCATCGAACGGCAGTCGGCCTACCTGACCAATGCGGTCAAGCATTTCAAGTGGGAGCCGCGCGGCAAGCGGCGCATCCACAAGACGCCGGCGCAGCGGGAAGTCGATGCCTGCAATCCCTGGCTCAGGAAGGAACTGGCCGATGTGGCGCCCGGGGTCGTGGTCGCCCTTGGCAGCACGGCATTGCGCGCTTTGACCGGCCGCACCGACCTGGCGCTGTCGAAGGTGCAGGGTCAGGCGCTGCGCCTGGGCGAACGCTGGCTGGTGCCGACCTGGCACCCTTCCTACGTGCTGCGCCTGCCCGGCGAACAGGAGCGGGCGGCGGCATTCAATGCGATGCTGGGGGCGCTGCAGCTGGCAAAAAGCCTGTTGCCGGGTCAAGCAGAGCCGGCCTGAAGGCAGCGCCGCTGTTATGATGGCCGCCATTGCGCGATGTCATCATTTTTCGGCGCATGACTTGCCGGTTCGGCGCGGAGGAAGAATGTTTGGCAGCGGGGTGCATGTAATGCGGATATGCCGGTATCGCATGGCGGCACGGGACTATTCATGAAGGCGCGCGCCTATCTGGCGGTAATGGCACTGGCGGTGCTGGTGCCCATCGTGCTGTTTTCCACCATTGCGCTGTCCATGCTGCTGCAGGCGGAGCGCGATGCGGCATTGCGCAGCCTGCAGGAAATCTCGCGCGCCGCTGCGTTGGCGGTCGAACAGGAACTGGGCCTGGCGGAGGCGCGGGCAAAGTTTCTGGCCTCGTCCGACAGCCTTTTGAAGGGCGACCTGCAAGGCTTTCACCAGCGCGCCAGCAATGTCAACCACGACGGCACATCCTGGACTGTGCTGTTTGACGAGGAAGGCCAGCAGTTGGTCAATACCCTGGTGCCGTATGGCACCGCCCTGCCGCGGCGCGGCCGTCCAGAACTGGGGCGCGAGGTATTGCGGACCGGCCAGACCCGGATATCCAATCTGACCAGAGGGAACGTGATCGGGGCGCAGGTGCTGGCGCTGGAGGTGCCGGTCGTTGTGGATGACAATCACCGCTATGTGCTGAACCAGGCACTTCTTCCCAGCCAGCTGAGCAAGCAGCTAAGCCGCGGCAAGATACCCCAGCATTACATCATTGGCCTGTTCGACCGCGAAGGCATGTCCATCGCGCGCTCCCACCGCGCCGAGGAAATGGTGGGCAAGCCGGTGCGCAAGGAATTGTTCGAAGGCTCGCGGCACGCGCCCGAAGGCGTGCTGCAGCATGACACCCGCGAGGGAATCAGGGTCTACGATGCCTATACCCGGCTGGCCTTTTCAGGCTGGACCGTGGCGGTTGGCATTCCGGTTCACGTCATCGAAGCATCCGCGCGTGGGGCGGTGCTGGTGGCATCGCTGGGCTTTGCCGCCGCCATCCTTTGCGCGCTCGGCCTGGCGCTGTTTTTCAGCCGCCGCATGGCGCTGTCGATCGACAGCGCCGCCGCTTCCGCAGCCGCCCTGGGCCGCGGTGAAATGCCGCAGCCTTTCGCATCCGGCGTACTGGAATTCGACCGGCTGCATGCTGCGCTGGACGTCGCCGGCGTGCTGCTGCGGCAAGAGCAGGAGTCGCGCGAGCGGGTCGAGCGGGAACGGGAGCGACTCTTCGTGAGCGAACAGCAAGCGCGCCACCTGGCGGAAGAGCAGAACCGGGCCAAGGATGAATTTCTTGCCATGCTCAGCCATGAGCTGCGCAATCCGCTCGCCGCGATCAGCAATTCGATCGCGCTGCTGGAGCACCCGGCGGTGCCGGCAGATACCGCCGAGCGGGCGCGGCTGATCATCAAACGCCAGAGCCGGCACCTGGCGCGCATCGTCGACGATCTGCTCGACCTCGGGCGTCTGATGAACGGCAAGGTGTCGCTGGTGCGGCACAGGCTGGACCTGGCCGAGGCCGTGCGTGACTGCGTTCAGGGCTTGCAGACGACTGGGCGAGTCGACCAGCACCGGATCACTATCCATGCGGTGCCTGGCTGGATCGATGCCGACCCGACCCGCATCGAACAGATCGTGTCCAACCTGATCGGCAATGCGCTGAAATACACGCCTGCCGGCGGCAGCATCGCAGCCGAAGTTGCCAATGCCGGCAACATGGCCGTACTGACGGTCAGCGATAACGGTGTCGGCATGCCGCCGGAGCTGGTGGAGCGGGTGTTCGAAGTCTTCGTGCAGGGCAGCGGCTCGCTGGACCGCGCCCAGGGCGGCCTGGGAATCGGCTTGGCCCTGGTGCGCCAGCTGGTCAAGCTGCATGGGGGCACGGTAAGCGCAGCCAGCCCGGGCCCGGGGCAGGGCAGCACGTTTGTCGTGCGCCTGCCGCTGGCGCACGCCGAGCAGCCGGTGCCGGTACAATAGCGGCTTCCCCGCAGCAATCCCTGTCCATGAACCAGCCTCCAGCCAACCGTCCCGACACGCCTTGCGTGGCGATCTGTTCCACCCTGTTCGACGAAGTCTGCCGCGGCTGCGGCCGCACCGTGGTTGAAGTGGCGAACTGGGTGTTCATGAGCGAGGAAGAAAAGAATGCGGTGTGGGAACGCATTACCCGCGAGGGCTATCCGCGCCGCTAGGACGTCTCGCTCAGGCCAAGCCAAGCTAAGCCGATCCGGTCACGGCAGTTCCGCCTTGGGACAGACGCGCACCGGTATCGTAATCCGCAACTCCGTGCCCTGATTCAGAGCGCTGCTGACGTCCAGGCTGCCGTCCAGCATCCGCAGCCTCTCCCTCATCCCCTGCAGGCCAAAAGTTTTCGGCGTGGGCATGCGCTTCGGGCTCATGCCCACGCCATTGTCGGCAATGCGCATCTGGAACTGGCTGGCGTCCCGGTCAAGCTCGACTTCCACGCGGCTGGCCTGGGCATGGCGCAGCACATTGGTCAGCGATTCCTGGAGTATCCGGAACAGGGCCGTGGCGCTGCGTTCATCCAGCCCGTCGTCGAAATCGCTGCGCTTGGCCAACAGCACGCATTCCAGGCCGTTGCGACGCTGAAACTCATCCACCTGCCATTCAATCGCCGCCTGCAGGCCCAGGTCTAGCACCGGCGGCCGCAGATCATTGATGATGCTGCGCACGCTGCGTATGGTCGAGTCGATCTGGTTCAGCGCGATCCGTGTCTTTTCGTTCAGGCGGGGATGCCGGCTGCCGGTGCGGGCGTTGAGCATGCAGGCGTCGATGCGCAGGGCCAGCAGGTTCTGCCCCAGTTCATCATGGATTTCACGGGCAATGCGCTTGCGTTCTTCTTCCTTGATGATTTCCTGGTGCGAGGCCAACTGCTGCAGCAACATTTTGGAATGGCGCAATTCCTCGGCCTGCCTCGACAGCCGTCGCTGCAAATGGAACAGGTCAACGAAGATCTTCACCTTCGCGGCCAGCACCTCGGGCACGATAGGCGAGCCGATGTAATCCACCGCGCCGGCGGTGTAGCCAAGCGCGCGGTCGACGTCGGACTGGGCTTCGGCGGTAATGAAGATCACCGGCGTATGCGCCGAGCGCGGCCTGCCATGGATCAGTGCCGCGGTCTCGAAGCCATCCAGTCCCGGCATGCGAACGTCAAGCAGGATCAGGGCAAAATCCCGCTTCAGCAGCAGGCGCAGCGCATCCCGGCCGGAGGCAATTTCGGTGGCATGCAGTCCCAGCCCGTGAATCACGGCGCCGATTGCCCTGCGCTTGGCGGCATTGTCGTCCACCACCAGCACCGATGCTGCGCCATCCGTCATGTGTTCGTTGTCCATGGCTTCCTCAGCGATGCAGCCGGCGCCGCATCAATGCCAGCAGTTCCTCGATATCGACCGGCTTGCTGACGTAATCGGTGGCGCCGGCGGCCAGGCACTTGTCGCGGTCGCCCTTCATCGCCTTAGCGGTCAGGGCAATGATGGGCAAGGCGTCGAAGACTGCATGGCGGCGTATCTCGCGCATGGTGTCGAAGCCATCCATGTCCGGCATCATGATGTCCATCAGGACGATGTCGCATGCCTGTCGCTCGTGCAGCAGGTCGACGGCCTCGCGGCCGTTTTCCGCCGAGCACACAGCCATGCCATGGTGCTCCAGCATGCCGGTGAGCGCGAAGACGTTGCGGATGTCATCGTCCACAATGAGCACGGTGCGTCCGTTCAATGCGTGGCTGCCCTGATGCAGCGCGCCGATGCGCTGCTGCCGCGGCTGCCTCATCGCCGCCAGGTCGCGATGCAGAAACAGGGCACTGTCATCCAGCAGCCTGTCTTCCGTATGAATGCGGCATACCAGCGCCTGCCGTTCCAGGTCGAGCAGGGCATGCAGCGCTTCCGACGGCAGGCCGTGCGGCATGTAGACCAGCACGGGAGACTGGCTGTTGACGCCGTGCTGGCGTGCGGCATGGAGCGCCAGCGCCGGGCGTGCATCCGCACCTGCCAGATGCAGCACGATGCAGTCGGTGCGGCGCCGCAGGGCTGACGGCAGGCCCGACAGCCTGGAGAGGCGCACCAGCAAGTCGTCCCCGGCTAGCTGGCCTTGAAGCCGGTCAAGCGCGGCGGCATCGTCGCCGATCAAAAGCAGGCGGCGCCGACGGCGTGCGGCCTTGCGCAGCAGGGCAGGCACGATGGTGCGCATGCTGTCCGCAGACGGCGGGCTGCTGCACGCCGATGCACCTTCCTGCCGCGCGCGCATCGCATCGCCGGGCGCGCAGACCACATGCAGTGGCAGGTGGCGGATTGAATCATCCCGTTTGATGGCCGCCAGCAGGCGCCAGCCATCGACATCAAGCAGATGCGCATCCAGCACGATGGCGCATGGCGCATGCCGTTTCAGCAGGTCCAGCCCATCGGCGCCGCGTTGAGCGACCAGGCCGGGGCAACCGTGCGCATGGGCTGCCACGAGAAAGGCGGCGCCAGACTCGGCGGCGGCACCGATGAGCAGCAGGACCCTGTCGCCAGGGGCAAGCCGATCGCGGTCATCGCTGTCGATTGGCGCGGTCGCTGCCAGCGCTGGCACAGCAGCGGCCTTGATGCTGCTGGCACCGTCGGATGCAATGGCTTGCCGTGGCTGCAGCGGTACGTAAAGGGCGAAGCAGCTGCCTTTTCCCGGCTCGCTGCGAAGCAGCCGCAGTTCCCCGTGCATCAGTCGCGCCAGATCGGTGCTGATCGACAGTCCCAGGCCGGTGCCGCCGTACCTTCGCGAAGTGCCCGTGTCGGCTTGCCGGAATGCTTCGAAGATCAGTTCCTGCTGCTGCGGCGCCACGCCGATGCCGGTGTCGCTTATCTTAAATGCGATGACCATGCCTGCGGCGTCCAACGCAGGCTGCCCGGCACGCCAGCCCCCGGACACCGGTTTGATCGCCAAGGTCACGCCACCATGCTCGGTAAACTTGAAGGCATTGGACAGCAGGTTCCGGATCACCTGCAGAAGCCGGATCTCGTCGGTACGGATAGTGGCCGGAAGCGAGGGTGAACGGGTGACCGAGAAATCCAGCCGCCGGCTCTGTGCCACCGGATTGAACATGCGCAGCACTTGCTCTTCCAGCGCGCTGAACGAGACGTCGCGCTGGTCGAGCACGACCGTGCCGGACTCGATCTTGGCGAGGTCGAGGATCTCGTTGATCATGCCGAGCAAATCGCCGCCCGCGCTGTAGATCGTCTCGGCATATTCCACCTGCCGCGACGTGAGGTTGCCCTCGGCGTTTTCACTGAGCTGCCGAGCCAGTATCAGCAGGCTGTTGAGCGGGGTGCGCAGCTCATGTGACATGTTGGACAGGAACTCGGACTTGTAGCGCGAGCTCAGCATCAGCTGTTCGGCCTTTTCTTCCAGCGACATGCGCGTCATTTCAACTTCGCAATTCTTCGCTTCCATCGCCGCTTTCTGGCGCTCCAGCAGGACGGCTTTCTCGTGCAGCTCCGCATTGCTCTTGCTTAACGCCTCCTGCTGGCTTTGCAGTTCCTGCGCAAGCGACTGGGCTTGCCGCAGCAGGTTTTCAGTCCGGGTCGATGACGCGATCGTATGCAGCACGATGCCGGTCGATTCGGCGAGTTGGGTCAGGAAGCTTCGCTGTATCGCCGTGAAGACGGAAAAGGAGGCCAGTTCCAGCACCGCCCTGATCTCGCCTTCGAACAGGATGGGCTGGATCAGCAGGCAGCACGGCGCGGCCGCACCGATGCCCGTGCGCACCGTCAGGTAACCTGGCGGCACGTCGGTGATCAGGAGCGGCTCGCGGTCCAGCGCGCATTGTCCGATCAGGCCCTCGCCCAGGCGCCATTCCGGCCTGGTTTCCAGTGCCGCGGCGTAGCTTGCGTACAGGCGCATCCTGGGTTGGCCGAGATGGACGTCATCCATCAGGTAGAACAGCCCTTGCTGGATATTGATCAATGGCGCCAGCTCGGACATCAGCATGCCAGCCATGGCCGCGATGCTGCGCTGCTCCTGCAATTGCTTTGTCAAGCGGGCGACGTTGGTCTTGAGCCAGTCCTGTTCGGCGTTGTGGTGCTTGTTTTCCCGCAGGCTCCGGATCAGGGCATTGATGTTGTCACGCAATTGCGCCAGTTCTCCGCGGGCTGCCATCTGCAGGTCAACGCTGAAATCGCCCTTGGCCATTGCCGATGTAACCTCCGACATGGCCCGGACCTGGGCGGTCAGGCGCGTGACCAGGCTGTTGACGTGGTTGCTCAGGTCACGCCAGGCGCCTTCCGGCCCGGCCAGCGCTGCCTGGCCGCCGAGACGTCCTTCGACACCGACTTCATGAGCGATGCGGCCCATTTCGGAGGTCATCCTGACCAGCCGGGTCCGCATCCGGTTGATGCGCTCCGCCAGTTCCAGCAAAGGCCCCCGCAAGGAATGGCCATTCACTTCCAGCGGCATGGGTTGTTCGAACCGGCCTTCGATGATGTCTGTGACAACCCGGTCGAAGGCGCGCAAAACGCTGCTGGCCGCATCCAGCCATCGGTCCACTTCGGCAGCGAGCTTGCCCGACGCCGCATCTTCTGCGGGCGGCATCCGCGCCGACAGGTCGCCGCTGCAGAACGCGGCAAGCGTCGTCAGCAGAAGTCGTTCGCGTGGCTGTTCCTGCTGCTCCGAGATGCTTGAGAATGGCGGTTCCATGGCAACTCCATCGCTGGGCGGCTTGCGCGGGATATGAAATTTTGGAGGGCATTTTAACCAAAAGTAAAATTTTGCGTATTTCTTCTGGTGGCGTTCGCCTCTTCTGCGTTGGAACGCTTGCATGAAATCGGCCGCATTCGCGATTTCCAGGCAGGCCTGCGGACCGATCCGTTATGATTGTTTGGCCTGGCCGGCACCCGCATGCCCGGCGTCAACGCCGGCCAGGCATTTTTGACGCAGGAAATCCTGAAGAAAGGCAAACATGTTTGCAGCGGTTGATCTCGGTTCCAACAGTTTTCGCCTGCATGTGGGCCATCACGACGGCAAGACCATACGCATCATCAAGAGCGCGCGCGAACCGATCCGGCTGGGCGCAGGACTGGACGAGCAGGGCATGCTCACGCCGCAGGCCATGCGGGTGGCCACCGAGTCGCTGGCCCGGTTCGCCGCCGTGCTCGGCGCCTACCAGCTCGACGCGGTGCGCGTGGTTGCCACCAATACCCTGCGTATCGCCGGCAATTCGGCCGACTTCCTGCCGCTGGCGGAAAAGGCGATCGGCTATCCGATCGAGATCATTTCCGGCGAGGAGGAGGGCAGGCTGATCTACCTGGGCGTGGCCTGTGCGCTGGACAACCCCGGCGAGCGGCGCCTGGTGCTCGATATCGGCGGCGGCTCTACCGAAGTCATCGTCGGCAAGGGGCTCGATATCCTGGCCGTGGAATCCTTCAGCACCGGCACGGTCCGGCAGAGCGACGGCTTCTTCATTGGCGGGCGCATCGACGATGCGAATTTCGATGCGGCCATCATTTCGGCGCGCGGTTACTTCGAGGATGCGGTGCCGCTCTACAAGAACCATGTCTGGGACATGGCGTATGGCTCGTCGGGGACGCTGCGCTCGATCTCCGAGGCCATTGCCAGAAACGGCCTGGGCGACGGCACGCTGACGCTGCCCAGCCTGAACGCGCTGCGGCAGCGCCTGATCGGCTTCGGCCACGTCGATGCCATCCAGCTGGCCGGCATGAAGCCGGACCGGGCGCCGGTGCTGGTGGGCGGCCTGGCGATCGTGATGGCCGTGATGCAGGAGATGGACATCAGCAGGATGCTGCCGATCGAAGCGGGATTGCGCCTGGGCGTGATGTGGGACATGCAGCTGCGCGCCACCCGGCATGACCGGCGCGAGCAGTCGGTGCGGGGCTTCCTGCAGCGCTTCCAGGTCGATGAAACCCGCGCCAACCGCACCGCCGATATTGCCAGCACGCTGTATGCGCGCCTGAAGCCGGGCAATGATGCCTATACCCGGCCGGTGTACTGGAGCGGGCTGCTGCACGAGGTCGGCATGGCGGTATCCCATAGCGGCTTTCACAAGCATGGCGCCTACATGATCGAAAACGCCGACCTGTCGGGCTTCACCAACCGCGAGCAGCGGCTGATGAGCCAGCTGATCCTGGGCCAGAAGGGCAACCTGAAAAAGCTCGACCGCATGCTGCTCGACCCGGACTTCGTTCGTGCGGTGCTGGCGCTGCGGCTGGCCGCAGTGTTCATGCATGCGCGCATCGAGGGCTCGCTGCAGCAGGTGGGACTGCGCATCAGGAACCGTATCGAACTGGAGTTTCCGCGCGCCTGGCTGGATGCCCATCCGACCCTGGCCTTCTGGCTGCAGAAGGAACGCGACTACTGGAAGGACGTCGGCACCGAGTTTCAGGTCCGGCATGCCGCCTGAATCATGGCGCGGCGCGGTCATTTCATGCTGATCCTGCACGTATGCGGGAGCGGGGCCTGATGCGGATGTCCGCAACGCCGCCTTCAGCCCAGCTGACCCGGATGCGCCGCATCGCCACCGGGCTGCTGCTCCTGATGGCGCTGATGTTCGTGGCGGCGCGCCTGCTGCAGCCGCGCTATCCATGGCTGTCCTTCGTGGCGGCGTTTGCCGAAGCGGCCATGGTCGGCGCCCTGGCCGACTGGTTTGCCGTCACCGCCCTGTTCCGGCATCCGCTGGGCCTGCCGATTCCGCATACGGCCATCGTTCCCAACAACAAGGACCGGATAGGCAGCAGCGTGGCCGACTTCCTCGAACATAACTTCATGACGCGCGAGGTGTTGACGGAGGAATTGCGGCATATCGACTTTGCCGGCGCCGCCGCGCACTGGCTCTCGGAGCCGGCCAACAGCCGTGCCGTGTCGCTGCAGATTGCGCACGGCGTGCCCGGCCTGATGCGCATGATGGAAGACCGCGACATGGCCGGCTTCCTGCAGGCCACGCTTGCCTCGGGCCTGAAGAACGTGCGCTTCGCGCCGCTGCTGGCCGAGGTGTTCGAGGTGCTGATTGCCGACCGGCGCCATCAGATGCTGTTCGACCACCTGATCGGCATGGCGGCCGATGCGCTGGACCGCAACCGCGACTTCATCCGGCAGAAGATCCATGAAAAGAGTCCGCGCTGGGTGCCGCGCATCATTGACGACAAGCTGTTCGAGAAGATCGTGGGCGAATCGCAGAACATCCTCGACGAGATGCGGCAGCCCGAGAGCGAGTGGCGCGAGCGCTTCCATCGCAGCGCCGAGGCCTTCATCGACAGGCTGAGGACATCGCCGGAGTACGAGGCCCGCATCGCCGGCATGGTGGAGCAGACGCTGCAGCATCCGCTGTTCAGGGATTACACCCATACCGTCTGGGGCAATGTGCGGGAGCGCCTGCTGGCCGACGTCGACAGGCCGGACTCCCGCATCGCCGCGCAGCTGGAAAGGGCGCTGGCCGGCCTGGGCGCGGCGCTGGGCCGGGATGCGCTGGTGCGTGACAAGCTCAACGGCTGGATCAGGGACTTTTCCGCCACCGCGATTTCAAGCCGTCGTCACCTGATCGCCGGGCTCATCAAGCGGGTGATCCAGAAATGGGATGCGGAGACCGTGTCCAACAAGTTCGAGTCCTATGTCGGCAAGGATCTGCAGTACATCCGCATCAACGGCACGCTGGTCGGCGGGCTGGTCGGGCTGCTGCTGCACCTGGTATCAATGGCGCTGTAACGCGTGCCTGAATCCGGGCGACGCTACCTGGCGCACAGATCGGGCGTCATTACCGCCTTCAGATAGACCTGCGGCTGGCCGTCGCGCTCGCGCCTGGCCAGCCACCATATCGCACCCTTGCGCACCGTCCAGTCCGCTTCCACGCCATGCATCAGCAGCGCGGCCAGACGGCCCAGCACTGGCTGATGGCCCACCAGCAGCACCGGTTCGCGCGCCAGAGGCCAGTTGACCAGTTCCAGGATCCGCTGCGGCTGGCCATCGATGCCAAGGTCGGCATGGATGCGGAACTGGCGCCCCAGCGCGTCGGCGGTCTGCACCGTGCGCCTGGCCGGGCTGCACAGGATGCGGCAGCCGGAAGGCAGGTTGCGGTCCAGCCAGCCGGCCATCTTCATTGCCTGCTTGCGGCCTCTGGCAGTGAGCGCACGCCCGGCATCGGGTGCGCCGGGCAGGCCGTCCTCCGCTTCGGCATGACGCCACAGGATCAGGTCCATGCTCTTCCTCGCTTTCAGATCATCTTTCCCAGGGTTTGCATCAGATAGTCCTGCGCGCTGAATGCCGTTTGCTTGCCGCGTGGCCGGCGCCGGGTGTAGCGGCCGTCCGGACCCAGTTCCCATGCATTGGTGTTGTCCTTCAGGTAAGGATCCAGGCCTTCCTGCAGCACGCGCCGCTTCAGCGCGCGGTCCAGCACCGGAAACGCGACTTCGATGCGGCGGAAAAGATTGCGGCTCATCCAGTCGGCGCTGGACAGGTAGACGTCGTGCTTCAGGTCATTGCGGAAGTAGAAGATGCGGCTGTGTTCCAGGAAGCGTCCGATGATGGAGCGCACCCGGATGTTCTCCGACAAGCCCGGCACGCCAGGCTGCAGCGAGCAGGCGCCGCGCACGATCAGGTCGATCTTCACGCCATCGGACGAAGCCGCATACAGCGCCCGGATCACCGATTCGTCGACCAGCGCATTCATCTTGGCGATGATGCGGCCATGCCGTCCGAGCCGGGCAATCCGCGCTTCATTGCGTATCGCCCGCAGAAATTCCCGCTGCAGGTCGAAGGGCGCCAGCCAGAGCTGCTGCAGCCTGGTCGGCTTGGTCAGGCTGGTCAGGTGGATGAACACCTCGTTGACTTCCGCCGTCAGCAGCGGATTGGCGGTCAGCAGGCCGAAGTCGGTATAGAGCTTGGTCGTGGTCGGATGGTAATTGCCGGTGCCGAGGTGGGCATAGAGCCGCAGCTCGCCTTCCTCGCGGCGTATCACCAGCGCCAGCTTGGCATGGGTCTTCAGGCCCACCACGCCGTATACCACCTGGGCGCCGACCCGCTCCAGCCGGTCGGCCCAGTTGATATTGGCTTCCTCGTCGAAGCGCGCCATCAGTTCGACGATCACCGTCACTTCCTTGCCGCGCTGGGCGGCCAGGATCAGCGATTCCATCAGCAGGGAATTCATGCCGGTGCGGTATATCGTCTGCTTGATCGCCACCACATTCGGGTCATGCGCGGCGCAGCGGATGAACTCGACCACCGGCAGGAACGACTGGAAGGGATGATGCAGCAGCATGTCCCGCTGGCGCAGCACGGCAAACATGTCGGCGTTGTCCAGGGTGGGCGGATAGGCCGGCGTGAAGGGCGCAAAGCGCAGGCCGGGCTTGTCCACCGCATCGGCCAGCGCCAGGAGCCGCGTCATGTTGACCGGGCCATCCACCGCATACAGCCGGCTGGACGGAATGGAAAACTGCTCCAGCAGGAAATTGGACAGGGAAAGCGGGCAGTTTCGCGCCACTTCCAGCCGCACCGCGAAACCGAAGTGGCGCGACTGCAACTCGCTCTGCAGCGCCTGGCGCAGGTTCTTGACCTCTTCCTCGTCGACCCACAGATCGCTGTCCCGGGTAACGCGGAATTGCGAATAGGACAGCACCTCGCGGTCGGTGAAGAGGTCCGAGATATGGGCATGGATCACCGAGGACAGCAGGCAGAAGGACATCGCGCCATCCTGCGAAAGCGCGTCGGGCAGCCGGATCACCCGCGGCAGCACCCGCGGCGCCTTCAGGATCGCGATCGCGGTGCCACGCCCGAACGCATCCTTGCCCGACAGCTCGACGATGAAATTGAGGCTCTTGTTGACAACCTGCGGGAAGGGATGCGCCGGGTCCAGGCCGATCGGCGTCAGCAGCGGCCGGACTTCGCGATCGAAATACGACTTCACCCAGGCCCGCTGGGCTTCGTTGCGGTCCTGGTCGCGCAACAGGTGTATGCCCTGGCGGGAAAGCTCGGGCAGGATCTCCTCGTTGAGAATTTTGTACTGCCTCTCGACGATGTCGTGCGACTCGATGCTGGTCTGCGCAAAATCGGCGCCCGGCCCGGAGGCGTCCGGCGTATGGCCGTCCATGCGCGCCAGCAGGCTGGCGATGCGGACCTCGAAGAACTCATCCATGTTGCTGCTGACGATGCACAGGTAGCGCAGCCGTTCCAGCAGGGGCAGCCGCTGGTCCTCGGCCTGCGCCAGAACCCGGCGGTTGAACGCGAGCTGGGACAGTTCACGGTTCAGATAGTTTTCCGCTCCCGGCTGCTTTGTCGTCAGATCGGCGGATTTTGGTTTTCGTTTCATGGCTGGCCGGTCGGGTTGCATTTGTCCTACTGTAGTAAGGCAATATTACGTGTTCGTGACAAATTTTCCATGCGATCTGTCCAATGTCATGTTTGTTACGGAAGGTCATAAACCTGTCATATTTGTCCGCTAGAGTGCGCGCTGTCCTGAATACCATCTGGAAGGAACATCATGAGATTTCAGCAACTCATCCGCGGCGGCCTGCTGGCCATGGCCTGCGCATTGCCCTTTTCCGCGACCGCGGCCGACATCACCGGCGCCGGCGCGACCTTTCCTTACCCCATCTATGCAAAGTGGGCCGAGTCCTACAGGAAGGCCACCGGCAACGGCATGAATTACCAGTCGATCGGCTCCGGTGGCGGCATCAAGCAAATCAAGGCGAAGACGGTGGACTTCGGCGCTTCCGACATGCCGCTGCCGGCGGCTGAGCTGGACAAGGCAGGACTGGTGCAGTTTCCGGCCGTCATGGGTGGCGTGGTGCCGGTGCTCAACCTTGATGGCATCAAGCCCGGGCAGTTGAAGATGAACGGCGCCGTGCTCGGCGCGATCTACATGGGCAAGATCACCAAATGGAATGCGCCCGAGATCGCTGCGCTGAACCAGGGCGTGGCGCTGCCCGCGGCCGACATCACGGTGGTGCACCGTGCCGACGGCTCCGGCACCACTTTCCTGTGGACCGATTACCTGTCCAAGGTCAGCCCCGAATTCAAGAGCGCGATCGGCGCCGGCACGGCGGTGAAATGGCCTGTGGGCGTGGGCGGCAAGGGCAATGAAGGCGTTGCCGCCAACGTGCAGCGGGTCAAGGGCGCGATTGGCTATGTGGAATACGCCTATGCGAAGAAGAACAACATCACCCATGCGCAACTGCAGAACCGCGATGGCCAGTTCGTGCAGCCGGATGACGAGACCTTCAAGGCCGCCGCCGCGGGCGCCGACTGGGCCAAGACGCCGGGCATGGCTGTCGTGCTGACCGACCAGGCCGGCAAGAACGCCTGGCCAGTGACGGGCGCATCCTTCATCCTGATGCAGAAGGCGCAGGACGACGCCGCCAAGGGCCGCGAAGTGCTGAAGTTCTTCGACTGGGCTTTCAAGGAGGGCGGCGCAATGGCTGCCGACCTGGATTATGTCGCGCTGCCGGCTCCTGTGGTCAAGCTGGTGCAGGACGGCTGGAAAGCGCAGATCAAGGATGCGTCCGGCAAGGCTGTCTGGTAAGTTTTTCCAACTGGCTGGCCTTGCCATTGCAACGCCAGCCGCTCCAGGATGATCCATGCCATGAGCGCAAATAGCCCTACACTGCACGATACCGCGCCGGATGCCGCGGCCGGCATCGATGCCGCCGAACGCGCGCTGGCCAGCGCCATGCGCCGCCAGCGCATCCAGGATTTCTTCTTCCACAAGATCACCCTCGGCTTTGCGATGCTGGTGCTGCTGATGTTGGCAGGCATCATCGTCTCGCTGATCATCGGCGCGATCCCGGCATTCCGCGAATTCGGTCCGGGCTTCATCACCACCGTCGAATGGGACCCGGTCAATGACCAGTACGGCGCCCTGATCGCCATTGCCGGCACCCTGATCACTTCCTTTATTGCGTTGCTGGTGGCCTTCCCGGTCAGCTTCGGCATCGCGCTGTTCCTGACCGAGATCTGTCCGGCGTGGCTCAAGCGGCCGCTGGGCACCGCGGTGGAACTGCTGGCCGGCGTGCCCAGCATCATCTATGGCATGTGGGGCCTTTTCGTGTTTGCTCCCTTCTTTGCCGACCATGTCCAGCCGCTGCTGAAGGAGACCATAGGCCAGCTGCCGGTCGTGGGCCAGCTGTTCAGCGGCCCGACCATGGGCATCGGCATGCTGACCGCCGGCTTCATCCTCGCCATCATGATCATTCCCTTCATCGCCTCGGTCATGCGCGATGTGTTCGACGTGGTGCCGGCGGTGCTGAAGGAATCGGCCTATGCGCTCGGCTGCACCCGCTGGGAAGTGGTGCGCAAGGTGGTATTGCCCTATACCCGCATCGGCGTGGTCGGCGGCGTGATGCTGGGGCTGGGTCGCGCGCTTGGCGAAACCATGGCGATCACCTTCGTGATCGGCAATGCCCACAAGCTGTCCTGGTCGCTGTTCGCCGCCGGCAACAGCATTGCGTCGACGCTGGCCAACGAGTTCGCCGAGGCGGATGCGCCGCTGCATGTGTCCTCGCTGTTCGCGCTGGGACTGATCCTGTTCGTGATCACCTTCATCGTACTGGCAGCCGCCAAGATCATGCTGCTGACCATGCAGAAAAGAGAGGGCACCAAATGATGCAGGACGCAAGAAACCCGGTTTATCGCAAGCGGCTGCTGATGCATCGCATCGGCATCGCGCTGTCGGTGCTGGCCATGGCCTTCGGCATTTTCTTCCTGCTGTGGATCCTGGTCACGCTGATCATCAATGGTTTCAGCGCCATCAGCGGCGCGCTGTTTATGGAAAGCACGCCGGCGCCAGGCAGCCAGGGCGGCGGCCTGCTCAATGCCATCGTCGGCAGCCTGATGATGGTTGGCATGGCCACGCTGGTGTCCACGCCCATCGGCATCCTGGCCGGCATCTACCTTGCCGAATACGGCGAGGAAAGCCGCTTTGCGCAGGTCACCCGCTTCGTCACCGACATCATGCTGTCGGCGCCGTCCATCGTGATCGGCCTGTTCGTCTACGCGATCTATGTGGCCAACATCCGGCATTTCTCCGGCTGGGCCGGCAGCTTCGCGATTGCGCTGATCGCCATTCCCGTGGTGGTGCGCACCACCGACAACATGCTCAACCTGGTGCCCACCAGCCTGCGCGAAGCCGCGTTCGCACTGGGCGCGCCGCGCTGGAAGGTCGCGACCATGGTGCGGCTGAGGGCGGTGAAGGCGGGCGTCATCACCGGCGTGCTGCTGGCGGTGGCGCGCATCTCCGGCGAAACCGCGCCGCTCTTGTTCACCGCCTTGAACAACCAGTTCTTCAGCACCAACATGAACGCGCCGATGGCCAACCTGCCGGTAGTGATCTACCAGTTCGCGATGAGCCCCTACGACGACTGGCGCGCGCTGGCCTGGGGCGGGGCGCTCCTGATCACCTTCAGCGTGCTCGGCCTGAACATCCTGTCACGCACTGTGTTCCGCCCGAAAACGCAACAATAACCGTTGATAGACGATAGCCATGATGAGCAATCCATCCGCAGCAGCAAGCCATGAGCACGGTCCCAGGGCCACGATAGAAATCAGCAACCTGAACTTCTTCTATGGCGGCTTCCAGGGCCTGAAGAACATCAATCTGCGCATCCATGACAAGAAGGTCACCGCCTTCATCGGCCCGTCGGGCTGCGGCAAGTCGACCCTGCTGCGCACCCTGAACCGCATGTACGACCTTTACCCGGGCCAGCGCGCCGAAGGCCAGATCATGTATAACGGCCGCAATATCCTCGAACCGGGACTGGATGTGAACATGCTGCGGGCACGGGTCGGCATGGTGTTCCAGAAGCCGACGCCGTTTCCGATGTCGGTCTACGATAACATTGCCTTCGGCGTGCGGCTGTACGAAAACCTGTCCCGCGGCGAGATGGACGAGCGGGTGGAATGGGCGCTGAACAAGGCCGCGTTGTGGACCGAGGTCAAGGACAAGCTGAACAAGAGCGGCCTGTCGCTGTCGGGCGGCCAGCAGCAGCGGCTGTGCATCGCGCGCGGCGTTGCGGTCAAGCCGGAAGTGCTGCTGCTGGATGAGCCGACTTCGGCGCTGGACCCGATATCGACCGCCAAGATCGAGGAGCTGATCAGCGAGCTGAAAGGGGAATACACGATTGTCATCGTGACCCACAACATGCAGCAGGCGGCACGCTGCTCCGACTACACTGCCTACATGTATCTGGGCGAACTGGTGGAGTTCGGCGAAACCGACCAGATCTTCATGAATCCGGGTCGCCGCGAGACCCAGGATTACATCACCGGCCGCTTCGGCTGATGAGTCAACAGACAGCAGAACAAGGAGAACACCATGCCAAGCGAGCATTCTTCCAAGCAGTACGACCTTGACCTGGAGCAGATTCGTTCCAAGGTGCTGCTGATGGGCGGCCTGGTCGAAAACCAGTTCCACGACGCGCTGGAATGCTTCCGCAACGGGGACGTCGATCGGGCCGGCCGCGTGATGCAGGCCGACGAGCAGGTGAACCGGCTTGAGGTCACCCTGGACGACGCCTGCAGCCATCTGATCGTGCGGCGCCAGCCGGCCGCCAATGACCTGCGCACCGTGATGGCCACGATCAAGGTCATCACCGATCTGGAGCGCATAGGCGACGAGGCGACCAAGATCGCCCGCGCTGCGCGCAGCATGCAGGAACGCGGCGTGGTCTCCATCAACCACTATGAGACCGTGCGCGTGATCGCCGCCTCGGCCGGCGCGCTGCTGCATGATGCGCTGGACAGTTTCGCCCGGCTCGATGCCCAGCAGGCCACCCGGCTGATTGCCCAGGACAAGGCGGTCGACCATGAATTCCGCTCCATCATGCGCAACCTGATCACCTTCATGATGGAAGACCCGCGCACGATCTCCAGCGCGCTGGAAACGTTATGGGTGGCCAAGGCGGTGGAGCGCATCGGCGACCATGCGAAGAACATCGCCGAGTACGTCATCTACGTGGTCGAAGGCAAGGACATCCGCCACACCGACTACGCCAGCACTGCCCAGTCGACGCAAGGGTGATCCGGATGGCAGCAGACAACCCGGAAATTCTGATCGTCGAGGACGAGCCGGCCATCGTCGAGCTGGTGCGATACACACTGCGCGACAGCGGCTGGAATGCGGCCGCGGTCGACACCGCCGGCGGCGCCTGGGACTACCTCCAGCAGCGCACGCCGCAACTGCTGCTGCTGGACTGGATGCTGCCCGACCAGTCCGGCCTGCGCCTGCTCTCCCGGCTGCGTGCCGACCGCAATTTCTCCAGCCTGCCGGTGATCATGCTGACCGCCAAGAGCATGGAGGAGGACAAGATCGCCGGCCTGAACCAGGGCGCGGACGACTACATCACCAAGCCGTTTTCGCCGCGCGAACTGGCGGCCAGGGTCAAGGCCCTGCTGCGGCGCAAGGCGCCCGAGCATGCGCAGACGCTGATGCGGGTCGGCGCGGTCACGCTGGACCCGGTCAGCTGCACCGTGAGCCTGAACGACAGCCGCATCGACATCGGCCACGCCGAATACAAGCTGCTCAAGTTCTTCATGGCCCATCCGGAGCGGGTGTTTTCACGCAGCCAGTTGCTGGACCGGGTCTGGGGCGACCATGCGGTGATAGAGGAGCGCACGGTAGATGTGCATGTGCTGCGTCTGCGCAAGGCCCTGAAAGAGGCCGAGTCGCTGATCAGGACGGTGCGCAGCGTGGGTTACATGCTGTCGGAGAAATAAGGATGCGCCTGCCACGATGAGTCCGAAGATGCTGTTCTGGGTGCCGACCCTGCTGCGCCTGGCGCTGATCCTGCTTGCTGCGATGGTTCCAGGCTATTTTTTCGGAAAGACCGTGGGCCTGGTTGCGGCGCTGATTGCCGTCTGCGCGTTGGTCATCCTGCAGCTGGGCTACCTGTGGCGGCTGTCGCAGTGGCTGGACAATCCGGACAGCCGCCTGTCAGATGCATCGGGCATCTGGACCGACATTTTTTCCAGGCTGTACAAGCTGCGCCGCGAAGACGAGCACAATCGTCAGCAGCTCAACGAGTGGCTGACCCGGTTCCGGCAGGCGATGAGCCTGTTGCCGGACGGTGTGGTGATCATGGACGACGTGCTGTTCCTGGAGTGGTGCAATGCGGCCGCCGAACAGCACCTGGGCCTGTCCAACGAGCGCGACAAGGGCATGCGCGTGACCAACCTGATCCGCAGTCCGCACTTCATCGACTACCTGATACTCGGCCGCTATGAACAGCCGCTCACGCTTTCGCTGCGCGACCGCAAGCTGATCGTCCATATCATCCCGTTTGAAAACCGGCGCCAGATCCTGGTGACGCATGATGCCACCGAGTCCGAGCGCATCGAGCGCATGCGGCGCGACTTCATCGCCAATGCCTCGCATGAACTGCGCACGCCGCTGACAGTGATCAATGGCTTCCTGGAAATCGCGCAGGCCGATGCCGGCCTCGCCAAGGAAACCCGGCAGGCGCATCTGAAGCTGATGGTGGAGCAGGGCAAGCGCATGCAGAACCTGGTGGAGGACATGCTGGCGCTGACCCGGCTGGAGTCGGTCGAATATCCGTTGCGGCCGGAGCCGGTGCGCATGGCAGCACTGATGGAACAGGTGTATCAGGAGGCGCGGGCATTGTCGGGAGGGCGCCACGAGATCACGCTGGAGATGGACGGGCCGGACATCAGCGGCAGTCTTGAAGAACTGCGCAGCGCCTTTGGCAATCTGGCGTCGAATGCCGTGCGTTACACGCCGGATGGCGGACGCATCCGGCTGAGCTGGCGCCTGGGCGAGGACGGGCCGCGGTTCGCCGTATCCGATACCGGCATCGGCATACGGCCGGAGCATATCGGTCGCCTGACAGAGCGCTTCTACCGCGTCGACAAGAGCCGGTCACGGGAAACCCGCGGCACCGGCCTGGGATTGGCCATCGTCAAGCATGTGCTGCTGCGCCATGGGGCGCAACTGGACATCGATTCAACGCCGGGCCAGGGCAGCACCTTTACCGCGCGTTTTCCGATGCGCAGCGCCATTGTCGCCACGCCCCAGCTGGAAACCAGCGGCTAGGGCGTCGCAGTGCAAGAGCTTTTACTTGTAGCCGGCCTTGTCCAGGATCTTCTGCGCGGTTGCCTGATTCTTGCCCATCGCAGCAACTGACACATTTTCCATCTTGAACTTGCCCAGCGCGTCCAGAGCCGGATTCTTTACCACGGCCGACTGCACCACTGGCCACTCATTGTTGCCGTTGGCGAAGTAGGCCTGCGCTTCGTCGCTGGACAGGTATTCAAGGAATTTGACTGCGGCTTCCCGATGCGGCGCATTACGAGCCACGCCACCGCCGGACACATTCACATGTGTGCCCGAGGTTTCCTGGTTAGGCCAGACAAAGCCGATCTTGTTGACCATGTCCTTGTCTTCCGGCTTGGTCGAACGCAGCATGCGCACGTAGTAGTAGGTATTGGCCAGCGCCACGCCGCATTCGCCGGTGGCTACGCCCTTGATCTGGTCGGTGTCGCCGCCGCGCGGAGGGCGGGCAAAGTTGTTGACCATGCCCTTGGCCCAGGTTTCCGTTGCCGCTTCGCCATTACGCTCAATCATGGCGCCTATCATCGACAGCATGTAGGGATGCGAGCCGGAGCGGGTGCACACCTTGCCCTTGTTCTTCGGGTCAGCCAGGGATTCATAGGTCGATACATCCTTCTTGTCCACGGCCACCTTGTTGTAGACGATGATGCGTGCACGGGTGGAAAAGCCGAACCATTCCGGTCCCTTGCCTTCATCGGATGCGCGCAGGTTGGCTGGAATGCGCGATTCCAGCACTGCCGACTTGACCGGCTGGAACAGGCCATCCGCTTCCGCCCGCCACAGGCGGGCTGCGTCCACCATCAGGATCACGTCCGCCGGGCTGTTCTTGCCTTCGCTTTTCAGGCGCTCCAGCAACTGGTTGTCGTCCGCCTCGATCCTGTTGATCTTGATGCCGGTCTGCTTGGTAAAGTTTTCGTACAGCAGTTCATCGGTCTGGTAATGACGTGCCGAATACAGATTCAGCACGTTTTCCTGCGCAAAGCTGGCATGGGTGACGGCAAGCGAGGCAGCGATCAGGGTCAGGCGAAAGGCAAGTTTCATCACGTAGGCATCCTGGCAAGTTAAGAAAGTTAAAAGTCGGGCAAGTATAACAAATCGGGTGCAAATGTGAATCATTCTCAATTAGATGCGACGCCGGTTCTGGCGCTTTTCCAAAGGAACTTCCGCTACAATCCGTGGTTCGTTTTTCCCTCAAGCCAAATTCCTTTATGCCAACGTTCTTAAAGCGCCTGCTTCCAGGCGTTATTGTCCTGCTGACCGCCTGTGGTACGACCAAAACCCCTGCGCCAGAGCCTGTGGCCGCGCCGCAGACGCCATCGGCTGCGCCGCATCCGGTACGCATTGGTCTTGCGCTCGGTGGTGGGGCCGCTCGCGGATTCGCGCACATCGGCGTGATCAAGGCGCTTGAAGCACAAGGCATCGTGCCGGAAATCGTGGTCGGCACCAGTGCAGGCAGCGTTGTGGGTGCGCTGTATGCCGCGGGCAACAACGGATTCAAACTCAACCGGATGGCGCTCGAGATGGACGAGGCAGCCATTTCCGATTGGGCCGTTCCTCTGTTTGCAAAGAGTTCAGGCGTGTTGAAAGGGGAGGCGATCCAGCGCTACATCAACCGCGCCGTGCGCAATGCGCCGATCGAGAAGTTCCCGATTTCCTTTGGCGCGGTGGCAACCGACTTGCAGAGTGGCAAGCCAATTCTGTTTCAGCGCGGCAATGCAGGCATGGCGGTGCGGGCGTCGTCCTCTGTACCCGGCGTGTTCCAGCCGGTAAAGATAGGCGATAAAAGTTATGTCGACGGCGGCCTGGTCGCGCCGGTGCCGGTGCGGTACGCCCGTGAAATGGGCGCTGACTTTGTCATCGCGGTCAATATATCGGCTGACCCCGATGCCCAGCCATCCACCAGCAGCCTGGACGTGGTACTGCAAACCTTTGCCATCATGGGGCAAACCATCAATCGTCTGGAAATGAAGGATGCCGACATTGTGATCACGCCCAGCCTGGGCGCGATGAAAGGGAGCGACTTCAGTGGAAGAAACTTGGCAATTCTGGCGGGAGAGCAAGCCGCGGCAAGCGTGATGCCGGAATTGCGGACAAAACTCAGGATGAAGCGGGAAGGCGCGGTAACAATCAGTTCTGCTCGGGATCGCTGATCCTGCGGGCGCCGTTGAAGCGTTTCTTCCAGTAACTCAGATCCATGCTTTCAATGCGGATGGAACTGCCGGCGGCGGGCGAGTGAATGAATTTGTTGTCACCCAGATAGATGCCCACATGAGAGAAGCCGCGGCGCAGCGTGTTGTAGAACACCAGGTCGCCCGGCCGCAAGTCATTCTTGTCCACGTTGTCGCCCACGCGGCTGATTTCCTCGGCGGTGCGCGGCAAGTCAGCGCCCCAGGCCTGCTTGAACACGTAGCGCACCAGGCCGCTGCAGTCGAGGCCACTTTCCGGATTGTTGCCGCCATACTTGTACCGTATGCCGATCATCGACATCGCGCGGATTGCAAGGTCGCCAGCGCGGTCGGTAATGTTATGCAAAGCATGCAGCGCCGCATTGCGCTCGGCCGGCGCCGACTCCGTGCTCCAGGCAACCGGCGTGACGGCAAATGTTGCCGCCAGCAGGGCTGGCGCAAGCAGCAAAGTGGAAAGTTTTGATCGTTTGACTGTCATTCTTCCTGCCTTGTACCATGCAAGGCGTCGAATGTAAGCGAAGCTGATGGGGATTGTCAAAGAGAAATTGCAGTAAAGTAATGTGATGTTTTGGCCAGTTGGAGGCAATGTTGTCTGATAATTCACAAAAAATATCGCACGGAAAGTTGCGCGCGCTCATTGCAGATGACTCGCGCATCGTGCGAGCCACCCTGACAAAACACCTGGGAGACCTGTTCGAGTTTGCCGAGGCGCATGATGGCGAGGAGGCCTGGGACAGTTTGCTGCGCGATGAAGATATCGCCTTGCTCATCACTGACCTGACCATGCCCCGGCTCGACGGCTATGGCCTTTTGCGGCGCATGCGTGCTTCGAAAGCGCAGCGGCTGCGCGAGATGCCTGTCGTGGTGGTTTCGGGCGCAGACGAGTTGGACGAGCGCCGGCTCGCCCGGGAAGCCGGTGCCACGGACCTGATTACCAAGGGTATGGCAACGACAAGGTTGGTGTCGCGGCTGGATTTGCTGGCACAACTGGTCATTGCGCAGCGGGAATACCAGACAGTCGCGGATGCCGCTGCCGCATCGGGGCAGGTGGCGGCCAGCGTATCCCCCTATGTCCTCCAGTCCGGCGCCGAGCGGCGTCTCGGCTACGCAATCCGCCAGCAGGAAAACTTTGCCCTGCTCAATCTGTGCCTGTCCGTGCCGGATGGGGTGGATCATGCCGGCTTGCGGCGCGATATCGAAGCCGTGCTGAGGCGGATACTGCGCCAGACCGACGCGGTCGCGCGCACCGGCAACGCCGATTTCACCATCGTCACCAGCAATGTCGAGCCTGCTTCCCTGTCCGGCTTTGCCAGCCGGCTGTGTCGTGCTGCAACCGAGGCAGCCGCGGAGCGCCATGGTGCTGGCACCGTCGTATGCTGTGGCACCGCCAGCCTTGCGGAATATGCCGGCGCGCAGCCGCCGTCGCTGCATGAGTTATGGGATGCAGCACGCCGACGCGCGATTGCCGGTCTTGGCAGCGGGAAATCGGGCGTTATAGGGCGTGAAGAAGAATCCGCCGCCAGTGCCGGTTAACATCGTACAATCGTGCCTTTTTAAAGGAGCAGAGATGCAGTCCAAGCAAGTGTTGACCCTCGAAGAAGTCCGAAAAATAGCAGCCGCCGCGGAAGCCGAAGCCTTGGCCAACAACTGGGCAGTGACGATCTCGGTCGTCGACGACGGCGGTAACCTGCTGTGGCTGCAGCGTCTGGACAATGCGGCTCCGATTTCCGCGCATATCGCGCCTTCCAAGGCCCGTACTGCCGCCCTCGGCCGCCGCGAGACCAAGGTCTACGAGGACATGATCAACAACGGTCGTTTCTCCTTCATCACCGCGCCCAATCTCGACGGCCTGCTCGAAGGCGGCGTTCCCATCATGATCGGCGGGCAATGCGTCGGCGCGGTGGGCGTGTCCGGCGTCAAGTCGTCCGAAGACGTGCAAATCGCCAAGGCGGGCATCGCAGCGCTGAACGCCTGAGGTGCCGCGGCGGCAAGCCGCAGCTAGAGTTCCGGCGCGCCACGGCGCGCCGTAAAAACGGGCAAAGCTATTTGCCTGTGAGGACCGTTACGCGCTATAATCGCTGGGTTTAGCCAAAATATTTTCCGCCGTAGCGCCTACCTTCCACCCAGTTCCGAAACCAGCCCTTGCATGTGCTTCGCGTCGTCACGCGGAACAGCGCGCAGGCGGTGTCCAGGCCCAGCGCAGCGGCGGTAACCATCTCAGGAGTTACCCTTGCCGCCATTTTTCCAGGGCCAACCAGTACCGGCCATCCTTGCGCTCGCAGACGGCTCGATTTTCCGGGGCGTTTCGATTGGCGCTTCCGGCCAGACCATAGGCGAAGTCGTGTTCAATACCGCGATGACCGGCTATCAGGAAATCATCACTGACCCCAGCTACAACAGCCAGATCGTCACGCTGACCTACCCGCACATCGGCAACACCGGCGTCAATCCGGAAGACAACGAGTCCAGCCGCATCCACGCCGCCGGCCTGATCATTCGCGACCTGCCGCTGCGCGTATCCAATTTCCGCGCCACCCAGTCCCTGTCGGACTATCTGAAATCCCAGAATGTGGTCGGCATCGCCGGCATCGACACCCGCCGCCTGACGCGCCTGCTGCGCGAAAAGGGCGCGCAGAACGGCGCCATCCTGGCAGGCGCCGACGCCACCGTCGAAGACGCGCTGGCGCTGGCCCGTTCCTTCCCCGGCCTGGCCGGCATGGACCTGGCCAAGGTCGTGTCGACCAAGAAGTCCTACGTGTGGACCGAAACCGAGTGGAAGCTGGGCGAGGGCACCGGCAAGCAGGAAGCGCCGAAATACCATGTGGTCGCCTTCGATTATGGCGTCAAGTTCAACATCCTGCGCATGCTCGCCGAGCGCGGCTGCAAGGTCACCGTGCTGCCGGCGCAGGCCACTGCCCAAGAAGCGCTGGCGCTGAATCCGGACGGCATCTTCCTGTCCAACGGCCCCGGTGACCCGGAGCCCTGCGACTATGCGATCAAGGCCAGCCGCGAACTGATCGAGCGCGGCATCCCCACCTTCGGCATCTGCCTCGGCCATCAGCTGATGGCGCTGGCGTCCGGCGCCAAGACCCTGAAGATGAAATTCGGCCACCATGGCGCCAATCATCCGGTCCAGGATCTCGACAGCGGCAAGGTGATGATCACCTCCCAGAACCACGGCTTCGCGGTCGACCAGGCAACCCTTCCGGCCAACTGCCGCGTGACGCACGTCTCGCTGTTCGACAACTCGCTGCAGGGCTTCGAGCGCACCGACAAGCCGGCCTTCTGCTTCCAGGGTCATCCCGAAGCTTCGCCCGGTCCGATGGACATTGCCCCCTTGTTTGATCGCTTCGTTGCGATGATGGAGAAACTGAAACATGCCTAAGCGCAACGACATTAAAAGCATCCTGATCATCGGCGCCGGCCCGATCGTCATCGGCCAGGCCTGCGAGTTCGACTATTCCGGCGCACAGGCCTGCAAGGCGCTGCGCGAAGAGGGTTACCGCGTCATCCTGGTCAACAGCAATCCGGCGACCATCATGACCGACCCGGAAATGGCCGATGTCACCTATATCGAGCCCATCACCTGGCAGATGGTGGAGCGCATCATCGACAAGGAGCGTCCCGACGCGATCCTGCCGACCATGGGCGGCCAGACCGCGCTGAACTGCGCGCTCGACCTGCATCGCCATGGCGTGCTCGACAAGTACAAGTGCGAACTCATCGGCGCATCGCCGGAAGCCATCGACAAGGCCGAAGACCGTTCCAAGTTCAAGCAGGCCATGACCAAGATCGGCCTGGGTTCCGCGCGCTCCGGCATCGCCCATAGCCTGGAAGAGGCCTGGACGGTGCAGAAGGATGTCGGCTTCCCGGTCATCATCCGCCCGTCCTTCACCATGGGCGGCAGCGGCGGCGGCATTGCCTACAATGCGGAAGAATTCGAAGCCATCTGCAAGCGCGGCCTGGAAGCCTCGCCGACCAATGAGTTGTTGATCGAGGAATCGCTGATCGGCTGGAAAGAGTACGAGATGGAAGTGGTGCGCGACAAGGCGGACAACTGCATCATCGTCTGCTCCATCGAAAACCTGGATCCGATGGGCGTGCATACCGGCGACTCGATCACCGTGGCGCCGGCGCAGACCCTGACCGACAAGGAATACCAGATCATGCGTAACGCCTCGCTGGCGGTGCTGCGTGAAATCGGCGTCGACACCGGCGGCTCCAACGTCCAGTTCTCGATCAATCCGAAAGATGGCCGGATGATCGTGATCGAAATGAATCCGCGCGTCTCCCGTTCCTCGGCGCTGGCATCGAAGGCAACCGGCTTCCCGATCGCCAAGGTCGCCGCCAAGCTGGCGGTCGGCTTCACGCTCGACGAGCTGCGCAACGAGATCACCGGCGGCGCGACCCCGGCGTCGTTCGAGCCCAGCATCGACTACGTGGTCACCAAGATCCCGCGCTTTGCATTCGAGAAATTCCCGCAGGCCGACAACCACCTGACCACCCAGATGAAATCGGTGGGCGAGGTGATGGCCATCGGCCGCACCTTCCAGGAATCCTTTCAGAAGGCGCTGCGCGGCCTGGAAGTCGGCGTCGATGGCATGAATGAAAAGACCACCGACCGTGAAGTGATCGAGGAAGAACTCGGCGAGCCCGGCCCGGACCGCATCTGGTATGTCGGCGACGCTTTCGCCCAGGGCTTCACCCTGGAGGAAGTGCAGCAGCTGACCCATATCGATCCGTGGTTCCTGGCCCAGATCAAGGAAATCGTCGACATCGAACTTTGGCTGGAAACCCAGACGCTGGAAAGCCTGAACAAGGATGTGCTGTTCCAGTTGAAGCGCAAGGGCTTCGCCGACCGCCGTCTTGCCAAGCTGCTCAAGACCACCGACAAGGCCGTGCGCGACAAGCGCCGCGCGCTCAACATCCGCCCGGTCTACAAGCGCGTCGACACCTGCGCCGGCGAATTCGACACCGATACCGCTTACATGTACTCGACCTACGAGGAAGAGTGCGAATCGCGTCCGACCGACCGCAAGAAGATCATGGTGCTCGGCGGCGGCCCGAACCGTATTGGCCAGGGCATCGAGTTCGATTATTGCTGCGTGCACGCGGCGCTGGCAATGCGCGAGGATGGTTATGAAACCATCATGGTCAACTGCAATCCGGAAACCGTGTCGACCGACTATGACACTTCCGACCGCCTGTACTTCGAGCCGCTGACGCTGGAAGACGTGCTGGAAATCGTCGACAAGGAAAAACCTTATGGCGTGATCGTCCAGTATGGCGGCCAGACGCCGCTCAAGCTGGCGCTGGATCTGGAAGCCAACGGCGTGCCCATCGTCGGCACCTCGCCCGATATGATCGATGCAGCCGAAGACCGCGAGCGTTTCCAGAAGCTGCTGCAGGACCTGGACCTGCGCCAGCCGCCCAACCGCACTGCGCGCACCGAGGAAGATGCGCTGCGCCTGGCGCAGGAAATCGGCTATCCGCTGGTGGTTCGTCCGTCCTATGTGCTGGGCGGCCGCGCGATGGAAATCGTGCATGAGCAGCGCGATCTGGAACGCTACATGCGTGAAGCGGTCAAGGTGTCGCATGATTCGCCGGTGCTGCTGGACCGTTTCCTGAATGACGCGATCGAAGTGGACGTTGATTGCCTGTCCGACGGCAAGCGCACCTTCATCGGCGGCGTGATGGAACATATCGAGCAAGCCGGCGTGCACTCGGGCGACTCCGCCTGCTCGCTGCCGCCTTATTCGCTGTCGCAGGCTACCATAGACGAACTGAAGCGCCAGACCTCGCTGATGGCCAGGGGACTAAACGTGGTCGGCCTGATGAACGTGCAGTTCGCAATCCAGCAGAAGGAAGTCGACGGGCAGATGCAGGACGTGGTGTACGTGCTGGAAGTCAACCCGCGTGCATCCCGCACCGTGCCTTACGTCTCCAAGGCAACCGGCCTGCAGCTGGCCAAGATTGCGGCGCGCTGCATGGTAGGCCAGTCGCTCGACAGCCAGGGCATCATGAATGAAGTGGTGCCGCCGTATTTCAGCGTCAAGGAAGCGGTGTTCCCCTTCGTGAAATTCCCTGGCGTGGACACCATCCTCGGACCGGAAATGAAGTCGACCGGCGAAGTCATGGGCGTGGGCAAGACCTTCGGCGAAGCCTTCGTGAAATCACAGATGGGGGCAAGCATCCGCCTGCCGAGTTCCGGCAAGGTATTCCTGAGCGTAAAGGCGAGCGACAAGCCGCGCGCAGTGCAGGTGGCGCGCGACCTGGTCAGCATCGGGTTTTCCATCGTCGCGACCAAGGGCACGGCAGCAGCCATCAGCGCTGCCGGCATTCCGGTCGAGGTCGTCAACAAGGTGGCCGAAGGCCGTCCGCATATCGTTGACATGATCAAGAACCAGGAAATCGCTCTGGTAGTCAACACGGTCGAGGAAAAGCGCAATGCGATCACCGATTCGCGCGCGATCCGTACCTCCGCGCTGGCGGCGAGGGTGACCACCTACACCACGATTGCTGGCGCAGAGGCAGCGGTCGAAGGCATGGCGCACCTGGATGAACTGCATGCCTATGATTTACAAGGCTTGCATAACACCTTAAACTAACCCATCGATTCAATCCCGGGCCACAGAGGCCACAACACACAGCATTCCCCGGTTCGCCGGGGAATCGTCTTTGTGGCCTCTGTGGTTTTCATTTCTATACGTCAAAATATGAGCTCAGTTCCAATAACGAAACACGGCGCAGAACTTCTAAAGGAAGAACTGGCCCGCCTGAAGTCCAAGGACCGTCCTGCTGTCATCAACGCCATTGCGGAAGCCAGAGCGCAAGGCGACCTCTCCGAGAATGCCGAATATGACGCCGCCAAGGAGCGTCAGAGCTTCATTGAAGGGCGCATCGCCGATCTGGAAGGCAAACTGAGCGCCGCGCAAATCATTGATCCGGCACTGCTGGACGCGGACGGTCGTATCGTATTCGGTTCGACTGTGCGGCTGGAGGATTTGGAAAGCGGGGAAGAGGTGACTTATCAGATCGTCGGCGTCGACGAAGCTGACTTGAAGGACAAGAAGGTATCCATCACTTCGCCAATTGCTCGTGCATTAATCGGCAAGTCGGCTGGCGATGTCGTGGAAGTACAGGCGCCCGCCGGCATCCGCGAGTATGAGGTTCTGGAAGTGCGATATATATAACAGCGATCAGCGCCGCGCTTGCATCGGCGGCGCCTGCTGAAATCGCCGCTCAGTTTCCGCCGAGCGATGATTTTTTCTGGCTTGTCTGGCGTGCCTTGGCGCGCTTGATATTGCCGCCGGCGGTTACGCGCTCATTTCCCTTGAGAAGAACACGCGTGACGGACGGGCGCTTGGTGCCGCTGGCGCTGGGTTTGACAATCGTTACCTCGCGCATGCCCCGGCCCTTTTTCTCCTGGCGCTGTTTTTCTTCTTCCTTTTTTGGACGGAACAAGACAAGCAGCTTGCCAATATGCTGCACCGGCGCCGCGCCGAGTTCCGAGCAAATGGTTTCGTACATGCCGACGCGTGCTTCGCGGTCGTCGCCGAACACCCTGACCTTGATCAGGCCATGCGCATTCAAGGCGGCGTCAATTTCCTTAGTGACGGCCGGCGTCAGACCGGCTTCCCCGATGAGTACGACAGGGTTGAGTCCGTGGGCCTGTGAGCGTAGTTCGCTACGCTCTGCGGGGGTGAGTTTCAGCATAAAAATCCTTTAAAAGCAGTATTCTACGCGAATGGCAAAGAACAAATTAAACAAAAACTGGCTGCACGATCACATAAACGACCCCTATGTGAAGCTTGCCCAGAAAGAAGGCTATCGCGCGCGCGCCGCATACAAGTTGAAGGAAATCGACGAAAGCGAGAAGCTGATCCGCCCTGGCCAGATCATCGTCGACCTTGGGAGTACTCCGGGCAGCTGGTCGCAATACGTCCGCCATAAACTGTCCGGCGCAGAAAATGGTGGCATCAACGGGACCATTATTGGCCTTGACATGCTGCCTATGGAACCGATCGCCGATGTCCATTTTATTTTGGGCGACTTCCGTGAAGAAAGCGTCTTGGCAAAACTCGAACTCATCCTTGCCGGCAGAAAGGTGGATCTGGTGCTTTCCGATATGGCGCCCAACCTGTCCGGTATCGCGATTGCAGACGCCGCGCGCGTGGAGCATATTATCGATCTGGCAATCGAGTTTGCTCGTGCACACATGAAACCTTCCGGTGCATTGCTCGTCAAATGTTTCAACGGCACCGGTTTCAGTCAATTGGTGGAAAAGTTCAGGCAGGAATTCAAGACCGTCATCCAGAAAAAGCCCAAAGCCAGCCGAGACAAATCGTCAGAGATTTTCTTGCTGGGTAAATCGTTAAAAAATCCCCCTTTAAACCGGTAAATCGCTTCTTAGTCCTTGATTAAGCAGATATTCGGCCTGATATCACGCCTAGTAAGCAGCCTTTAATGCGGGTAGAATTTGCGGACGCATAGAAGGACCAATCTGAGTCCAAGGAGTTCTAGTGAACAACATGTTTTCAAAAGCCGCCATCTGGGTGGTGATCGCGCTGGTCCTCTTTACTGTTTTCAAGCAGTTCGACGATCGCGGCCTGGCTGGCGGGGCAACGCCGATTCCTTACTCGGATTTCCTGGATGAAGTAAAGGCCAAGCGTATCAAGGAAGCTACGATCGAGGATCGCACCATCATCGCCACCACCTCGGACGGCAAGAAGATCAAGGCCACCGTCACCAATCTCGACCGTGGCCTGATTGGCGATCTGGTCAACAACGATGTGAAATTCGACGTCAAGCAGCCGGAACCGCCTTCCTTCCTGTCGCAAGTTTTCATTTCGTGGTTCCCGATGCTGTTGCTCATCGGCGTCTGGGTATTCTTCATGCGCCAGATGCAGGGCGGTGGCAAGGGCGGGGCATTCTCCTTCGGAAAGTCGAAGGCGCGCATGCTGGATGAAAACAGCAACGCCGTTACCTTCGCCGATGTTGCCGGTTGCGACGAAGCCAAGGAAGAGGTGCAGGAACTGGTTGATTTCCTGCGCGACCCGACCAAGTTTCAAAAGCTTGGCGGTCGTATTCCGCGCGGCGTGCTGATGGTTGGCCCGCCGGGTACGGGTAAAACGTTGCTGGCCCGTGCCATCGCCGGTGAAGCGAAAGTCCCGTTCTTCACGATTTCCGGTTCTGACTTTGTCGAGATGTTCGTCGGCGTGGGCGCTTCCCGCGTTCGTGACATGTTCGAAAATGCGAAGAAGCATTCTCCCTGCATTATTTTCATCGATGAAATCGACGCAGTTGGCCGTCATCGCGGCGCCGGCATGGGCGGCGGAAATGACGAGCGTGAGCAGACACTGAACCAGTTGCTGGTTGAAATGGATGGCTTCGAGGCGAATGCCGGTGTAATCGTGATTGCTGCCACGAACCGCGCGGACGTGCTGGACAAGGCGCTGCTGCGTCCCGGCCGTTTTGACAGGCAGGTGGTTGTTGGCCTGCCTGACATCCGTGGCCGTGAGCAGATCCTGTATGTTCACATGCGCAAGGTGCCGATTGCGCCCGACGTCAAGGCGGATGTGCTGGCCCGCGGCACACCGGGCTTTTCCGGCGCCGACCTCGCCAACCTGGTGAACGAGGCCGCCTTGTTTGCAGCCCGCCGCAGCAAACGCCTGGTGGAAATGCAGGACTTCGAGGATGCCAAGGACAAGATCGTGATGGGTCCGGAGCGCAAGTCCGCCGTGATGCGTGAGGAAGAGCGGCGTAACACCGCTTTCCATGAGTCGGGCCATGCCGTGGTGGCGAAACTCCTGCCCAAAGCCGATCCGGTGCACAAGGTCACCATCATGCCGCGCGGTTTTGCCCTTGGCCTTACCTGGCAATTGCCTGAGCATGACCGAGTGAATATGTACAAGGACAAGATGCTGGAAGAAATCGCCATACTGTTCGCTGGCCGTATTGCCGAAGAAATATTCATGCACCAGATGTCAACCGGCGCCTCGAATGACTTCGAGCGGGCAACCAAGCTGGCACGGGCCATGGTGACTCGTTATGGCATGTCGGAAACGCTGGGCACCATGGTCTATGAAGACGCCGAGCAGGATAACTACTTTGGCCGCATGTCTGCCAAGACGGTTTCGGAAGCGACTCAGCAGAAAGTCGATCAGGAAATCCGCAGCATCCTGGATCAGCAGTATGCGCTATCGCGTCGTCTGCTTGAAGAAAACAAGGCCAAGGTTGAACTGATGGCCAATACGCTGCTCGACTGGGAAACCATCGATGCCGACCAGATCAACGACATCATGGAAGGCCGAGAGCCGCGTCCGCCGAAAGCCGGTGTGCCGGTGAAGAAGCCAACGGACAGCGGTGGCGGCGTAGCACCGACCGCCACAGCACCGGCTTGAGCTAGGTCCAAAACTTGTTGTGACAAAAGTGTTGAGATGGAAGGTGGGGAGTAAAATCCCCACCTTTGTTTTTTTGTGGAAAGCCATGCGGGAAATCATGCACTGTGGGCGTTACGATTTGTCTTTTGATCAGGCATCACGCCCGCTGGTCATGGGAATTCTTAACATTACTCCCGATTCCTTTTCCGATGGCGGTTCATTTCAGCGACTGGAAAGCGCTATCGGTCGTGCGGAACAGATGATAGTGGAAGGCGTGGATATCATCGACATAGGCGCCGAATCCACCCGTCCCGGCGTCCAGCCCTTGCCAGACGGGGAAGAACTGAACCGCTTGTTGCCGGTGCTTTACGCGCTGCGCGATTGCGGCAAGCCTATTTCAGTAGACACCCGCAATCCGAAGGTGATGCGCGAGGCGTTGCTGGCTGGAGCAGACATGATCAACGACGTGAACGGCTTTCGCACGCCTGATGCGGTAGAGGCAGTGGCCGAGAGTGATTGCGGACTTTGCATCATGCACATGCAAAATAATCCGGAAAATATGCAGACTGCGCCGCATTACAGGAACGTGGTGGAAGAAGTCGGCAATTTTTTGCGCGACGCAACTGCCCGCTTGCAAGCACGCGGAGTAAGCCGTCACCGGATCTGCATTGATCCAGGATTTGGTTTCGGTAAAAGCCTGGAACACAACTTGGCATTGTTCAAGAATCTTGCAGCTTTGAAGGCGCGCTTGGATATACCCATTCTCGTCGGGGTTTCTCGTAAGTCCATGATAGGGCAGCTTACCGGCAAACCGGTGCAGGACCGGCTGGCAGGGAGCGTGGCGGCTGCCTTGTGTGCTGCGGCACATGGTGCAGATATCGTGCGTGTACACGATGTGGCCGCAACGGTTGACGCATTCAAGGTTTGGCGCGCATTGTTGTAATTTCTGGAAGTCAACTTGGGTTATTTATGAAAAGAAAATATTTTGGCACCGATGGCGTGCGTGGCCTGGTAGGACAGGCACCGATTACAGCAGATTTCGTCATGCGCCTCGGTTATGCGGCTGGAAAGGTGCTGGCGCAGACCAAGGCATCAACCGGGCGTCCGGTCGTGTTGATAGGAAAGGACACCCGCATTTCGGGCTACATGCTGGAAGCCGCGCTGGAAGCCGGGTTTGCCGCGGCCGGTGTCGATGTGATGCTGGGCGGCCCTTTGCCTACCCCGGCTGTTGCCTACCTGACCCGGGCTCTGCGACTGTCCGCTGGCGTGGTCATTTCCGCATCCCACAACCCATTCCATGACAATGGCATCAAGTTCTTTTCCGCACAGGGCAACAAATTGCCTGATGAAGTGGAACTGGCGATCGAGGCGGCGTTAGAAGAGCCCATGGGATGCGTTTCCTCCGAAAAACTTGGGCGGGCGAAACGACTTGAAGATGCCAGAGGGCGCTACATCGAATTTTGCAAAAGCACCTTTCCGAATGAACTAGATCTGCGCGGGCTGAAACTCGTCGTCGATTGCGCTCATGGTGCGGCTTACCACATCGCGCCGGATGTATTTCATGAGCTTGGCGCGGAAGTTGTTGCCATTGGCAACCAACCTAACGGATTGAACATTAACGACAGGCATGGCGCGACGGCACCGCAAAACCTTACAAAGGCGGTTCGCGAGCATGAGGCGGATATCGGGATAGCGCTGGACGGAGATGCGGATCGTCTGTTGATGGTCGACAATTCCGGTCGGGTCTACAACGGCGATGAGTTGCTCTACATTATGGTCAAGGATCGCATGGCGACTGGCCGAATTGATGGAGCAGTAGGCACCTTGATGACAAATATGGCGTTGGAAGTGGCATTCAAACGGATGGGCGTTGGCTTTGCCCGGGCTAAAGTGGGCGACCGCTATGTGCTGGAAGTACTGCAGGAAAAGGGATGGCAAATTGGCGGCGAAGGCTCTGGCCATCTGCTTTTCCTGGATAAACATACGACCGGTGACGGTATCGTGTCTGCCTTGCAGGTGCTATCTGCCTTGAAGCGCTGTGGCAACTCGCTTGCCGCATGTACTGCTGATATTGACATGTATCCACAAAGCCTGATCAACGTGAAAGTTCAGCCCGGTTTCGAATGGCAAAATAACGAGGCGATCCTGGTGGAAAAGGAAAGGGTGGAGAACGAATTGGGCGATGAGGGCAGGGTTTTGATTCGTCCATCCGGCACCGAACCCTTGATCCGCGTAATGGTAGAGGCCAAGCACGCGGAAGCTGCTGAGAAAATGGCTAAACGTATTGCCAGCCGTGTCCCGGTCTGAAAAGAAGATTTCAACAGGAAATTGACCGCACGCGTTTGATGTTGTATAGTTTCGCTTCTCGGAGTGTGGCGCAGCCCGGTAGCGCACCTGGTTTGGGACCAGGGGGTCCAAGGTTCGAATCCTTGTACTCCGACCAGTAACATGAACGGGCTGTCTTTTGACAGCCCGTTTTCAATTCAGTCCGCATTTCAGCTCCGTTCTTGCTGCCCATAGCTCAGTTGGATAGAGCATCGGCCTTCTAAGCCGAGGGTCGGGGGTTCGAATCCCTCTGGGCAGGCCAACCGGCACTTCCTATTTATGTCCTTTGTTCGGTTTCTGCCTTTCAGGCGGATTTCTAAAAGGCACATCATTATCTCTTGCCGCAATCACTGCTTGCGATGACTTGGTGGGCAGGTCACGAAGCTTTTATTGATTTCAGTAAGCTGCAAAAATACATCTTGCTTTTCACTGAATGAGAGCTTGCTTTTCCGTATGAGTCGGTTGACGCAACTGTTCAGACAATGGTGATGAAAAATTTCCATGTTGAAATAATGATGTAGTTGATTATGTTCCTATAAAACCTCTTTTATATTGGAAGACAGCAACTCATATATGTTGCAAAAATTCATGCTAGGCAGATTTCACGATTTTCCTATTGTCTTGATGGATGACCTATATTGCCTTGAGTTTTCATATGCGGAACAAGGTCATATGGATGGTTAATAAGAGGAATGCTTTTAATCCCTGGAATCAATAGTCGTATTACTGCGGTTTCAAGCAGCAGCAAATGATTTCATAAAGCAGTTTTCTTGTTCGTGTCGACCGGAAAAGTCAATGGGAAATTATGTGCAATATCCTGTACCTGCAACAGGTTCCCTATGTGTATTGCACTGCGTGCTCCGTCAACACAGGTAAAGTTGTACTGGCCTGAGAAAGCAGGATTTTCTATCTTTTCATTTAATTTTTTTCCGCGGGTGATGCCGTCCACCGCGCCTTCTTTGAAGAGAATCCGCAACATTTTTTCAAAATCTCTTTCAGTGCAACTCGGACCTTTCCCAGCTGCCGACATGACAAACTCCCCCATTGCAATTGCGCCAAGGTTGGAGTTCCATGCGATGACCTGATGTGCGGCTGGGATGACTGCCTGCATTTCTTCCTTGTTAAGCGCCTTTGACACGCCCTTTATTTGACCCATTCCTGCCTCATTTCCGCCGTCGCCAACAGCGATCGTGTTAATGCGACGTGCATTAGCCAAGTCAGCAATTTCGTCCAAGGCGGCGTTGAAGTCACTAATTTGGATCCCGCGCATATTGAGATATTTCCCATCTTTATTTCGTCCAGGAACTTCGGTATGCACGACGGCATCAGGTTGGTGCCTGTCAAGAATGTACTCCCATGAACCAGAAGGTTCTTGATTATTGGCTTTGACTTCTTCAATTGATATATTTCTCGCACATGCCGGATCAAGGAAAAATAATTGCTCCCTCAACAAATGAGCATTATGGGTGTCTGCTACCAGAGCAACGTATTTCTCAGCACGAAAACATGCATAGGCAAGAAGCGCCGTTCCCAAAGGGCCATCTGTTTCCGGCATGTTTTCCGCTACGTTAAAGCCAGTGCAAAGCAAGACTCTGGTTGCCTGAAGCAAAGTGTGAACGGCTGTGTTGAAATTGCCGGCTCCCGACTCGCGCACAAAATTGCCAATACCACGTGCCTGGAAGGCCATAAGCAGTGGCGTGATCAGGTTCAAACGGTTCCATGTCGCTTCGGAGAATGCCTGTTTGGACTGTTCTATGTCCACGAACAAAGGCTGAGAGAAATTTGTCGGATGAGGAGGGGCGCCGTGACTCTCTCCTCGATCATGAAAGAAGATCGGCGTGCTGTTAACCATTCTGGCTTTTGGCTGTTTTAAAGCGTTGTCTCCTGTTACTGAAAAATCATGTGGGGGTGAGTAATGCCTTGTGTATTTTGTTATGGGATGGCTGTCTGAAAAAGAGATTGACTGGGCGCGTGCCGAGTGTGTCGTTCTGCCAGCTATTGTCCGCAGCATTATTACCTCCTTAAAATTAATTCAATAAAGTACAGCTAATTGAACAGCTAAAAGTGTGAAATCCAGTTTTTATGCGTTGATAATGTCTCTGAAATATCGGTGTCGAAAAGAAAAAGATAGTCCCGCCATGCCAGTGCTTCCTGGGCATGATGCGAGAATTGCTCAATCAGCATTTTTCCTGTTGCCTCTACGAGTTGAACAACGGCTACCAAAATGACATGCCCCGTGTGCGGGGATAAGGAAAATATTGCTTTTGTACTGCAAAATTGCAGATAATTTTTTTTCAATAACTGATCGTACACAGCAGGGAGTTGATTGCCCGGAGGCAGGCCATAATCGATATAGCAGTAAATGTTTTCGGGCGTAATATGATTCTGGTAAATGATGGCGCATTCCACCTCATCGACATTAAACGATTTCCCTTCCGCAATGGCATCAGGCTCTGCCAAGGCGGTGAGGCCGCAAAATTCGTCGATCAGTTGCCTAAACTTGTTTTCCATTGATGCCCCTGAACCTTGGTGAAAAAGCGGAATAACTGATTCTCAGCCCTGATTGTTGCGGGCTTCAGAAGCAGGTATTCGTCTATCTTCAATAAGCCCAGGCGCGTAAGTTGCTGCGACTGCTGTCGAGTTCCTTGACTTTGATTTGAAAAAATTAAATGAAGGAAAAGATTTCGAAGAGTGTTCTATCGATGAATTGGCTGGCCGGATTTCGGCCGTCAGGAGGAGGGATGTTTATCTTGCAGTAAGAGAAATCAGGATGGGGTTCACCTGCCTTGGCACTCGGCGTTGAAGCGCTCGGCCTTCCGACGCGCATGACGCTTCAATGCTTCGGATTTTTCGGAGACCAGATGATTGGAAGAGGCGGCATCTTCAGCACTCCACTTTTTCTCCAGGCCGAGCTGGGTGCATCGCTTCCTGGCGGCAGCCACGGTTTTTTCGCGGCCAGTTTCTCGTCGGCGGCGTTCACTTTGCGCGCGCTCTTCCTGCTTTTCCATGGTGGCGAGTTGTTCCCGCTCTTGCTGAGCAAGTCGGCGTGCACCTGCTGGATCGGAAGCGGCAGGCGGAAGTGGCAGTTCCACCTGCTTCCCGGCACAGGGGATATCGGAGTACACGATGCCGCCATGCGTTTCGCATCGGTACACCGCCAGGGCAGGTGCTGCAACGATCATCATCGAAAACAGCATCAGCCCTGATCGCATGTATCCCTCGCTTCTCTGGTTATAAGACCTTTCCCGGATTCATCAGTTGAAGCGGGTCCAGTGCCTGCTTGATCGTTCGCATCAGGCGCATTTCGACGTCAGACTTGTATTGCTTTACTTCCTCGCGTTTCAATGCCCCCAAGCCATGCTCGGCGGAGATCGAACCGTTGTAGCTGTTGACGCTGTCATGGACCACCTGATTGACTTCATGCTGACGGTTGATGAACTCATCCGCTGGCACGCCCACTGGCGGCGAGACGTTGTAGTGCAGGTTGCCATCTCCCAGGTGGCCGAAGGTGACCATCTGTATACCCGGAAATTGCTCGGCAAGCGAGGCGTCGGTTTCACGTATGAAATCACCGATACGGGAAATCGGCACCGATACATCGTGCTTGATATTCTTGCCTTCGTCGGCTTGCGCCAAGGTAATGTGTTCACGCAGGTCCCATAGCGCACGCGACTGCGCAATGGACCCTGCAACGACTGCATCCTGGATGACGTCTTCCTCCAGCGCGCTGGTGATCAGCGACTCCAGCGTTTCCATCGCGTGCTCTTCGGACTCGCTATCCGATAATTCGAGCAGCACATACTGTGGATACGGCTGCGGAAATGGAAGCTGCATTTGTGGATAATGTTTCGCAACAAGTTCCAGGCAAAACTGCGACATCAGCTCGAAGCCCGTCAGTGTCGCCCCGCAGCGCTGCTGCGCCAGTGTCAGCAGCGCCAGGGCGTTGTCGGTCGTCTGCATGGCCGCCAGTGCAGTCAGCTGCGCCTTCGGCTGGGGAAACAGCTTGATCACCGCGCCCGTGATGATGCCCAGCGTGCCTTCAGCGCCGATGAACAGATCGCGCAGATCGTAGCCAGTGTTGTCCTTGCGCAGTCCGCGCAGGCCATTCCATATCTCGCCTTGCGGCGTGACGACTTCCAGGCCCAGGCATAGTTCGCGGGTATTGCCGTAACGCAGAACGCCGGTGCCGCCTGCATTGGTCGACAGGTTGCCGCCTATCGTGCAACTGCCTTCGGCTCCCAGCGAGAGCGGAAACAGGCGGCCCGCCTCGGCTGCCGCGTTCTGGATTTGAGCGAGGATGCAACCGGCGTCCACCGTCATGGTGTTATTGATCACGTCAACCGCCCTGATCCGGTTCATGCGTCCGAGCGAGAGCACGACTTCACGACCGCTGTCGTCGGGCACGCTGCCCAGCACCAGTCCGGTATTGCCGCCCTGTGGCACGACCGGCACCCGTGCTTCACTGCACAGCTTGACCAGGGCCGCGACTTCCTCCACCGACCCCGGCCGCAGGATGGCCTGGGCGCGGCCGGTGAAGCGGCGGCGCCAGTCGGTAAGGTAAGGGGCCATGTCGGCCTCGTTGGTGATGACATAGGGCGCGCCAATGGCGGCGCGGCACAGATCGAGAAAATTATTCATTCACGGATTCCGAAGCTTTTTTGATGACCTGCCTGGCCAGCATCTTTGCCGACTTTTTATAGGGGCGCAGATAGAGCAGGCTGCAGAGGAAGAAAATGCTGACCAGGGCGATCTCGCCGTAAGCCAGCCACGCGGAAAGGCCGGTGTCGGTATAGGCTCGCACCGATCCTTCGGCCAGATAGATCAATATCAGCATGGACGACCATTGCAGCGTGTAGACGTCACGCTTGATGATGCCGCGCAATGGCAGCAGCAGAGGAATGATCTTGAGCACCAGCCAGGAGCCGCCGGGACGCAGCGGCGCCAGCACTGTTTCCCATAGCGCGCAAAGGATGATCAAGGCGATCAGGCTGCCTACGGCACCGAAGTAGAAGGCTTTCTGGGCGGGGCTTTGCATCATGCGCCTCGTAATTTCAATGCGGTGAGCGCCAGGCGGCGGCCGAGTGCGATGGTCAGGGTACGGCTGTCCTCGCCGATCTGGCGGTCGCCGTTCAGGCCTGCCCAGTGACTGGCGCCATAGGGCGTGCCGCCGCCGGCGGTGGTCATCAGTTCAGGGTGGGTGTAGGGCAGGCCCAGCATCAGCATGCCATGGTGCATGAGCGGCAGCATCATCGACAGCAGGGTCGATTCCTGGCCGCCGTGCAGGCTGCCGGTAGAGGTGAATACGCAGGCCGGCTTGTCGACCAGCGTGCCTGCCAGCCATTCGGCGCTGGTGCCATCCCAGAAATATTTCATTGCCGACGCCATGTTGCCGAACCGCGTGGGCGAGCCCAGAGCCAGGCCGTCGCATTCCCGCAGGTCGTCGAGTTCGACGTAGGGCGGCCCATGGTCGGGTATGGCGGGCGCACTGGCCTGGGTGACTGTCGAGACCGCCGGCACGGTGCGCAGGCGGGCTTCGCAGCCCTTAACGCTGTCGATGCCCTGGCAGATGAGGTCGGCCATCTTGCGGGTGGCGCCATGGCGGGAATAGTAGAGAACCAACAGGGTGAGCGTGCGCTGAGTCATGCTTGGTATTATAGGGCGCTTTGGCTATAACAAAATCGCACAGCGCATGCTCTCGGATGACCAATCGCTCTTCGCCGGATTCGCCAATGTGCAGGTGCGCGACCTGCTGCGGTTCGCCGGCCGCCGCCTGCAGGAAGAACGCCTGCCTCAGGTCGCCGGCAGCCTGACCTTCACCACGGTGCTGGCCCTGGTGCCGGTGCTGACCATTGCGCTGGCCGTCTTCACCACGTTTCCGCTGTTCGATACCTTCCGCCGCGCTCTGGAAAGCTACTTTCTGCGCAGCCTGATTCCGGGCGGGATCGCCAATACCATCCTGAACTACCTGAACCAGTTCGCCAGCCAGGCGACCCGGCTGTCTGCCGTCGGCGCAGTGGCCCTGATTGCCACCGCGGTGGCCATGGTAGGCACGGTCGACCGCACCTTCAACCGGATCTGGCGGGTCCGGACCAAGCGGCCGTTCGCGCAGCGGGTGCTGACTTATTGGGCTGTCATCACCCTGGGACCCTTGCTGATCGGCGTTTCCATCTCGCTGACCGGTTACCTGTTTGCCGCCACCAATGGCGTCGTGCTGAGGGTGCCGCTGCTGGGCGCGCTGGCGTACACCCTGGTATCGCTGGCGCTCAATTCAGGCGCTTTCACGCTGCTGTACATGGTGGTGCCGAATCGGCTGATCGACTGGCGCGATGCCGCCTGTGGCGGGGTGCTGGCGGCGATTGCATTCGAATTGTCCAAGCGGCTCTTTGCGGTGTTCGTCGCCAGCTTTCCCACTTATACCGTGCTGTATGGCACGCTGGCCGCCATGCCGCTGTTTCTGGTCTGGGTCTATCTGGGCTGGCTGATTATTTTGATCGGCGCGACGCTGGCGGCGGCGCTGCCGGTGGTGCGTTATGAACGCTGGTGGCATGTGCCACGACCCGGCAGCGAATTCATCGATGCGCTCGCCCTGCTGGGCATGCTGTACCAGGCCCGGCATGAAGAGTCGGCCGCGGTATCGGCGGCAACGCTGCGCACGCGCACCCGCATTGGCTTTGAAGAGTCGGAACGGTTGCTGCAGCAAATGCTGGAAGCGGGCTGGGTCGGGCGTATCAGGCAGGAGGCGGTGCGCCGTCGCGTGCAGTTCGGCAAGCGCCAGACCGAGGGATTGGACAGCTGGACCCTGCTCGGCAATCCGGATCAGTTACGGCTGGCCGAAGTCTACCGGCTGTTCGTCTTCACTGCGACCGACGGCCTGCCGCTTTCGCAGGCAGTGGAGGAGGCGGTGGAGCAGGGGCTGCAGCAGACGCTGGCGGATTATTTTCGCCGGCATCCGCTGCCTGTGCTTGCCTGAGGACGCTATGTTTCGCTGGCAAAGCCGTACAGCGCGTCCAGCACCGCATCAGGCTGCTCCGCCATCAGCGAGTGACCCGCGGCCGGGACTATGACGGTGCGGGCATGGGCTATTGCCTGCTTCAGCGTGGAGGTCGCCTTCGGTGGCGTCATCATGTCGCGCTGGCCCAGCAGGAGCAGGGTGGGGCAGCTGACCTTTGCAGCAGCGGCTTGGCCATGCGCATAGTCGTTGCAGACTGAAAAATCGGTATGGAACAACAGTTCCGGGCCGCGCTGCGCGATGCGCTGCATCAGCCGGCGCGAGCCTTCCATCACGGAGAAGCCGGGTCCCGGGCTGGACGGCTTGGCCGACATCGTCGAGTGCGACCAGATGTTGACCATATCGATGGCGCGCTGCTCCTCCTCGCGTGCCGCGCTCAACAGCGCATCGGATACCTTCATCGGATAGGCGGTGCCGACCAGCGCCAGCTTGCTCACGCGCTCGGGCGCGCTGCCGGCGGTTTCCAGCGCCGCCAGCGAGCCCATGCTGTGCCCGATCAGCATGGCCTTGTCGATGCCGGCGGCGTCGAGCAGCGCAAGCAGCCACGCGCTGATCGCTTCAATGCTGTTCAGGGCCGGGCCGGCGCTGCGGCCATGGCCGGGCAGATCGACCGCCAGCACGTTATAGCCGTGATGGGCGAAGTAGCGGGTCTGCAGGATCCATACCGAATGGTCGGATTGCGCGCCGTGAATGAACACCACGCTGGGCTGCGCCGGATTGAAGGCTTTGCCGCCGGTGTAGCAGTAGGCAGTCTTTTCCTGGATCTGGAAGTCCATCTCAGCGTCCCTTCTGCGCAGCCTTCAGGCCGCGCGACAAGTCTTCGATCAGGTCGTCGGCATCCTCCAGGCCGACGGACAGGCGCATCGTGCCTTCCTTGATGCCGGAGGCGGCCAGCTGTTCGGCGGGCACCCGGAAGTGGGTGGTGGAAGCGGGATGAATCACCAGCGACTTGGCATCGCCGACATTGGCCAGATGGGAGAAGATGCTCAGTGCCTCGACGAAGCGGCGGCCGGCGGCGCGGTCGCCGCGGATGCTGAAGGAGAACACGGCGCCGCAGCCGCGCGGCAACAGGCGCTTGGCAAGCTCATGGTCCGGGTGCGATGGCAATTCAGGATAGGACACCGATTCCACCGCCGGATGGGCAGCCAGGAATTCCACCACGCGGCGGGCGTTGGCCACATGCTTTTCCATGCGTAGCGGCAGGGTCTCTATGCCCTGCAGGATCGCAAATGCATTGTGCGGGCTCATTACCGCGCCGAAGTCGCGCAGGCCTTCGCGCCGCGCGCGCAGCGCGAAGGGCGCCACCGTCGACTCTTCGGAAAAGACCATGCCGTGGAAGCCGTCGTACGGCTCGCACAGTTCAGGGAAGTTGCCGGTCCGGTCATGCGCCGCCTGCCAGTCGAAGGTGCCGCCGTCGACCAGCAGGCCGCCGACCGCGGTGCCGTGGCCGCACAGGAATTTGGTGGCGGAATGAAACAGCAGATCGGCGCCGTGCTCGAAGGGCTTGAGCAACCAGGGCGTGGTGAAGGTGGAGTCCACCATCAGCGGCAGATGATGCTCATGCGCGACCTCGGCCACGCGCGGAATGTCCAGCACGTCCAGGCCGGGGTTGCCCAGGGTTTCGCCGAACAGCACCTTGGTGTTGGGCTGGATGGCATTGCGCCAGGCATCGATGTCGCGCGGGTCGACGAAGGTGGTGGCTATGCCGAAGCGCTTCATCGTATAGGCCAGCAGATTCTGCGAGCCGCCATACAGTGCGCGCGATGCGACCACATGCGCGCCGGCGCCGGCGATGGTGGCCAGGCCCAGGTGCATCGCTGCCTGGCCGCTGGCCACGGCGATGCCGGCCACGCCGCCTTCCAGCGCCGCGATGCGCTCTTCCAGCACCGCATTGGTCGGATTGGAGATGCGTGAATACACATGGCCGGCGCGCTCCATGTTGAACAGGGCGGCGGCATGGTCGGAGTCCTTGAAGACGTAGGACGTGGTGAGGTAGATCGGGGTGGCGCGGGCGCCGGTGGCGGGGTCGGGAACGGCGCCGGCATGCAGCGCCATCGTGTCGAAGCCCGGGTATCTGGGGTCGCTCATGGCTGGTCTCTCTCCTTGATTATTGCCGGGCATCGTAGCAGTTGCGGCCCGGGCGTGCGCTGGATTTTTCAGGACGGTTACGCTACATTGCGGAAGGCAAAACAATAACGGGCTGGGCGGACATGAAAGTTTCAGAGATTTTAAAGGTCAAGGGCGACATCCTCTATACCGTCACGCCGGAAACCCCATTGCAGCAGGCCATCGCCACCATGGCTGAAAGGGACATCGGTTCCCTGGTCGTGATGGAATTCGGTGAACTGGTCGGCATGCTGACCTTCCGCGAAGTGGTCAAGGCAGTGCACGCAAACGAGGGCGTGGTGGGCAATGGCACTGTCCGCAGGCATATGGATGATCACCCGATCACGATCACGCCCGATACCGATATCAATGAAGTGCGCCGCCTGATGCTGGAGCGCCATGCCCGCTATGTGCCGGTGGTGAATGCCAAAACCCTGCTCGGCGTGATTTCCTTCTATGACGTGGCCAAGGCGGTGTTCGAGGCGCAGAGCTTCGAGAACAAGATGCTGAAGGCCTATATCCGCGATTGGCCCAACGAGGGGGACGAGTAGGCCGTCGCATGCAGATCCAAGCCGTTCATCGCGTTTGCCGCATGAACGGCTTTTTTTATGGCCGCGGCCAACGAGACAGCCGTCGCGGCTTGCCGCAGAACAGACAAGGAGACTTATGCATATCGCCATCATCGGCGCCGGGCTTGCCGGCTTGAGTTGCGCGCGCGAGCTTCTGGCCGCCCGCCATACCGTGACGATCTATGAAAAGCATCCCGATGTGGGTGGCCGTACCCGGACCTGCGAAACCGAAGTCGGCGGCCTCGATTTTGGCGCCCAGTACTTCACTGCCCAGAGCGATGCCTTCCAGAAGCGGGTGGCCGCCTGGCGCAGGGCGGGCTGGGTTGCGCCCTGGAGCGGCAAGCTGGTGCGCCTGGAAGACGGCAAGGCGCAGTCGGCGGGCCGCGCCCAGCAGCGGCTGGTGGGCGTGCCGGGCATGGGATCGCTGGCCGGCCATCTTGCGCTGGGCGCCGACGTGCGCCTGGAGCAGCGGGTCAATGCAATCGAAGCCCATGGCGACCAGTGGCTGCTGTCGGTGGAAGCCGACACGGTGCCGATCCCGGCCACCGCCGGGCCGTTCGACGCAGTGATACTCGCCATTCCGTCCGACCAGGCGACATTGCTGCTGGAAGCGGCGCCCGAACTGGGGGCCAAGACCGCTGCGATGCAGATGGCGCCTTGCTGGTCGCTGATACTGGCATTCCAGGACACGCTGGGCCTGGCGTATGACGGCGCCTGGGTGCAGGGCGGGCGGCTGGGCTGGATCGCGCGCGACGCCTCCAAGCCGCAGCGCCGGCCCGGCGAGCACTGGATCGCGCATTCCACGCCCGAATGGGCTACCGAGCACCTGATGGAAGACCCGGAACGTGCCCGCGAGAAGCTGCTCAAGGCCTTCCACGAGATCACCGGTTCTGCCGTCCAGCCCGTGTATTCGGCGGTGCATCGCTGGCCTTATGCGCAGGCGCTGCAGCCCTTGCCAGGCGTGTTCCTGTGGGATGAAGCGCGCCGCATCGGCGTCTGCGGCGACTGGTTCGACTGCGGACTGGAAGGGGGCGGGCGCATCGAAAATGCCTGCCTGAGCGGGATGGCGCTTGGCAACGCGATTGCCTGAGGTAGACTCCGGTTTTTGATTTCCTGCCGGCACGCATCGTGCCGGCAGATTTCCTTTCATCCCCGACCATGCAAAAGAACAGCCAGTTTGCCCTGCTGCGCCAGCGCCGCTTCGCGCCTTTCTTCTGGACCCAGTTTCTGGGCGCGTTCAACGACAATGTCTTCAAGACCGCGCTGCTGACCATCATCACCTATGAGGCGGCGAGCTGGACCACGGCCGATGTCGGCCTGCTCAACAACCTGATCCCCGGCCTCTTCATCCTGCCCTTCCTGCTGTTTTCCGCCACTGCCGGGCAACTGGCCGACAAGTTCGAGAAGTCCATGCTGACGCGCTACGTCAAGCTGCTGGAGATTGGCATCATGCTGCTGGCCGCGGTGGGTTGGGTAACGCACAGCCTGTGGCTGCTGGTGGCCGCGGTGGTCGGCATGGGCCTGCATTCCACGCTGTTCGGACCGGTGAAATATGCCTACCTGCCGCAACAGCTGAAAGCCGAGGAACTGGTCGGCGGCAACGGCGTGATCGAAATGGGCACTTTCGTTGGCATCCTGCTGGGCGAGGTCCTGGGCGCGGTGCTGGTGCTGCACAAGCCCTGGGGCGTGGAACTGGTGGCCGGCGGCACCATCGCGATTGCCATCCTCGGATGGCTGACCAGCCGCGCGATACCGCTGACGCCGCCGCCGGCGCCCAAGCTGCGCATCAACTGGAATCCAGTGACCGAAACCATACGCAACATCGGTTACACCCGGCAGAACCGGACGGTGTTCCTGTCGGTGCTGGGCAATTCCTGGTTCTGGTTTTACGGCGCCATCATGCTGGCCCAGTTTCCGCTGTATGCGAAGAATTACCTGCATGGCGACCATGGCGTGTTCGTGCTGCTGCTGACGGTGTTCTCGCTCGGCATTGGCGCCGGCTCGCTGCTGTGCGAGCGGCTCTCCGGCCACAAGGTGGAGATCGGCCTGGTGCCGTTCGGCTCGATCGGCCTGTCGCTGTTCGGCTTCGACCTGTTCCTGGCCAGCCTGTCCTATGTCAACACCGAGCTGGTCGGCGTATCGGGCTTCCTCGGGCAGCAGGGCAGCTGGCGCATCCTGTTCGACTGCGTGATGATCGGCGTCTTCGGCGGCTTCTACATCGTGCCCCTGTTCGCGCTGATCCAGACCCGCTGCGACCCGGCGCACCTGTCGCGCACGATTGCCGGCATGAACATCATGAATGCGCTGTTCATGGTGGCGGCCGCGCTGGTGGCGATGCTGCTGCTGGGGATGGGGCTGTCGATACCGCAGATCTTCATGGTCACCGCGCTGATGAATGCGGTGGTGGCGCTCTACATCTTCCTGCTGGTGCCGGAATTCCTGATGCGCTTCTTCGCCTGGATGCTGATTCACACCATCCACCGCGTGCATACGGTGGACACCGACCGCATTCCCGAATTCGGGCCGGCGGTGCTGGTATGCAACCATGTCAGCTATGTCGATGCGCTGGTGATCGCCGCCGCCAGCCCGCGCCCGATCCGCTTCGTGATGGACCATCGCATCTTCGCCATACCGGTGATCTCCTGGGTGTTCCGTGCCGCCAAGGCGATACCGATCGCGCCGGCGAAGGAAGACGCGCAGCTGATGCAGCAGGCCTACGACCGCATCGCCGCTGCCCTCGAGGAAGGCGAGCTGGTCTGCATTTTCCCGGAAGGCAAACTGACCCGCGACGGCGAGATCGATGCATTCCGCAGCGGCGTGCAGCACATCGTTGCACGCACGCCGGTGCCGGTGATCCCGATGGCGCTGCGCGGCCTCTGGGGCAGCCTGCTCACCCGCAGCGACGGCAATCCGTTCGAGCGCTCGTTCCGGCGTGGCTTCTGGTCCAGGCTGTCGCTGTCGGTGGGCGAGCCGCTGGCGCCGGCGCAGGCGACGCCGGACGCCTTGCGCCAGCAGGTCATGACGCTGCGCGGCGACTGGAAATAGCCGCGAACGCTAGGCGTGGCGCCGGCAAACGCCCGGCGCTTGCCGGGCAGCGTCGGCGCGCTGGTAAAATCACGGCTTTCCGCTCAACACTTCCTCTGGCGACATCATGGCTGGCAATACCTTCGGCACTCTCTTTACCGTCACCACTTTCGGCGAATCGCATGGCCCGGCAATCGGCTGCGTGGTGGATGGCTGCCCGCCCGGCCTGGCGCTGACCGTGGAGGACATCCAGCCTGAACTCGAGCGCAGGAAGCCCGGCACCTCGCGCCACGTGACCCAGCGCAAGGAGCCGGATACGGTGGAAATCCTGTCGGGCGTTTATGAGGGCAAGACCACCGGCACGCCGATCGCGCTGATGATCCGCAACCAGGACCAGCGCAGCCACGACTACGGCAACATCGTTGAAACCTTCCGCCCCGGCCATGCCGACTATACCTACTGGCACAAGTACGGCATCCGCGACCCGCGTGGCGGCGGCCGTTCCTCCGCCCGGCTGACCGCGCCGGTCGTGGGCGCCGCGGCCATTGCAAAGAAATGGCTGCAGCAGCAGTACGGCACCGTGTTCAGGGGCTGCATGAGCCAGCTGGGCGAGATCGAGATTCCCTTCGTCGGCTGGGAGCATGTGCCGGAGAATCCCTTCTTTGCCGCCAACCCGGATGTGATTCCCGCGCTGGAAGCCTACATGGATGGGCTGCGCAAGGCGGGCGACTCCTGCGGTGCGCGCATCGACGTGGTTGCCCAGAACGTGCCGGTAGGCCTGGGCGAACCCATCTATGACAAGCTCGACGCCGACATCGCCTACGCGATGATGGGCATCAATGCAGTCAAGGGCGTGGAGATCGGCGCCGGCTTTCGCTCGGTGGCGCAGAAGGGCACCGAGCATGGCGACGAGCTGACCCCGGCCGGCTTTGCCAGCAACCATGCCGGCGGCGTGCTGGGCGGCATCTCCACCGGCCAGGACATCACGGTCTCGATCGCCATCAAGCCCACTTCCAGCATCCGCACCGCGCGCAACTCGATCGACAAGGCCGGCAATCCGGTCATGGTGGAAACCTTCGGCCGCCACGATCCCTGCGTGGGCATCCGCGCCACCCCGATCGCCGAGGCGATGCTGGCGCTGGTGCTGATGGATCATGCGCTGCGCCATCGTGCGCAATGCGGCGATGTCGCGGTGGACACGCCGCGCATCCCCGGTCATATCGCTTCCTGATCTCGGCCCTACGCCAGGCGGCGCCCGCTCAGCACCATGTCCAGCCGCCTTCCCGCCGCGGACCAGGCCGGCGCCGCCTGGCCGCGCCAGGCTTTTCCGTTTGCCCTGTTCCTGTTCGCCTATTACGGCTATGTCGGCGTGTTCTCGCCGTATGCCAGCCTGTTCTTCGCGCATCAGGGCATGAGCGCACCGCAGATCGGCGTGCTGATGTCGATGATGCAGGTGATGCGCATCTTCGGCCCGGCCGCCTGGGGCTGGCTGGCCGACGCCAGCCAGCGCCGGGTGCTGGTGCTGCGCGTGACCGCCACCGGCGCGGTGGCGGCTTGCAGCGGCCTGCTGTTCGGGCAGGGCTTCGCCTGGTATTTCACGGTGATGGTGGCCATCAACACCTTCACCAGCGCCCAGGGGCCGCTGTCCGAGGCGCTGATGCTCTCCAGCATGCGCGGCGACCTGACGCACTACGGCAGGCTGCGCCTGTGGGGCTCGATCGGCTTCATCGCGGCGGTGACGCTGGCCGGCGAATTGCTGGACCGGTTCGGCATCGTCAACATGCCCTGGGTGGCGCTGGGCCTGCTGGCCATGGTGCTGTTTGCCAGCCTTTGCATGCGCGAGGCGCCGCATCTGCCGCCGGAGAAGGATGCGCCATCGGTCACGCAGTTGATGCGGCGCCCCGAGGTAATGGCCTTCTTCGCCTCGACCTTTCTGATGATTGGCGCCCATGCCGCGCTGTATGTGTTCTTTTCGCTCTACCTGTCCAGCCTGGGCTACAGCAATACCCTGATCGGCCTGATGTGGTCTCTCGGCGTGGTGGCGGAAATCGTGTTCTTTTATTACCAGGCGCCGATCTTCCGCCGCCTCGGCGTCAGGGTATTGATGCTGGGCTGCCTGCTGGCGGCGGTGCTGCGCTTCCTGCTGATCGGCTTCGGCGCGGAATCGCTGGCGCTGCTGGTGCTGGCCCAGGTGCTGCACGCCGCCACCTTCGGCACCCATCATTCGGCGTCGGTCGCGATGCTGCAGCGCTGGTTCAGCGGGCCGCTGCAGGCGCAGGGACAGGCGCTGTACATCAGCATTTCCTATGGCCTCGGCGGCACGCTGGGCGGCCTGGCGCTGTCGGCTGCATGGGACGCCTGGGGTGCGCGCTCGGTGTTCGTGCTGGCCGCCGCCGCGTCGCTGGCGGCGGCCTTTGCGGCGGCGCTCTGCTTCCGCTTTCTGCACCGGAGCGGGCGCGCAGCGGCCTGACAGCGGTTTCATGCGCCCGAAGGCAGGTTTGCGCCCCTTTGGGATATGGCATAATCGCAGACTATTTTTGACGAAACCTGCGCGCTGCGCGCCTTCCCGACCATGGCTCAAACTCTGTACGACAAACTCTGGGATTCCCACGTCGTTGATACCGGCGATGACGGCACCACCCTGCTGTATATCGACCGCCACCTGCTGCATGAAGTCACCAGCCCGCAGGCATTCGAAGGGCTGAAGCTGGCCGGCCGCCAGCCGTGGCGCCGTTCCGCCAACCTGATGGTGGCCGATCATAATGTTCCGACAACGGATCGCACGGAAGGCATCGCCGATCCGATCTCGCGCCTGCAGGTCGAGACGCTGGACCACAACGCCAGCGAGTACAAGCTGACCTACTTCAACATGCGCGACCGGCGCCAGGGCATCGTCCACGTGATCGGGCCGGAGCAGGGCGCAACCCTGCCGGGCATGACGGTGGTGTGCGGCGACTCCCACACTTCCACCCATGGCGCATTCGGCGCACTGGCCCACGGCATCGGCACCTCCGAGGTCGAGCATGTGCTGGCGACGCAATGCCTGCTGGGCAAGAAATCCAAGGCCATGCTGGTGCAGGTCGACGGCGCGCTGCCGGCCGGCGTCACAGCCAAGGACATCGTGCTGGCCATCATCGGCAAGATCGGCACGGCAGGCGGCACCGGCTACGCCATCGAATTCGGCGGCTCGACGATACGCGCGCTGTCGATGGAAGGCCGGATGACGGTGTGCAACATGGCCATCGAGGCAGGCGCCCGCGCCGGCATGGTGGCGGTGGACCAGACCACGATTGACTATGTGAAGGGGCGCCCGTTCTCGCCGGTGGGTCCGCACTGGGACCGCGCGGTCGAATACTGGCGCACCCTGCATTCCGATGCGGGCGCGCGATTCGACCTGGTAGTGACGCTGAACGCCGCCGAGATCAAGCCGCAGGTCACCTGGGGCACCTCGCCCGAGATGGTGGTGGCGGTCGACGGCCGGGTGCCGGACCCTGACAAGGAAAAGGATTCCGTCAAGCGCGACGCGATCGAGAAGGCGCTGGTCTACATGGCCTTGAAGCCCAATACCGCGATCGAGGATATCCGCATCGACAAGGTGTTCATCGGTTCCTGCACCAACTCCCGCATCGAGGACCTGCGCGCCGCCGCCGCCGTGGTGCGCGGCAAGTTCCGCGCCTCCAACGTGAAGCTGGCGATGGTGGTGCCGGGTTCCGGCCTGGTGAAGGAACAGGCCGAACGCGAAGGCCTGGACCGCATCTTCCGCGACGCCGGCTTCGAATGGCGCGAGCCGGGCTGCTCGATGTGCCTGGCAATGAATGCCGACCGGCTGGAGCCGGGCGAGCGCTGCGCCTCCACCTCGAACCGCAACTTCGAGGGCCGGCAGGGCGCCGGCGGCCGCACCCATCTGGTCAGCCCGGCAATGGCCGCCGCGGCCGGCGTGATGGGCCATTTCGTCGACGTGCGCGCACTGTAACCGGATAGGAAGCGATACTCCATGAACAAATTCACCCTGCTCGAAGGCCTGGTGGCGCCGCTGGATCGCGCCAACGTCGATACCGACGCCATCATTCCCAAGCAATTCCTGAAGTCCATCAAGCGCACTGGCTTCGGCCCCAACCTGTTCGACGAATGGCGCTACCTGGACCATGGCGAACCCGGCATGGACAACAGCAAGCGTCCGCTGAACCCCGACTTCGTGCTGAACCAGCCGCGCTACCAGGGCGCCTCCATCCTGCTGGCGCGCAAGAACTTCGGCTGCGGCTCCTCGCGCGAACATGCGCCCTGGGCGCTGGACCAATACGGCTTCCGCGCGGTGATCGCGCCCAGCTTCGCCGACATCTTCTTCAACAACTGCTACAAGAATGGCCTGCTGCCCATCGCGCTGACGGAAGCGCAGGTCGACCAGCTGTTCAATGAAGTCAAGGCCTTCCCCGGCTACAAGCTGGTCGTCGATCTGGAAAAGCAGACGGTCGCCACCAGCAATGGCAGCGCGGTGTTCCCGTTCGAGATCGACGCCTTCCGCAAGTTCTGCATGCTCAACGGCCTGGACGACATCGGCCTGACGCTGCAGAAGGCCGACAGGATCCGCGCCTTCGAGGAACGCCACCTGGCGGCCCAGCCCTGGCTGGCCAACACCATCTGAATCCACAGGAAAGAAAAGAATGAAAATAGCAGTCCTGCCGGGCGACGGCATCGGTCCGGAAATCATTGAACAGGCAGTGCGCGTGCTGCAGTCGCTGGACGAGAAATTCGAGCTGGAAAGCGCCCCGGTCGGCGGCGCCGGCTACGAGGCGCACGGCCATCCGCTGCCGGAAGGCACGCTGAAGCTGGCGCAGGAAGCCGACGCGGTGCTGTTCGGCGCGGTGGGCGACTGGAAGTACGACACGCTGGACCGTCCGCTGCGCCCCGAGCAGGCCATCCTGGGGCTGCGCAAGAACCTGCAGCTGTTCGCCAATCTGCGTCCCGCCATCCTGTACCCGGAACTGGCCGGCGCATCGACGCTGAAGCCGGAAGTGGTGTCGGGCCTGGACATCCTGATCATCCGCGAGCTGACCGGCGACATCTATTTCGGCCAGCCGCGCGGCGTGCGCGCCGCGCCCGACGGCCCGTTCAAGGGTGCGCGCGAAGGCTTCGACACGATGCGCTATGCGGAGCCGGAAATCCGTCGCATCGCCCATGTCGGCTTCCAGGCGGCGCAAAAGCGCGGCAAGCGCCTGACCAGCGTGGACAAGGCCAATGTGCTGGAAACCTTCCAGTTCTGGAAAGACATCGTGACCGACGTCCACAAGGAATATCCGGACGTGGCGCTGGACCACATGTATGTCGACAACGCGGCGATGCAGCTGGTGCGCGCGCCCAAGAAATTCGACGTGATCGTCACCGGCAACATGTTCGGCGACATCCTGTCCGATGCCGCCGCGATGCTGACCGGCTCGATCGGCATGCTGCCGTCGGCCTCGCTGGACGCGGCCAACAAGGGCCTGTACGAGCCGTCGCACGGCTCGGCGCCGGACATCGCCGGCAAGGGCGTGGCCAATCCGCTGGCCACCATCCTGTCGGCCGCGATGATGCTGCGCTACTCGCTGAACAAGCCGGAACAGGCCGACCGCATCGAGAACGCGGTGAAGAAGGTGCTGGCAGCCGGACTGCGCACGCCCGATATTTATGAAGAAGGCACGACCCGCGTCGGCACCCGTGAAATGGGCGACGCGGTGGTGAAGGCGCTGGCTTCCTGAGCCGGCGGCAATTTAATGACATCCAGGGAAAGATGATGAAACTCGTAGGCTTGGTAGGTTGGCGTGGCATGGTCGGTTCGGTCCTGATGCAGCGCATGCAGGAAGAGGGCGACTTTGCCCATATCGAACCGGTGTTCTTTTCAACGTCGAACGCGGGCGGACGCGCGCCGGCGCAGGCGAAAAACGAGACTGCGCTGAAAGACGCCAACGATATCGAAGCACTGAAGAAGTGCGACATCATCCTGACCTGCCAGGGCGGCGACTACACCAGCGAGGTCTTCCCCAAGCTGCGCGCAGCCGGCTGGAATGGCTACTGGATCGACGCCGCCTCGACGCTGCGCATGAACGACGACGCCATCATCGTGCTCGATCCGGTCAACCTGGACGTGATCAAGAATGCGCTCAAGCGCGGCGTGAAGAACTACATCGGCGGCAACTGCACCGTGTCCTGCATGCTGATGGGCCTGGGCGGCCTGTTCCAGCATGACCTGGTGGAATGGATCACTTCCATGACCTACCAGGCCGCCTCCGGCGGCGGCGCGCAGCACATGCGCGAACTGCTGACCCAGTTCGGCTCCATCAATGCCGAAGTCAAGTCGCTGCTGGACGACCCCGCATCGGCGATCCTGGAAATCGACCGCAAGGTGCTGGCCAAGCAGCATTCGATGAGCGCCGACGAGACCAGGCAGTTCGGCGTGCCGCTGGGCGGCAACCTGATCCCCTGGATCGACAAGGACCTCGGCAATGGCGTGTCCAAGGAAGAGTGGAAGGGCGGCGCCGAGACCAACAAGATCCTGGGCCGCGGTGCGGCATTCGGCGCCGAAGCGCGTTCGGCGATTCCGGTCGACGGCCTGTGCGTGCGCATCGGCGCAATGCGCTGCCATTCCCAGGCGCTGACCATCAAGCTGAAGAAGGACGTGCCGCTGGATGAGATCAACGACATCCTGGCCAGCAACAACCAGTGGGCCAAGGTGGTGCCGAATACCCGCGAAGCATCGATGAAGGACCTGACGCCTGCCGCGGTGACCGGCAGCCTGACGATTCCGGTCGGCCGCCTGCGCAAGATGCAGATGGGTAATGACTACCTGTCGGCCTTCACGGTGGGCGACCAGTTGCTGTGGGGCGCCGCCGAACCGCTGCGCCGCATGCTGCGCATCGTGCTGGAAGCTTGACAAGCGCAGCCCCAAGTCGTAGATTATGTTGCCTTAGTGCAACGTTAGCCCGTCAAATTGCCGTTACTGCGGACTTTGGCGGGTTTGCTTTATCCGGCGCGCCGGGGCTTGCTTGCAAGCGCCAGCAGGCCGGTGATAAGGTGAAACTTCCCGATCGTAGCCTTTATGGCGCATGCCGGCCGAGCCGGATGTGCCGCGGAACAAGTCCCTATGCCCAAGAAAACCACTGAAAAGATGTCCGGAAAATCGTCTTCCATCGCACGGAGGGCGCTAGGCGCGGCGGTGGTTTCCGCTGCTATTTTGGGCAGCGCCAGCGCAGGCGCCGCAGGCTTGGGCCAGTTGACCGTGCTGTCCGCCCTGGGCCAGCCGCTGCAGGCAGAGATCGAACTGACATCGGTCAGCAAGGACGAGGCCGGCAATGTGTCGGTCAGGCTGGCGCCGGCAGCGGCATTCCGACAGGCCAACATCGAATTCAATCCGTCGCTGGCGAATCTGCGCTTTGCGGTTGAACAGCGCGGAAATCGCCAGGTGGTTCGCATTACCTCTTCGCAGCCGATGAACGAGCCGTTTGTCGATGTGCTGCTGGAAGTCAGCAGCAATGGCACCCGCCTTCTGCGCGAATACGTGGTGTTGCTGGACCCGGTCGGCAGCCGCCGCGCCCAGCCGGCCGAAACCGCTCCAGCCCCGGCAGCAACGCCGGCTGCGCCGGCAGCCCGCCAGCAAGCCAGCCGTGCCGCACCGGCTGCCGCGCCCGCCCAATCGACCGAAACTGCACCGGGCGGTGACAGCTATCCGGTCAAGCGCGGCGATACGCTGGCCGCGATCGCCGGCCAGGTCAAGCCAGAAGGCGTGTCGCTCGACCAGATGCTGGTGGCGCTGCAACGAGCCAACCCCAACGCCTTCGTCGGCAACAACATCAACCGGCTGCGTACGGGACAGATCCTGTCGGTGCCCAGCGCCGAAACCGCCCGCAGCGTCAGCAACGGCGAAGCACGGCGGATCGTGGTGGCGCAGTCGGCTGATTTCAATAATTACCGCAACCGCCTGGCCAGCCAGGTCGCAGGCAGCGCTACCGGCCAGGGCGAGGGCGGCCAGCTGGCGTCGGGCAAGGTGACTTCCCGCGTCGAGGAACAGCGCAACACGGGAGGCGAATCGCGCGACCGTCTCCAGGTGTCGCGCTCCGGCGCGCCAGTCTCGGGTGCGGATGCCGAGGAGCGGATTGCCCAGGAAAAGGCGCTGGCCGAAGCCAATTCGCGGGTCAAGGAACTGGAAAAAACGGTCGGCGACCTGCAGCGCCTGCTGGAAATCAAGAACCGCGATCTCGCCGCCCGCCAGAATCAGGCGGTCGCGCCTGCCGCGCAGGAAAAACCGATGGCTGCCAATGACAAGCCGGCAGCCGCAGCGGTAGCCGGGACTGCGCCAGCCTCTGCTGCCAGCGCCACGCCGCCGGCAGCAGAGGCTGGCACGCCGCCGTCTGCCACTGCGCCAACGCCGACGCCGGCGCCCACGCCAGCGGCCGACAATGCCGCAAGCACTGCCGCAGCGCCTGCCGCCCAGGCCGCCAAGCCGGCGCCGAAACCAGCCATTCCGGCGCCGCCACCGCCCGAGCCGAGCATGCTGGAAGAGTTGGCCGGCAATCCGGCCGTACTGGGCGGATCGGCGCTGGTGCTGGCCTTGCTGGCGGCATTGGGAATCACCCGTTCGCGCAAGGCAAAGCAGGCAAAGGCCATACGCGGCACCAGCATCATGCCGACCTCCACGCTGAAGACCAATTCCCTGTTCGGCGCGGCCGGCGGCCAGAGCGTGGATACCAACAACAGCGTATTCAATTCGAATTTCTCACCCTCGGCCAGCCAGCTCGACACCAATGAAGTCGATCCGGTTGCCGAGGCCGATGTCTACATCGCCTACGGCCGCGATGCCCAAGCCGAGGAAATCCTGAAGGAAGCCCTGCGCACCCAGCCGGATCGCGCCGCGGTGCGCGGCAAGCTGCTGGAAATCTATGCCGCCCGCAAGGACTTGCGCGCATTCGAAGCAACCGCCACCGAGTTGTTCAGCCTCACCAAGGGCGAGGGCGAGGAATGGGCGCAGGCTGCCATCCTGGGCCTGTCGCTGGATCCAGCGAATCCGCTGTACGCGTCGGCGCGCAAGCCATCCGATGCGGCAGACACGGGTTCAGGCGCTGCCCTGGCCGCCGGTGCCGGGATCGCCGCGGCCGACGCATCCAACGCGGACGACGCGCACGGCAACGAGATCGATTTCGACGCGCTGCTGAACACAACCCAGCAGTCGCATCAGGACGATGCGCCGGCTGCCAGCGAAAAGATCGACGCCGAGACGACCGAGCAGGACGCTGCGGCGCCCGATCTGACGGAAACGCCGCTGGCAGCCAGCGAAACGCCGGTCGCTCCGGCACTCCCGGATGTCGACGGCGCCGATGTGTCTGACCTGCATCCCGCTCCCGCCGCCAACCATGCAGCGGAGCCGGAAGCGACCCCAGCCACCCCGGAGCCGGCCTCCAACCTGCTGGATTTCGATTTCGACCTTGACAGCTTCGGCAAGGCGCCGCCGCCCACGCCGCCGGCGGCACATGCAAACGACGAACCGGCCGAAGCGGCGCCTGCCGATTCCCGCCTGATGGATTTCAAGCTCGACGACCTCGACCTGCCGAAACCGGATGCGGCATCGGCGAGCGCCGCGCCCAGCCTGGATGACGATGAATTCCCGCCGCTGGAACTCGACGTGCCGGCCAGGCCGGCTGAAACGGCCGCCGTCCATGACGAGTCGGCGCCGATGGATTTCGACCTGTCCGGCATCAGCCTGGACCTCGACCCGCATGGCGGCACCGATGCCGCGCTGCAGGACGTGCCGACTTTGGGCGAAACCTCGTATTCCAATGCGGCCGAGATGGCAACCAAGCTCGACCTGGCGTCGGCGTACCAGGAAATCGGCGACCGCGAGGGCGCCCGGGAACTGCTGGAAGAAGTCATCAAGGGCGGCGACAACGAGCAGAGCGAAAAGGCCAAGGTCTTGCTGGCCAGGCTCGACTAAACCTGCCTTGCTCCTTCAGAAACGGGCGCAGCGCTGCTGTCGCCCGTTTTGTCATTATCACGACATCGATACAACGGACTTACCTTGAAACGCATTGCAATCGGCATTCAATACGACGGCACGCCCTGGCAGGGCTGGCAGACCCAGCCGCACGGGCAGACCGTGCAGGACATGCTGCAGGCAGCCGGCAGGCAGTTCACCCTGCGCGATCTCGATATACAGTGCGCCGGCCGCACCGACGCGGGCGTGCATGCGATCGAACAGGTCGCCCATTTCGATACCGACATCGACCGGCCTTTGCAATCGTGGGTGCGCGGCCTCAACAGTTTCCTGCATTCGTCCATCGCGGTGCGCTGGGCGCAGGACGTGACGGTGGACGCCAATGCCGAGGCATTCCATGCCCGTTTTTCCGCGCGTTGCCGCACCTATCATTACTACCTTTACAACAGCCCGGTCCGCTCGCCGCTGCTGCATTCACGCTCCGGCTGGGTTTTCCGGCCGCTCGACGCCGCGGCGATGCACCGCGCTGCGCAGGCGCTGATCGGCGACCTGGATTTCTCTTCATTCCGCGCCGCCCAGTGCCAGGCCAATTCGCCGGTGCGTACCATGCATGCGATCGACATCGAGCGGCAGGGCGACCTGATCCGCTTCACGCTCACGGCCAATGCCTTCCTGCATCACATGGTGCGCAATATCGTCGGCTCGCTGATCTATGTGGGCAACGGCAGCCGCCCGGAAAGCTGGATCGCGGAACTGCTGGCGTGCCGTGACCGCACCCAGGCGGCGCCGACCTTCATGCCGCAGGGCCTGTACCTTGCGAAGATCGATTACGGCCCCAACTGGAATTTGCCCGCCCACGCTATTTCCAATCCGGTGTTCGCCTTATGACCTTTCATTCCATGCAGCAGCGTACGCGCATCAAGCTTTGCGGCCTGCGCCGTCCGGAGGATGTCGCCGATGCGGTCAGCGCCGGCGCCGATGCGATCGGCCTGGTGTTCTATCCGCCCAGCCCGCGCAGCGTGTCACTGGAGCAGGCGGTCGTGCTGGCGGCGGCGACGCCGCCTTTCATTGCCGCCGTGGGCCTGTTCGTCAATCCCGGCGAGGAGGAAGTCCGGCAGGCCAGCGCGGCGGCCAGGCTGTCGCTGCTGCAGTTCCATGGCGATGAAACTCCCGCACAATGCCATGCGCTGGCCGCCGCCGTGAATCTGCCGTTTCTGAAGGCATTCCGGGTCCGTCCCGATACGAGGCCCGCCGATTTGCTAGAATACGACTCCATTTGTCGCGCCGGCGGCGACCGATATTCGGCTCTGCTGCTGGATACCTGGGTCGATGCCTACGGCGGCGGCGGAAAGGTTTTCGATTGGTCTCTCATCCCAGAAGAACTCGCGCCTCGGGTCGTTTTAAGTGGTGGCTTGAGCGTACAAAACGCGACTGAGGCGGTGTTGCGCGTTCGACCCTATGCGGTCGATGTCAGCAGCGGCATCGAACGCGAAAAGGGCGTCAAGGACGGCGGCATGATGCGCGCTTTCACAGCGGCAGTGCGCGCCGGCGACGCCCGTCTCCAACAGGCACACCCCGAAGGAACAGCATGACTACCCAAACCAGCAATGCCCAGCCATTGGGCCAGTACAACCTGCCCGATGCGCGCGGCCATTTCGGCCCCTATGGCGGCAGCTTCGTCTCCGAAACCCTGACCCACGCGCTGACCGAACTGCGCGAGGCCTATGCTCATTACCAGAAAGACCCGGAATTCCTGGCGGAATTCAACTACGAACTGAAGCATTTCGTCGGCCGTCCCAGCCCGATCTACCATGCCAAGCGCTGGTCCGAGATGGTTGGCGGCGCGCAGATCTACTTCAAGCGCGAAGACCTGAACCACACCGGCGCCCACAAGATCAACAACGTGATCGGCCAGGCGCTGCTGGCCAAGCGCATGGGCAAGCCGCGCGTGATCGCGGAGACCGGCGCCGGCCAGCATGGCGTGGCCACCGCCACCATCTGCGCCCGCTTCGGCCTGGAATGCGTGGTCTACATGGGCAGCGAAGACACCCGCCGCCAGATCCAGAACCTGTACCGCATGGAATTGCTGGGCGCCAAGGTGGTGCCGGTGGAATCCGGCTCCAAGACCCTGAAGGACGCGCTCAATGAAGCCATGCGCGACTGGGTCACCAACATCGAAGACACCTTCTACATCATCGGCACCGTGGCCGGCCCGCATCCTTACCCGATGATGGTGCGCGACTTCCAGTCGGTGATCGGCGAGGAATGCCTGACCCAGATGCCCGAGATGACCGGCCGCCAGCCGGACTACGTGGTGGCCTGCATCGGCGGCGGCTCCAACGCAATGGGCATCTTCCATCCGTATATTCCCTACCAGGATGTGCAGCTGATTGGCGTCGAAGCCGCCGGCAACGGCATCGAGACCGGCAAGCATTCGGCTTCGCTCCTGGCCGGCACGCCCGGCGTGCTGCACGGCAACCGCACGTATCTGCTGCAGGATGCGAATGGCCAGATCATCGAGACCCATTCGGTCTCGGCCGGCCTCGACTATCCCGGCGTCGGCCCCGAGCATGCCTGGCTGAAGGACATCGGCCGCGCCCAGTATGTGTCGATCACCGACGACGAAGCGATCGACGCCTTCCACAGGAGCTGCCGCATCGAAGGCATCATCCCGGCGCTGGAATCGAGCCATGCGCTGGCCTATGCCGCCAAGCTGGCCGCGACGCTGCCCAAGGACAAGACCATCCTGGTCAACCTGTCCGGACGCGGCGACAAGGACATGCATACCGTCGCCGAACGCACCAAGCGCGCTCTGTAGGAAGCGGGCCGGAACCCGGCGGGCATTACCGCCGCGGTTCCCGGTCCTGGCAGCACACTCGACTAATTTCCCAGCCGGCCTTTGCCGGCTGCATCACACATACAGGCCATGTCCCGCATAGAACCTACCTTCGCCGCGCTGGCGGCACAAAAAAGAACCGCGCTGATCACTTTCATCACCGGCGGCGACCCGGCGCCTGAACTGACGGTGCCGCTGATGCATTCCCTGGTTGCCGGCGGCGTCGACGTGCTGGAGCTGGGCGTTCCGTTTTCCGACCCGATGGCCGAAGGCCCGGTGATCCAGCGCGCCAGCGAGCGCGCCCTGACGCATGGCGTCGGCACCGGCGACGTGCTCGGCTATGTCCGTGAATTCCGCCGCACCAACACCACCACGCCGGTGGTGCTGATGGGCTACGCCAATCCGATCGAGCGCATGGGCCAGGAAGCTTTCGTCAAGGCGGCGCGCGATGCTGGCGTCGATGGCACCATCGTGGTCGACTATCCGCCCGAGGAATGCGAGGAATTCGCCCGCCTGATGAAGGAAAACGGCATGGACACGATCTTCCTGCTGGCGCCCACGTCCACCGACGAGCGCATCCGCCAGGTGGCCAAGGTCGGCGGCGGCTTCAGCTATTACGTGTCGCTCAAGGGCGTGACCGGCGCCGGCAATATCGACATCGACGAGGTCAGCCGCCGCATCGAGCACATCCGCCGCGACGTGAAACTGCCCATCGGCGTCGGCTTCGGCATCCGTGACGCCGCCACCGCCTGCGCCATCGCATCGGTGGCGGATGGCGTGGTGATCGGCAGCCGCATCATCCAGGAAATGGAAAATGCGCCGCAGGACGAGGCGGTGGCGGTGGCCCATGCCTTTGTCGCCACGATCCGCCAGGCGCTCGACGAACGGAGCGCAGCCGCCGGTCGGTCGGTGTAATATTGCCGCCTTGTGCGCGGCCGGCGCCGCGTCCATGGGGCATCCCAAGAACAGCACAATATTGAAAAAGAGGTCGCCATGAGCTGGCTAGAGAAACTGCTACCCCCGCGCATACAACGTTCCGGCACGGCCAACCGCAAGTCGGTGCCGGAAGGGCTCTGGGTCAAGTGCCCGTCCTGCGAGGCGGTGCTGTACCGCACCGATCTGGAGTCGAACATCCATGTCTGCCCCAAGTGCAGCCACCACCTGCGCATCCGCGCCCGCGAGCGCCTCGACGCGCTGCTCGACGCCGAAGGCCGTTATGAAATCGGCCATGAGGCGCTGCCGGTCGATACCCTGAAATTCAAGGACAGCAAGAAATATCCGGAACGCCTGAAGTCGGCCATGGAAGCCACTGGCGAAACCGACGCGCTGGTCGTGATGGGCGGCTCCATCATGTCGCTGCCGGTGGTGATTGCCTGCTTCGAATTCGAATTCATGGGCGGCTCGATGGGCTCGGTGGTGGGCGAGCGCTTCGTGCGCGGCGCCCAGATGGCGCTGGAACAGAAGGTGCCCTTCATCTGCATCACCGCCACCGGCGGCGCCCGCATGCAGGAAGGCCTGCTGTCGCTGATGCAGATGGCCAAGACCACCGCCATGCTGACCAAGCTGTCGGAAAAGCGCTTGCCCTTCATTTCGGTGCTGACCGACCCGACCATGGGCGGCGTGTCGGCATCGTTCGCCTTCATGGGCGACGTCGTGATCGCCGAGCCGAAGGCGCTGATCGGCTTTGCCGGCCCGCGCGTGATCGAAAACACGGTGCGCGAAAAGCTGCCGGAAGGCTTCCAGCGCGCCGAATTCCTGGTGCAGAAGGGGGCGGTGGACATGATCGTCGACCGTCGCAAGATGCGCGAGGAAATCGCCCGCCTGCTGGCGCTGCTGCAGAACCAGTCGGCCGACGTCCTCGCATAAGCGGCCGAGTTCGACTCCATGGCCCGGACCTGCTGCAGGTCCGGGCCTTTTCAATTGCCCATCCGTCTCCAGATAGCCTGTCATGAACAATCCTAACCTGCCCACCACGCTCCCCGACTGGCTGAGCCGCCTCGAAGCCATGCATCCCAAGGCGATCGACATGGGCCTCGACCGGGTAGCCCGGGTGCGCGACGCCCTCGGCCTGCGTTTCGACTGCCCGGTCATCACCGTGGGCGGCACCAATGGCAAGGGTTCGACCTGCGCGATGCTGGAAGCAATCCTGCTGCAGGCAGGCTATCGGGTTGGCCTCTATACGTCACCGCACCTGGTGCACTTCAATGAGCGTGCGCGTCTGAATGGCGAGATCGTCAACGATGCGGCCCTGGTCGAGCAGTTCCAGGCGGTCGAGTCTGCACGCGGTGACGTGTCGCTGACTTATTTTGAATTCACCACGCTGGCGATACTGCGCCTGTTTGCGCAGGCGGGCCTGGATGCCGTGATCCTGGAAGTCGGACTGGGCGGGCGGCTGGACGCGGTCAATGTGATCGACGCCGATGTGGCCATTGTCACCAGCGTCGACATCGACCATACCGAATATCTTGGCGTGACGCGCGAGCAGATCGGCTTTGAGAAGGCAGGCATTTTCCGCAGCGGCCGGCCGGCGATCTGCAGCGACCCGGTGCCGCCGGAGTCGCTGAAAAAGCATGCGGAGGATATCGGCGCCGACCTGTGGCTGCTGGGCAGGGATTTCAATTATTCCGGCGACAAGCAGCAATGGAATTACGGCGGCCGGAACATGCGCCGCAATGCGCTGGGCTATCCCGGGCTGCGCGGCGCCAACCAGCTGCTCAACGCCTGCGCGGCGCTGGCGGCGCTGGAAGCGCTGCGCGACCGCCTGCCGCTCGGCGCGCAGGAAGTGCGCAGCGGACTGGCGATGGTGGAGTTGCCGGGACGCTTCCAGGTACTGCCCGGGAGGCCGACCGTGGTGCTGGATGTTGCGCATAATCCACATGCAGCCGGCGCTCTGGCCCAGAATCTTGGCAACATGGGTTTCCATCCTTACACCTTTGCCGTGTTCGGTGCGATGAGCGACAAGGATATTGACGGCATCATTTCGCACATGAAGCCGCATATCGACCACTGGTGTGTGACCGATTTACCTCTGCCAAGAGCGGCCAGCGCCGCCAGCATTGCGGAAAAGTTGTCCGAAGCAGGTGTACAGGGTGCCGGTGCGCCGGATGCCGAACACAGCATCCTGACCTTTGCCAGCCCGGAAGAAGCCTATGCAAATGCGAGAAGCAGGGCAGGGGAGAATGATAGAATTGCGGTTTTCGGATCTTTCCTTACGGTAGCAGGCGTGATAGCCGCACGTAAATCCGAATATCACTGACAAATTCAGCAACAATCGCATGGGCTTGCTCTCATTCCTCCGCAAAAACAAGCAGGAATCCCGTTCCGACAGCACTTTCCAATCGCGTGCCGAGGAGGATTCCGACGCCGTGCGCAGCCGCGGCAAGCGTGGCAAGACTGGCAAGGAACGCAGGGCGTCCGACCCGGTGCTTCCGGAAAAGAAACGTGCCCGCCGCCGCCTGGTTGGCGCCGTGGCGCTGGTGCTGGCAGCAGTGGTCGGTCTGCCGATGATTTTGGATTCCGAGCCCAAGCCGGTTACCGATGACATCGCCATCGACATTCCGTCCAAGGACAAGCGAACCCAGGCTGGCGCCGTGCAAACGCCGCCGCCGGTGGCGAGCGCACCGAAGCTGCCCAGCAACGCCGGCCTGGACAAGGATGAGGAAGTAATCGATCCCGCCAGTCTTCCAACTCCGAGCGAAGCCGCGCCTTCCACCGCGGCACGTTCGGAGATGCCGCAACTTGTCAAGCCCGAACCCAAACCCAGGGCCGAGCCGCGCGCCGAAACGCCGCGCCCGCCCAAGCCCGAGGGCAAGAACGAAGCCAAGCCTGAGCGTAAAACCGAACTGGCGCATGCCAAGCCGGAAGCGAAGCCGGCGCCGCACGCTATCGAGAAGGCGGACGAGGCCAGCCGCGCCAGGGCCATCCTGGAAGGCCGCGCGGAGCCCAAGCCGGAAGCGAAGAAGGAATCCGGTCGCTTCGTGGTGCAGGTCGCGGCACTGGCAACGCAGGACAAGGTCGATGAATTGCAGGACAAGTTGCGTTCTGCCGGTATTTCTTCCTTCACACAGAAAGTATCGACGGATGGCGGCAGCCGGACCCGGATCCGCGTCGGCCCCTTCAGCAGCAAGGAAGAGGCAGACCGGGTACGTGCCAAGCTGTCGAAGATTGGCCTGGCTGGCACGCTGGTGCCGGCCTGATCCAGGCTGGCAGGCGGCGTGACGATCTTCGACTATTTGACTCTGTTCATTCTGGTCGCATCGGTCATCGTCAGCACCATGCGCGGCGTGGTTCGCGAAGTACTGTCGCTGGTGAGTTGGGTGGCGGCGTTTGTAGTAGCGAACATGTACGGAGAAACCCTGGCGCAGTGGCTGCCGGCAGCCGTGCCGGGCGCGCTTACCCGGCTCATTGTCGCCTTCGTGGTGCTGTTCATCGGCACCCGGCTGCTGATGGGTTTGCTGATTCTGATGTGCGAGGCGCTGATCAAGGCCGGCGGCCTTTCCTTCATTGATCGCGGCCTGGGAAGCGTATTCGGTTTTGCGCGCGGCATGCTGATTGTGCTGGTTGCAGTGTTGATATGCGGCATGACTGCCATTCCGCAGCAGCCTTTCTGGAAAGATGCGATGCTTAGCCCCCTGGCCGAATCCGCGGCCCGCAGCGTCAAGCCTTTCCTGCCCGGGGAATTTGCCCGGCATGTACAGTTTTGAATTGTCTTAGTTAGGAGTTCCACCATGTGTGGCATTGCAGGCGTCGTCTCCCAAAGCCCCGTCAACCAGCTGATCTACGATGCATTGCTGCTGCTGCAGCACCGCGGTCAGGATGCGGCGGGCATCGCGACCAATCAGGGCAACAAGTTCTACATGCACAAGGCAAACGGCATGGTGCGCGATGTGTTCCGCACCCGCAACATGCGCTCGCTGCCAGGCAACATGGGCATTGGACAATGCCGTTACCCGACCGCCGGTTCTTCCAGCGAAGAGGAAGCCCAGCCCTTCTACGTGAATGCGCCGTTCGGCATCACCCTGGCCCATAACGGCAACCTGACCAACTGGGAACAGCTCAAGATCGAGATGTTCCGCAACGATCGCCGTCACATCAACACCAGTTCCGACTCGGAAGTGCTGCTCAACGTGCTGGCCCATGAAATCCAGCAGGCAACGCTGGGTTATTCGCTGGATCCGTCGGCGCTGTTCAAGGCGGTGGCGTCGCTGCACAAGCGCGTGCGCGGCTCCTACGCGGTGGTGGCGCAGATCGCCGGCTTCGGCATGCTGGCCTTCCGCGATCCTTTCGGCATCCGTCCGCTGTGCCTGGGCGTGAATGAAACCGACGCCGGCACCGAATACCTGGTGGCCAGCGAGTCGGTCGCGCTGGAGGGACTGGGCTTCCGCTTCGTGCGCGACGTAACGCCCGGCGAAGCGATCTTCATCGACATCGACGGCAATATGGTCAGCCAGCAATGCGCGGAAAACCCGGTGCTCAATCCCTGCGCCTTCGAATTCGTCTACCTTGCCCGTCCAGACTCTGTCATCGACGGCGCCTCGGTCTACCATTCCCGCCTGAAAATGGGCGAATACCTGGCCGACAAGATCCGCCGCCAGTTCAGCGCGGGCGATATCGACGTGGTGATGCCGATTCCCGATTCCTCCCGCCCGTCCACCATCGAACTGGCGCTGAAGCTCAACCTCGACTACCGCGAAGGCTTCATCAAGAACCGCTATATCGGCCGCACCTTCCTGATGCCGGGACAGGCGATCCGCCGCAAGTCGGTGCGCCAGAAGCTCAATGCCATCGGCTCCGAGTTCAAGGGCAAGAGCGTGCTGCTGGTGGACGATTCCATCGTCCGCGGCACCACCAGCCGCGAGATCGTGCAGATGGCGCGCGACGCCGGCGCCCGCCGCGTGATTTTCGCCTCCGCCGCGCCGCCGGTGATCTTCCCGAACGTGTACGGCATCGACATGCCGACCCGCAGCGAACTGATTGCCTACGGCCGTACGGAAGAGGAAGTCTGCCGTGAAATCACCGCCGACGCGCTGGTGTACCAGGACCTGGAGGCGCTGAAACGCTCGATTTCCGACGCCAATCCGGCCATCCAGCGCTTCGAGGCATCCTGCTTCGACGGCAACTACATCACCGGCGACATTTCCCGCGACTATCTCGACCGCATCGAAACCGCACGCGGCAATGTACAGCCAACCAACGAAGACATGGTGCGTTCCCAACTGAACCTGTCGCTGGCTCCGGCCGACTGATTCTCATGCCCGAGGCCGCTGCCGGGCGGCCACGCGGCGCAACCCGCTTTTGCGAATCTGCACACCGATGAACGAGAACCACAAACCGCAGTACGGCTTCACCACCACCATCCTGCATGGCGACCGGCAAAAACCGATCGAGCACGGCTCCCTGCACAAGCCCATCCATACCTCGGTCGCCTTTGGCTATAAGGATGCACGCGAGCTGGCAGCGGTATTCCAGGGACGGCAGCCGGGCTACCGCTACGGCCGCCAGGGCAACCCCACCGTGTCGGCGCTGGAAGACAAGATCACCAAGATGGAAAACGGCTACGGCACCATCTGTTTTTCGACCGGCATGGCAGCCATCGGCGCGGTGGCGCAGGCGCTGCTGCGGGAGGGCGACCATGTTGTCTCGTCGGCCTTCCTGTTCGGCAATACCAACAGCTTGTGGCAAACCGTCGGCGCGCAGGGCGTGTCCGTATCGATGGTGGATGCAACAGAGGTGGCCAATGTCGAAGCGGCGCTGACGCCGGCCACCCGGCTGGTGTTCGTGGAAACCATCGCCAACCCGCGCACCCAGGTGGCGGATCTGGCGCGCATCGGCACCCTGTGCCGCGAGCGCGGCATCCTGTTCATCGTCGATAACACCATGACCTCGCCTTATCTGTTCCAGCCCAAGGCGGTTGGCGCGGGGCTGGTGGTCAATGCGCTGACCAAGTCGATTGCCGGCCACGGCATCGCCCTGGGCGGCAGCCTGACCGACACTGGTGTATACGACTGGACCCGCTATCCGCATATCGCCGAAAACTACAGGAAGTTTCCGCCGGTGCAGTGGGGCATGGCGCAGATCCGCGCCAAGGCGCTGCGCGATTTCGGCGGCACGCTCGGCCCGGAGGCAGCCCACCACATCGCAGTCGGCGCCGAAACCATGGCATTGCGGCTCGAGCGGGAATGCAGCAATGCGCTGTCGCTGGCCGAAATGCTCGATGCCGACGAACGCGTGGCGGCTGTCCATTATCCAGGGCTGAAGTCGCATCCACAGCATGCACTGGCCAGCGAACTGTTCCGCGCCTACGGCAGCCTGCTGAGCTTCGAGTTGAAGGATGGCATCGACTGCTTCGATTTCCTGAACCGGCTGCGCCTGGCCATTCCAGCCAGCAATCTCGGCGACACCCGTACCCTGGTCATTCCGGTGGCGCACACCATCTTCTATGAAATGGGCCCAGAGCGGCGTGCCAGCATGGGCATCGCCGAGTCCCTGATCCGGGTGTCGGTCGGCATCGAGGACAATGCCGACCTGCTGGAGGACTTCCGCCAGGCGCTCGCCGGCTAGGAGCCTGCGCGGCAGAAGGCGGCGAAGCGAAACGTGCGAAAAACGAGGACAGTTTGGTGGCACTGACAAGCCCAGGGTGGTTCCCTGGGCGCAGGTGGTGGCACCGAACTGGACCGTTTTCCCGCGCGTTGCAGCCGCCGATCCTTCTGCCGCGCAGGCTCCTAAAGCTTCAGGGCACGATCTTCTGTGCCTGTTCCCGCTCCAGCCATTTCACCGTGTGGCTGGGCACGAAATTCTCGAGCAGATCCAGCAACGCCGGCGCGCTGGGCGCATGCATCAGCAGCCGGGCATGGTCAGGGCGTACGAAGCCCTGCGTCACCAGGTGGCTGGCAAAGCCGGTCAGGCCGTCGTAGAAACCGTCGACATTCAAAAGGCCGATCGGCTTTTCATGCAAGCCGAGCTGCGCCCAGGTCGTGACCTCGAACAATTCCTCCAGCGTGCCAAAACCGCCCGGCATGGCGATGAAGCCATCCGACAAGTCGGCCATCATGGCCTTGCGTTCATGCATGTCCTTCACCACATGCAGTTCGGTCAGACCATGATGGCCGACCTCGCGTTTCATCAGCGCCTCGGGAATCACGCCAGTGGCCCGGCCGCCACCCTGCATGACGGCATCGGCGATGGCGCCCATCAGCCCGACATTGCCGCCACCGTATACCAGCCCGATGTCGCGCCTGACGAGTTCCTCGCCGAGCGCGCGGGCTGCCTGTGCATAGCGCTCGGAGGCGCCCATCGCAGAGCCGCAATAGACGCAGAGTGATCTGATTTTTTTCATTGTGATGCAACCTGACTGAATGAATTAAATGGACTTGAGTTGAATTGAACTGACTGGCTTACCTGGGGCGCTTCGAATATTCCTCGACCAGCTTCAGAAACAGCGCATGCGTATCGCCCCGCAGATACGGGCCGATCAGCGACAGCACCTGGTAACAGCCGCGCATCAGGGCTTCCGCCATGACCTGCTGCTCGGTGTACCTGCGTGGATTGAGCACGTATTCATACGACATCCAGTAACTTGCCACCACCACGATGTTCGATGCCAGCGCATCGATTTCCATATCGCTTGCCTGCAGCGCGTTGTCGCTGCGCAGGCCTTCGCAAAGCTGCCGTGCAACCAGGATCTTGTGCTTGTAGATTTCCTTGAACTGCAGTTCGAGTTTGCGGTTGCGCGAGAGCAGGTCAGACAGGTCGCGGTAGAAAAAACGATAGCGCCAGTGCAGCTCGAAAATCAGGTGCAGGTAGAGCCACACGTCTTCGATGGTCGGGCGGCGGTCCGCGGGCACCGACAGCATGCGCAGGATCTCTCCTTCGAACTGGGCAAAGATCGAGTCGACGATGTCGTCCTTGTTGCGGAAGTGGTAGTACAGGTTCCCGGGCGAAATGCCCATTTCCTCGGCAATGATGGTGGTGGTGATGTTCGGCTCGCCGAACTCATTGAACAAGCGCAGCGATAATTCCAGTATCCGTTCGCGGGTGCGGCGTGGCGCTTTTGCTTGCATTGGCGGGGAAGGGGGCGTGAACTGTCGGGTGGGGGCCTAGGATAGCATTGAAGGCGGCAATCCCGAAGCAGGAGCGCCGGCTCATGAAGCTCGCGGGCCGCTACTTCACTCCGGCATCACCACCTTGTCGAGGATATGGATGACGCCGTTGTCGGCGGCCACGTCGCTCTCGATCACATTGGCCTGATCGACCGTGACCTTGCCATTGTCGGACTTGACCGTGACGAAGTCACCCTGCGTAGTCTTGATCTGGCCTGGCTTGACTTCGGTGACCAGCATCTTGCCCGGCACCACATGATGCGCCAGCACGGCGGCCAGCTTGACCTTGTCCTTCGACAGCGCATCCCAGCTGCCTGCGGGCAGCTTGGAAAATGCCTCGTCGCTGGGTGCAAACACGGTATAGGGGCCGGTTCCCTTCAGGGTGTCACTGAATCCGGCAGACTTGACGGCCGCCGAGAAAATCTTGAGATTGGTTGCTGACGCCGCCTTGTCCACCAGGTCGGCTGCGCTGCTGGCTGCGCTGGCCACCAGCAATACTGCAGCAGCCAAATAGTTGAAAATTCTGTTCATTGCGATTCCTTTAAGGCTATGCCCGCTGCGCCGTGCATCATGCACGGAAGCATCAAGGCTCTTCCATATGGTTGCCATACAATCGAAAAGTTTCAATTGCAGCCCGGCGATGCAATGGCATTCCCGCCATGCGCAAGGGGTGACCACACGTTCATGGAAATAAATCAAACCGTCAGGACCTGCATCATTGCCATCGCATGGGCATGGCTGGCCGGCATTGCCTGTCTGTTTCTTTCATTGCAGTTCAGTCCGCCGCGCTTTTCATTCGATGCGATGGGCGGCGCGCTCTGGACTTCGGTCAAGTCCAGCCTGCTCTACGTGCTGCCGCCGCTGCTGGCGCTGGCAGCGTGGCGGTTGCGGCGGCGCAGCCTGGATGCGGCGATCGCGGTGCTTGCCGCCTGCCTGTGGATGGTGTTGACGGTGGGGTGGTGGGCGATCCACTTCAACCCGTTTCCGTGGATGGCGACGCTGCGCAACATGGTGCTGCTGCTGCCGTCGATTCTGGTGCCCTGTTTGATTTTCTGGCGGCTGCTTGCCCGGAAAGTCGCTTAAGGGTTTTCAGCCAGCGCGGACGTGCCTGATTGCCGCAATGACTTCTCCCAGTATCCTGGGATGCATGCCCAGGGCGACATGGCCAACGCCATTGAATTCGATATTGACGGCGCCGGGAAGCGACGAGGACAACTGCGGCGACACGATATTGTCCTGGTGGGAGTAGAGCGATATGAACAGGCTGCGCACCGCCGGGTCCTCCGAGCGTTCAAGACGCGCCAGCCAGGCACTGCAGCGGCCTTCGGTGGCGTTGCCGCGCCAGCGCATCTGGCGCGAATTATGGCCCGCGCCGAAGCGGGCCAGACCGGTGCCGCGGTGTGGCGTTCCCAGCGTGATGACGCGCGCCACCCGTGCCGCCCCGTGGTCGCGCAGGTACGCGCGTGCCACCAGGCCGCCCATGCTATGGCCGACGATGATGAGCTTGCTTTGCCCGGTCAAGCGGCAGATTTCCTCGATACGCGCATGCAGCGCAGGCACGAACTGGTCAATGCCGGCAAATACCGGCTCGAGGTCGATCGTGTAATGGCTGATGTCTGCCCGGCGCAAGGCGCGGCTCATGAAGTGCCAGTAGCCGCTGTTGCAGCCGTAGCCATGGACCAGCAGCACCGGCGGCAAGTCCGTCTTGCCCTGCCATTCGCGGAACGTGCAGAAGCCCATGGTCCAGGAGGACGTGATCATGGAAGCGCAGTACTCGGCCAGGAACAGGCGGATGGCCGCAGCGCGGCTGAGCTTGTGGTGATCCGGCGTTTCGCTGCGGTACAGCCAGGCCAGGCCGAAATTGTTTGCGGTAATCGCCATTCTCACCAGCAGCACCACACCGATGGCCAGCAATGCCGCCAGCAAGTGATTGCTCATGTTGAATCGTTTGATCGCGAGCAGGTAGAGCGCTGCCGCAATCAGCAACTGGACGGACAGCAGGATACGCGTGGCGCGGATGACCATATCTGAGCAGGGCGTGGTTGGAGTCGGGCTGGAACGCGGCGCCATGCGCGGCGCTCACCGGCGCAGACGCTCAGGCTGCTTTTGCGCGCTTGCGTTTGCCCAGCGTCAGAGGCAGCCTTACCAGGCGCGTGCCGGCTATCCTGTCATGCAGGAATTGGCGCTGCGGATCGAGAAAAGCCAGCATGGCCCAGATGGCGGCACTGGCACCCGGAATCAAGACCAGCATCCAGCCTTTGGCGCCGACCAGCCAGGCCGCCAGCAGGCCGGGCAGAAACCACATCCAGGCCAGCGCATAACGCAGCACCGCGTGCCAGAAGCCAACCGGGCCGCCGGCGGCGCGCTCGAGGCGGATGCGCCAGGTTTTCATCGCCAGGGTCTGTCCGCCGTGCGACCAGAACCAGGCGAAATAGACGGCAAGCACAACGAACAGCCAGATTTCCATCGCGCCCCGCAGATACAGGGCATGACGCTGCTGGGTCATCGTCGAGAACAGCCAGCCGGCAATGAAAAGAACGCCAAAGAGCAGCATTGCTTCGTAAAGCATGCAGGCAAGGCGAACGCGCAGGGAAGGTGTCGCGGGATTTTCCAAGGCCGGGGTTTATTTCGAGATGGATGGCAACAGAGGGGGTTGCTGCTCTTGTGGCTGTTGGGCTGGCTGCGGCACCGGCTGCGCGGCTTTCTTTTGCGCGTCAGGCTGCCTCAGCACTGCCTTGGAGGGTGGCACCAGCTTGCCATTGTCCTGCGCTGCAGGAGGCAGAACGGTGACACGTTTTCTGGCCAGGGTTTCTTCCGCAAGCTTGCTCTTCTGTTCTTCCGAAAGTTGCTGATACTTTTCCCACTGCGCGTTTTTTTGCTCGGGCTCCAGCCTTTTTGCACGCGCGTAGCTCTCGCGCGCGACACGGCGCTCTTCCGGACTGAGCTTGGCCCACTCGCGCATCCGTTCCTGCATGCGCGCCTGCTGATCCGGCGTCAGGCTGGAATAATGCCTGGTGAGCTCTATCCATTTTTTCTTGCGGGCGGCATCGAGCTTGTCCCAGTCTGCGGCGAGAGGGCTCAGGGCCTGTTGCTGTTCCTGACTCAAATCCTGCCAGAGCGGCTTTGCGACCGGCGCCGGCTTGGCCGGCGCGGCGGCCTTTATAAGGGTGATCGAAGGCTGCGTGCCGATGCTGTTCGAATGGGCGGCCGGCGGCAAGGCAAGCGCGCAGGCCAGAAGAGCAGGGAGAGAGCGCAGCAAACCCGTCATCCTAGTCGCCCCGCTTGGCCAGATAGGCATTGAAGCCGTGGTCCAGATAGGCATTCAGCGGCAGCTCGTCCGATAGCACCATGGCGTCGATTTCCGCCAGTTCGCTGATCCGGTGCTGCTTTTCCGCCTGGTACATGCCGACCAGGCTGGCCATCACGACTACAACAGGCAGTGCCGCCGAGAGACGGCTGAGCCAGGAAAACGGATTGCCAAGGCGTCCGCCGGCCATGCCCTGTGCCGTGGCAGTCGCTGCGTTCAGCACACGGATTGGCGCATCGGCTTTCTTGCGGGCCAGTGCCGCCTGGCGGGCGGCAGCCAGGCGGCTGGTGGTGGAGGCGGGCAGGTGTTCGAGGTTCTGATTCAGCGCGTGCCGCACCTTGTACGCGAAGTTGGTTTTTTCCATGTTCATAAACGTATTCCTTTGGCTTTCAGGGCATGAGCAAGGGCGTGTGTCGCTCGCGAGCAGTGCGTTTTCACGCTACCTTCGGAACATCCCATGATCGCGGCGGTTTCCGCGACATCCATATCCTGCCAATAACGCAGAAGAAACGCTTCGCGTTGACGTCCAGGCAGTTTTTGTACTTCAGCGTCGATCGCCTGCAGCACCTGGTCGCGCGATACCTTGTCCTCGCTGGACTCGGCTGCCTGCGTGCCTTCCTCGGCCTCGTAGTTTTCCAGCAGGTCGAAAGTCTCGTTGTCGTCGCTGTTGCCGCGCAGACCCGAAAACAGCGTGACCCATGTGCCCCTGACTTTTTCGCTACGGAAATAATCATGGATCGTATTTTGCAGGATGCGCTGGAACAGCAGTGGCAGTTCGGCAGCTGGCTTGTCGCCGTACTTCTCCGCCAGCTTGATCATGGCGTCCTGCACGATGTCCAGCGCCGCCTCATCCTTGCGCACCGCGAACGCAGCCTGCTTGAAGGCGCGGCGTTCGACGCTTTCAAGGAAGTCGGAGAGTTCTTTGTCGGAGGCCATTCAGTGCGGCACGTTCTTATTTTTTGCGGGATATGTCGGAAAGTGCAGAGCCTGCTGCTGACTGATGCGGATTTGCAATGCTGCGCATGCTAGCAAAAAAGCCTTGTATTGTGCGTATTTTTAGGTCAGAAACGGGTAAATTACCTGATTTTCGAACAATTTATCTTGACCAATAGTGCATAAGGAAGTACGGTATCGTTCCCTCGTAACTCGAGGTCGTTTCATGTCTTTCGGCGCGCGACCCATGATGATGCCGCCGACTTAGGCACGCTTCTTTTGAAAGCTGTTTGCTCTAACCCGCGCCACAAGCGCGATGAATCCGTACCAGAATGCAGCACCTCCGGCTGAACGAGTGGCGTTTAGCGTCGATTTGAACCGCATACAACCCTGCGCAACGAACCGGCGTCACCGCACAAGAAAGGGATGCCTCAGGACTGCCTTCATGTCGGTTTCGCCAGGAGAGAGCATCCGATCAATCTCCAATGGACCTTGAAAGGACTAGTATGACCCAGGAACTTACCGGCGCAGACATCGTTGTCCGCTGCCTCGCCGAAGAGGGCGTCGAACATGTGTTCGGCTATCCCGGCGGCGCCGTGCTCTACATCTACGACGCAATCTTCAAGCAGGACAAATTCCAGCACATCCTGGTACGCCACGAACAGGCTGCCATCCATGCCGCTGACGCCTATTCCCGCAGCTCCAACAAGGTCGGCGTGGCCATCGTCACTTCCGGCCCGGGCGTGACCAATGCCGTGACCGGCCTGGCAACCGCCTACATGGATTCGATCCCGATGGTGATCATTTCCGGACAGGTGCCGTCCACCGCGATCGGCCAGGACGCCTTCCAGGAATGCGACACCGTTGGCATCACCCGCCCCTGCGTCAAGCACAACTTCCTGGTGAAGGATGTGAAGGACCTGGCGGCGACGATGAAGAAGGCCTTCTATATCGCCACCACGGGCCGTCCCGGACCGGTGCTGGTGGATATTCCGAAGGACATCAGCATGCACACCTGCCCCTACGAGTATCCTAAGGAACTCGAGATGCGCTCGTACAAGCCGGTGGACAAGGGACATGCCGGCCAGATCCGCAAGGCGATGCAGCTGCTGCTGTCGGCCGAGCGTCCGATGATCTACACCGGCGGCGGCGTGATCCTCGCCAATGCCTCCCCTGAACTGAACAAGCTGGTCGACCGCCTCGGCTATCCCTGCACGAACACGCTGATGGGCCTGGGCGCATACCGTGCCTCGAGCGACAAGTTCGTCGGCATGCCGGGCATGCACGGCACCTATGAAGCCAACATGGCCATGCAGCACTGCGACGTGCTGATCGCCATCGGCGCCCGCTTCGACGACCGCGTGATCGGCAACCCTAAGCATTTCGCCTCGCATCCGCGCAAGATCATCCATATCGACATCGACCCGTCGTCGATTTCCAAGCGGGTGAAGGTCGATATTCCGATCGTTGGCAACGTCAAGGACGTGCTGCAGGAACTGCTGACGCAGCTCGACGCCGCTGATGCGCAGGCTATCCGTCCGAATCCTTCCGCGCTGGCCAGCTGGTGGGTGCAGATTAACCAGTGGCGCGAGCGCGACTGCCTGAAATACCCGACCTCGCGCGAAGTCATCAAGCCGCAGTCGGTAGTCCAGAAGGTATGGGAAGTGACGAATGGCGACGCCTTCATCACGTCCGACGTCGGCCAGCACCAGATGTGGGCGGCGCAGTACTACAACTTCGACAAGCCGCGTCGCTGGATCAATTCCGGCGGCCTGGGCACCATGGGTGTCGGCCTGCCATACGCAATGGGCGTGCAGATGGCCAATCCGGATGCGACCGTTGCCTGCATCACCGGCGAGGCATCGATCCAGATGTGCATCCAGGAACTGGCCACCTGCAAGCAATATCACCTGACGCCCAAGATCATCCTGCTCAACAACCGCTTCCTGGGCATGGTCCGGCAATGGCAGCAGATCGACTACGGTTCGCGCTATTCCGAGTCCTACATGGATTCGCTGCCCGACTTCACCAAGCTGGCCGAGTCGTTTGGCCATGTCGGCATGAAGATCGAGAACCCGAATGACGTCGACGGCGCACTGCGCGAGGCGTTCGCGATGAAGGACAGGCTGGTGTTCATGAACTTCATCACGGATCAGACCGAGAACGTCTGGCCCATGGTCAAGGCGGGCAAGGGCCTGACTGAAATGCTGCTGGGTTCGGAGGATCTGTAATGCGCCATATCATTTCTGTACTGCTGGAAAATGAAGCCGGCGCCTTGTCCCGCGTGGTCGGCCTGTTCTCGGCCCGCGGCTACAACATCGAAACCCTGACGGTTGCGCCGACCGAAGATGCAACGCTGTCGCGCATGACCATCGTTACTTCGGGGTCGGATGATGTGATCGAGCAGATCACCAAGCATCTGAACCGGCTGATCGAAGTCGTCAAGGTGGTCGACCTGACCGAAGGCTCGCACATCGAGCGCGAACTGATGCTGATCAAGGTGCGCGCAGTGGGCAAGGAGCGTGAAGAGATGAAGCGCACCGCGGACATCTTCCGCGGCCGCATCATCGACGTCACCGAGAAGACCTACACCATCGAACTGACCGGCGCCAAGAGCAAGCTCGACGCCTTCATCGACTCCATCGATCGCAGCGCCATTCTCGAAACCGTGCGCACCGGCGGCTCCGGCATCGGCCGCGGCGAACGCATCCTCAAAGTTTAACCAGCCACACACTACCCATATCTTAGGAAGATCATGAAAGTTTTCTACGACAAAGACTGCGACCTGTCCCTGATCAAGGGCAAGAACGTCGCCATCATCGGCTACGGCTCCCAGGGTCATGCCCATGCGCAAAACCTCAACGATTCCGGCTGCAAGGTTACCGTTGGCCTGCGCCGCGGCGGCGCTTCCTGGAACAAGGTGCAGGCTGCGGGCCTGAACGTGGCTGAAGTCAACGAGGCGGTCCAGGCTGCCGACGTGATCATGATTCTGCTGCCGGACGAGAACATCGCCCAGGTCTACAACGAGAACGTTGCGCCCCACGCCAAGGAAGGCGCCGTGCTGGCCTTCGCCCACGGCTTCAACGTCCACTACGGCCAGGTCGTGCCGCGCGCCGACCTCGACGTGATCATGATCGCGCCGAAGGCGCCGGGCCACACCGTGCGTTCGACTTATGCCCAGGGCGGCGGCGTGCCGCACCTGATCGCCGTCTACCAGGACAAGTCCGGCAATGCCCGCGACATCGCGCTGTCCTATGCAATGGCCAACGGCGGCGGCCGCGCCGGCATCATCGAGACCAACTTCCGCGAAGAGACCGAGACCGACCTGTTCGGCGAGCAGGCCGTTCTGTGCGGCGGCACCGTCGAACTGATCAAGGCTGGCTTTGAGACCCTGGTGGAAGCTGGCTATGCGCCGGAGATGGCTTACTTCGAATGCCTGCACGAGCTCAAGCTGATCGTCGACCTGATCTACGAAGGCGGCATCGCCAACATGAACTACTCGATCTCCAACAACGCGGAATACGGCGAGTATGTCACCGGCCCGCGCGTGGTGACCGAAGACACCAAGAACGCGATGCGCCAGTGCCTGAAGGACATCCAGACCGGCGAATACGCCAAGAGCTTCATCCTGGAAAACAAGGCCGGCGCGCCGACCCTGATTTCCCGCCGTCGCCTGAATGCAGAGCATGAGATCGAGCAAGTTGGCGCCAAGCTGCGCGCGATGATGCCGTGGATCGCCAAGAACAAGCTGGTGGATCAGTCCAAGAACTAATCGGCTTTTGCCTCTACAAAAAGCTGTGCGTCCGCGCAGCTTTTTTTTCGTCCATTTTTCCCACGGAGTCACCATGAAAAGACACGCCATGCTCATGCTGTCAGGCGCCAGCCTGCTGTGCACCGCCGCGCTGGCGCAGACCCCCGCCATGCAGCCGGTTCAGACCAGCGGCACGCTGGTCATCGTGCCGGCATCGGGCGAGGTCCGCCATGGCAATGATGAAGCGGTGCTGACATTGATGGTGGAGGAGCAGGACAAGGACAAGGCTGCCGCGGCGTCGCGCGTGAATCAGAAGATGAAGCAGGGCGCCGACATCGTGAAGCGGCAGGATCCCTCTGCCGTGCTGCAGACCCGCGGCTATTACACCTATCCGGTCTATCCCGAAGGGCAGCCGCAGCCAAGGCCGGCCGGTGCCAGGCTGCAGCCAGTGGGCTGGCGGGTAGGGCAGTATCTGGATGTGACCACGACCAACCTGGCGGGCCTGCCGGCCACCGTGGCGGCAAGCCAGAAGATGCTGGCGCTGAATGGCCTGCGCTTCGGCCTGTCGGCGGGCACTGCGAAGAAGCTCGACGAGCAACGCATCGCCGCCACCTACGTCAACCTGAACGAGCGCATTGCCGCGATTGCCAGGGCCATGGGCCGCAATCCGGCAGACGCCGTGCTCGCTACCCTCGACTTCGAAGGATCGGGCAACTACCTGCAGCAGGATGCCGCACCGAAGGCCATGCGCGCTGCCGCAGTCCAGGAAATGCAGGCCGTGGAAGAGCCCAGCTTCGAGCCGGGTGAAACCACGCTGCAAATGCGGGCGGTCGGCAAGGTGCGCTTTCGTTGAGTCCGCAGGCGTTACTTTTGGGCAGCCCTCGTCTAGAATAGCGGCGCTTCTCTATAATCCAGCTTTTGCCCGCCGGAACGCTCGAGCGCCGTATCGCCAGGCTGGTAGGCCGAGAGCGCTCTATCTTTCCCGAGTCTGCCTTGCCAGTCTGGTTCGCGGGCGCCCGATGCGGCCGCGACGGAACGCTCGCATCACATTAAAACGGAATCGCTATGGCTACATTCAACCGGCGCAAGCCCAAAGGCAATGTCACGCAGTTCCCCAAGGCGCCGCGCTCCCTGCGGCATGGGCTGCGTCGCGCGCCGCCGGAGGCAGCAACGGCCGACGATGTCGTGATCCGGCGCCGGCGCGGCATCTACCTGCTGCCCAATGCCTTTACCACTGCGGCATTGTTCTTCGGCTTCTATGCCATCGTCATGGCGATGAACCTGAAGTTCGACCAGGCCGCAATCGGCATCTTCGCCGCGATGGTGCTGGATGCGGTCGACGGCCGCGTCGCGCGCCTCACCAACACCCAGAGCGAATTCGGCGCGCAATATGACAGCCTGGCCGACATGGTGTCCTTCGGCGCCGCGCCGGCGCTGGTGATGTATGAATGGTCGCTGCGCGGCCTGGGCAAATGGGGCTGGCTGGCGGCCTTCGTCTACTGCGCCGGCGGCGCATTGCGGCTGGCGCGTTTCAATACCAATATCGCCGTGGTCGACAAGCGCTATTTCCAGGGCTTGCCCAGCCCGGCAGCGGCGGCGCTGGTGGCCGGCTTCATCTGGCTGATGGACGACCTGCGTTTCGTCGGCAACCAGCTGACCTGGGCCGCGTGGGGCATTACCCTGTTCGCCGGCCTGACCATGGTGACCAACGTGCCGTTCTACAGTTTCAAGGACGTCAATTTCCGCAAGTCCGTGCCTTTCATCGCGATATTCGTGATCGTGCTGGTATTCGTCGCAATCTCCAGCGACCCGCCCAAGGTGCTGTTCGGCCTGTTCATTCTGTACGGGCTGTCGGGCTACATCATTTTCTTCTGGCGCCTGCTCAAGGGCAAGCCGGTCAGCATCGTGCAGACCAAGCCGGAACATGACGGCGCCGAAGAGCGGGAATAAACTGCATTCTTTCATCGACCGCAGCTTCATCAATCGACATCAACAGGAGAGCAGCCATGGCCGCCAACCCAGAAAAACTGATCATCTTCGACACCACGCTGCGTGACGGCGAGCAGTCGCCAGGCGCGTCGATGACCAAGGATGAAAAGATCCGCATCGCCCGCCAGCTCGAGCGGCTGAAGGTGGATGTCATCGAAGCCGGCTTCGCCGCTTCCTCGCAAGGCGATTTCGAAGCGATCAGGGCCATCGCCGGCTTGATCAAGGACTCCACCGTCTGCTCGCTGTCGCGCGCCAATGACCGCGACATTGCGCGCGCCGCCGAGGCGCTGGCCGCCGCGTCGCGCAAGCGCATCCACACCTTCATCGCCACTTCGGCGCTGCACATGGAGAAGAAGCTGCGCATGACGCCGGACCAGGTGCATGAGCAGGCCAGGCTGGCAGTGCGCTTTGCGCGCCAGTTCACCGACGACGTCGAGTTCAGCCCGGAAGACGGCAGCCGCTCCGACATGGACTTCCTGTGCCGGGTGATCGAATCGGTCATCGACGAAGGCGCCACCACGATCAACTTCGCCGACACCGTTGGCTATGGCGTGCCCGAGCTGTACGGCAACATGATCCGCACATTGCGCGAGCGCATTCCCAATTCCGACAAGGCGATCTGGTCGGTGCATTGCCATAACGACCTCGGCATGGCGGTCGCCAACTCGCTGGCCGGCGTGATGATAGGCGGCGCGCGCCAGGTCGAGTGCACCATCAATGGCCTGGGCGAGCGTGCCGGCAATACGGCGCTGGAGGAAATCGTGATGGCGGTGCGCACCCGGCGCGACCATTTCAACCTGGAAGTCGGCGTCGATGCGAGCCAGATCGTGCCGACCTCCAAGCTGGTGTCGCAGATCACCGGCTTCGCGGTGCAGCCCAACAAGTCGGTGGTGGGCGCCAACGCCTTCGCCCATGCCTCCGGCATCCACCAGGACGGCATCCTGAAGGCACGCGACACCTACGAAATCATGCGCGCCGAAGACGTGGGCTGGACCGCCAACAAGATCGTGCTGGGCAAGCTGTCCGGGCGCAATGCGTTCAAGCAGCGCTTGGAAGAACTGGGCATCAAGCTCGACTCGGAAGCCGAAGTCAATGCCGCATTCAGCCGCTTCAAGGAACTGGCGGACCGCAAGGCCGATATCTTCGACGAAGACATCATGGCGCTGGTGTCGGACGAGCAGCAGTCGCATGAAAACGAGTATTACCGTTACGTGTCGCTGTCCCAGCATTCCGAAACCGGCGAGCGCCCCGCAGCGCGCGTGGTGTTTTCGGTCGATGGGCGCGAAGTCAGCTGCGAGGGGCAGGGCAACGGCCCGGTCGACGCGATCGTCAATGCGATCGAGTCCAATACGCAGAGCGGCGCCGAGCTGCTGCTGTTCTCGGTGAATGCGATCACCACCGGCACCCAGTCGCAGGGCGAGGTGACGATGCGCCTGTCGAAGTCGGGCCGCATCGTCAACGGCGTCGGCGCCGACCTCGACATCGTGGTGGCCTCGGCCAAGGCCTACTTGTCCGCGCTTAACAAGCTGCATTCCAAGACCGAGAAGCTCAACCCGCAGCTTTGATCGAATCGGCGCGAAGGCGACGAAGCGGTCACGCCCGCCTTCGTTGCCTCCTTGTTCCGTGCTATGGTTGTTGCGAATTTGTTACGTGGTCCGGCGCTTAATGGACCTTACTTGTTCGCAACTCGCCAGCCGGTCGCCGTGCCGGCTGCAATGACGGCTTATGACTCATATCGTTATCCTGGGCTGTGGTTTCGGTGGCCTGGAAGCCGCGCGTGGACTGGCACGCGCCGATGTACAAATCACGCTGATCGATCGCAGCAATCATCATCTTTTCCAGCCCCTGCTGTACCAGGTCGCCACTGCAGGCTTGTCCGGCCCGGCCATTGCCGCGCCGATCCGCCACATTCTGGCGCGCCAGCGAAATCTGACCACGCTGATGGGTTCCGTGACGTCGGTGGATATATCAAGGCGCATGGTGCAGTTGAACGACGGCGCCACCATCCCCTATGACTACCTGATCGTCGCCACTGGCTCGACGCACAGCTACTTCGGCAATGATCAATGGGCGGAGGTGGCGCCGGGATTGAAGACGCTGGGCGATGCCTTCGAGATCCGGCGCCGCATCCTGATGAGCTTCGAGCATGCGGAGCGTGAACTGGACGAGGAGGCCAGGGCGCCCTGGCTGACGTTCGCCGTCGTCGGAGCGGGCGCCACCGGCGTGGAAATGGCCGGCACCATGACCGAAATAGGGCAGTACACCCTGAACGGCGAATATCGCCGTATTGACTCAAGGAAGGCCCGTGTCGTGCTGATCGAAGGAAGCGACCGGGTATTGCCGCCGTATCCGCCAGACCTGTCCGAAAAGGCGAGAAAGCAGCTCGAGCGCCTGGGCGTGGAAGTGCGCACCGGCTGCCGCGTCACGGCAATCGACAGGGATGGCGTCACCTTCACCAGCGCCAACGGCGAGGAACGGCTGCATGCGAAGACAGTGATCTGGTCGGCCGGCGTTGCGGCATCCCCGATCGGCAAGACGCTGGGCGTGGAACTGGACCGTGCCGGCCGGGTTCCTGTCAGCCCGGACCTGACCATTGCCGGCCATCCGGAGGTCTACGTGATAGGCGACCTGGCCGCCGCCAAGTCCGAGGGCCAGCCGGTGCCCGGCGTATCGCCGGCGGCCAAGCAGATGGGACGAACGGCCGCCCGCAACATCCTGCTGCACATGCAGGGCAAGCCGGCGGAAACCTTCCGCTACAAGGACTATGGCTCGCTTGCAACCATAGGCCGGAAGTCGGCGGTCGCCAAGGTCGGCAACATCAAGTTTTCCGGCCTCCCGGCCTGGCTTTTCTGGCTGTTCGTGCATGTCTATTTCCTGATCGGCTTTCGCAGCCGCCTGATGGTGCTGACCGACTGGGCCTGGGCTTACTTCACCTTCAAGCGCAATGCCAGGCTGGTAGTGGGAACCGAAGAGGAACCTGATGCGCTGGAAGCAGGCGCTGCGGCCCATCGCAGGCGCGCCAGCCAGGAAACCTGACCATCAGCATCAGGGCAGTCGCTGCAGCACTCTTGTGCGGTTGCCATTACAATCAGTTTCCTTTTCAACCCCGGTCTTACCGACTTTTTTGATGGACATTCCATGCGCGCTATAGAAATCACCCAGCCAGGAGCCCCCGAAGTCCTGCAGTTATGCGAACGCCCCATGCCTGTGGCCAAGCCAGGCGAGGTCATCATCAAGGTGCATGCCGCCGGCATCAATCGTCCCGATGTATTTCAGCGCACGGGCAACTATCCGGTGCCGCCGGGCGCATCCGACCTGCCTGGGCTCGAAGTGGCCGGCGAGATCGTCGATGGCGATCTTGGCAATAGCGGTTTCTCCAAGGGCGACATGGTTTGCGCGCTGGTGCAGGGCGGTGGCTATGCCGAGTACTGCGCTGCACCGGTGGAGCAGTGCCTTCCGGTGCCCAAAGGCATGTCCGCGGTCGAAGCCGCCTCGCTGCCGGAAACCTTTTTCACTGTCTGGAGCAATGTGTTCGATCGCGGCAACCTGAGCGAAGGCGAAACCCTGCTGGTGCAGGGCGGCACGTCGGGCATTGGTGTCACTGCGATCCAGCTGGCGACCGCGATGGGCCACAGGGTGTTCGCCACCGCTGGATCGGACGACAAGTGCCGCGCCTGCGAAGAACTGGGCGCCGAGCGCGGCATCAATTACCGCAGCGAGGACTTCGCGGAAGTCGTGAAGGCCGCAACCGGCGGCAAGGGCGTGGACGTGGTGCTGGACATGGTTGCCGGCGACTACCTGCCACGCGAAGTCAGCTGCCTGGCCGATGACGGCCGCATCGTCATCATCGCGCTGCTCGGCGGCGCAAAGGCCAATGTCAGCCTCGGCGACGTGCTGCGCCGTCGCCTCACCATCACCGGCTCGACCCTGCGGCCGCGTCCGGTCGCATTCAAGGCTGCCATCGCTGCAAAGCTCAGGCAGAACGTCTGGCCGCTGCTGGAGTCAGGCAAGATCAAGCCGGTAATCTACAAGACTTTCCCGCTGGCGGAAGCGGCCCAGGCGCATACGCTGATGGAGTCGAGCACGCATGTGGGCAAGATTGTGCTCGAGGTGATTTAAGAGGCTCGCAGCCGTTCGTAGCGGTTGCGACGAACTGGGCCGAAGTTCAGGTTACGAATCAGCCCCATTCACTTTTCGACAGTGTCAAGGCGGCCGAAGCGGGCTGCCTTGACGCGGACAATCCATGGCGGATAAGGACCCAGGCATACGAACGTTTGAATCGCTTACCAGAGCCAACCTGTCGGTTCGATTTACCCCGCTGATAACTAGGCAGACCAGTCCCAGGCCTCACCTAGCCACTGAAATTTCTCCGCCTTCCGATCCGGCGACAGCAAATACTGGCGCCTCAAAGCCGGCATTACGCACCGTCGTCAAGGCATGTCCGCCTGTAAGCATGAAAGTTTTACTTGGGCCTTATCAGGCCAATATAAGGATTTTTCAGAGCCCGGCATGGCTGCTTGAGGAGCAGCACAACCTTAATGAGAAAAGCGGAAAACATCCTGCCGGAAAAAACCTCGTTGCAGCCGCTCAATCCCTGCTTGATCTATGCCGCTTCATAGAAATTCTGCTCAGCAAAATCTATTGGGAAAAATCTGCGTCATCTAGGGCGTGTCATCAATTAAGCCAGACAACAACGGCAGCAAGATGGATGGCGCCGAGGAAGTTGCGGGCGGTCTTATCGTAGCGGGTGGCAATGCTGCGATATTGCTTGAGTTTGTTAAAGAATT
>NZ_JACYOX010000023.1 GCF_015352955.1 Noviherbaspirillum soli
GCAACATGATTTGCTGTATGGCCCATTCCCGGACTGGCTCCGGATGTCGTTTCTTCATTGCTCACTCGCTATCGCCCTCCAGGTTGTTGGATATCAGTGGATGCGACAACTAGCCTGACATAGAGGGCGAAGCAAAAAAAGTGACCCGGCCGCCGGGACGGACTCCCGGCTTGCCTCCACGGCAGTGCAACCGCATTGCGTCACCCGGCAACGCACGGGCAGCACTGTCGGTGTTGTCGTTGACGTGTTCGTTGAACATGGCTTAACGTCAAAAGCAACTGCTGCTTCGCAGTGACGTCTTACCCCTGGTGACCCAATGCGCATGTCCTCGCATCATGACCAGGCCGGGTGTTCGCCCCGGCGGGCGACCTACTTCTTTTGCTTCGCCAAAAAAAGTAACCAAAAAAAGGCGACCCCGACTGTGCCGCCCCGCTGCGCGGGGTTCCCGTGCCGTCGATGCCCGGAGCGGGGCGCGGCTAAACTCGCTACGCTGCGCTGCGCTCAGACAGACGCCGCACCTTTTCCCGCTCCGGCCATCGCCGACACGGCGGTACACAGACGGGGACCCTAACGGCAACGGCCACGTCAAAAGCAACTGCAACTGCAACTGCAACTGCAACCGCAACGGCAACTGCAACCGCAGCTGCACCGGCCACCGCAACGGTAACGACCACCCTACGCGCTCTCCCGCGCCATCAGCGTAAACCCCAGATCGATCTGCCGGGCAGCCGGCTCCTCCCCCTCGATCACGCTGCGCAACATGCGCGCCGCCTCGAACCCGATCCGATAACGCGGCGTTGCGATGGTGGTGACCGATGGATTCATCCAGGCCGATAGCGGCAGATCGTTGAAGCCGCAGATGGCCAGTTCCTCCGGTACCGCGATGCCGCGCCGCTGGCACTGATAGATCGCGCCATAGGCCAGGTCGTCGTTGCAGCAAAACACTGCGTCGCAGTCGGGCGCCATCGCCAGCATGCGGCCCAGCAGCTCGGCGCCGAGCGCCACCGTCGATGGATCGGGCACCAGCAGTTCCCGCTTCGGGTCGTACAGGCCTGCCTGCCGCAGCGCGGCGCGATAGCCTTCGGCGCGCTTCAGGGTACGGTCGTCGAGCTGGGCGCCGATGAAGCCGATGCGGCGCCTGCCCTTCTTCACCAGGTGGCTGGTCATTGCGTAGCCGGCCTGATGCTGCGAGAAACCCACCGCGAGCCGGCTCGGATCATCGGGAATGTCCATCATGGATACCACCGGCACGCCGGAGGCTTCCAGCATCTGGCGCACCTCGGCGCTCTGGGCCACGCCGGTCAGCAGCACGCCGTCGGGATTGGACTGCAGGTGAATGCGCAGGAACTTGGCTTCCTCCGCATTGGAATAACGGGTATTGCCGATCAACATCTGGAAGCCGTCGGCATCCAGCGCATCCTGGATGCCGGCCAGGGTGTCGGTAAAGACGGCGTTCGACAGCGACGGCACCAGCACCGAGATCACGTTCGAACGCGACGAAGCCAGGCTGCGCGCAGCCCGGTTCGGCACATAGCCCAGCGCGGCCACCGCCTCGTTGACCCGCAGCCGCAGCGCTTCCGACACCAGGCCAGGGTTGGAGATGGCGCGCGACGCGGTCATCAGCGCCACGCCGGCATGCCGGGCCACGTCGGCCAGCGTCACGCGGCCGCTTGAGCGGCTGCGTGACGCCCGCTTTGCCGCCGCAAGCGGCCGGCCGGCGCTCTCCGGCGCGGCGTCGACCTCTGCTGGCGGCGCGCCGGAAACCAGCGCCGCCGGCTTACTTGCGGACCTTGGCAATTTCAGCCTGCAGTTCCTTGATCACGTCGGCGCCGCCTTCGGCTGCGAACTTGTCGAACGCCGGCTTGGCCTTCTCGCGCATGCGCGCCAGTTCGGTGTCGCTGACCACGCTGACCTGCATGCCCTTTTCCTTCAGGAAGTCGATGGCCTTGACCGAGGCTTCGCGGCTGTCCTTGCGCTCGAAGTCGCGCGATGCCGCCGCCGCTTCATTGATCGCCTTGTGCTCGTCGGCCGACAGGCCATCCCACCACTTCTTGCTGGCCAGGACAATCCATGGGCTGTAGACGTGCTTGGTGATGGACAGGTACTTCTGCACTTCGTAGAACTTGCTCGACTGGATGGTGTTGACCGGGTTCTCCTGGCCGTCGACGGTCTTGGTCTCCAGCGCGGTGAACAGCTCCGAGAACGGCAGCGGCACGGCGTTGGCGCCGAAGCTGTTGAACATGTCGATGTAGACCGGGTTCTGCATCACGCGCAGCTTGATGCCCTGCATGTCTTCCATCTTCGCGACCGGGCGCTTGGTGTTGGTCAGGTTGCGGAAACCGTTTTCCCAATACACCAGGCCGACCAGTCCTTTTTCCTGCAGCTTGGCTGCCAGCTTCTGGCCGAACGGGCCGTCCAGCACCGCGTCGGCTTCTTTCTCGTTGTTGAACAGGAACGGCAGGTCATAGACGCCGAAGTCCTTGACGATGCCGACCAGGGTGGCGGTCGAGCCGACCATCATTTCCTGCGCGCCGCCGATCAGCGCGTTCTGCATCTGGGTGTCGCTGCCGAGGCTGGCATTGCCAAAAGGGCGCGCCTTGAGCTTGTTGCCGGTGCGCTTGGCCAGGTCGTCGGCGAAGAACTTCACCGCGCGGCCCTGGTTGCTGTCTTCCGCCAGGCCATAGCCGAAACGGATGATGCGCGGCTTGTAGTCGGCCGCCTGGGCGGCGCTGGCGGCGCCTGTCATGGCCAGTGCCAGGACGATGGATTTAACGAGAAACTTCATGACTCCTCCGGTTTTTTAAGTTGATCAAGCAGTACTTGCGGATACGAAGAACAATTAGCGGAACCACACCATGGGAGCGGTGATGATGCCGGGGAAGGCGATGAACAGCGCCAGCAGCGCGGTATAGGCCATCAGGAATGGCCATACCCCGCGGGTTGCGCTCTCCATCGAAATCTTTGCCACGCCGCACACCACGTTGAGCACGGTGCAGATCGGCGGCGTGATCAGGCCGATGGTGCCGACCAGGATGAACATGACGCCGAAGTAGATCGGGTCGATGCCGGCCTTGACCGCCACCGGCAGCAGCACCGGGCCCATCACCAGGATGGTGGGCGTGAGGTCCATCACGATGCCCACTGCCAGCAGCAGCAGCATGATGGCGATCATCAGCACATAGGGATTGCCCATCAGCGGCTGCAGCATCTCGATGGCCAGCGCCGGCAGGTCGGCCAGCGTCACCATGTAGGATGACACCACGGCGGCGGCGCAAAGGAACATCACGATGGCAGTGGTGTTGGCCGCTTCCACCAGCAGGCGCACCACGTCCCTGGCCTTGACTTCGCGGTAGACGAAGACGGAAACCACCAGCGAATACACTGCCGCCACCACCGCCGCCTCGGTCGGCGTGAACAGGCCGCCGCGCAGGCCGCCCAGGATCAGCACCGGCAGCATCAGCGCCCAGACGCCATCGATCAGCGCATGGCGACGCTCGGCCCAGCTGGCCTTGGGCTGCGCCTTCACATTCATCTTCGGCACCAGCCTGACCCAGACCGCGATCAGCACGATGCCCATCAGCAGGCCCGGCACCACGCCAGCCAGGAACAGGCTGCTGATCGAGGTATTGGTGGTCACGCCGTAGATGATGAAGGGCATCGACGGCGGAATGATGGGCGCGATGATGCCGCCGGACGAGATCAGGCCGGCGCTCTGCGGCACCGGATAGCCGTGGTCGCGCATCATCGGGATCAGCAGGGTGGCCAGCGCAGCGGTGTCGGCGATCGCCGAGCCCGACAGGCTGGCCAGCAGCACCGAGGCGGCGATGGCGACATAGCCCAGGCCGCCGCGCAGGTGGCCCACCATGCTGACGGCCAGGTTGATGATGCGCTTGGAGATGCCGCCGGCATTCATCAGTTCGCCGGCCAGGATGAAGAACGGCACCGCCATCAGCGGGAAGTTGTCGGCGCCGGCCAGCAGGTTCTGCGCGACGATCTGCGCATCGAAGAAATCGAGATGGAACATCAGCGCCACGCCGGTCAGCACCAGCGCGAAGGCGATCGGCATGCCCAGGATCATGAAGAAGATCAGGGCGCCGAGGAAGATCGCGAGCGTCATTCGATCACCCCCACGCCTGCCTGATCAGCGGGAATGTCGCCGGGCACCACTGCCTTGTCGCTGCCGGTAAGGATGCGCACAAGGTTGACCGCCACGATCAGCGTCATCGATGCCGCGCACAGCAGGCCGGCCGAGGCCATGAAGGCATTCGGAAAGCGCAGCACGGTGGAATAGGTGTCCAGGCCGATCACGGTCTGGTTCCAGCTGCCGTACAGGAACAGCCACAGCGCGTACAGCATGAACAGGTGGCTCACCACCGCGCAGGCGCGCCGCGCCTTGGGCGACAGCCGCTGCTGCAGCATTTCCACGCCGATGTGGGCATGGTGGCGCAATGCCAGGATCGCGCCCAGGAAGATCAGCCAGACGAACATCAGGCGCGCGACTTCTTCCGCCCATGCCAGGCCCGAGCCGAACGCATAGCGCAGGACCACGTTGCCGAATACGAGTACCACCATGATGGCAAGCGCAAGCGCCATCAGCCATTCCACGAGGCGTTCAAGCCGTGGCGCCAGGGTTTTCATTTCGTCTCCTTTTGATTTTCTGGATTTGCCTGCGCAGAGGCGCCGCATTGCCGCGCGATCTGTGAAATCAGTTCTTCCGGCGCCAGGCGGATGTCGACCTGGAAACCGCGCTCGTCGGCCTGCAGCGGCTCGAGGTCGCGCAACTGGCTGTCGAGCAGGGCCGGCGGCATGAAGTGGCCGGGCCGCGCCTGCATGCGCGCGGATATCAGCGCGCGTTCGCCATGCAGGTGGATGAAGGTCAGGTCGGGGTCGCCGCTGCGCAGCAGGTCGCGGTAATGGCGCTTCAGGGAGGAGCAGGACAGCACCAGGCCGACGCCCTGGCTGCGTGCTTCGGCGATCTTGTCGCGCAGCACCGCGAGCCAGCCGGCGCGGTCGCTGTCGTCGAGCGGCGTGCCGGCGCTCATCTTGGCTACATTGTCGGCCGGGTGGAAGGCGTCGCCCTCGACGTAGGCAGTGCCTAGGCGCTGCGCCAGCCGCTGCCCGATCTCGCTCTTGCCGCAACCGCTGACGCCCATGACGACGTAGCGGCCGCTGGCGCCGGTGGGCGCCGTTGTCTCTTGATTTTTCAATTCTTGCTCGCTGCGATGATAACGCTAACAAGGCGGAATAATAATACTTCCGGTCGATTAGTAAAGGACTTTATTTGGTGCGGCGCACCAAACAGATGCAGCAAGGCATCGTAGGCATGCTTGCAGACAGCGATGGGTCATTTGCAGCGACACGTTTTCTTCATGAGGGCTGTGTAAAAATCGCCTCTACCGACAATGTCGAATTGAAAATCCGAGCGCTTGCGTGTTCCCCCCCCTGCTGCCTGCGTGACTTTTTGCATGCGACTGCCAGGCTGGGCACAGGTGGTTTATCGGGCATGACCACCTCGGTAGTTTTTGGCAGGCATCCAAAAGCATGACTACCGGACGCTGATACGTTTTGAGAGCGTTATCAAACCAATGGGAAAGAGGAGCGCCTCAACATGCTACCGGTCCCGTCGGGCCGCTCGTGCATCAGAATTTCATCGCCAGCCCGACCCGCAGGGTGCGGGGCTCGGCGGGATGGGTATGGATATCGGCGACCGCCGCCGGCTCGGCGGCCAGGCGCGAGGTGTAGTAATAGTCGATGTCGCTGACGCGGCGGTCCAGCAGGTTCAGGATCTGCAGGCTGACCTTGACATCCGGCGTGAGCGCATAGGCCAGCCTGGCGTTGACCAGCGTGGACGATGGCGAGCGTACCGTGTTGTCTTCCACCAGCGGCCGGCCGCCGAAGTAACGCAGCCGCACGCCGCCCGACCAGCGTCCCTGTTCGCCGGTAACGCCAAACGCGGCGGTGCGCCTGACCGCGCCGGGAATGGCCGAGCCGGCCGGGTCGGCGTCGCTGAAATGCGCGCGCGACCATGCCAGGTCGAGGTCGACGACCCAGCCCGGCGCCGGCACATAGTAATTGGCCAGTTCGATGCCGCTGCGCCGGCTCGGCCGGCTGGCTTCGGTGGTGCCGGCGTCGCCGACGAAGACCAGTTCCGAATCCAGCGCCAGGCGCCAGACCGACAGCGTGGTCTGCAGGCCGGGCAGCAGCCCGCTGTAGCGCAGGCCGGTTTCATAGCCGGTGGCGCGCACCAGGGGCGTGGCGCGGATTACCGGCTCGCCATCGGCGTTGCGGTCGGTGCCGGTGCGCGGGTCCACCGTGCCGGTGACGCCGCGCGCATCGTTGCTGTGGAAGCCACGGCCCCAGTTCAGGTACAGCTCGCTGTTGGCGGCGGGGCTGAAGATGGCGGCAAGCTTCGGGCTGACGATGGTGGCGTCGGCCCTGCCGGAGTTAGCCGGCAGATTGCTCGTCACATCGAAGCCGTAATGGTCTGCACGCACGCCGGCGACGGTGCGGAACCACGGCAGCCAGCGCGTGGTGTTGGAAGCGAAGATGCCGGCCGAGCGCTGCGTTACCTCGTCGCGCCGGATGGTCGACAGCCGCCGCTGCGCCGCGGTCGCATACAGCGCAACCGGCGAGAGCCGGTCGGCGCGCAGTTGCATGCCCAGCGTGGTTTCCGTGTCCAGCCCGGCCGTCGCATGCTGCCAGCTGCGCTGCGCATTCAGGCCGCCCACGGTGCGGCGCTCGGACTGGTTGAACTGGTCGCCATTGATCGGGTCGTCCAGCGCATAGGTGAAGTTGCTGTACAGGTCCAGACTTGAGCGGATCAGGTAGGCATTGATGCGGGCGCTGCCGTCGGCATAGCGGCCCAGCCAGTCGGCCGAGAGGCTGTAGCGGGCGGTGCTGCCGCCGTCGGTGGGGTCGATCGCGCCATAGCGGCCGACCAGGCCGGCAGCCAGCGCGCGCTGCGGCACCTGGTCGGTGGCATTCCAGGAGGACTGCATCGCCATTGCGGTGACGCGGGTTTCGTCCGCGCCGTTTTTCAGGCTATACGACAGGACGCCGTTGAAGCGCTTGTACTGCTCGGGCTTGTCCCACGGACCGTTCTGGCCGGCGCCTTCGATCGCATACAGCAGCGTGCCCGGCCCCATCGCCGATGAATTGGCCAGCAGCGCGCGCCGGTACCGATGCTGTCCGGCCTCCAGGCTCAGCAGGCCGCGGTCGAGTGATCTCAAGTAGTCGAACGAGGCGGCGCCGGCGGCGGAGAAGTCGCCCTCCTCTGCATAGTACGGCCCCTTCTTGTACTGGATGGTGCCGACCAGTTCAGGGATGATGAAGTTCAGGTCCGAATAGCCCTGGCCATGGGCATGGCTGGGCATGTTGACCGGCATGCCCATCACCGTGGTGCGGAAGTCGGTGCCATGGTCAAGGTTGAAGCCGCGCGCGAAATACTGGTTGGCCTTGCCGTCGCCGGAATGCTGGGTGACGATCACGCCCGGCACGGCTTCCAGCAGGGCGCCGGTGCGCTGCAGCGGCCGGTTCTCCAGCTGCTTCCCGGTCACGGTGCCCTCGGTGGCCGAATCGGCCGCGCCGATCGGGTTGACGAGGCTCGATTCCACCACCACCGGCGCCAGCGTTTTTTCGCTGGGCTCGGCTGCTGTGGCCAGCGTGACGGACGAAAGAAGCAATACGGGCGCTGCGTAAAGCATGTTCATGGATTGGCCGGGTCCGGGTTGAGGTGAGAGACGGCAAAGCGCAGCCATTCTATGCGGGAATCCCACCTCGATGTGTCGCATCGGCAAGTACTGTTGATGCTTTACCGTCCCGGGCCCGGCAGCGCCACCACCTGCGCCCTGCCACCCAGCCCGCTGCGTTCGAACCAGCGGAACACCGAGTCGGCGGTCACGGTCTCGATGCGGTCGGCATAGCGCTTCCCGTTGGGATGGTCGTCGAAGGCGATATTGGCAGAGGAGATGCGCCCGCCCAGCCGCGTCAGCGCATCCAGCCTGAGCGTGGCCGGCTCATAGTCCTGCGCCATCAGCCAGGCCTGCGCCTTCATGCGGCTGGCGCCGGACGGCAGCATGGCCGCGGCCATGGTCTCGATCACATACTGGTTGGACTGCTGGTAGCGGGTGGCCCAGGCATAGGCAACCATGCTGTAGGGCCGGTGATGCATCTGCAGCGCAAGCTGCCTGTCGCGCATGAACGGCAGCAGCTTCTGCTGCCATGCCTGGCTGGGTGCGGCAAACGCGGCTTCGTAGCGGAAGGGGTCGGAGAGGAAGAACTGGCCCAGGCCCTGCCGATAGATGGCGGCATGGTCGCTGCCGCATTCATTGAGCTTGTGCAGCACGCGCCAGACATGGCCGCCGTTGCCGTCCGGCTCGCGATAGGCAAAGCCCAGGTGGGAATAATGCACGCCATACTTGCGCAGGTCCTGGCCGACGCGGGCCAGCAGCACCAGGTCCTGGCCGCTGGCATCGAGCGCATCGCGGGTACGCTCGGCCAGCTCCATGCCGCGCATGACTGCCTGCACGGTCGGCGGCTTTTCCTCGCAGTTGCGGCCGGCATGGGCAGTGGCGCTGAAGACGCAGCAGACAAGCAGCATCAGGCGGGCCAGGAGCCTGCGCGGCAGAAGGCGGCGTAGCGAAACGTGCGAAAAACGAGGACAGTTTGGTAGCACCGACAAGCCCAGGGTGGTCCCCTGGGCGCCGGCGGTGATACTGAACTGGACCGTTTTCTCGCGCATTGCAGCCGCCGACTCTTCTGCCGCGCAGGCTCCCAGGGATAGTCTCGCTTTCATTGCGGCCTCCTAGTAGGACAGCTGTTCGTCATGCAGCAGCGCGCGGCCGATCGCATTCGGAATGAAGGCGATCGCCTGGCCCGCCGCCGACAGCACAACGCCCGAGCCGATCACGCTGCAGCCGACCACGCTGCCCACCGCGAGCGACGCACCGGCGATGCCACGTCCGACGATCTCGACACTGGCGCGGGCGCCGTCCGAAGCCCGTTCCAGCACCAGCACCATGCCGCGGGCGCTGGCTTCCACCGCGGTCACCACCAGCACCGCGCCGCTGACCGACAGGGCCAGCGGAATCGCGGCCACCGAGCCGGCCACGGCGCTGCCGCCGAACACCGATGCCATCGGCAGGGCCGACAGCGCGCTGAGCGCGGAGCCCTCGCCATGCGCATGGGCCGGGCTGGCGGCCGCCATGGCCAGCATCGCTGCGGCAAACCAGTTCAACAGGGTGCGTTTCATGATGTCTCCTTGGGTCAATATCAGGTCGATAGCGGGTTTGGTTCAGGCCGCGCTTTCTTCGCCGCCGCGCTTTCTTCGCCGCCGCGCTCGAGCAGATCGGCTTCATGGCGGTCGCGCAGCATCTTGGCCAGGGTGAATGCACTGGTCACCAGGTACAGCCAGGCCACGCCGAGGAAGGCCTTGTAGGTGCCGTTGATGTCCATGCGCAGCAGGCCCCATGCGGTCAGCGCCATCGCCAGCAGGAAGCCGGACCAGACCACGTAGCGGAACATCGGCGTGTCGGCGCGGCCGCCCTGCCGCGCCTTCTGGTTGTCGCGCACCATCTTCGACAGCACGAACACATTGGACAGGCAGAACAGGTAACCCATGATCATGAATACCCGGTCGAGGTCGGCGCCGGGCAAATAGGCCAGGCCGACGCCGCACAGGAATACCGCGATCGCAAACGAGATCCAGACCTGCATCTGCCATGCGCCGGAATCGCGGATCATGATGGTTTTCATCGTCTTCTCCTTCAGTGGTTGGGGTAGGCGCAGTATTGGCCAACCCGATCCTGAAGTCTCGAAATACGATCCTAGTCTATATTTATTAGCTAGCGAGTATCATGTTTCGATACTTTCCGGGAGCCTCGCCATGACCACCACCGCTACGCTGATCGATGCGCTGAAGCAGGAACTGAAAGCGGCCGGCATGACCTACGCCACCCTGGCCGGCAAGCTGGGCATGGCCGAGTCCAGCGTCAAGCGCATGCTGGCCAGGGGGGAAATGCCGCTGTCGCGGCTGGATGCGATCTGCGCCGCATTGAAGATCGACTTCGCCGACCTGGCGCGCAGCGTGGCGGATGCAAGGCCGCTGCTGGCCGAACTGACGCTGGCGCAGGAAAAGGCCGTGGTGGCCGACAAGAAGCTGCTGTTGACGGCCATCTGCGTGCTCAGCCAATGGACGCTGGAGCAGATCACCGCCTATTACCGGATGACCGAAGCCGAAACCATCGCCCGGCTGGTGCGGCTGGATCGCCTCGGCATCATCGAGCTGCGTCCGCTGAACCGCTACCGGCTGAAGCTGGCCAAGACCTTCCGCTGGCGGCCGCATGGCCCCGTGATGCAGTTCTTCCGCCAGCATGCCTTGCTCGACTATTTCTCGGGCGGCTTCGACCGGGAGGACGAATCGCTGATGCTGGTGCACGGCTCCATCAGCAAGAGCCTGGCGCCCTCCTTCATCGAGCGCATGCAGCGGGTGGCACAGGACTTTGCGCAGGCGCACCAGGCCGACCAGAAGCTGCCGGCGCAGCACCGGGAAGGCTATACGCTGCTGCTGGCAATGCGGTCGTGGGACTTCGAGGGATTCGAGGCGCTGCGCCGCCTGTGAAGGCACAAAAAAACCGCGGTCTGGCGCATGCCAGCCGCGGCTGCCTCGTTCAAGGACGGTCGTTACTTCTGATCGACCACGCGGGCCTGCGCCTTGGTCTGCGCCTTGGACAGATCGGCTGCGGCCTCGCTGACTTCCTTCTGTGCCTTGCGGTTGGCCTTGAGCTTCTTGCGGTCGGCATCGGCATCGGCCTTCACGTTGGCCTCGGCTTCCTTGTTCAGCGCACGGTTGGCCTTTTCATTGGCCTTGATGGCAGCGCGCTCGACGTCGCCCTGCGCCTTCACCTCGGCCTTGGTGTCCTGCGCATGGACAGCGGTGGATAGCATTGCGGCGGCGAGTATGGCGATGATCTTGTGCATTTTCTTCTCCCAAAAATGCCATTAGGACATGACTTGCCGCCGCGAAGTTCATGCCGACCGTAAGCTTCCATGCGTGCAATCAAGCCTGGCTGGCCTGATCCAGCAGCGCCAGCTGTTGCGCCGACAGCGCAAGGCTGACCGAGCGCACCAGGCTGTCGACCTGCTCCACGCTGGTCGCGCTGGCGATCGGCGCGGTCACGCCGCGCTGGGCGATCAGCCAGGCCAGCGCGACTTCGGCCGGCTTGGCGCCGGTTTCGGCCGCGACCGTATCCAGTGCCGCCAGCACCCGCATGCCGCGCGGGTTGAGGTATTTCTCGACCCGGCCGCCGCGCGCGCTTTTGCCCAGGTCGTCGGCCGAGCGGTATTTGCCGGACAGGAAACCCGAGGCCAGGCTGTAATAGGTGATCACGCCCAGGTCTTCGGCGATGCACAGGTCGCGCAGCGAGGATTCGAAGCCGGCGCGGTCGAGCAGGTTGTACTCGGGCTGCAGCACTGTATAGCGCGGCAGCTTGCCGGCGTCGGCCGCATCGAGCGCGGCGCGCAACTGGGCATTGTCGTAATTGGAGCAGCCTATGGCGCGGACCTTGCCCTGCTTCAGCAGCGTGTCATAGGCGCCCAGGGTTTCCTCGATCGGCGTGGCGGTATCGGGATAGTGGCTCAGGTAGAGATCGATGTAGTCGGTCTGCAGCCGCCGCAGCGAGTCTTCCACCGCGGCCACGATGCGGCGTGCCGACAGGCCCTTCTTGTCCGGCCCGAGGTCGACGCCGACCTTGGTGATCAGCGTGACCTTGCCGCGGCGCGACGCATCCGCCGCCAGCCACTTGCCGATGATGGTTTCGGATTCGCCGCCGACATGGCCTGGCACCCAGCGTGAATAGGCGTCGGCGGTATCGATCGCGTCCAGGCCGGCGCCGGTGAAGCGGTCCAGCATATCAAATGACGTGGCCTCGTCGGCGGTCCAGCCGAACACATTGCCGCCGAATACCAGCGGTGCGATTTCCAGGCCGGAACGGCCGAGCTTGCGTTTTTCCATGATGTTGTCTTCCTCTCGTAAGGGTGGCATGCCTGCGGGTCGGTACGCTCTTGGCAGACAGGCATTATGTCGGACCGCTGCAAACCGTGCCGGGCGCCGCGCAATGTATAGTTCGCGCCACGCCGGCCTGCAGGAATGCAAAATCGCGCCGTCACTCCAAGTACAATCTGTTGATTTTGGGCAGCTTTCCGGCTTGCCCCGCCCTGCAACCACCGACCTTCTCTTCCGGACACCTCATGAACGACGCGGCAACCCTAGGCGCACTCAACGGCACATTGTTATTTGCGGGTCCCGGCAACCTGCTTCCCGCCATCGTGGCCGGCATCCTCGGCCTCCTGATCGGCAGCTTCCTCAACGTGGTGATACACCGCATGCCGAAGATGATGCAGCGCGAGTCGGACAACTATGTCGCCCAGGAAAGCGGCCGGCCGCTGCCGCACATGGAGCGCTACGACCTGGTGCTGCCCCGCTCCGCCTGCCCGCATTGCGGCCACCGGATCACCGCGCTGGAAAACATCCCGGTGCTGAGCTACCTGGTGCTCGGCGGCAAGTGCAGCCAGTGCAAGGCGCCGATCTCCATCCGCTATCCGCTGGTGGAAGCGCTGACCGGCGTGCTGTCGGCCTTCATGGTCTGGCATTTCGGCAGCGGCGCAGCCGGCATGGCCTCGCTGGTCTTCCTGTGGCTGCTGATCGCCATGACCTTCATCGATGCCGACACCAAGCTGCTGCCGGACGACCTGACCCTGCCGCTCTTGTGGCTGGGCCTCCTGGTCAACCTGAACGGCGCCTTCGTGCCGCTGCACGAGGCCGTGATCGGCGCCGCCGCCGGCTATCTTTCGCTGTGGTCGGTGTACTGGCTGTTCAAGCTGGTCACCGGCAAGGAAGGCATGGGCTATGGCGACTTCAAGCTGCTGGCGGCGCTGGGCGCATGGATGGGCTGGACCATGCTGCCGCTGATTATCCTGCTCTCGTCCATCGTCGGCGCGGTGGTCGGCATCTGCCTGATCGCCTTTACCAAGCGCGGCCGCGACAACCCGATTCCGTTCGGTCCCTACCTCGCCGCCGCTGGGCTGATCGCGCTGATCTGGGGCAAAATGCTGGTCCAGAGCTATCTCGGCTTTCCGCTGTAGAGGCCAGCGACAAGGAGCTTCATCATCGATTCCCCGTTTTCAATCGGCCTGACGGGCGGCATAGGCAGCGGCAAGAGCCTGGTAGCCGACATGTTCGCCGCGCTCGGCGCTTCCCTGATCGACACTGACCAGATCGCGCACCAGTTGACCGCACCCGGCGGCCGGGCGATGCCAGCCATTCTTGAACAGTTCGGCGCCGAATTCATCGCCGGGAACGGCGCAATGGACCGGGCCCGCATGCGGGCCGAAGTCTTTTCCGATCCGCTCGCCAAGAAACGGCTGGAAGCCATCCTGCATCCCCTGATCCGCACCGAGACCGAACGCGCCGCCAGCCAGGCAACCGGAATTTACCGGATCTTTGTGGTGCCTTTGCTGGTCGAATCCGGCAAATGGAAGGAGCGGGTATCGCGGGTGCTGGTGGTGGACTGCCCTGAAAGCCTGCAACTGGCGCGGGTCATGGCCCGCAACAGTCTGCCGGAGGCCCAGGTGCGCGCCATCATGGCGGCGCAAGCAACACGCGAGCAAAGGCTGGCGGCGGCCGACGATGTGATCGTCAACGACGCCGACATCGCCGCGCTGACGCCGCAGGTCGAGCGCCTGCATGCGCTCTACAGCCGCATCGCGCGTGGAGAACCGCTGCCGGACGCCGGGCGAATGCAATAAGAATTTGCCAAGTTTGTAATATCATGCTGGTTCTTCAAATCTTCCGGCATGAAGCGGAACCCACTGTAAAGGGATGTCACTTTGATCGTCTACGAATACCCTTTCAACGAGCGTATTCGCACGTTGTTGCGGCTGGAAGACCTCTACGAGAAATTCCTTTTCTTCGTTCGGCAGGCGCATCCGCTGCAACATCACGTGGCGCTGTCCACGATCTTCGAAATGCTGGAAGTGGCAGGCCGCGCTGACCTGAAATCCGATCTCCTGCAGGAACTGGAGCGGCAGAAACAAACATTGCTCAGCTTCAAGGCCAACCCGAATGTGCAAGCCGAGGCGCTGGACGCGGTACTGGATGAAGTCGACAGCGTCAGCGCTGCGCTGATGGCCTCGGGCGGCAAGACCGGGCAAAACATCCGCGACAATGAATGGCTGATGAGCATACGTGGCCGCACCATCATTCCGGGCGGCGCCTGCGAATTCGACCTGCCTTCCTATTACGCCTGGCAACACCGGCCGGCGCAGCAGCGCATGGAAGACATTTCCACCTGGTTCGCGCCGATGGCGCCGCTGTTTTCCGCGCTGACCTTCGTGCTGCGCCTTCTGCGCGAGACCGGCCGCCCCACCAAGATCATCGCCCAGGCCGGCAGTTTCCAGCAGATGCTGCAGGGCAAGGTATATCAGATGCTGCGGTTGACGCTGGACGAGCGGCTGGGCGCGATTCCCGAGATCTCGGCCAACAAATACATGCTCTGGGTACGCTTCACCACCCAGGACGGCGACATGAAACCCAGGCCCTATGACCATGATGTGCCGTTCGACCTGGCGCTCTGCAATTTTTAAGATGGAAGTGCAATGGTAGCAACTGTCAATTGCCCGACCTGCGGCAAGAAAGTGGAATGGACCGAGGCCAGCAAGTACCGTCCCTTCTGTTCCGATCGCTGCAAGCAGATCGACCTGGGCGCCTGGGCCGAGGAGAAATACGTGATCCCGTCAGCTGAACCGCCGGTCGATCCGGAGGACGACGACGCTGCAAAGCGCTAAGGCCAGATTGCCTCGGCAGGCCGAAGCGCATCAAGTCCGACACAGGAATACCACCAAGCCGTCCCGATTCCGTAGGGCGGAATACCCTGAAGGGGCATTCCGCCGAGGTAGCGGCACGCAAGGCAGGTCGCGGGCAGCGAGTTATGCGATGGCGCAGTTGCTTTTGACGTTGCCGTACGCGCAGCGACAGTTGCAATTGCTTCGCCAAAAGAATTAGCGCATTTCTAACCTGACTGGCATCAGCCGGCCAAGCAAGATTGCCTTTGGAAGATTCGCCTAGGGGTGAGTAGGGTGCAATACCCGAAGGGCATTGCACCCCAGCGCATACCGTAAAGATCATCTCAAGGACCTTCGCTGGTCCATGCATGGCGGAATGCCCCTTCGGGGTATTCCACCCTACGAATTCAGGGTGGGTTTTTATTAGCGTCCTCGCCATGCAAGCGATTGCCTTCCGGCTGCAAAAGGGTCAGGCTGAACGCCCTCTGGAACGAACGACTTCAGGCAGCCTGTCCCGGATAGCGCACCCGGTCCAGCCATTCGATCAAGGGAATCGTCGCCGGCAGCAGCGGCTCGACGTCGACGCTGCCCTGCCAGGAAAAAGCCTGCCCCTCCAGGCTTTGCGGCTCGCCCTGCCATTCCCGGCTGATGTAGAAATGCAGCCGCACATGGGCATGCGGATAGACATGCTCGACGCAGCACCACGGCTCGGCCGATACCACCGTGATGCCCAGTTCCTCGACGAACTCGCGGCGCAGCGCGTCGGCGATGGACTCATACTCTTCGACCTTCCCGCCCGGGAATTCCCAGTAGCCTGCATACGGCTTGCCTTCCGGCCGCTGGCCCAGCAGCACGTCGCCGTTGTCGCGCATCAGGATGCCGACCGCGACATTGATCGGCGCAGTCATCAGGCCGTGCCGCGACCGGCGTAGTCGCGGGCAAATTGCCAGGCGACGCGGCCGGAACGCGAGCCGCGCTGCAGCGCCCAGCGCAGCGCATCGCCGCGGGCGGCTTCCACCTGCTGGTCATTGCAGCCGAAATGACGCAGCCAGTGGCCGACGATATCGAGATAGTCGCCCTGCTTGAAAGCGTAGAAGGTCACCCACAGGCCGAAGCGCTCGGACAGCGAGATCTTTTCTTCCACGGTTTCGCCAGGATGCAGGTCGCCGTCCTCGTCATGGGTATAGGTAGCATTGTCGGACATGCGCTCGGGCATCAGGTGGCGGCGGTTGGACGTGGCATAGATCAGCACGTTGTCCGACTGCGCGGCGATGCTGCCGTCCAGCGCCGTCTTCAGCGCCTTGTAGCCGCTTTCGCCTTCCTCGAACGACAGGTCGTCGCAAAAAATGACGAAGCGCTCGGGGCGGGCGGCCACCAGTTCGACGATGTCGGGCAGGTCCACCAGGTCATCCTTGTCGACCTCGATCAGGCGCAGGCCCTGCGCCGCATATTCATTCAGGCAGGCCTTGATCAGCGAGGACTTGCCGGTGCCGCGGGCGCCGGTCAGCAGCACGTTATTGGCCGGCCGGCCGGACACGAACTGCAGCGTGTTCTGCGCGATCTGCTCCTTTTGCGGGCCGATGTGCTGCAGGTCGTCCAGTGCGATCGGCGCGATGTGGCGCACCGGCTGCAGCCTGCCGTGGCCATTGCTCTTGCGCCAGCGGAAGGCATGGCCGGCATCCCAGTCGGGCGCGGCATTCGCGGCCTGCGGCAACAGGGTTTCAATGCGCGCGATCAGCGCTTCGGCACGGGACAGGAAGGTATCGAGTTGGGTCATGATGGCATTGCGGCGCCCGCAGGCGCCGCCGTGAGGTCGGAATCGGTTGAAGGATCAGGAACGGTAGTCGGCGTTGATGCTGACATAGTCATGCGACAGGTCGCAGGTCCAGACCGTGGCCTGGGCGGCGCCGCGCGCGAGTTTAACCCGCACCGTGATCTCGCTCTGCTTCATCACCCGCTGTCCATCGGCTTCCTGGTAATCCGGATTGCGGCCGCCATTCTTGGCGACCCAGACATCGTCCAGGTACAGGTTGAGCTTGCTGACATCGAGGTCGTCGACGCCGGCATAGCCAATGGCGGCCAGGATGCGGCCAAGGTTGGGGTCGGAAGCGAAGAAGGCGGTCTTGACCAGCGGCGAATGCGCGATCGAATAGGCGATCCTGCGGCATTCCTCGACGCTTGCGCCCTCTTCCACTGTCACGGTAATGAACTTGGTCGCGCCCTCGCCGTCGCGGATGATCATCTGCGCCAGCTCCTGCGACAGCGCCACCACGGCTTGCTCGAACAGCGCATAGTCGGCCGAACCCGGCGCGCCCACGTCCACGCCCGAGGCGCCGGTGGCGATCAGCATGAAGGAGTCGTTGGTGGAAGTGTCGCCGTCGATGGTGATGCAGTTGAAGGACTGGTTGGCGGCGGTCTTGACCAGTTCATTCAATACCGGCTGCGCCACCCTGGCGTCGGTGGCGACGTAGCCCAGCATGGTCGCCATGTTCGGCTTGATCATGCCGGCGCCCTTGCTGATGCCGGTCAGCGTAATGGTCTTGCCGGCGATCTCCACGGTGCGCGACGCCGCCTTGGGCTGGGTGTCGGTGGTCATGATGGTTTCGGCGGCGTTGTACCAGTTGTCGGCGTTCAGGTTTGAAATCGCCTGCGGCAGGCCGGCCTTGATGCGGTCCACCGGCAGCGGCTCCAGGATCACGCCGGTGGAAAACGGCAGCACCTGCTGCGCGTCGCAGCCCAGCAGGTTTGCCAGCGCCTCGCAGGTCTGGTTCGCATGCGCCAGGCCGGTTTCACCGGTGCCGGCATTGGCATTGCCGGTATTGACTACCAGCGCCCGTATGCCCTTGCCGGCCGCCAGGTGCGACTGGCATACCTGCACTGGCGCCGCGCAGAAGCGGTTGGTGGTGAACACGCCGGCCACGGTGGCGCCGGGCGCCAGCCGCATCACCAGCACGTCCTTGCGGTTGGCCTTGCGCACGCCGGCTTCGGCATGGCCGAGTTCGATGCCGGGCACCGGCTTCAGGTTGGCGGCGACGGGAAGGGGAAGATTGACGGCCATGGCTGCTTGCTCTTTTCTTTCAGATAACGGTAATGACCAGCGATCAGGACAGGCGTCCGTGGCACTGCTTGTATTTCTTGCCGCTGCCGCACGGGCATGGATCGTTGCGCCCGACCTTGGGCACCTCGGTCACGTCCGGCATCGCGCCGCCCTCGGCCGAACTGTCGGGCGACATCAGTTCTTCCGGCGCCAGCGCCGGGTTGAAGTCGGCATGCTGGTAATGCACATTGCCCACCGGCTGATGCGCCAGCTGCTCCTCGGCCGCGTCGATTTCCTCGCGCGACTCGATGCGCACCGTCATCACGATGCGCACCACTTCATTGCGGATCAGGTCCAGCATCTGGCCGAACAGCTCGAAGGCTTCGCGCTTGTATTCCTGCTTCGGGTTCTTCTGCGCATAACCGCGCAGATGGATGCCCTGGCGCAGATGGTCCAGTGCCGCCAGGTGCTCGCGCCAGTGGCTGTCGACGCTCTGCAGCATCACGCTGCGCTCGAAGCCGGCGAAGGCTTCCTTGCCTACCACCGTAACCTTGGCGTTGTAGGCATCGTCGGCCGCCTTCAGCAGGCGCTCCAGCAGGTCTTCATCGGTCAGGTTGGGCTCGGCCGCCATCATGGCCGTCAGCGGCACCGGCAGCTGCCATTCATTGGCCAGTTCCTGTTCCAGGCCGGCCAGGTCCCACTGCTCTTCCAGCGACTCTTCCGGCACGCGGGCGCGGAACAGGTCGGTGAACACGCCCTGGCGCAGCGAGCCGATCATCTCGGACACGTCATGCGCTTCCAGCAGCTCGTTGCGCTGCTGGTAGATCACCTTGCGCTGGTCGTTGGCGACGTCGTCGTATTCCAGCAGCTGCTTCCTGATGTCGAAGTTGCGGGCCTCGACCTTGCGCTGCGCCGACTCGATCGAGCGCGACACGATGCCGGCCTCGATCGGCTCGCCTTCCGGCATCTTCAGCCGTTCCATGATGGCGCGCACCCGGTCGCCGGCGAAGATGCGCAGCAAGGGGTCGTCCAGCGACAGGTAGAACCGCGAGGAACCGGGGTCGCCCTGACGCGCCGCGCGGCCGCGCAGCTGGTTGTCGACCCGGCGCGACTCATGGCGCTCGGTGCCGATGATGTGCAGGCCGCCGGCCTTGACTACGTGATCATGCAGCGATTGCCATTCATCGCGCAGCTTCTGCGACCGCTCGGCCTTCTCCGCATCCGACAGCGACGGATCGGCTTCGATCAGCTGCACCTGTTTCTCGACATTGCCGCCCAGGACGATGTCGGTGCCGCGGCCGGCCATGTTGGTGGCGATGGTGATCATGCGCGGGCGGCCGGCCTGCGCGACGATTTCCGCTTCGCGCGCATGCTGCTTGGCATTGAGCACGTTGTGCTCGAGCTTGGCCTTGGTCAGGATGGACGACAGCAGCTCGGAATTCTCGATCGAGGTGGTGCCCACCAGCACCGGCTGGCCACGCTCGTAGCAATCCTGAATGTCCTTCAGCATTGCATTGTATTTTTCCTCGGCGCTCTTGTAGACCTGGTCCTGGCGGTCCTTGCGCTGGTTCGGCCGGTTCTGCGGCACCACCACCGTTTCCAGGCCATAGATCTCCTGGAACTCATAGGCTTCGGTGTCGGCCGTGCCGGTCATGCCGGCCAGCTTGCCGTACATGCGGAAGTAGTTCTGGAAGGTGATCGAGGCCAGCGTCTGGTTCTCGTTCTGGATGCGCGCGCCTTCCTTGGCTTCGACCGCCTGATGCAGGCCGTCGGACCAGCGGCGGCCGGTCATCATGCGGCCGGTGAATTCATCGACGATCACCACTTCGCCGTTCTGCACCACGTAGTGCTGGTCCTTGTGATACAGCACGTGGGCGCGCAGCGCCGCATACAGGTGGTGGATCAGGGTGATGTTGGCGGCGTCGTAGAGCGATGCGCCTTCGGGCAGCAGGCCCATGCTGGTCAGGATCTGCTCGGCCTTTTCGTGCCCGGCCTCGGTCAGCAATACCTGGTGCGCCTTCTCGTCCTTGGTGTAGTCGCCCGGCACTTCCACGGTGGACTTGCCGTCCGGCTTTTCCTCGCCGATCTGCAGCGTCAAGAGCGGCGGCAGCGCGTTCATCTTCACGTACAGGTCGGTATGGTCCTCGGCCTGGCCGGAGATGATCAGCGGCGTGCGCGCCTCGTCGATCAGGATCGAGTCCACTTCGTCGACGATGCCGTAATGCAGCGCGCGCTGCACCCGGTCGGCGGCGTCGTAGACCATGTTGTCGCGCAGGTAGTCGAAGCCGAACTCATTGTTGGTGCCGTAGGTGATGTCGGCGGCATAGGCGGCCTGCTTGGCGCTGTGCTCCATCTGCGACAGGTTGATGCCGGTGGACAGGCCCAGCCAGCCGTAGAGCTTGCCCATCCATTCGGCGTCCCGCTGTGCCAGGTAATCGTTGACGGTGACGATATGCACGCCCTTGCCGGCCAGCGCATTCAGGTAGGCCGGCAATGTTGCCATCAGCGTCTTGCCCTCGCCGGTGCCCATCTCGGCGATCTTGCCGTTGTGCAGAACCATGCCGCCAATCAGCTGCACGTCGAAATGGCGCATCTTCAGCACCCGCTTGCTGGCTTCACGACAGACCGCGAAGGCTTCCGGCAGCAGAGCGTCGAGTGACTCGCCCTTGGCGATGCGATCCTTGAAGGCAGGGGTCTTGGCTTGCAGTTCGGCGTCGGAGAGTTTCTCGACGACAGCCTCGAGCGCATTGATCTCGCGTACGGTCTTCTGGTACTGCTTGAGCAGTCGCTGGTTGCGGCTGCCGAAAATCTGGGTCAGTAATGACATGCTTGGAGTCTAATAAGGGCGGCGTGGAAAAAACCTCGCGCAAACCACCATGATCGCGTCGAGCAGAATAGGGATTGTTGCCAAATCGGGGGATTTTAGCATGCAGCCCCGGACAGATTGGGCCTACCCTGCCGGAAACAATGTCTGGTCAAACTTTACCCGTTTCCCGGCCCAACCCCGGTCACTTGCCCTTCTGCGCCGTCCTGAATGCCTGGTCGGCGCCGGCCGCCAGGAATTTCGACGGGTCCTGCTGCACCCCCATCACCAGCACCTCGAAATGCAGGTGCGCGCCGGTGGAGCGACCGGTGGAACCGACATCGGCCACATGCTGGCCGCGACGCACGATGTCGCCCACCCTGACCAGCAGCCGCGACGCATGGGCATAACGGGTGACGATGCCATTGCCATGATCGACCTCCAGCATGTTGCCGAACTGGTGATGGTATTCCGAGGTCACCACCACGCCGCCCGCCGCGGCCGCGATCGGCGTGCCGGTCGGCGCGGCGAAGTCGATGCCTTCATGAAAGGTGCTGCGGCCATTGAACGGATCAAAGCGCCAGCCAAAGCTGGACGCGTTGTAGCCGACCGCCACCGGCTGGCTGGTCGGCAACAGCTTGGCCTGGACCCGTTCCCGCATCAGGGCGCTTTCCACCACATTAAGGTAGTCGGCACGATGCTCGACATCCTGCGCAAGGCTGTCCAGCATCTGCTGGAATTCCTGCACGCCCAGTTCCCTGGATGGATGGCTGGACGGCTCGGCGCCGCCGCGGCCGGGCTTTTCACGGAAATTGAATTCCTCGGGCCGCACCCCGGCCAGGCCCTGCACCCGCTCGCCCAGCGCATCCAGGCGCACCAGCTGCGCCTGCAGCTCACCCACCCGGGTGGCCATCTGCGCCAGGCTTTTCTTTACTTGCGGGTCCGGCGCCTGCGCCCGCGGCGTGGCGCCGTTACCATGCGCCGTACGCGCGAACGGCAGCTTGTCGGCCAATCCGCTTGCAACGGTGAAGTAATACAGCATGCCGGCCACTGCCAGCACGCAAATGGCAAAGGCCACGGCAAACAGCGCAACATGACGCGGCTTGAGCGTCAGCGACTTTGCCTGCGTCATTCTTGGATGCAACAGAATGATCTGCATCTTGTTCCTCAATCAAACTCAACCGTGCGATGTGATACGCTAAGCCGATGATTAGTTCACAAGGATTTCCGCGCAATCTGGTGCGCGGCATCAAAACACCTGCAGCGCACGATGCGGCTTCTTACCTTGGCGCAAATGAAAAGATGGCGCTGCTGTTGCCGGCCGTCAGGCGCATGGCGCAGCTTCAGCAGGCCTGCGCGGCCATCCTGCCCGACATGTTCGGCTATTGCGAGGTGCTCCAGTGCAGCGCCGAGCAGATGGTGCTGGGCGTGCCGAATGCCTCGGTCGCCGCGAAGCTGAAGAACAGGTTGCCGAAACTGCAGGAAAGCCTGGCGGCGCAGGGATGGCAGATCGGCGCGATACGCCTGAAGGTGCAGGTACGGCCCAGCAACCCGCCCAGGCCGGTGCCGGTCAAGCAGCTGCGCCTGCCGCAGCAGGCGGTGTCAGCCCTGGCGGAACTCGGCGATACCCTGGAAAATTCGCCGCGCAATGAAGCACTGCGGGCAGCGATCGCGGCCATGGTCGGCCGCCATCGCAAGTAGGGTTAGATCAGTTGAGCGCCCACTCGGCGCTCACCTGCCCGGCATAGGCCGGCGGCGCGTCGGCCAGCTTCGGGAAGCTGACCAGCTCATAGGAATCGGGTTGCGCCAGCAGCGCGCGCAGCAACTGGTTGTTCAGGCCATGGCCCGACTTGTGGGCGGTATAGCTGGCCAGCAGCGGATGGCCGACCAGGTAAAGGTCGCCGATCGCATCCAGTATCTTGTGGCGCACGAATTCATTCTCATAACGCAGGCCATCCGGGTTGAGGATGCGGTATTCATCCATCACGATGGCATTTTCCAGCGAGCCACCGCGCGCCAGGCCCAGGCCGCGCAGGGTCTCGACATCCTGCATGAAGCCGAAGGTGCGGGCACGGGCCACTTCACGCACATAGGATTCCACATTGAAGTCGACCTCGGCGATCTGGCCGGTGCTGTCCACCGCCGGATGATTGAACTCGATGAAGAACTTCAGCCGGAAACCATTGTAGGGATCGAGCCTGGCCCATTTCTCCTGGGCGCCGCTGCCCTCGCGCACTTCCACCGGTTTCTTGACCCGGATGAATTTCTTCGGCGCGTCCTGTTCGTGCAGGCCGGCCTGCTGCAGCAGGAAGACGAAGGAAGAGGCCGAGCCATCCATGATGGGAATTTCTTCGGCGGTCAGGTCGATGCAGATATTGTCTATGCCGAGGCCCGCGCAGGCCGACATCAGGTGCTCGACGGTCGAGACCTTGGCGCCTTCCTGCTGCAGCGTGGAAGCCATGCGGGTGTCGCCCACGGCAAGCGCCGAGGCGGGCAGCAGCACCGGCGGATCGAAGTCGACGCGGCGAAACAGGATGCCGGCATCGACGGCGGCCGGGCGCAGGGTGAGTTCGACCTTGGTGCCGGAGTGCAGGCCGACGCCGGTGGTCTTGACCAACTGCTTGATGGTGCGTTGTTTTAACATCGCGCGATTATAACAACCGGGTCCGGGCATCACGCCCAGGTAGGGCAAATACCACGGACCCTGTGGCGCAATGCGCACAGGCATTGCGCCTGTTTCATCAGCCCAGCTGGCCCAGCAGGGTTTCCGCGTTCGACACTTCGAACTTGCCCGGCGCTTCCAGGTTCAGCTGCTTGACCACGCCGTCTTCGACCAGCATCGAATACCGCTGCGAGCGCACGCCCATGCCGCGCGCGGTCAGGTCGAATTCCATGCCGATCGCCTTGGTGAATTCGGCGCTGCCGTCGCCCATCATGCGCACGATGCCGGTGGCCTTCTGCTCGCGGCCCCAGGCGCCCATCACGAAGGCATCGTTGACCGACACGCACCAGATCTCGTCGACGCCCCTGGCCTTCAGCGCTTCGGCATTGGCAATGTAGCCGGGCACATGCTGGGCCGAGCAGGTCGGGGTGTAGGCGCCCGGCAGGCCGAAGATGGCGATCTTCTTGCCGCGCGTCAGGTCGCTGACCTTGAAGTTGTTGGGGCCGAGGGTGCAGCCTTGGGTTTCAACGTCGATGAACTCGGAGAGGGTAGCGTCAGGCAGGCGGTCGCCAACTTTGATGGTCATGATGGTCCTTTCGATGTGCTGGAAAAATGCGAAAAAAAACCGAGCCCGATATCGGGCTCGGCGCGAAGCACGGAGTATGCCTCGTTCCGCAACTTCTTGCAGAACAGGCCACTCGATACGTTTAGTCTGCCTGCTTGCGCAGGAAGGCCGGGATGTCGTAGGTTTCCATGCCGTTCTTTTCCAGAGCGCGCACGGTTTCCGATGCCGTCTTGTTGCGCCATACCGCCGGCGCCTTCAGGCTGTCCATCCCCGCGCCGCCATGGCTGCCGACATGGGCATGCCCCATGCCGCCCATCATTACTTCGTCATGGGTGCCGGTGCGCAGCGCCTGGGTCTGGACCAGCTGCACCGTCTTGCGGGTGCGGCCCAGGCCGGTGGCGACCACGGTCACGCGGATGTCGTCGCCCATCGACTCGTCGTAGGCGATGCCCTGCGCGATCGAGGCGTCCGGCGCGGCGAATGCGCGCACGGTGGCCATGACTTCCTTGATTTCCTTGCCCTTCAGGCTGCGGCTGGCGGTGACGTTGACCAGCACGCCGCGCGCGCCCGAAAGGTCGATGCCGTCCAAGAGCGGCGAGGCGACCGCCTGTTCCGCGGCCAGGCGGGCGCGGTCCACGCCGGAAGCCACCGCGGTGCCCATCATGGCCTTGCCCTGCTCGCCCATGATGGTCTTGACGTCGTTGAAGTCGACGTTGATATGGCCCGGCACGTTGATGATCTCGGCAATGCCGGCCACCGCGTTGTTGAGAACGTCGTCGGCATGCTGCAGCCACTCGATCATGCTGTCGTCCTCATAGATCTCTTCCAGCTTTTCATTCAGGATGATGATCAGCGAATCGACATGCTGCGACAGCGCCTCCAGGCCTTCATTGGCGATGTCCATGCACTTCTGGCCTTCGTAGGAGAACGGCTTGGAGACCACGGCCACCGTCAGCGCGCCCTGCTCCTTGGCGATCTGCGCCACCACGGGCGCCGCGCCCGTGCCGGTGCCGCCGCCCATGCCGGCGGCGATGAAGACCATGTGCGCGCCGCGCAGCGCATCCTCGATGCGGCCGCGGGATTCCTCGGCCAGCTGGCGGCCGATGGCGGGCTTCATGCCGGCGCCCAGGCCGGTGTCGCCGATCTGAATCACGTTGTGCGCCTTCGATACCTTCAGCGCCTGGGCGTCGGTGTTGGCGCAGATGAATTCCACGCCCGACACGCCCTTGTTGATCATGTGTTGCACTGCATTGCCGCCGGCGCCACCGACGCCGACAACCTTGATGACGGTGCCGTCAGACGTATTGTCCAGAATATCGATTTCCATGATGACTCCTCGTTGAGATGTTGCAGCGTGCAGTCAGTAGGCCTCACGGCCCGTGACGACTAACGACTGCCTACTGCCGTTGATGTTGAAAGCAAACCCGATTAAAAATTCCCCAAAAACCATTCCTTCATGCGCTGCCATACCGCCTTCACCGAACCTTCCTGGCGGGTCACGATATGGCCTCGCAGATATTGCTTCTTTGCCTCGAGCAGCAGGCCCAGCACGGTGGCGTAGCGCGGGCTGCGCACCACGTCGGCCAGCTGGCCGCTGTACTCCGGCATGCCGAGGCGGGCCGGCTTGAGGAAGATGTCCTCAGCCAATTCGACCATGCCCGGCATCATCGAGGTGCCTCCGGTCAGGACCAGGCCTGACGACAGGACTTCCTCGTAGCCCGACTCGCGCACCACCTGGTGCACCAGTGCGAACAATTCTTCCACGCGCGGCTCGATCACCGCGGCCAGCGCCTGGCGCGACAGGGTGCGCGGATCGCGGTCACCCAGCCCAGGCACTTCCAGCTGCTGGCCAGGATCGGCCAGCACCTGCTTTGCCACGCCGTAGCGCAGCTTGATCTCTTCGGCTTCCGCGGTCGGCGTGCGCAACGCCATCGCGATGTCGTTGGTGATCTGGTCGCCGGCGATCGGGATCACGGCGGTGTGCCGGATCGCGCCTTCGGTGAAGATCGCCACGTCGGTGGTGCCGCCGCCGATGTCGATCAGCACCACCCCCAGTTCCTTTTCATCGGGCGTGAGCACGGCGTCGGCCGAGGCCATCGGCTGCAGGATCAGGTCCGACACTTCCAGGCCGCAGCGGCGCACGCACTTGACGATGTTCTGCACCGCCGACACCGCGCCGGTCACGATATGCACCTTCACTTCCAGGCGGATGCCGCTCATGCCTATCGGCTCGCGCACGTCTTCCTGGTTGTCGACGATGAATTCCTGCGGCACCGTGTGCAGCAGCTGCTGGTCGGTGGCGATGTTGACCGCCTTCGCGGTTTCGATCACGCGCGCCACGTCGGTCGCGGTGACTTCCTTGTCCTTGATGGCAACCATGCCGCTGGAATTGAAGCTGCGGATGTGGCTGCCGGCGATGCCGGTATAGACATTGCGGATCTTGCAGTCGGCCATCAGCTCGGCTTCCTCCAGCGCGCGCTGTATGGATTCGACCGTCGCCTCGATGTTGACGACCACACCCTTCTTCAGGCCACGCGATTCATGCTGCCCGAGTCCGATCACTTCATGCCGTCCATTCGACATGACCTCGGCCACCACCGCCACCACCTTGGAGGTGCCGATGTCGAGGCCGACGATCAGGTTTTTCGCGTCTTTAGTCATGTTCTTTCGCTTATTTCTTTTTTGTTTCGGGTGCAAGAGTCAGACCCGACGCTTTCAGCGCCAGCCCGGTCGGGTAACGCATGTCCACGCTTTCGATCCGGTCCTGCAACCGTGCCACCAGTTGCGGATAGATCCGCACCAGCCGCTCTACCCTGTTTTTCAGGGTCTCCCTGTTTTGTTCCCTGCCCAGTTCCACCGTGACGCCATTGCTCAGCTTCACGGTCCATGCATAGCGACCCGACAGTTCCACCGCTTCCGGCTTCAGTTCCACCGGCGCCAGCCATTGCATCATGTCGCGGTAGCGGGCAACCACCTCGCGCTCCGAGCCGGCCGGCCCGTTGAACTCGGGCAGGTCGCCCTCTTCCTCCGCCTCGGCCAGGTTGGCGGTGAAGATGTCGCCTTCCACCGAGATCAGCTTGCCGTCCTCGCCCCAGGTGCCCAGCGGCTTGTGCTCGTCGATCACGACCACCAGCTTGTTGGGCCATTCGCGCCGCACCGCCGCGCGCCGCACCCAGGGCACCGATTCAAACGCCACCCGTACTTCTTCCAGGTTGGCGGTGAAGAAGTTGCCCTTGATGCGCGGCAGCGCGGTGCCGCGCACGGTCGAGGGGCTGACATGCTGCAGCGCGCCGTGGTCCGGCCCTTCCAGCTTCACCTCGCGCAGCGTAAACAGCGGACGATGCACCAGCCACCACAGCGCCGATCCGAGCAGCGCAAGCGCAAGCAGGCCAAGCAGCGCATTGGCCGTCGCATTGAGCAGTCGGATGTCTTGCCACATGTTTGCCGTCACTCGCTCTTGTTTGCCATGGACGGCTTCCAGCCGGCCGCGGGTTGCAGGTCCAGGCTGGCCGATCTGACGATCTCCAGGCACAGGTCTTCATAGCTGACGCCGCTGGCGCGGGCCGACATCGGCACCAGCGAATGGCCGGTCATGCCGGGCGATGCATTGATCTCCAGCAGGAAGGGCTCATCGTCCGGGGCGCGCAGCATGAAATCCACGCGCGCCCAGCCGGTGCAGCCCAGCGCGTTATAGGCCTGCACTGCCAGCGCCTGGATGCGTGTCGTCAGCGCGTCGTCCAGCGGCGCCGGGCACAGGTATTCGGTGTCGTCGCTGAAATACTTGTGCTCATAGTCATAGTTGCCCTGCGGCGCGCGGATTTCCACCACGGGCAGCGCACGGGCATCGCGGCCGGCGCCCATCACCGGCACGGTCAGCTCGCGGCCGCGGATGAATGCCTCGGCCAGCACCGTATCGTCGTAGCGGGCGCAGTCGTCAAAGCCGGCCCGCATGGCCTCCGGCGATTCGATCTTGGAAATACCGATGGTGGAACCCTCATGCGGCGCTTTGAGCATCAGCGGCAGCCCGAGTTCCTTCGCCACGCCCTGCAATTGCTCCCCGCTCGCATTCTTGTCCAGTGCCATGAAACGCGGCGTCGGCAGGCCGTGCGACAGCCAGATGCGCTTGGTCATGATCTTGTCCATCGAGATCGCGCATGCCATCACGCCGGATCCGGTATAGGGAATGCCGAGCTGTTCCAGCGCGCCCTGCAGCGTGCCGTCCTCGCCGTAGCGGCCATGCAGCGCAATGAAGACGCGGTCGAACTGTTGCGCAGCCAGTTGCGCCAGGCCCTGTTCGGCCGGATCGAAGCCATGCGCGTCGACGCCCCTGGCGCGCAGCGCGGCCAGCACGCCTGCGCCCGACATCAGCGAGACTTCGCGTTCGGCCGAGCGGCCGCCGTACAGCACGCCGACCTTGCCCAGTTCCTGCGTCAGGTTGAAGCCAGTCATGCCGCCTCCCGTGCGCGCTGCGCCAGCTGGGCCGGCACGCCGGAGATGGAACCGGCGCCCATGGTGATGACCACATCGCCGTCCTTCACGACATCGGCGATGGTGGCGGGCATGTCGGCGATGTCCTCGACGAACACCGGCTCGACCTTGCCCAGCACGCGCAAGGCATGCGCCAGCGAACGGCCGTCGGCGGCGACGATGGGCTGCTCGCCGGCTGCATACACTTCGGCCAGCACCAGCGCATCAGTGGAAGACAGTACCTTCACGAAGTCCTCGAACAGGTCGCGGGTGCGGGTGTAGCGATGCGGTTGAAAGGCTAATACCAGGCGCCGGCCCGGATAGGCGCCGCGCGCCGCCGCCAGCGTGGCCGCGGTTTCCACCGGATGATGGCCATAGTCATCCACCAGGGTAAAGGTAGTGCCGTTGGGCAGCGCGATATCGCCATAGCGGGTAAAACGACGGCCCACGCCATTGAATTCGGTCAGCGCCTTTTGCGTGGCGCTGTCCGCCACGCCCAGTTCGCGGGCGATCGCAATGGCGGCGCAGGCATTCTGGACGTTGTGCATGCCCGGCTGGTTCAGGCTGATGTCCATCGGCGCATAGCCTTCCTGGATTACCGTGAACTGCATCAGGCCATCGCTGGCGCGGGCATCGACTGCGCGCACCTGCGCTTCCGGGTGGAAGCCATAGGTCAGCACCGGCTTGGAGATGAAGGGCATGATCTCGCGCACGTTGGCATCATCCAGGCACAGGATGGCCACGCCGTAGAACGGCAGCCGGTTGGTGAATTCGATGAAGGCCTGCTTCAGCTTGGCGAAGCTGTGGTCATAGGTCTCCATGTGGTCGGCATCGATGTTGGTGATGACTTCGATCACCGGAGACAGGTTCAGGAAGGACGCGTCCGACTCGTCGGCCTCGGCCACGATGAAGTCGCCCGAACCCAGCTTGGCGTTGGCGCCTGCGCTGGTCAGGCGGCCGCCGATCACGAAGGTCGGGTCCAGCCCGCCCTGGGCCAGCACGCTGGCCACCAGGCTGGTGGTGGTGGTCTTGCCATGGGTGCCGGCAATGGCGATGCCATTCTTCAGGCGCATCAGTTCGGCCAGCATCATCGCGCGCGGCACGATGGGGATGCGGCGGGCGCGCGCCGCCAGCACTTCCGGGTTGTCGGCTTTCACCGCGGTCGATGTGACCACCGCGTCGGCGCCTTCGATATGGGCGGCTTCATGCCCGCGACTGACCTTCGCGCCCAACTGGGCCAGGCGCTCGGTGGCGGCATTGCTGCCGATGTCGGAACCGGAGACGGTATAGCCCAGGTTGAGCAGCACCTCGGCGATGCCGCTCATGCCGCTGCCGCCGATGCCGACGAAATGGATGTTCTTTACTTTATGTTTCATGCTGTCATTGGCGTTGCCGCCAGTTTTTCCAAGATATCCGCAATCGCCTGATTGGCGTCGCGCCTGCCGTTGCGGTATGCCGCCTCGGCCATTGCCGCGCAGCGGTCGCGCGGCATTTCCGCCAGCAGCGCGGCCAGCCGCTGCGGCGTCAGTTCATTCTGCGGCAGATAGAGCGCCGCGCCCTGCCCGTCCATCCACTGCGCGTTGTCGCGCTGGTGGCTGGTGGTGGAAGCGACGAAGGGCACCAGCACGCTGGCCACGCCGGCCGCGGTCAGTTCCGACACCGTGATCGCGCCGGCGCGGCACAGCACCAGGTCGGCTTCGGCATAGCGGGCCGGCATGTCGTCGATGAAGGCCACCACTTCGGCCTTGATGCCGGCCTCGGCATAGGCGCGGCGCAGCGCATCGATATGCTGCTTGCCGGACTGGTGCACCAGCACCGGCCGCTTTTCCTCCGGCAGCAGCGCCATCGCTGCGGGCACCGCGTCATTGAGCGCCTTTGCACCCAGGCTGCCGCCCACCACCAGGAGGCGCAGCGGACCGGTGCGGCCGGCATAGCGCTGCGCCGGCGGCGGCAGATCGGTGATTTCGCGGCGCACCGGATTGCCGGTCACGGAAGCCTTGCCGGCGGCCGCGCCGAAGTCGGCGGGAAAGCCGAACAGCACCCGCCGCGCCACCGGCGTCAGGGTCTTGTTCGACAGCAGCAGCGCGGCGTCGGCATTGACCAGCACCAGCGGCACGCCGCGCAGGCGCGCCATCAGGCCGCCCGGCACGGTGACATAGCCGCCCATGCCCAGCACCACGTCGGGGTTGCGCCGCGCCAGGATGCGCAGGCAGGACACGAAGCTGGCGCTCAGGCGAAAGGCGCCTGACAGCGTATGCATCAGGCCCTTGCCGCGCATGCCGGAAAAGTCGATGCTGTCCATCGCCACGCCATGCTTTGGCACCAGTTCCTGCTCCATGCCACGAGCGGTGCCGAGCCAGGACACATCCCAGCCGCGCGCCTTCATGGTCTCGGCGATCGCCAGGCCCGGGAAGATATGGCCGCCGGTGCCGGCAGCCATCACCATCAGCTTCATGCGCTTCATAGCCGGCCTCCGCGCATGCGGATGCGGTTCTCGTAATCGATGCGCAGCAGGATGGCCAGGCCGACGCAGTTGATCAGCACGCCCGAGCCGCCATAGCTCATCAGCGGCAGCGTCAGGCCCTTGGTCGGCAGCAGGCCCAGGTTCACGCCCATGTTGATGAAGGTTTGCACGCCGATCCAGAGGCCTATGCCCTTTGCCGTCAGGCCGGCGAAGGTCAGGTCGATCGCGATGGCCTGGCGGCCGATCTCGAAGGCGCGCTTGATGATCCAGTAGAACATCACCACCACCACCAGCACGCCGACAAAGCCGAGTTCCTCGCCGATCACGGCCAGCAGGAAGTCGGTATGGGCTTCCGGCAGGTAATGCAGCTTTTCCACGCTGCCGCCAAGGCCGACGCCGAACAGTTCGCCGCGGCCGAAGGCGATCAGCGAATGCGACAGCTGGTAAGCCTTGCCCAGCGCGTTTTCCTCGGTCCAGGGATTGAGATAGGCGAAGATGCGCTCGCGCCGCCAGGGCGACAAGCCGATCACCAGGCCGAATACCACCACCAGGATGGAAGCGATGCCCCCGAACCAGACGCCGTTGATGCCGCCCAGGAACAGGATGCCCATGGCGATGCAGACGATCACGCCGAAGGCGCCGAGGTCGGGCTCCAGCAGCAGCAGCAGGCCGACGCAGCCAACCGCCATCGCCATTGGCAGGAAGCCCTTGGTGAACCGGTGCATGTGCTGCTGCTTGCGCACCGTGTAGTCGGCCGCGTACAGCACCATGAACAGCTTCATCAGTTCGGAAGGCTGCAGGTTGAATACCTTGAACGACAGCCAGCGCTTGGCGCCGTTGACGCCCTTGCCCAGGCCGGGCACCAGCACCAGCACCAGCAGCACCAGGGTAAAAACGAAGAGATACGGCGCCAGTTTCTGCCAGGTCTTCATCGGCACCCTGAAGGCAAGTGCGCCGCATATCAGCGCAACCGTGATGAAACTGGCCTGGCGCACCAGGAAATGGGTGTTCTGGTAGGACGCGTACTTGGGCGAATCGGGCAGCGCGATCGAGGCGGAATACACCATGACCATGCCGAACAGCATCAGCAGCACGGTAACCCAGACCAGCACCTGGTCGTAGGCGGCGACCTGCTGCCGCTGGGCCAGCGCCTCGGATGCGGGCGTGCCGCGGGAAAAGAAAGGCAGCGCGAACTTCATGCGATGACCTCGCCCCGCGCCAGGGCCAGCTCACGCACCGCATCGACAAAGACTTCGGCCCGGTGCGCATAATTGCGGAACATGTCCATGCTGGCGCAGGCTGGCGACAGCAGGACGGCTTCACCCGGCCGCGCCAGCGCGCCAGCACGCTCCACCGCCTGTTCCAGCGTGTCGCAGCTGATCAGTTCAACGCCGGTGTCGGCCAGCGCCGCCCGGATCGCGCCGGCATCGCGGCCGATCAAGAACACCATGCGGGCATGGCGCGCCACCGGCTCTGCCAGCGGGCTGAAATCCTGTCCCTTGCCGTCGCCGCCGGCGATCAGCAGCAGGTGCGGCACGGCGCGGCCGGCGCCCAGGCCGTTGAGCGCGGCCACGGTTGCGCCGACATTGGTGCCCTTGCTGTCGTCGTAATAATCGACGCCGGCCACATTGGCCACCAGTTCGACGCGGTGCGGCTCGCCGCGGTACTCGCGCAGGCCGTGCAGCAGCGGCGCCAGCGGCAGGCCGATGGCGCGGCACAGCGCCAGCGCGGCCAGCGCATTCATCGCGTTATGGCGGCCGCGGATCTGCAGCGCATCGGCCGGCATCAGTTGCTTGTGCAGCACCGGGAGCGCGGCATCGTCCTTCTTGCGGCGCTTGCGTTCGCCTTCCTCCGCCGCCACCGCCAGGGTCAGCCACAGCATGCCGTTTTCCTGGGTCAGGCCGAGGCAGTCCGGCTGATCGGGCTGGTCGCTGCCAAAGGTGACCAGGGGCGCATCCCTGCCTGCCATCTTCATGCTGAGCGCATCGTCGCGATTGAGCACGCGCACCGTGCCGGCGCCGAAGATCCTTGCCTTGGCGGCGGCATAGGCCGCCATGTCGCCATGCCAGTCGAGATGGTCCTGCGTGACATTGAGCACGGTTGCCGCATCCGGCCGCAGGCTGGCGCAGCCATGCAGCTGGAAGCTCGACAGTTCCAGCACCCAGACCTGCGGCAGGTCGCCGGCGTCGAGCCGCGCGCGCAGCATGTCCAGCGCGGAAGGGCTGATATTGCCGGCCACTTGCGCCGACAGGCCGGACCGCTGCACCAGGAGGCCGGTCAGGCTGGTGACCGTGGTCTTGCCATTGGTGCCGGTGATGGCCAGTACTTTGGGCGCATAGCCCTGCTCTTCGCGCAGTGCGTCCAGCGCCTGCGCGAACAATTCCATTTCGCCCCAGACCGGGATGCCGCGTTCGGCGGCCGGCGCCAGCAGCGGCGCCAGTTCGCGGCCCGGCGCCAGGCCCGGACTGACCGCGACGATGTCGATGCCGTCGAGCAGGTCCGGCCTGAAGGCGCCGCCAATGAAGCCGGCCGCAGGCAATGCCTGCCGCAACTGCTGCAGGCGCTCCGGCGCTTCGCGGGTGTCGGCCACGCGCACGGCGGCGCCGCAGCGTCCCAGCCAGAGCGCCATCGCCAGCCCGGATTCACCGAGCCCCAACACCAGTACCTGTTTGCCTTGATAGTTCATTAGCGCAGCTTCAATGTCGACAGGCCAAACAGCACCAGCATCATCGTGATGATCCAGAAGCGCACGACGACCTGGGTTTCCTTCCAGCCCTTCTGTTCATAGTGATGATGCAGCGGCGCCATCAGCAGCACCCGGCGGCCGGTGCCGAAGCGGGCCTTGGTGTATTTGAAGTAGCCGACCTGCAGCATCACCGACAGGGTTTCCACCACGAACACGCCGCCCATGATGAACAGCACGATTTCCTGGCGCACGATGACGGCAATGGTGCCCAGCGCGCCGCCCAGAGCCAGTGCGCCGACGTCGCCCATGAACACTTGCGCCGGATGGGCGTTGAACCAGAGGAAGGCCAGGCCGGCCCCAGCCATGGCGCCGCAGAAGATGATCAGCTCGCCGGCGCCCGGTATGTGCGGAATGAACAGGTAGCGGGAATAGGTCGCGCTGCCGGTCAGGTAGGCGAACAGGCCCAGCGCGGTGCCCACCATCACGGTCGGCATGATGGCCAGGCCGTCCAGGCCGTCGGTCAGGTTGACCGCGTTGCTGGTGCCGACGATGACGAAATAGGTCAGCGCGATGAAGCCCCAGACGCCCAGCGGATAGCTGATGGTCTTGAAGAAGGGCACGATGAAGTCGGCCTTGGGCGGCAGGTCCATCGAGAAGCCGGATTTCACCCAGTCCATGAACAGCTGCAGCACATTGGCGTTGGAGATGCCCGAGACCGAAAAGGCTAGATACAGCGCCGCGCCCAGGCCGATCAGGGACTGCCAGAAGTACTTCTCCTTCGATGCCATGCCTTTCGGGTCCTTGTACACCACCTTGCGGTAGTCATCGACCCAGCCGATCGCGCCGAAGCCCAGCGTCACGACCAGCACCGGCCAGATGAAGCGGTTGCTCCAGTCGCTCCACAGCAGCGTGGAGATGCCGATGGAGATCAGGATCAGCGCGCCGCCCATGGTTGGCGTGCCGGACTTGATCAGATGGGTTTGCGGACCGTCGGTGCGCACCGCCTGACCGACCTTCATGCGGGTCAGCATGCGGATCACCGCCGGGCCGGAAAACAGGCCGATGGCGAGCGCGGTCAGCGTTGCGAACACGGCGCGGAAGGTGATGAAGTTGAATACCCGCAGCGGACCAAATTCGTCCTGGAAAAATTGAGCCAGCCAAAGCAGCATGCTAGTGCGCCTCCCGCACTGGTTCACCCACCAGATGCTGCACTGCCCGCTCCATGCGCATGAAACGCGAGCCCTTGACCAGCACGGTCGTGTGCGGCGTCACCAGCGCGGAAACCGCCTCGTTGAGCGAGTCCATGCCGTCGTGGTGACGGGCGCGCGCGCCGAACGCGTTGGCGGCGCTGGCCGCCAGTTCGCCCAGGGTCAGCAGATGGTCGATGCCGCGGCCGCTGGCATAGGCGCCGATCTCTTCATGAAACTTGCGGCCTTCGCTGCCGACTTCGCCCATGTCGCCCAGCACCAGCGCACGCGGCGCCGGCGCCAGCGCCAGCACGTCGATGGCGGCTTTCACCGAATCGGGATTGGCATTGTAGGTGTCGTCGATCACGGTGGCGCCATTGCGTCCGCGCTTGTGCTGCAGCCGGCCATTCACCGGCACGAAGCTTTCCAGGCCCTGCACGATGGCGCGCCTGTGGATGCCGATGGCGAGCGCGCAGGCGATCGCCGCCAGCGCGTTGCGCACGTTGTGGGCGCCGGCCGCGGCCAGGCGCAGCGAGAACTCGCGCTGCCCGACCCGCACCGTCATCGCGCTGCCGAAAGCCTGGGGCACATAGGTGCAGCTGACATTGGCATCCAGCGACAGGCCGAAGGTGAGGATCTTGCGCTTGCCGCTGGCCTTGGCCAGGCTGCGCCACAGCGGGCTGTACGGATCGTCGGCCGGGAACACCGCGATGCCGTCCGCCGGCAGCGCGCTGATCACCGAGCCGTTTTCCTGCGCCACGGCTTCCACGCTGGCCATGAATTCCTGGTGTTCGCGCTGGGCATTATTGACCAGCGCGACCGTCGGCTGGGCAATGGCGGCCAGCTGCGCGATCTCGCCCGGATGGTTCATGCCGAGCTCGATCACGGCGGCCTTCTGCTCGGCATCCATGCGGAACAGGGTCAGCGGCACGCCAATGTCATTGTTCAGGTTGCCGCGGGTGGCAAGGTAGTTGTCGCAACCGAACTCGGCGGCGAGGATGGACGCGATCATTTCCTTGACCGTGGTCTTGCCGTTGCTGCCGGTGACGCCGATCACGGGGATGGCGAACTGGCGACGCCAGTAGGCAGCCACTTCGCCCAGGGCGACGCGGGTATCGGGCACCAGTAGCGCCGGCAGCGGATAAGCCTGCGGCACGTTCTCCGCCAGCACCGCGGCCGCGCCGCTGGCGGCGACCTCGGCGAGGAAGTCATGCGCGTCGAACCGCTCGCCGCGCAGCGCGACGAACAGGCTGCCCGGCTTGATTTCCCGGCTGTTGGTGGAAATGTCCTGGAAGGCGGCGGCCGCTGTCAGGCGCGCAGACGTCAGGCGTGGCTGCAGTTGCGTCAGGGAAGACCGGATCACAGCATGCCCTTCATCGTCACCCGGCCCGCCAGCGACAGCGCAGCATGGTCAGCATCCTGGAACGGCAGCTTGCGTCCCTTGATCTCCTGGTAAGTTTCATGGCCCTTGCCGGCCAGCAGCACCACGTCGGCCCGCGACGCATGCTTGACTGCGTAAAGGATGGCGGCCGCACGGTCTTCAATCACGTGCGGCGCGCTGTGCATTGCATTGGAAATCTTCATGCCCTCAATAATCTGTTCAATGATGTCCGCAGGATTTTCGCCGCGCGGATTGTCGCTGGTGACGATCACGTGATCCGCCGCCGTGGCGGCCGCACCCATCTGGGGCCGCTTGCCGGGATCACGGTCGCCGCCGCAGCCGAATACGCACCACAGACGGCCATGCCGTTGCCGGGCGACCTCGCGCAGGGTGGCGAGGGTTTTGGTCAGCGCATCGGGCGTATGCGCATAGTCGATGACCACCAGCGGCGCTTCGGCGCCGCCGAGCTGCTGCATGCGGCCCGGCACCGGCTGCAATCCTTCCAGCAGTTCGACCACGGCGCGCAGCGCCAGGCCGCGCGCCATCAGCACGCCAGCGATGCCAAGCACGTTACTGACATTGAACTGGCCAACAAGTTGCGTGCGAACCTGGGTCGCGCCTTGCGGCGTGCTCATCTGAAACACGGTGCCGCCCTGGCTGGAGCGAATCTCGCTGGCGCGCAGGACCGGCACGGCGCCGGCATCGGCGCCGGTCAGGCTGTAGCCGATGACGCTGACTTCGGAGCGGCCGCGCAGATGCGCAACCAGGCGCTGGCCCATGTCGTCATCGAGGTTGATCACCGCGTGGCGCAGTCCCGGCCAGTCGAACAGGCGACGCTTGGCCGCCTCGTAAGTCTCCATGTCGCCGTGATAGTCCAGATGATCGCGGGTGAAATTGGTAAACAGCGCAATGTCGACATGCAGGCCGCCGAGCCGGCCCTGGTCCAGGCCGATGGACGACGCCTCGATCGCCAGCGCGCGCGCGCCGCTGGCGCGGGCCTGCGCCAGGCGGCGCTGCAGCAGCACCGCGTCGGGCGTGGTGTAGCCGGTGCTGCTGAAGCTGCCGGCCATGCCGTTGCGATAGACGCCGGTGCCCAGCGTGCCTACCACCAGCGTCGGCTCGCCCTGCTTCGACAGCACGCGGCCCAGCCACTGGCTGCAGGAGGTCTTGCCATTCGTGCCTGTGACCGCCACCACCCGCATCTGGCTGTCCGGCCGGCCATACCACGCGCCGGCGATCTCGCCGGCCAGCTGCTTCAGGCCGGGGACGGCGAAATGCGGCACATCGGCCGCGGCAGGCCATGCATAGGCGTCGCCATCGTCGTACAGCACCGCGGCGGCGCCGCGCTGCACGGCAGCGGCTATGTAGTTGCGGCCGTCGGCGCTGTCGCCGGGATAGGCGAAAAACACATCGCCTGCATTGAGCAGGCGCGAGTCCGAGGTCAGCTGCGCCGACGGCGCCGCCGATCGCAGCCAGGCCACGATGTCGTCGATGCGGACCGTGCCGTCCGCCATTACATGCTCTCCTGGGGCGCATTGGCCGGCACGATGATGCTGGTGACGGTGGAATCGGGGCCGACATTCATTGCCCGCAGCGTGCTGCCGACGATGTTGGAAAACACCGGCGCGGCGACTTCGCCGCCGTAATGCGAGCCGGTCGGCTCGTCGATCATCACGGCGATGATCACGCGCGGATCGGACGCGGGCGCAAAGCCGACGAAGGACGATACATACTTGTTGGCATAGCGGCCGCCCACCAGCTTGTGGGCAGTGCCGGTCTTGCCGGCCACGCGGTAGCCAGGGACCTGGGCCTTGGGCGCCGTGCCTTCCGGACCGGCGGCCATTTCCAGCATTGCGCGCATGTCGCGCGCCGTTTTTTCGGTGATCACGCGCTGGCCTACCGGTGGCGCGCCGAGCTTCTGGAACGACAGCGGAATCAGGTCGCCGTCGCGAGCAAAGATGGTATAGGCATGGGCGATCTGCAGCAGCGACACCGAAATGCCGTGGCCGTAGCTCATGGTGGCCTGCTCGATCGGCCGCCAGGCCTTGTAGGGACGGACCCGCCCCGCCACCGCGCCCGGGAAGCCCAGCTTGGGCTGCTGGCCGAAGCCCACCGTGGTGAACATTTCCCACATTTCCTGCGGCTGCATCTGCAATGCGATCTTCGCAGTGCCGACGTTGGACGACTTCTGGATCACCTGCGACACCGTCAGCAGGCCATGCGCATGGGCGTCGCCGATGGTGGCCGTGCCGATGGTCAGCTTGCCGGGCGCGGTCTGCACCGTGGTATTCGGGGTGACCCGCTTGGTGTCCATCGCCAGCGCGATAGTGAACGGTTTCAGGGTCGAGCCCGGCTCATAGGTATCGGTGATGACCCGGTTGCGCAGCATCGCGCCGGTCAGGATCGAGCGGTTGTTGGGGTTGTAGGTCGGCAGGTTGGCCAGCGCCAGCACCTCGCCGGTCTTGACGTCCACCACCACCACGCCGCCCGCCTTGGCCTTGAACTTCTCGACCGCCTCCTTCAGGTGTGTGAAGGCGATGTATTGCAGCTTGCTGTCGAGCGACAGCACCAGGTCGCGGCCGTCATGCGGCTCGCGCACGGCGGCGATGTCCTCGACGATGCGGCCCAGGCGGTCCTTGATCACGCGGCGGCTGCCTGTGACGCCGGCCAGGGTCTTCTGCATGCCCAGCTCCATGCCGTCCTGGCCAGCATCTTCCACATTGGTGAAGCCGACCACATGGGCCATGACCTCGCCCTGCGGATAGAAGCGCTTGTATTCCTTGCGGGTCTCGATGCCGGCAATGCCCAGCTTCAGCACCTTGTCCACGGTTTCCTGCTCGACCTGGCGCTTCAGATAGACGAAGTTGCGGTCCGAGTCGAGCTTCTTGCGCAGTTCGGCTTCGGGCATTTCCAGCAGGCCGGCCAGCGCGTGCAGCTTTTCCGCCGGCGCTTCCAGCACGTCATCGGGGATGGCCCATACCGCCTTGACCGGCACCGAGGAGGCGAGCACTTCGCCATTGCGGTCTGTGATCCTGCCGCGCGTTGCCGGCAGTTCCAGCGTCCGGGCGTAACGCGCCTCGCCCTGCTTCTGCAGGAATTCGGTGGACAGTCCCTGCAGCCACAGCGCGCGGCCGGCCAGCGCCAGGAATGCCGCGAACATCATGAACAGCACCAGGCGCGAACGCCACGGCGGCAGCTTCACCGCGAGCAGCGGACTGGCAGAAAAGGGAACGCCGCGTGCAGTGGCGCGGCGCGAGTTGGGGCGGGAAGCGGCGCGCATTATCTGGCCTCTCCGGTAATGTATTGCGTGCGTGCGGGAGTCAGCGGCACCATATTGAGATCGCGCCGTGCATTGGCTTCAATGCGGGCATGCTTGCCCAGCGTGGATTGGTCGAGCTGCAGTTGCGACCATTCGACTTCGAGCTGGCGGGCGACGGTCTGCGCCCGCTCGATCTCGATGAACAGGCGACGCGCCTGGTATTGCGCGTTGACCAGCGACAAGGCGCTTCCGGCAAGCAGCGCGGTCAGCACGATGCACAGCCGGGCGCTCACTGGCGGCTCCCGGCGGGTTGCTGCGCAAGACGCAGGGCGACGCGCATCACTGCGGAACGGGCGCGTGGATTGTCGGCGATTTCGGTGGCGGACGGCTTCATCTTGGCAAGCAGCTTCATTTCCGGCTGCGGCAGGTCCACGGCTCGGATAGGCAGGCGACGGTCGGGTTGTGGCGCATTGGCACGGGCGGCAAGGAATTGCTTGACCATGCGGTCTTCCAGCGAATGAAAGCTGATCACAGCCATCCTTCCGTTCGGAGCCAGCCGGTCAAATGCGCCGCGCAAGCCTATTTCGAGCTCTTCAAGCTCCCGATTGATGAAAATCCGGATAGCCTGAAAGGTGCGAGTTGCCGGGTCCTTGCCTTTCTCGCGGGTCTTGACGGCGCGTGCCACGATCTCGGCAAGCTGTCGTGTGCTTGAAATTGGCGCGACTGACCGGCCAGCAACAATCGCCTTTGCAATCTGAAAAGCAAACCGTTCTTCCCCATAATCCCGTATCACCTTTTCAATCAATTGCTGATCCGCCGTTGCCAGCCACTGGGCCGCCGAGACGCCGCGGGTCGTGTCCATGCGCATGTCAAGCGGACCGTCCATCCGAAAACTGAATCCCCGCGCCGCATCGTCGACCTGCGGCGAGGAAATTCCCAAGTCCAGCAATATGCCGTCGACCTGCTCGATGCCGCGTTCCCGCAGCGCCTCGCTGATCGTGGCAAAGCTGTCATGCACCACTTCAAATCGGCTGTCGGACCGCATCAGCGCGTGGGCCACGGCAATCGCCTGCGGATCCTTGTCGAATGCAATCAGGCGGCCCTTCGCGCCCAGTCGTTCAAGTATCCGGCGGCTATGCCCGCCACGGCCAAATGTGCCGTCCACAAAGATGCCATCCGCGCGCGCGCCTTCGATCGCCAGTGCATCGACCGCCTCTTCCAACAGCACCGTACGGTGCTGCAACCCTGGCACCGTGTTCTCAGTCATCACGGGCTAGAAGGAAAAATTGTTCAATACATCAGGCATGCCGTCCGCCACCGCCTGCGCCTCGCTTTCAGCGAGTTTGGCCGCATCCCAGATCTCGAAATGACTGCCCATGCCGAGCATCATCACCTCCCGCGACAGCCCTACCGCGCTGCGCAGTTCCGGCGCAATCAATATGCGGCCGGCGGTATCCATTTCGACATCCGACGCGTTGCCCAAAAAAATCCGTTGCCAGGCTCGTGCGGACATTGGCCATGCTGCAATCTGCTCACGGTGGATTTCCCATACCGGACGCGGAAAGAACAGCAGGCAGCCGTGCGGATGCTTGGTCAGCGTGACCCTTCCTTCGCATTGCACTGCAAGCGCGTCACGATGCTTGGAAGGAATAGTCATCCTGCCCTTCGCATCGAGAGTTAGTGCAGACGCGCCTTGAAACACCCTGGATTCCTTTGTTTTTTCGTTTTCGGCCTGCGCCGCAATGTTTCATGCCCGGGTCCTGCACATCGAAAATCACCCACAAAAATACACTTTTTCACACTGCCGCCCACTTTAGAGGATGCTCTATTTGCGGTCAAGGAATATCCGACGACGTCGCTGCATTTTCTCCAATTAAGTCAAGGACTTAGCGGATTTCGCTCAAGAACTGCTTAAAATCAAAATAATATAAGAATCAATAGCTTATCTCATTTAATCAAAGAATCTTCTTATGTATACACATGTGTTTTACTGTTTTCTGATTGAAACAGTTTCCATAAGTACATTTACGAAATTCAACAAAAATGCCGTTTTTTAGCACCAAATGTGTGCAGTTAGCCAAGATTTTTAAGCGGAATTGTTGCTTTTATTCAACGCTACGCTCCTACAGGACATTTTCCTGACACATGCCTTTTTAACCATTAGTCATGTGAATTGCGCATCATTGCGTCTGGGGTTTGCCTTAGGATTTTTTTAAGATTTGCTGAAGGAAGTTTTAGCAAACGATCGTTCTTTCGACGCCTACCATGGACTTCATCCGTGCATGACACGGCTTGACAACCACCGAACCCATGGAGACCCAAATGCCAACCGAATATTTCAAGATGGAAAGTAACGTAGCCGCGCAGCGATTCAACATCTATGCGGGCATACACAAGGCGGTGCGCGCTTTTCTGTGCAACACCCTTGCCCGCGTCGCCACGCTCGATATCGAAGACAGACAAGCAATTGCCGGTGCCATGAAGCAGCTACGGGACATGCTCGAATTCTGCAGCGACCATATTGCGCATGAAGACCGCTTTGTGCATGCAGCCATGGAACGGCGTCAGCCCGGCTCCTCCGCCGGCACGGCAGAAGACCACCTCCACCACGCCCGCACGGTGGCTTCTATCATGGCAGCCGGCGAGGCGCTGGAACAGGGCGCGCCGGAAGACAGGCCGGCAGTCTGGAGCAGGCTGCAGCGGGAACTGGCCATCTTCGTCGGCGAGAACCTGTTGCATATGGATACCGAGGAAAACGCCAACAACGCGGTGCTGCAGGCCTGCTACAGCGACCAGGAACTGATGGCGCTGCACCACGATATCCTGGCCGCCCTGACGCCGCTGGAAATGGCGACGTCTACCCGCTGGATCCTGATCGGTTCCAGTCCGGCCGAACGGGAGCGGCTGATGGCAGGCATGCGCGCCGAGGCGCCGCCTGCCGCATTCGAAGCAATGCTCGATCTCGCCCGGCACAGCCTGGCACCAGACGATTGGAACCGGCTGGCGGCGACGCTGGCCCCGGTCCCGATGGCAGCCTGAGCTTATTCAGGCCTGCTCCAGAAGCTGCACCGGCCGCGACACGCACAGCTGGAACTTGCCACGACCGGTTTTCTGCAATTGGACAGCCGCCTGGCGCTCCAGCAGGCGGCGCGACAGCAGCAGCAGCCGCGCCTCCAGATTGTCGGCCAGATCCGGCAGGCGGATACGGCCGTCCAGGCGCAGTTCGCGATTGGTGAAGGCAATCCGGCGGCTGGCCGTGTAGTCGCGCAATATGTTCCAGAGAATGGCGCCGGCAACGCCCTTGATCAGGTATTCCTCGTCCAGAAAAATGCTGTCGTTGCTGGCAAAATGCCGCACCACCAGCGGCACGCCCTGGCGCGGCAGTTCGCCGGGCGGCGCGGGCGCCGGCGTATCCGCCGCATCCTCTGCAGCGCCCTGCAGCAGAAAGATCATTGCGCCCAAATGGCTGGCCAGCGAGGCCAAAGCGTCTTCGTCGTCATAGCCAAAGCGCAGGTCCTCGCCGCTTTCCACATACAGCACGCCCAGAAGGCGCTGGCAGGCAAGAATGGGCACAGCCATCTGGCTGTGCGGATCGGTCAGGCCCGGAAGGGGGATTTCGAGTTCGATTACGGCCGCGCCATCGTCTTCCCGCAGATTTTCGCGGATCGCCCGGCTATAGGCATATTCCGATGTCATGTGACCGATGCGGATCGGCGTGCGCTCGCGCGCGGCGACGCCGATCACGCCCTGGCCGTATGGAATTTCCGAGCCGACGCCGGAATTTTCATAGCCGTGGCTGGCCACTGTATACAAGCGTTCGCGCGCGCCGTCGGCCATCAGCACCATCGCGTGCTCTATATTGAACTGGCTGCGCAGGCAGTCCAGCATGGCCGCCAGCAGTGTTTCGAGATCGGCGCAGCAGGCCAGCGTTTCGACCGCGGCCCGGAGCCCCGGCAGGGGATTGCGGTAGGCCGGCGCCGGCAGCATCGGGCTGGGCACCTGCGTCACTTCATGCACCCGGTAGATGTCGGCGCCGAGCAGCCGGAATACATTGCTCATGCCGGTATGGGAAGCAATGCCGGCCAGCCTGGCTTTCATGTTTTCGAACAGCGGTCCTGATGTTTCGGTGCGCAGGAAGCTGAGCGCCAAGTGGTACTGCGCGCCGGTCACCGGGCTGGTAACCTGCAATCGCGCCCAGGGACGGGCGAGGATGTTCTGCCGGGTCTTGTTGAAGAACTGGTAGGACAGTGCAATGTGATGCGCATCCACATAATGAACATGCGAAAGGTAGGCGATGTTGGGCATGGCGTCCGCGCCGGTGGTTGCCATGGTGGCCGGTATGACGCCTTCGAAGCAGTCACGGATACCCTCGAGCGGCAAGCTCATGACGCCGCCTTGAGCATATTGCCGGCGCGCGGGCCCGGCGACTGGTCGAATACGGCGACCGGGGTATAACGGATGGCCACCATCTCGCCATCGTCGCAGGTCAGCAGCAGGCGCACCGGGGCATCGGCAAAGCCGAGCGGCACCACCTCGGCGACGAAAGCGTCGCAATGCTGCCGCACTGCCTCCAGTTGCTGCGCGCTGGCCGGTCCGATCTGCGCTTCTTCCCCCTTGATCTGCAGCGTGCGGTGCGTCGACGGCTGGCTGAAGACAACCGCCAGGCGACCGCTCTCGCCGACATCCCGCAGCAACGGGGCAGCCTGCGCGCGCGACACCAGCACCGTCAGCCGGCGGCGGTCGGGTGCGACCTCGCAGGCAAAAACGCGGCACAGGCTGGGAAAGCTTGACGCAGCTTGCGCGCCACTCGACGCGGCGCTGATGGAAACGCCGCCCTGCAGGAAAGCGGCCTGAGTTTCGTCTATGAGGGGATCGGGAGCGATAGCCATGGCGTGCACAACCCGTACTGAAGATTGCCGGAATTGTAACACCAGGCTACGCTGGAATTGTAAATGAAGCAGGCCGATAGGCCGGATTCTGTTACGGCGAACGGCGCAAACCGTTCGCTATGACAGCCATTCCTCTAGGCCGTGAATTACTCCACGGCTCAAGCTTCCTACCCGCACGCTCCGCGAGCAACATCAACGCGTGCCTATTTGGAATTGCTCCAGGTGGAGGTTACCGCGTTTCACCGTAACTTAATACGCTCGTCTCTGTGGCCCTATTCCTCGCCTTATGTCTTGCGACTTTCAGCGGACGGCCGTTAACCGTCACCCTGCTCTATGGAGTCCGGACCTTCCTCCCGTCCGCCCGACAACCAGTGCCGTGCGAACCAGCGGCTGTCTGGCCTGCTTCGGGCGCCATTGTAGCCGAATACGCCACAGGCCAGGCACCGTTCGGCGCCTGGGGTGACAATAGACGGCCTGCACGTTCCGCAAACGTGCGATTTGAGGGAAAATTGACGACCAGAAATCCATCGCCTGCCCGACGCCACCCTGCTCTGTCCGGGGCGCCGCAAGACACCAGCAGCATCCGTTTCTTCAGGACATCACAAGCATGCAGTTCCGCATCCGATCGCTGCCACTGGCCGCCGCCACCCTCGCCTTTGCAGGCGCCAGCCTGGCAACCCAGGCGATCGCGGCGCCTTCCCGTCTCGACCGTGTCCTTGACAGCAAGGAATTGCGGGTATGCATCTGGCCCGACTATTACGGCGTTACCTACCGCAATCCGAAAACCCGCCTGCTGTCCGGCTTCGATATCGATATCGCCAATGAGCTGGGCCATGAGCTGGGCGTGGCGATCCGCTATGTCGACAGCAGCTTCATCCAGTTGATCGACAAGCTTCTTGATGACGACTGCGACATTGCCATGCACGCGGTCGGCATTACGCCGGTACGGCGGAGCCGACTGCAATTCACCAGGCCGTACATGCGCAGCGACATTTACGCGATCGCGTCCCGCTCTTCCGGCGCGATCCGGCAATGGCAGGACATCGACAAGCCCGGACGCGTGATTGCGGTGCAGGCGGGCACGTTGATGGAGCCGGTGATGCGGGAGTCGCTCAAGCATGCCAGGCTGATGCTGGTGACCCCGCCGCAAAGCCGCGAGCAGGAAGTCGAGTCCGGGCGCGCCGATGCCTTCATGACCGATTTCCCTTACAGCCGCCGCATGCTGGACCTCACCGACTGGGCAAGGCTGGTGCCGCCGCCGGCGCCATTTCACCTCACCGACTATGCCTACGCGCTCGCGCCCGGCGACGCCAGCCTGCGCAACCGGGTCGATGCCTTCATGGAGGTCATCCGGAAGGATGGCCGCCTGCTCCGCTTCGCGCGCAAGCACAAGCTGGACCCGGTCATACTCGACCGCTGAAACGGCAAGGTAACGCGACGATGAAGCTTGCAATCCCTATCGGCCGGCATGCCCTGCGCATGCGGCATTTCCTGGTGGCGGTGGGCATCCTGTGCGGCATCGTCATTCTTGCCGGCACGCTGATCCTGCTCAGGCACGACCGCCAGAACGAACTGCGCACCGAGGACGCGCGCGGGCGGCTCCTGGCCAGCATGCTGGAAAGCCACGTCAGCCGCACCCTGTCCAGCATGGACAATAATTTCACGGCCATCAGCAAGATGCTGATGCTGCCCGCGCAGCGGCACGGCGGCAATCCGGGCGGCGTGGATGTGCAGGCCCTGCTCGACACCATCGCCTCCAGTTCCACCCACTTGCGCTCGGTATCCGTGCTCGATGCCGGCGGGCGCGTGGTCAGCAGTTCGAACGGGGACAACATCGGCCGCCGGTTTTCGCTGCAGCAGCTGGGCTTTCGCAACGAGATCGGCGCCGGCCTCAACAGCGGGAGCCCGCTGTTCGTGCGCGACCTGTATGAGCTCGACGACAGCATCGACGCCGGCATGGAAGGCCAGTACCGGCAGCGCGGCGTGTATGTGGTTCCCTTCGCCACCCTGGTCAGGGTGGGCGGCGCCAGCCTGACCCTGCTGGCGCTGGTCAATCCAGCCTATCTGTTCCCGGACCATCGCTCCGGCCCGCGCAGCGATGCCGGTTATGAAGCGCTGTTTGACTATCAGGGCGTGGTGCTGGCGGCAACGCCGGATGCGCCCTTCGTGATCGGCAGCCGCAACGCCCGGCTGCCCATGTTCGACGCCCTCAACAATGACCAGCAGTTCGGCCGCTTCGACCTCAATCGCAAGGGCGGCGAGGAAATGGATGACAACACGCTGGTCAACTTCCGCGCCAGCCGCAATTTTTCCGTGGTGGCGGTGGTTGGCCTGTCGGAGCAGCATGCGCTGGCTGCCTGGGAACAGTCGGCCCACAAGCTGAGGCTGATCGGCATCTTCGCCGCGGCGCTGGCCCTGCTCTATACCACCGCGCTGCACAAGACCATCCTCGATGGCGAGCGCACGCGCGAGGAACTGCGCAAGGCAAAGGAAGCGGCGGAACAGGCCAATGCCGCCAAGAGCATCTTCCTCTCCACCATGAGCCATGAGATACGCACGCCGATGAATGGCGTGCTGGGCATGGCCGCGCTGCTGCGCGAAACCCAGCTGAGTTCACAGCAGGACGAGTTTGCCCGGACCATCGAGGATTCGGGGCATGCGCTGATGTCCATCATCAACGACGTGCTGGACTTCTCGAAGATCGAAGCCGGCAAGATGGACATTGACCTGGTCGACTGCCCGCTGCTGACGCTGGCCGAAGGCTGCGTCGACGCCCTGATCGGCCGCGCCGCCAGCCGCGGGCTTGCGCTGATCAGCTTTGTCGATCCCGCCGTGCCTGCCGTGGTCAGGGCCGATGGCGGCCGGATACGCCAGATCCTGCTGAACCTGATCGACAATGCGGTGAAATTCACGCAGTCGGGCGAGGTCGTGCTGCGGGTCAGCCTGCGCGAACGCACCGGGAGCAGCTGCCGGGTCATGTTCGAAGTGAGCGACACCGGCATAGGCATCGATGAGCAGGCCCTGGCGCGGCTGTTCCAGCCCTTCATCCAGGCGGATAACTCGGTGACCCGGAAATACGGCGGCACCGGGCTTGGCCTGTCGATCTGCAAGCGGCTGCTGGGCCTGATGGGCTCGCGCATCGATGTTGAAAGCCGGCCTGGCGAAGGCACCACCTTCCGGTTCGAGCTGCATCTGGCCGAAGTGGCACAGCCGACGGCAGTGGCGCCCCTTCCGGCATCGCAAGCCCTGGTGGTCTGCGCCCTGTCGGGTCATGCCGATGCGCTGGCTTCCTATCTGGCGGCCTGGGGCATGCAGCCGCAATGTGCCGGCACGCAGGAACAGGCGCTGGCGCTGGCGGCCAGCGCGCCGCATGCGCTGGCCGTCATCGACGGCGGCATGCCGATGTCGGCAGCAATCGCCTCTGCGCTGGCGCAATCGCATCCCGGCATGCGGCTGGTGCTGCTGGCCGAGAATGCGGCAGCGACCGGCGAGAAGCCGGCTTTTCATGCGACGCTGCGCCGTCCGCTGCGTCAGGCGGCCTTCCACCAGGCGCTCGTCTTCGCGCTGGAGCACCGGCATTACCTGCAACAGACGCCATCGCTACCCCGCCCGATCGCCAATGCGCCGGACACAGCGCCGGCCGGGGAAGGCGCCGACCGCCGGGTCTTGCTGGTGGAAGACAATCTGACCAACCAGAAGGTGGCACTGCATCAGCTGGCCCGGCTGGGATACACCGTCCATGTCGCTTCCAATGGCCAGGAAGCGCTGAACGCGATGGCGCTGCATGACTATGCGCTGGTGCTGATGGATTGCCAGATGCCGCTGATGGACGGCTTTGAAGCCACGCGCCGCATCCGTGCGGCCGAATCCGACACAGGCAGCCACCAGATCGTGGTGGCGATGACGGCCAATGCCACCGAGGGTGACCGCGAGCGCTGCCTGGCAGCCGGCATGGATGACTACCTTCCCAAGCCGATCACGCGCGACATGCTGACCGAACTGCTGCAGCGCTGGCTGCCGCCGCTGCCCGAGGCGGCAGGCTCGCCGCAGCTTCCTGGCGTGCCTCATGCAGCTGCACCGAGGTAATGGCCCCGGTGAAGCTGCGCGCGAATTCGGCCAGCGGCACCGTGTTCGGAACGGCGTCGCCTGGCGCAAGGATCAGCACATTGCGCTGGTCTGCCCGCAGCAGCAGCACCGGCCGCAGCACTTCCCGCAACGCCGAAGGCACCGCCTGCCTGCCCTGCCCCCTCTGCCAGGCAATCAGCGGGAACGGCTCCCTGCACAGCCGCTCCGCCTTGCAGTTGCGTGACGCGGTATCGAAGCCGAACATGCGCGCGCTCTGCAGCAGGCTTTCAGGAGAATGGAAGGAAGCGGCCAGCCGCTGGGCTGGCGCATCGGGAACCGGTGCGCGGTAGATCGCGCAGAGACGCTGCAGTATCCAGAAATAGGCTTCCCGGCTGATGAACTTGACCATATCTTGTTGCCGTATTCTTCTTCTTTGGCCGAAGGCCCCTGGCCTCCGGAAACAGGTTGATGTCAGGCGGTTGCCGCCGCCGTTGCCTGATTGGTGTCGCTACGCACGGGTACCGGCGCCGCATTCGGCGGCGGATCGTTGCGATGGGAATAAACCCAGGTGAATTCGGCGCCGAGCAGGAAGATCTGCGCCGAGTAATAGACCCAGACGAGCAGCACGGCGAACGATCCGGCAGCGCCGAAGCCGGAGGCAACGCCGCTCTTGCCGATGTACAGGCTGATCAGGAATTTGCCTATGGTGAAAAGCAGCGCGGTGACGATGGCGCCCACCCAGACATTCTTCCATGCGATGGTTGCATGCGGCATGAACTTGTAGATGGCGGCGAAAATGACGGTGACCACGCCAAAGGAAACCACGAAGTTCAGCGTCTGCAGCACGAATTCCCAGTTGCCCAGGTAACCGCCCCACCATTTGCCCAAGGCTGCAAGCCCGGCCGAGAGCACCAGCGACACGATCATCAGAAAGCCCAGGCCCAAGATCAGGCCGAACGACAGGATGCGGGTGCGGATGATGCCCCAGATGCCGCTTTCATTGGGCGGCGCCGGCGTGCGCCAGATCCGGTCCAGCGAGCTTTGCAGCTCGGCGAATACCGCGGTGGCGCCCACCAGCAGCGTGCCAAAGCCGACGATGGTGGCGACGATGCCCTTGCCGGGATCGCTGGCCGACTTGAGCAGTTCCTCGACCGCGACCGCGCCCTGCTCGCCCATGAGGCCACGCAACTGGGTCACGATCTCGCCACGCGCGGCCTCCGCGCCAAAGATCAGGCCGGCCACGCCGATGACGATCAGGAGCATCGGCGCCAGCGAAAACACGGTGTAGTACGACAGGGCCGCGCCCATGCTGGGCGCAAAGTCATCCACCCACGACGACACGGCTGCCTTGATCAGGTGCCAGGTGCGGGTCAATAGCGAGCCCCTGGGCACGGGCTTGAAGGCGGGCTGGCTGGCCGCTGGCGCAACCACCGTGGCGGCCTGCGTGCCAGCCGCGGCCTTCGCACTGGCGTCGGCGGGCAGGCCCGTGGCTGCCAGCGTCTCGACACTGGTCGGTGGCGGCGGCATGCCGGCATGCGGCGCATCCGGCGTCGGCACCGGGTCGACGTGGTTCTGGGCAGCCTTCAATGCAGCCACCGCATTGAACAGGGCCATCAGGGACTTGCCGGTATTGAATATCTGGCGCCATGCGCCCTGCTGCCGGATTTCCTTGTGCGCAGCCTTCGCCCTGGCATGGCGCGGCGGCTTGACGCCGCTTCCTGCCCTGGCGGCGCCAGCAGGCGCGACGGCGGCGGGCGCAGCGACCCGGGCGATGCCGGTCGGCGGCGCGGCAGGCAAACGGCCGGCGGGCATGCCGGGCGCCGGCTTGGCGGCCAGCCTGTGCGCTGCTTCCTGCGGCGTCAGCGGCCGCTTCGACTTCACGCGGCCCCTGGTCAGCAGGGCAAGGTAACCCAGTGCGGCCGCGCCCAGCATCGCGCCGGTGACGGCAGCGGGCTTCTTGACACGCTCGGCCAGGTTGGGATGCACGGGCCGGTAGCTGAGCAAGGCATTGCCATGGTCATCGACATGGACAGCGTTCCTGGAGGGAAAATCACGTAGTTGGTTCATGGCTGGTCTTGTGGGCGTCAGTGCTGATTCATTGCCAAATGGCGCTGCAATGTGTAATCGCAATCACGATGCGCAATCGCGGGCAGTCTTGCAAAAATCATACTCCGGCTGGTTGGCCGTCATCGGTACGCAGGCGCACATAGGACATACCCTATTGACCTGGGTCTATCGTATGCATCAAGGGATGATGGACCTGCCGTCCATGCGGTTGAACCTGTGCCGGGCAAGCAGCGTCTATCCTGCTTTGCCCATTCCGAGGATCACCATGCAAGTCAGGATCACCCGCCAGCTGCCGGACGGCACCAGCCAGGACTTTGGCACCCAGGAGCTGAACCATATGCCGCCCATCGGCGAGCCCTTTTCGCCGGACCAGAGAAGCTACTACACCGCGAAGGCCTATTTCGGGCCGGATCATGGCGGCCACTATCTGCTGGTGCTGGAGGGAGAGCCGCTGAAGGATGACGGCGCGCAGGCATGAACGCGTTGGCGGCAAGGCTGCTGGACCGCCAGGCCGATTCGGTGACAGCCAGCTGCGCGAGACGGCAATGGCGCATGCGCCAGTGGCTGCCATGCGAAAGTGGTTGATCTGCTGCCGAAAAGGACGTCATACCACGATGCTCGGCGCCCCTTCCTCGCCTGCCGCTTGCGGCGCCGTCTTTTGCCGTTCCAGTATTACGTTGTGGATGAATCCCAGTTTCTGCCTGACTAGCGCCGACAGCGTGAAGGGATAGGCATCGGGCATGCCGACGCTGCGGTTCAGGCTGTTGAGCACGTAGGTCAGCGCAAACCAGTCGGTCATCATGTCGTTGAACGACGCGCTTTTCAGCGGCTGCTTTTCCAGCAGCAGCTGCGGCTCGTCATCGCGCCTGGGCTGCAGCGTCATGCCGCAGGCGAATGCGGTGTCCAGCGTGTCGATCATGTGCAGATAGTGCGCCCAGCTTTCGGCCCAGTCTTCCCATGGGTGGCTGCTGGCATAGCTGCTGATGTAGCGCTGGTTCCAGTCGTCCGGCGGGCCGTTCTCGTAATGCTTCTGCAGGCTTTCCCCATAGTCCGCCCGCTCGTCGCCGAACAGGTCGCGGTAGGGCTCCACCCATTGGCTGCCGGCGATCAGGCGGTCGAAGTAATAGTGGCCGCTTTCGTGCCTGAAGTGGCCGAGCAGGGTTCGGTACGGCTCATGCATCTGCTCCCTAACCTTCTCGCGAAACGCCGGGTCCGCTTCGGCGATATTGAGGGTGATCAGGCCGTTGTCGTGGCCGGTCATGACGCGTTTCATCGGCAGGTCCTGCAGGAATTCGAAGGCCAGGCCGGTCTCTGGCGACTTGTGCTTGGATACCGGCGTGAGCTTCAGCTCCATCAGCGAATACAGCAGCCGCCGCTTGGCCGACTCCAGGCGCCGCCAGTACAGGCGGTTCTGGCCGGACAGCACCGGAATGGAATGCGTCAGCTGGCAGGAAACGCACAGGTCTTCCGGGCTATCGGCAGGCAGCATCCAGTTGCAGACCTCTTCACGGGAATAGTTGAAGCACTGCTTGAACAGCCGGCCTGTATTGGCCGGATGCAGGCTGCGCCACAGGCCATTGCCATCAGCCTCGAAGGTGGTGATCCCGCGCTGTTCGGGCAGATAGCCCAGCATTCCGCCGCAATTTTCACAAAGGACATTCTCGAAAAACACCTGCTGCCCGCATCGGTCGCAATGAAAGGTTTTCATCAATCTCGGCTGGTGAAAGGATAGGAAGGAGGTCGCCTCCCGACACTGCGGCCTGCCGTTTCAGATCATGTCGTAGTAGATCAGCAGCCCCACTGCAAGCGTGGCGGTGAGGACGGTGAATGCCAGCAGTACTGGACGTCTCGTAAAGAAAGCAAGCATGCTGACAGCCTCATCGACAGGGAAACAACATTGCCCGCATGGCACGGCGTGCCGGAGTTGGCTCGAAAGTAAACCAGCAGTCTAGCGAATGCTGCAGGCAGCCATCGTCAGAGAAATGCCCGACCCGACGTAGGAAAAACCCTCTATCGGCATCCGGCCGATGCGCAGGCAGCCGATGTCCTACACCCGATCGGGAATTTTTCTGACTGAATTTCAACGAAGATTGCAGTATGTTGACGCTACGGTTTGTCGCCCATCCGCCTCTGCCCGGGGAGCATCAATGACCTTGACTGAACTTGAAACAGCGATTGCAGTCGCATTACCGATTTTCAAGAAGTACTCGCCCAACCCCGCCGTGGTGCTCTCCTCCGGACCGGCACCGATCAGTCTGCAGGATTTCCTGTTTTCAGCCATGTCTGAAAGCGACCGCAGCGCGCTCAAGGCAGCGGGCTGGAAGACCAACGGTTTCATTGCCTGGTACTACCAGACGCAGTAGGCTGGCTGCAACGCGCCAGCGCCTGAGCGCCTGCATTGCCGGCGCCACCTGGACAGCACATCCGGCGGCGCCAGGCCCCTGCGGCAGACATCGTCTTCGGTTGGCCGCGTGACGCCCTTGCGCATTCCACGGTTTCCAGTTCCGACTATGCCTTTAAAAAGGTCCGTCCATGGATTTCAGTACACGCAAGGATTTACCCATTTCCTGTGGCACCCTGGTCCTCAACAGCGCCGGCGAACTGCTGCTGTGCCATGTCACCGGCCATGATCTGTGGGATCTGCCCAAGGGCATGCAGGAACCCGGCGAGCCGGCCGTCAAAACCGCGCGGCGCGAACTGCATGAGGAAACCGGGCTGGAATTCGCCGCCGACCTGTTCCTGGAAATCGGCCTCTTCGATTTCCGGCCCGACAAGCGCCTGCACCTGTTCAAGGTGCAGGCGCCGAATCATGTGAACGGCATCGACCAGCTGGTATGCATCAGCCATTTCATTCATCCGGTCACGGGCCAGCCCACACCCGAGATGGATGGCTTCAGGTGGGCCAGGCGGAATGAAATCAGCAGCCTGTGCGGCCCCAACATGCAGCGGGTGCTGTTGTCGATTCACTGGTGAGGCCCCCGATGCGAAAGTGCCTGCCATGCCGGGATCAACGTGATGCTGTCCAATCATTCAGGCTACGATGGCATGTCGGACAAGCTGGCGGCCAGGGCAAGGCAAGCCGCGAGTAAGCGCAACCCTTTCGTCCTGGGAACGTCCATCGTCAAGGGCTCACCGACGGTGATGATGAATGCGCCCAGGCCACCCGAGACCGTTTCACCCGCTGAGCAGAAGCAGCAGAGCGACGCGGCAGGCCAGTTGGCGCCAACGCGGCTTGCCGCAGCACATGGAGAACCATGGAAATCCAGTTTCTGGGCACCTCGTCCGGCACGCCCACACGCAGCCGCAACCTGTCTGCGCTGGCCTTGCGTGCGGAGGCCTCCAGGCAATGGTGCCTGATCGACTGCGGCGAGGCCACGCAGCATCGCATCCTGCGCACCAGCCTGTCGCTGATGACGCTGCGCGCCGTCTTCATTACCCATATCCATGGCGACCACTGCTACGGGCTGCCCGGCCTGCTGGCCAGCGCCGGCATGCTCAACCGGTCCGAAACACTGTCCGTCATCGGTCCGCCTTCGATAGGCCGCTTTATCGACTGCGTGCTGGAAACCACCGGACTGCACCTGCCCTATCCGCTGCAATTCATCAGCGTGGAGGCGCTGGTGGATACGCAGCCGCTGCCCGACCTTGCCGTGCGGGCTACCGCGCTGTCGCACCGGGTGCCGTCCTATGCGTACAGCTTTTGCGAAAAGGCAGTGGAGGGCAAGCTGGACGTGGACAAGCTCAGGCGCGACGCGGTGCCGGCCGGCCCCGGCTGGGGCCGGATCCAGCAGGGCCGCGAGCTGACGCTGCCAGACGGCCGCACCATCCATGCGCGCGATTACCTGCTCGCGCCGCGCAAGCCGCGCAAGATCATCGTGGGCGGCGACAATGACAGCCCCGGGCTGCTGGCCGCCGAGGCAGCGGACGCCGACGTGCTGGTGCATGAGGCCACCTACACCCAGGCCGGCCTGGACAAGGTAGGACCCGGCCCGCAGCACAGCTCGGCCGGAGCGGTGGCGCGCTTTGCCGGCGAGGCCGGCATCCGCAATCTCGTGCTCACCCATTTCAGCCCGCGTTATCAGGAGCAGGATACGGCGCGCAATGGCGCACCCACGCTGGCCGATCTCGAAGCCGAAGCGCGCGCCGGCTATCAGGGCAGGCTGTTCCTTGCCAGCGACCTCGACCGCTATGCGCTGGACCGGCAGGGCGACCTTGCCAGGCTGCCGTAACCGCGACGCGGCGAACGGTGAACACCAGGCCGGCTGCCGCCTTCGCGCCGGAAGAACTTATTCTTCCAGCCCCAGTTCTTCCAGCACGCGGCGCAATTGCTGCCGGTCCTCTCCCGTCAGGGCCTTCAGTGGCAAGGGCAAGCTGGGGCTGGCAACCAGGCCCAGCAACTCTGCGGCGGCGGCAATCACCCGCAGGCTGCCATGTCGCTGCAACAATGACCATAAGGGCTGCAGGCGTTCGGACAGGCGTGTCGCTTCGTCGGCATTGCCGGCTTGCGCGGCGCGCGTGATGGCCAGCAGCGGCCCGGCAAGCAGGCCGCCAATGGCCGAGTACCAGGCATCGCATCCGGCATTGAGCCCGGTGGCGCCATGTGCATCGCCGCTGACGCCTATCGTCACATGAGATGGAATCAGCGCGCGCAGGCGCTGCACGCGTTCCCTTGCCGCCACGGCATCCACCGGCACGCCGGGAATCTTGATCGAGCCGACCCGGGGCAATTGCGCGATGCGTGCGTGCAAGGCATCGCTGAAGCTGAAGTGGGTCGTACCGGGGTTGTCGTACACGCACAGGGGCACGGAAAGGGAGCGCGTCACTGCCTCATACAGACCGAAGACTTCATCATCGGTCAGCTTCTGGTAGGACACTGGCGCCAGCAGCACGGCATCCGCCCCAGCCTTCTGCGCATGCTCGGCCAGCGCCAGCACATCCCGGGTGCGCAGCGCGCCGATGCCGATCATCATCGGCACATCGGATGCCTGGTCGAGCGCCAGCTCCGCAAGCCGCTTGCGCTCGGCCATGCCGAGATAGGCATAGTTGCCGGTCGAGCCGAGCACGCAGATCGAATCGACCCGGGCCATCACCAGGCGCTTGAGCAGCCGCGCAAAGGCAGCCTCATCAACAGCGTCTTCATTCATCGGCGTCAGGGGAAAGGCGCTCAGGCCATGGAGCATGCTGGATCCTCCTTGTGGATCGGGTTGGATGCGGTCGGGCAGGTCTGCGCATCATGACATTCATCCGTGATGATGCACAAGCTGGCATTGTTGCCGCCTTCGCTGCCTGCCTCGGTGCCGGCATCAACTAACCCCCGCATTTCCGGCGACAGGCTGGATAGCGACATTTCGCTGGAGAAGAACAGCTGGAGCCTGGCGCTGCAGGCCGGATTCGACGTCAGGCTCAACCGCAACCGCTCCATCAACACGAAGGTAAAAAAGGTGCAGCTACGCGGCGACGTCTCGATGGCTGGCGGGCAGACTAGCGGTGTGAAGCGCGATCCGGTACTGTTCGGAGCAGCCGTGGGCTATCGCTTCTGACGAAACGCGTTGCCGCGGTGGATCGGGATGCGCGCATCAGGCGCATCCCGATGCCTGGCCATGCAGTCATGGCAGGCGATGCGGGCCATGACCTCATGAAAAGCGGCTGAAGTCCGGCTTGCGCTTTTCAAAGAAGGCGGTGAATGCTTCCTTCGCTTCCGGCGCGGTCAGCATGCGGCGGAAATGCTCGCCTTCCTGCGCCATCTGGGCATCGATGTCCGCAGCAGCGCCCTGCTTCATCAGCAGCTTGGTGGTGCGCACCGAAGAGCCCGGCAAGGCCGCCAGCTTGGCTGCCTGGGCCTGCACGAAAGCTTCCAGTTCACTGGCCGGCAGCACCCGGTTCACCAGCCCCATCTGCTGTGCCTCGTCGGCCAGGAAAGCCTCGCCCAGCATCAGCTTCTCGGCTGCCCGCTGATAGCCGGCGACGCGCTGCAGCAGCAGGCTGGAAGCGAATTCGGGGCACAGGCCAAGCTGGCTGAATGGCATCGAGAATTTTGCATTGTCGGACGCATACACCAGGTCGCAATGCAGCAGCATCGTCGTGCCGATGCCCACCGCCGCGCCGCTGACCGCGGCCACCACAGGCTTGCTCGCACCCTTCAATGCCGCCATGAAGCGAAACACCGAACTGTTTTCGCCCTGTGGCGGCTGCTTCAGAAAGTCTTCCAGGTCATTGCCGGCGGTGAAGATGCCCGGATGCCCCGCAAACACGACAACCCGCACCGCGTTGTCAGCCTCGGCCGCAGCCAGCGCCTCAGCCATCGCCTGGTACATCGCGCCGGTAATGGCATTCTTCTTTTCCGGGCGGTTGAAGCGGATGGTGCAGATGCCGTTAGCCTGTTCGATGCTGATATCCATGTCGTCTCCTGATTGTGGATGAAGTAAGTGATGAAGCAAAAGGTTCTTTACTGACGATTGTGCCGCAATGCCTTTCGTAAGGGGCCGGCGCAGTTGCAGTTGACGTACGCGCAGCGACAGTTGCCGTTGCTTTTGAAGTGGCCGTTGCCGTTGCAGTTGCCGTTGCCGTTGCCGTTGCCGTTCAGTCCCGTTGAGCGCGCCGTGTCAGCGGTGCCCGGAGCGGATCAGGTGCGGCGTCTGTCTGAGCGAAACGCAGTGTAGCGAGTTTAGCCGCGCCCCGCTCCGGGCACCGCTGACACGGGAACCCCGCGCAGCGGGGCGCGATCACCGGGTCGCCTTTTTTTGGTTACTTTTTTTGGCGAAGCAAAAAAAGTGACCCGGCCGCCGGGACGGACTCCCGGCTTGTCTCCACGGCAGTGCAGCCGTCTTGCGTCACCCGGCAACGCACGGGCAGCACTGTCGTAGTTGACGTTCAACGTGTTTTGAACAAAACCTTTAACTTCAAACGTCAAAAGCAACTGCTGCTTCGCAGTGACGTCTTTACGGCTGGTGACCCAACATCACTGCACTGTCGTCATGACCAAGCCGGGTATTCGCCCCGGCAGGCGACCCGGTGATCGCGCCCCGCTGCCGCGGGGTTCCCGTGCCGTCGACGCCTGAAGCGGGGCGCGGCTAAACTCGCTACGCTACGCTGCGCTCAGACAGACGCCGCACCTTTTCCGCTTCAGGCATCGCCGTCGCGGCGCGCCCAACGGGGTTTAACGGCAACCGCAACGTCAAAAGCAACTGCAACTGTCGCTACGCGCACTTCAAGTACAAATGCAACTTAGCCGCTTCTGTAGGGTGCAATACCCGAAGGGCATTGCACCGCGGAGTGCAAACCGGGAGGCGACAGTAGACTGCTTTCCCGGATTGACCAATGGTGCAATGCCCCTTCGGGGTATTGCACCCTACTGCGCCATTACATCCGCTCGAAGATGCCGGCCGCCCCCATCCCGGTTCCAACGCACATCGTCACCATCCCGTACTTCAAATTCTTCCGCCGCAGCGCATGCACCACCGTAGCAGACCGGATCGCACCGGTCGCCCCGAGCGGATGGCCAAGCGCGATCGCGCCGCCCATCGGGTTGACTTTGGACGGGTCCAGCCCCAGGTCCTGGATCACCGCCAGCGCCTGCGCGGCAAAGGCTTCGTTCAGCTCGAACCAGTCGATCTGGTCCTGCGTGATGTTGGCCGCGCGCAGCGCCGCGGGAATCGCTTCCTTCGGACCGATGCCCATGATCTCGGGCGGCACGCCGCGCACGGCGAACGAGGCGAAACGCGCCAGCGGCGTCAGGTTGAACTGCTTCAGGATCCTCTCGCTGACCAGGATCAGCGCACCGGCGCCGTCGGAGGTCTGCGAGCTGTTGCCGGCCGTGACCGTGCCCTTGGCAGCGAATACCGGGCGCAACCTCGCCAGCGCTTCCAGGCTGGTGTCGGCGCGCGCGCCTTCATCCACGCTCACGGTGCGCGTCTTCACATCGATTTCGCCGCTGGCCAGATTCGGGAATTTCTCGATGATGTCCACTGCGGTGGTCTCATCGGCAAACTCGCCGGCCTGCTGGGCGCGAATTGCCTTGAGATGCGACTCCAGCGCAAACTGGTCCTGCGCCTCGCGCGACACCTTCCATTGCTTGGCGACGTTCTCCGCGGTCAGGCCCATGCCGTAGGCCATGCCGACATTCTCGTCCTTGAAGATGCCCATGTTCATCGATGGATGATGTCCCATCATAGGCACCATGGACATCGACTCGACGCCAGCCGCGATCATCACATCGGCCTGGCCGACACGGATGCGGTCGGCCGCCATCGCCACCGCGGTGATGCCGGAGGCGCAATAACGGTTGACGGTCACGCCGCCCACGGTCTTGGGCAGGCCGGCCAGCAGTACCGCCATGCGGGCCAGGTTCAGGCCCTGCTCGGCTTCGGGGAACGAGCAGCCGACGATGGCATCCTCGATCAGCGCCGGGTCGAGCCCGGGCACCTGGGCCACGGCCGATTGCATCGCACGCACCAGCAGGTCGTCCGGGCGGGTATGGCGGAACATGCCGCGCGGCGCCTTGCCGATCGGCGTGCGGGTGGCGGCGACGATGTAGGCGTCTTGTATTTGTTGGCTCATTTCTATTCTCCTAGTTGCGCACCGGCTTGCCGGTTTGCATCATGCCCATGATCCGCTCCTGCGTTTTCGGATGGCCGAGCAGTTCCATGAATGCCTTGCGTTCGAGGTCGAGCAGCCACTGCTCCGACACCAGGCTGTTGGGTTCGATATCGCCGCCGCTGACGATTTCGGCAATCATCATGCCGAGCTTGTAGTCGTGGGCCGAGATGAAGCCGCCATCGCGCATGTTGACCAGCTGCGCGCCTATCGTGGCCATGCCGTAGCGGCCGGCGACCGGCACCAGCGCGCGGTTCGGCGCGCGGTAGCCTGCATCAAACATCGCGCGCGCTTCCACCCTGGCCACGTGCAGCAGTTCATGGGCATTGAAGACCACGGTGTCGTTGGCCGACAGGTAGCCCATCTTCTTCGCTTCCAGCGCCGACTTCGATACCTGCGCCGTGGCGGCATTGGTGAAGTAGGTCTTCAGGAACTGCAGCAGGTCGTTGCCCTTGGCATCGGCGGCCGCGCGCAGCGCGGCTTCCTTCAGGCCGCCGCCGGCCGGCACCAGGCCCACGCCCACTTCCACCAGGCCCATGTAGGTTTCCAGCGCGGCCACGCGCCTGGCCGCATGCAGCGCCAGCTCGCAGCCGCCGCCCAGGGCCAGGCCGGCAACCGCGGCCACCACCGGCACATTGGCGTACTTCATGCGCAGCAGCGCGTTCTGCAGCTTGGCCACTTCCGGTCCGATCGCCTTGACGCCGCCCGACATGAACACCGGCAGCATCGCCTGCAGGTCGGCGCCAGCCGAGAATGCGCCGCCCTGCGCCGCGTCGGCATTCCAGATCACCAGGCCCTTGTAGCTGGCCTCGGCTTCGTCGATGGCGCGGTTCAGGCCGGCGATCACGCCCGGTCCGATCACATGCATCTTGGTCTTCAGCGACAGCACCAGCACTTCGTCGCCGCCATGCCAGGCGCGCACCGAGTCATCCTCGAACACCGTGGTGCCAGCCTTGCCGCCATCGGCCGCGCCTTCGCCCAGCAGCGGCGCGCGGAATGGCTGGCGTCCATAGACGGCAAGGCCGGAGCGCGGCACATAGGCCTTCTTCGCCGGCGACCACGAGCCTTCGGCGGCATGCACGCCGTCGCGGCCGTCGAAGACCCAGTCGGGCAGCGGCGCATTGGACAGCGCGCGGCCAGCCTCGATGTCTTCCCTGACCCAGGTCGCGACCTGCTGCCAGCCGGCGGCCTGCCAGTTCTCGAACGGGCCCTGGCTCCAGCCGAAGCCCCAGCGCAGCGCGAAGTCGACATCGCGCGCATTGTCGGCAATGCTCTCCAGGTGCACCGCGATGTAATGGAAGGCGTCGCGGAAGATGGCCCACAGGAACTGCGCCTGCGGATTGGTCGAGTCATGCAGCGCCTTCATGCGCTTGGCCGGGTCCTTTTCCTTCAGGATGCGGCCCACCAGGTCGTCGGCCTTGGCGCCGCCGGGCACATAGCCTCCGCTCGCCGGGTCGATGCGCTGGATGTCCTTGCCGACCTTCTTGTAGAAGCCGGCGCCGGCCTTCTGGCCCAGCGCGCCGGCTTCGATCAGCTTGCCCAAGAGCGCCGGGGTTTCGTACACCGGGAAGAAGGGGTCGTCCTTCAGGTTGTCCTGCATGGTCCGGATCACATGGCCCATGGTGTCCAGGCCCACCACGTCGGCGGTGCGGAAGGTGCCGGACTTGGCGCGGCCCAGGCGGGCGCCGGTCAGGTCATCGACTACATCCACCGACAGGCCGAACTTCTCGGCTTCCCGGATCGTGGCCAGCATGCCGAAGATGCCGACGCGGTTGGCGATGAAGTTGGGCGTGTCGATCGCCCGCACCACGCCCTTGCCCAGCGTGGAAGCAAGGAAGCCTTCCAGCTGGTCCAGGATTTCGGGACGGGTGGCGGCGGTCGGGATCAGTTCCACCAGATGCATGTAGCGCGGCGGATTGAAGAAGTGCACGCCGCAGAAGCGCGCCTTGAGGTCGGCATCGAAGCCTTCGGACAGCGCCGTGATCGACAGGCCGGATGTGTTGGAGGCGAAGATCGCATTCGGCGCGATGTGGGGCGCGACCTTCTTGTACAGGTCATGCTTCCAGTCCATGCGCTCGGCGATGGCTTCGATGATCAGGTCGCAGCCCTTCAGGATGTCGAGGTTGTCCTCGTAGTTGGCGACTTCGATCAGCGCCGCCTGGTCGCGGTCGGCCAGTGGCGCCGGACTCAGCTTCTTCAGGTTTTCAATGGCGCGCAGCACGATGCCGTTCTTCGGGCCTTCCTTGGCCGGCAGGTCGAACAGCACCACGGGCACGCGGGCGTTGACGCAGTGCGCGGCAATTTGCGCGCCCATCACGCCGGCGCCCAGCACGGCGACTTTCTTGACGATGAAATTTGACATGGTTGTAGTCCTGGAACGTTGGGTGCGGGCCGCCGCGCCGACCTGCTGCAAGCGAGCGGGTCGGCGGGATGCTGCGGCGGTTTTCCGTGGTTTAGATCAGGTCGGCGTCCAGCGCCATCAGGCTGGCCGAGCCCGAGCGGGCCTGGCGGATCAGCATCGCGGTTTCAGGCAAGAGGCGCGCGAAGTAGAAACGCGCGGTGCCCAGCTTGGACTGGTAGAAGCTGTCGCCGGAGTCCTGCTTTTCCAGCGCGATCTTGGCCATGCGGGCAAAGAAGTAGGCAAACACCAGGTGGCCGACCACGCGCAGGTAAGGCACGGCGGCGGCGCCGACTTCGTCTTGGTTCTGGAAGGCCTTCATGCCGATTTCCATGGTCAGCTTGGTGACCTTGTCGCCGAGGTCGGCCAGCGGCGTGATGAACTCGGACATCGCTTCATCGGTGCCATTCTCCTCGACGAAGGCCTGCACCTGGGCGCCGAACTTGCGCAGCTTGGCGCCATTGTCCATCAGCACCTTGCGGCCCAGAAGGTCGAGCGACTGGATGGTGTTGGTGCCTTCGTAGATCATGTTGATGCGCGAGTCGCGCACATACTGCTCCATGCCCCATTCGGAAATGAAGCCGTGGCCGCCATAGACCTGCATTGCCTCAGAGGTGGCGATCCAGCCATTGTCGGTCAGGAAGGCCTTGATGATGGGCGTGAGCAGCGCGACCTGGTCGGCCGCGTCCTTGCGCACTTCCTCGTCCGGGTGGTTCAGCTCGCGGTCGATCAGCAGGGCGGTGTAGTAGCTGAATGCGCGGCCGCCTTCGGCATAGGCCTTGGCGGTGAGCAGCATGCGGCGCACGTCCGGATGCACGATGATCGGGTCGGCTGGCTTTTCCGGCGCCTTCACGCCGGACAGGCTGCGCATCTGCAGGCGGTCCTTCGCATACACCAGCGCGTTCTGGAAGGCGACTTCGGTCAGGCCCAGCGACTGCATGCCCACGCCCAGGCGGGCCGCGTTCATCATCACGAACATCGCATTCAGGCCCTTGTTGGGCTGGCCGATCAGCCAGCCGGTGGCGCCGTCCATGTTCATCTGGCAGGTGGAGTTGCCGTGGATGCCCATCTTCTCTTCGATCGCGCCGCAGAAGATGCGGTTGCGGTCGCCCAGCGAGCCGTCCGGGTTGGGGATGAACTTGGGCACCAGGAACAGCGAAATGCCCTTGGTCCCGGCCGGCGCGTCAGGCAGGCGTGCCAGCACCAGGTGAACGATGTTTTCCACCATGTCATGCTCGCCGGCGGAGATGAAGATCTTGCCGCCGGTGATGCGGTAGGAACCATCGGCCTGCGGCTCGGCCTTGGAGCGCAGCATGCCGAGGTCGGTGCCGCAGTGCGGCTCGGTCAGGCACATGGTGCCGGTCCATTCGCCCGACACCAGCTTGGACAGGTACAGCGCTTTCTGCTCCGGCGTGCCATGCGCATGCAGGCACTCATAGGCGCCATGCGACAGGCCGGGATACATGGTCCAGGCCTGGTTGGACGAATTCAGCATTTCATAGAACGCGTTGTTCAGCACCACGGGCAGGCCCTGGCCGCCGTATTCCGGGTCGGCCGACAAGGACGGCCAGCCGGCGTCGATGTACTGCCGGTAGGCTTCCTTGAAGCCCTTTGGCGTTGTCACTTCATGGGTTTCCTGATTCAGCCTGCAGCCTTCGCGGTCGCCGCTGTGATTGAGCGGGAACACCACCTCGGACGTGAACCTGCCGCCCTCCTCCAGCACCTGGTTGATGATGTCGGCATCGACTTCCGCATGCGGCGGAAGCTGCTTCAATTCATTTTCGACCTGCAGCAACTCGTGCAGAACGAACTGCATGTCCCGTATCGGGGCGACATATTGACCCATGTTTTTCTCCAGAAGAGCGATGGCTAGATTGATCAGTCGGACTGTCTTGTCGACAGCGATTCAGTTCCTGTGTCGCATCAGCGGCTTGCCACTTCCACGGCGCGGTAGCTTTCGAGCAGGCGGTCGAAGCCGACCTGCGCGCGGCCAACGCTGCCGGGGCGCTTGATGAAGCGTGCATCGTGGTGCAGCGCCAGCACCAGGCCATACATTTCATACACCATCTGCTGCGGGTCGGTATCGGGGCGCAGGTGGCCGCACTCGACCGCCTGCTCCACGCAGCGGCGCAGCGCGTCCTGCCATGCCCTGACCATGCCGACCAGCTCCTCGCGGATCGCGCCCGGCCGGTCGTCATACTCGGCCGCGCCGCTGATGTAGATGCAGCCGGAAGCGATTTCCATCGTCACCCGCTTGACCCAGCGCGAGAACATGCTTTGCAGGCGCGGCAGGCCGCGCGGCTCCTGCATGCTGGGATAGAACACCTCCTGCTCGAAGTGATGGTGATACAGCTTCAGCACTTCGATCTGCAGGTCTTCGCGCGATCCGAAATGCGCAAATACGCCTGATTTGCTCATGTTCATCTTGTCGGCAAGCAGGCCGATGGTCAGGCCTTCGAGGCCGTCGCGGCTTGCCAGGCCAAGCGCTACGTCAAGGATCGCTGCGCGGGTCAGTTCGCCCTTGCGCATGAATTTCGGTGTCGTGTCAGTCATGATGGAACTCAGTGAGTCCTGTAAAAAACGATGGGAACAGAAACGAACTGAATGCGAACGTTCGTACTATTATGCAGCCACTCTTAAATGTCAAACTGCAACCTAGAGTGGCTGTTCTAGAGATTTGGTTCTATGCGGCAATGCATCATGGGACCGCTGTGCGGGTCAGAAGCGGCTGATCAGGCGGCGGTCGCGCTTGGTTGGACGGCCCTTGATGTCGGCCCCAGGCTCCCGGAAATAGCGGCGGTCTTCGGCGGCCTTGGCGCGCCGTTCGACGCTGCCTTCGGTCTCCTCGTACAGCGCCTGCGCAAAGTTGGCGGCACGCCGCACGTCGGACAGTTCCTTCACCACCACTTCCCATTCGGTGGAACCGTTATCGACTTCCACCCGGTCGCCCGGCTTGACGCCTCGCGCCGGCTTGACGCGGTCGCCGTTGAGCCTGATCTTGCCATTGTCGACGGCATCGGTTGCCATGCTGCGGGTCTTGAAGAAACGGGCTGCCCACAGCCACTTGTCTATTCGTACACTTTCATTCGTCATCTCTTTGATCCATAAGCTAATCCACCCTGTATATCGCGGTTTTTACGCGATTTTCAATCATTTGTGCGAATAGCGCTCATTGGTTTATGCGTACAATCGCTGTCTGATGCGTCCATGCAACTCTTCCACCCATTCAGGAGGCACACGCCTTGTCCAATACCGATCCGCAACAGCTCAGAAGCCTACTGGCCGCCGTCGCCCGCAGAGAGGCGGCGGCCTTTCGCGCGCTCTATGACGCCACATCGCCGAAACTGTTTGGCTTTGCGCTGCGTATATTGAACAGGAAGGAACTGGCGGAAGAAGTATTGCAGGAGAGTTTCGTCAGCGTCTGGAACAATGCCGGCAGCTACCAGGCCGGCCTGGCCGCGCCGATGACATGGATGACCACCATCGTGCGCAACCGCGCCTACGACCTGCTGCGCCGCCTGGATGCGACAGTGGAAATCGATGCGGACACCTTTGACAAGGACGTGATGGAAGCCCTCGAAAGCACCGATCCCAGCCCTTTAGACGCGCTCAGCATGGATGCAGAGGCCAAGGCGCTGGCGCATTGCTTTTCCCGGCTCGAAGGCCTGCACCGGCAAGCCATCGCGCTGGCCTTTTACCATGACCTGTCGCACAGCGAAGTGGCGCAGCAGATGAAGCTGCCGCTGGGCACGGTCAAGACCTGGGTGCGGCGCGGGCTGGAACGGCTGCGCACCTGCCTGACCCGACTGGAGGGCGCATGAATATCGAGCGCAATCCCGAACTGCTGGACAGGCTGGCCGCCGAGTATGTGCTGGGCACGCTGCGCAACGGCGCGCGCCGTCGCTTCGAGACCCTGCTTGCGCATCATGCGACCATGCGGCGCGTGGTGGAGCAATGGCAGGACAGGCTGTGCCCGCTGGCGCAGTTCGCGCCGGCAGAAGCGCCGCGGCCGCAGGTATGGGACAACATCGCGCGCGCCACCGGCATCGCGCCACGGCCGGCAGGCTTAATGATGCGGCTGCGCGAAAGCCTTTCCTTCTGGCGTGGCCTGGGCCTGGCGTCCAGCGCGCTGGCCATGGTACTGGCAGCCGTGCTGCTGACGCAGCAGGCGAACGTTCAGGCGCCGCCGTCCTTTGTTGCGATGCTGGCCGATGACAAGTCGCAGCCGGTGGCGGTGGTCACGGGCGACGCCCGCCGCCATCTGCTGACGGTGAAGCTGGTGGCGGCGCAGACAGTGGCGGCCGACCGCAGCCTGGAACTGTGGGCGGTGCCGAAACAGGGCAATCCGCGCTCGCTGGGCCTCTTGGCGGCCGACGGCAGCATTACCCTGCCCTTGCCGGCGAATGCGACGCCCGACACGGTGGCCCTGCTGGCGGTGACGGTCGAACCCAAGGGCGGTTCGCCCAAGGCCGACGGACCGACCGGACCCATCGTGTTCAAGGGCGCCTGGCTGCGCATCTGAAACAGCGCCAGCCCGTCAGGTATAGCGTCCCATGGTGATGAGCCGCATCAGGCCGCGATAGAGCAGGAAGGCGGTGCCGTACCAGGCCCGCCGGTGCCACGGCGTATTGCGGAATTCCTCGGCGTGCACGGGCACCGCATCCCGGACGCCATGGCGGATATGGTCTCGCAGCGCGTGCGCGAATTCCGCATCCTTGACCACGATGTTGGCTTCCTGGTTCACGAACAGCGAAAAGCCGTCGTAGTTGCTGGAACCCACGGTGGCCCATTCATCGTCGACCACGGCCACCTTGCCGTGCAGCTGGGTCTTCTGGTATTCGAAGATCTTCACGCCATGCTCGAGCAGCTTGGGATAGAAGGAGCGCGCCACCGCGTCCTGCATCCTGAACTGTCCCACGCCCAGCAGCAGCGTCACATCCACGCCCCGCTCGGCGGCGCGGCACAGCGCGTCGCGCATCTTGCGTCCCGGCGCAAAATACGGATTGGCCAGCCAGGCGCTTTCCCGCGCGTGGCCGAGCGCATGCATGTAGGCGCGCTGTATGGTGCGGCGGTTGCGCAGGTTGTCGCGCACCACCAGCGCCGCGAAGGCGGGCGCATTGACGTTCTCGACATGGGTGGTGCGCAGCTTGCGGATGCGCTCGATGCGTTGCTTCAGGTCCAGCTTGCCCAGCCTGGCCCACTGGGTCGTTACCTCTTCATGAATGGCGGCCACCAGCGGTCCGGTGATGCGCACGCCAAAGTCCCAGCGCGGCGCCGGCAGCGGCGCAGCCGAATCATCGTCCGAGATCAAGTCGTCATTGATGTTGAGGCCGCCAAGGAAGGCGACCTTGCGGTCGATCACGCAAATCTTGCGATGGGTGCGCGCCACGCCGCGCCGGAAGAAGGGATTGAAGCTGCGATGCTGCACGCCGCCGGCCTGCAGTCTTTCCTTGAGCTTCCTGGTATGGGTGTTGCCGGTGCCGGTCCAGTCGGTGATCACATGCACACGCACATGGCGCTTCGCAGCCCGGATCAGCGCGTCCTCGATGCGGTGCGCGGTGGGGTCGTCCGCGAAGATGTAGGTTTCCAGGTAGATCTCGGAAGCCGCGCTGTCGCATGCCGCTTCCAGCTCCGGAAAGAACTCCGCGCCGCAATGCAGCAGGGTCAGCTTGTTGTTGGCGGTGTAGGAAACCGGACGCATGGATTACCGCCTGAAATAAGTTACGTTCACCGCCAACGCCATCCCCTGCCTTATGCCAGCTCAAGCTCCGCGACGATGGGCGCATGGTCGGACAGGCGGCTCCACAGGATGCCGTGCATCACCTTGGCCGACGCCACCTTGAAGCCGCGCACGTAGATGCGATCGAGCTGCAGCAGCGGCATCGCCGCCGGGAAAGTGCGGGCCGGCTGGATCTTGGGGCCGCGGCCGGACAGAAGGCGCAGATAGGTGCCGAAGCCGCGCCGCGACAGGTTCTCGTCGAACACTTCGGTCACCCCGAGGCCGGCGCGCAGGGTGTCGCTCAGCTTGTTGTTCCAGTCGTTGAAGTCGCCGGCGATGATCACCGGCGCGCCCGGCGGCGCGGAAGACGACACGGCGTCGACCAGCGCATCGGTCTGGCGCTTGCGGCTGCCGGCGAACAGGCCCAGATGCACCACGTAGCAATGCACGTCGACATCGTTGCACTGGACCACGCAATGCAGGATGCCGCGCGATTCATAGGCATGGTCGGACACATCCTGGTTGCGCGAGGACGCGATCGGAAAGCTGCTGACCAGCGCATTGCCGTGATGGCCGTGGTCATAGACGGCATTCACGCCATAGGCGCAGTGCTTGTCCTCGCCGGCGAAGAACTCATGCTGGCTCTGGCTGGGCCAGTTTGCCGCATGCTTCAGTGCCAGCAGGTCATGCCTGCCCTGCACTTCCTGCAGGAATATCACGTCGGCTTCCAGCGCCGACAGGGCTTGCTTGAGCGCATGGACACGAGGGCGGCTTCCTATCGTCGACACGCCCTTGTGGATGTTGTAAGTGGCTATGCGCAGCTTCATGAGGTGATCCTGTTTTCGTTAATGCGGTCTGCTCTCCATAGTCAACATGGCGATGCGTCGCGGCAGTTGCAATATCGCTTCCGCGTTGGACGGCGAAAAACACTTGTCCGCCGCCTCCCGGTAGGGCAGCCAGACGTAGTCGCGGTGTTCGCGCGGCGCCAGCGTCACCGGGATGTCGCGCGGCACCTGCAGGCTGAATACATGCTCGGTGTTGCGCGTCACGCCCGGCGCATAGCGGTGCTGCCATACCGGATAGATGTCATAGACATTCGAAAGTTGCCAATCATGCAGATGATTCTGCGCAACGAGGATGCCCGTTTCCTCCATCACTTCGCGCGCGGCGGTCAGTGTCAGCGGCTCGTCGACCGTGTCCTTGCTGCCCGTCACAGACTGCCAGAAGCCGGGATTGGGCGCGCGCTCGATCAGCAGCACGTCAAGCTCGGCGGTATGGATCACGACCAGGACCGATTCGGGAATCTTGTAAGGCTTTTCTTGCATGGCGGCGGCATTGGACGGAGGGAGAAGTATAGCCGGCCTGGCAAGTTTGGGGATGCGGCGAGGGCGCGCCGCCGGGTGCGTCCGCTATTGCGAACGCGCCCGGCGTGGCCCCGGTCAGGCCAGGTCGAACAACAGCACCTCGGCATTGGCGCCATCGGCCAGCGTCAGCAGCGCTTCATCCGATACCTTCAGCGCATCGCCCGTCTGCAGCGGCACGCCGTTGGCCGTGACGCTGCCACGCGCCACGTGCACATAGGCGCGCCGCCCCGGCGCCAGCGTCAGTTCAGCCGACTCGTCGCCGTTGAACAGGCCGACGAACAGCCGCGCATCCTGGTGGATCGTGACCGAGCCGTCGGCGCCGTCGGGGCTGGCCACCAGGCGCAGGCGGCCGCGCTTGTCGGCGGCGTCGAAGCGCTTTTCCTCGTAGCCGGGGGCGATGCCGCGCACGTTCGGCTCGATCCAGATCTGCAGGAAATGAGTCTGCGCCTGGCTGGCATGGTTGAACTCGGAATGGCGGATGCCGCTGCCGGCGCTCATGCGCTGCACATCGCCCGGGCGGATCACGCTGCCGTTGCCGATGCTGTCCTTGTGGCCCAGTTCGCCTTCCAGCACATAGGTGATGATCTCCATGTCGCGGTGGCCATGGGTGCCGAAGCCGCTGCCGGGCGCCACCCGGTCCTCGTTGATCACGCGCAGCGCGCCGAAGCCCATGTGCTGCGGATCATAGTAGTCGGCGAACGAAAAGCTGTGCCAGGAGTCCAGCCATCCATGGTTGGCATGACCGCGTTCATTGGCTTTGCGTACTTGGTTCATCTGGTCGCTCCTTGTCTTGATGTTGATTGGATGTGAAGCACTATATCTCTTTGAAGACATGGGAATAAGGGCATAATGCTGTACCTTTCGTTCAAATTTTCTGAACCTCTTTTCCCGATGAACCTGACCCTGGAATCGCTGCGCATCCTGGACGAGATCGACCGCCGCGGCAGCTTCGCCGCCGCCGCCGCCGCGCTCGACCGGGTGCCGTCGGCACTGACCTATACCGTGCGCAAGCTGGAGGACGACCTCGACGTACTGCTGTTCGACCGGCGCGGCCACCGCGCCCAGCTGACCTCGGCCGGCGAGGAACTGCTGGCGCAGGGCCGGCATCTGCTGCAGGCGGCCGAGGCGCTGGAACAGCGCGTCAAGCGCACGGCCGCCGGCTGGGAAGCGGAGTTGCGCATCGTAATCGACAGCGTGATCCCGTTCCAGCGCCTGCTGCCGCTGCTGGATGATTTCGGCCGCGAGCAGCCGGGCACCCGGCTGCGGCTGTCGTCGGAAGTGCTGTCGGGCGTCTGGGAAGCCCTGCTGACCGACCGCGCCGACCTGGCCATCGGCGCCGCCTACGACGGCCCGGAAACCATGCGCATGAGCAGCGACTTCCGCACCCGCCTCCTGGGCGGCATCGACTGGGTGTTCGCGGTAGCGCCGACCCATCCGCTGGCGGGCGAGCCCGACCCGCTGCCGGCCGAACTGATCCAGCGGCACCGGGCCGTGGCCGCCGGCGACACCGGGCGCATGCTGCCCGGCATCACCGCCGGCCTGCTGACCGGGCAGGACACCCTGACCGTGCCCTCGCTGGAGGCCAAGCTGGCCGCGCAACTGGCCGGCCTCGGCTGCGGCCACCTGCCGCGCATGCTGGCCGCGCCCTACCTTGCCAGCGGCGCGCTGGTGGAAAAGCGCACGGTCGAGGCCAAGCCGGCCGGCGCCGCCCACCTGGCCTGGCGCAGCGGCGCCCGCGGCAAGGCCCTGAAATGGTTCCTGGCCAAGCTGTCCGAGCCCGACATCAGACATCGCCTGCTGGAAACCGCATCATGAATGCAAGCTCTTATCGCGGCCGATTCGCGCCTTCGCCCACCGGCCCGCTGCATGCGGGCTCGCTGGTGGCGGCCATGGCCAGTTTCCTGGACGCCCGCGCCCACGGCGGCGCCTGGCTGCTGCGCATCGAAGACATCGACGAGGCGCGCGCCCTGCCCGAGGCGGCGCAGGCCATCATGCAATGCCTGCAGGCGCATGGCATGCAGTGGGACGGCAAGCCGCTGTGGCAGAGCCGGCGCAAGGCGCTGTACCAGGCTGCGTTCGAGCGCCTGGGCGATGCGGTCTATCCCTGTGGCTGCAGCCGGCGCGAGATTGCCGATTCGCGCCTGGGCGTGGCGTCGGACGGCGCCGCCGTTTATCCGGGCACGTGCCGCCATGGCCTGGCGCCCGGCCGCGCTCCGCGCGCCTGGCGGCTGCGGGTGCCGGACCAGGTGATCCGCTTCAACGATCGCTGGATCGGGCCGGTCAGCCAGCACCTGTCCACCGAAGTCGGCGACTTCGTGCTGAAACGCGCCGATGGCTACTGGGCCTATCAGCTGGCGGTGGTGGTGGACGATGCCGAATGCGGCATCACGGATGTGGTGCGCGGCGCCGACCTGCTCGACTCCACCGCCCGCCAGATTTACCTGCAGCGGCTGCTGGGCTACCCGACGCCGCGCACCATGCATGTGCCGGTGCTGCAGAACGAGCGCGGCGAGAAACTCTCCAAGCAGACCGGCGCGGCGGCGCTGGACAACAGCCGCCCGCTGGAGGGACTGATGCAGGCGGCCGGCTTTCTGGGACTGGGACTGCCACGCAGGGAAACCGTGGCGGAATTCTGGGAGGCGGCGGTGGCGTTATGGCGCGACCGCCATGGCGCGCAGGCGAAGGGCTAATTTCCAGTCTGACTGGCATCCACCGGCCAGGGCAGATTTCCGTTGGAAGAGCCGCATCCGGATTCGTAGAGTGCAATACCCTAAGGGCATTGCACCGTGCGGCGGTAGAACGGGCATATAGGAAGCTTTACCTTGATCGACGACAGGTGCAATGCCCCTGCGGGGGATTCCACCCTACGCCGCATCAGGCGCATGGCAACGAGGAAAGATGCGCCGTTCGCCACACCGGAGCCGGCGGCATGAGGACGGTCTGGCCGAATGCACTACCGCTTCGCAGCGGGGCGCAGGCACGACGCCCATGACCGGCTTCAGGCTCAGCGCTTGGGCAAGCCGCCCAGCAAGGCTGCGCGCTTCTGCGGCTTGGCCGCGGCTTCCTGCGACTCGTTGGCCGGCTGCGGCGCCGACGGGCTGGGCTCGTAGGGCTTCAGGAACCAGGGATCGACCTTCTCGCGGCGCGGCGCATAGCCACTGCTGCGGGGCGCGGCCGAACGGGATTCGCGTCCGCCCTGCTCGCGTGCGCCCTCGTCGCGGCGCGGCCTGCGCTCGGCGCGCTCGCCCGAACGCTCGCCGTGATGCGGACGCGGCGAAAAGCCTTCCAGCGCGGCGGGCGCCAGCTTGGCGCGGATCAGCTTTTCGATATCCTGCAAGAGGCGCGCATCCTTGTCGGAATACAGCGAGATCGCATCGCCCGAGGCGCCGGCGCGGCCGGTGCGGCCGATACGATGCACATAATCCTCGGCGTTATAGGGCAGGTCATAGTTGATCACGCACGGCAGGTCGGAAATGTCCAGCCCGCGCGCGGCCACGTCGGTTGCCACCAGCACGTCGACGCCGCCGTTCTTGAAGGCTTCCAGCGCGGCCATGCGCTCGTTCTGTGTCTTGTCGCCGTGGATGGCGGACGCCTTCACGCCTTCCTGCTCCAGGTGGCGGGCCAGGCGCGAGGCGCCGATCTTGGTATTGGAAAACACCAGGATCTGCTTCAGGTCGCGGCCGCGGATCAGGTGCAGCACGGCATCGCGCTTGTCATCCTCGGCTACCTTGTAGACGGTCTGGGTGACGCGCTCGGCGGTGGCATTGCTGCGCGCCACCTCGATGGTGACCGGGTCGTCCAGGAAGCTCGACGCCAGTTTCTTGATTTCCGGCGAGAAGGTGGCCGAGAACATCAGGTTCTGGCGTTCCTTGGGCAGCAGGTTGATGATGCGCTGCAGGTCCGGCAGGAAACCCATGTCCAGCATGCGGTCGGCCTCGTCCATCACCAGGATCTGGGTCTGCGACAGGCTGATGGTCTTCTGCTGCACATGGTCGAGCAGGCGGCCCGGCGTGGCGATCACGATCTCGACGCCGGCGCGCAGGGCGGCCGTCTGCGGCGTCATGTCGACGCCGCCGAACACGACCGTCGAGCGCAGCGGCGTGAAGCGGCAATACGCCTTGACGTTTTCCGCCACCTGGTCGGCCAGTTCGCGCGTGGGCGTCAGCACCAGCGCCCGCACCGGATGGCGCGCCGGCGAGGCGCTGCTGCTGGCATGGGCCAGCAGCAGCTGGATGATGGGCAGGGAAAAGCCGGCGGTCTTGCCGGTGCCGGTCTGGGCAGCGCCCATCACGTCGCGCCCTTGCAGCACGACCGGGATTGCCGCCGCCTGGATAGGCGTCGGGTGCGCGTAGCCCTGCTCGGCGAGCGCTTTCAGTATGTCTGGCGACAGGCCGAAATCTTCAAAGCGGATGGATGCCGCGGGGGTTTGCGCGGCTGCAGACTGAATGTCGGACATGGTGTGGGTGGGTTCCGGAGCAAGCGAACTGCACCAAAAGATGGGAAAAGTAGGGAACGTCGGATTATACCGCGATTTGATGAACGCTTAAGCCGGACGCGCCACTGAGCCCGGCGGCGCCACCGCGGGCATTGCTTGCCCTTGCCCGCCACCTTCGCTTCCGATCCCCCCAAAGGTGCCTCATGCATACAGCCTGCGAGCGTCCATCTTTCCTTGCCGGCGCAGCGCTGCCGGCCAGCCGCGACCAGCGCCTGGCCGATTCGCCCTATTCACCGGGCTGGGATGCGCGCAGCGAAAGCGGCGTGACCATCCTGCAGCGCAGCGGCCCGCTGCCCGCCAGCTCCTACGCCTTCCTGCAAGCCCGCGATGACGGCTGGACCTGGGCAGTGGCCTTCGACCGCATGCCCGGCCGGGCCGATATCGCCGCCGCGGTCGCCGAACTGGAAGCGGCGGTGGTCGGCGCGTCGGCGCAGCAATAGCGACGCAATCCACGCCGTCCCGCCGCGCCTGCCCGGAACGCGGAAGCTGGCCGGAGCACATCAAAACCGGCCGGATACGCGCTTTCTTGATCCGCCTTCGTTTTTTCAACAAGACTTTTCCTTACCATGGGCCATGCCCGGCCGATTGGCCGGGCCGCATCCACGGAGGCAACCCATGAAAGCACAGGACATCATGAGCAGGCGGGTCATCACGGTAAGGCGCGACAGCGCGCTCAAGGAAGCCATCGCGACCATGCTGGAGCATGGCATCAGCGGCCTGCCGGTGACGGACGAGAACGGCGCGCTGGTCGGCATGCTGACCGAAGGCGACCTGCTGCGGCGCAGCGAACTGGGCACGGAGCGGCGTCGTCCGCGCTGGCTGGAATTCCTGGTCGGGCCAGGCAAGCTGGCCGCCGAATACACCCATGCCCATGGCCGCACCGTGGCCGATGCAATGAGCGAGAGCCTGCATTACGCCACCCCCGACATGCCGCTGCAGCAGGTGGTGGAAATGATGGAGAAGCAGCGCATCAAGCGCGTGCCGGTGCTGGAAGACGGCCGGCTGGTCGGCATCATCACCCGCGCCAATCTGCTGCGCGCCCTGGCGCTGGCAGCGCCCTCGCTGCCAGCGGTATCGCCGTCCGACGAGCAGATACGCCAGCAGCTGGAAACGGAACTGGCGGCGAGCGCCTGGGCGCCGCGCTCGATGCTCAATGTGGCGGTGCAAGACGGCGAGGTGCATCTGTACGGCACCATCCTCGACGGACGGGAGCGCGAGGCCCTGTGCGTGGCGGCGCGCAACATACCGGGCGTCACCGCCGTGCATGACCACCTGATCTGGTGCGAGCCGACCAGCGGAATGGTGGTGGAGGCGCCACCCGAACCGGATCAGCCGGACCAGCCGGCGCCGGGACAGCGCGGCGCCTGAACGCGGCTCAGGCGGCCAGCTTCCTGCTCAATGCCCGCATCAGCGGTCCCAGCACCGGCAGCTTGGCATACAGCTCTTCGGCGGCGTCCCAGTAGTCGCGATGCAGCACCACCAGGCCGGCGCCATCGAAGCGCAGATGCGAGGCGCCATGAATGCTCTGTGGCCGTTCCCGCAGGCCGAAGCGGGCGGTGAAGTGGAACTGCCAGAGCAGTACCGCACTCCCGTCGCCGCCCTCGCCGCCGATGCGTTCCGTGACGATGAAGCGCGGCTGCCCGACCTGGCCGAACATGTGATGAAACACCTGCCGTATCGCGGGCACGCCGCGCACGTCGTTGAACGGATCCTTGAAGCGGGCGTCGGGCGCATAGTAGTCGCCGATGCGGCCCACGCTTTCCGGCGTCATGGTCTCGAAATAGTCGGCCAGCCTGGCCAGCGCCTGCGCGGCATCCATGGGTGCTTCCCTCACAGTCCGGTAATGCGCCGCACCAGCGGGAAATACCAGCGGTACGGCAGGAGCGACAGCAGCTTCATCGGCAGCGTGAAGCGGCGCGGAAAATCGATTTCGAACGCGGTGCCGGCATAGCCCTTGAGTATTGCCTGCGCCGCCTGCTCCGGCGTGATCAGCGCCGGCATCGAGAAGTCGTTGCCGGCGGTGAGCGGCGTGGCGACGAAGCCCGGATTGATCACCCGTACCCCCACGCCCTTCGGCGCCAGGTCCAGGTACAGGGTTTCGGCGAAATTGATCAGTGCTGCCTTGGTCGGTCCATAGATCAGGGACTTCGGCAGGCCGCCGTAGCCGGCCACGCTGGCGACGAAAGCCAGCTGGCCCTGCCCCTGCCGCAGCAGGCAGGGCATGAGGCAGGCGGCAAAGGCGACGGCGCCGCGCAGGTTGATGGCTATCATGCGGCTGGCGACGCCGAGATCGAGCTCCCAGGCGCGCATCGGCTGATAGTCGGCGGCGAGATAGACCGCCACATCGACACCGCCCCAGCGATCCATCAGGAAGGCAGAGGCCCGCGCCAGGCTGGCCGGATCGGCGGCGTCGCATGGCAGCACCAGCGCATCGGCGGCATCGGGCGCATTGCCGGCAAGCTGCTGCAGCATGCTTTCCTTGCGCGCCGACAGCGCTACCCTGGCGCCACGCGCGAGCAAGGCGCGCGCCAGCGCCGCGCCGATGCCGCTGGACGCGCCCAGCAGCCAGACCCGCTTGCCGCGCCAGTCCGTGATCGCCGCGTTCATGGCGCCGGCCGCTTCATGAAGCTCAGGGTGACGTCGCCGACATGGATGCCGAACTTGCTCACCGCCGAGCGGTTCAGCATCACCTTCTCGTCCACCAGGAACATCCAGTCATCGACATCCACATTCCATACCCTGCCATCGACCGGCAACGCCAGCACATAGCGCCATTGCAGCGCATTGCCCGCGGTCTCGCCGCGCGCCGGGCCCACCACATCGTCGGCGTGGCCGATGAAGCCGCGCTCGCCGTCGCGGCTGATGGTCCATACCCGGCGCGACGTGGTGCCGTCGGACCAGCTGAAGTGTTCATCCAGCGTGCCTACCTGCCGGCCGTCGCGCTCGGCCCAGCTGGCCTCGATCACCACATGGAAGCGCTTGACAACCTCGCCCGAGCGCGACTGGAACATGCCCCAGCCGTCCACGGTGCCGTTGAAATAGCGGGGCAGGTCCAGCACCGGCTGGGCCGCCTGGTAATGCGACACCGGCACCCCGGCGCAGCCGCCCAGCAGAAGGCATAGCGAAGCAATGGCAAGCAGTTTTTTCATGTCCGGATCTCCAGTAGTGTGCGCCAGCGCCACGCAAGCGCGGCGGCCAGCAGTTTGAGCGCCAGCGGCAACAGGCAATAAGCGGTCGTCAGCGCGGCGCGGGCAGCCGGCCCGGTGCTGCCGGGCTGGTAACCCAGCCATGCCAGCGCCGGCAATGCGATGCCGGCGGCCAGCGCAAGATTGAGCTTGGCGACCAGGTTCCACCAGCCGAAATAGGCGCCGGCCCCCGCCCCAGGCGCCTGCCGCTCGCCGGCGTCAGCCTCGGCGATGTCGGCCAGCAGCGCCGCCGGCAGCGCCAGATCGGCGCCGAGCGCCAGGCCCGACAGCAGGCATACCAGCGCAAACAACTGCACATCGCCCGCGGCGATGCCCAGCGTGCCGGTGAATGTGGCCGCCGCCAGCAGCATGCCCAGGGTCCAGGCGCGCATGCGGCCCAGGCGCCGCGCCAGCTTGACCCACAGCGGCAGGCCCAGCGCGCCGGCCAGGAAATACAGGGCCAGCAGCGGCCCGCTCCATTGCGGCGCGCCCAGCACGTCGGCGACGAAGAACAGCACCAGCGTGGCCGGCAGCGCGCCGGCAATGCCATTGACGGCAAACACCGCCAGGAGGCGCGCAAAGCGCGGGTTGCGCCATGCCCGGCCCATGCCCGCGACCAGGGGTGCTTGCACCGCCACGGCGTCCCGCCGCGGCAGCGTCGGCGCACCGCGCCAGGCCAGCAGCGCGGCGCCTAGCACCAGCAGCGGATAGAGCCAGGCCAGCAGCGACAGGCCGCGCGCCAGGTCGGCCGACAGCAGCCCCGGCAGCGCCGCCGCCAGCAATATGCCAAGCAGGCCAAAACCTTCGCGGCTGGCGGTCAGGCGGGTGCGCCCGGCGGCAGTGCCGCCGACTTCCGTGCCCCAGCTCTGATGGACGATGGTCGCCAGCGAGAAACCGAAGAAGGTCAGCAGCATGAACAGCAGCAGCCAGGCCGCGGCGCCCTGTGCCGGCGGATGCATCAGGCCGAACAGGCCGCCGGCCAGCATTGCCAGCGCCAGCGCCAGCGGCGGGCCGCGCCGCCGCATGCGGTCGGTCCAGGCGCCCAGCAGCGGGTCGACGCCGGCATCGGCCAGGCGCGCCGCCAGCAGCAGCCCGCCCAGCAGTTCCAGCGACAGTCCGGCCTGCGCATAGCGCTGCGGCAGGTGCACATACAGCGGCAGGGCCGCCATCGCCAGCGGCAGGCCAAGCGCGCCGTAGCACAGGGTCTGGCGCAGGCCGGGCGCGGCGGCGCTCATGACGGCTTGCGCGGCGGTTGCAGCAACTGGCTGCGCAAGCCGGGGCTGCGGCTGTCCGGGTGCAGCCAGATGGCGAAGAACCAGCGGCCGAATTCGGCATCGGCCAACTCGCCGCGCAGCCGGTCCTGATGGAAGAAGCGCACGCCCTGGCCGGGCATGCGCACGCCGGTGATGGTGTCTCCCTTCTGCACGTCGGGAAACAGGCGCTGCAGCTGCGCCTCCCATTCGGGCAGCCGGGCCGGGTCGGCGCCCAGCCTGCGCATTTCCTCCATGCTCGCCTGCACCAGGCGCGCGCCGGGAATGTCGCGCCGGTATTCCAGGCGCAGTGCCAGCGGCGCCTCCCCCGCATCATTGCCTGCCACAAACAGCGTGGCTTGGTACAAGGCAATGCCCAGCCAGCGCATTTCGCCGCTGCCCCAGCGGGTCCAGGCGCCGGGCGCAACGCCAGGGTTGTCACGGACGGCATCGGGCAGCGCCAGCGCCGGCGCGGCCGCGCACAGCAGCGCACAGGCCGCGACGGCAGCCGTCACCGCATGGCGCCATGGCGCGCGCCTATGCATGCCGAGCCCTGCCCGCCAGCCATTCATGCTGCGTGCCGCAGCTCGAACTGGATGACATCGGTGCAGCCGCTGTCGAAGCCGGCTTCGCAGTACGCCAGGTAAAAGCGCCAGATGCGGTGGAAGCGCTCGTCGAAGCCCAGCGCGGCGATCTCGGTCCAGCGCTGCTCCACGGTCTGCGCCCATGCGGCCAGCGTGCGCGCATAGTCCGGGCCGAAGGCATGGCTGTGGGTCAGTGCCAGCCCGGCGCGCCTGGCCTGCCCGGCGAAGGCCGACGGGCTGGGCAGCATGCCGCCGGGGAAGACATGCTGCTGGATGAAGTCGGTGCCGCGCCGGTAGCGGGCAAACAGGTCGTCGCGGATGGTGATGCTCTGCACCACGGCGCGGCCGCCTGGCTTCAGCAGGCGCCGCAGCGCATTGAAATAGGACGGCCACCAGCGCTCGCCAACCGCCTCGAACATTTCGATCGACACGATATGGTCGAACTGCTCGCCGCCGAGGTCGCGGTAATCGCAGAGCAGCAGCCTGGCCTGGCCTTCCAGGCCGGCGCGCCGCATCCGGGCCTGCGCATACTCCAGCTGGGCCGGCGACAGCGTCACGCCCACCACCTCGACACCCGCCTCGCGCGCCGCCACTTCGGCGAAGCCGCCCCAGCCACAGCCGATTTCCAGTATTCGCTGGCCGGGCGAGGCGCCGAGGCGCTGCAGGATGCGGCGGTATTTGGCCAGCTGCGCCTCGGCCAGCGGCCTGGCGGCATCGCCTTCATACAGCGCGCTGGAATAGCTCATCGTGGCATCCAGCCAGAGGCTGTAGAAGTCGTTGCCCAGGTCATAGTGGGCCATGATGTTGCGGCGCGAGCCGGCCCGGCTGTTGTCGCGGACCAGATGGCGCAGGCGCGCCGCCAGCAGGCGCCACCACTGGCCATAGACCGCTTTGGCCAGCGCTTCGCGGTTGTTCGCCAGCAGCGTCAGCAGGGCGGCCAGGTCTGGGCTGTGCCAGTCGCCGGCGATATGGGACTCGGCCAGGCCGATGTCGCCGCGCGCCAGCACCTCGTCGAACAGGCGCCAGTCGGTGATCTCGATATGCGCATGCGGCCCGGCCTGGTCGTCGCCGAAGCAGCAGTGCCCGCCATCCGGCAGGCGCATGTCCAGCCTGCCGTGGCGGATGTTTTCCAGCATCTTCAGCAGCACGGCAGCACTACGCGGCAACGCGCCGATGGCGGCGGGCAGGCTGAGCATTTGTTCCGGAATGGTCATGGTTGTTTGTCGTTGAGCGGAGAAGAAGGTTGGCGGAAAAATGGCGCGCCCTTGCGCCACAGCTTGAGTGCCTGCCAGTGGATGCGCAGCACGATCAGGAGCGTCATGAAGGGATAGCGCAGCGTCGCGCGCAGCACGCCTGCCGCGTCCAGCGCCACGGCCTGGCCGGATATGGCGGTATGGAGCAGGTCGCCGGCGTCATCGGCATGCTCGATGCGCGCGAGCCGCCAGAACGGCGCGTGATCGACGCTGCGGGCATAGAAGCGGAAGCGATAGTGGCCCTGCAGCGCCAGAAACGGCGAGACATGGAAGGTCTTGGCCGCCTGCAGCGTCTCACCCTCGGCCAGCGCCCTGCCGGCGGCGTGCGCCAGCAGGTAGCGATGGCGCTGGCCAAAGGTGTTGCTGACCTCGGCCAGTACCGCCACCAGCGTGCCATCGGCCGCATGGCAGAACCAGAAGCTGACCGGATTGAACACGAAGCCCAGCATGCGCGGAAAGCATTGCAGCCAGATTTCGCCGTCGGCATGCAGGCCCGACTGCGCCAGCAGCGCGCGTATCCATGGCAGCGGATGGCTGCCGTCGCGCGCGCCATGGTCGGCGTAATGAAAGCTCAGCAGATTGAAGCGGTTGATGGAAAACAGACGGTTGGCGCTGGCTTCCAGCGCAGACAGCGGCAGCAGGCAGAAGCAGACCGGATAGACGAAGCGATTGGCCACCGGCCGCAGGCGGCGGTGCATCACCTGCCCCATGAACAGCCGCGCCGCCGGCTTCATGCCGCGCGCGCCCGTTCCGCCGGGGCGGATTGCATCGCCGCGCCTTCCTGCCACGGCGCATAGCAGCCGAATGCATTGGCCACCCGCAGCGCCGACTTCAGGCCATCTTCATGGAAGCCGTAGCCATTCCAGGCGCCGCACAGCCAGATGCCATCACGCCCCTGCCGCAGCGCCAGTTCCTCCTGGGCCGCAATGGCGGCGCTGTCAAACAGCGGATGGGCATAATCGAACTCCGCCAGCACGGTGTGCGCAGCCGGCTCGCGGCGCGGATTCAGGGTCACGATGACCGGCGTGTCGAAAGGCAGCGGCTGCAGCCGGTTGATCAGATAGGACACGCCCACGGGCGCCGCGCCGGACGCGTCGCTGGCGGCCTGGTAATTCCAGGCCGACCAGAGCGCGCGGTCGCGCGGCAGCAGGCGCGGGTCGGTATGCAGCACGGCGCGATTGGGCTGGTAGCGGATCGCGCCCAGCAGGCGGCGCTCGTCGGCGCTGGCATCTGCCCCCAGCAGCGCCAGCGCCTGATCGCTGTGGCAGGCCAGCACCACGTCGTCGAACAGCCGGCAGTCATGGTCGGTCTCGACCAGCGCGCCGAATTCCACCCGGCGCACCTGACGCACCGGCGTAGCCAGCCGGATATGCCCGATGCCAGCCGCCAGCTTGCGCACGTATTCCCTGCCGCCGCCGACGATGGAGCGCCATTGCGGTCGGCCGAACACCTGCAGCAGGCCATGATTGCGGCAGAAGCGCACGAAGGTCGCCAGCGGATAGTCCAGCATCTGTCCCGCCGGGCAGGACCAGATCGCGGCCGCCATGGGCAGCAGGTACCAGTCGGCAAAGGCCCGGGAATAGCCGCCGGCGCGCAGGAAGTCGCGCAGCGTCATGCGGCTCTCCGGATGCGCTTCCAGCCAGGCCACGCTGTGGCGATTGAAGCGCAGGATGTCGGCCAGCATGCGCCAGAAAGCCGGCCTCACCAGGTTGCGCTTCTGCCCGAACACCGTGCCCAGGCTGCTGCCGGCCCATTCCAGGTCAGGCTGGTCCAGGCTGACCGCGAAAGACATGTCGGTTGCCACGCTGTCGATCTGGAGATGGTCCAGCATCGCGGTCAGGTTGGGATAGGTGTGGTGATTAAAGACCAGAAAGCCGGTGTCGACCGGATGGCTGATGCCATCGACCTTCACATCCACCGTGTTGGTATGGCCGCCCAGGTAATTGCCTGCCTCGTACAGCGTCACCTTGTACCGCTGCGACAGCAGCCACGCGCTTGCCAGCCCCGAGATGCCGGCGCCCACCACGGCAATGCGCCTGCGGCCGCCTTTGGCTTCTACCGTCCTGTTCCCGGCGTCAGCCGCCCGGTCTGGCATCGCGTATTCCATGCTTGCTCCTTGTGTTTCACTTCATCGTCTTGTCTTTATTGCCCGATTTGTCCATGACAAAACAGAACGGCAGCCATTGTTCATCGCTTCCGGGCACTGGACGGCACGGAAGGCGAAGGGTGTTCGGAGTTTTATACGGCTGGAGCAAGCATTCGGATGCAAAAGCCTGTACGCCGGAATTTTTTTGTCATGGACAACAATGCTGACGCTGGCTAATATAGACACGCCCCAATTTCTTGTCAACAATTTGTCCAGGACAAAATGAGTTCTTCACAGCAGATGCGACCGGCACTAGGCATTACGGCGACGGAGCGGGAAACCGGATTGTCCAAGGACATCCTGCGCGTCTGGGAACGGCGTTATGGCTTTCCCAGGCCGGATCGCGACGCCCATGGCGAACGGCTCTACCCGGCCGTCCAGGTCGACCGGCTGCGGCTTTTGAAGCGCCTGATGGACCAGGGCCACCGCCCGGGGCGCCTGATGGCTGCCAGCGAGGAAGAATTGCAGGCCCTGGGCGCGGCGGCAGCCGCGCCGGTACGGCAGCCGACAGCCGCCGACCCCTTGCTGCAGCAACTGCTGGCGCTGGTGAAGGGCCACGACGTGCCGCAGCTGCGCAGCGCCCTCAACCAGGCCATGCTGCGCCAGGGCCTGCAGGACTTCGTCATCCAGACGCTGCCGGTATTGAACCGGGCGGTGGGCGAGGCATGGATGAGCGGGGAATTCGAAATCTTTGAAGAGCACCTGTACACCGAACAGGTGCAGGCCCTGCTGCGCCAGGCGATCGCCACCCTGCCGGCGCAGCAGGCCGGCAGTCCGCGCATCCTGCTGACCACGGTGCCCGAAGAGCAGCATGGGCTGGGCCTGTTGATGGTGGAAGCCCTGATGGCGCTGGACGGCGCTTCCTGCATCTCGCTGGGCATCCAGACGCCGCTGTTCGACATCGCGATGGCGGCGCGGGCGCAGCAGGCAGACGTGGTGGCGCTCTCGTTTTCCGGCGCCTATGCATCGCGCCAGGTGGCGCCGCAAATGGCGCAATTGCGCGCGCTGTTGCCGGACAGCGTCGAACTCTGGGCAGGCGGCGCCGGCGTCGAGCGGCTGCAGCCGCAGGCCGGCGTGCGGGTGCTGCCGTCGATACAGCATGCGCAGGAAGCGCTTGCCGCCTGGCGCGCCGCCCGCGCGGGCGATATCACGGCTGGCGCCTGAGCAAGCCGCTCTCTTCAAACAGCGAGCGGCCGAGCCCCTTCTCCGTCAGCGTATGAGCCTCGTGCCGGCGGTCCGCGCAACAGAATGCCGCGCCGTTCCAGATGCGCCAGGCACGCGGAATTCCCATTGCCGCACCTGGCGCTCGCCGTCCGTCCGGCTTGCAGTGCCTCGCACCCTCTCCAGATCACTGTCACTGCCGGCGCAAGCGCTCCGGTTTGATCAAGCACGTCCGGCACCGGCTTGCCGCTGCGCTGTTTCCCCCTCTATGATGCCCTGCCGCGACGCCTAAGCCGGCGCCGCGTACGTCATAACAAACAAGGAGACATAAACGATGAATGCCAAGGACACTTCCGCCGGAACCGAGATCCTGATCGACGCCAGCCGCCTGCATGCGCTGGTCTGCGCGCTATGGGAACAGGCCGGCAGCGAACCGACCGAAGCGCGGCTGGTGGCCGACCATCTGGTGCAGGCCAATCTGTCAGGCCATGATTCGCATGGCGTCGGCATGATTCCGCGCTACCTGCGTTCGCTGCAGGACGGCGAGCTCAAGCTCAACGCCCATGCGCAGATCGCGCGCGATGCCGGCGCGGTGCTGACGGTGGAAGGCGGACGCGGCTTCGGCCAGGTGGTGGCTTATGAAGCGATGCAGGCCGGCATTGCCCGCGCCGGCCAGCTCGGCATCTGCGCGGTGGGGCTGCGCAATGCCCATCACATCGGCCGCATCGGCCACTGGGCCGAGCAGTGCGCGCAGGCCGGCATGGTGTCCTTCCACTTCGTCAACGTGGCGGGCGACCCGCTGGTGGCGGCCTTTGGCGGCATCGATGCGCGCATCGGCACCAACCCGTTCTGCGCCGCCTTCCCGCGCGCCGGCAAGCCGCCGCTGGTGCTGGACTTCGCCACCAGCCGCATCGCCTTCGGCAAGACCCGCGTGGCCTACAACAAGGGGCATCAGGTGCCGCCCGATAGCCTGATCGACCACACCGGCCAGCCCAGCAACGAGCCGCGCGTCGTGCACGAAGACCCGCGCGGCTGCCTGCTGCCTTTCGGCGGCCACAAGGGCTATGGCATGGCCGCCATGTGCGAGATCTTTGCCGGCGCGCTGTCCGGCGGCTTCACCACCCATGACGACACGCTGATGACCAACAGCGCCATCATCAACTGCATGATGTCCGTCATCGTCAGCCCGGCCGCCTTCGACGCGCCCGATGCCGAGGGCGAGGCCGACGCCTTCATCGCCTGGCTCAAGGCGTCGCGGCGGGCGCAAGGGGTGGACGAGGTGCTGCTGCCGGGCGAACCGGAACTGACGCGGCGGGCCGAGCGCAGCGCGCATGGCACGCCGGTGGACAAGGCAACATGGAAGCAGATCAGCGACACCGCGCGCGCGGTGGGCATGACGGATGCCCGGATCGGGGAACTGGCGGGCGTTGCGGCCGGCTGAGCCGGCGCCGATGGCGCCGCGCCTGACGAGGTCGGCAGCCGGTGTCCCGGCTGCCTGAGAGATCAGCGCGCCAGCCTGGTGGCCAGCTGCTCGTGGACCTTGCCTTCCCACTTGTTGGCGAAGGCATCGACCGAGAACTTGTTCTTTGCCACGACTTCCACCTTGGTCCGGTTCGGGCTGTCGGCCTTGTCGACGAAGATGGCGATATTCTCGCCCACGCCCACGCCGGGCAGCGACCTCAGCATGGGCAGCGTGCTTTGCGCCACCACATAGCCCGTTCCCTTGTGATAGCCCTCTTCCTTCAGGCCCAGATCCTTCAGCACCACGGGAATCGTGTTCCACACCTTGTCCCAGGAGGCATCGTAGACGCGCACCTCGCCCGTGCCCTGCCCGGCGCGGGCATCGGCGAGCGTGGTGCAACCGGAAGCGGAAAACAGCAGGCTGACGGCCAGAAATCCGGTGGCTAAAGGCTTGAACATGGAAAGTCCTTTTCAAAACAGGTTGATCAGATGCAGACGAGGCTGATGCGGCGCGTGTTCGCTAAACGACGATTATTATCGCAGCGCGTCAGCAAGCATGACAAATGATCAACAATGTAGTGTGTCCGGGCCGCAAGCGCATTGCTCTGAGTCAAGCACAGCCACAGTAATCAGCCGTGCGGCGTTCCCAGCGCCTTGTCGAATTCCGAGCGCACGATGCCATAGCATTCGCAGGACATCCTTTCCAGCATTGTCCGGTCGATGATCTTCATCTGGCCGCGGGTGTATTCGATCACTCCCGCTTTCTGGAACTCCCCCGCCACCATGCTGACGCTGGGCCGGTGCACCCCGAGCATGGTTGCCAGGAATTCCTGGGTCAGGGAAAACTCCTCGCCGCGCACCCGGTCGTGCATGATTAGCAGCCAGCGCGCGAAGCGCTGCACGATGGTGTGCAGGCGATTGCAGGCGACGGACTGCGACACCTGGGACAGATAACCGTGAAAATACCGTTCCGCCAGCAGCCGCAACGCGGTCGTCCCCTGCACCGCCGCCCGGAAATCCTGCGCGCTCATGCGCATGCTGGTACCCGCGACTTGGCATACGCCGGTCTCGATGGCGGTGCTGGCGCCGATCAGCAATTCCATTCCCGACAGGCCCTCATTGCCGACCGTACCTACTTCCACTGCCGAGCCGTTTTCCAGCATGATCAGGTTGGAATGCGCCGAACTGCAGGGGAAATACACATAGGAAATCGGCCTGCCGCGTTCGTAGAGGACATCCTTCAGATTGGTTTTCACCAGTTCAAGCTGCGGCACGATTCTGGCGTAATCCTCAGCAGACAGCCTCGCCAGGATGCGGTTCTGGCAGGTATGTCCTTCGCTCATCGACTGATACATCGTAATTCTTGATCGTTATAAATAAGGCGTTGACGTATCAAATGACGATTAAAGATCATTGATTGACCATTGCGCAATGGACAAGATTAGTGTTTTTCATTGCGTCCTCCCCAATCGAATTCGCCATGGAATTCCGTCCGCCTCGCATTTTTGAAGTTAAGCGGCATGCTGAGGCTTGGCGCGACGAATGTCAGTATGGATGCTGACATATGCGCCGCGGGATGAAGACATTTTGAGCGGCGGTTGCATTGCCATCGCAGCGGCGAGCGCTGCGATACATGTTTTCTGCGATATCGCCGCAGCCGCGCTCATTTTGATCGATGCCCGGTTTTCTCAGGCGTGCATCGCGGATTCAGGCGCCGCATGTGGCGAGGCCGGCACCCTGCTTTGCTTCTTTTCCGAAGCATGGAAGACGGGTGAGCGATGAGCGCGACTCCTTAAAGCCGGCGAAAACGGTCGTTATCTTTAGAGCGGCAGCTATCTATGCTGCAAGGAAATTACCAGAATTCAGGCATGAAATCATGGCCAGGGCTTGGTGCGATTGTTTCAGGAATGAAGGCTTCTATTTATTGAAGCCATTTCATATTTTCGATTATACTAAAAGTAAATTTCCGACAATTTCCAGTATCTCAATTTTCAGCTCAATTCCAGAAAACCGCCTTGCAAAAAACAAATGGAGAGCTTCGCCAACCTTGTTCTTGATATCTACGACAGTGCGCAATATTGCACCAGCCCAGACTTCAACCATTATGCGCTCAACAAATTCAAGAATGTGCTGCAATTCGACTCTGCGGTAATCGTCGATTTTTCCGCGATACAGCAGCAAAAATTCATCATCCAGTCGATTCATCTTCACGACGCGCCTGTCGAAAAAATGCTGGACAGGCCAAAGGCAATGGGCGCGGAAAGCCTGAACAGGGATGGCGCGCTGAGCAGCCGGGATTTCGTGCTGAAAAAAGCATTGGCCGAACGTGGCAAGAGCGTCATTGCCAACCTGACAGAAGGCGTTTCCGATCCAAATGTACTGGATTATTGCCGCAAGTACGAAACCGCCCATTCCCTGACTTTCGTGTCAGCGCGCACGACGATTCACACGGCACCCACAATCGCGCTCTGGCGCGCGGTGAAAGGAAATGCCTACGCCGAAAAAGACGCCCATACGGCAAACCTGCTGCTGCCCCATATCATTCAGGCCAGAAGGATCAACGCACGCCTCCATGTTTCTCCGTCTTCGTCTGCGGATTCCGGTGCGACTGCCTTGGCCACGCCTGACGGCTGTCTGCACTTTGTGGAACCGGAGGTCATTCGGCTTATTCAGCTTGAGTGGAAAGAATGGACGCCACCACTTCTGCCGCGTTTTTTGATCGACTCTCTAAGGCGGAATAATGAAAAGATGTTTGTCGGCGCAGCGATCTGTATAAAATCTACCGTGCAAGGCAATATGATCTGCATGACCATTACCGAGATGCGCAATCAGCAGATGCCGCTTTCAACGGCAGAATACCGCGCCGCCATGCTTGCCGCCGAGGGATTGACGTATAAGGAAATTGCAAAAAAACTCGATATATCTCCCGCCACCATTCGCAATCAACTGCATTCGGCCTACAGGAAATTAGGCGTGTCAAATAAGACTGCATTAAGGAACAGGCTTCCCGAATTGGCCTGATAGAACATCCATCCTATGGATGTTCTATCCGTCAAGCCCTAGGATTAACAAAAGACAATATCGTTCAGCATTGCCAGATGCTGTTCAAGCCAACAGTTTTTTGCCAATTCATTTCAGGGAAATCCATGCATAAAGCAGCAGCCGTCGCCGTTCTTCCCCTTTTCCTGGCCGCCTGTGGCGGCAATGGCAGCAATGGTGATGGCGGCAATGCTTCCGGTTCCGGCGCGGCAGGCAACAATGCCATTGCGTTGAGCGGGCTGGTCAGCGATGGCCCGATCGCGGGGGCACAGGTTTGTCTTTTCTCGAATGGCGTGCAGGCACGCAATGCGGCCGGCGCCGCACTTTGCTCCACCGAGACCGACGCACAAGGCAACTACACCATCGCCATCCCGAAAGACCTCGCCCCCGGCTTCCTTACCCTGGTGGCCAGCAAGGGCAACACGATCAAGCTCGCCTCGGCCCTTGGCACGCTTGCACAGGTAACGCAGGCTGCAGGCAGTGGCACAACAGTGACCTCGGCCGCGCTGCCTTCTGCCCGCATCACGCATTTCACTACGGCGGATTTCGTCCTCGCCGACACGAACAGCGACGGCACCGTGTCCAAGGCCGAATTCGACAGCTACGTCCCCGATTACACGAAAATTCGGCCGGCCGCCGTGGTCGTCAAGGCCGTGATCGACTTCGGCCAGGGCGATTCCCTCCTTGGCGGTCAAGCCAGCAACACGCTGCTGCTGGCAGCGGCGGCAGTCAAGGACCAGGCATTGGGCACGACCAGCAAGACAGCGCTCGAATGGGCAGGCGACGCCGCGAATGTGACTGTTGCGACCGCCGTAGACCAGGATCTGGCAAATGAAACGGCGGGCGCTTTCGCGAATTACCAGCTTTCCACGAACGTGACGTCCTATCACATTCCTTCCACGGTCAGCGCCAATAACGCGAGCATCTCCTGCGAAATCAATACCGGCAACGAGTCTGTCATTGTGCGGATCGCCATCGATGCGTCCCGCGGCATTTTCGTTCTGGAGCATGACGGCATACAAACCGTGGGAAGCTACAACCCGAAAACCGGCGCAGTGAGCCTGACAAAATCGGATCCACTCGCAGTATCGGCGATGACTTCCCAGGTCACCTATTACACGGAAGGCTATTTCAAGCTGAACGGCATATTTGACGCTTCGGCAGGAAAATTCACGGGCACCTATGCTGAATTGTCCGCGAATACCTGGTCATTGGACCTCAAAAGGCAGGAATGCACGGCGGCCGGAAGCGTAATGGCTATCAGGCTGTAATTGCTGCAGGATTGTCATGGCCGGCATGCGGCGCCGGCGCGGCTGGCGGCTTTGCACGCAAAAGGATTTACGCCATTCCTTATTTTTGATGGCTGTGTTCATCAAGCTGTTTTCTCAATGCGATTCCCGGGAAAAGAAGAATGAAAAAGCATGCCTGTGCATCCGTGCTGGTATTGACCCTGGCCGCCTGCGGCAGTGGCAGCGATCCAAGCGCTTATAAAGCCACCACGGCGGGGCCCGGCTCCACGGTTGCTTCCGCAGAGGCCGCGGCAACGCAGGGAACGATCCAGTATGCGCAATATCAGGCAACGAACACGGTCATGTCGGACAAGGGCTATGTGGTTTCCACTATCAGCGCAACGGTGAATTTCGACGCGGCCCTGAAGAAGGGATCGATTCAGTTTCCCACCTCGGCGGGAACGGAACTGGTTTCAACGTCGGATGCTTATGCGACCGTATCCTGGGCCGGGCCATTTTCGACTGGAGCATACCGGTTCAATGGAAATCTGCTGATGGGCTGTAATGCATCGGCCTCCACCAGCAATGAAGTAACCCAGGTATTCATATCCAGTTCTCTGGAGCGCGTGCAGGAAGGGGCAGTGGATGACTTATCGGGCACCACCTTTGATGTCTTTGACTGCGCGCTTCTCGCACAAGCAAAAGTCGAAACATTGAAAATCAATACGGACGGCGCGTTATACCTGTCGATAACGAACTCGACCATACCCAGGAATCAGGCTTTTGACCTGCTCAATCCGGAAAAATATCCAGGCATCCTGATTTCCAACGCCAATGGCAGAGGAAGTGGCGCCTATTCCGGCCAGGCATTCCGTTACGGTGTGAATGGGGCAACCAAATACGCCATCGTGTTGCAGACGAATGCGGGAAATGACGGCAGCACCCCATACCGTTTTCATTACTTCCTTGCGGTTCAACGGTAAGCCGGAAATTCCGTCACCGCCTGATCAATCACGTTGCGCAAGACATAGAATGGCCATGACAGCAGAACATCGTCACCCTTACCGATTTTGCACTGCCATCATGGTTTTGCTGCTCATGCTGACAGCCTGCGGCAAAGGCGAGCCGACGGAAGCAGAAATGTTCGACACCCTGAATGATTTCGGACCGACGAAAAGGCTGCTTGGAGATCTGGCAACGATGCGGGCAGAAGCAAGAAAGACCGGATGCGAAAATACAGGAGAAAATGCTTACAAATGCGGGGTGGCTTCGAAAGCTGGAAAAAGTTTGGTGTTGAAATATATCTTTGCCAGGGAGGGTGACAAATGGCGGGTCCTTCCCTGACCTTGGCAGCGTTCTTTAATAAAAGACTGAAGCACCCCGGCAAATGAAAAAGCCAACCTCTAACAGGTTGGCTTTCTTTATTCTGGTGGGCCTCCCGTGAGTCGAACACGGCACCAACGGATTATGAGTCGGAAGGTTTTGCGAATTTAAAACCGGATCTCAGCGGAAACGACAGGAATGAAGCCACCATGTCGTTGATTTTAATACGTTTCACCCTGACGCTTTGCGGATTTCGAAATATTTAGAAAAATTAAAACTGCTAGGAATCGTGCCCTTGGCGTGCCCTTGACGGTAGAATGTGTTCTTAACTCACCCTCGACGGGTATCGCTAGGAACCGTACAACAAAAGGCATGCCCGATGGCAAGAGAACCTGAAACACGCACCATCAACCTGACGGAGCAGCGAGTACGTGAGCTAACATGCCCAGAGGGCAAGACAGACGTTTTTTATCCGGATGAGAAGGTAAAGGGCTTCACTGTACGCGTCTACGCAACTGGCGTACGCACATTCGTCTACCGTTACCGCATCCTTGGCAAGTCCGCAAAAATTGTAATTGGCAGCATCCACGATATGCACGTATCCGAGGCACGCAGGCAAGCCCAGAAGTATGGGCAGCTTGTGGCCGAGGGTAAAGACCCTCGCGAAGCCAAAGCTGACAACTTGGCCGGAGTACGAGCGCGGCAGGAAGAAGCCAAGCGCAAAGCCGTCACCTTCCGCGATGCATGGGAAACGTACTTGGAGGCTCGCAAATCTCATTGGGGCGAGCGCAATTATCTTGATCACATCCGCACATCAGCCGAACGCACTAAAAAGCAACAGGCAGGCGTGCTGGCGCGCTTCTCACCAATTCCCTTGAACAAGTTCACAAGCCAAGCTATCGCAGATATGGTGCGTGAGGAGAGTCCCAAGCGACCAACCGCAGTTAGCCAAGCCTACCGCTACCTTCGAGCTTTCATTCGCTGGCTACAGGACGTGCCGCAGTATCAAGGTATAGTGTCTGCTGATCTTTACAAATCCCGCCAAATCCGTGACAGTCTGCCGAAATCCAAGGCCAAGAACGGCGACTGTCTGGAGCGACCACACTTGGCAGCGTGGTTCCGAGAAGTTCAGGCAATCCCAAATCCCATCATTTCGACTTACTTACAGGGCTTGCTCCTAACAGGCGCACGACGCGAAGAGCTTGCGAAACTGCAATGGAAAGACATCGACTTAAAGGCCGGACGCATGATTTTGGACGACAAGGTAGACAAGGACAGCGGACGCACCATCCCTATTCCGCCCTACCTTACCTCCCTCTTCGATAAGCTAAAAGCTCAAGGTGAAGGCTATGCTAAGAAGAAAGGGCGCGATCTTTCACCGTATGTCTTCGAAAGCAAATCGGCGGACCGTGGTTATATTGCGGAACCTCGTATTGCCCACAATCAGGCCTTAGAGCGTGCTGAGCTCCCACATGTCAGTTTGCACGGCCTCCGCCGCTCCTTCGCTACATTGGCAGAAGAATCTGGCGCGGCTAGTGGGTTAATTGCGCAAATTCAAGGCCATCGGCCATCAGCGATTGCGGAAAAACACTACAAACGTCGTTCACAGGAAGTCTTGCTAGGCTGGCACACGAGGATAGAAGCTTGGTTTCTTGGGCAGGCTGGCATTTCATTCGAGTATGCAGAACCGATCAAGAACTACCTTGCAGACCTACGACGTATTAGCACGAATGGATAGAGATACTGCCTGCTCTACTCCTTCGCGTGGCATTCACTGGGGAGGGCTGCAAAGATGCACTCGGCGCTCTGCAGCGTTCAGCTTATCATCAGCCCCCTTTAAGTAACCAAGTACGGCTTTCGCTAGATTCAATGTCATAGAACCTCGCTCAGAGCCTGAACAACTTCTTGATCTCGCTCTCCGCCGTTACCGGCATATCGTCCTTCTCGTACTGCCTGACCTTAGCCACAATATTCTTCGCGCGCGTAATTTCATTGTTCACCCACTGCGAGTAGGAAGAACTGGTATTTAGACTTTCAATTACGGCAAGGAAGTAGTCCTTCTGATTCGCCAGGAACCAAAAGGTCAGGCCGCAGACCCATTTCTCCATCTCGAAAGATTGGAACGGGAATCCAGCAGTTGCATTCCAGTACTTAAACAGTCGTATGGTTGGCTTGATCAGCGACTTTTGGTCTTTGTTTTTCGCTTCAAGCGTTGCGTTGAAGCCGTTAGGATTCGTGGTCATCCAACCGCCCGATCCATTGGGAATCTGAAGCTCGCCGAGCCATGTTTTCGTGGCGGGTACCAAGTCGAACTTGATGTGGTTCAGTTCAAGCACGATGGTCGGACTGGACTGATAAATTTCCGACGAACCATAGCGCTTTTCGACGAAGGTCTTCAATCGATTTAGGGCAATGCTGAATAAGTAAACGGATTGAGGACGTAAAACGTTGTAAGGACCGATAACAACAAGCATGGCGATGAATAATGAAACAGCAGACTCTGGCGATGGCGGCAGACCAAGGTTTTGAGCGGCA
>NZ_JACYOX010000024.1 GCF_015352955.1 Noviherbaspirillum soli
CTCCCACTGGTCATCCCGCAATCCGTAACGTCTTGTCATCACCCCTCAGCGCTACGCGCCCCATCATTACTTTCAACGCGCTAATGACCAGGCAAATTTCCGAGAGTTCAATTGATGACACGCCCTAATGACAAAGCTGTTCACAAATTGGGAAAGAAGCTTAACGCCATCTGGAGCGATCTCTACCTTGCGGTCGAATATCTAAAAGCCGATTGCAAACGTTCCAGTGCGTTTGTTCGTCATGCCGCGGTGGAGGTTTTGGATCTTGGCGTCGAACTCGAAGATGGACGATCCTATGCAAAAGTCTGGGCCCAGAAATTTGTGTCGCGATTGGAGATTCTCTCTGCCGGTATTGCGGACGCCCACGAACTGTTGCCCCGGACTCTCACAAATGGTTACGACAGAAGTAAATCCATCAAAAATGTCCTTTCGCCTAATGTTTCCATTCTGAGGAAAAGCGAAGGAGAGAAAAGAGTCGGTATTTTCAACGAGTCAAGCGATGCAACTGCCGAATTGGCCCGCGAGATCAAAGTGATTTGTGATGCCGTGAACGAACTCGTACGCACACTGAGTGAATCGGATCAGTACAGTGCCGACATGATAGGAATGTTCAAACTCTGTGCAGCACGGTTAAAAGGCATTCTTTCATCTTCCTATTCACTGAAAAAGTGGGAGCTTGAACTGCACCGGGCTCATTACTTCTTCAGGCAGGCAGCAAGACCGTTGTCCACGATGCAAGAAATGGTCGATCAGAGCAAGGCAAGTTCTCCGGGAAATCGGCCTTACGGCAGAATGGCTGACTATATCGCCGACAGGTTTGAAGATACGATGGGCCTTGTTTTGAAAAAGGCAGACCCGGGTTATGCAAGGCATAATTTCATCAGCAGGAAACAAAGCGGGCCCATTCCCTCGGCACGCGTTTTGCGGTCACCGGTAAATACACCGGTTCTAAAAAAAGCGCTAGTCGACCACAAGGCCACTCAACCAAGTCTGACTTCTTCTCCAAAACAGCCGGATACGGAGATCAAACGCCAGACAACCGCGCCGCCGATATCGGTAGATGCTGTGACTTCACCGTTATCGATTAATGCTGGAAGTGGCGGATATGCAGGTCCAGGCGCCCGATCGAAAACCGGCAAGGATGAGCCGGCAAACAAGCAGGCTGGCATTGATGCCAAGCCCGGCGGTGTCCGGCAGAACAAAGTAACATCCAAGAATGCGCCCGCACCGCGCCAGGCGAGCGTCCGGGCTGCGACGATGTCTGTGCAATGGCAAGAGCTTCAGGCACTGTCACAGCAACAGCGATCAGACAAGAAAACTGCTTGAGCACGACGCTCACTTAGGCGCTGTGATTTTGAAGAGCCTCCTTGTTTGACCGGTGTACGCCCTCGGGCTAGAATGATGGGTTCTCAAAAATCCAAAATTCTATGCGTCGCAAACTGATTACCGGAAACTGGAAGATGAATGGCGGCCTGGCATCGAATGCCGCCTTGCTCTCCGCAGTCAAGTCCGAACTGGGGCAGCAGCCTTCATGCCAGGTCGCGGTCTGCGCGCCTGCGCCTTATCTAGCCCAGTGCCAGCAATTGCTCGCCGGCACGTCGGTCGCATGGGGAGCGCAGGACGTTTCCGCACATGATGCCGGCGCATATACGGGCGAAGTCTCGGCGGCCATGCTGAGGGATTTCGACTGTGCTTATGTCATCGTCGGCCATTCCGAGCGTCGTGCCTATCACGGCGAAAGCGATGAGATGGTCGGCCGCAAGGCGGCACGTGCGATTGCGGCTGGCTTGATTCCCATTGTGTGTGTCGGTGAAACCCTGGCCGAGCGGGAAGCCGGACAGACCGACCAGGTGGTGCAGCGCCAACTCGAGGCAGTGCTTGCGCAGCTTGCCGGTAACGATCTCGGGAAACTGGTCGTGGCTTATGAGCCGGTCTGGGCTATAGGCACCGGTAAGACCGCCACGCCACAGATGGCCCAGGATGTGCACGCATTCCTGCGCGGCCGGATCGCGGCACGCGATGCGCAGGCTGCGTCCGGCATCCAGATTCTGTACGGCGGAAGCATGAAACCCGACAATGCCGCCGAACTGCTTGCGATGGCTGATATCGACGGTGGCCTGATTGGCGGCGCCGCGTTGAAGGCTGCCGATTTTCTGGCAATCGTGCGCGCCGCAGCCTAACGCTTTACTTATCTTGTACTGGAATTTGCAATGAATACCTTATTTACCATCATCGTCGTGATCCAGGTGCTGTCGGCACTGACGATTATTGGCCTGGTTCTGCTGCAACATGGCAAGGGCGCCGACATGGGCGCCGCATTTGGCTCCGGTGCGTCGGGTAGTCTGTTCGGTGCAACCGGCTCATCGAATTTCCTGTCCAAGTCAACCGGCCTGGCCGCGGCAATTTTCTTCGGCGCAACGCTGGCGCTGGCTTTCATTGGAAACCGGCCTGCTTCGGTGACAGGCGGCGTGATGGATAATCTGCCTGCCACTACAGCGCCGGCCGCTGCTCCCGCTGCCCCCGCTGCTCCTGCGCCAGCACCGGCTGCACCTGCCCAGGGTGAAGGCCAATCCGGCCAGATTCCAAAATAGTTTTACTTTTATGCTTGTCCGATGCGCAACTGTGCATTGAATAAAGAATTCGGACAGGTTAAAATACAGGGCTTGCCGACGTGGTGAAATTGGTAGACACGCTATCTTGAGGGGGTAGTGGCGAAAGCTGTGCGAGTTCGAGTCTCGCCGTCGGCACCACAATAATAAAGCCAGCTAGGGACATCCCAAGCTGGCTTTTTCTCGAGAATGTTGTTTAGTTCGCATGCTCTACATGGCGGCTGGGGCATTCTAGGCTGGACTTTCTTCATACGGCGACCCATCGTGAACCTCGAAAACTACTTCCCCGTACTCCTGTTTATTCTCGTCGGCATCGGCGTTGGTGTCGCGCCCCAGGTGCTGGGCCGCCTGCTGGGTCCGCACCGGCCTGATGTGCAGAAGAACTCTCCTTACGAATGCGGCTTTGAGGCATTCGAAGATGCGCGCATGAAGTTCGACGTGCGCTATTACCTGGTTGCAATTTTATTCATTCTGTTTGACCTGGAAACTGCTTTCTTCTTCCCGTGGGGCGTAGCCATGCGCGACCTGGGCTGGGCTGGATTCGTCACGATGCTGGTGTTCATCGTCGAATTCGTGGTCGGCTTCTGGTACATCTGGAAGAAGGGCGCTCTGGATTGGGAATAAGCCATGTCTATTGAAGGTGTAATGAATGAAGGTTTTGTCACCACTACGGCTGACAAGCTGATCAACTGGACCCGTACCGGGTCCATGTGGCCAATGACCTTCGGTCTGGCCTGCTGCGCAGTCGAAATGATGCATGCCGGCGCGTCACGCTACGATCTCGACCGTTTCGGCGTGGTGTTTCGCCCGTCGCCGCGCCAGTCGGACGTGATGATCGTTGCCGGCACGCTTTGCAACAAGATGGCGCCGGCGCTGCGCAAGGTGTACGACCAGATGGCCGAGCCGCGCTGGGTCATCTCGATGGGCTCCTGCGCCAACGGCGGTGGCTACTATCACTATTCATATTCGGTCGTGCGCGGTTGCGACCGCATCGTGCCGGTCGATATCTATGTGCCCGGCTGCCCGCCGACAGCGGAAGCGCTGCTGTACGGCATCATGCAGCTGCAGAACAAGATCAAGCGCACCAATACCATCGCCCGCTAACGGCGCTCAGACGCTTATATGACGACCAAACTAGAAACGCTCGAAGCCGGGTTGCGCAACGCGCTCGGCGACAATCTGCATGACCTGACCGTCGCGCTTGGTGAAGTCACCATCGTAGTCAAGGCAGCCAATTACCTGTCCGTGATGCGCGTGCTGCGCGACCACTCCGAACTGCGCTTTGAAGAACTGATCGACCTGTGCGGCGTCGACTACTCGGCGTATGGCGATGGCGCCTACGACGGTCCGCGCTTTGCCGTGGTGAGCCATCTGCTGTCGCTGACGCATAACTGGCGTCTGCGCGTGCGCGTGTTTGCGCCCGACGACGACATGCCGCTGGTGGCGTCGATGGTGGACGTCTGGCCGACCGCCAACTGGTATGAGCGCGAGGCATTCGACTTCTATGGCATCCTGTTCGACGGTCACAACGACCTGCGCCGCATCCTGACCGACTATGGCTTCATCGGCCATCCGTTCCGCAAGGACTTCCCGGTGACGGGCTATGTCGAGATGCGCTATGACCCCGAGCAGAAGCGCGTGATTTATCAGCCGGTGACGATTGAGCCGCGTGAAAATGTGCCGCGCGTCATCCGCGAGGAAAATTACGGGATCAAATAATCATGGCTGAAATCAAGAACTACACCCTGAACTTCGGGCCGCAGCACCCGGCCGCGCACGGTGTGCTGCGCCTTGTGCTGGAACTGGACGGCGAAGTCATCCAGCGCGCAGACCCGCATATCGGCCTGCTGCATCGGGCCACCGAGAAACTGGCTGAGCAAAAGACCTATCTGCAGTCGGTGCCGTACATGGATCGCCTCGATTACGTGTCGATGATGTGCAACGAGCACGCCTATGTGATGGCCATCGAGAAGATGCTGGGCATCGAGGTGCCGTTGCGCGCCCAGTACATCCGCGTGATGTTCGATGAGATCACCCGCCTGCTCAACCACCTGCTGTGGCTCGGCGCGCATGCGCTCGACGTTGGCGCCATGGGCGTGTTCCTCTATGCCTTCCGCGAGCGCGAGGACCTGATGGACTGCTACGAGGCGGTGTCGGGCGCGCGCATGCATGCGGCCTACTACCGTCCGGGCGGCGTCTATCGCGACCTGCCGGAAGCCATGCCGAAGTATGCGGCATCGGTGATCCGCAATGAGAAGGCAATCCGCCAGCTCAATGAAAACCGCCAGGGTTCGCTGCTCGACTTCATCGAGGACTTCACCAACCGCTTCCCGGGTTATGTCGATGAATACGAAACCCTGCTGACCGACAACCGTATCTGGAAGCAGCGCCTGGTGGGCATCGGCGTGGTCTCGCCGGAGCGTGCCAAGGCCATGGGCTTCACCGGCCCGATGCTGCGCGGTTCGGGCATCGAGTGGGATCTGCGCCGCAAGCAGCCATACGAGGTGTACGACCTGCTGGACTTCGATATCCCCCTCGGCACCAACGGCGACTGCTACGACCGCTACCTGGTGCGCGTGGAAGAGATGCGCCAGTCCAACCGCATCATCAAGCAATGCATCGAATGGCTGCGCAATAATCCCGGTCCGGTGATGGTGGACAACCACAAGGTGGCGCCGCCGCCGCGGGTGGACATGAAGTCCAACATGGAAGAGCTGATCCACCACTTCAAGCTGTTCACCGAAGGCTTCCACGTGCCTGCCGGCGAAGCCTATGCGGCGGTCGAGCATCCGAAGGGCGAGTTCGGCATCTACATGATTTCAGACGGCGCCAACAAGCCGTATCGCCTGAAGATCCGCGCGCCAGGTTTCCCGCACCTGCAGGGCCTCAATGAAATGGCCAAGGGCCATATGATCGCGGACGCGGTCACCATCATCGGCACCCAGGACATCGTTTTCGGCGAGATTGACAGATAAGGTCGTGCGCTTCAGGTGAAGCGCATCGATATTCGAGGCAAACACAATGGTGTTATCAGAGCAAGCGTACAAAAAGATCGATCGCGAGATCGCCAAGTTCCCGGCTGACCAGAAACAGTCCGCGGTCATGGCCGCGCTGGCGATTGCGCAGGACGAGGCCGGCTGGCTGTCGCCCGAAGTCATGGAAGCCGTGGCTGCCTATCTCGACATGGCGCCGATCGCCGTGCAGGAAGTCGCCACCTTCTACATGATGTACAACCTCAACCCGGTTGGCAAAAGCAAGATCACGATCTGCACCAACCTGCCATGCGCGCTGTCCGGCGGTGAAAAGGCGGCGCACTATCTCAAGCAAAAGCTGGGCATCGACTATCGTGAAACGACCGAAGACGGCAATTTCACGCTGATGGAAGGCGAGTGCATGGGCGCCTGTGGCGACGCACCGGTCCTGCTGGTGAACAACAAGCGCATGTGCAGCCTGATGTCGGATGAAAAGATCGATGCGCTGCTGGAGGAATTGAAGAAATGACCAGCCTGCATAACCGTCATATCAAGCCGCTGATCCTGGCGGGCCTGGATGGCTCCAACTGGCACCTGAAGGATTACGTCAAGCGCGGCGGCTACGAGTCGCTGCGCCGCATTCTAAACGAGGGCATCACGCCCGAGCAGGTGATCGCCGAGCTGAAGGCTTCCTCGCTGCGTGGACGCGGCGGCGCCGGCTTTCCGACCGGGCTTAAGTGGAGCTTCATGCCGCGTCAGTTCCCGGGCCAGAAATACCTGGTCTGCAACACCGACGAAGGCGAGCCGGGCACCTTCAAGGACCGCGACATCATTCGCTACAACCCGCATGCGCTGATCGAAGGCATGGCCATCGGCGCCTATGCGATGGGCATCACCGTGGGCTACAACTATATCCACGGCGAGATCTGGGCCGACTACGAGCGCTTCGAGGAAGCGATCGAAGAAGCGCGCGCCGAAGGCTTCCTGGGCGATGGCATCATGGGCAGCCAGTTCAACTTCCAGCTGCACGCCTTCCACGGCTATGGCGCCTACATCTGCGGCGAGGAAACCGCGCTGCTGGAATCGCTCGAGGGCAAGAAAGGCCAGCCGCGCTTCAAGCCGCCGTTCCCGGCCAGCTTCGGCCTCTACGGCAAGCCGACCACCATCAACAACACCGAGACCTTTGCCGCGGTGCCGTTCGTGATGAAGATGGGCGGCGAAGCCTATGCCGCGCTGGGCAAGCCGAACAATGGCGGCACCAAGATCTTCTCGATGTCGGGCGACATCGCCCGTCCGGGCAACTATGAAGTCCCGCTGGGCACGCCATTCGCGACCCTGCTGGAACTCGCCGGCGGCATGCGCGACGGCAAGAAGATCAAGGCCGTGATCCCGGGCGGATCGTCGATGCCGGTGCTCACCGGCGACGTGATGATGGCCACCGACATGGACTACGACTCGATCGCCAAGGCCGGCTCGATGCTGGGTTCGGGCGCGGTCATCGTGATGGATGAAACCCGCTGCATGGTGCGCTCGCTGCTGCGCCTGTCCTACTTCTATTACGAGGAATCCTGCGGCCAGTGCACGCCGTGCCGCGAAGGCACCGGCTGGCTGTACCGCATGGTGCACCGGATCGAGCATGGCCAGGGTCGTCCGGAAGACATCGACATGCTCAACTCGGTGGCCGACAACATCCAGGGCCGCACCATCTGCGCGCTGGGCGATGCCGCCGCGATGCCGGTCCGGGCAATGATCAAGAATTTCCGGGAAGAGTTCGAATATCACATTGAGCACAAGCAGTGCCTGGTTCCGGCCTATCTGTAAATCAGGAACAGGCCGCAAGGCTCCGGTGCGCGAAACGCACGCTACGGGAAAAAGATAACCATGGTTGAAATCGAAATAGACGGCAAGAAAGTGGAAGTGCAGGAAGGCAGCATGGTGATGGAAGCTGCCAACAAGATCGGCACTTACATTCCGCATTTCTGCTATCACAAGAAGTTGTCCATCGCGGCAAACTGCCGCATGTGCCTGGTGGAAGTCGAGAAGGCGCCCAAGCCCTTGCCGGCCTGCGCCACGCCCGTCACCAACGGCATGATCGTGCGCTCGCACAGCGAAAAGGCAGTCAAGGCCCAGAAGGGCGTGATGGAATTCCTGCTGATCAATCACCCGCTGGATTGCCCGATCTGCGACCAGGGCGGCGAGTGTCAGTTGCAGGATCTGGCGGTCGGCTATGGCGGCTCCAATTCGCGCTATGCGGAAGAAAAGCGCGTCGTGGTGCCCAAGGATGCCGGCCCGCTGATCTCGATGCGCGAGATGGCCCGCTGCATCCACTGCACCCGCTGCGTGCGCTTCGGCCAGGAAGTGGCCGGTGTGATGGAGTTCGGCATGCTCAACCGCGGCGAGCACGCGGAGATCACGTCCTTCGTCGGCAAGACGGTGGACTCCGAACTGTCGGGCAACATGATCGACCTGTGCCCGGTCGGCGCGCTGACATCCAAACCGTTTCGCTACAGCGCCCGCACCTGGGAGCTGTCGCGCCGCAAGTCGGTCAGTCCGCATGACGGCCTGGGTTCCAACCTGATCGTTCAGGTCAAGGGCGGCGAAGTCAAGCGGGTGCTGCCGCTGGAAAACGAAGAAATCAACGAGTGCTGGCTGTCGGACCGCGACCGTTTCTCCTACGCAGGCCTGAATGTCGAGGAGCGCCTGACGCGCCCGATGATCAAGCAGGACGGCAAGTGGATGGAAACAGACTGGCAGACCGCCCTCGAATATGTCGCGCATGGCCTGCGCAACATCCGGCACGAGCATGGCGCTGACGCGATTGCCGCGCTGGCAACGCCAAATTCCACGCTGGAAGAACTGGCGCTGCTGAAGAAGCTGGTCAATGGCATCGGTTCCGACAACGTCGACTTCCGTCTGCGCCAGTCTGACTTCGCGCTCAGCGGTGAAGTCGCTCCCTGGCTGGGCATGTCGATCGCCGAATTCGCCGAACTCAAGCGTGTGTTCGTGATCGGCTCCTTCCTGCGCAAGGACCATCCGCTGCTGACGGCCCGCCTGCGCGCCGCCACCAAGAACGGCGCCAAGATCGGCATCCTGCATGGCAGCGATGACGACCTGCTGATGCCGGTTGCCGCCAAGATGATCGTTGCGCCGTCGGCCTGGCTGTCGGCGCTTTCCGAGATCATGGCAGCCGTGTCGGTGGCCAGGACGGTGGCGCTGCCGGCCGGCTTCGACAATATCGAGCCGTCCGAGAATGCGAAGCTGATCGCAGGCAGCCTGCTGTCCGGCGAGCCGCGCGGCATTTTTCTGGGCAATGCTGCTGCAAACCATCCGCAGGCATCGCAACTGCATGCGGCAGCGCAATGGCTGGCAGAGCAGACCGGCGCACACTTCGGCTACCTGACCGAGGCGGCCAACACCGTCGGCGGCCACCTGGTGCAGGCCTATCCCGCCAAGGGCGGCAATGCGCAGCAGATGCTGTCGTCGCCGCGCAAGGCCTACCTGCTGCTCAATGCGGAGCCGGAGCTCGACTGCTACGACCCGCAACTGGCCCGTCGCGCGCTGGACCAGGCCGAGATGGTGGTGTCGATGTCGGCCTATCGCCAGGGCCTGGATTATGCCGACGTGCTGCTGCCGATCTCGCCTTTCAGCGAGACTGCCGGCACCTATGTGAACTGCGAAGGCCGCGCGCAAAGCTTCAACGGCACCGTCAAGCCGCTCGGCGAAACCCGTCCTGCATGGAAGGTGCTGCGCGTGCTGGGCAACCTGCTGGACCTGGAAGGCTTCAACTACGAGACTTCGGAAGAAATCCGCAACCAGGTGCTGGGCCTGGACGCCAACGCCAAGGAAATCCAGGGCGACCTGCGTCCGCGCCTGAGCAACAAGACCGGCCTTGCGCCGCAGGCGGGCAAGGCAGTGGCGGGCGACGCACTGGAACGCCTGGCGCCCGTGCCGATCTACAGCACCGATGCCGTCGTGCGCCGTTCGCCGCCGCTGCAGCAGACCAACGATGCGAAGGCGCCTGTCGCCGCCATCTCCGTCGCGCTGGCCGAGAAGCTGGCCGTGATTGCAGGTGATCCGGTGCGGGTCAGCCAGGGCGGCGCAAGCGTCCTGCTGGATGTCGCCATCGATGCCCGCCTGCCGCAGAACGTGGTGCGTGTCGCAACAGCGCGTCCCGAGACCCGGATGCTGGGCGGCATGTTCGGTGAAATCCGTGTGGAGAAAGCGTAATGGATCAAATGCTGCTGAACCTGCAGACCACCGGACAAGGCATTTTCGGCGCTGTCTGGCCCCTGGTCTGGAACCTGGTCAAGATCGTGCTGATCGTGCTGCCCATCATGGGTTGCGTGGCCTACCTGACCCTGTGGGAAAGGAAGATGATCGGCTGGATGCACGTGCGTATCGGCCCGAACCGCGTTGGCCCCGCAGGCCTGCTGCAGCCGATCGCCGACGCGCTGAAGCTGCTGCTGAAGGAAATCATCGTGCCGGCCCGCGCCAGCAAGGCGCTGTTCGTCATCGCCCCGATCATGACCATCATGCCGGCGCTGGCTGCATGGGCGGTCGTGCCTTTCGGTCCGGAAGTGGCGCTGGCCAATGTCAATGCCGGCCTGTTGCTGGTGATGGCAATCACCTCGATGGAAGTGTATGGCGTGATCATCGCCGGCTGGGCATCCAACTCGAAGTACGCTTTCCTCGGCGCGATGCGCGCATCGGCCCAGATGGTGTCGTATGAAATCGCGATGGGCTTCGTACTGGTCATCGTGCTGATGGTGTCGGGCAGCCTGAACTTCACCGAGATCGTGATGCAGCAGACCACTGGCCGCATGGCATCGATCGGCCTGAACTTCCTGTCCTGGAACTGGCTGCCGCTGCTGCCGATGTTCGGCGTGTACATCATCTCCGGCATCGCCGAGACCAACCGCCACCCGTTCGACGTGGTCGAAGGCGAGTCCGAGATCGTCGCCGGTCACATGGTGGAATACTCGGGCATGTCGTTCGCGATGTTCTTCCTCGCGGAATACGCGAACATGATCCTGATCTCGGCCCTGGCGTCGCTGATGTTCCTCGGCGGCTGGGATGCGCCGTTCGGCGTCGCGCCGTTCACCTGGATTCCGGGCTGGATCTGGCTGGGCATCAAGACCTTCCTGGTGGTATCGATCTTCATCTGGGTACGCGCATCCTTCCCGCGCTATCGCTATGACCAGATCATGCGACTGGGCTGGAAAGTGTTCATCCCGCTGACGCTGGCTTATCTGCTGATCGTCGCGATCTGGATCCAGTCCCCCTGGAATATCTGGAAATAATGGAAAAGGCTGAATAAGACATGGAAGCCATCAAGGATTTTTTCGGCAGCCTCATGCTGCGCGAGCTGTTCAAGGGCCTGGCCCTGACCGGCCGCTATATGTTCGCACGCAAGATCACCGTGCAATTCCCGGAAGAGAAGACGCCACTGTCGCCGCGTTTCCGCGGCCTGCACGCGCTGCGCCGCTATCCCAACGGCGAAGAGCGCTGCATCGCCTGCAAGCTGTGCGAAGCGGTCTGCCCGGCAATGGCCATTTCGATCGAGTCCGACGAGCGTGAGGACGGCACCCGCCGCACCACCCGTTACGACATCGACCTGACCAAATGCATTTTCTGCGGTTTCTGCGAAGAGTCCTGCCCGGTGGACTCCATCGTCGAGACCAATATGCTGGAGTACCACGGTGAGAAACGGGGCGACCTGTACTACACCAAGGAAATGCTGCTGGCCATTGGCGACCGTTACGAGAAAGACATCGCCGCCAACCGCGCCGCCGACGCCGCTTACCGTTGATTTGATTAATTCGCTGCAGAACCGGCCTTTCCGGGGCGGTCGAGGGCGATCATTGTGGTCCATTATGGAATTTAAAACTGCGCTGTTCTACGTGTTCTCGGCCGTCCTTGTAGTGGCCGCGACCCGCGTCATCACGGATCGCAACCCGGTGCATGCTGCCCTGTACCTGGTGCTGTCCTTCTTTTCGGCCGCCGCCATCTGGATGCTGCTGAAAGCGGAATTCCTCGCCATCGTCCTGGTGCTGGTCTATGTCGGCGCGGTGATGGTGCTGTTCCTGTTCGTGGTCATGATGCTCGATATCGACATGGATAAATTGCGGCAGGGCTTCTGGAGCTACTTCCCGTTCGCGGCCACGATAGGCGTGATCATCGTGCTGGAAATGGCGGCAGTGCTGTTCCGCGGCTTCCTGACGCTCGATCCGCGGGTCCCGGAAGCTGCCGCCAACATCGGCAACACCCGCGAACTCGGCAAGCTGATCTATACCCAGTATGTGTACGGCTTCGAGATCGCCGCGGTAATCCTGCTGGTTGCCATCGTTGCCGCCGTGGCGCTGACCCTGCGCCGGCGCAAGGACAGCAAGTACTTCGATCCGGCCGACGCGGTCAAGGTCAAGAGCACCGACCGTCTGCGCATCATCAGCATGAAATCCGAAACCGAGCGCGTTGCCGCGCCTGCAGAGGCTGACGCCGCTTCCGCGTCCGCCCCGCAAAAACAATAAGGGCCGCATTGTGACTCTGACTCTTGCTCATTACCTGATCCTCGGCGCGATCCTGTTTTCGATCTCCGTCGTCGGTATTTTCCTCAACCGCAAGAACATCATCATTCTGCTGATGGCGATTGAACTGATGCTGCTTGCGGTGAACATGAATTTCATCGCGTTCTCGCATTATCTCGGCGATGCCGCCGGACAGATCTTCGTTTTCTTCATCCTCACTGTGGCCGCCGCGGAATCCGCAATCGGCCTGGCGATCCTTGTTGTGCTGTTCCGCAATCTCGACACCATCAACGTCGAAGATCTGGACACGCTCAAGGGCTAATAACAAATAAACGATAAGGTTCATCATGGCGGGGCAACTCAACCCACAACTCCTTCTGGCCGTACCTCTGGCGCCGCTCGCGGGATCGGCCATTGCCGGCCTCTTCGGCACCAAGTTCTTCGGCAACAAGATAGGGCGGGGCGCTTCCCACAGCGTCACCATCCTCGGCGTGCTGATCGCGCTGATCATCTCGGTGCAGACGCTGCTGGCGGTGCTGGATGGCGCGACCTACAACGGCACGCTGTACAACTGGATGACGGTCGGCGGCATCAAGCTGGAAATCGGCTTCATGGTCGACAGCCTGACCGCGATGATGATGTGCGTCGTGACCTTCGTCTCGCTGATGGTTCATATCTATACCATCGGCTACATGCAGGAAGATCCGGGCTATAACCGTTTCTTCTCCTACATCTCGCTGTTCACCTTCTCCATGCTGATGCTCGTGATGAGCAACAACTTCCTGCAGCTGTTCTTCGGCTGGGAAGCGGTTGGCCTGGTGTCGTATCTGCTGATCGGTTTCTGGTACACCAAGCCGACCGCGATCTACGCCAACATGAAGGCATTCCTGGTCAACCGCGTCGGCGACTTCGGCTTCATCCTCGGCATCGGCCTGCTGCTGGCGTTCGCCGGCTCGATGAACTACACCGAAGTGTTCGCCAAGCGCGAAGCGCTGGCCCAGCTGACCATGCCGGGTTCGAGCTGGATGCTGCTGACGGTTGCCTGCATTTGCCTGTTCATCGGCGCGATGGGCAAGTCGGCACAGTTCCCGCTGCATGTATGGCTGCCCGATTCGATGGAAGGCCCGACCCCGATCTCGGCGCTGATCCACGCCGCCACCATGGTCACCGCCGGCATCTTCATGGTTGCCCGCATGTCGCCGCTGTTCGAGCTTTCGGACACCGCCTTGTCCTTCGTGCTGGTGATCGGCTCCATCACGGCCCTGTTCATGGGTTTCCTCGGCATCATCCAGAACGACATCAAGCGGGTGGTTGCGTATTCCACGCTGTCGCAGCTGGGTTACATGACGGTTGCCCTGGGCGCGTCCGCCTATCAGGTCGGCGTGTTCCACCTGATGACCCACGCCTTCTTCAAGGCGCTGCTGTTCCTTGCCGCCGGCGCGGTCATCATCAGCATGCACCACGACCAGGACATCCGTAACATGGGCGGCCTGCGCAAGTACCTTCCCATCACCTGGATCACCTCGCTGCTCGGCTCGCTCGCCCTGATCGGCACGCCATTCTTCTCGGGCTTCTATTCCAAGGACAGCATCATCGAAGCGGTGGCCGCGACCCATCTTCCGGGCGCGGGCTTTGCCTACTTCTCGGTGCTGGCCGGCGTGTTCGTCACTGCCTTCTACTCCTTCCGCATGTACTTCCTGGTGTTCCACGGCGAGGAGCGTTTCGGCAAGGCCCATCATGGCCATGACGACCATCACGACCATCACGCGGCGCATCACACCTCGGACGACATCCACGGCCATGAGGTCGAGGAAGAGGCGGGCCACGAGGAGCACCATGGCCTGGCGCCGGGAGAGAAGCCGGTCGAAGCGCCGCTGGTGGTCACGCTGCCGCTGATCCTGCTGGCCATCCCGTCGGTCATCATCGGCTACCTGGCTATCGGCCCGATGCTGCACGGCGACTTCTTCAAGGGCGTGATCTTCGTCGGTGAAAACCACCATGCGATGGAAGAGCTGGGTCACGAATTCCACGGCGCAATGGCCATGGCGCTGCACGGCTTCACCAGCCTGCCATTCTGGCTGGCGCTTGCCGGCGTCGTGACCGCCTACTACTGCTACATGATCAATCCGCGCGTGCCAGCCTGGTTCTACAGCAAGTTCCACGGCATCTACACGCTGCTGGACAACAAGTACTACATGGACCGCATCAATGAAGTGGTGTTCGCCGGCGGCGCCCGCGGCCTCGGCCGCGGCCTGTGGAATGTCGGCGACCGCGCCCTGATCGACGGGCTGCTGGTCAATGGCAGTGCGCGCGTGGTGGGCTGGTTCTCGGTGATTTCCCGTGCCTTCCAGACCGGCTACATCTACCACTACGCATTCACGATGATCCTCGGCATAGCGCTGTACCTGGGCTATCTGCTGCTGGCCAACTACATGAAATAACGTCGCGCTTCCAGAAAAACAAACATGATGCAGTCAACACTACCTCTACTCAGTCTGGCGATCTGGTTGCCGATTCTTTCTGGCCTGCTGGTGCTGGCCGTTGGCAACGACAACAAACCCGGCGCGTCGCGCATGCTGGCACTGCTCGGCGCAGTCATCAGCTTCCTGCCGACGCTGGCGATCGTCGCCGGTTTCGACAATGCCGCGCATGGCATGCAGTTCGTCGAGCGCGCCGCCTGGATCAAGACCTTCAACATCTTCTATGCGCTGGGCATCGACGGCATCTCGCTGTGGTTCGTGCCGCTGACGGCCTTCATCACGATCATCGTCGTGATCGCCGGCTGGCAGGTGATCGAGAAGAAGGTGTCGCAATACATGGGCGCCTTCCTGATCCTGTCGGGCGCGATGATCGGCGTGTTCTGCGCTCTGGACGGCCTGCTGTTCTATGTGTTCTTCGAAGCCACGCTGATCCCGATGTTCATCATCATCGGCGTCTGGGGCGGCAGCAACCGGATGTACGCCGCGGTCAAGTTCTTCCTGTACACCTTCCTCGGCTCGCTGCTGATGCTGGTGGCGATCATCTACCTGTACTTCAAGGCCGGCAACAGCTTCGACATCCTGGCCTGGCATGCGCTGCCGCTGCCGCTGGCCGTGCAGATCCCGATTTTCCTCGCCTTCATGATGGCCTTCGCCGTGAAGGTGCCGATGTGGCCGGTGCATACCTGGCTGCCCGATGCCCACGTCGAGGCGCCCACCGGCGGCTCGGTGGTGCTGGCTGCCATCATGCTCAAGCTCGGCGGCTACGGTTTCCTGCGCTTCTCGCTGCCCGTGACGCCGGACGCCAGCCACTACCTGGCGCCGCTGGTGATGTCGCTGTCGCTGATCGCGGTCATCTACATTGGCCTGGTTGCAATGGTTCAGGCCGACATGAAGAAGCTGGTGGCGTATTCATCGATTGCCCACATGGGTTTCGTCACGCTGGGCTGCTTCCTTTTCAACGATATGGGCGCGCAGGGCGCAATCATGCAAATGATCTCGCATGGCTTCGTGTCGGGCGCAATGTTCCTGTGCATCGGCGTTCTGTACGACCGCATGCACACCAGGCAAATCGCCGAATACGGCGGCGTCGTCAATACCATGCCGCGCTTCGCCGCCTTCTTCGTGCTGTTCTCGCTGGCCAATGCGGGCCTGCCGGCAACCTCGGGCTTCATCGGCGAGTTCATGGTGATCCTGGCTTCGGTCCAGTTCAATTTCTGGATCGGCGTGCTGGCCGGCACCGCCCTGATCCTGGGCGCGGCCTACTCGCTGTGGCTGGTCAAGCGGGTGGTGTTCGGCAACATCGGCAACAAGCATGTGGCCGAGCTGCAGGACCTGAGCGGCCGGGAATTCATGATGCTGGGCGTGCTGGCGATCGCCGTGATCGTGATGGGCGTCTACCCGGCGCCGATCGGCGATACGCTGCAGACGTCGGTGACGGATCTGCTGAAGCATGTTGCTGTGAGCAAGGTACCCTGAAACCCGGCGCATGAGGCCAATCAGGCAACTCCATTTTTACCCTGTCGCACCGCGGCAGGGGCAAGTTATCGGTGGCATGCGGCACGCTGCATGCCACCAGCAATAAAACCGGCGCAATCAAAGCGGAAACCATGAACAACCTGAATCTCGCACCGTTGTACCCCGAAATTTTTCTGGTGGTCGCGACGTCCGTCATCCTGCTGATCGACATGTTCCTGAGCGATGCCAGGCGCAACCTTACTTACCTGCTGTCCCTCGGCGCGCTTGCGGTGTGTGCCGCGCTGACGCTGGTGGACTTCAACCACGGCGCTACCCAGTACACCTTCGGCAACATGTTCGTTTCCGACCCGATGTCCAACCTGCTGAAGCTGTTCTCCTATCTGGCGGTCGGCCTGACGCTGATCTATTCGCGCCAGTACACCACCGATCGCAACATGGTGACGGTCAATACAGGCGGCGAATTCTACGTGCTGGCCCTGTTCTCGCTGGTGGGCCAGATGGTCATGCTGTCGGCAAACAACTTCCTGATCATTTACCTCGGCCTTGAACTGATGTCGCTGTCGCTGTACGCGCTGGTTGCGTTGCGCCGCGACCATACGGCATCCACCGAAGCTGCGATGAAGTATTTCATTCTCGGCGCCTTGGCATCCGGCTTCCTGTTGTATGGCATCTCGATGCTGTATGGCGCGACCGGCTCGCTGGACCTGGCCGAGGTGGCGCGCATCACCGCGTCCGGTACCGTCAACCGCATGGTGCTGGTGTTCGGCGTGGTGTTCGTCGTGGCCGGCCTGGCATTCAAGCTGGGCGCCGCGCCGTTCCATATGTGGGTGCCGGACGTCTACCAGGGCGCGCCCACTTCGGTCACGCTGCTGCTGGGCGGCGCGCCCAAGCTGGCGGCGTTCGCCATTTGCATGCGCCTGCTGGTGGAAGGCCTGTGGACGCTGGCTGTCGACTGGCAGCAGATGCTGACGGTGATGGCGGTGGTCTCCATGGCGATCGGCAACATCACCGCGATTGCGCAAACCAATCTGAAGCGCATGCTCGCCTATTCGACGATCTCGCAGATGGGCTTCATGCTGCTGGGCCTGCTCTCGGGCGTGTATGCCGGCAGCGATGCCAATGCCGCTGCCAATGCCTACAGCTCGTCGATGTTCTATGCCATCACCTATGTGCTGACCACGCTGGGCACCTTCGGCGTGATCATGCTGCTGTCGCGCGCCGGTTTCGAAGCGGACAACCTCGACGACTTCAAGGGCCTCAATCAGCGCAGCCCGTGGTTTGCCGCGGTGATGATGGTGCTGTTGCTGTCCCTGGCGGGCGTGCCGCCGATGATGGGCTTCTATGCCAAGCTGGCGGTGCTGCAGTCGGTACTGGGTGCAGGCATGCTGTGGCTGGCCATCGTTGCCGTGCTGTTCTCGCTGGTTGGCGCGTACTACTACCTGCGCATCATCAAGCTGATGTATTTCGATGACGCGACCGACAACACTCGCATCGTTGCCAACGGCGACATGCGCATTGCGCTCAGCCTGAACGGCGTGGCGGTCGTTGTGCTGGGCCTGCTGCCCGGCCCGCTGATGGCCGCCTGCGGCGCCGCCATCCTGCGCACGCTGGCCTCCTGATGCCGGTCCTCTCCCGCTAGATGGACGTTTCCCTCTCCAGCTGGCTGGTAATCCTGTTGGCCGCCTTGGCGGCCAACCTGCCTTTTCTCAGCGAGCGCGTGTTCGGCCTGATTCCCTGGCGCGGCGCAGCCAAGCCGTTCTGGCTGCGCCTGCTGGAAATGTTCTGCCTTTATGCCGCGGTTGGTTTGCTGGCTTTCCTGCTCGAGTCGCGCATGGGCAACCGTTTTCCGCAGCGCTGGGAATTCTACGCAGTCACCGGCTGTCTCTTCATTGTGCTGGCCTATCCCGGCTTCGTGTACCGCTATCTGCGACGCCGCCAGGGCTGAGTACCGCTCATCGTGAAAGGACAATGATGGACAAGCACCTGAGAGAAACCCGTGTCGACAGCTCGACCGTATATGACGGCGACTTTTTGAAGGTTCAGAAAGACCGGGTCAAGCTGCCCAACGGCGCGCACTCCGAGCGCGAATACATACGGCATCCGGGCGCGGTAGTGATCCTTCCCGTGCTGGACGACGGCAGCATCCTGATCGAGCGCCAGTACCGTTATCCGCTGGATCAGGTCTTCTATGAATTTCCTGCGGGGAAAATCGATCCGGGCGAGGACCATCTCGACTGCGCCAAGCGTGAACTGAAGGAAGAGACCGGTTATACCGCGACCGACTGGCAGTTCGTCTGCACGATCCATAATGCCATCGCCTATTCCGACGAGCATCTCGAAATCTATCTGGCACGCGGCCTGGTGGCGGGCGAAAGCGCGCTGGATGACGGCGAGTTCCTCGAAACCATGACAGTGTCGGTCGATGAACTGCTGCAATGGGTCAGGGAAGGCAAGGTCACCGACGTGAAGACCGTGATCGGTTCCTTCTGGCTGGAGAAAATCATTTCCGGTGCATGGCCGATGAAGTAGGGTTACAGTCCGTCCTTGGGAGCAACTGGTCGTAAAAAAAGCCGCTTGTCGCGGCTTTTTTGTTGTTACATGTTCGGATAGTTCGGACCGCCGCCACCTTCCGGCGTCACCCAGACGATGTTCTGCGTCGGGTCCTTGATATCGCAGGTCTTGCAGTGCACGCAGTTCTGCGCATTGATCTGCAGCCTTTCCTTGCCTTCGTCGCTGGTCACATATTCATACACGCCCGCCGGGCAATAGCGCTGCTCGGGACCGGCATAGATATGCAGGTTGATGTCGACCGGTACGTTCGGGTCCTTCAGCGTCAGGTGCACCGGCTGGTCTTCGGCATGATTGGTGTTGGAGATGAACACCGAGGACAGCCGGTCGAAGGTCAGCTTGCCGTCCGGCTTCGGATAGACGATGGGCTTGAACTCGGCCGCCGGCCGCAGATACTCATGGTCCGCCTTCTTGTGGCGCAGCGTCCATGGCGCCTTGCCACGGAACAGCACCTGGTCGATGCCCACCATCAGCGTGCCGGTGTACAGGCCCTGTCCCATGAAAGGCTTGAAATTGCGGGCCTTGTGCAGCTCGTCGTACAGCCAGCTGCTGCGGAAAGCCTCCGGATAAGCCGTGAGTTCATCGTGCTGGCGCTCAGCGCCAAGCGCATCGAACGCGGCTTCGGCGGCCATCATGCCGGTTTTCATCGCGGCATGGCTGCCCTTGATGCGGCTGGCATTGAGGAAGCCGGCATCGCAGCCCAGCAGCACGCCACCCGGGAAGGTCAGCTTCGGCAGCGACTGCAGGCCGCCCGCGGTAATGGCGCGCGCGCCATAGGAAATGCGCTTGCCGCCTTCGAAGAACTTGCGGATTTCCGGATGCGTCTTGTAGCGCTGGAATTCCTCGTACGGCGACAGATAGGGATTGGAGTAGGACAGGCCCACCACATAGCCGACTGCGACCTGGTTGTTTTCCAGATGGTAGAGGAAGGAACCGCCATAGGTGGTTGCGTCCAGCGGCCAGCCGGCGGTGTGGATCACCAGGCCCGGCTTGTGCATCTTCGGATCGATTTCCCACAGTTCCTTGATCCCGATGCCGTAGGTCTGCGGATCGCGGCCGGCATTGAGGTCGAAGCGCTGCATCAATTGCTTGCCCAGATGGCCGCGCGAGCCCTCGGCAAACAGGGTGTATTTCGCATGCAGCTCCATGCCCAGCTGAAAGGCGTCGGTCGGCTTGCCTTCACGGTCCACGCCCATGTTGCCGGTGGCTACGCCCTTGACGGAGCCGTCGTCGTTGTACAGGATCTCCGCGGCCGGAAAGCCTGGAAAGACTTCCACGCCGAGCGCTTCGGCCTGCTGGCCCAGCCAGCGCGTCACATTGGCCAGCGATACGACGTAATTGCCATGGTTCTTGAAGCAGGACGGCAGCATCCACTCCGGCGTGGTGCGGGCCTTCTTCTCGGTCAGGAACATGAAGCGGTCTTCGCTGACCGGAGTGTTCAGGGGCGCGCCCAGTTCACGCCAGTTGGGGAACAGTTCGTTCATGGCGATCGGGTCCATCACTGCGCCCGACAGGATGTGGGCGCCGACCTCGCCGCCTTTTTCCAGCACGCAGACCGAGACGTCGCGGCCATTTTTCTCTGCCAGTTGCTTCAGGCGGATCGCGGCCGACAGGCCGCCGGGTCCGCCACCGACGATCACGACGTCATACTCCATCGCTTCGCGCGGACCGTATTGTTCAAGAATGCTCTGGTTCTCCGTCATGGTCTCGTTACCTTTACTTTATTTTCGAACGTGCGTGCTAATTGTCCGGGATTTTGCGCCAGAATACTAGACGCGCGCCTCTAAACGCCCGCCTTTCATGTAATCTTAGCGGCTCTGCCGTCACGAGCGTCAAGGTAAAACAATTCAAGGAGAAAATTGTGGGGATAGAACTCAATTTCGAAGGCAAGGTAGCAATGGTCACCGGCGCGTCGAGCGGCCTGGGTGCACGCTTTGCGAAAGTACTTGCCCAGGGAGGCGCGCAGGTGGTCCTGGCGTCACGCCGTATCGAGCGCCTGAAGGAACTGCGGGCCGAGATCGAGGCCGACGGCGGCGCCGCCCATGTGGTCAGCCTGGATGTCACCGACTATGCCAGCATCAAGGCCGCGATTGCGCATGCAGAGACCGAAGCCGGCCCGATCGATATCCTGGTCAATAACTCCGGCGTCTCCACCACGCAGCGCCTGATCGACGTCACGCCTGACGATTACGCCTATGTGATGGACACCAATCAGCGCGGCGCCTTTTTTGTTGCGCAGGAAGCGGCCAAGCGCATGATCGCGCGCGCCAAGGGCGACCCGAAGAAACAGCATCGCATCATCAACATCGCGTCCGTGGCCGGCTTGCGGGTCTTGCCGCAAATCGGCATCTACTGCGTCAGCAAGGCAGCCGTGGTTCACATGACCAAATCGATGGCGGTGGAATGGGGCCGCTACAACATCAACGTCAACGCAATCTGCCCCGGCTATATCAGCACCGAGATCAATGCCGAGCATTTCCAGTCGGAGCAGGGCAAGGCGCTGGTCAACATGCTGCCCCGGAAGCGGGTCGGCGAGCCGCAGGACCTCGACGGTCTGCTTTTGCTGCTGGCATCCGATGAAGCCCATTTCATCAACGGCGCGATCATGACCGCCGACGACGGCATGAGCGCGTCCTGAAGATGGCAGACCGTACGCTGGTGCATGTGACCCGCATGCCGATACGCTGGGGCGACATGGACATGATGGGCCACGTCAACAACGCCAAGTACTTCACCTATATCGAGACGGCCCGCATCGACTGGTTCACCAGCATCGCCTGCGCGCCCAATCCGCAAGGCGAGGGGCCGGTGCTGATCAATGCCAGCTGCACCTTCCTCAGGCAGCTCGAATACCCGGGACAGATCGAGATACGGACCTTCGTCGGCGCCTTCGGCCGCACCAGCTTCGAGACCTTCCATGAGATCCGGCGGGTCGATCAGCCGGACGTGCTGGCGGCGGAAGGTGCGGCCAAGGTGGTCTGGGTGGATTTCACGGCAGGCAAGTCGACACCGATCTCGACGGAGTTGCGGGCCATCCTGTCGCGCCCGCTGCAGGCCCAATAGCCGGCGACCAGCCGTTTACAAGACGGTTGCTTCGGCCGCGGCCGGGTTGCCCGGCGGCGCCTGGCGCGTCACGCCCAGCAATCGATTGACCAGTTCACTGGACGTGGCGGCGGCAAACTTGCGCATCAGCTTGGCGCGATGCATCTCGACAGTGCGGGGGCTCAGGCCAACCTGGCGCGCGATCAGCTTGCTGGTCTTGCCTTCCACCAGCAGCGCCGCGATCTCCCGCTCGCGCGGCGTCAGTTCAGCGGTGACCGGGCGCTTCGCGCTGAGATCGTCGAAGGTCCAGATGCCGGCCGCATGGGCGTCGTGCGGCACCAGCGCACTGCCGGACACATGGCACCAGAACAGCTCCTGGCTTGCACGCTTCATGATGCGTTCGTCGGAATAACGGCCGCAGGCATTCATGATGGGCACGATACGGGCGCCGGTGCGCTCGAATTCGTCCGGCGAAGGGTAGAGCACCGAGAAAGACTTGCCGTTCAGCTCGCCCTGGGCGTAGCCAAACATCCGGTCCAGCGCGCGGTTGCTGGCCTGGATCACGCGGTTATGGGAAACACACATGCCCACCGGGGCATGCATGAAGATAGTCTCGAAGTCGATGGCAACGCCTTGTCTCATGGGGTGATACGCTCGTTATCCGAGATGAAGTTCGTACTTCTACGGTATTGTGCTGCGGTATACAGCAATCTATTCTTGCGGTTGCATCATAAATGACCGCATTTCTTATTGGAATCCGGTCTACTTTACACAAAGGGACGCTATGAAGAAAGTTTATCCCGATGCGGCATCCGCGCTTGCCGACATCGTCAAGGACGGGCAGACCATTGCCGTGGGCGGCTTTGGCCTGTGCGGCATACCCGAGGCACTGATCGCAGCGCTGCGCGACTCGGGCGTCAAGGACCTGACCGCCATTTCCAACAATGCCGGCGTGGACAACTTCGGTCTTGGCCAACTGCTTGCGACGCGCCAGATCAGGAAGATGATCGCGTCCTATGTCGGTGAAAACAAGGAGTTCGAGCGCCAGTATCTGGCCGGCGAACTGGAACTGGAATTCACGCCCCAAGGCACCCTGGCCGAGAAGCTGCGCGCTGGCGGCTCCGGCATTCCGGCCTTCTTCACCAAAACCGGCGTCGGCACCATCGTGGCCGAAGGCAAGGATGTGCGCGAATTCGACGGCGAACAATATGTGCTGGAACGCTCGCTTGTGGCGGACGTGTCCCTGGTGAAGGCCTATATGGCCGACAAGGCCGGCAACCTGGTGTACAACAAGACTGCCCGCAACTTCAACCCCAACGTCGCGATGGCCGGCAAGATCACGGTGGTGGAAGTCGAGAAGCTGGTCGAGGTTGGCGAGATCGACCCCGACCATGTGCATACGCCCAGTATTTTCGTGCATCGCATCGTCGTCAATGCGAGCCCGGAGAAACGAATCGAGCAACGCACGGTGCGTGCTAAATAATCGGGAGACAGATCATGGCATGGACTCGTGAAGAAATGGCCGCGCGCGCGGCCCAGGAACTGCAGGACGGTTTTTACGTCAATCTCGGCATCGGCTTGCCCACCATGGTGGCCAACTATGTGCCGCAAAACATGGAAGTCTGGCTGCAGTCGGAAAACGGCCTGCTGGGCATCGGTCCTTTCCCGACTGAAGAGACGATCGACCCCGACCTGATCAATGCCGGCAAGCAAACGGTCACGGCATTGCCGGGCGCCTCGTATTTCCCTTCCGCCGACTCGTTCGCAATGATCCGCGGCGGCAAGGTCAACATCGCCATTCTCGGCGCGATGCAGGTCTCCGAGCATGGCGACCTGGCGAACTGGATGATCCCCGGCAAGATGGTCAAGGGCATGGGCGGCGCGATGGATCTGGTTGCAGGCGTCAAGCGGGTCGTGGTGCTGATGGAGCATGTGGCCAAAGCCAAGGACGGCAGCACTTCACACAAGATCCTGAAGAAGTGCGACCTGCCGCTGACCGGCGTCAACGTGGTGGACCGCATCATCACCGACCTCGGCGTGATCGACGTCACCGAGCAGGGCCTGAAGCTGGTGGAGCTGGCGCCCGGCGTGACCGTGGACGAGATCGTCGCCAAGACCGGCGCGCCTCTGGATACCTCGGCGCTTGCCTGATCGGTTGCCATCAATAAAAACGGCGCCTTTGATCAGGCGCCGTTTTTTTTATTCCAGTTTTGAAACGAGTTACTGCGCGACCCAGCCGCCATCCATATTCCAGGCCACGCCGCGCACCTGGCTAGCCGCCTCGCTGCACATGAATACGGCCAGCGCGCCAAGTTGTTCCGGGGTGACGAATTCACCCGACGGCTGCTTTTCCGCCAGCAGCATGCGCTTGGCTTCCTCGTTGGAAACCCCATTCTCGGCCGCACGGGCGTCCACCTGTTTCTGCACCAGCGGCGTCAGTACCCAGCCCGGGCAGATCGCATTGCAGGTAATGCCGGTCTGCGCGGTTTCGAGCGCAGTGACCTTGGTCAGGCCGACCAGTCCATGCTTGGCCGCGACATAGGCCGACTTCTGCGCCGATGCCACCAGGCCATGCGCCGAGGCCACGTTGATGATGCGGCCCCAGTTCTGTTCCTTCATGCGCGGCAATGCCAGGCGGGTGGTGTGGAAGGCTGAGTTGAGGTTGATTGCGATCACCGCATCCCACTTGTCCACGGGAAAATCCTCGATGTTGGCCACATGCTGAATGCCGGCGTTGTTGACAACGATATCGACGCCGCCGAATTGCTCCACGGCGCTGCGCATCATCAGTTCGATCTCGGTCGGCTGCGACATGTCCGCATTGTGATAGGAGGTCTTGATGCCGAATTCCTTGGCCACGTCCGCCTGCAGCTTGGTGATCGCCGTGGCGTCGCCAAAGCCGTTGAACATGATGTTTGCGCCTTGCGCCGCCAGCGCGCGCGCAATGCCCAGGCCGATGCCGGAAGTGGAACCGGTGACCAGGGCGGTCTTGCCTTTCAGAGTGGTGCCTTGCATGGAGTCCTCTATCGCCAAGATTGATGGAATGTAAAGAAGTTATCGGATTCTAAGCGGAACGCTTAGTAAAATACAGGTTTCGCATGCCAGTACTTCTACGGTAAATCCTCATGACAATTCCTCCCGCTCCCGGTCCAGGCTATCCCCCGATCAAACATGTGCAATGCATTTCGCCCGGCGGGCTGCACCGCATGGCGTACAAGGAATGGGGCGACCCGCGCAATCGCAATGTGCTGGTCTGCGTGCATGGCGTAACCCGCGTCTCCGACGATTTCGATGCGCTGGCGCGAGAACTGAGCGACGTCTATCGCATCGTATGCCCTGACGTGGTTGGCCGCGGCCGCTCCGGCTGGCTGCGCAATCCCGCCTATTACCTGCTGCCGCAATATGTGTCCGACATGGTGACGCTCTTGGCGCGGCTGGATGCCGATAGCGTCGACTGGGTCGGCACCTCCATGGGGGGACTGATAGGCATGGGCCTGGCGGGCCTGGAAGGCAATCCGGTACGCCGGCTGGTATTGAACGACATCGGCCCCACCTTGAACCACGCGGCGCTGGAACGCATCGGCGCCTATATCGGCGAGCAGGTGCAGTTCGACACGTTCGAGGAGGGCGAGCAATACATACGCAACATTACCGCGACCTTTGGTCCACACGCCGAGCACGAATGGAAGAAGCTGGCGGCCGATGTGCTGCGCCAGGACGCGGAAGGGAAGTGGATCAGGCACTATGATCCGCAGCTGGCGCTGCCATTCAAGAGCAGCACGGTGGAAGCCACCGCCCAGGCAGAAGCCATGCTGTGGGCGGCCTACGATGCAATACGCTGCCCGACCTTGCTGCTGCGCGGCGCCGAGTCGGATCTGCTGACCGCGGAAACAGCGCGGAACATGGCAAGCCGCGGGCCCAAGGCGCGCCTGGTCGAATTCGCCGGCGTCGGTCATGCGCCCAGCCTGATGCATGGCGACCAGATTGCGGTCGTGCAGAAATTCCTGCTCGACTGAGCTGCCGGTTGCAATATTTTGGAAAGAACGATGGATATCAAGAGAATGCATGTCGGGCCGCGCCTGTCTGAAGCGGCGATCCATAACGGGGTGGTCTATCTGGCTGGCCAGATCGCCGAGGATGCCACCCAGAATATCGAAGGACAGACACGAGAGGTGCTGGGACATGTCGATCGCCTGCTGGCCGAGGCGGGCAGCGACAAGAGCCGCATCCTGATGTGCCAGATCTATCTGGCCGACATCAAGGACATCGCGGCAATGAATGCCATCTGGGATGCATGGGCGCCGGCCGGCCATGCGCCGCCGCGCGCCACCGTGCAGGCCTTGCTGGCACGGCCCGAGTTGCTGATCGAAGTCGTGGTCACGGCGGCCGTGTAGGAGTATCCGGGTTCATGGTATCGATTTCGACTGCGAGCGACGAGGCATCGGTTCAACTGGTTGCCGGCCTCTCCGAGGCTGATGCAAAGCGCGTGCTGGATGCGCTTGAATTCGTTCGTCCGCTGTATTCCGGGAATCCGGTGGCGACCGGGCAGGACGCCTTCGTGTTTTCTGAAAGCGTCGGCGTGACGCTGGCCTCATTGAAGACCGATGCCGAGACCAGAATCGCCGGCCTGCTGTTCGAACTGCCCATCATCGATGACAAGGCAGCGGAACAGATCGAGGAACGCTTTGGCGCGGAGACTGCCGGCCTGGTCGATCACATACGGCAGCTGATGCGGCTGCATGAAATGACCTTCGGACAGCACAAGGCGGTTTTCGACCGTACCGACAAGGCCAGCAGCCAGCAGGCAACAGCCCAGGTCGAGACCTTGCGCAAGATGCTGCTGGCCATGGCCTCCGACATGCGGGTGGTGCTGGTGCGCCTGGCATCTCGCCTGACCACGCTGCGCTATTTCGCCGACAACAAGCTGCAGAATGAACGCACCTGCCAGTACGCTCGCGAGACATTCGACCTGTATGCGCCATTGGCAAACCGGCTCGGCGTGTGGCAGTTGAAATGGGAACTGGAAGACCTGTCATTCCGCTTCCTTGAGCCGCAGACCTACAAGCGCATCGCCAGCATGCTGGAAGAAAAGCGGCTGGGTCGCGAGCAGTTCGTCAATTCGGCGATCGGGCGCCTGAAGTCGGAACTGGCAGCAGCCGGCATCAAGGCCGAGGTCACGGGCCGGCCCAAGCATATCTACAGCATCTGGAACAAGATGCGCGGCAAGTCGCTCGAGTTTTCCGAGCTGTATGACGTGCGCGCATTCCGTGTGATCGTCGAAGACATCAAGACATGCTATGCGGTGCTGGGCATCGTGCATAACATCTGGGCGCCCATTCCGAAGGAATTCGACGACTATATTTCACGGCCCAAGGCCAACGGTTATCGTTCGCTGCACACCGTGGTGCTGGCCGAGGATGGCCGGCCGCTCGAAGTGCAAGTGCGCACTAGCGAGATGCATCACTTTGCCGAATACGGCGTTGCCGCGCACTGGCGCTACAAGGAAAGCCCCGGTTCGGCTGGAGAAAAATACGATGCCAGGATTGCCTGGCTGCGGCAGCTGCTTGCCTGGAAGTCGGAAGTGGTGGATGCCGTGGTCGGCCAGGAAGAAGTGCGGCGCGATTGGGTCGAGAAGCTCAAGGCAGCCGCGCTGGACGACCGCATCTATGTGCTGACGCCGCAGGCGCGCGTGATCGAGCTGCCCAGCGGCGCCACGCCGATCGACTTTGCCTATCATCTGCACAGCGATGTCGGCCATCGCTGCCGCGGCGCCAAGGTCGACGGCGCGATGGTGCCGTTGAACACCGCGCTGAAGAATGGCCAGACCGTGGAAATCATCACCGCCAAGGGAGAGGTCGCCGCGTCGGGTGCGGCTGGTCCGTCGCGGGACTGGTTGAGCGCCGATTATGCAGTGAGTTCGCGCACCCGGGCCAAGATACGGGCCTGGTTCAACGCCATCGACCAGCAGGAAACCCTGAACAGCGGCCGCTCGCAGGTGGAAAAGACCTTGCAGCGCGAGGGCAAGACATCGGTCAATCTGGAAGACCTCGCGCACAAGCTGGGCTTCGCCAAGCTCGACGATTTTTTCCTCGCCATAGGCAAGGAAACCTTCAGCCTGCGCCAGGTAGAGCAGGCATTGCATGCGGAGGATGGCAAGGCGGCCAAGCCGGTCAATCCGGATGATGCCGTCGTGCCGCGAAAGAGCAGGGCGTCCAGCGTGACGCAGGGTGCGAAGTCGGGCGTTCTCGTCGTGGGCACGGAAGGCTTGCTGACACAGCTGGCGCGCTGCTGCAAGCCGGCGCCGCCGGATGAGATCGTCGGTTTCGTCACCCGTGGCAAGGGCGTTTCCATCCACCGGGCCGCCTGCAAGAACTTTGCGGCGATGGAGGCGGCGGCGCCGGAGAGGGTGATCGCCACCGAGTGGGGGCTGCCGGCTGCCGAAACGGTCTATCCGGTTGACCTGTTCATTCTCGCCAGTGACCGTCAGGGTCTGCTGCGCGATATCTCGGAAATCCTGTTGCGCGAGAAGATCAACGTGATCGGCGTCAGCACCCAGAGCAGCAAGGGTCAGGCGCGCATGGCATTCACTGCCGAGATCACTTCCACTGCCCAGTTGCAAAGAGCCTTGCAGATCATCCGTGACGTGAATGGCGTACAGGAGGCCAGGCGGAATTGAAGAAGTTTGAAATGACCCTTGGCAAATCCGATTCGTGCCCCTATAATCCTGCTTCCTCAGGCGCGTAGCTCAGCTGGTTAGAGCACTACCTTGACATGGTAGGGGTCGTTGGTTCGAGTCCAATCGTGCCTACCAATGGATTTTGATCTTTTGATGCATCGAGGGTTAAAAATCATTGGTTTCGGAAAAAGCACCGTCGAAAGACGGTGCTTTTTTTTCGTCCCCGTTTTCCTGTGCTGCTCTTCTCCTTCCGGCTTTCAAGCTTTCATCTCCTGTCGTGACGTCGTGACGTCGTGCTGCGCAACCTTGCTGCAAATTTTGATGTGCATCATTCCGCTGCATCCCGTCCATTCAATACCATCTCTTCCATCTCTTAGGGACCGTCTCGGTGCGGCTGCTTGCCGGCAGCCAGCGCAAAGGAGGGGCAGATGGCATCGACATTGAAACAATTTGTTCTCGGCCTGATCTTTTGTATGCCGATTGCGGCAATGGCGAATGGCACCGCAGCGTCGCACTCAGGTTCGGGAAATGCTTATCTGGCTGGCAGCGAAGTCAGAATCAATCAGGCAGTCCCGGCTGATCTTTACGCAGCCGGCGGGACGCTGGTGATTGCGGAACCAGTGGCCGAGGATGCAACACTGGCTGGCGGCAGGATCGATGTGGCGGCGGCGGTGGGTCAGGATTTGCGTGTCACCGGCGGCAAGGTAAGGATCGATGCCAGGGTCGGCGGCGACCTCCTGGCAGCTGGCGGCGATATTAGCGTTTCCCCAAGCAGCCGTGTGGGAGGTGATGTGATGCTCGCGGGTGGGGAGGTCCGCTTTGCCGGTCAGGCGATGAGGGATATCAAGCTTGCTGGCGGCAAGCTCGTGCTGGCTGGCGAGGTCAGGGGCAATGCGCGTCTCTATGGCCAGGATATCCGGCTTGCGCCTGGAGCGAAAATATTGGGCGATCTGACCTATGCCAGCAGGAATCCGCTCTCCGATCAGGAATTGGCGCTGGTTGCGGGCAATGTCAGGCGAGAAGATGATGCGCCAGGCCACAGCAACAACGTCGGCAGTGGCTGGATGCATCCACTATTATTCATCAGCATGCTGGCCTGTGGATCCACTCTGTTTCTTGTCTTTCCGAATGCAGTGGAAGGTGCGGAGCAGGCCATGCGTCATACACCGCTGAAAAGTCTGGCGCTCGGCCTGGTTTTGCTGTTTGCCTTGCCGCCTATGGCCATTCTTTTCATGATTACTGTCATCGGCATCCCGATCGGTTTTGGACTGATATTCGCGTATCCGCTGCTGTTGCTGCTGGGCTATCTGTGTGCTGCATTATTTGTCAGCCATGCGGTTGCGCATGCGCTGAAGCAATCTGGCAAGACTGGGGCAGCCCGGCAGATCGTTTTCCTGGCGTTCGCGCTGCTGCTGTTCAGTCTGGCTGCCAACATCCCGATGCTTGGTGGCATGCTGGTTTTCCTGGTGGCTGTGATGGGCGCGGGCGCTCTGGTGCAATGGCTCTACCGGCGCTACCGAGGCAGGGCCGCGGGTGCGGAAGCCTCGCTTTGAGTCTGGAAATCCGGCGTTGAGTCTGGTAAGCTCGCCCCTCATTCCAAATTCTGTTTATGTAAGAGCGAGAAAGGCAATCCGGTTATGACACCGCGAACTACCCCGCAGCAAGTCCAGGAGCGACGCTAGTCGGGATCTTTTTCGTCTTACTTATTGAAAAAGCGCGGCTGGTCCGCGTTTTTTTTCGTCCCGGTTCTTTATCTTCCACATCGCAGTACACCGGCCCAGGCCGGACATGGAGAGCACAATGATTGCAGTCAGACTTCCCGACGGTTCGCAACGCCAGTTCGAATCCCCGGTTACCGTGGCGCAGGTCGCCGCCAGCATAGGCGCAGGCCTGGCCAAGGCGGCGCTGGCCGGTAAGGTGGATGGCAAGGTGGTGGATACTTCCCACCTGATCGACCATGATGCCGACCTCGCCATCATCACCGACAAGGATCCGGAGGGCATCGACGTCATCCGCCATTCCACTGCGCACTTGCTGGCCTATGCGGTCAAGGAGTTGTTCCCCGATGCGCAGGTCACCATCGGCCCGGTGATCGAGAACGGCTTTTATTATGATTTTTCCTACAAGCGTCCGTTTACCCCCGAGGATCTGCAGGCCATCGAAAAGAAGATGGCGGAACTGGCCAAGCGTGATGAGCCGGTAACCCGCTCGGTGCTGCCGCGCGACGAGGCGGTCGCTTATTTCAAGTCCATCGGCGAAGACTACAAGGCCGAGATCATTGCCTCCATTCCCGCCAACGAGGATGTCTCGCTGTATGCGGAAGGCAAGTTCACCGACCTGTGCCGCGGCCCGCACGTGCCGTCCACCGGCAAGCTCAAGGTGTTCAAGCTGATGAAGCTGGCCGGCGCCTACTGGCGCGGCGACTCCAAGAACGAAATGCTGCAGCGTATCTACGGCACTGCCTGGGGCAAGAAGGAAGACCAGGAAGCCTATCTGCACATGCTGGAAGAAGCCGAGAAGCGCGACCATCGCAAGCTGGGTCGTCAACTGGATCTGTTCCATTTCCAGGATGAGGCGCCAGGCTTGATCTTCTGGCATCCGAAAGGCTGGACCATCTGGCAGCAGGTCGAGCAGTACATGCGCACGGTCTACCAGGACAACGGCTTCCAGGAAGTGAAGGGGCCGCAGATTCTTGATCGCAGCCTGTGGGAAAAGTCGGGCCACTGGGAAAACTACAAGGAGAATATGTTCACGACCGAGTCGGAGAACCGTTCCTATGCCCTGAAACCGATGAACTGCCCGGGACATGTGCAGATATTCAAGTCCAACATGCATTCCTACCGCGAACTGCCGCTACGCTACGGCGAGTTCGGCCAGTGCCACCGCAATGAGCCATCCGGTTCCCTGCACGGCATGATGCGGGTGCGCGGATTCACGCAGGATGATGGCCATATCTTCTGCACCGAAGACCAGATCCTGGACGAGTGCGTCAATGCCACTGCCTTGTTGCAGAAGGTGTACAAGGATTTCGGCTTCAATGAAATCATCTACAAGGTGGCAACGCGCCCGGAAAAGCGGGTTGGCTCGGACGAGGCATGGGACAAGGCCGAGGCTGCGCTGATCGAATCGCTGAAGCGTTCCGGATGTGAATTTGAAATCGCTCCGGGCGAAGGCGCTTTCTATGGTCCGAAGATCGAATATACGCTGAAGGATGCGATCGGCAGGATGTGGCAATGCGGCACGATTCAGGTCGATTTCTCGATGCCGGTGCGGTTGGAAGCGGAATATGTTGCTGAAGACAATACGCGCAAGGTTCCCGTCATGCTGCACCGCGCGATTCTCGGTTCCCTGGAACGTTTCATTGGCATGCTGATCGAAAACCACGCTGGCGCATTGCCTTTATGGCTCGCGCCGGTGCAGGTCGTGGTTCTGAATATTTCCGATGCCCAGGCGGATTATGCCCGTGAGGTAACACAAGCCTTGAAAAAACAAGGGTTTAGGGTGAATTCGGATTTGCGCAACGAGAAAATAACCTATAAAATACGCGAGCATTCCGTCCAAAAATTGCCGTACATCATAGTGGTGGGCGACAAGGAACGGGATTCGAATACGGTGGCCGTGCGTGCGCGTGGCAACGTCGATCTGGGCAGCATGCCAGTCGATGCGCTGGTGGAAAGACTCTCCCGAGAACTCGAAACCAAAGCCTGAGCGGGGAACCCGCTGCGCAAAAGCACGGCTTAATCATTTGATTTTCAAAGGAAACTACAATAGCTACTGACAAGTCGCATCGCATTAATGGCGAAATCAATGCGCCCGAACTGCGCCTGAGTGGCGTGGACAACGAGCCGATCGGCATCGTTAGCCTGGCCGAAGCTTTCCGTCTTGCCGAAGAGAAGAACGTTGATCTGGTGGAGATTGCGCCCAATGCAAATCCCCCGGTCGCTCGTTTGATGGACTACGGCAAGTTCAAGTACCAGGAACAGAAGCGGGCGCATGAAGCGAAGCTGAAGCAGAAAGTCATTTCGGTCAAGGAAGTCAAATTCCGCCCGGGCACGGACGATGGCGATTACAACATCAAGGTTCGTAATCTGATCAAGTTCCTGGACGAAGGCGACAAGACCAAGATTACCCTGCGTTTCCGTGGTCGTGAAATGGCGCACCAGGAAATCGGCATGCGCATGCTGGAACGTCTGAAGTCCGATCTCGAGCCGTATGGCCAGGTCGAGCAGTGGCCCAAGATGGAAGGCCGTCAGATGATCATGGTGCTGGCGCCGAAAAAGAAGAAGTAGCTGTTGTCGTAGCCAAAAAATTCCGTGAGCCGCTTCTTGCAGGCGGTCCACGCAATAACGTCAGCCATCAGGCTGCCGTAAAACAAGTGAGAGCAGGCATCAAAGTGCAGCCACAGGTTGCCACCTGCAATCATGTTAAAAAATGGAGCTGTCCATAAGGACAGGTATTGCTATGCCAAAAATGAAAACGAAGAGCAGCGCGAAGAAGCGCTTTCGTGTACGTCCGGGTGGAACCGTCAAGCGCGGCCAGGCGTTCAAGCGCCACATCCTGACCAAGAAAACCACCAAGACCAAACGTCAACTGCGCGGTGCCGCCGATGTCCATGCAACAAACATGGTGTCAGTACGCGCAATGATGCCGTTCGCTTAACCTCACATTTAAGGAGTAACCATGCCTAGAGTAAAACGTGGGGTCACAGCACGGGCCCGTCATAAGAAAGTTCTCGATCAAGCCAAAGGCTACCGCGGCCGCCGCAGCAAGGTCTACCGCGTAGCCAAGCAGGCCGTCATGCGCGCAGGCCAGTATGCCTACCGTGACCGCCGCAACAAGAAGCGCGTGTTCCGCGCACTGTGGATCACCCGTATCAACGCCGCTTCGCGTTCGCACGGCCTGACCTACAGCGTATTCATGAATGGTCTGAAGCGCGCTGCCATCGAACTGGACCGTAAAGTCCTGGCCGACATGGCTGTGACCGACAAGCCGGCATTTGCCGCTATCGTCAATCAGGTGAAAGCCGCGATCGCTGCTTAATTGTTAGCATCCATCATTGCTTGCAGATGATGGCAGGAGCGGGGCACAGGTGTACACCTTTGCCCCGCTTTGTTTGGCGGCTACATGGTCGTTTTCAACCGGCTGTCTCTTTCGGCTTCAATCAGAAAGCGGAAATACCGCATGACTTCCTTAGAACAACTCGTAACGCAGGCGCAGGCTGATTTCGCCGCCGCGCCGGATGCCGCGGCACTGGAAAACGCCAAGGCAAAATATCTCGGAAAAACTGGCCAGATCACCGAGCAGATGAAGGGCCTGGGCAAGCTGGCGCCGGATGAGCGACGCGCCCAGGGTGCCGTGATCAACGCAGCCAAGGAACAAATCGAGTCGGCGCTGACCGCTCGTCGCGACGCATTGGCCGATGCCCAGTTGCAAGCGCGACTTAACGCGGAAGCGATCGACGTCACGTTGCCCGGCCGCGGACGAGGCAAGGGCGGCATCCATCCAGTCATGCGTAGCTGGAAGCGCGTGGAAGAAATCTTCGGTTCGATCGGCTTCGATGTTGCCGACGGCCCGGAAATCGAAACCGACTGGACCAATTTCACCGCACTGAACAGCCCGGAAAATCATCCGGCGCGTTCAATGCAGGACACATTCTATGTGGATGGCAAGGACAGCCAGGGCAAGCCGCTGCTGCTGCGCACCCACACCAGCCCGATGCAGGTACGTTACGCCCGCATGAACAAGCCCCCGATCAAGGTCATCGCGCCGGGCAGGACGTATCGCGTCGACAGCGACGCCACCCATTCGCCGATGTTCCATCAGGTCGAAGGTCTTTGGATAGACGAAAACATCAGCTTTGCCGACCTGAAGGGCGTCTATCTCAATTTTGTTCGGGCTTTCTTCGAGACTGACGATTTGCAAGTGCGTTTCCGTCCCTCCTATTTCCCGTTCACCGAACCTTCGGCTGAAATCGATATTGCTTTTGGTAGCGGGCCGCTGAAGGGGCGCTGGCTGGAAGTCTCCGGCGCAGGGCAGGTGCACCCGACCGTGGTGCGCAATATGGGCCTGGATCCGGATCGCTACATCGGTTTCGCCTTTGGCTCCGGCCTGGAGCGGCTGACCATGCTGCGCTATGGCATTAACGATCTGCGCCTGTTCTACGAAGGCGATCTGCGCTTCCTGAAACAATTTAATTAAGACGGTTTCCTATGCAATTCTCCGAAAGCTGGCTGCGCACGATGGCCGATCCGGGCATGACCTCGGATGAGCTGTCCCATCTACTGACGATGTCCGGTCTCGAAGTGGAAGAGGTGGAGCCTGTAGCACCGCCGTTTTCCAACGTGGTGGTAGGCAAGGTGCTGGAAGTGGCGCGCCACCCGAATGCGGACCGGCTCAATGTCTGCCAGGTCGATGCCGGTACCGGCACGCTGCTCAATATCGTTTGTGGCGCACCCAATGTGCGGCCTGGCATGAAAGTGCCTTGCGCAATGGCCGGCGCAGTCTTGCCGCCGGGTGAGGATGGCAAGCCGTTCGAGATCCGGGTCGGTCAGTTGCGTGGCGTGGAATCGCAGGGCATGTTGTGTTCGGCACGCGAACTGAAGCTGTCGGAAGATCATGGCGGCCTGCTGGAATTGCCGGATGACGCGCCGGTCGGACAGAATTTCCGCGATTACTACCAGTTGAATGACCTGCGTTTCACGATCAAGCTCACGCCCAACAAGGCTGATTGCCTGTCGGTGCTGGGTGTTGCACGGGAGGTTTCTGCGCTGACGGGCGTGAGCCTGCGTGAGCCGACCTTCAAGCCGGTTACCGTCACATCCGATGAAAAGCTGCCGGTGGCGATTTCAGCGCCGGATTTATGCGGTCGGTTCTCGGGAAGAATCATCCGTGGCCTGAATGCCCGGGCAGCCACGCCGGACTGGATGAAGCGCCGGCTTGAGCGCAGCGGCCAGCGTCCGATTTCCGCTCTGGTGGACATTTCCAACTATGTGATGCTGGAACTTGGCCGTCCCAGCCACGTGTTTGATCTGGACAAGATCCATGGTGGGCTGGATGTGCGCTGGGGGCGCAAGGGCGAAAGCCTGAAGCTGCTCAACGGCAATACTGTCGACGTGGATGAATGGGTGGGTGTCATCGCCGATCACAAGGAAATTGAATCACTGGCAGGCATCATGGGCGGTGATTCGACGGCTGTATCGCTGGACACCCGGAATATTTATCTGGAAGCTGCATTCTGGCATCCGCAGGCAATACAGGGTCGCGCGCGCCGCTACAATTTTTCCACTGATGCTGCTCATCGCTTCGAACGTGGCGTCGACTATGCAACCACAGTCGAACATCTGGAGCGGATTACCGCGCTGATTGTTGAAATATGCGGTCAGCCGGGAATCACCGTGGTCGGTCCTGTCGATGACCATGTCGTCAATTTGCCCAAGCGTGCGCCGGTCGCCGTGCGCACCGAGCGTGCCCGCAAGGTCATCGGTGTGCCGCTTGACGATGAGCAGATTGCCGACATCTTCAGCCGTCTGAAGCTGCCCTACAGCCAGGACGCAGGCGTATTCCACGTCAGGCCGCCGTCGTATCGCTTCGATATCGAAATCGAGGAAGACCTGATCGAGGAAATCGCCCGGGTGTACGGCTTTGAAAATATTCCCGCGCTACCGCCCGTCGCTGCGAATGAAATTCGCATCGCTCCCGAGAACACGCGTTCGCTGTTCGACATTCGGCAACAACTGGCGGACCTGGATTACCAGGAAGTCATCAACTTCAGTTTTGTCGAAGAAGCGTGGGAAAAGGACTTTGCTGACAATGCTGCGCCCATCCGTTTGCTGAATCCGATTGCCAGCCAGATGAGCGTGATGCGCTCGACGCTGATCGGTAGTTTGGTCGCGAACGTCCGCTATAACCTGAACCGTAAAATCAACCGTGTTCGCCTGTTTGAAACCGGCGCGATATTCAAGCGTGATGAACAGGTACAAGACGGCCCATTGTCTGTCGCCGGTTACTCGCAACCGAAAAAGGTAGCAGCAATCGCCTACGGCCAGACGGTGGAAGAGCAGTGGGGCCAGCTAGCGCGCAATGTCGACTATTTCGATGTCAAGGCAGACCTGGAAGCACTATTTGCGCCAAGGGCGCTGCGCTTTTCAAGGGCTTCCCATCCGGCGCTGCATCCCGGACGTTCAGCCGACATTTCGCTGGATGGCAAGGTGATCGGCATTCTCGGCGAACTGCATCCGCGCTGGCAGCAAAAATACGACTTGCCCCTGGCGCCGGTGCTGTTTGAAGTCGATGCAGCCATTCTGCAGCAGCGTCTGGTGCCGTCCTACCAGGAAATATCGAAGTTCCCGGCCGTGACCCGCGACATTGCCCTGTTGGTAAAAAGCCACGTACAGGCGCAGGACCTGCTTGACGCGTTCGACGCTGAACGCCAGGCCGGAACGGTTGGCGGGATTGTGCAAGCCATTGTTTTGTTTGATGAATATCGTGGAAAAGGACTGGAAAATGACGAAAAAAGCCTTGCTTTCCGGTTCACCTTGCAAGATACTCAAGCGACCCTGAACGACAACAATGTGGACGCGGCCATGGCTCGTTTCATCGAGGCTGCCCACCAAAAATATGGTGCCGCACTGCGCACTTGAGGCAGGTGGGAATAACTGAAATGAATGACGTGAACTCAGCCGAATTTCAATCTGTATTAGCCGCTGACCTGAACCGTGCGATGATCGAAGCTCAAGCCCGGTCCCAGCTGGAAAAAGATCTCCCTACGCTGACAAAAGCCGAGCTCGCTGAAATGCTGTTCGAACAGGTGGGTTTGAACAAGCGGGAAGCCAAGGACATGGTCGAAACCTTTTTCGACGAGATCCGCAACGCCCTCGAGCGTGGCGAATTGGTGAAGCTGTCCGGCTTCGGCAACTTCCAGCTTCGCGACAAGCCGCAGCGGCCGGGCCGCAATCCCAAGACGGGGGAAGAGATACCGATCACCGCAAGGCGCGTCGTTACCTTTCATGCAAGCCAGAAGCTCAAGAGCATGGTGGAACTCGCCAGCCGCAAGCCCATCACTCGTGCCGCCTGACTGACTGCCCATGACAGAGCGTAACAGCAAGCCAGAACTGATCGAACTGCCACCCATTCCCGCAAAACGCTATTTCACGATAGGCGAAGTCAGCGAGCTGTGTGGCGTCAAGCCGCACGTGCTGCGCTACTGGGAGCAGGAATTCACCCAGTTGAAGCCTGTAAAGCGGCGCGGCAACCGCCGTTATTACCAGCATCATGAAGTGCTGCTGATCCGGCGCATCCGCGAACTGCTTTATGAGCAGGGCTTTACCATCAGCGGCGCCCGCAACAAGCTGGGCAATCGCCTGGCCGAGCATGGCGCGATCGAGGAAGAGCCGGTTGCGCCGCCCGAGCCACAGGTCGACCTGCTTGCCATTCGCAACGAACTGGTCGATATCTTGCGGCTGTTGCGGCCAAACGCCTGACACCTGACACCTCAGGCAAAAGGCTCCTTCAAGACTGAATCACCTCCAGGGCCGCGGCAATCTGCTGCGGCGTGTCGCGCGCTCCCATGATGCGCGCGACGTCGAGGGCGGTCAGGCCGCCGGCGTCGCGTGCGTCCGCCGGGGCGCCGTGACGCAGCAGAAGATCCACCACGTCGCACCGATTGAACATCGCTGCCACCATCAGGGCCGTGCGGCCGCCCGGCATTGCGCCTCCCACATCCGCTCATCGTTCCAGCAACATCGACACCATTGCCGCATTCGCCTTGTAAGCCGCTCCAGCCAGGGGTGCCTGGGCCTGGTCGTTGCAAGGCCGGATCGGCGCCAAGATCAGACAGCACCAGGGCCGCCTCGACGTGGCCGTGATAGCTGGCCAGCATCGGCAGGCCGTCGCCCTTGTGGTTACGCAGGCTGGCCGGCAGGCCTTGTTCCAGCAAGGGACGCAGGCGCTGCGCATTGCCGGGCGTCGCGCGCCGATTGCATGCACCACGCGTTCGGGAATGCGTTCCTGGTCGAAATGCGGGATCTTTTCGATGATTGACAGTTTTCCAGGGTGGCAGGGCCACGTTCGCCAAGGGAGCGTAATGACCGTTTATCACTGAGCAAATGCCCTTGGCAGGTAGTCAATGTGGGTCTCTTTTCGTTTATGACTATTCTTTCCGACCTTTCCGACCTTTCCGACCTTTCTGGCAGTCTGATGTGGGGACAGCGTGGCTGAATGTTGTCGTATTACAATTGTTACGTATTTAAATATAAAAATTGATAGTTCGAATTTGATTGATGGCTTTTCTTGAAAAGACTTTGCATGCGCTTGCTAATTAAGCGACGCGTCGTCCATGCAGACCTGCTTGACTTCATGGGGCGGTAGTTACCCGTTGATCGAACCTCACAAGGAGGTTTCACTTGACAGCAGCTTGTTTGCTCCCGTAAGGTTCGGACATGTATTTCGCTCACCGACCACTCTTTTCGTTCAGCCTACGTGACAGCCTGGCGCTGTCGCTACGACTACGCCTACCGCTCCACGCGTAAGCAAGTCAGGTCGGCAGGTCCGGCCCCAGGCAATCAGAACGAAGGTCCATGAGCATGCATTCCCACCGATACCCAGCAAAAAATTCCTGCCGCATCCAGTTCCTGCAGGGCGTTCTTTCGCACGCATTCGCAGCGCTACTGCTACCGATCGGTTGCCTGGCCTCGCGTTGAGTGGCAGTCCGGCAGCCTATCCGCCACATCCAGAACTCCAGAAGTCCCGTTTGCACGACGCCGCGTTTGCGGCGCCCACTATTCGACAAGGAATTGCCATGATGCTCTCCAACCCAGCAACCAAATACCGTCCTTTCGCGCCTGTGGCGCTCGTCAATCGCACCTGGCCAGACAAGGTCATCACGACGCCGCCGATCTGGATGAGCACCGATCTGCGCGACGGCAACCAGGCGCTGATCGAGCCGATGAGTCCGGCGAAGAAAATGCAGTTCTTCGACATGCTGATCAAGACGGGCCTGAAGGAAATCGAAGTGGGTTTCCCGTCGGCTTCGCAAACGGACTTCGACTTCGTGCGCATGCTGATCGAGGAAAATCACATTCCCGACGATGTAACGATCATCGTGCTGACCCAGTCGCGGGAAGAACTGATCCGGCGCACCGTGGAATCGGTGCGCGGCGCCAGGCGGGCGGTAGTGCATCTTTATAACTCGACCGCGCCGGCCTTCCGCCGGGTGGTGTTCAACCTGCCACGGGAGGAAATCCGCGAGATCGCCGTCAGCGGTGCACGCCTGGTGCGTCACCTGGTCAGCGACATGCCGGAAACCGAATGGGGCTTTGAATACACGCCGGAGTCGTTCAGCCAGACCGAGCTCGATTTCGCCAAGGAAGTATGCGACGCCGTCAGCGCCGTCTGGGAGCCGACGCCGCAGCGCAAGATGATCATCAACCTGCCGGCGACAGTGGAAAGCAGCACCCCGAATATCTATGCCGACCAGGTGGAGTGGATGCACCGCAATCTGGAGCGGCGCGATGCCATCATCCTGAGCGTGCATCCTCACAATGACCGGGGTACGGCCGTTGCCGCGGCCGAACTGGCGGTGATGGCTGGCGCTCAAAGGGTGGAGGGATGCCTGTTCGGCAATGGCGAGCGTACCGGCAATGTGGACCTGGTGACACTGGCGCTGAATCTCTATACGCAGGGTGTCCATCCGGGGCTGGACTTTTCCGACATCGATGCCGTGCGCCAGTGCGTGGAGGAATGCAACCAGTTGCCGGTGCATCCGCGCCACCCGTACGTGGGCGACCTGGTCTATACCGCGTTTTCAGGCTCGCATCAGGACGCGATCAAGAAGGGTTTCGCGCAGCAGAAGCCGGATGAAATCTGGGACGTGCCATATCTGCCGATCGACCCGGCCGACCTCGGCCGCAGCTATGACGCGGTGATTCGCGTCAACAGCCAGTCCGGCAAGGGCGGCATGTCCTACCTGCTGGAGCAGGAACACGGCCTGGCATTGCCGCGCCGCCTGCAGATCGAGTTCAGCCGTGTGGTGCAGGCCGCGGCCGATACCACAGGCAAGGAGGTGACCGCGGAGGAGATCTACCGCATCTTCCGCGCTGAATATCTGGAGCAGCAGACACCGTACGCTTACCTCAGCCACAGGATGAGCGAAGACACCACGCGGGAATGTCCGGTGCGGATCGCGGTGGCGATGGAGCAGGGCGGGGTGGCGCGCGAGCAGACCGGCGCCGGCAATGGTCCGATCGACGCTTTCGTTGCCGCGCTTGGCCTTGATATCCGCGTGATGGACTACCACGAGCATGCGATTGGCGCGGGCGCCAATGCGCAGGCGGCCAGCTATGTGGAGCTGCGCGTCGGCGATGGTCCGACCATGTTCGGCGTGGGTATCGATGCCAACATCGTCACCGCATCGTTCAAGGCCGTGATGAGCGCGGTGAACCGGGATGTGGCGCGTACGGCTGCCTGACTTGGCGCATCTCAGCGCGTGCGCAGTTTGAGCATCAGGGCGTCGGTCTGCAACTGGGCCACGCTCTGCAGGCCGAGCTGCCAGGCGGCATTCAACTGATTGACTGATTGCCGCATCATTTGAAAGGCATTCGAGGCGGCTTCGGCCGGGGTTGCCGCGCGTTGCCGGCTCGCCTCGATGCACAACAGGAGTTCTTCCAGGGCAGGGCGGTGACGTCGGGGCGCTTCATCGACGGCCTGACGCAACAGCTGACGGCGGAAAGTCTCGAATGCGCCCGGGTCTTCCTGATAGAGGCGAGACAAGGTGTCAAAGTCCGGCAATCTGGTATCTGTACCCATCGCGACCTCAATTTATTGTATTAATGATAATTTAATATAGTACCTGAAGTTGCCTTTTACGCAATATCAACAGACAGGGCTGCTCATACCGAACCGTTTATTAAGTTTGTTAGCGAACAGACATCTATCCCTTCCGGTTTTAGTCTGAAATTTTTCAGATGGAGAATTGCGATGAGGGCATCTTTCTTTCCCGTATCCAGGCAATGGGCTTGCGCTGTGTTGATGACTGTCGGCATGTTGAGCGGCACGGCTGCCATGGCCCAGTCCGCCGACCAGAATGCAACTATCCAAAAAGAACGCGCTGACTGCATGAACGGCAACAGCCAGCAGGACCGGGCTACCTGCATGCGCGAGGCTGGCGCGGCCAAGCAGGAGTCGCAGCGCGGCAATCTGCGCGACAGCGGCGATTACCGAGCCAATGAGAGCAAACGCTGCACTGCCCTGCCGGCGGCGGAGAAGGCCGATTGCGAACGGCGTGCAAATGGCGAGGGAAGCGTCAGTGGCAGCGTCGGCGGCGGAGGCGTGGTCCGTGAACTGGTCACGCCGGTACCGGCCGGACAAGGCGGGAGCAAGTAAGTAGGCAATGACCAGGATGCGCGATTGGGCTGCTGGCGGCAGGCTTCCGACAGCAAAGCATCCCTTATGTCATGCTGCCGGTCTCTTCCGCCCGGCGCATCTTCTTGAAAATGGAGCGCCCATCATGCAAGGCCGCTGCTGAGGGAATCGAAAATGTAAGGATCTGCATCATTTGAACGATCATTGCTGTTCGGCATGTATATTGGTCGGCAATTCATCAAGGAGCCAGACATGAAATCGATCCTCAGCGCCGCTGCTTTAATGATTGCCACCACCAGCGCCGCATTCATCGCGGCACCGGCACAGGCCCAGATCAACTTCAACATCATCATCGGCGACGCGCCGCCGCCGCCGCGTTATGAAGTGATGCCCGCCGGCCGACCGGGCTATCTGTGGGCGCCGGGCTTCTGGAGCTGGGATGGCCGCCGGCATGTGTGGCAGGACGGGCATTGGGAGCGGGTTCGCCAGGGAGAGATCTATGTGCGACCCGAATGGGTGCGCGTGGACAATGGCTGGCGCTTGAGGGAAGGCGGCTGGCGGCGCGATGCGCAGCCATATCGCGAGTCGCATGAGCGGAATGAGCGGCATGAGCATCATGAGCGCCATGACCATGACCATGGCCGGGACGAACGGCGTGGCGGCTTCTGCCCGCCGGGACAGGCCAAGAAGGGCAACTGCTGAGAGGAGCGCCGCGGTGGCGTGCATGATTGTCTGCGCCCGCGCATGACCGGCTCTTCGGCAGCGGTATATTGTTTCAACATGCAAAGGAGGACGTCGTCATGCCATCGGAGTATTACACCCGCCGCGTCGGCAAACGCCTGACTTATCTGATCGCCTATGACAAGGGCGAATACTTTATCGAGCGCGACGGCCAGATGAAAAAGGCCGTGCCGGATGCTGTTGCCACTGGCATCGACCCTGACGAGGCAACTCCCAGCCTGATGCGGCGCCTTGCGATTGGCGATATCGAAAGCCTGAACGGCATGGACGAGTAGAGCAGAACGGTCAGCATTATTCACGCGCAGAGAGGCGCGGCGTCCCTGGCGCCGCGCCTCTGTCTCATGGTGCCTTCCTGCCTGCCGGATCCGTCATGGCGATACAACTCGATACAAAGCGGACAATGCTGACATTTCCTTGATACAAGCGGTGGGCATCATGCATACCTGTGCATGGCACAACCCTAAACCGTTGAAAGGAATCATCATGAAACATCTGCGCGCCACACTCGTCTCCGGTCTCATGGCTGCCGGCCTTGCCTCCGCGGTCCATGCCGCGCCGCCGATGCCAGCCGGTCCGGCGCACGATCATGGCAACATGCAGGGCATGGAGCATGGCGCTGAACATCACCGCGAAGCCATGGCACGCCGCCAGGCGGTGCTGCATGACAAGCTCAAGCTGACCGGCAGCCAGGAAGCCGCCTGGAAAACCTATGTCGAGGCAATCAGGCCGCCGCAAGCGGAAGGCCGGCCGGGCCGCCCGGATCGCGCCGAATGGGAAAAGCTGTCCGCGCCGGAACGCATGGAAAAAATGCTGGCCATGATGAAGGAGCGCGAGGCGCGCATGACCACGCACCTGGCTGCGATGAAGACCTTCTACGCCACGCTGTCGCCGCTGCAGCAGCAGATCTTCAATGACAACGTGGGTGGCCGCATGCACGGCCGCCACGGCGGCCGCGGCTGATCCTGACGCGGGGCGGGCGTTGACAAGCCAGGCGCCTGGTCGCTCAGGCGCCTGGCTGGCGCAACACCAGCCAGGCCAGGACGGCCGCCACCGCCAAAAAAGGCAGGGAGTAGGCATGGAAGACGATCCATGCACGGCGGTCCGGCGTCATGCGCAGCGCGATGATGTTGGCAAGCGATCCCAGCATGAAGCCGAAACCGCCAACGTTGACGCCATAGGCAATCACTTTCCAGTCCTGGCTGTACTGGGCCAGCAGGATGGCCGCCGGCACGTTGCTGACCACTTGTGACGCGGCGATGGCCGTAGCGTACAGATGCCAGGCAATATCCAGATCGATGGCCGCGATCAGGTTCTTCACGGGCGGCAGCGCGCCCAGCAGACGCAGGTCGATGAACATCAGCACGAATACCAGCAGCAGCCCCCAGTCTATGCGCAGCAGCACGCCGCGACGTGCAATCAGCAGGGGCGCAAGCACCAGCAGCGCGGCAAGCGGGCGATGCATGTCAGTCAACACCAGGAAGGGCAGGTAAAGCGCCAGCGAGAGGCCGAGCTGCAGCCGGTCGGTTTTCGCCGCGGCTTGTCGCTGCGGAAAATGCAGGGCGCGGCCGGAAAAGGACAGCAGGGTCAGCAGCAGCAATGGCGCCAGCAGCAGCAAGGTCAGCGGCAGCATCGTCCATGCGAATTGCGCGAAGCTGGTATGGGAAAGCTGCCACAGAAACAGGTTTTGCGGATTGCCCACTGGCGTCAGGACCGAGCCTGCATTGGCGGCGAGCGCTTCAAACACGATCAGCCGGGTCAGGGGCAACCCGGTGTCCCTGAGGGTCAGGGTCAGCGGGACGATCACGAACAGGGCGACATCGTTGGTCAGCACGGTGGCCAGCGCCGCGGTCGATGCCACCAGCAACAGCGCCAGCAGGCGTTCGCTCGACATCAGGGCGACCAGCCGCCGCGCCAGATGCGGCAGCCAGCCGCTCAACTCGATCCCCTTGGTCAGGATCAGCAAGCCCAGCAGGGTGCCAACGGTGCGCCAGTCCACCAGGGACGGGTAGCTGCCAATCCGGCCTGGCGCGGCCAGCGTCAGCGCCGCCAGCGCCAGCAGCAGGATGCGCAGCAGCATGTCGCCCGCCAGGCCCCTGGCGAGGGCCTGCAGCGGCGACATGGATGGCGCCGCCGGAACGCCGTCAGCCATTATTCCTTACCCATTCGACCGACCAGGCGCGGGCATGCTCGATGGCTGCGGCCCGGCTCGGGAATGGGACTTCGGGTGTGAAATCGGTGGCGCCCATGTCGGCACGGTCGGCGTAACGCGTTATCTGCACGCTGGCATGAAAGCTGCCATCCGGCAGCGGTATGGCAATGCAGCGCAGCAGGTAGCCCTGGTTGGCAAAGGTTTTCTCGCCCTTTATCACGATCGGATGCCCGGTGTCTTGGAAGTAGGCTGGATTATAGCTCCGTGTAACTATGTCCCATGAACTGCTGCCGCGAATTGCGTCAATCGAAACTTAATCAATGAAATCAATGGATTAACATAACACGACCTGGGTTATCCACAGCATTGTCCACTGGAAATGTGGGTAAGGCAGGACTCAGCGCAAGGGGAAGCGCGCTTCCAGCACGGTTCGGACGGCAAAACTGCGTGCAGTTTCGCGCACATCCTTCAAGGTGGTCTGGGCCGCGCTCATGCCGCCGAGCAGGCTGGCGGTGGCGTTCACCAGGTCCTGGTATCTGTCCTGGCATGCCGACATGGCGGCATCGGCGATGTCGGCAACCAGCGCATCCGACTTGATATAGCGGCTTGCATACACATTCATGCAGCGAAAGTAGGTGCCATAGGCCTCGTCCTGTGCGGTCTGGCGGTCTGCGCCCTGGCTGTGCGCGCCAAAGGCCGGGAAAACGAAAGCGAGGGCGATCCAGTATTTTTTCATGATGAGTACGGTTGGAATGAACGGCGAAGTTTGCCATGAATTGCACGAAGGGCGGAGCCCTGGCAGTCATGACGACGGAAAGGCCATTCAGTTTTTTCGAGGCAAGACGTTATAGAGCGTACGCCAGTCAACTGTGTAACTCCCTTCCGGAACCGATCCATGTCTTCTTTCCTTCAGCGTCTGCAGCAATCCGTCGGCACCCGGATTTCCGTTGCCATATTTGTCCTGGCGACATTGATTTTCACGCTCTATGCCTGGGCGCTTGCATATTCCAGCGCGCAGGATGTCGAGCGGCGGGCAGTGGAGTTTGCAAGCGAGAAAAGCCGTTCCGTGGTGGACATGACTGCCATGTTCGCCCACGCCTCCGCCAGCGCCACCACGCGCTTCGCAAAAATGCTGGAGACGGGTTTTCCGGGCCAGTTCTCCCTGGACGACAGCCGCGCCGTGGAGATCGGCGGCCGCAGGGTCGCGATGCTGAAGAATGGTGACAGCGACATCAACCTCGATTTCACCGTGGTCGACCGCTTTACCGCGCAGAGCGGCGTTTCCGCCACGGTATTTGCGAAGCAGGGCGACGATTTCGTCCGTGTGTCGACCTCCGTCAAGAAGGAAAATGGCGAGCGAGCGGTGGGCACGGTGCTTGACCGCACCCATCCCGGCTATGCGCCGCTGATGGCCGGACAGCGCTATGCCGGACTGGCAGCCCTGTTCGGCAGGCAGTACATGACCCAGTACGACCCGGTGCGCAATGCCGCCGGGCAGGTGGTGGGCGTGTTGTACGTGGGCGTGGATATCGATGCCGAGATCGCCGCGCTCAAGGAGCGCATCCGGTCGGTGAAGCTGGGTGATAGCGGCTATTTCTATGTGCTCGATGCCAGGCCGGGCAAGGATTTCGGCCGCATGCTGGTGCATCCTTCGCTGGAAGGCCGGAACGTGCTGGCGGCCAAGTCGGCCGACGGGCGTGAGCTGTTCCGGGAAATCCTCGAGCGCAAGCAGGGCGACACCCGCTACCTGTGGCAGGACAAGGACGGTGCGGCCGCAAAGGAAAAGTTTGCCGCATTCGCCCATGAGAAGAATTGGAACTGGGTGGTGGTCGGCAGCGCTTATGTCGATGACATGACGCGCGAGGTCAAGGCGCTGCGCAATCGCTATGCTTTTTTCGGCATCGCCGCGGTGCTGGCGCTGGTCGGGCTGCTGTACTTCTTCATCCGGCGCGCCGTCACGCTGCCGCTGGCACGGGCCACCGCGGCAGCGCAGCGCCTGGCTACCGGCGACCTCACCGCGACCCTGCAAACCCATCGCAGCGATGAAATCGGGCAACTGATGCAGGCCATGAACGGCACCAGCCAGGGGCTGACCGATGTGGTGAGGCGGGTGAGGACAGGCGCCGGCCAGATCGCCGCCGCCTCCGGCGAGATCGCCACCGGCAATCTGGATCTGTCGGAGCGGACCGAGCGCCAGGCCGGTTCGCTGCGCGACACCGCGGCGGCGATGAACCAGCTGACTGCCGCCGTACAGCAAAACAGCAGCGACGCGGACCAGGCGCAGCGCCTGGCAGCCAGCGCGGCCGAAGTCGCTGCGCGCGGTGGCGCGGCGGTGGGCGACGTGGTGCAGACGATGGAGCAGATCAGCCAGGCATCCCGTCGCATGGCCGATATCATCAGCGTCATCGACGGCATTGCTTTCCAGACCAATATCCTGGCGCTGAACGCCGCAGTGGAAGCGGCACGGGCCGGCGAGCAGGGCCGCGGCTTTGCCGTGGTGGCGGGCGAGGTGCGGGTGCTGGCGCAGCGCAGCGCTGCGGCTGCGCATGAAATCAAGGGACTGATCGACGCGTCGGCCGGCAGGGTGGAAGCCGGCGGCGTCCAGGTCCGTCGCGCAGGCGCAACAATGGATGAAGTGGTCAGCGGGGTCCAGGAACTGAGTGCGCTGATGGCCGGAATCAGCCAGGCAAGCCGCCAGCAGAGCGAGGGTATTGCGAAGGTCGACAGCATGGTCAGCCAGATGGACGACGTCACACAGCAGAACGCCGCGATGGTGGAGCAGGCTGCCGCCGCGGCGGCGTCTCTGCAGGAACAGGCAGCCACGCTGGTGGGCATGGTCGATACCTTCAAGGTAGGCTGAGGCAGACGGAAATATTTCCATATGGAAGCAAAAAATCCGAAATGCTGAGACAATGCGGTTTTAATTTCCATTAGGCATTATGTCGGTCGGATCCGTACAGCCAGTTCTTCCCGTGCAACGCCATGGCGCCGGGCGTGCATACGGCATCGTGGCAGTACTCGTTTTATGCTGCCTTCTCCTGCTCGGGCTGATCGGCTGGCGCGGCTGGGCTTCCCATGAGCGCCGGTCGGCCGAGGCACGGCAGAATGCGGCCGTGCTGGCGCAGGCGGCGACACGCCAGGCAGACGATGCCGTGATGACTGTCGATCTGGCGCTGCTGGCGGTGGTGCGCGAAGCTGAAACCGCCCTGGACCGTGCCGATTTCTTTGGCGACCTGGCGGAATTCCTGGCCGACCGCGCGTCTGCGCTGCCCCAAGTGGGCGGCCTGTTCATATTCGGCGAGGACGGCGGCTGGGTCGCCAATTCGCTGCGCAGTCTGCCCAAGGACGCCAATAATGCCGACCGCGCCTACTTCATCTATCACCGAGACCATCCTGGCGGCGAAATCCATATCGGTCGGCCATTGAAGAGCCGGGTCAGCGGGGAGTGGGCGCTGCCGCTGTCGCGCCGCATTTCCCGGCCGGATGGCAGCTTTGCAGGCGTGGCGTTGGCCACCGTGCCGGTATCCTATCTGCAGTCGTTCTACCAGCAACTCGATGCGGGCGGCGGCGACATCGCCCTGCTGCGCGATGACGGCGCCACGCTGGCCCGGCATCCGGTGATGGAAGCGGCCCTGGGCGCAAGCCAGGCCGATTCCACGCTGTTCCGGGCCTACCAGGCCAGGCCCGCCGAAGGCGCGGCGCGTGCGTCGTCGCTGCTCGATGGCGTCGACCGTGAATATGCTTACCGCCGCTCCGACCGCTATCCCTTGGTGGCGCTGGCAGGCGTGCCGCGCGCGGCCTGGTTTGCGCCCTGGAAGGAGGATGCGCAGCTGCAGGGCGCTGCGGTGCTGGGGCTGGTTCTGCTGGCGGCGATCGGCGGCGCGGGTTACCTGCGCCAATCGCGGCGCAGCCTGTCTCTGGAACAGAGGCTGCGCGCCAGCGAGCGTCGCCTCTCCGACCTCGCCGACAACCTGCCGCTGCTGGCCATGCGCCTGGACGCCGCGCATTGCGTGGACTTCTGCAACAGCGCCGGGCGTGCCTGGTTCGCCGTGTCGCCGCATCAGGCGCGGCGCCTCCCTTTTTCCGATATCGTCGGGGCCGCGCTGTATGAACAGTGGCGGCCCATGCTTGACCTGGCGCTGGCCGGCGAGCGGGTCGAGTTCGAATGCGTTGCGGTACTGGCAGGCCGGGCAATCGACCTGCGCATGGTCTGCATGCCCGATCGTGCGCACGATGCGGCGGTGCAAGGCGTGATCATGCTGGGCCGCGACATCACCGCGCAGAAGGCAGGCGAGCGGCGGATTCATGCCATTGCCGACAATACGCCGACCCAGATTGCCTTCATCGACACCGATCTGCGTTTTGCCTACGTCAATGGCCGCGGCGACGCGGCCACCGGCATCGACGTCGGCCAGATGATAGGGCGGACCATGGAAGAAGCTTATGGCGCGGCTATCTACGCGATGCTGGAAGCGCATGCAAGAGTCGCGCTGGCCGGCGAGCGGGTGGAATTTGAATACAGTGTGGAACAGGGCGGCGAGCGGCGAGTGCTGCATGCCAGTTATGTGCCCGAGCGCGATGGCGCCGGCCGCGTGACCGGCTTTTATTCGCTGACCAATGATGTGACCGCCTTCAAGGAGGCGGAGCAGAAGCTGGCGCGGCTGGCCCGCTTCGATGCCCTGACCGGACTGCCGAACCGCGGCTACCTGACCGAGCGGCTGGGCGAAGCCCTGCAGCGCAGCGACCGTAACGGGCGCGCCGTGGCACTGCTGCGCATCGAGATCGACCGCTTCGACGAACTCAGCGACAGTCTCGGCCTCCAGCGCAGCGACACCCTCCTCAAGGAACTGGCCGCGCGGCTTTCGCGCAACTGCCGTTCCACCGATATGGTGGCGCGCCTGGGCAGCGATGCGTTCGTGGTGCTGATGGAGGGACTGGCGCAGGCCGATGAAAGCCGCATCGTGGCCGACAAGGTGATGGAAGCGCTACGTCAGCCTTTCCTGCTGGAAGGCACGCCGCATGAGGTCCCGACGACGGTCGGCATCGCGCTGCGTCAGGGCGACGCCACCGGCGCGGACGCCCTGCTGCGCCAGGCAGGCTCCGCGCTGCGTTGCGCCAGGGATGCGGGGCGACAGGCAGCCTAGGAGCCTGCTCGCCTCATGGATACTGCCGGAGATAGGCCAGCAGGTCGGCGATCTGGCTGTCGCTGCCCATCCCCCAGAAGCGCATCTTGTTGCCTGGCACGGTGTCGCCCGGCGACTTCAGGAATGTCTTCAGGTTCTTTTCGGACCAGACCAGGGTCGCATTCTTCATCGCCGGCGAATAGACATAGCCTTCCACGCTGCCGGCGCGCCGGCCAATGATGCCGTTGAGTTGCGGCCCGAAGCCGTTGCGGGCGGACGGACCGACCTGGTGGCAGGAAGCGCACCGTGAAAACAGCGCGCGTCCTTTTTCCGGGTCGCCTGTGGCAAGGGCAGGGGGCGACTGGAACATCAGCGCCAGCAGGGTAAAAAGCAGCGGCTTCGGTGTTTTCAGCGGTTTCAACAGTGTCAATGCTTTGAATAGGCTCATCTGAAGCAGGCGAAGGACAGTCATTCAAGCCATTGTATGTGAGAATTAGTTCGATTAACGCAACTACTAAGCGTTAATCGTTCGGTGTAGGTCGGCACTGTCGTGCTATGTTTGCGGCCTGCCCTCGCTCATCCTTGTCATCATGTCCATCGTTACGTCCCCCGGTCTTTTCACGAGGCGCCTGTTGCGTGTCGGGTTGCTGGCCGCTTCCCTGGCGGCCCTGGCCGGTTGCGGCGCAATCCACACGGCAGGCAGCGGCGACGCCGAACAGCCGTGGAAGGTCAGCGAGCGGCGCCATGTCGCCTTCGGCGAGCTGTTGCGCCAGGCGCGCGAGGCCGACATCGTGCTGCTCGGCGAGACCCATGACAATGCGGCGCACCATGCGACGCAGCGGCGCCTGCTGGAATCCCTGGCCGACCGAACGCCTGCGCTGGTGATGGAGCAGTTCGACCTTGAGCAGCAGGCCAGCCTGGATGCGATCCTGCGCTCCAAAGACACGCAGCAGCAAAAGCTGAAGGCGCTGAAAACGCTGATGAAGCCGGGCTGGCAATGGAGCGGTTACGAAGGCCTGCTGACCACGGCGCTGGAGCGCGGCCTGCCGGTGCTGGCGGCCAATATTTCACGGGAAGCGCTGCGCGAGGTTGGCCGCAGCGGTATTTCTGCGCTTGGCAACGGCGCTTCGGCCCAGCTTGGGCTGGATAGCGGCTGGAGCACGGCGCAGCAGGCCAGCCTGCGCCAGGAGGTCGAGGCTGCGCATTGCGGCATGTTGCCCGAGGCGGCCGTGGGCGCCATGGCCAATGCCCAGCGCGTGCGGGACGCCATCATGGCCGACCGCCTGCTGTCGGCGCCGGGCAGCGCGGTCGCCATCCTGGGCCGCGGGCATGTCAGGCAGGACCTGGCGGTGCCGGTTTACCTCAAACAGCGCGCGCCGCAGAAAAAGGTGCTGTCGGTGGCGCTGGCTGAAGGCGAGCTGGCGCCGGATGCGCCACAGCCGTATGACTACGTGATTCCCGGACCGGCAGTCAGGCGCGCCGACGACCCGTGCGCCGAACTGGCGGCGCAAAAGCCGGGGCCGGCAACGCGCTGATCAGCCGGTCAGCCGCTCAGCCGCTCAGCCATCAATAGCGCCGGGTACGGAAGTCGTGCCGGGGCACGATGGTGGTCGAGGCGATCAGCATCGACAGCCCCAGGATCAGTTGCGTGAGCAGATAGGCGGGCAGCGGCCAGATCTGGCCGCCTGGCGGCGCGGTGCCGGTGGCGGCGCCGATCACCGGCGTGGCCCATTCCGCTTCCGGCGTCACATCCAGCAGCACGTCGCCATCGGCGGTGGTGTGCAGATAGATTTCGCCGCCCGCTTCCAGGTTGAAGCAGATGCCCTGGCCCTGGCCGGGTCCGAAAGACATGCTGTCCGGCCGGCCCAGGGTGCGCTGCAGGTCGCGGTTGTAGTTTTCTATCCAGCCTTCCACATCGCCGCTGGTCTCCAGGTGGATCCAGGGCCGGGTAATGGGCGGCGGCGCGTCGTCGAAATCATCCATGGCTTGTTGGTGCTCGTTCATCAGTGAAACGGGCCGACATGGTAGCGCATGCCGGCCCGCTCGATCCATGGCGCAATGCCCGCCTTCTGCCGTTCAGGCAGGCGTCGCCATCTGCTGCGGTGTCGCGCTCTGCGCCTTCAGCACGTCGGCGATCGCGCCGAACAGCTGGTCGACCTGGGACTGGTCGATGATCAGCGGCGGCGACAGCGCAATGATGTCGCCGGTGGTGCGGATCAGCACGCCTTTGTCCCAGAAGCATTTCAGGAACACGTCGAAGGCGCGCGCGGTGGGCTTGCCGGGCACCGATTCCAGCTCGATGCCGCAGATCAGGCCGAGGTTGCGGATGTCCTTGACCCAGGGCAGGCCGCGCAGGCTGTGCGCCGCTTCCTCGAAATACGGCGCCATCGCGGCGGCGCGCTCGAAGATCTGCTCGTCGCGATAGACATCCATGGTGGCCAGCATGGCCGCCGACGCCAGCGGATGGCCGCTGTAGGTATAGCCGTGATAGAACTCGATGCTGTCTTCCGGCGCGGCGCGCATGAAGTCGTCGTAGATGTCCTGGCGCACGATCACCGCGCCCATCGGCACGGCCGCATTGGTCAGGCCCTTGGCGCAGGTGATCATGTCCGGCACCACGCCGAAATAGTCGGCCGCGAACGGCGCGCCCAGGCGGCCGAAGCCGGTGATGACTTCATCGAAGATCAGCAGGATGCCATGCTTGTCGCAGATCGCGCGCAGCTTCTGCAGGTAGCCCTTGGGCGGCAGGATGACGCCGGTCGAGCCCTGCACCGGTTCGACGATCAGCGCGGCCACCGTGGACGGGTCGTGCAGCGCCAGCAGGCGCTGCTCGAATTCGTCGGCGATCTCGGCGCCATGGTCGGGCAGGCCGCGGCTGAAGGCATTGCGGCCAATGTCCAGCGGATGGCGCAGGTGGTCGACGCCGGCCAGGGTCGGGCCGAAATGCTTGCGGTTGCCGGCGATGCCGCCGACCGCGATCCCGCCAAAGCCCACGCCGTGGTAGGCGCGTTCGCGGCCGATCAGGCGGGTGCGCAGCGAGTCGCCGCGCATGCGCTGCCAGGCCACGGCGATCTTCAGGGCAGAGTCAACCGCTTCCGAGCCGTCGTTGCAGAAAAAGACCCGGTTCAGGCCTTCCGGCGCGATCGCGGCCAGCGCGCTGGCCGATTCGAAGGCGCCCGGATGGCCCATCTGGAACATCGGCGCGAAATCCATCTCGCCGGCCTGGCGACGGATCGCTTCGGTGATCTTCGGATGGCCATGGCCGGCATTGACGCACCACAGGCCGGCGGTGCCATCGAGAATCTGGCGGCCATCGTCGCTGGTGTAATGCATGCCGGACGCCGACACCAGCATGCGCGGCTTGTTCTTGAACTGCCGGTTGGCGGTGAAAGGCATCCAGAGGTGTTCGGTGGTCAGGTCTGCGGGCATGTCGGCTTCCTGTTAAAAAAATAAAGATGCTGCCATGGTAGCCGTTGTTCGGCCATGCGGTGGAGTAAGCTTTTCATTCTCGGGAAAAATTGTCGGTTGCCGGACAGGCCCGCGATGCCTTACGGCCGCGGACACGGTTTATCCATGAGTTAAACTGTGTGCGTTTGTAAAAACCAATCATGGATGCCAAACGACGATATATCGTTACGCATAAGCAATTCAATACCCCGTTTTCCCGACTGTCTCTTCCAGGAACAAGAAATGACCCCGAGAATTTCCTTGGTTGCGCTGCTGCTTGCCAGCGCCTTTTCCAGCATCGCCGTCTGCGCCCATGCACAGGAATATCGCTACGACAACCGCTATGGCCAGGACTACCGCACGCCGCCGCCGGCCTATGTCGCGCAGCCGGCGCCGGCCGCTGCGCCGCCGATGGTGTTCCAGGATAATGCCCGCGTCACCCGGGTGATGCCGCGCATCGAGCAGGTCAGCATGCCGCAGGAAGAATGCCATATGGATGTGGAGCGGGTCGCGCCGCCGCCCCAGAATGCGCAGGGACAGAACATCGGCGGTGCGATCATCGGCGGCCTCGCCGGCGGTTTGCTGGGCAATCAGGTCGGCGGCGGCAATGGCCGCGCGGCGGCGACCGCGATCGGCGCGGTCGGCGGCGCGCTGGTCGGCCAGAATGTGGCCGGCAACATGAATGGCAGCCAGTTGCCGCCCGGTCCGATCGAACGGCAGGTGCGGCGCTGCAATGTCGTCAACCGGGTGGTCGAGCGCAATGCCGGCTACGACATCACCTATGTCTACAACGGCCGCACCTACAGCACGGTGATGCCGAGCGATCCGGGCACCAGCCTGCGGGTCAATGTGTCGGTCAGCCCGGCGTACTGACCAGGCCGGCATGCCATGCTGAAAAGCCTCACCCGCCTCTGGCTCGCCGGCGTCAAGCAGGTGGCCAGCGCGCAGCGCAGCCAGCAGCGCAGGCTGCTCAAGAGCCTGCTGCCCAAGCCGCCTGCCAAGGCCAGGCGCAAACCGGCGAAGGCAGCCGTGACCAGCCTGGCGCCGGCCAGGACCCCGCGCCAGGCTGTGGCGCCGGCCGGAGGCCGCTTGCCTGGCAAATGGATGGCTTTCTATTATTCCTCGCTGGCTGACGGCGGCAAGCTGCCGGCGCGGCGCATGCCTTACTGGCTCTACATGCCGGCCAATGCGCCGATCGGGCCGCTGCCGCTGGTGGTGATGCTGCATGGCTGCGAGCAGTCGGCCGAGCAGTTTGCGCGCGGCACGCGGATGAACGCGCTGGCCGAACAGAAAGGCTTTGCGGTGGCGTATCCCCAGCAATCGCTGCGCGGCCATCCAAACCGCTGCTGGCACTGGTACGAGCGCACGACCCAGGACGGCGGCGACGATGTGCGCCTGATAGCGGGCATCATCGACAAGGTCTGCGCGGCCTATCCGATCGACCGCGGCCGCATCTATGCCGCCGGGCTGTCGGCCGGCGCCGGCATGGCCAATATCCTGGCGCTGCGCCACCCTGACAAGATCGCCGCGGTCGGCCTGCATTCCGGCCCGGTGTTTGGCGCGGGGCACAGCAAGACCGGCGCCTACGGCGTGATGCAGCTCGGCGCCTCCCATCTGGCCGAACACGCGATAACAACGCTGTTGCAAGGGGATGCGAGTTTCCCGACGCTGCCGGCCATCCTGATCCAGGGCAAGGAAGACCGTGTCGTGCGGCGCATCAACCAGGAGCAGCTCGAAGCACAGTTCCGGCTGATCAATCGGCTCGATGCCCACAGCGCCGAGCCGCCGGTGGACAAGCCGGGCCGCGCCGCGGGCCGGCGCCAGTCGCATGCCTACCGGATCCGCGACTACCGGCGCGGCCGCAAGATCCTGCTCAGGGTCTGCGATGTCGCCCAGCTCGACCATGCGTGGAGCGGCGGCGACTGCAGCCTGAAATACAATGCCTGCGCCGGGCCGGATGCAAGCCGCATGATGTGGGATTTTTTTTCGCGCCATCGTCGCTGAATCCCAACGAAGCAGGCTTGCGAAAGGCGACTATCGCCCGCATACTGTTTTTTCATACAGTTGAGCCGTCATATCTTGCCCAAGTCCGTCTCCCCCCGCCTGGCATTTGTCGATCTGGAAACCACTGGCGGCACCGCCACTACCGACCGCATCACCGAAGTCGGCATCATCGAAGTCGATGAAGATGGACAGGTGCGCCAGTGGAGCAGCCTGGTCAATCCGGAAATGCCGATTCCTCCCTTCATCCAGTCGCTGACCGGCATCAGCAACCAGATGGTGGCCGATGCGCCGACCTTCGCCGAACTGGCTGACGACATCCATGCCCGGCTGGCCGACCGCATCTTCATCGCCCATAACGCCCGCTTCGACCACGGTTTCCTGAAAAATGAATTCCGCCGCACCGGCCATGAGTTCCGGCCGCCGGTGCTGTGCACGGTGCGCCTGTCGCGCAAGCTGTTTCCCGGATTTGCACGGCACAACCTCGATTCCATCGTCGAACGCCACCGGCTGGAAGTCACGCAGCGCCACCGCGCGCTCGGCGACGCCCAGCTGATCTGGCAATTCTGGCAAAAGCTGCCGGAAAGCCATGCGCCGGAGGCTATCGAGGAAGCGGTGTCGCGCCTCCTGACGCGGCCGACGCTGCCGTCGCGGCTGGATGCGCTGCAGATGGACAGCGTGCCGTCCAGCCACGGCGTCTACCTGTTCTATGGCGAGAATGACCTGCCGCTGTATATCGGCAAGGCCAACAACCTGCGGCGGCGGATTCTGTCGCACTTCAGCACCGACCATGCGCTGCCCAAGGAACTGGCGATCAGCCAGCAGGTCGAGCGCATCGACTGGCTGCATGCCAGCGGCGAACTGGGTGCGCTGCTGCGCGAGGCGGCGCTGGTCAAGAAGCTCAAGCCCGCCCACAACGTGAAGCTGCGCGCCAACGAGGAAATCTGCTCGTGGCGGCTGATCGAACGCAACGGCAGCCTGCGGCTGGCGCTGGCAAATACCAACGACCTGTTCTTTGGCCACGACCCCGCGCTGTACGGCCTCTATACCAGCAAGCGCAAGGCCACCGACGCGATGAAGTCCATCGCCGATGCCCACAAGCTGTGCCATGTGACCCTGGGCCTGGAAAAGCCGCGTGGCGGCAAGGCCTGTTTCGCCAGCCAGGTCAAGAAGTGCCTGGGCGTCTGCGCCGGGCGCGAACCTGCGGAGGAGCACAATGCCCGGGTGCGCGAGGCGCTGGCCGGCTTGCGGCTGCAGCCCTGGCCGTATTCTGGACCGGTTGGCATCCTCGAAGGCGATAACCTGCATGTGGTGGACGGCTGGGCCTATCTCGGCACCGTCCATATCCGGGACGACCCGGGCATACTCACCCGGCGCGGCCAGCAGCCCTTCGACCGCGATGTCTATCAACTGCTCAACAAGAAGCTTGCCAGCCTGGGCGACCGTGTGCGCGTGCTCGCACCCTGAGCGCCTGCAAGGGACTCAGGCAAGGGCAGGGAAGCACGATTGCCCGTCATCTGCATCAGTACCGCTGACTGTCCTGGCTACCTTGGTCTTGTCACCCCACCTTGCATCCTGCCGGCTCTGGCAGCACGCAGGCCTTGCTGGAAATGCATCAGCGTCTTCGGAAACAAGCTGATTTCCTGTAAAAAATTGTTTTTGTGCAATAAACTTGGGTATTATTGTAATTCTTCAATAGTAATAAAATTTATAGCAATTAACATTGCCCATCGCTATTTGCCGGCTTGACTTCTTGTGCAATGGCAACGAGGACGGTAGATTGGCTTAATTGCTTTTTAGTATGATTTCGGGATTCCGGAATGCGATCAGGCGACCACAGCAGAGGCGGGCATTGATGGGGAAGGTAGGCATGAAGACGGCGTTGCGGCGCGTGCGCCTGTCCACGGAAATGGGGCAGGCCTGGTTTCGCCTGGCAGCAGCGATACTGGTGCTCGGCGGTTTTTCACTTGCCCGGCTATGGCATGCCGGCCCGGGCCTTGATGAGATCACGATCCTGGCCGGCTGCTATGCCGGCTTCGCCGCAATCTGGGTGCAGGTGGTTGCCCGCGGCCTGTTACGCGGCAAGGTCAGGCGCGTTGCCAGCATCTTTCTCGACCAGCTCACCTTTGCCGCCGGCATCGTCGTCGGCGACGCCTATTGCGCGCCGCTGATCTGGATGCCGGTCAGCATCGCCTTGGGCAATGGCCTGCGCTTCGGCCGTCGCTATACCCGGCTGTCGGTCTATATCGGCGCGGCTTCCGCTGCGCTGGCGGTGATGTTTTCCCCTTATTGGCTGGGGCAGCCGAGCCTGGCGCTGGGCCTGGTGCTGTCCATCCTGATCGTGCCGTTGTACGCCTCGGCGCTGAATGCGCGCATGGCCAGGGCCAAGCGCACGCTGGAGCGGAGGGCGGCGCGTTTCGAACTCGCTTCCATGACGGATTCGGTCACCGGCGCGCTGAACCGGCATGGCTTCATGAGCATCCTTAACGAGCGTGCCGCTGGCACTCGTTCGGCGCGCGCTTCGGGAGCGCTGATGCTGCTGGACCTGGACGGCTTCAAGGCGGTCAACGACGCCTGTGGCCATGCGGCCGGCGACATGGTGCTGGTGGACACGGCGAGTCGCCTGACCCGCTGCTTTCGCGCCAGTGACAGGGTGGCGCGCATAGGCGGCGATGAATTCGCGGTGCTGTTGGCAGATATCAAGGACCAGGCGCAGGTCGAGCAACTGGCCGCGCTGGCACTGTCGGCGATTGCCGACATAAAAATCGAACAGGATCCGGGCCTGTGCCTCAGCGCCAGCATCGGCATCTGCATGCTGCCGCATCCGCAGGCGCACAGCCTGGAAGCCATGCTGCACCTGGCGGATACCCTGATGTACGAGGCCAAGAAAAGCGGCAAGAACCGCTTCCGCATCTCCGGCCCGGACTACGAGCGGACGGTGATCGCGGCCTGAGCGGCATCGCGTGCGTTCCTGACGAATTGCGCAAAAGTTGCCGGCGCAGCCCATGCTAGCATCGCCGCTTTGTGCATATTGGTGAGGACAAGAATGGCAACTGTGCGGATTTCGCCTACGGAAGTTCAGGTTGACGAGGTAATTTATAGCTATGCGAGCGCCGGGCAGGCGGACGCATTCGAGGCATGCGTGGCTGCGGTGGACGTGGCGCACTGCGTGATCGATCATCCGCCGCAAGCAAGCCGCAAGGTCGAGGAAGGGGAGGCCGGCGCCGGCGCCTGACGCATTGCAGCGCCAGCCAGGCCAGACACGCCCTGATCCTGCCCGCCGCCCACCGGCAGGCAGCCACCTGCCGCACCCGCCGCAACGGCGCAGCGGCAAGCAGCATCCCGCGGCCGCCAATCCGGTAAGCAGCAAGGCCGGCACTCACACAAGGGGCCGGCTGCCTATCCAGCCGGCCCTGACCATCCCCCTTGCCGGCATAGGCCGCAACGCCGTCCAGCGGATCGGCATCCACCAAAGATGAAACCCGCCTGCGTGGGCCGGCAACACATTCGAGCCGAAACCCGCGGTCGCCGCAAAACGCCGCATACCAACCCCAATCCATAACGTCCCGGATGAAACCGATGGATTTTTTCGTCTGGCAAAAGGGGCGAGGAGTCAATAGCCCAGCCATTGACGGCGATCCCAACGCAGCCAGGCGGGAAAAGACGCGGTGTCATGGGACGTTATGGATTGGCGTTGGCCATGCAGGCAGGCGGCACCGCCTTCCCGACGTTATTTCGCGTGAATAACTTTGTATCCGAAAAAATTCGGGTTATCCTGTTTATTGCTCCGAGGAAAATTTAAGCGACAGCCGGAAAGGCCGCGCGACTGGAAGCATAGCTGGAGACCCGGGCAATGGATAATCAGGAAACAGACGAGCTCAGAAGCGCCCTGGCGCAACTGCGGTTTTTGAAGGGAAACATGCGTCATGTGGCGGCTTGGCCGCTGCTGTGCCTTTGCATCGCAGCCCTTGCCTGGGTGCTGACGCTGTCGCATCTTGCATCGGAGAAAAGACGCGTGAATGACGCCGCCCTGCTCGACGCGCAGGCGCTGGCCACCTCCTATGCAGAGCAGCTATCGCGCTCGGTCGAGCAGATCGACCGGATCACGCTCAATCTGGCTTATCACTGGAAACGCAGCGGCGGCACCATGCGGCTTGAGGACCAGGCCGGGCAGGGTCTTTTCCCCGACCACCCCGATTTGTCGATCGCCATCTATGACAGGAGCGGCAAGCTGCTCACCAGCCTTCTGGCGACGCAGGGTCGCGTCGATATCACGGACCGGAATTATTTCCAGGCGCAACGGGACGGCCGGATCTCCGGCTTGCACATTGAAAGCGTCAAGCGCGGCCGTATCACCGGCAAGCCGAGCGTGATTTTCAGCCGCGCGTTGAAGGATGATGCAGGGCGCTTCAACGGGCTGCTGTATGTCGCCGTGCCGCCGGCGATCCTGGCCTCGTTCTACGAGAAGGCAGTGCTGGGAGCGAACGACGCCATGGGTATCGTTTCCAGGGAAGGCGAATTCATTGCCGCCAGGACCGGCAGCAACCTGAGCGACCCCGGCGCACTGGCGCGCCGTCCCGAGGTATTCTCCGCCGCACAGGGCAGCCGGCTGGTCGCTGGCCAGGAATTCACCGACCAGCGCGCGCGCATCGTTGCCTGGGACAGTTTGGCGCGTTATCCGCTGGTGTCGATGGTGGCGCTGTCGGAGGAGGACATCCATCTGCCGTTCACGGCACAAAAGCGCAACTACATAGGCATGGCAACCAGCGCCAGCCTTCTGCTGCTGGTGGTGGCGACGCTGGGAAGCGTGCTGTCTGGCCGCCTGGTCTGGCGCAAGCATCAGGCGGCTGCCATCGCCGATACCTACCGGCTGGCGATCGAAGGCGCGCGCGAGGGCTTTTTCATGGCGCGCGCGCTATACGGCAAGCAGCGCAACATTACCGATTTCGTGCTGGAGAACTGCAACGAGCAGGGTGCGCGCATGCTTGGTTTTCGCGCAAGCGATCTGCTGGACGTGCGCTTCTCCCAGATCTATCAGGGCAGGCAGCTGGCCAAGGTGATGGCCATCTTCGTCACCGCCATGGAAGCCGGTTTCCGCGAGGATGAATTCAGGCAGGTCCACGACGGCCGCATCAACTGGATCCACCGGCGCCTGGTCCGTTCCGGCGATGGCGTCGCCATCACCCTGCGTGACATCAGCGAGGCCAAGGCCCATGAGCAGGCGCTGGAAGTGCTGGGCAACACCGACGCCCTGACCTCGTTGAACAACCGCCATTGGCTGACCAGCTACCTGCCTGCCGCACTGGCCGATGCGCGGCGCCAGAATGCCAGGCTGGCGGTGCTGTATCTGGACCTGGACGACTTCAAGGACGTCAACAACACCATGGGTCACGATGCCGGCGACGATGTGCTGTGCCAGGCGGGCCAGCGGATCCAGTCGGTGCTCAGGCCGGGCGACCATGTGGTGCGCCTAGGCGGCGATGAATTCACCGTCCTTCTGTCCCGGGTCGATGCCAGGGAGGATGCAGTCCGCGTTGCCGCCCGCATCCTGAACGTGCTGGAAGCGCCGTTCCAGGTGTGTGGCGGGTTCGCGCCGAAGGTGAGGGCGTCGGTGGGCATCAGCCTCTATCCGGACGACGGCGGCAGCGCGGAAGCGCTGCTGAAGCATGCCGATACCGCGATGTACGCCGCCAAGAACGAAGGCAAGGCCCGTTATGCCTTCTACGCGCCCGAGCTGACGGAAGAGATCGTGCGTCGCGTCAGCAATGAATCGGCATTGCGGCGCGCTGTCGAGGACCGGCAGTTCCTGCTGTACTACCAGCCGCGGGTCAACGCCGTCAACGGAGAATTGCTCAGCATGGAAGCGCTGGTGCGCTGGGCGCATCCCGAGCGGGGCATGGTGCCGCCGCTGGAATTCATCCCGCTGGCCGAGCAGACCGGACTCATCATCGATATTGGCAGGCTGGTCATCGAGCAGGCCTGCGCCCAGGTTGCGGCATGGCAGGCGCGGGGCCTGAGGGTAGTGCCCGTGTCGGTGAATGTCTCGCCGGCGCAGTTTGCCCAGTCCAGCCTGAAGGAGGTGATTGCAGAGGCGATTGCCCGGCATCGCATTCGTGCCTCGCTGCTGGAGATCGAGATCACCGAATCCTGCATGATGCAGGACAGCGACCGGGTGGCTGAAGACATTGCCGCCGTGAAGGCGCTGGGCGTGCGGATTTCGGTGGACGACTTTGGCACCGGTTATTCGTCGCTATCGCAACTGCAGCGGCTCGATCTGGATGTATTGAAGGTGGACCGCGCCTTCACCCAGGCGCTGGATGGCGGCAAGCAGGGCGAGGCATTCTTCATGACCATCGTGTCGATGGCCCATATCCTGGACATGCAGGTCGTCGCGGAAGGCGTGGAAACCCTGGAGCAGTTGAAGATATTGCAAACCCTGGGCTGCAACGAGGTACAGGGCTATTTCATTTCGCGACCCGTGCCTGCCGCACAGGCCGAGACATTCATGGCGCAGCGTTATTTCCAGCTGCAGACACAGCGTCCCCTGCAGCCCGCCTGAAGCCAAGGGCCAGCGCAGAGCCGGCCTGTCTCGCCTGTCTCTTACTCCTTGCCCAGTTTGGGCAGCAGCGGCTTCACTTCCAGCGCCGAGGTGCGCGCCTTGCGGTCACGCGCTACTTCCACGCAGGCGGCGACCATGCCAATCGGCAGGTACAGCAGCGCGCCGCAAAGGAATAGCACGGCCGCGGCAATGTAGCCGGCAAGCATGACTGAGCAGGTAATGGCGTTTTTCATGAGGTAAATAGTGATGGAAGGCACGCAGGCACACTCTGCGATTTAACAAAGCTATTGTGCCACTAATAAATTTCCCATGATAAATTTTTTGATGTTTAGGCACGCGAATAGCGGAATGCATGCCGTGGGTGGGAATAGCGCGCCATAAAGCTGGTCAAACTGGCATTCGTCGCTGTTTTGCATGGAAGGAGTGCATCATGACCCAGACCACCGACTACAAAGGCTACAAGTTGACGGCAAGCGCTGAGCTGCGCGATGGAAAGTGGTACGGCGCGTATGTCCGCGAAAAGGATGGCGACCTGTTTCGCAGCGAAATGAGCGTGATCGAATCCGGCTCGCAGGAATCGGCGGAGACCCAGTTGCTGGATGCGGCGCGCGAACATATTAATCGGCTGAACAAGTAGAACCGCAGTAGTGCGGCGCCGCTTGACGGGAGTACTGCCTGCGGCTGGCAGAATCCGCAGCGGCCCGCCTTGTGGCCACGAAAACAAAAAGCCCGGCTGTTGACCGGGCTGTTCGCTTGAATTTCTTGGGGTGGCCGATGGGACTCGAACCCACGACGACAGGAATCACAATCCTGGACTCTACCAACTGAGCTACGGCCACCACTGATGCTGTTCTCTCGGCTGTTGCTTGCGAGACAGGCGGCAATTATACAAACAACAGCCCCCTCATGCAAATCTAATCCGGCCTTTCTGCAATTCTTTTCGCCGGGGCCGTCAAATGCAGCAATTTGCGCATTGCCGTGCCCAGGCTGCTGGCGCTGCCGGTGGTCCATGCAGCAATTGCCGCTGGCGTCGCCGATGGTGGGCGCAGCAGGCCGTGGTCTGCCAGCAGCCTTGCCAATTGCCTGGCTACGGCGTCGCCTGTGTCGATGATGGCAAGGCTGGCTGCGCCGGCTTGCCTGGCAGCCGATTCGATCTGCGCGCTCAGGAACGGGTAGTGGGTGCAGCCCAGCACCAGGGTATCGGCGCCGGCGGCGATCAGTGGTTCGACGAAGCGGCTTACTAAAGCCATGGTGGCTGGCGAGCGCAACTCTCCCTTTTCCACCTGGTCGGCAAGGCCGGGGCAGGGCTGGCCGATGAAGCGCACGGCGCTGGCCTCGGCGATCTGCGCTTCCAGCGCGATGAAGCGCCGGCTGGCCAGGGTACGCTCGGTGGCAAGCACGCCTACCGTGCCGCTTCTGGTGTGCAATGCGGCCGGCTTGAGCCCCGGCTCCACGCCAACCACAGGCAGCGCCGGATAGCGCCTGCGTATCTCGACGATCGCGCCGGCCGTGGCGGTATTGCAGGCGATGACCAGCGCCTTCACGCCCTGCGCCACCAGGAAGTCGGCCATTGCCACGGTGCGTGCCAAAACCGCAGCCTCGTCCTTGCCGCCATAGGGCGCAAAGGCTGAATCTGCGGCGTACACCAGCGCCTCATGCGGCAGCAGGCGGCGCACATGGCGCAGCACCGACAGGCCGCCCAGCCCCGAATCGAAAATGCCCACCGGGGCATGGACCGCGGTGGGCATCTGGGACGCAATCGTCACGGCAACATCAGCCAACCGATACCGGGATGCGGCTGATGCTGCTGTCCTTTGCAATGCGCTCCTGCCATTCCTTCGGGCCGGTGTTGTGCACCGAGACGCCATTGGAATCGACCGCCACCGTGACCGGCATGTCGCGCACGTCGAATTCATAGATGGCTTCCATGCCGAGGTCTTCGAAGCCGACGACCTTGGCATCCTTGATCGCCTTGGACACCAGGTAGGCCGCGCCGCCAACCGCCATCAGGTAAGCCGACTTGTGCTTCTTGATCGACTCGATCGCCACCGGGCCGCGCTCGGCCTTGCCGATCATCGAGATCAGGCCGGTCTGCTCCAGCATCATGTCGGTGAACTTGTCCATCCGGGTGGCGGTGGTCGGGCCTGCCGGGCCGACCGCTTCGTCGCGCACCGCATCGACCGGGCCGACGTAGTAGATCACGCGGTTGGTGAAATCCACCGGCAGCTTCTCGCCCTTGGCCAGCATGTCCTGGATGCGCTTGTGTGCGGCATCGCGGCCGGTCAGCATCTTGCCATTCAACAGCAGCGTCTGGCCCGGCTTCCAGGAAGCGACTTCCTCCTTGGTCAGCGTGTTGAGGTCGATGCGCCTGGACTTCTCGGTGTCCGGCGTCCAGCGCACTTCCGGCCATTCCGACAGCGCCGGCGGCTCGATGTAGCTGGGGCCGGAACCGTCGAGCACGAAATGCGCATGGCGGGTTGCGGCGCAGTTCGGGATCATCGCCACCGGCTTGGATGCCGCATGGGTCGGGTACATGTTGATCTTCACGTCCAGCACCGTGGTCAGGCCGCCCAGGCCCTGCGCGCCGATGCCCAGCGCATTGACCTTCTGGAACAGTTCGATGCGCAGCTCCTCGGTCTTGTTCTGCGGGCCGCGCTTCAGGAGTTCATACATGTCGATGTCTTCCATCAGCGACTCCTTGGCCATCAGCATCGCCTTCTCGGCGCTGCCGCCGATGCCGATGCCCAGCATGCCCGGCGGGCACCAGCCGGCGCCCATGGTCGGCACGGTTTTCAGCACCCAGTCCACCAGCGAGTCGGACGGGTTGAGCATCACGAACTTGGTCTTGTTTTCCGAGCCGCCGCCCTTGGCCGCCACCTGCACGTCGAGCTTGTCGCCCGGCACCACTTCCATGTGGATCACGGCCGGCGTGTTGTCCTTGGTGTTCTTGCGCTCGAATTGCGGGTCGGCCACGATGGACGCGCGCAGCATGTTGTCCGGATTGTTGTAGCCGCGGCGCACGCCTTCGTTGACGGCATCATGGATCGAGCCGGAGAAGCCCTCGAAGCGCACGTCCATGCCGATCTTCAGGAACACGTTGACGATGCCGGTGTCCTGGCAGATCGGCCGCTTGCCTTCGGCGCACATCTTGGAGTTGGTCAGGATCTGGGCGATCGCGTCCTTCGCGGCCGGGCTCTGCTCGGACTCGTAGGCGCGCGCCAGGTGCTGGATGTAATCGACCGGGTGGTAGTAGCTGATGTATTGCAGCGCAGCCGCTACGGATTCGATCAGGTCTTCTTGCTTGATGATGGTAGTCATGTGAGCGTCTTTGAGGTCAGTGAGTGTCGCGGTCGGCATTGGCTGTCATTGACATGATGCGGTCGCTGTAGGCAATCGCCAGCGCCGAGATCAGGAACACCAGGTGGATGCCGGTCTGTGCAAGCAGGGTCTTCTCGTCATAGGCCCTGGCGTTGATGAAGGTCTTCAACAAGTGAATGGACGAGATACCGATGATGGCCGTGCCGAGCTTGACTTTCAGCACGGTGGCGTTAACGTGGGACAGCCATTCGGGCTGGTCTGGATGTTGCTCAAGATTCATGCGCGAGACGAAGGTCTCGTAACCGCCAACGATCACCATGATCAGGAGATTGGAAATCATCACTACATCGATCAGTCCAAGCACCACCAGCATGATGGTGGTTTCAGTCAGCTTGGAAGGCCGCGGCGCGCCGTCCACGGTGACGGCGTCGAGGATATGCGCCAGCGAGTCGGGATTGCCCAGCACGGCGCCGATCAGGTCGGACAGCTCTACCCAGAAATGATAGACATAGACACACTGCGCGAGGATCAGGCCGAGGTACAGCGGCAGTTGCAGCCAGCGGCTCATGAAGATGAAGCTGGCAAGCGGGCCGATGGGTTTAGTGACCTGTTTCTCGGAATTCTGGGACATCGTCATTGTGATTTTGGCTTGTATCAAATTGGAGCATCTGCGCCGCCGGCATTCTACACTGCAACAGCATGTGCGGTCTGCGGCTATGCCCCGGGGATAAAAGCCCGACATTATGCATCAGACAATGTAAGGAACGAGTAAGTCCTTGCGTCTATCGTGAGCAGCAACTTTTCATTTAATTAAGGCAGGAGACGAACATGGCAGACATGGAAGCTTTAAAGCAGGAAAGCCGCATCTTTAATCCGTCGGCCGAACTGGCCAGCCAGGCCGCGATTTCCGGCATGGACGCATACCGCGCCCTGTGCGACGAAGCCGAGCGCGACTATGAGGGATTCTGGGGCCGGCTGGCGCGCGAGAACCTGAGCTGGCAGCAGCCATTCACCCAGGTGCTGGACGAGTCGGACGCGCCTTTCTACAAATGGTTTGGCGACGGCAAGCTCAACGTTTCCTATAACTGCCTTGACCGCAACCTGGAAAACGGCAATGCCGACAAGACCGCTGTCATCTTCGAGGCCGACGGCGGCGAAGTCACCCGACTGACCTATCGCGAACTGCACGGCCGCGTCTGCCAGTTCGCCAATGGCTTGAAGTCGCTGGGCATCAGGAAGGGCGACCGGGTCGTGATCTACATGCCGATGTCGATCGAGGGCGTGGTGGCGATGCAGGCCTGCGCCCGCATCGGTGCGACGCACTCGGTGGTGTTCGGCGGCTTTTCCGCCAAGTCGCTGCAGGAGCGCATCATCGACGCCGGTGCGGTGGCGGTGATCACCGCCGACGAGCAGGTGCGCGGCGGCAAGCAGCTGCCGCTCAAGGCCATCGTCGATGATGCGTTTGCGCTGGGCGGCTGCGAGGCAGTGCGCAATGTGGTCGTCTACCAGCGCACCAAGGGCAAGATCGGCTGGACCGAAGGCCGCGACCTGTGGATGCATGAACTGGTGGCGCAGCAGCAGGATAGCTGCGAGCCGGAGTGGGTGGAGAGCGAGCATCCGCTGTTCATCCTCTACACCTCCGGCTCCACCGGCACGCCCAAGGGCGTGCAGCATTCCTCGGCCGGCTACCTGCTGTGGGCCGCGCTGACAATGAAGTGGACCTTCGACATCAAGCCGCAGGACGTGTTCTGGTGCACCGCCGACATTGGCTGGGTGACGGGGCATAGCTATATCACCTATGGCCCGCTGGCGGTGGGCGCGACCGAGATCATCTTCGAAGGCGTGCCGACCTTCCCGAACGCAGGCCGTTTCTGGGACATGATCGCGCGCCACAAGGTATCGATCTTCTACACCGCGCCGACCGCGATCCGCTCGCTGATCAAGGCGGCCGACGCCGACCCGGCGGTGCACCCGGACCGCTACGACCTGTCTTCCCTGCGCCTGTTGGGCTCGGTGGGAGAGCCGATCAATCCGGAAGCCTGGATGTGGTACTACAAGAACGTCGGCCACGAGAAGTGCCCGATCGTCGACACCTTCTGGCAGACCGAAACCGGCGGCCACATGATCACGCCGCTGCCGGGCGCAACCCCGATGGTGCCGGGTTCCTGCACGCTTCCGCTGCCGGGCATCATGGCGGCCATCGTCGACGAGACCGGGCAAGACCTGCCGAACGGGCAGGGCGGCATCCTGGTGGTCAAGCGTCCGTGGCCCTCGATGATCCGCACCATCTGGAACGATCCGGCGCGCTTCAGGAAGAGCTACTTCCCCGAGGAGCTGGGCGGCAAGACCTATCTGGCCGGCGACGGCGCGATCCGCAACAAGGACAACGGCTACTTCACCATCACCGGCCGCATCGACGATGTGCTGAATGTCTCCGGCCACCGCATGGGCACGATGGAAATCGAGTCGGCGCTGGTGGCGCATCCACTGGTGGCCGAAGCCGCCGTGGTCGGCAAGCCGGATGAAACCACCGGCGAATCGATCTGTGCCTTCGTCGTACTGAAGCGTCCGCGCCCGGTTGGCGACGAAGCCAAGCAGATCGCCAAGGAGTTGCGTGACTGGGTAGGCAAGGAAATCGGACCGATCGCCAAGCCCAAGGAACTGCGCTTCGGCGACAACTTGCCCAAGACCCGTTCCGGCAAGATCATGCGCCGCCTGCTGCGGGTGCTGGCCAAGGGCGAGGAAATCACGCAGGACGTCTCGACCCTGGAAAACCCGGCCATCCTGGATCAGCTCAAGCACGCGATCTGATCAGGCGTGCCATTCCAGCCGCCGCGCCTGCCGCGCGGCGGCTTTTTTATGGTCGCGAGTGGTTGCGAGGCGGAAATCCCTGGTTCCTAAACCATGATTTCCGGACGATGCAAAAAGACGTGTGTTTCTGGGAAATTTTGCTATAATCTGCGCCTTCGTCGGGTAGCGCCGGCCGCGCCGCGCTACCGCCAGATGCAGGAGAGATGGATGAGTGGTTTAAGTCGCACGCCTGGAAAGCGTGTATAGGTTCATAGCCTATCGGGGGTTCGAATCCCCCTCTCTCCGCCAGGAATTCAACAGGCCCCGCCAGGGGCTTTTTTATTTCTGCAAGCCGAGTCGCGCCGTATCCCCGCCTATGTCAGCATGCATACCGTCAGAATCCCCAATCACGCCTACCATGCTCCAAACTCAACAAGGACAGGCATGGAAGACAAAGTGCATCAGCAACCGGGCCTGGTCCTGATCGATATTCATATCGAGGAACTCGAGCAGAGACTGAATGCGCTGCAGGAAGTCATTGTTGCGATGACCGCTGCCGGGAGCGATAGCAGCGAGCAGGCGGAGTTGATGCTGAAAATGCTGCGGGTGCGGCATGCCCTGGCGACTTTCAGAATGGAGTTGGCGGAGGATGTACTCGCTCGCCATGACGATGGCGAGGCATCGTAGCGCAAGTGCTGGCATGGCGGTCGCAATGACCGCTTGAATGCGCGCATCGCACCCGGATGCCGGTTTTGAAACCCAGCACCATCCCCGCAGGTTGCCATGACCCGAAGACCTGATCGCCTCACGCAAATCAATCGCACCCGTCGTTGAAACCGCCCGGTATTTATGGAGTCGGATAGGTCTCCGTTCCATTTCTGATTCACCACCAAGAGAGACTGCCGATGGCAAATATCCGGATTTCCCCGACTGAAGTGCAGGTCAACGACATCATCTACACCTTCGAAAGTGCCGGCGTGGCGGACGATTTCGAGGCCTGCGTCGCTCAGGTCGATGTCAGCCATTGCGAGCAGAAATACCTGTCGGTCGACAGGCGCCCGGCACATCCGCTGGCGCCGCCCGACGAGTTTCCAGTCGACTGAGCACTAGAACTACCGGTAGCGGTAGCGGTAGCGGTAGCGGTAGCGGTAGCGGTAGCGGCGGCGCGCAAGCAGGGAGGGCGGCAGGCGGATTACAATAACAACATTCCCCCAAGAAACTTTTGCCATGATACGTGCCGCCACGCTTGCCGATGCCCCGGCAATCTGCCAGATCTACAACCACTTCATCCTGCATTCCACCGCCACCTTCGAGGAAGAAGCAATCGGCGCCGACGAAATGGCGCGGCGCATCGAGGCCATTCTTCCCGCGCTCCCGTTCCTCGTTGCCGAAATCGATGGCGCGGTGGCCGGTTATGCCTATGCCACCGCATGGAAGCCGCGCAGCGCTTACCGGCATACGGTGGAATCGTCGGTCTATATTGCGCCCGGCAGTGCCGGCATGGGCCTGGGCACGCGCTTGTATCAGGCGCTGCTGCAGGCCCTGCGCGGGCGGGGAGTGCATGCGGTACTGGCCGGCATCGTGCTGCCCAACGAGGCCAGCGTGGCGCTGCACGAGGCGTTCGGCTTCTGTGCCGTTGGACGGATGCGGGAAGTCGGACGGAAATTCGACCAGTGGCTCGACGTGGGCTACTGGGAATGCCTGCTGGCGCAAGCGACCTGACAGTACGTTAACGGTCGGAAATTCTGGCGGGCAGCACACTTTTTCCCAAGGTTAACTTTTTATCCATAAAACGGCGATAATGGCGGCTTTTTTCCGAGTTCCCCGATTGAAACGCCCGATGATTGACCACGCCAGTGACGCGCATTCCGCGCCGATGCGAAGCCGCCTTGTTCCTGCCTGTCCCGCCATGCGAGGACGCAGTGCTTAAGCTGCAGTCTCGCCCTAATGGTGCACAGCATCTTGGGTTCCTTGACGGATTCAAGGGTCTCGCCGCACAGCTGATCGTTCTTCACCATCTCGCGTTCTACGGGCCGATGTCGGATCACGTGCGGCCGGCAGCGCCGCTGCTGATCGACTGGCTGGACGTGTATGCCCGCATGGCCGTGCAGGTGTTCCTGGTGATCGGCGGTTTCCTGGCGGCGCGCTCGCTGTGCCCGGACGGTGTAGCCAGGCCGGGCGCAACGCCGGGCCTGGCCAGCCTGCTGGCGCGCCGCTATCTGAAACTGGCGCCGCCGTTCATCGTGGCGATGCTGCTGGCAAGCTGCGCTTCTGCGCTGGCCGCCGGCTGGATGAACCACTATTCGATTTCCGCGCCGACCACGCTGGCGCAGCTGGCAGCCCATGTTTTGCTGGCGCATGACATCCTGGGTTACGAGGCCATTTCCGCGGGCGCCTGGTATGTCGCCATTGATTTCCAGCTTTATGCGCTGATGGCGGCGGTGGTGTGGCTGTGCGGCAGGGGCGGGCTGGTTGCGGATGCCGTGCGCCGGCCCTGGTTGGTGCCGCTGCTTATTGCGCTGCTGGCGGCCACCTCGCTGCTGGTGTTCAATCGACATGCCGCGCTGGACGTCTGGGCTCCGTATTTTTTCGGTAGTTACGGCCTGGGCGCGCTGGCCTGGTGGGCACGGTCCGGCGCCGCGGGTCGCAGGCGCTTGCTGCTGGCCGCGATCCTGTTTTGCCCGCTGCTGGCACTGGCCATCGATTTTCGCGAGCGCATTGCGCTGGCAGCGGTGCTGTCGCTGCTGCTGGCGTTCTGGCGTTCCAGCGGGCGCGCTACCATCTTCACGCCGCTGCTGGGCTGGCTGGGCCGGATTTCCTATTCGGTATTTCTGGTGCACTTCCCGGTATGTTTGCTGGTCAACGCACTGTTCACCCGCGTCATGCCGGGGACGGCTGGCTGGCAGGGCCTGGGCATGCTGGTGGCCTGGGTTGCCAGCGTGGCTGCCGGCGCCGCCTTTTTTCGCTGCGTCGAGCGGCCGCTCGGGCAGCGGCTGTCGCTGGCAAGGCGGGTGCAGGCAGACCGGGTAGGCGTGACCGCCTGACTGCCGCCTGCAGCATCGCCCCCGTGCAGCGGTGCCGCTTTTCTGGTAGCTTGCCGACTGGCATCAGGACGCCGTCGTCACCGGCAGGCAGCAAGCGCCATTGCCAGCTTAGAAAATTCCTTTCAACGCACCCAGGGTCGCATCGACGACATACCGTGGAACCATTTCAGGACAGGCAGCCAGCACAGCCCGTGTCGACGCATCGGCCTGCGTCCACGCCGCTCCATGCAGACGCCGGCGTTGATGCCGCGCGGCCGCCGGGCGCGGCCGCTGCCTTTGCCAACCGGCGCCAGGCGTTGGCGCGCCAGCCTTGGGTCAGTTATGCGCTGGTGGTGCTCAACGTCGCCGTCTGGCTGCTGACACTGGCCTCGGGCGCCGCGCTGCTGCAGGCGCCGGCGGAGCAGATGCTGGCATGGGGAGGCAATGCCGCGTCCGAAGTGCAGCGCGGCCAATGGTGGCGTCTGCTCACCGCGGTGTTCCTGCACAGCGGCCTGATGCACCTGACGATGAACATGGCCGGCCTGCTGTGCACCGGCCCGACCGTGGAACGGGTGTACGGCAGCCGGCGCTTTCTGCTGCTGTATCTTGGCGCCGGACTGACCGGGAGCGCGCTCAGCCTGCATTTCTCGGCCCAGCATGGCACCGCGGTCGGCGCCTCCGGCGCGGTATTCGGCGTGGCCGGCGCACTGCTGGTGGCGGCGCTGCGGCACCGGCGTTTCCTGCCTACCATGCTGAGCTTCTATACCCTGGCCGGGATCGGCCTGCTGCTGCTGGACGGCATGCTGCGCGGCTTCGGCAGCGGCCGGGTCGACAATGCGGCCCATGTCGGCGGCCTGCTGGCCGGCTGCCTGCTGGCGCTGATCCTGCCGGAGCGCATCAGCGGCCGTGGCAGCGCAAGCCAGGCCCGTAATCGAACCCTTGCCGCCAGTGTGGCGGCAGTGGCCGCCACCGTCGTGCTGGCGGCGAGCGCGCCGCCGGCTGCGGTCGATGTGCGGGGCGCCTTCCAGGCGGGCAGCGCGATGGAGCAGGCGCTGCGCGACTTCGACATGATCATGACCCGCATGGCGCTGGAAGAGCGCGCCGCCAATGCCGGCCGCATGACCCAGTCCCTGCGCGTGCTGCGCCAGCAAACCGTGCATGCGCAAGCGCTGCACAAGACAGCGGGGGAACTGGCGGCGATCAGGCTGCCTGCCGGCGACCCGCGGGTGCCGTTGCTGGCGGACCTGCAGCGCATGGTGGCGCTGATGGAAGACCTGGCGCGGATGGAAACCGGCTTCGCCAAGGGCAATGCGCCGCCGCCGCCGGCGGAGCCGGCGCGTCAGGCCGAGATCCTGCGCGAGGTCAAGCAACTGCGCGCACGCATCATGAACTGGCAGCAGACGCATACAGCCGAGCGGCGCTGATGCCGTGCCGGCGCGTCAGGCGTTCTGCGGGCGCGGCGGCAGGATCTCCAGCGCCAGTTCGGGCGGCCGGCACAGCCGGGTGCCGCGCCCGGTTACCACGAACGGGCGGTTGATCAGCACCGGGTGGGCCAGCATCGCGTCCAGCAGTGCGTCATCGGCGAGCGTGGGGTCGTCCAGCGCCAGCTCGCGGTACATGGGCTCCTTTTCACGCATTGCGCCACGCACGGTCAGGCCCGCGTCGGCGATCAGTTTCGCCAGCGTGGCCCGGTCGGGCGGCGTTTTCAGATACTCGATGATGTCCGGCTCGATGCCGGCTTCGCGGATCAGGCCAAGCGCGCCGCGCGAGTTGCTGCAGGCGGGGTTGTGATAGATCGTGGTACGCATGAAGTCCTCCTTGTGGGCCGCAATTATAGGCATGGCGCGCATCAGCGGATGCTTGCGCGCCGCGCGCGGCCTCCACTACAATCGGATCCCATGGGGCGGTAGCTCAGCTGGGAGAGCGTCGCGTTCGCAATGCGAAGGTCGGGAGTTCGATCCTCCTCCGCTCCACCATCCATCAGCGCCCAACCGATTACGGTTGGGCTCTTTCGTTTGCATGGCGCGTTCGTCTGCCGGCAGCTGGCCTGCAAGCATGCCGTCGGCAGCCGTTCCTGCGCGCCACATCGCCAGCCGGCGCATAGCTTGGTAAACTCCCCCCGTTTTCTGCCAGAAGCCGCCGGCGCGGCGCAACCATCACCGCTCAATCATGACCATGAACACAAATCGGGGCAGGCCGTGCGGCATCGTGGCCGCACGTTGGCCGCAGCTCATGGCCGGAGCAGCCGCATGGTGAACCTGGACTTCGCCACGCTTGAAGCGCTGCGCACCCATCATCCTGCCTGGCGCCTGCTGCGTTCCGATCATGCGACCCTGATCGCCAGTTTTCTGCATCGCGTATTCATCGTGCCGAATGCGCGGGTGATGGCGGCGGCGGATCTGGCGGAGGCGCTGGAAGACGAGCTGTATCCGGTGCGTCAGCAGCTCGGGGAATCGGCCTTTCCCAAGCCGGCCTCCGATTACCTCAATGACTGGGCGGCGCCCGACAAGGGCTGGCTGCGCAAGTTCTATCGTCCCGGAACCGACGAAGCCCAGTTCGACCTGACGCCGGCGACCGAGAAAGCAATCGCCTGGCTGGCGCAGTTGTCCGAGCGCCAGTTCGTCGGCACCGAGTCGCGGCTGCTGATGCTGTTCGAGCTGCTCAAGCAACTGGACCAGGGCAGCGAACCCGATCCGGCCCGGCGCATCGCCGAATTGCAGCGCCAGCGCGATGCGATCGACGCCGAGATCGGCCGGGTGCTGGGCGGCGACGTGCCCCTGCTGGACGACACCGCGCTCAAGGATCGCTTTCAGCAGTTCGCCCAGGGCGCGCGCGAACTGCTTTCGGACTTTCGCGAAGTGGAGCACAACTTTCGCCTGCTGGACCGGAGGGTGCGCGAGCGCATCGCGCTGTGGGAAGGCGGCAAGGGCGCGCTGCTGGAGGAAATCATGAGCGAGCGCGACGCGATCGCCGATTCCGACCAGGGCAAGAGCTTCCGCGCATTCTGGGACTTCCTGCTGTCGAGCCGGCGCCAGGAGGAATTGAGCGCGCTGCTGGAGCGCGCCCTGTCGCTGCCCGCCGTCAGCGACCTGCAGCCCGACGAGCGCATGCGCCGGGTGCATTACGATTGGATGGAGGCGGGCGAGCATGCGCAGCGCACGGTGGCAGCCCTGTCCCAGCAATTGCGCCGCTTTCTGGACGACCAGGCCTGGCTGGAAAACCGCCGCATCATGGATATCCTGCATGGCATCGAGGGCAAGGCGCTGGCCTTGCGCGAGGCGCCGCCGGCCGGCGATTTCATGGAGATCGCCGAAGCCGGCGCCACAATAGAGCTGGCGATGGAACGGCCCCTGTTCGCGCCCGCGCTGCGGCCGGCGATCGCCGAGCTGGCGCCGCTGCCAGGCGATGAGGACATCGATCCTTCGGCCCTGTTCGATCAGGTGGTGGTCGACAAGGCGCGTCTGGCGCGTCACATCCGCCACGCGCTGCAGGAAAAGGCCCAGGTCAGCCTGCGTGAACTGGTGGCGGCCCAGCCGCTGCAACATGGCCTGGCCGAACTGCTTGCCTATCTGCAGCTGGGCAGCGAGACGTTCAGCAGCGCGGTCGACGAGGACAGGTCCGAGCCGATTGCCTGGCAGGCGCTAGCGGCCGATGGATCGCAGCTCACCCGCAGCGCGCGGTTGCCGCGCGTGATCTTCATGCGTTGAAACGGAAGGAAGAAATGGAAGAACAACTCTCCCAGGCGAGTCCGGCGCCCGCCGCCGATCTATCGGCGCTGCTGATCGGCCTGTTGAAGGGGGTGCTTTACCGCGAAGGCGACGAGCGCCAGTGGGCAGCGCTCCTGAACCTGCAGGCGCGGGTCCGGGATTACGCGGCCGTGCTGGGCCTGGAGCTGATACTGGACGAGGCTGAAGGCCATGCCTTTCTGAAGAGCCGTGCGGAATCGGCGGACGACGAAGCGTCCGCGCGCCTGCCGCGCCTGGTGGCGCGCCGGCCGCTGTCCTTTCCGGTCAGCCTGCTGCTGGCGCTGCTGCGCAAGAAGCTGGCCGAGTTCGATGCCGGCGGCGGCGACACCCGGCTGGTGCTGGGCCGCGACGACATCGTGGAACTGGTGCGGGTATTCCTGCCGCATGGTCCGAACGAGGCAAGGCTGATCGACCAGATCGACAGCTCGATCAACAGGGTGGTGGACCTGGGCTTTCTGCACAGGCTCAAGCCGGCCGCCGGCGCCGCCGCCAGTTACGAGGTGCGGCGCATCCTGAAGGCCTTCGTCGATGCCCAATGGCTGGGCGAGTTCGATGCGCGCCTTGCGGCGTACCAGGCGCAGCTCAACGGCGCGGCCGCATCGGCCCCGGGAGGCGACGATGAATGACCGCCACTCGCTGGGACTGGACTTCCTGGCCGACGATACCCTGTCGGGCTTTCGCCTGATGCGGCTGGAAGTGCTGAACTGGGGCACCTTCGACAGCCGGGTCTGGACACTGCAGCTCAATGGCAGGAATGGCCTGCTTACCGGCGACATCGGTTCGGGCAAGTCGACCCTGGTCGATGCGATCACCACCCTGCTGGTGCCGGCCAACCGCATCGCCTACAACAAGGCGGCCGGCGCCGACAGCAGGGAGCGTACCCTGCGCTCCTATGTGCTCGGGCATTACAAGTCCGAGCGCAATGAAGTCACCGGCGCCGCCAGGCCGGTGTCGCTGCGCGACCAGCACAGCTATTCGGTCATCCTGGGCGTGTTCCACAATGCCGGCTACGATCAGACGGTGACGCTGGCCCAGGTGTTCTGGATGAAGGAAGCGCAAGGACAGCCGGCGCGCTTTTTCGCCGGCGCCGAGCGCGACCTGTCGATCGCGGACGACTTTGCCGGCTTTGGCGCGGACATTGCCCAGCTGCGCAAGAAGCTGCGCGGCCTGGGCGCCGAGCTGCACGACAGCTTTCCGCCTTATGCGGCCTGGTTCCGCCGCCGCTTCGGCATCGACAACGATCAGGCGCTGGAACTGTTCCATCAGACGGTGTCGATGAAGTCGGTCGGCAACCTGACCGACTTCGTGCGCAGCCACATGCTGGAGCCGTTCGATGTGGCGCCGCGCATCCAGGCCCTGGTCGGCCACTTCGACGACCTCAACCGGGCTTACCAGGCAGTGCTGAAGACCCGCCAGCAGGTGGAGCTGCTCACGCCTCTGGTGGCGGACTGCCATCGGCACCAATCGCTGGAGGTCGAGGTCGAGGAACTGCGCCGCTGCCGCGACAGCCTGCGCGTCCATTTCGCCGGCCTGAAGCTGGAACTGATCGATCGCCGCCTCGCGCTGCTGGACGAGGAATGGGACCGCCTCGACGCTCAGGCGCGCAAGCTCGACGCCGCTCATGGCGAGCAGGCGCGCCGGATCGACGACATCAGGCAGGCGATTCATGACAACGGCGGCGACCGGCTCGGCCGCCTGGCCGCCGACATCGCCGCGAAGGAACAGTTGCGCGACATGCGCCGCGCCAAAGATGCGCGTTACGCCCAGCTGGCGGCCGTGCTGGACGAGCCGGCGACGGCGGATGGCGCGGCCTTTGCGGCGCAGCGAGGCAAATACCAGTCCTGGCGCGACGAGGCGCGCCAGCGCGACGCGGATCTGCAAAACCAGCTGACCGAGCACAGCGTGGCGCTGAGCCAGGGCCGGCAGGAACACACGCAGCAAAGCGCCGAAATCGACAGCCTGAAGCGCCGCCGCAGCAATATCGACGACCAGCAGGTGCAGATCCGGGCCGCGATCTGCGCCGCCTTGGGCCTGGACCTGGAAGACATGCCCTTCGCCGGCGAACTGATCCAGGTGCGGGAAGAGGAGCGCGCCTGGGAAGGCGCGGCCGAACGCCTGCTGCGCGGCTTCGGCCTGGCCATGCTGGTGCCGCAGGCGCATTACCAGGCGGTGGCGGAATGGGTGGACAAGGCCCAGTTGCGCGGCCGGCTGGTCTACTTCCACGTGCGGCCGCGCAAGTCCGCCGACTTGCCCGAGCTGCACCGCGATTCGCTGGTGCGCAAGCTGGCCATCAAGCCCGATTCCGCGCATTACGACTGGCTGGAACGCGAGCTGGCCCATCGCTTCGACGTCGCCTGCTGCGCCACCCAGGAACAGTTCCGGCGCGAGGCGCGCGCCATCACCCGCGCCGGCCAGGTCAAGGACCCGACCGGCCGGCATGAAAAGGATGACCGCCACCGCATCGACGACCGCAGCCGTTATGTGCTGGGCTGGAGCAACGATGCCAAGATCGCGGCGCTGGAAGGCAGGCGCCGCCAGCTCGAGACGCGGCTGGGCGAGATCGGCAGCCGGATCGGCGCGATCCAGAATGAAAGGCAGCAACTGGCAGGCCGGCTCGATGCCCTCACCCGTCTCGAGGAGTTCAGCGTCTTCGATGAGCTGGATTGGCGCGCCGTGGCCGCCGACATCGCGCAGCTGAAGGATGAGCGCGAGCGCCTGGAGGCAGCGTCGGATGTGCTCAAGCAGCTCAACGACAGCCTGCGCGATCTGCAGCAGGCGCAGCAGAAAACCGGCGTTGACCTGCGCGAGGCGCAGGCCAAACAGGCCAGGGCCGAGCAGCGGCGCGCGGATGCGCAGGCATTGCGCGAGCAGACCTGGCAGCTGCTTGCCGACGCCGTGGCCGACGAGGCGCTGCATGCCAGGCTGGCCGCGATGCGCGCCGAGGCATTGGGCGAGCATCAGTTGAGCGTGGAATCCTGCGACAACCGTGAGCAGGATGTGCGCGCCTGGCTGCAGTCGCGCATCGACGCCGAGGATCACAGGCAGAAGCGGCTGGCGGAAAAGATCATCAAGGCCATGTCGTCCTTCAAGGAAGCCTTCAAGCTGGAAACCGCGGAAATCGACGCCAGCCTGGAAGCGGCCTTCGAATACGAGAGCCTGTTGACGCAATTGAACGGCGACGACTTGCCGCGCTTCGTGTCGCGCTTCAAGGAACTGCTCAATGTCAATACCATCAATGAGATCGCCAATTTCAACGCCCAGCTGGCGCGCGAGCGGGAGACCATTAGGGAACGCATAGGCCAGATCAACAAGTCCCTGGCCGAGATCGACTACAACCCGGGACGCTTTATCGTGCTGGAGTCGCAACTGAGCCCGGACGCCGAGATCCGCGAATTCCAGCAGGAATTGCGTGCCTGCACGGAAGGTGCCGTGACCGGCTCCGACGATGCTCAGTACTCCGAAGCCAAGTTTGTTCAGGTCAAGGCCATCGTCGACCGCTTCCGCGGCCGGGACGGGCTGTCCGAGCAGGACCGGCGCTGGACCGCCAAGGTCACTGATGTGCGCAACTGGTTTCTGTTCGCCGCCAGCGAACGCTGGCGGGAAGACGGGACCGAGCACGAGCACTATTCCGATTCCGGCGGCAAGTCGGGCGGCCAGAAGGAAAAGCTGGCCTACACCATTCTGGCGGCCAGCCTGGCCTATCAGTTCGGCCTGGAGTGGGGGGCGGTGCGCTCGCGCTCCTTCCGTTTCGTCGTGATCGACGAAGCCTTCGGCCGCGGTTCCGACGAGTCTGCGCAGTACGGCCTGAAGCTGTTCCGGCAGCTCAACCTGCAGCTGCTGATCGTGACGCCGCTGCAGAAGATCCACATCATCGAACCCTATGTGGCTAGCGTGGGCTTCGTGCATAACGAGGGCGGCCGTTCGTCGCGGCTGCGAAATCTGGCCATCGACGAATACCAGGGACAGAAGGCGACCATGGCGGCCATGGGCGGCCGGGAAACGCCGTGACGGCCTGGACCGGCGCCAGGGACCTGAAGGCGCAGCTGCTGCAGTTGTGGGAGCGCGGAAGCCTGCTGCGCCAGGCTGCATCGGGCCAGAACGGCTTTCCATTGCGCCTGACGCTGAAGGGCCCCGGGTCGGCAGACATCACGAACCGCTTCGACGCGGTGCGCGCATGGTCCACCGAACTGGCCGCGATGGCGCGCATACGCCTGGAATGGCAGGAAGTCCGTCACCGGGTACAGGGCGCGCAGCGCCTGCCGGCCAGCGCCTGGGTCGACGGCATCGAGGATGCGCTGGCCCTGCTGGGCAAGGAGCGCGAGTGGTACCGGTTTGCGACGCTGGTCACTGCGACGCGGCAAGCCCAGCCCGGCTTGTTGCCCTGGCTGGAACGGCGCCCGCTGCAGGCCCTGGCGCTGGCTGACGACTGGGCCCGGCTGCTGGCGGTGGTGCAATGGCTGAAAGACCATCCTCGGCCCGGCGTCTACCTGCGCCAGGTCGACCTGCCCGGCGTGCACACCAAGTTCATCGAAGCCCGCCGCGGCGTGCTGGCCGAACTGCTCGACCTGGCGTTGCCGCCGCAAGCCATTGACGCAGCCAAAACCGGGGTGGCGCAGTTTGCCGGCCGCTATGGCTTTCTGGAAAAGCCGGTGCGCCTGCGCCTGCGCGTGCTTGATGCGCAACTGCGGGTGGTATGGGGCGTCGCATCGCCCGATGTCACCCTGGACGCCGAAAGCTTCAGCCGCCTGCGGCCTGCCGTGAAGCGGGTGTTCATCACCGAAAACGAGACCAATTTCCTGGCCTTTCCGCCGGTGCCGGAATCCATCGTGCTCTTTGGCGCCGGCTACGGCTGGGAAGCGCTGGCCCGAAGTGCCTGGCTCAACGATTGCACCCTGTATTACTGGGGCGACATCGATACCCACGGTTTCGCCATTCTTGATCAGCTGCGCGGCCACTTCCCCCATGTGGTCTCATTCCTGATGGACCGGCAGACGCTGGATGCGCACGAGGCAGTGTGGGGCAGGGAAGCCACGCCTGTCATATCGGACCTGCACCGGCTTACAGCCGATGAGCAGGCGCTGTACGATGCCTTGCGTGATAACCGGATTCGCACCGGCTTGCGGCTGGAACAGGAGCAGATCGGTTTCAGGATGGTCAGCCAGCATCTGCAGGCGCTGCTCGGCAATGCCGGCGACGGCAGCCAGGGCGGGCGTTGAGTCGCGGGGTACGGCATTGCCGCGCATCTGTCCGGCGTCCTGCAGGCACGTCCTTGCGCAGAGGCCGCGATGCCACGGCCGACACAGACTTTCACACTTTCAAAGGATATAAACCATGACCGGCATGCCACTGCACAAGCAAGCCCTGGGCCTCCTGGCCTGGCTGCTGCCCTGTTTCCTGACCGCCGCGCTGGGCGCGGCTGCATCCATCAATGCGGGCAGCTTCTATGCCGAACTGGCGCGGCCTGACTGGGCGCCGCCGGGCGCCGTCTTTGGCCCGGTCTGGAGCATGCTCTACCTGACCATGGGCGTGGCGGCCTGGCTGGCATGGCGGGAGCGGGGCTGGCGCGGCATGGGCCATGCGGCCTGGCTGTTTCTGCTGCAGCTGGCGGTCAATGCGCTGTGGAGCTGGCTGTTCTTTGCCTGGCACCGTGGCGGGCTTGCCTTCATCGATGTGCTGCTGCTGCTGGCGCTGATCGCCGCCACCACCGCGGCGTTCTGGCGCATCCGGTCGCTGGCGGGCGCGCTGCTGCTGCCCTACCTGGCCTGGGTGGCGTTTGCCAGCGTGCTCAACTACGCGACCTGGCAGCGCAATCCGCAATTGCTGGGCTAATCGCCGCGCCCGTTTCCGATGCATGGACTGCGCCGCTCCGGAGCAGCGACGGCTGCTTGCGCTCCATTTGAATGAGTCAGCCGCACCATGCTGGAACGGCATGAAAAAGTCCTGCAAAAGACAACATCCAGTCATTGTGATTTCGCCTTTCAGTCAATAAACTTGCCGCGCGCAACATTTTTGAACCGCGGCCGGCGGCGCAGCCAGTCGGCCGCCTCTGATGGAGAATACGGATGGGATATTTCCCGCAATGGCGTGTGCGGCAAGGCACCGAGGATGGCCTGGGCCAGGTGATCAGCACCGATGAGCGCCTGCCCTGGCCGCAGACCATCGCCATGGGTCTGCAGCATGTGGTGGCGATGTTTGGCGCCACGGTGCTGGCGCCGCTCCTGATGGGCTTCGATCCCAATCTGGCGATCTTCATGTCGGGCATCGGCACGCTGCTGTTCTTCGTGTTTGTCGGCGGACGGGTGCCCAGCTATCTCGGTTCGAGCTTTGCCTTCATCGGGCTGGTGATCGCGGTGTCGGGCTATGGCGGGCAGGGGCCCAATACCAACCTCGGCGTTGCGCTGGGCGGCATCATTGCCTGCGGCGCGCTGTATGCGCTGATAGGCCTCCTGGTCAGCGCGGTCGGCACCGGCTGGATCGAGAAGCTGATGCCGCCGGTGGTCACCGGCGCGGTGGTGGCCGTGATCGGCCTGAACCTGGCGCCGATCGCGGTCAAGGGCGTGACCGCCAACAGCTTCGATGCCTGGATGGCGCTGGCCACGGTGCTGTGCGTGGGCGGCGTGGCGGTGTTTACCCGCGGCATGGCGCAGCGCCTCCTGATCCTGATCGGCCTGCTGCTGGCCTATCTGATCTATGCGCTGCTGACCAACGGCGCCGGCCTGGGCAAGCCCATCGATTTCGCCGCGGTGGCCAATGCCGCATGGTTCGGCATGCCGACCTTCGTCGCGCCGGTGTTCAAGGCCGATGCAATGGCGCTGCTGGCGCCGGTGGCCATCATCCTGGTGGCCGAGAACCTCGGCCATATCAAGGCCGTCAGCGCCATGACCGGCAAGAACCTCGACCAGTACATGGGCCGCGCCTTCCTCGGCGACGGCGTGGCCACCATGCTCTCGGGCAGCATGGGCGGCACCGGCCTGACGACCTATGCCGAAAACATCGGCGTGATGGCGGTCACCCGCATCTATTCCACGCTGGTGTTCGTGGTGGCGGCGCTGATGGCCATCGTGCTGGGCTTCTCGCCGAAATTCGGCGCGGTGATCCAGACCATCCCCGGCGCGGTGCTGGGCGGCGTGTCCATCGTGGTGTTCGGCCTGATCGCGGTGGCGGGCGCCCGCATCTGGGTCGAGAACCGGGTCGACTTCTCGGACAACCGAAACCTGATCGTCGCCGCCGTCACCCTGGTGCTGGGCGCCGGCGACTTCACGCTCAAGCTCGGCCAGTTCTCGCTGGGCGGCATCGGCACCGCCACCTTCGGCGCCATCATCCTGCATGCGCTGCTGTCGCGCGGCGGCGCCCGCCGCTGAAGGCCGGCTGGAGCCGGCGCATGGTGCCGACAGGCACTGCGCCGGACAGGCTTTCCTGTGCGCCGGCGTGCTGCGGCGCAGCTTGAGTTTCCTGTTCCTGCCCCAATGTGCGGTCTCCCAAGCTTCAAGGAGAACAACATGGCTCTTTACTGGCCAGGCGGGCGGGGTCAAGGAGACAGCGCCGACGACCCGGACCTCGGCAGTTACGATTCCAACCACTTGCTCGATTCCATCCTGGACGAGCTCAACCTGCCAAACGATGCCGCGCTGAGCGAGGCGCTGGAAGTGGATGAGTCCGTGATCTGCGACCTGCGCGAAATGCGGCGGGAAGTCGACGCGGCAATGCTGATCCGCATGCATGAACTGACCGACATCAGCATTGTCGGACTGCGTAACATCCTTGGCGACCGCCGCCGGCGTTCGCGGTTTTCCGAAGGCGGCGAAGAAAAGCCGTGATGACCTGATGACCTGATGACCTGATGATTTCAGGAAAAGGACGATGCGATGAACCAGACGCCCGACAAGCAAAGCCCGCCGGCCCAGCCGGCGCCGGCCACCGGCAAGCCGGCGGAACCAGGCCCGGCGCCGCGTGAAATCAGCCGCGAGGAAATGGACCACAAGCAACCGGCGGACGCCGACCCGGACGACCCGGTTTCACCCTGACAACTGCGGCACTACTGCGCCGGCGTGCTTGCCCCTGGGCACACGCCGGCGTTTCGCATTTCGGGGCCTGATAGTTCGACCCGGTCCGCACGTTGACTTCATGCACTACGTGCGATGCTGCTTTGCAGTATCCTTCTGGCTTTCCCGGTCTTGACCCGCCATGCCGCTTCCGTCAGCCGTCCGCGATGCGGGCGCCCCCTCCATCCCTCACGCCACGCCGCCTGAATCGTCACCGCCGCCTTTGCCGCCCGCGCCGCGGCCCGGCGGCAGGGCCGGCATGCTGGCGGTGCTGGTGCTGATTGCCGTCACCCTGGCGCGGGCCTTTGGCGGACCGTCCTGGCTGTTCATGGTGGCCGGCGCGGCCGCGATGGTGCTGATCATTTCCGGCTACCGGCAGATCAACCAGCGCTTGCGCACCACCTCCTTCATCCTGTTCTGCATTGCCGCGCTGACCATGCCATTCGCCCGGGCGCCGGTGGCGGCGCTGGAGCGCGGCGTCTTCATCGCGGCCCTGCTGATCTCGGTGACCTGCAGCGTGATGCTGATTGCCCGCTGCGCCATGCGCAGCCACCGCATCGGCTTCATCGGCGCCGGCCTGCGCGAGCGCCAGGGCACGCGGCGCTACCTGTCCTTCACCCTGGCCAGCCAGTTCTTCTCCGGCATCCTCGGGCTGGCCGGGGCCAACCTGATGTTCGTGATGGCAGCGCCGTCGACCGAAGGCATGTCGGAAAGCCGCACCGCCACCGTGGTGACGGTGGGGCGCGGCTTTGCCGCCGCCAGCTGCTGGAGCCCGGTGTTTGGCAACATGGCCATCCTGCTGGCGCTCTATCCCTCGCTCTCCTGGCTGCAGGTGTTCCCGGTCGGGCTGGCGATCGGGCAGGTGACCATCGTCGTCGGCGCACTGATGAACCTGGCGGCGACGTCGGGCCAGGCGGTGCGGCAGGACGGCCCGGTCACGCTGATGTCGACGCTGCTGCGCAGCTCGCTGCCCCTGCTGATTTCGCTCCTGGGCCTGCTGGCGCTGATCATGGCCACCAGCTTCATGCTGCATATCGTGATCTCGGCGGCGATCGTGCTGCTGGCGCCGCTGGTGTCGCTGCTGTTCAATGCCGCCACCGGCCGTCCGGGCCACCGGGTCGCCGACGGCGTGCGCGGCCTGCGCGGCGCGATGGACAACTTCGGTGCGCTGGCCAGCGAAGCCCTGCTGTTCATGGCCGCGGGCTGCGCCGGCAGCGTCCTGGCCGATGCCTTTCCATCGTCATGGATCAATGCCATCGGCGCCGCCCTCAGCGGCCATGCCTTCCTTGCGCTGGCCTTCCTGGTCAGCGCCATCATCGTCACCGCGCTGGCCGGCGTGCATCCGGTGCTGTCGGCAGTGTTCCTGGCTTCCAGCCTGCCGCCGCAGGTGGTAGGTTTGCCGCCGCTGACCCACATGGCGGCGATCCTGGCGGGCTGGGGGCTGTCGGCCAACATGACGCCGTTCTCGGTGGTGTCGCTGACCGCGAGCCGCTATGCCGGCATCGGGCCGGGCGAGATCAGCTTCGGCCGCAACTGGCGTTTCGCATTGACCAATGCGCTGGTGGTATGCGGCGTGCTGGCGCTGGTGTCGATGGCCATGCAGCGCTGAAGCCGGGAACGAATCGGCCGCACCCGGCTCTCAATGTCCATGCGGCCGCATCCCGCGGCCAGCCGGTCTGGGAGGGGCGGCATGGGCTATGCAAGCACGGTGGGACGGCATGTCTATCGCTTCGAGGATCTCGGGACGCTGCTGGCCCGGGCCAGCCCGGCGCGCTCCGGCGACAGCCTGGCCGGCGTCGCCGCCGGCAGCGACGAAGAGCGGATGGCGGCCCGCATTGCCTTGGCCGACCTGCCGCTGTCGGCCTTCCTCAATGAAGCGCTGGTGCCGTATGAAGAGGACGAAGTCACCCGCCTGATCATCGACAGCCATGATGCCGCCGCCTTCGCGCCGCTGGCGCACCTGACCGTCGGCGGCCTGCGCGAATGGCTGCTCGACGACGCCACCGGCAGCGCCGCGCTGGCGCAGGCCGCGCCCGGCATCACGCCCGAAATGGCGGCCGCCGTCAGCAAGCTCATGCGCAACCAGGACCTGGTGCTGGCCGCCCGCAAATGCCATGTCGTGACACGCTTTCGCAATACCATCGGGCTGCCGGGCCACATGGCGGTGCGGCTGCAGCCCAACCATCCGACCGACGATGCCGCCGGCATTGCCGCCAGCATGCTCGATGGCCTGCTGTATGGCGCCGGCGATGCGGTGGTGGGCATCAATCCGGCCAGCGACTCGCTGCAGGCGCTGCTGCCGCTGTGGCGCATGCTGGACGAGGTGCGGCTGCGTTTCGACATTCCGATGCAGGGCTGCGTGCTGACCCATGTGACCAACCAGATCCGCGCCATCGAGGCCGGGGCGCCGCTGGACCTGGTGTTCCAGTCGGTGGCCGGCACCGAGCGCGCCAATGCCGGCTTCGGCGTCACGCTGGCGCTGCTCCATGAGGCGCGCGAGGCCGCGCTGTCGCTTGGCCGCGGCACAGTGGGCGACAACGTGATGTACCTGGAAACCGGGCAGGGCAGCGCGCTGTCGGCCAATGCCCATCACGGCCTGGACCAGCAGACCTGCGAGGCGCGCGCCTATGCGGTGGCGCGCTCGCTCAAGCCGTTGCTGACCAATACCGTGGTCGGCTTCATCGGCCCGGAATACCTGTACAACGGCAAGCAGATCCTGCGCGCCGGCCTGGAAGACCATTTCTGCGGCAAGCTGCTGGGCGTGCCCATGGGCTGCGACATCTGCTACACCAACCATGCCGAGGCCGACCAGGACGACATGGACACGCTGTTGACTCTGCTGGGCGCGGCCGGAGTGAACTTCATCATGGGCGTGCCCGGCGCCGACGACATCATGCTCAACTACCAGAGCACCTCGTTCCATGATGCGCTCTACCTGCGCCGCCTGTTCGGCCTGAAGCGCGCGCCGGAATTCGAAGCCTGGCTGGCGGCGATGCGCATCACCGATGGGCACGGCGAACTGCTGGACACCCGCGCCGGCCATAGCCTGATGCAGTCGCTGCCGCAGCTGCCGGGCCTGTCGGCGGGAGCGGCGCCATGACGCAGTACCTGCTCGACACGTCCGCCGCCGATCCATGGCAGGTACTGCGCCGGCGCACCGCGGCGCGCATCGGCCTGGGCCGGGTGGGCGCCAGCATGCCCACCGATGAACTGCTGCGCTTCGGCCTGGCGCATGCCCAGGCCAGGGACGCGGTGCATGGCGCGCTGGATGCGGCGGCGCTGGCGCAGGCGCTTGCGGCGCATGGCTTCTCCACGCTGGACGTGCACAGCATGGCGCCGGACCGGGAGACCTATCTGCTGCGGCCCGACCTCGGCCGGCGGCTGGATGAGGCCAGCCTGGGCCTGCTGCAGGACGCGCCGCGTGCCGAGGTGGCGCTGGTGATTGCCGACGGCCTGTCGGCGCAGGCGGCGCAGCGGCATGTGCCGGCGGTCGCCCGCCTGCTGCGCGAGGCGCTCGGCGGCTGGGCCTGGCCGGTGGTGATTGCGCGCCAGGGCAGGGTGGCGCTGGGAGACGACATCGGCGCGGCGCTGGGCGCGCGGCTGGCGATCGTGATGCTGGGCGAACGGCCGGGCCTCTCTTCGCCGGACAGCCTCGGCATCTACCTGACCTGGTCGCCAAGGCCCGGCCGCATGGACAGCGAACGCAATTGCATTTCCAATGTGCGCCCAACCGGCCTGGACTATGCGGCGGCGGCGCGCAAGCTGCATTTCCTGATGACGCAGGCAATGCTGCGCCAGACCAGCGGCTTGATGCTCAAGGACGAGAGCGACGCGGCGCAGCCCCTGGCCGCGCCCGACGAATAAGGATGCAGGCCGGCTTCAGCCCGGACGCGGCGGCGCCTCGGGCAGCCCGGACGGCGCATTCGCCTGCGTGGACTGGTTGCCGCCGCGCGCGCCCAGGATCATCTCGTTCATCCAGCTCACCAGGACAGAGGTGTAGGCGCGCTGGCTGGCGGCCTCGCTCAGGCCATGGTCGGCATCGCTGATCATGCGGTAGGTCATCGAGCGCGGCCGCATCAGCGCTTCCTTGTAGCTGTTGATGACCGCATGCGGCACGATGTCGTCGTTCTCCGATTCGATCAGCAGCACATCGCCGCGGAAGGCCTTGCAGGCGCGCAGCGCGCGGTTGTCCGCGGCCGGCACGAAGCGGCGGCGGTAGGCGCCGAGGTCCTGGTCCTGGTGCAGCTGCAGCTTGGGCAATTCCCATCCGGTATCCATGTACAGCGCCGGCACCCGCAGCGCCAGCCAGCGCACCGGTCGCTTGGTGGTGAGGATGGCGGACAGGTAGCCGCCATAGCTGCTGCCCACCACTGCGATCGAGGACGGGTCCACGCCGCGCTGCCTGGCCAGCAGGTCGTAGGCGGCCAGCACATCGGCCAGGTTGTTCTCGCGCGACACGGTTTCCTGCATCGGCAGGGTGTCGGCATGGCCGGACAAATCGAAGGTCAGGCAGACGCAGCCCAGCGCCGCGATCTCCCGCGCCCGCGCCAGGTATTGCTCCTGGCTGCCGCCCCAGCCATGCACGAACAGCACGCCCGGAATCAGGGTGGAAGGGCTGACCAGGGTGCCGGCCAGTTCGCGGCCCTCGGCATGGATGGCCACTGCTTCGTCACGGGTGGGCATAGGGCATGGTCCTCGTATATTTGGTGATCGCGCCGACATATGGGTCGACCCCATTGAAATAAACCTCGGCATCGGGCGGCGGCGCGGCGCCGCCATACCGCTCCGTGGTGCAGGCGCGCACCACGCGCAGGCTGGGATCGGCCTGGAAGGCGGTCAGCGCCGCCAGTTCCGCGCCGGTGGCGCCGCCGATGCGCCATGACTGCTCCAGCACGCCCGAGCGCCATACGCCGCTGTCGTCGGTGCCTTGCGCCACGTCGTAATTGCAGCGCGACGCCATCAGGCCGGGAAAGCAGGCCAGCGCCGCCCGGTGGTAGGCGCAGGCCTGGGCCACTGCGGTGCTGACTTCCGGCGCATGCGGCAGCGCCATGAGGGCTTCGAAGTCGCCATTGGCCACCAGCAGGTCGGAGCCGCCATACACTTCCTTGCCGGCATTGCTGCGCGTTACATGCTGGATGCCGCAATAGGAGGCCACCTGCCGGCCGATGCGCACCTGGCCCACGCTATGGGTGACCACGTCGTTCAGATTTCGTTCCAGAACCACGCCCAGCCGCAACTGCGCTTCGTCCAGCGCGCCGATCTGCTGCTCCAGCACCGCGAGGTCGGCAGCCACGCTCTGGTCGCTGCCGCCTATGCCGCTGGCCAGCTTGATGCGCACCGCGCCCTGTTTCAAAAGCGCTCTGCCGGCGCGCAATGCATCCTCCCGGCTGAAGGCGGAGTAGCCGGGCAGCACCACGTCATGCACCTGTTGGCCGAAGGCATGCGACCAGGCCGCCGGCGCGGCGCAGTTTGTCAGCGGCAGCGGATGGGTAATGACCTTGGAGGCGACATAGGGTTGCGGCACCACGCCGCCGAACAGGTCATGTTCGTTGCGCACGCCAAGGCGCGCCGCCTGGGCGGCGTCGGATATGGTCTCGCGCGGCACGAAATAGAGTGGCAGATCGTACTGCGCCGCGGCATCGTATTCACCGCCGTAGGCACAGTCCAGCAGCGCCGCGACCCGCGCGGCGATGCGGTTCTGCGAGGTAGATTCATGGCCTTGCGGATTGCCGGGCGGCCGCTGCGAATACACCACCACGATGCGCGGCCCGTGCTGCTGCAGAGCCATGCCTGCCTGCGCTGTTTCAGGATGCCCTGGCTTCATCGGTTACTCCTCGCAGGCTGGGATGTCGGCTGTTCTGGCGGCGTGCATGCGGCCTGGCGCGGCGCTCCGTCCGCCTTCTGACACGATTACAGGCCGGAAAAAATTCTAGCAAAGCGAAATGGCCTGCATATCGTTTTGAACAAGCCGGCGCGATTCGCTTGCCGCAAGATGCGGCACTGCCCGGCATGCGCGGCGGCTATTGTTGAGTAATCTTGCCTTCGGCTATGATGGCGCCAGCGCTGCACTCCTGCCTCGCCGGCTCCGATGGACCTGCCCATGCCCGCAAGCCTGTCGCTTTATCTTGACCTGGTACGTTTCCTTGCCGCTGTCGCGGTGCTGCTGTTCCATCTCTGGCCGCAATGGTTTCCCGGCTTCCCGCTGCCCTGGCCCGGCCATGCCGCCGTGATCGTGTTCTTCGTCCTGTCGGGCTACATGATCTGCCATGCGGCGCACCAGCCGGGCGTGACCGCCAGAACCTTCATCGGGCATCGCGCCGCCCGCATCCTTTCCGTGGCGTTGCCGGCGCTGCTGCTGTCGCTGGCGATTGCGCCGCTGGCCGGCACCATGCCCATCCACAGCAGCGGCGACATGCGGCTCGACCCGATGGCCTTCCTGCTGCGCATGCTCGCCTCGCTGCTGTTCATCGGGCAGTCCTGGAACCTGATGCTGACGCCGCCCTACAATCCGCCGTACTGGTCGCTGTGCTACGAGGTCTGGTATTACGCGATGTACGGCGCCTGGATGTTCGCCCCCAGGCGCTGGCGTCTGCCGGCCGTGCTGCTGGCGGCGCTTTGCGCCGGCCCCAAGATCCTGTTGCTGGCGCCGGTCTGGCTGCTGGGCGTAGCGGTGTGGCATCTGCGCGGCCGGCTGCCGCCGGCGGCCGCCGCGCCGGTCTTCTTCGCCTGCATGGCGGCCGGCCTCCTGCTGTTCTGGTTCGATGTCGGCGTACTGCTGCGCAACCGCATGCTGGCGCACTGGCCGCAGGCGGGAAATCAGCTGCAGGAGTCGGCGCTGTTCCTGGGCGACTACCTGCTGGGCATGGCAGTGGCAGGCAACTTCCTGGGCGCGGCTTCGATGGGACAGCGGCTGCGTGGTCTGTTCCGACTCGATCAAGCAATCCGCCTGGCCGCCTCTTACACCTTTTCAATCTACCTGTACCATATGCCTCTTGCCGTGCTTCTCTGGAACGGGTTTGAACTGCACAATCCATGGCTGTTCATCCCGACGCTGTTGTTGCTGTTACTGTTGCTGGGCACGCTGACCGAGCGCCAGTTGCCTTTGTACAGGCGGGTGCTGAAGCGCGCGGTGGCCTGATGGCCTTGCGTGCATGCCTCTGGCCTGGCCCGGACCTTCCACCTGAACGACATTTTTCGCTGTATAGGATCTTTGTATGAATGGCGCTGACGCACTTTGCGACACCCTGCTGGCTTCGGGAGTCGATACCTGCTTTGCCAATCCTGGCACCTCTGAAATGCATTTCGTGGCGGCGCTGGACCGCAAGCCGCAAATGCGCTGCGTGCTGGGCCTGTCCGAGGGCGTCGTCACCGGCGCGGCCGACGGTTATGCCCGCATGGCCGACAAGCCGGCGGCCACCCTGCTGCACCTGGGGCCTGGCCTGGCCAACGGCCTGGCCAACCTGCACAATGCCCGCCGCGCCAATTCGCCGGTGGTCAATATCGTCGGCGACCATGCCACCTATCACCTGCAGTATGACGCGCCGCTGACGACGGACATCGAGATGCTGGCGCGTCCGATGTCGCACTGGGTCAAGACCGTGCCCGACGCCGACCATGTCTCCGCCTTCGCCGCCGAGGCGGTGGCGCAGGCGCGCAGCGCGGCGGGCCGTATCGCCACCCTGATCCTGCCGGCCGACGCGGCCTGGAACACCACCGAGGCGCCGTTGCAGCCGCTGCGCGAACTGGCGCCGCGGCGCCACGTCTCGCCGGAAAAAATGCGGGACGCGGTGCAGGCCATCCGCAGCGGCAAGCGCGTGGTGCTGATGCTTTCCGGCGTCGCGCTGCGCGAGCAGCCCTTGCGCAGCGCCGGCCGCATCGCCAGCGCCTGCGGCGTGCGCCTCATGGCCCAGCAATCCAATGCCCGTCTGGAGCGCGGCGCCGGCCGCCTGGACATCGAGCGGGTGCCTTACCCCGTGGACCAGGCGCTGGCGGCGCTGCAGGACGTGGACTACCTGATCCTGCTTGGCGCGGTAGAGCCGGTCGCCTTCTTTGCCTACCCCGGCAAGCCAAGCCGGATCGCGCCGCCGCATTGCACCGTGCTGGAACTGGCCGCCCCGGGCGACGACCTTGCCCATGCACTGACCTGGCTGGCCGACGAACTCGATGTGCCGGCCGACCTGGCGCTGGACCTCCCCGCGGTGGCGCGCCCGGCGCTGCCCACTGGCGCGCTCAATCCGGTGGCGATCGCCACCGCGCTGGCGGCCTTGATGCCGGAGCAGGCCATCCTCTGCGACGAATCGGTCAGTTCGGGCCGCAGCCTGTTCCAGTACACCCGCAACCTGCCGCCGCATGATTACCTGCAGCTGACCGGCGGCGCGATCGGCCTGGGCCTGCCGATGGCGGCAGGCGCCGCCATTGCCTGCCCGGGACGCAAAGTCATCAGCCTGGAAGCCGACGGCAGCGGCATGTACACCGTACAGGCGCTCTGGACCCAGGCACGCGAATCGCTGGATGTGGTGACCATCATCTATGCCAACCGGGCTTATGCGATCCTGCACGGCGAGCTGCGGCAGGTCGGCGCGGGCGAGGCCGGCACCAATGCAAGCCGCATGCTGAACCTGGATCAGCCGGCGCTGGATTGGGTGAGGCTGGCGCAGGGCATGGGGGTGGAGGCGGTGCGGGTGGAGACGGCGGAGGGATTTGCGGATGCGTTGCGGGTGGCGGTGGGGAGGAAGGGGCCGTTTTTGATTGAGGCGGTGATTTGAGGGGATGGGGCAAGGGGCAAGGGGCCTTTGCAGTTGCCGTTGCTTCTGCTGTTGAAGTGGCCGTTGCTGTTGAAGTGGCCGTTGCAGTGAAATCCCGTTGAGCGCGCCGTGCCGTCGACGCCTGAAGCGGAAAAGGTGCGGCGTCTGTTTGAGCGCAGCGCAGCGTAGCGAGTTTAGCCGCGCCCCGCTTCAGGCGTCGACGGCACGGGGACCCTCGCGCAGCGAGGGCGCGATCACCGGGTCGCCTTTTTTTGCCTACTTTTTTTGGCGAAGCAAAAAAAGTAGGTCGCCCGCCGGGGCGAACACCCGGCCTGGTCATGACGACAGTGCTGTC
>NZ_JACYOX010000025.1 GCF_015352955.1 Noviherbaspirillum soli
TGCCGCTCAAAACCTTGGTCTGCCGCCATCGCCAGAGTCTGCTGTTTCATTATTCATCGCCATGCTTGTTGTTATCGGTCCTTACAACGTTTTACGTCCTCAATCCGTTTACTTATTCAGCATTGCCCTAACCCGGGGCCACGCATGGTGCTGAGCCTGCAGCATGAGGCTAGGCTGGCCAAATTCGCTCCAGTTCACGCTTCCATCACATACCTGCCCGGCGCATCGCACAGCGCTTCGCCCATTGGCGGCGGCGCAATCATCTCGCCGGCATGCCTGGCCAGCCAGTACTCCCAGGCCGGCCACCACGAGCCCTGCTGCTCGGGCACCGAGTTCATCCAGGCTTCCGGGTCGACGTAGGCATCGCGGTGCTCGCGCGTGGCAATCCGGTAATGGCGGTTGGCCTTGCCGGGCGGCGACACCACGCCGGCATTGTGGCCGCCGTTGGTCAGCAGGAAGGTGACTTCGGTATCGGTCAGCAGATGGATCTTGAAGGCCGAGCGCCACGGTGCGACATGGTCGGTCAGCGTGCCTACCGAAAAGATCGGCGAGCGGATGTCGGTCAGGGCAACCGGCCGGTTGTCTATCAGGTAGCGGCCTTCGGCCAGGTCGTTTTCCAGGAACAGGTGGCGCAGGTATTCGGTATGCATGCGGTACGGCATGCGGGTGGCGTCGGCATTCCAGGCCATCAGGTCATTCTGGATGTCCGGCTGGTTCAGCAGATACTGGTTCACGAGGCGCGACCAGATCAGGTCGTTGGAACGCAGCAGCTGGAACGCGCCGGCCATCTGGGTGGTGTCCAGGTAGCCCTGCTGCCACATGGCCGCTTCCAGCATCGCCACCTGGCTTTCGTCGATGAACAGCGACAGCTCGCCTGGCTCCTTGAAATCGACCTGCGAGGCAAACAGGCTGATGCTGGCCAGCCTGTCGTCCTGATCGCGCGCCATCGCCGCCGCCGCGATGGACAGCAGCGTGCCGCCCAGGCAGTAGCCGACTGCATTCACCTTCTCCTGGCCGGTAATGGCATTGATGGCGCCGAGCGCGGCCATCACGCCCAGCCGCCGGTAATCATCCATGCCCAGGTTGCGCTCCTTGTGGCCCGGGTTTTTCCAGGAAATCATGAACACCGTATGGCCCTGGCCGACCAGGTAGCGCACCAGCGAGTTTTCCGGCGACAGGTCGAGGATGTAGTACTTCATGATCCAGGCCGGCACGATCAGGAGCGGCAGCGCATGCACCTTGGGCGTGGCCGGCTCGTACTGGATCAGTTCCATCAGGCGATTGCGCAGCACCACCCTGCCCTTGCTGACCGCGACATTCATGCCGGGCCGGTACAGGTCGCTGGCCGGCGGCCGCTGGCCGCTCAGGTGATGCATGGCATCGAGCCAGAACTGGGCTGCGCCCTGCAGCACGTTGGCGCCGCCGGTCTGCATGGTATGCCGCAGCAGCACCGGATTGGTGGCGATGAAATTGGACGGCGCCGCCATGTCCAGCAACTGGCGCATGGTGAAGGTGACCACATCCTCATGATGGGCGGCCACGCCGCGCACGCCGAAGGTGGCGCGGTGCCACCACTGCTGGTTCAGCAGGAAGCTCTGCGAGATCACGTTGAAGGGCCAGTGCTGCCAGGCCGGATCGTCGAAGCGCCGGTCCTGCGGCAGCGGCGACACCGGCGCACAGGGCGGCCTGCCGAACTGCGCGCAGCACAGCGCATACAGGCCCAGCCGGGCGAAGCGGCTGCCGGCCTCGGTCAGCAATTCCTGCTGCTTGGATGGCGAGATCTGCAAATGCACCACCCAGTCGAAAAACGCCATGGCCAGCGAGGCCGGCGAGATGGTGCCGGTAAACCGTGCGATCCAGGCATGCAGCATGTGGTCGATATCGCTGGCCGCCGGCGGCGTTTCGGCATGCGCGGGCGCGCCCAGCCAGGCGCTGGCCTTGCGCTCGGGCTGCTCGTGCGCGGGCAATTCAGGCGGCGCAGCCAGGGCCTGCTGCAGCGGCGGGGATGTGATGTCGTTCATTGGATGCTCCTTGCTCCGTCGTACCGGATCGGCGCACCTTAACCCCTATCCGCCAGCGAAAAATTGACCCATGTCAAGCCGGCAGGACAGCCTCACCCGGCATGCAGCCGGGCGCGCAGCAGCGCCGCCGCGCGGTCGCTGATGACCAGCACCAGCTTCAACCGGGCGCGCGTCATGCCGACGAACAGCTTGCGCACCGCGCGGTCGTCCAGCGCCTCGAAGTCGATCTCGGCCAGGATCACCGCCGGCGCCGACTGGCCCTTGAAGCGGTACACCGACTCGGCCAGCAGCTGGCCGTCGCGGTAGACCGGATTGCCCAGCAGGTCATAGCCGCCGGTGAAGGAGCGCAGGGTGTGCTGCCCGAGCCGGTCGGCCTGCAGCAGCGCCGAATGGGCGCGCCCCTGGAACGACAGCAGCGCAATGTCGCTGCGGGCGAAGTTGGCGGCCAGGCAGCGGGTGATGGCCTGCTTGGCGGCTTCGGCCATGGCGACGGCGTCGTTGTCGGGATAGACCAGCCAGTCCACCTCGACGCCCAGGAACGGGCTGGCTGCCTGGATGCGCTCGGTGTCGGGCACGATGGCGGTCAGCAGGTCGACGATCTGGCGCGGACTGCGGTAATTCGACTGCGAATGCAGCGTGACCCAGCCCGGCAGCGGCACCGGCGAGCGGCCGTACAGGTTCTGCAGCGGATCTTCCAGCCACAGCGCCCGGCCTTCGGGCCGCAACAGGCGCAGCATGGCGTCGCGCCAGGGCTCGGCGAAGTCCTGGCCTTCGTCGATGATCAGCACATCGTGCATCCACGATGGCGGGATGGGCGCGCTGTCGAAGGCCTTTTCCATGTCGGCCCAGGCGCCGGGCGCGCTGTAGTCGGGCGTTGCGCCCGACTCGCGGGCAAAGGTGTCGCACAGCATGTGGAAGGTGCCGACCCGGCCGCCGGCCGGCACCAGATGCTGCACGCGGTCGGCCAGGGGCCGGTTGTAGCAGACATACAGCGGCCGCAGGCCCGCTTCCACCGCGGCCTGGAATTCGGCCAGCGCCAGTTGAGTCTTGCCGCTGCCGGCGGTGCCGACCACGCGCAGGCGGAATGGCGAGAACTCCAGCTGCCGCGCCCACACTGCCAGGCCCTGCGACAGCCGCGTGACCAGTTCCTCGGCGCGGCCCACCATGGCGCTGGCATCCGGCGTCAGCTGCAGCACATCGCCCAGGAACTTGCGCACCCGGCCGTGCTGCGGCGTCTCGGCCGTCACCGGCAGCAAGGCGGTGATCAGTTCGACCAGCCGGGTCCGGTTGCCGGCATCGACCACGCGCGACGGCTCGATGCCGGCCAGCGCCGGGTTCTTCACCTTATAGTCGGGAAAGTAAAGCAGGTAATCCACATCCAGCCTGTCGCCGCCGGTCTTGTCGAAGCGCGCCGCCAGGCCTTCCACCATCTGCAGCATCTGCTGGCGCACATGCTCCGTGCGGCCCGGATAGTTTTTCACCAGCCCTTCCGGCGTTTCCGACAGGAAGCCGGCCTTCTGCTCGATCAGCAGCATGCGGCCGTTGGGCGCGACGATGATGAAGTCGATCTCGCCATAGACCGAAAAGCCGTTCTCGATCTTGGTCCAGTGCACGCCATGGTAGACCGTCAGCGCATCCGGCAGACGCGCCGCGAACAGGTTCAGGGTTTCGATTTCACGGGCGGCGGCGCCGGTGACGGCCAGCTCGCGCCAGCCGGAAGGATAGATCTGCGGCATGCATTCGGGCGCCTGCTGCGGCGCGATGTTGGAATGGCACGATTGTATTGCAGGCGCGAAGGAGTGCTGTCCTCGAATCCGCAAGTCAAGAGCGCATGGGACATTATTTTCAAACCAGGCGGTGCCAGGCACTACGGCGATAACCCATCTGTTTATGCGAATGACCCGATGCTTGATGCTTGATGCTTGTTACCGTCAGTTGACATCGTGGCGCATGCAACGGGGTTGTCTTGTCCTGGCAGAAAAGTACGTCCTTTCCCGGCAATCGGCATCAACCCACGGCAGGGGCTGGGTCTCTTTGGCGCATGGTCCGCACATTGCACCAAACCTACGCTTCATGATGACTGCCGGCCATACGCGCACTTGAAAGCTTTCGTCGCCTTTCGGGAATACAAGCGCGAACAAGCCATTTCAGGATTAACCCATGCCCGTTGCGCCGAACCAGGGCCATGCCACATGGTCAAAATCAGTGCAGGTCCCACCAGGCGCGTTATTCATAAAACTTCTCCCTTTGTCCTACATCGATACGCGCTACGCGCCGACATACCTGCTCAACTGTATTGTCTAAACTGCAATCCTTCATTCAAACAAGGAGATCGACATGGCTGATACATATGAGAACAAGAATCCACGCATGGTGACCGGCCTCTTCAACGACCGTGAAAGTGCGGAGCGTGCCTATAGCGCAGTCTCGGAACGCGGCTACACCAAGGATGACGTCAACCTGGTGATGTCCGACGAGACCCGCAACCGTTACTTCGCAGGCGACCAGTCGATTGAAACCGAACTGGGCAGCAAGGCGGCAGAAGGCGCCGGCATCGGCGCAGGCATCGGCGGCGCGCTGGGCGCGATCGCGGCAGCCGTTGCGGCAGTGGGCACCACGATTGCCCTGCCGGGCCTGGGCCTGGTGATCGCCGGCCCGCTGGCAGCGGCACTGGCCGGCGCTGGCGCCGGCGGCGTGACCGGCGGCCTGCTGGGCGCGCTGATCGGCTCCGGCATCCCAGAGGAACGCGTGAAGCACTATGAGGAAGGCATCCGCCGCGGCGGCATCCTGATGGGCGTGAATGCACGCTCGGACGAGGATGCAATGCACCTCGAACAGAAATGGCGTGAGAGCAGCGGCGAGCATGTGGTCGGCACGGGCCTGGGCGCCACTGGCGGCGCGCTGGCTGGGGCTGCAATGGGTTCCCCTGCAGGTCCGGTAGGCATGGCGGCAGGCGCAGCCATTGGCGCGGTATCGGGCGGCCTGGCTGGCAAGGGCGCGGCTGAAGTCGTGAATCCGAAAGCCGGCGATGATCTCGGCGACCACAACATGGCCAAGGGCGTAGGCGCTGGCGGCGGTGCGATGGCAGGCGCGGCAGTCGGCGCGGCCGGCGGCCCGATCGGCATGGCGGCAGGCGCCGCGGTTGGCGCGGTTGCCGGCGGCATGGCTGGCAAGGGCGCTGGCGAAGTGGTGAACTCCAAGCCGCAGGATGACCGCGGCGAGCACAACCTCTCCACCGGCGTTGGCGCAGGCGGTGGCGCCATGGCTGGCGCGGCGGTTGGCGCAGCCGGCGGCCCGGTGGGCATGGCGGCAGGCGCTGCCATCGGCGCACTGGCTGGCGGCGCAGTCGGCCATGGTGCTGGCGCAATGGTCAATCCGGCCGAGGAAGACGCCTACTGGCGCAATTCCTATGACCGCGAGCCGTACTACACCTCGGGCTATTCCTACGAGGACTACGCGCCGGCATACAGCCTGGGCTACAACAGCCGCAGCCGCTACAACAGCGACTTCGACACGGCCGAGCCGCAACTGCGCAGCGAGTGGGACAACGTGCGTGGCGCGTCCCGCCTGAGCTGGGACCAGGCCAAGCATGCCAGCCGTGCCGCATGGCATCGCGTCGAGCGCGCGATCCCGGGCGACCTGGACCGCGACGGCAGGTAAGCAGGCAGCAAGCGGAAAAGCCGGCCTTCACAGGCCGGCTTTTTTTCGTCCGCATCAAACCTCTGCGGTATGGCAGCGGCACTTCCCCGGCTTGCCGCAGTCACATGGCCATCAAGCTCACAGGAGAACAGGCCATGTTCGACCGCACCGTGATCAAGGCCATCAAGGCCGCCGCCGTGCCGCTGCACGGCGTCACCGACACCGATGCCATCCTCGATGCCATCGGCGACGCCGACATCGTGCTGCTGGGCGAAGCCACCCACGGCACCCATGAGTTCTATCGATCCCGCATGGAGATCAGCCAGCGCCTGCTGCGCGAAAGGAGTTTCGCCGGCATTGCCGTCGAATGCGACTGGCCGGACGCCTTGCGGGTAAGCCGCTATGCCCAGGGCCGCGGCAACGATGCCAGCGCCGAACAGGCGCTGGGCGACTATGAGCGCTTCCCCCGCTGGATGTGGCGCAACCATGATGTGCTGGACCTGGTGGCATGGCTGCGCGAGTTCAATCGTGGCATCGCCGAGGAAAGGCGCCAGGTCGGCTTCTACGGCCTGGACCTGTACAGCCTGCGCCGTTCGATGTCATCGGTGGTGGAGTATCTGAACCGGGTCGACCCGGAAGCGGCGCGACGCGCGCGCGAACGCTACAGCTGCTTCGACCACCTGGCCGAAGACCCGCAGCGCTATGGCTATGCCACCACCTTCGGCATGAAGAAGGATTGCGAGACGGAAGTGATGCGCCAGCTGATGGGCATGACGGCCAACCTCGAGAAGTATGCCGGCATCGACGGCGTGCCCGGCTTCGATGAAGCGTTCTATGCGCATCAGAACGCACGCGTGGCGCAGAATGCCGAAGCGTATTACCGCGCGATGTTCGAGGGCCGCAATGCCTCCTGGAACGTGCGCGACACCCATATGGCCGACACCCTGGATGCGCTGCGCGAGCATCTGGCGCGGCGCCGCGGCGAGGATGCGAAGCTGGTGGTCTGGGCGCACAACTCGCATATCGGCGACGCCCGCTGCACCGAGATGGGCTGGCATGGCGAGGTCAACCTGGGTCAGCTGGTGCGCCAGCGCCATGGCGAGCAGCACGCCTTCCTGCTGGGCTACACCACCCATGCCGGCACGGTGACGGCGGCATCGGAATGGGACAGCCCGGCGCAGTTGAAGCACGTGCGGCCGTCGCGCGAGGACAGCCATGAAAACCTGATGCACCGCACCGGCCATGATTTCCTGCTGCCGCTGCGCGGCAATGCCGAACTGCAGAAGCAGCTGGGCCAGCGGCTCGAGCGCGCGATCGGCGTGGTCTATCTGCCGGAGTCGGAACGGGTCAGCCATTACTTCCAGAGCGAACTCGGCCGGCAGTTCGACGCCATCGTGCATTTCGATACCACCCGTGCCGTCAAGCCGCTCGATGCGCCCGCCGACATGGTGCATGACGAACTGCCGGAAACCTATCCAACCGGCATTTAACCCGCAGAGGGCGAAAGCAACGCGGACACGACAGGACGCTTTGCCAGGCAGTGCGGCCGCCGCCCCTCCTTCGCACCGGGCTGCGCGGAGCGTCTAGAACGGCATCGACATGCGCGCGATTTCCCAGGCGGCGGCTTCCTCGGTCTTTTCAAGAGGCACTGTCTGCTGCCATTCCCTGAGCGTGCTCCAGGCAATGGCGCGATCGCCAATCACCGCGATCCTGGCTGGCTCGACCGTGGCCAGCAGGTTGGCATCCCAGCCGTGTTCGCCGGGCTCGTCGCAGCGCCGGTTCTCGTGGCCAAACCATCCCCAGTAACGCTGCCTGGCAAGGCCGGCGCATGTGCCCGCCAGCTCGCCATCGAATCCGTGCAGCATGCCTTTGGCCAGGCTCAGCTGCACCAGGCACTTGCCGGGGAAAACAATCTCGGCGCAGCGGATGCGCTCACGGCTGATCACGCCCAGGTCGGAGCCTCCCAGCACGAGGCGCCACGGCCGATCGGAAATCAGGGTGTAGTTCAGCGCCATGTTGCGGGCATGAACCGCCTCGCGCCCCTGCAGCGAAAACCGGGTCAGCCAGAGTTTTTCCTGCACGTGTTCTTCATCGGGATCGTAGAGCGACACCACATTGGCAAAGCGTGCGCCGCCGGGAGTGCCTGGCGCAAGGCTTGCCGGGCCGGCAACAGGCTCGTCATGGCTTGCCTGCATCAGCAGTTGCGCCTGGATGTCGGCAACGGGCTGGCCGACGCGGCATGCCATGCCCCTGGAGACCATCAGCAGCTGCTGAATCTGATGCGGCATCAGATCGCTGGCGCGCGGACCAGGACCGGTGCGGACGGCAGCGCCGGCCGTGCTGGCGGTGTTGCCCGTGTTGGCTGTATTGGGAGTAGTGGCCATGTTGCCCGTGTCGGCGGGCTTGTCCGGCCCGCTGCTGAAGTCCAGGCTGTAATAGCGCCGCACTATGGGATGCGGCCTCGGCAAAACGCTGGTTCGCGGTGAAGGGAGCACGGCCTTGCGGCTCTGCGCCGGCCCGCGGCAAGCGGGGCGGCCAATACGCTGCATGGAATGGATGGTGGCTTGCATGGATGGCTCCTCCTGATGATGGGAGGCCCGATGCTAGCCGCAGACGGACTGCCGGCGGCATCAACCAGCGCCCGGGCTGAGCCAGCTCACGCGGCGTGTGCGGATATCACATCATTGCGGGGATGTTCCGCCAGGTGGGGACCGCGTCGCCGCAAAAAGCATGTCCTGCCGCTTCAGGCGCCACCACCACCACCGCCGCCGGCGCTGCGCCTTCGGTGCACTACCTGCACGAAGCAGGCCCATTCCCATTCCTCGCGGTAGACATCGCAGCCATGCTCGATGAAGGCATGCACCGGGCCGCAACAATCCGGACAGTCCAGCTCGGCCAGCGCCTGCGCCATGCGGTAGGCGAGTTGCCGCAGCTCCTGCTCCAGCGCCTCTTCCCTGCTCTGTTTCTGCACTTGGTTCTGCTCGTCGTCATGCTGTCGATTCATCATTGGCTCCGCTTGCTTTAACACGCAGGTATGGGCGCGACGGGCTTATACAACCCGTGGCATGGACAAGCCCGTTCCGCCCCGGATCAGGTGCGCTTGCCCGCTCGCAACAGACTTGCCTGACAGACCATGCATCATGGCCGGTACAGCAGGATCACTGTCGCCAGCAGCAACACATAGCCGATCGCATAGGGCAGATTCCACCAGGCCAGCCGGTAACTTGAAATCCGGGTCAGCGACTGCATCAGGCCCAGCGTGCCGCTGAATGGCCCCAGCATGTAGGTCAGCACCGAACTGCCGATCAGGGTCACCGCCAGCAGCTTGACATCGATGCCCAGCACTTCGGGCTTCAGCGACTCGCCCAGAAGCGCGATCGCCACCAGCGGATGCACGCCCAGCATGGCAACGGCCAGCGCCATCAAGGGCATGGAAATCAGGAACAGCCGGGTGCCCAGCGTATTGTGCAGCGCCAGGAAAGCCTGATTGACCGCATGGTCGACGCCGGAAAGATGCATGGCGCTGACAAAGAAGCCGGCCGCCAGAAAGATGGCGAACTGGTCCGCCATGCGCGGCAGCCGCGAGGCCATCTGCACCCTTGCCGCGCGCAGGAAGTCGCCGCCTTTGCCCAGCGTCATGCTCCAGGCCAATGCAAACGGAATCGCCAGCAGCGTCACCACGGTGAGCATGCCGATGCGCAGCAGATGGTCCAGCACGCCGATGGCGGCCACCATCAGCACGATGGCCAGCAGCATCTGCCCGAGATGGCGCAGGGCCGGCCGCAACTGCGGCAGGTCGGCCGCCGGCTGCGCCGGCGCCTTGATCGCGGCCGGCTGGCCGCGCAGCTCGAACAGCCAGAACAGCACCCAGTTCAGCAGCAGGCCGGCCAGCGACATGGCCATCAGCAGGGGCAGCAGCGCTGTCCATTCCAGCTTCAGGCTGTGCAGCACCACGCCGACCACGCCCGACACCGGCGTCCACAGGATCGGCAGCACATAGCCGAACACGGTGGAGACCGTGGCAAAGCGCACCGGGTCGCGCAGCGGATAGCTGCCTGTCACGGGCGAGATGCTGGTCATCATGATGGGCACCGCCGCCAGGCTCATGAAGGAGCCGCACAGGAAGGCCAGTACCGTGACCACGCAGTTCAGCTGGAACAGGCCGGCGATGCGGGCCCGCAGCACCGCCTCGATCGAATGGCCGTAACGCCCGAGCTGCACCGGAATGGATAGCAGCGGCAGCACCGAGAACAGGGCCATCAGGTAGAGCATGCTGCCGTGGGCCAGCAAATAGTCGGACCACGGCCGGCCGCTGCGCCACAGCATCAGGTAGCCGCCGCCCAGAAACAGCAGCGCCAGGATGCGGGCAATCGGTCCGCAGGACGGCAGGGACACGAGAATCGACAGCAGCGCCAGCAGCGCGGCCGCCGGCATCAGCGCCGGCAGGTGCGCCACCGTGGCGAGCAGGAAGGTGACGATGGCGGCGAGATAGAGCAGACCGCGCCATGCATCGGCCGTCGCTTCCATGCCGGCTACGCCCGGCCTATCCGACGCCAGTGCCATGACCACCAACAACCCATCCAAGCCGCATGCCTTGTTCTCCCTGCGTTGCGCCGATCCTGTGAGCAAGGCCCATGCCGCGCCACCTCCGCGACCTTAGAGGCTGCCGCATGGAGTGTCAACGCGGGCGCGCGCATGCTGCCGAATCGAGCAAGAGCGCAGGACGTTGCGCTTGCCTTCATGTTGCAGGTTGTGACGGCGGCGTGCCTGACTTACCATTCAATTGGTCAACATGGTTGACGTCAGCCTTTCCACCGCCGCATACACCAGGAGACACCTCATGCGTCTTACCCGCAATCGCCATGCCCGTCTTGCCCTCTGCCTTGCCCTTGCCGCTGCTGCCGCCGGCTGTGCCGGCAGCCGTTACGCACCGGGCGACAATGCCTCCGCGCAGGCGGGCAGCCCGATGACCTTCTTCGTGACCAGCGCCGGCAGCGGCAAGGGCGCCAACCTGGGCGGCCTGGCCGGCGCCGACCAGATCTGCCAGACCCTGGCCGCCAAGGCAGGCGCGGGCGACCATACCTGGCGCGCCTATCTGAGCACGAGCGCCAACGGCATGGGTCCGGCGGTCAATGCGCGCGACCGCATCGGCCGCGGCCCGTGGCAGAACGCCAAGGGCGTCGTGATCGCGAAGGACGTGGAAACCCTGCACGGGACCAATAACCTGAACAAGGAAACCGCGCTGACGGAGAAGGGTGAAAAGGTCAACGGCCGCACCGACCAGCCCAACTTCCATGACATCCTGACCGGCTCGCAGCCCGACGGCCGCGCCTTCGGCGGCGAAAAGGACATGACCTGCAGCAACTGGACCAGCAGCGGCGAAGGCGCCGCGATGGTGGGCCACCATGACCGCATGGGCCTGAACACCGAGCCGCCGGCGCTGTCATGGAATTCCTCGCATCCGAGCCGCGGCTGCAGCCAGGAAGCGCTGCGCGGCACCGGCGGCGCCGGCCTCCTGTACTGCTTCGCGGCCAAGTAGAAAAATCCGGGCGGAGCGCAATGCGTCAGGCTTGCTTGACACGCCATTGATGTCGCATGGTGGAATGCCCCGAAGGGATATTCCACCATGCGTGGACCAGGGAAGGTCCTTGGCATGACCTCTGCAGCATGCAACCGCGGTGCAATGCCCTTCGGGTATTGCACCCTACGAATCGCGGTGCGGCGCTGCCCAAGGCAATCTGGCCTGGCCGCCTATTGCGCCGCGCAGGTAAAGCTGGCCGCCGCGTTGATGTCTCCCGTCAGGTTATAGCGCGGGAAGGTCGGATACTCGCACAGCGGCCGGGTGCGGCCGGGCACGCCGGTGCGGTCGGCCACCACCTGGGCCGGCGGCGCAATGCCTTTCTCCACCCAGTTCTCCAGCGTCGTCACCGAGTCCCATGCGGCATTGAACACCGTGCTGGTGGAATGGCCATAGCCGGGGATCTCGTAATAGCGCATGAAGCCGGTCACCGCGGCCGCGCCCATGGTATTGCGGATGCGGTTGAAGTATTGCTCGGTGGCGCGGGTGCTGACCAGCGCATCGTGCGAGCCGTGCGCCATCAGGATCTTGCCGCCGCGCGCCTGGAAGGCCGACAGGTCGGTCCTGTTCGCATCCTGGATGCCGCTCAGCTCCACGATCCGGTTCTGCCAGATGGTGGGGTTCTGCGGGCCCAGCTGCAGCGAATTGAAGTTGGGGTTGCGGGTGACGAAATACTTCACCCACTGGTCCCAGAAGGTGCTGCCATACGGCGGCATGCTGGTCGCGGTCACCGCCGGCATCGGGTTGGCCGGCTGCTCGGTGCCCATCGACAGCGTCAGCACCGCGGGCTGCAGCGGATCGTTGCCGGGGTTGCCGAAGTCGGTGCCCCAGGTATTGAAGCCGGGATAGCTGCGCTCGCCGCTGGCCAGCGCATAGTTCAGCTGCAGCGGCGTGTTGATCACATTGAAGGAAGCGATCTGCACATCCGACAGGCAGGTGTCGCCGCTGTCGGCGCCGTTGGCGCAGCGCACCGGCTGACCGCCCGGCGAGGCGTCGACGGTGGCGGTCGTGGGATTGAAGCTGGCATTGCAGGCGACCACATTGCTGATCACGCCGTCGCGGGCGCCGTCCAGCCCGTCGCAGGCCGCGATGGCAGCGTCGTACAGCACGCGGCGCTTGGCGCGGTTCGGATACGCATTCGGCAAGGCCAGCTGGCGGGTGATGCGGCCGAACTGCAGGTCGAGGCTGGCCGCATTCCAGGCTGGGTACAGCACGATGGCGCCGTCGAAGTCGGACGGCCAGTTCTGCACCGCCAGCAGCGCTTCGCGCCCGCCGGTGAAGCCGCCGGCGAAATAGGTCTTCTGCACCGCGTCCGCATAGCGCGCCTTGATGATGGCCATGGCAGTGTCGCGGGTTTTCTTGATGGCGTTGCCGGCGAAGTTGCGAAGCGCCTCTTCATTGACGCCGAAGCTGCCGTCGCGGCTGCCGTTGGCATTGGCCTGGTGGCCGGAATCGCTGCCGAAGGTGGCATAGCCGCGTCCAAGCGGCACCTGCCTGTCGGTCGGGCCGGCTGGCACATTGGCCACGCCGGTGGCGATGGTGCCGTCATAGCCGCTGCCGCCGAACATCATGGCCTTGCGGTTCCAGTTTTCCGGCAGGTTCACCTGGAACTTGATCTTCGGCGCGTTTGCATCCACCGGATTGATATCGCCCAGCACCCGGCAGTATTGGCCGACCGCGCTGGCGCCGCTGCCGGCTGCCGGGACCACGGTCGCGCTGGTCACCGTGGCGCCGGTGGTGGCCAGGCCGATGCTGGAAGCCGGTATCGTCATGCCGGCCAGCTGGGCGCAGGCCACGGCGGCCTGCGTGGGCGCCAGGTTGCTGTCATGCCTGCTCCCGCCGCCGCAGGCGGACAGGCCCGCTGCCGCCAGCACGGCGATAGTGATGATGATGGGCGCGGCCTGGCGTTTCCTCGTGTTGAAGCGCATGTCTCCTGCTCCTGCTCCTGTTCGTATCGTTATGGCCGCAATGGCGGCACGACCATCATAGGAAACAACCAGCCAGGAAAGATTGAGTCGGCGCAATGTGCGCAGAGCGCAAAGCGGCGCCCTGCCCGCTGCCTGGAAGCCTTACCGGGCCTGCCTGCCGCCAGCCACCGCCTGCGCCAGACTGGCGGGCAGCCTTGCATAGCGCAGGAACTCCATGCTGAAGCTGGCCCTGCCCTGCGTCAGCGAGCGCAGCGTGGTGGCGTAGCCGAACATCTCCGCCAACGGCACCTCGGCCCGCAGCAGCCGGCCGCCGGCGATCTCATCCATGCCGCGCACCTGGCCGCGCCGGCTTGCGAGGTCGCCCAGCACGTCGCCGGTATGCTCGTCCGGCGTCTCCACGCCGACCGCCATCACAGGTTCGAGCAGCACGACGCCGGCTTTCCTGCAGCCATCGCGCAACGCCATCGCGGCCGCCACCCGGTAGGCGTTTTCGCTGGCGTCGACCTCATGCCAGGAGCCGCCGGTCAGCGTGACCGTCAAATCCGTCAGCGGATAGCCGGCCAGCACGCCGCCGGCCATCGCGTCGCGCACGCCCTTTTCCACCGCGGGAATGAATTCGTGCGGAATGGCGCCGCCCCTGACCGCATCGACGAAGGTGAAGCCGGCGCCGGCCGGCAGCGGCGCTATCCTCAGCACCACATGGCCATACTGCCCGTGGCCGCCTGACTGGCGGATGAACTTGCCCTCGCTGGCCTCGCAGATGCCGCGCACGGTTTCGCGGTAAGCCACCTGCGGCGCGCCGACCTGGGCATCGACGCTGAATTCGCGGCGCATGCGCTCCACCAGGATTTCCAGGTGCAGTTCGCCCATGCCGGAGATCACGGTCTGGCCCGACTCGGGATCGATGCGCACATGAAACGACGGGTCTTCCTGCGCCAGCCGCTCCAGCGCATGCGCCATGCGGTCATGGTCGGCCTGGGTGCGCGGCTCCACCGCCTGCGCAATCACCGGCTCCGGGAAGGCGATCTGCTCCAGCATCAGCGGGTGCGTTGGGTCGCACAGGGTGTCGCCGGTCGACACGGTCTTCAGGCCGACAGCGGCGGCGATGTCGCCGGCATGGACTTCGCTGATCTCGGTGCGATGGTTCGCATGCATCTGCAGCAGACGGCCAATGCGCTCGCGCTTGCCGCGCAGCGTGTTCCATACCGTGTCGCCGGCATGCAGCGTGCCGGAATACACCCGGAAGTAAACCAGCTGGCCGGCGAACGGGTCGGTCATGATCTTGAAGGCCAGCGCGGCGAACGGCGCCTTGCTGTCGGGCGCGCGCTCGACCGGCCTGCCCTCGCTATCGATGCCGACCACCGGCGGCAGGTCCGACGGCGCCGGCAGATAGTCGAGCACGGCGTCGAGCAGCGGCTGCACGCCACGATTGCGATGGGCGCTGCCGCACAGCATGGGCATGATCTCGCCGGCGATGGTGCGGCGCCGCAGCGCCTGCCTCAACTCCTCGACGGAGATGTCGGCGCCGTCGAGGTATTTCTGCAGCAGCGCGTCGTCATCCTCGACCGCCGCCTCCACCAGCGCGGCGCGCCACTGCGCAGCGCGTTCCAGCAAGTGCGCCGGGATCTCGGCCATATGGAAGCGCTGCCCCTGCCCTTCCTCGTCCCAGACGATGGCGCGCATCGTCAGCAGGTCGATCATGCCGTTGAAGTCGGGGCCTTCCTCCAGCGGCAGCTGGAGCGGCACCGGCGTGCCCTTGAGCCGGTCGATGATCTGCTGGCGCACCCGGAAGAAATCGGCGCCGGCCCGGTCCATCTTGTTGACGAAGGCAATCCGCGGCACCCGGTACCGGGCAGCCTGGCGCCACACGGTTTCCGACTGCGGCTGAACCCCGCTGACAGCGTCGTACAGCATGCAGACGCCGTCGAGCACCCGCAGCGAGCGCTCGACCTCGACCGTGAAATCCACATGGCCGGGCGTGTCGATGATATTGATGCGGTGCGCCGGCCGGCCGCCGTCCATGCCTTGCCAGTAGCAGGTGGTGGCGGCGGCGGTGATGGTGATGCCGCGTTCCTGCTCCTGCTCCATCCAGTCCATCGTGGCCGAGCCTTGGTCGACCTCGCCGATGCGGTGGCTGATGCCGGCATAGAACAGGATGCGCTCGGTCAGCGTGGTCTTGCCGGCGTCAATATGGGCGGAAATGCCGATGTTGCGGTAGCGCGTGACCGGCGTGGCCGCCGCGACGCCATCGGACCGCGCAACGGGTCCCGTGGCCATGCGTCACCTCAGGCATGCTGGCCGCTGATGTAGTGTTCCAGCTGCTCGATGGTGAACTGCTGGTCCGAGATGATGTCCTTGACCAGGTCGCCCATCGAGATCAGGCCGATCAGCCGGCCGCCCTCCATCACCGGCAGGTGGCGCACCCGGCTGTTTGCCATCAGCGCCATGCAGTCTTCATTGCTCTGCTGCGGACGCACGTACAGCACCGTGGGACTCATGATCTCGCGCACCGCGGTCTGGTCGGAATTGCGGCCCATCAGGATGACCTTGCGCGCATAGTCGCGCTCGCTGACCATGCCGACGATGGCGCCGCCTTCCATCACCACCAGCGCCCCGATGCCATGTTCGGCCATGCGGCGGATCGCCTCCAGCACGGTCTCGCCGGGACTGATGGTGTGCACTTCGGTCCCGCCCTTGGCATGCAGTATCTGGGAAACGGTCTTCATCGTTCATCCTTTCGCTGGGTTGGTCATACGGAAAATGGCTTTGCCTGCGGTGTGCTGCCGCGCCGGAAGACAGCTGCATTCTGCCGGCGAATGACGAATCGGATGGAAGCAGTATAGACACTATCGCCCGCTTCATGGGCGTCGATAAAGCGCTGTTGGCGTGGATCAGGCCGGCGGCGGCGGCATTTTTGGGCCCGATCCGGCTTTCATGCGGCCAGATAGGCACATCCCGCGTTTTATTTGCAAGAAAAGCGGGCTGACGGCTACTGTTTTCGCTTGTTATTCCGCTAAAATTCAAGCCCCTCTATCTCACAGGCAAGTACCATGAAAAAATCAGAAATGATCGATCACATCGCGCAGACGCACACCCTGACCAAGGTCGAAGCCAACCGTGTGCTCGACACCGTGATTGGCATCATCCACACCGACCTGAAGAAGGAAGGCCGCTGCTCGATTCCCGGCCTGGGAACCTTCAGCGTGACCAAGCGCGCCGCCCGCACCGGCCGCAACCCGGCCACCGGCGAAAAGCTCAAGATCAAGGCGTCCAAGAACGCCCGCTTCAAGGCCGCACCGGCCCTGAAGGAAATCATCGCCAAGGTAAAGATCTGAGCCAGGCTTGCTGAGAAGTCCATGCGCGGCGCAACGCGCCGCGCAGTTTTTCCCGCCTAGCGCGGTTCCCGCTGCCGCTGATATTCGGCGCGCTTCATGTCCATGTAGTCTTCCCGCTCGACCTCGCGCAACTGGCGCGCGTAACGTTCGGTCGCGCTGAACCAGTCCTTCAGCCGTCGCTCGAACTGCTCGCTTCCTGGCGCATCCACTTCCTTCAGATAGGAATCGATTGCCAGGTAATAGCGCATGGTGTTGCGCTCCACCACGCCGCGCACGCCGCCGATATAGGCTGGCTTGCCGCCCTCGTCGCCGGTGACGGTGAAGCCGACCTTGTTGGCGCCGACGGTCGCCAGGTAGCCCTGCATGCCCAGCTTGCCGGCCATGCCGTAGGAATAGGAATAGGTCAGGTGCAGCAGCGTCCTGCGGCTGTCGACCGCGCCGGCCTCGACCAGGATGCGATAGTCGCTGGTGCCCACCGGCCCCTTGTCGGCCGACATCTTCACGTCGAGGTAATCGGGCGTACTCTCGGCCTTGTAGCCGAAGTCGACGCGGTAGGCCTGGTCCAGCGGCTGCGGGTCCTTCTTGCCGATATAGACCGTCAGGCCCGGCCCGCCATCGACTTCGGCCGCGCGGCAGTACTTGGTGTTGAGATGCAGGATCAGCACGTCGCACCACTGCTCGCGCGTCTTCAGCGCGGCTGCGACTTTCTCCAGCGGATAGTCGAGCAGCGCATAGGCTTCGCCCTTCAACTGCTTGGGATTCTCGGTGGATTCGATATACAGCGGCTGGCCGAACTGGTTGCTGGCAAGCCGGGGCTTGAGTTCCGCATACTTCTGGCGCAGCGCCTCGGCGCCGTCGGCGGCATGGGTCAGGGCCGCGGCGGCAAGGCCGACGGCAAACGAGATGGCCTGGAACAAGCGCAGGCAGCGGGAACGGTAGGCCATGATGGTGGCGGCACATGGCCCGCGAGCTTGCTCAAGGCACGGTGCCGCAAGATGTGTTTGAAAACCTTATCTTAAATCCGCTATGGCAGAGCATCGGTACGACAGCGCACATCCTCTATTGAGGTACCTCCAACAAGGTCGTCGACAGGAAGGTATGGAGGGGAAGGAAAACACAAAAGAAAAAGGGCCAGATCTTGCGATCTGACCCTTAAATTGGTGCGGCTGGCAGGAATCGAACCCACGACCCCTTGGTTCGTAGCCAAGTACTCTATCCAGCTGAGCTACAGCCGCTTGGTAATGCACCGTCTTTTTAAAACGGTTTGTCAGGCTCTGACGGCATTGCCGTCATCAATGACTGTTTCTGCGACTCGGTTACTGCTGTTCGTCGTCAGGAGCCGGGATTCTAACAAAGGTTTTCACGATCGGCAATGCCCAGGGAAATTTTTGTGATGTGGCAAACTGCGGCTGCCACCACAAAACCATGCAGGCCGGCGCCGACCTGCCTATAGTAGCGCCGTAGCGCAAGGCCATTCCCATCCCATCCATCGTTGCCATCGACACCATGCCTCCCAGGTCCGTTTCCAGCAAACCCGTTCCTACTTCCTGCGGCACGCTGGTGATCAATCAGCGCGGCCAGATCCTGCTCTGCCATGTCACCGGCACCCGCAACTGGGATATTCCCAAGGGCATGCAGGACCCTGGCGAGTCCACGCTGCAGGCGGCCATGCGCGAGCTGGTCGAGGAAGCCGGCCTGGCCTTCGACAGCGACGCCTTCGAGGATCTCGGCAGCTTCGACTACCGGCCCGACAAGCGGCTGCATCTTTACAAAGTGCGCGCGCCCGAGACACTGGATTGCCTCGACCATCTCTGCTGCACCAGCCATTTCCCGCATCACATTACCGGCAAGGCCACGCCCGAGGTCGACGGCTTCCGCTGGGCTGCCCGCGATCAGGTACGCAGCCTGTGCTGGCCGCGCATGGCGCAGCGGCTGCTGTCACTGGACTGGTAGATCGATTCGGCTACCACTGCAGCCCGCACCAGGGGCAGCCAATCGCCAAACTGTTGAGCGCAATCTCCTTCGATGCGCGAAGTGGCAACTAAAGCATGCGCACCTTGTCAGACTGCCATGTTCGCCTGGCAAGGCAACAGGTTTATTGACGCCGCACGAGTGCTTTCGACAGTGGCGGCCACCTTGGCCGCCCTGCGCCTGGCCTGTGGCGAACAGGCATTGCCGTAATAAGGCCTGCGCGCATCTGCGCTGATAAAGGGCTTTGTTGCCGGCCGCCTGCGGGCCAGTAGCGATGGCCCGGCAAGCCATGCCTGGCCATCGCGCTTCACAACGACAACATGAATACACACATCGCCACATTCCATTCCATCCGAACAAGGAGCATTCTTCTTCTGAACCGAAGAACGCAGCTGATCGCCTGCCTGATCTTCATCGGCACCATGCTGTCGTCCATCATTCCGCCGTTCCAGTCGCCGGATGAATTCGACCATATCAAGCGCGCCTACCTTCTGTCGCAGGGGCAGTTGATCCTGGTCAGCCCGCCCAACGCCAGTTCAGGCGGCTATATCGACAACGGCCTGCTGCAGTACATGGATGGCTTCACCCATCTGCCATTCGAAGAAAAACACACGGTGGCGCGCGAAACGATAGAGCATGCCAGGCAGTCGCGCTGGCAGCACACGGCCAACTTTTCGATCGCACCCGGCACCGGCTATTACTTCCCGCTGGTCTATCTGCCCCAGGCCGCAGGCCTGCTGATCGGGCAGGCGCTCGATCTGTCGGTCGACCTGTCCTACCGCCTGGCGCGGCTGCTGGCGCTCAGCGCCACGCTGGGCCTGCTGTTCTTCGCCGCCCGGATTTACCCGACCAACCTCCTGACGCTGGCCCTGCTGGCGCTGCCGATGACGGTGTTCCAGATGGTATCGGCCACATTGGACGGCACCACGACCGCGCTGGCGATCCTGTGCCTCTCGCTGTTCATGCGGGCCTGCGACCGCAGCATGGCCTATCCGAAGTGGATGTCATGGTTGCTCGGGATGGCGCTGCTGCTGCTGGTAAACAGCCGCACGCATCTGCTGCCGCTATTGGCGCTGCCGCTGGTGATCTATTTTTTCCGCAAACGCACGCTTGACCTCGCGCTATGCGCCGGGCTGACGGTGACGGCGCTGGCATGGCTGTTCATCGCCATGCGCTACACGATAGACCTGCGGGTGGCGCGCAGCGCCTCCCTGGGCGAAATCATCGGCTATTACCTCAGCAAGCCGCTCGCCTTTCCCTCGGTGCTGTGGGCGACCTTGATGGATAGCGAGACCAGGCAATACTATCAGCAGGCCTTTGTCGGCAAGCTGGGCTGGCTCGACCTGCAATTCCAGGACTGGTTCTACAACCTGTCCCTGCTGTTCTGCGCCGCGATGGCCGCGCTATCGGTGCAATGGTCCACCCTGCGCCAGGACTGGCGGGTGCGCGTCTGCCTGGCGGCCTGCGCCGGCATCTCACTGCTGCTGGTGTTCTTCCTGCTGCTGGTGACCTGGAGCAAGCATCCGGCCGCACTGATCGAAGGCGTCCAGGGCAGGTATTTCCTGGTGCCCTGCATCCTGCTTGCCTATGCGCTCAAGGGCCAGGCCACGCTGGTGTCGGGCAACCGCAGGATCATCGGCCTTTTGCTGCTCTATCTCTATCTGCTGATGCTGTCCGTCGTCATGCCGCAGGAACTGATCTACCGTTATTTCGCCAACTGACCTGCTGGCCGGCGCCGATTTGCGCCGGCCAGCAAGCTCCACACCCGTTACCGACCTATGGATGCACACCCTCAAGCAGCAGTCCGGCCACGCGGCAATGCCAGAAAGGCCGGGCTGGTTTGTCTGATTGCCCTGGCCTGCGCGCTGGCCCTGGCCTATGAATTTTCACCGGGCTTCATGTCCTTCGACACCCTGTACCAGTACCGGCAGGCAAAAGGCCTGGCCGCGCTCAACGATGCGCATCCGGTCATCATGGTGATGTTGTGGCGCTTCTTCGACAGCGTAAGCGACAGCACTGGCGCCATGCTGCTATTTCACCAGTTGCTCTACTGGCTGACAGTCGCGCTGTTTGCGCTGCTGGTGGCGCGCCGCCTGGCCTGGCGCATCGCACTCCTGCTGGCCATCGGCTTTTGCCCGCCTCTGGTGATTACCTCGCTGCACATCTGGAAGGACGTCGGCATGATGTGCATGCTGGCATTGGCCTGCGCGGCCCTGCTTGGCTACCTGCGTTACCGACATTGGGGCTGGCTGCTGCTGGCTGCGCTGGCACTGTTCTATGCAATCGCCGTCAGGATCAACGGCTTCATTCCCGGCGTGTTCCTGATGGGCTTCCTGGCCTACGCGGCTGTATCACGCGCACGCCTGCCAGTGCTGAAAAAGACGGGTATGGCCCTGCTTGCGGTGGCGGCGCTGAGCCTGGCTTACTTCCAGGGCATTGCCGTCCTCAATGCCAACGCCGAGAAAAGCAATGGCCTGGGCACCCTGCTGGTGTGGGACCTGGCCGAAATCTCGCTGGCGCGCGGCGAGGACGTGATACCGCCCTACATCCCGCGCGTCGGCACCGGAGCGCTGCTGCAGGATCTGGCGCGGGTCCGCGTGCCGGACACCAATTACCCTTACTGGGCCGTAGTCTGGCCTTTCCCGCCACAGGAGTTCCAGGGCCGCCTCCTGCCCGACTGGCTGAAGGTAGTGGCTGCAAATCCCGGCATCTACCTGAAGCACCGCAGCCACCTGTTCCTGACCATGCTGGGGATAGGCGTGCCGAAGATTTATTACCCCTATCATCCGGGCATCGATGGCAACGAGTTTGGCTTCCGCTTCAACCACATCAGCGAGCAGCGCGCCGGCAGCTATTTCCGCGCCTTCGACCGCCTTGCGGCGACCCTCTTCTACAAGCCCTGGCTTTATCTGTTGCTGTGCATCGCGACACTGGGGCTGTCCTGGCAGCGCTTCCGTGGCGCACGCGGCAACCGGGATGAAAACCTGCTGGCCGCCACGGTGGCCGTGAGCGGCATCGCCAACATGGCGTCCTTGTTTTTCCTGGCGACAGCGGCGGACTATCGCTATGTAATCTGGACCGTGTTCGCCGGTTTGCTGGGCGGGGTGATGGTGGCGGCGGACATGCTGCGGGAACGCAGGATGGGAAGCGTTGCGGCGCAGGCCATGCCGCGTCGGGAACGTGGCATGGCCTGAGGCGGGCTCAACGGAGCGGCCAGGCTTTCAACGGGAAAAGTCCCCGGCCCGCTCCGGCTGATAAATCACCTCGACGATCCTGACCTTCACCAGGCGCCCGTCCGGCCCCGGCCAGTCGATGCTGTCGCCGACCGACAGGCCCAGCAGCGCGGTGCCAACCGGTGTGAGGATGGAAATGCCGTCAGGCACATCCGGCATTTCCCTGGGATAGGACAGGGTCAAGCAAAACGTTTCCGGCGACTCGTCGATCTGGAACCGCACCGTCGAGCGCATCGTCACCACGGTCGGCGGCATGTCTTGCGGCGCGAGAATGTCAGCCCTGTCGAGTTCTTCGAGAAGGGACTGCGCGGCTAGGGAATCGGGCGGCAGGGTATCGAGCAGGCCCTCGATCCGTTCGAGGTCCGTCGAGGACACGATGATGGATGGTTTCATGGTTGGAACTCCCGGCAGGCCTTAAGCCTGACAATTGATTGAAGGGATGGACCGGCGGTACGCCCCGGACGCCATTTGCGCGGAGCGGACAAAGCCAGTCAGATGCCGTTTGCCGGAGATGCGCGACAGCTCAGCTATCGGCGGCGGCACAGCGGCGAAGCTGTTGCGTCGGGGCAGGCTCGGGAGGCTGGAAAACCCGGGAGGGTTATCAGGCGCTCACCGAGCCCAGGAAAGGCAGGCAAGATCCCGGACGGACAAGGATGCCGTGCCGATGCGTGGAAACGGCACGGCGGGCGTAGCGAGGCGATGCGCAAGAAGATCGCCGGCAAGGACGCGCGGCAGCGACTTCCCCTGTTTCAGGGAAGAACAATCGTCATTCAGGGGAATGCGGGGCTTGTTCACTGTGAAGTCTGCGGATGCGGGCTGGCCGGAATGGTCGAGTATATAGGCTTTGGCCGGATCTTCAATGACATGACGGGCTGCGTTTTGTGCCAGGGCGCGGCTCCCCCAAGGCATCGCCAGAAACGGAAAAGGGGATTGGCTTCAAGTCAACCCCCCTTCAATCCCTGGTGCTGATGAGACGAATCGAACGTCCGACCTACTGATTACGAACCAAATATCGAATTTTAAACACGTATATCAATTAACCACTTAGCGCGCTTGCCCAAGGTTAGGCCTATATCGACTCAGTCACGAACCGCATTAGTTAGGTTATCTCTCGACACAAACTTGACACACCATTTCACTGACACCTTAGCGACGCAAAGGAGAATAAACTAGAGACTGGCACATTGCTTTCTAATTCTAGAAGCAGACAACCTATTTAAACTCTATCCATTGGAATCTTGTCCACTTTGTCGCCTTCGATCCTTAACATGGCACGGATGCACATGCGAGACTGAGGGTCGACAAAAATGAAGGCGTCACCGTTTGCTGCCTTGCGAAGTACCGGTTTTATATGCTCTTCTGGTTTATCTTCAGCTAGTTCAGATAAACAATTGCCTACACCGCCGATAGCGGTCCCCGAGTCATTCTGATAAAAAATCTTACGAATTTCAGCCTCGACTCTGGCTGTCTTAAATTCATTCTCAGGCAGCTGCCCCAGTACATAAAGCACTTGGTTCCGTCTTTGAATCTTAGTATCGCGTTCGTTGAGGTGGCTTTCAATCAAGGTATAAGAGGAACTTAACGTTCCATCTAACCATTTTCTATCCGCAAGCTCAACAGCGGTTTTGTTGACGATGGCATCTTTTTCGCATACCTGAGCGAGCTCAAGACAATACTCATGTAAAGCTTGTGGGATTTTGTCAGTAACCCAAAGTATATGACCTAACAATTCTTCTTGGAAAGCTGGCGCAATTTCATAACCCAGTTCAGTCTTAAATCCTCGCAGGACAATGGCTTCCGCTTCGGCTTTTGAAAGGCGAGCTACCTCCTTCAATTCAATAAGACGATTTGCTACTGTCCTGTAACTGGGCGTCTTATTGAAGAAATCCTTAATTCCATTTGGCACACCAACTATAAGGAACTTAACGTTTTCTTTAACGAAGTTTGGGTCATCTGCAACAGTAATGATGTCTGCGAGCTCATCCATGAGCTCGCGTTTATCGAAGATGCGTTCAAGGTTGTCGAGGACAATAAATGCTTTTTTATTGCCTGCGTCTTTGCGAGCTTGCTTAATCGCATCCTGCAACGGGTCTTCGTCCGTAATTTGGTACTTCTTGTTGTGTTCGAGTCCGCCCGAGGCTACCCCGGGAAGGCCCGCTTGAGCCGCTTTCTTTTCATCATATCCAGTCACTCTAGCAGCGCCAGGAGTTTGCATCGCTTTCTGCAACTCTTTTGCAATGCTCTTATTTCGGCTTGCATGAGCCAAATTGACTACTTTGTAGTAGACGTTATTCTTTTTAAAGAAGTCGGTATATAGCCAAGATTTTCCGCAACCGCTTTCACCGTAGATGATTATGTGTTCCTTTCGCAGAATTTTTTTTTCGAAGTCGTCCTCAAGCTCCGAACGATTTGCATACATCTTTGGGTTGTATTCACCACGAGGCGTAAACACTTCTTGTGGCTGGGGTCTTTTGGTTGCCATTCAAATTCCGTGCGTTGATTGTCCCGATAAGTAACGCAGAAGCGCGTAACTACAAAGCGGTATAATTGCAAATCTACCACATACGGTTAGCGACCACTAACAAACAGAACATTTTTCAGGAATAGTAAGAGCATCTAACAAAATGGAATTTTCGTTGTCATAGCAACTCGTCGATAATTATCGTGGCGAGGCAATATGGCACGCGAACTGGTTGATGATGAATTGTGGGAAACAGTCCGACCCCTACTACCAGTCAGGCGACGGCGCAAGACGCATCCCGGCCGCAAGCCGTTGGACGATAGGCGTGTACTGACGGGCATTCTGTTTGTTTTGCAGTCTGGAATTCCTTGGGAAATGCTGCCGCAGGAAATGGAATGCGGCTCTGGCCTGACCTGCTGGCGGCGTTTGCGTGCTTGGCAAACGGCCGGGGTATGGCGCAAGCTGCACTGCGTCCTGCTAGACAAATTACGTGGCGCCGACAAGCTCGATTTCTCCCGGGCTGTTGCCGACAGCTCGTCGGTACGTGCCGTGCACGGCGGAAAAAAAGTGGACCGAACCCAACCGATCGCCGTAAGGCGAGCAGCAAGCACCACCTCCTCGTCGATGCACAGGGCATTCCGGTCAACGTCAGTCTGACCAAGGCCAACCGGCATGACGTCACGCAGTTGTTGCCCTTGGTCGATGGCGTCCACCCCATTCGAGGAAAACGCGGGCGGCCTTTGAAAAAGCCCAAGTCCGTTCAAGCCGATCGTGCCTACGACAGTCGCGCCCACCGCCAAGCATTGGAGCAGCGCGGTATCGGGCACCAGATTGCCAAGCGCCGAACAGCGCATGGCAGTAATTTGGGAAGGACCCGGTGGGTAGTTGAACGCACTATCGCCTGGTTGCATCAGTTCCGGCGACTACGTGTACGCTACGAACGACTGCCCTCGATTCATGAAGCATTCCTTCACTTGGGCTGCGCCCTTATTTGCTGGCGCATTTTGAAAAACTCATTTTGTTAGATGCTCTTAATCATACGAAATCAAAAAGCATATATGTTCAGTGGATATCCGCATTGCGGATATCCTTTTAAGTAGCTATAGAAAAGGGCTGATATTCTCGCTGTGTCTGTACATCACTTGAGTAGAAAAGAAGCCACCACATTCAGATTTTCTTGCGCAACTGCCGCATTGAGGAAGGTATTCATTTTTCCAATCTGAAATAGATTTCCGATAAACGTCTTCAACATCCCGGTTTACCAAGCACAACTGATGGTTGTAAACAGAGCAGTGCATGCCATAAGCGCGAAGAACTTCAATAGCTTCCGACAAGGTATCCCGGTATGTGTAAGGGTCAGCCCAAAGGCTATCGAGATTGGCACGGGTAAAACCGGTAATCTCCAGCCCCATCAACGCGACATGGTCAACGAACAACAGATTGCGAGCAATGAACTCGCAGGTCTGCACCAGCCGAGGAAGCGACTGCTGATGCACCACGACGCGAACTTCGACGCGAACGCCATGGCGTTTGAGATTAAGAATGCCATGAATTGTCTCGTCAAAGGCTCCTTGTGACTGCACGATATAATCGTGACGCACAGGGTCGTCCGAGTAAAGCGGAATACCAAGCTGCAGATCCGGATGCTTCACACGTCCCAATTTTTCGGCGTAAGCCTCATTCTTGAAGCTCCGGCCGTTTGTGAGAACGTCCAGAGACGTACCGGGTAGGCTAACTTTGGCCGTGTTCACGAGTTCAATAAATCTGTCTCCGTAAGTGGTCGGCTCGCCGCCGGTGAATCCAATATTCTCGGTTCCCTGTGGAATCATGCGAATTAACTCGAACGCGTCATCCATCAACCATGAGTCGTCAGCGCTTTTCGGCGGCTGGCTACACATTAAGCAGAGGTGGTTGCAGCGTTCCGTAAGCAAGATAGAATTGTTCGGCGCATTTTTCCGGAAGACCGCGGAAATGCTTTGCCCACTGGGGTTCAGGCGAACGATGTCCCCTTCATCTAAATACCCGTAGTCGCTTGGCAGGAGATAAACATCCAATACTGCATCGGCTATATGTTTTACAAGGTCCAACTCCTCATCCGTCCCGCATAGAAGCAATGCGGAAAAAGGTTTGGAGCTACGAATGGATACTACGAAGTCCTCTGTCAGCTTTCGGACATCGGCGCCTTTGAGCAAGAGCGCAGTTTTCTTACGCAACGCTGCCGGAAGATTTGCATTTCGAGTCACATGCGCCAAGCTTGGGTGCAACGTGGTGGTGTTGCGCGTCTCGACTTTTCCTCTTAATTTCAGCATATATTCGCCCACCTTGTGAATAATCGGCGCACAAACGAATCAGCTTCCATTCTTCGAATGAGCCCTCTGTAAATGTGCATATTACGTTGGCAGAATTCGCTCTCAGGCTTACGCCCGACCATGTCTTGCTGCTGCCCCCAATGGAAAATAGGGTCGGAACCGCACCAAGGCTCAAAGGCGCAGTCATTACACATGGGTGCCGAGTAAGCGAAGCTTTCATCCAACGCTTCTAGGAATGTCTCATTGGTGAAAAGTGTTTGGAAGCTATCGTCAACGGTACCCAGTTTAAACTTTGTGTCCTTCATTTCAGCCAGCATGCGCGCTTCATCGCTGGCGTATACTGCACCGTCATAGTTGTAGACGACTGCCCCTAAGCCAATGCCGGCAGGAGACATCAAGTCGACGTAGCCGGGGTCGCGGCACGTAAGCATTTTGGTCAGAATGGTCGCGGCGTAATATTCGCGAAATTCGATTCCTTGCCGGTTCAGTTCTATGATGTAGTCCAGCGCCTCATCATAGAACTGCAGCCAACGCTCAGCGTTGTAAGCGCGGTAGAACTTCGTTTTAAGGGCAAAACCGTACGGCGATAGCGGACGTAGAAAAATGCCGCTGAATTCCTGCTCCAGATATTCATCAATTATTTCGTGAACTAGAGGAAGGCTCGCTTCGGTGGTAGTCATGAGTGCGCTGACCGACCGACGGCCGAGACGCTGCCGCACCTTGGAAATTCCCGCAATTGTGCGTTCGTAAGAATCGCCACCCGGACGCGGCCGATTTTTGTTATGCAGTTCGCGTGGGCCGTCTAAGGACGTTGAAATGCCGATGTCATGTTCTGCGCAGAAGTTGAGCATTTCATCGTCAATGACCGCCAAATTGGTCGCTGCAATAAAGGTCAACCCCTTGGGCTGGGGCAGATTTTGATTGGCGGCCTTCGCCCTCAGTACTACATACTTCATCATCTCAAAATTTAAAAACGACTCACCGCCTTGGAATTCAATCTTCACTGCGGGGTTGGGAGACTGCAGCACCAAGCCGATGGCTTTTTCCGCATGTTCTCGGCTCATGTCGAAGGTCGCCTTGTCCTCGGACTGCCGGGATACTTGGCAATAGGGACAGGCGTGTTCACACCGAAGGGTAAGCACGAAGATATGAAGTCCCGTCCAGTTCGCTAACTGCTCATGGCGGGTGCGGACCTTAATCGCTAGCAGGTCAGGCGCCATGCGAGAGTGCGCGTCGGTCAGGAAATGCCGCGCGCGTAAGTCGGCATAATGTGGGTCCTCTGCTCGCATTTGCCCGCTTACGAGGCGCTGTAGCGGTTCGCGTTCGATGAGCGCGTATTCCCCAGCGAGGTTGGTAGCAACATAGCGGGAGTCGTCCAGCGCGGTGAAGCGAAATGGCAAAATGTCGTACTGCGCGGGTCGGTCAACCGGGATACGGTTGAAAAACGTCATTGGCTGAAATTTGCTCATACCAATCCTCACACCGCTGGAGCTGCGCCATCCGGCGCAATGAGGCCCGTTTTGGAGAATGCATGCGCCAAGATAAGGTTGCGCACTCCTTCTGTCTGAATGCGTATTTGCTCACGCAACTGCTGGTCGAGTGCTTCGTTACGGAGCAGTTTTCCAAGATGGTCAAGCCCCTCCTCTGACTTCATCCCAAGGGGGCTAGCCGTGACGATGATGCAATTTTTACCGTCTCGTGATTGCAAATTGACTCCAAAAGAAGCGACGGCTGTGAAACGGTGGCAAGCTTTCTGAATCGCCAAAAGCGAAAATGCATTGGCGTCAAATTCCATTACAAGTGGTTCTTTCAAAATATTCTCTGAAAAATGGGATGGATAGTGCCCACGCGTATTGATGGCGGAAGCGGGTGGGAAAAGAACATATGAATGGAAACGCCCCAACTTCTGGGGCGTTTATGCGAGGCTTAGCTGAATTAATACCCCGAACGGTGACTGTGGTGGCTGCTGTGAGACGAATGCGAAGAATGCGAACTATGCCAAGCAAGCATTTGGCCCGCCTCGGAACGCTTCATCATCAGCGAATGCAGTTCTCCATCTTTGACGTAGAAGCTCTCGGTGGTGCCAAGCGCTGCTATGTTGGTGGCAGACGCCGCCTTAATGTTGTCAGTTACAGGGTTATCGGTAGCCACTTTCGCCTCCACTTGGCCGCTTAGTGCAGCCGCAGCTGCAGCAACTGGTATCAAAAATGTGAATTTTTTCATCCTGTCCTCAGTTTTTGTTCGTTAATTTCGTGGTATTGCCGCTCTAGTATATATAACAATATAAATTTGAAACATGATTTTTTGAAACTTTTTATGCAGGAACTAACCGCTCTCGCATCGTTGCTGGCGAGATTCATTCGCGACAATTTCATTGGTTTAAGAGTTGCGAATTATCTATTCTTGCGAGGGGAAACAAGGTAGCGAATTACACGTTTAATATGCGCCATGGGCAAGGTGAGAGCGCAATCGACGGTTTCGATGGGCTTCATTCGAGGTGAGGACCGCTGTCAGAGATGCCATGCTGGCAAAAAAATATGCCTGCATAAGTTGCGTAAAATACAAAACATATTCCAAAAAGTGGAAGTGTCGTTTCTCCGACCTAAGTTTGTGGAAACAAAGGTACTGCATTGAATATTGTTAAACGGATTTCGCATGTATGTGCTGGAAAATATAAAATTTCCCAATGCCAATGCCAATGTAAATGCATCGTATCGACTCCGTTACCCGTTGGGGCAGGTGAGCATGCCAATTGCAGGCCAGGCCGATGCTGATGCTGAAAGTACAAACTTATAACAGCCAACGACTTGCTTCGTCGGCTGCAATCCCAAAATGGGTTACACAGTAGTTACACGGAGACCAGAAAGCAAAAAGCCCAACCTTGTGGGCTGGGCTAAATGCTTGATTCTATTGGTGCTGATGAGACGAATCGAACGTCCGACCTACTGATTACGAATCAGTTGCTCTACCGACTGAGCTACATCAGCGAAGACGCGTATTCTAACAAGAAATCCGCGCAACTTGCCACATCAATCTTGATCCGCGCGGATCAGGCGTCGCGGTGGTAGGACGTTACCAGGTCCACCTCGTTCTTCGAGCCCAGGAAAACAGGCACGCGCTGGTGCAGCTTTTCGGGCTGGATGTCCAGGATGCGCTGCTTGCCGTCGGTGGCGGCGCCGCCGGCCTGCTCGACGATGAAGGCCATCGGGTTGGCTTCGTACATCAGGCGCAGCTTGCCTGGCTTGTCCGGGTCGCGGGCGTCGGCCGGGTACATGAAGACGCCGCCGCGGGTCAGGATGCGGTGCACGTCGGCCACCATCGAGGCGATCCAGCGCATGTTGAAGTCCTTGCCGCGTGGGCCCGTCTTGCCGGCCTGCATTTCGTCAACGTAGCGCTTGACCGGCGCATACCAGTGGCGGGCGTTGGAGGCGTTGATCGCGTATTCCTTGGTATCTTCCGGAATCTTCGCCTCTTTCTGCGTCATCACCCAGGAACCCATCTCGCGGTCCAGCGTGAAGGACTGCACGCCGTTGCCGGTGGTGAGCACCAGCACGGTCTGCGGGCCATACACCGCGTAACCGGCGGCGACCTGCTGGCTGCCGGGCTGCAGGAAGGCGGCTTCGGTCGGGACCGTCATGCCGTGCGGCGCCTTCAGCACCGAGAAAATGGTGCCGATCGAGACGTTGACGTCGATGTTGGACGAGCCGTCGAGCGGATCGAACAGCAGCAGGTACTCGCCCATCGGGTAGCGGTTGGGAATCGGGTGGATGGTTTCCATTTCCTCGGAAGCCATCGCGGCCAGGTGGCCGCCCCATTCATTGGCCTGCAGCAGGATGTCGTTGGAAATGATGTCCAGCTTCTTCTGGATCTCGCCCTGCACGTTTTCGCTCTCGGCTTCGCTGGTGCCCAGCACCTCGCCCAGCGCGCCCTTGCCCACCGCGTGGCTGATGGTCTTGCAGGCGCGCGCGACGACTTCGATCAGAAGCCGCAGTTCGGCGGGAATGGTGTTGTGCAGGCGCTGCTCTTCGATAAGGTGCTGGGTCAGGCTGATACGTTTCATGTTGGCTTTCTTGACGGCGTTAATCGTTAATCGTTGATCACTGACTGGTGATCATTCATCGGCGGCGAGTGCCTTGCTGACCACTTCATAGACATCCTTGGACAGGCGCGGCGTGGCGGCGACCCGCTGCAATGCTTCCTGCATCTGCTCCTGCAGCGCCGGCGCGTACTTGCGCCAGCGATCCAGCGTGCGCGCAAGGCGGGCGGCAACCTGCGGGTTCAGGGTGTTCAATGCAATCACCTGCTCGGACCAGAACAGGTAGCCGCTGCCGTCGGCGGCATGGAATTGCGCCGGGTTGCCGTTGCAGAAGCTGAAGATCAGGCTGCGCGCCCGGTTCGGGTTCTTCAGGCTGAAAGCCGGATGCTTCATCAGCCTGCGCACCGCATTGACGTCGGTGGCGGGCGCCATGGCCTGCAGCGAGAACCACTTGTCGATCACCAGCGGCTCATCCTCGAATTCGCTGTAGAAGCGCTCCAGCGCATCCTTCCTGCCGGGAGCGCTGCTGTTCTGCAGCGCGGCCAGCGCGGCGATGCGGTCGGTCATGTTGCCGGCCTGGTCGTACTGTGATTGCGCAATCGCGTGGCTGTCGGTGTCGTCCAGTTCGGCCAGGTATTGCAGCGCAACGTTCTTCAGGCCGCGCTTGCCGGCCGACAGCGCATCCGGGCTGTAGTCGCCGGGCGTCTGGTTCAGCTGGTGCAGCTGCACCAGCTCGTTGCGCAGGGTGCGCGCCAGCAGGCGGCGCATGAACTGGCGGGCGGTGTGGATGGCCTGCGGGTCGATCACGTCCATCTGCTCGGCCAGCACGCCTTCGCTGGGCAGGGTCAGCACCAGTTCGCGGAAGGCCGGGTCCAGCGTGCTGTCGGCCAGGGTCTTGTGCAGCGCCGCCGCATAGGTTTCCAGGTTGGCGGTGGATTCGCGCATCGGTTCCTGGTTCTGCACCATGCGGGTCAGGCTCAGCAGCCGGCGGGTGGCCAGGCGCTGGCCGGCTTCCCAGCGGTTGAACGGGTCGCTGTCATTGGCCATCAGGAAGGCCAGTTCCGCGTCGCTGTATTCATAGTCCAGCACCACCGGCGCGGAAAAGTCGCGCAGCAGCGAAGGCACCGGCTTTTCCGGCACGCCGACGAAGCGGAAGGTCTGGCTTTCCCCGGTCAGTTCCAGCACGCGGGTGGTCGGCGCGTCGGCCACATCCTCGCCTTCTGCCGTCAGCGGCAGATCGGCGCCGACGGCATCCAGCAGGCCGACCTTGACCGGGATATGGAACGGCAGCTTGGTCTTCTGGCCGGGCGTGGGCGGACAGGACTGGCTCAGCGTGATGTCGTAGGTGCGGCTCTCTTCGTCGTAGCGGGTCTTGACGGTCACGCGCGGCGTGCCGGCCTGGCTGTACCAGCGCTCGAACTGGTCGAGGTTGCGGCCGTTGGCATCGGCCATCGCGGCGCGGAAGTCGTCGCAGGTCACGGCCTGGCCGTCATGCCGCTGGAAGTACAGGTCCATGCCCTTCCTGAAGCCGTCGCGGCCCAGCAGGGTCTGGTACATGCGCACCACCTCGCTGCCCTTCTCGTAAATGGTGACGGTGTAGAAGTTGCTGATCTCGACATAGCTGTCGGGCCGCACCGGGTGCGCCATCGGGCCGGCATCTTCCGGGAACTGGGCCTGGCGCAGCACCCGCACGTCGTCGATGCGCTTGACCGCGCGGCCGCTCTCGGTGCCCACCATGTCGGCGGAGAATTCCTGGTCGCGGAACACGGTCAGGCCTTCCTTGAGCGACAGCTGGAACCAGTCGCGGCAGGTGACGCGGTTGCCGGTCCAGTTGTGGAAGTACTCGTGGCCGACCACGGCTTCGATGTTGGCGTAATCGGCATCGGTGGCGATGCGGGAATTGGCCAGCACATACTTGGTGTTGAAGATGTTCAGGCCCTTGTTTTCCATCGCGCCCATGTTGAAGTCGCCGACGGCGACGATCATGAAGCGGTCCAGGTCAAGCTCCAGGCCGAAACGCTCCTCGTCCCAGCGTATGCTGTTCTTCAGCGAGTCCATTGCATGCTGGGTCTTGTCGAGGTTGCCCTCCTCCACCCACACCTGCAGCAGCACCTCGCGGCCCGACTGCAGGGTATAGCGTTCCTCCTGGCAGACCAGGTTGCCGGCCACCAGCGCGAACAGGTAGGACGGCTTCATGAACGGGTCTTCCCACAGCGCGTAATGGCGGCCGTCGCCCAGGTCGCCTTCCTCGATCAGGTTGCCGTTGGACAGCAGCACCGGATACTTCTGCCGGTCGGCGCGCAGCATCACGGTGTAGCGCGCCATTACATCTGGCCGGTCGGGAAAGTAGGTGATCTTGCGGAAGCCCTCGGCCTCGCACTGGGTAAAGAAATTGCCGTTGGACACATACAGGCCCATCAGCGAGGTATTGGCGTCGGGATGCAGCGCGGTCTCGATTTCCAGCGTGACATTCTCTGGCGCATCCGGGATCACCAGTTCGCCGCCGTTCAGGCGATAGGCGCGACGGTTCAGGAGCTTGCCGTTCATGCGCAGCGCCACCAGTTCCAGGGTGTCGCCATGCAGCACAATATCGTTGGCGCGGCCATCGGGATTGCGGGTCATGGTCAGGCGCGCCGCGACCCGGGTCAGCTTGGGATCGAGGTCGAAGCCCAGTTCGACGGTTTCTACACGGTAGTTCGACGCGGCATAGTCGCTGCGATAGATTGCCTGGGAAGTATCGGTTCGCATGGGATGTCGGGACGGGTGAAAAGGCGAACGGGCATTTTACCAATGCACGGCGGGCGTGCATTGATTTTATGGCCATCCCTTGCGGCAATGCGGGGGCTAGTCTGGCTGGTGGGAAAGGCGGCTTCGCATGCGCTTTCCGGAAAATGCGCATCGGGCTTGCCCTGCCATTAGGCGTGCGAACAAGGAACATCGCCTGGGGCAGGCGTACTTACCGCCTCGTCCTCCAGGTCTTTCAGTCTTCTTTTTTAAATCCCACCATATGCAGGAGCCAATTCATGCAACCCGTCAGTCCACGCACCAGAAACAACCAAACGTATGACAACACCGAAGCAGGGAACTTATCATCCAGCGAACAGCGCACGAGCGCAGGTACCTGCAAGGAGGAAAAACCGCCCCGTCCTCCCTTGCGCAGGCATCCAGCGACTTACGAAGGGCTAAATCAGCCAAAATGGCTTACAGCCTTCATGGAAGGCAACGTGCCGCCCTATCGGAAAAGAGAGGACATCGCCAAGTTTTTATGGAAAGAGAGCGGCACAAAAGAGCCTTTCGAAGCGTGGGATAAAAAGCCCGATAGTGAGGAAGCTATTCACGAGTATTGGGAGAACAGCCAATCTCTTGAGCGCTGGTGCATTGACAATAATGAGCCGGCAGCCCTGCTCTGGCTGCTTGAAACATCAAATATGCACCAGCTGCACTGGAATTTAAACGCGATTTCCAATGAAGACGCAGCTGTCTGGTTTGAAGCAATAGCAAAGGATGTGAACATTACCACCTTGTTTTTCAACAACGCGACGCTTGATGGGGAAATGGCGAAGTTGTTCGAAAGTTGCCTAAGCAGAAAAAAGAATCTTGTCGACCTTGCCCTCCGAAATGTTCACATTCCCCAAACGCCTTCCGGCGCATGCAGCGGATTCCTTCTGGCGAACGGGATCGCGGCTAATCAAGGTTTGAAAGCGCTTTTCCTGGCAGGCTCCGATATCGAGGAGACGGATTGGATATTTCTTATGGAAAAAATTCGTAATCACAGCAGTCTCCGTGTTGTCCATATCAGCAATGTCGCCATAACGAAGAAACAGCTAACGGTCATTATTGATAACATTAATTTAAATCCCCACATCCAGGAGCTTCATTTTTCCCACGTCAAATTGGATTCAAAGCAGGCTCAGGTTATCGCCAATTTCCTTTCCAACAATTCGTCTTTGAAAATACTAGCGATTGAAAATGCTGATCTCGAGGCGGCTAGCGGTTGCCTGATCGCCGAGGGGTTGGTCAACAATACTTCGCTTACCGAACTGAATCTTTCCGAAAACAAGCTGAACGAAGAATTCGCCGCCACATGCGCCACGCTTCTGCAAAAAAACAATCATCTTGAAACGCTCATTCTGAGTGTGAACAAGCTAGGCGACAAAGGCGCCGAAGCACTTGCAAACGCATTGCGGACAAACGAAAAGCTTTCTTATCTGTGCCTTCAGTCGAATAACATCGGTGAAAAGGGAGGGCTGTCGATTGCCAACATGCTGGCCTCGAATCCTTCGCTTTCCCAGATGTTCATTTCCAACAATGCTTGCGGGCCGAATGTAGTCAAGGAATTGTCGCTTAGCCTGCAAACCAACTCGTCGCTTCAGTACCTGCAGCATTCCGAATGCGGATTCGAAGAAAAGGATGTGGAGTTCATTGGCCAGGTCGTGACACGCAACACGGAAACACACGCCAGCAGAGACCACGACGCCATACTGTTTAGCCGTTCTGGCGCCGGTCCGGGAGGCTGGCTCCCCCCTGAAATCAGCTACCAGATCATGAACTATCTGCGGATGCAATCGGCCAACAGGGACGAATACGAATCAACTGCCACCGCCATAGAGCTTGCGATCAACGCCATGAAGGTACCGCCACAGGAAAAAGCCAGTTGAAAACTTGCCTTGCTGACGGTCAGCGCCGCGTTCCTCACGACCTGACAGGTGCCCGCATGAAGCCAGACGTCTTACCGCCTCAGGGCGCCGGCGCCGGCGGGTTGGGCCGCGGCGCGGTCTGTACGCCATCGCTGACGTGGTTGGCGCCGGCCAGCACCTGCACCGCGCGGCCGAAGGCCTGGTTGGCGCTGCGGCCGGCGATGGTGTCGACATACCACCATTCCGCCACCACGCGGCTGGCATTGATGTCGAGCAGCATGTAGCCGCGCTTGTCGAGTTCGACGTACTTGACATGCGGGTTGACCAGCTTCACCGCCGCGGCGATGGCGCCGCGCTCGTCATCGACCGCGGGTGAGGTGACCGAGGTGGCGATCAGCTCCACGCCATGCGAGCCGGCGCCGGTGTCGGCGTTGTAGCCACCTTGGGCAACATTGCCGTTGTTCGGGTCCTGTGTGAGGTCGGCGGCCCATGCGCTGTGGATGTCGCCGGTGAGGATTACCACATTGCCTACCGCCGGCGCGCCGGCGCTGCCCTTCAGGATATTGAAGACACGGTCGCGCGCCGGCTGGTAGCCGTCCCACTGGTCGGGGTTGAGAAAGGTGCCGCCATCGGGCAGCACGCCGGGCCTGGCCTTTAACTGCGCAAACATCACGCCCTGCCCGACCAGCTTCCATGTGGCGCCAGAGCCGCGCAGGCGCTCGGCCAGCCAGCCCTCCTCTTCCGTACCCAGCATCTGGCGCGCCGGGTCGGCGAAGGCGCCCGTCTGGGTGAAGGTGCTCGCACCAAGGATGGTGTTGATGTTGATATCGGGCGTCGGCTGCGCCTGCTGCGAGCGGGCATTGAAGCGCTCTTCCAGCATGATCAGGTCGGCCAGCTTGCCCAGCGCAAAGCTGCGGTTATTCTTTTTCAGGTTGGCCGGATCGACTACCCGCACCGGCATCCATTCATAGTAAGCCTGCAGCGCGGCGGCCACGCGCGCGCTCCAGCTGCCTTCCACGCCTTCGGTATGGTTTTGCGCGCCGCCGGCCCAGGCATCATTGGCCACCTCATGGTCATCCCAGATTGCCACCATCGGGTGCTGGCGATGCACTTCCTGCAAGTCGGCATCGCGCTTGTACTGGGCATGCCTTGTACGGTAATCCGCCAGCGTGATGGCCTCGGTGGCAGGCTCGTAGGACCGCAGGCTGCCGTACTGGCCGTTGCCGTATTCATAGATGTAATCGCCCAGGTGCACCACCAGATCGAGGTCGGCACGCTCGGCGACGCGGCGATAGGCATTGAAGAAGCCGTGGGCCAGGCTGGCGCAACTGGTCACGGCGATGCGAAGGTTGGCCGTATCGCCGGCAGGCAGGGTCCTGGTGCGGCCGACCGGCGACTGGCCGCCGGATGCGGAAAAGCGGTAGTAATAACTGGTGCCGGGCTGCAGCCCGCCGACGTCGACCTTGACGGTGTAGTCGCGGCTGGCATCGGTGCTGATGCTGCCGCGCCTGACCACATTGGCCAGGGCCGGGTCGGTGGCCACCACGTAATCGACGCTGACCGCGGCATTGCCGGCCGGGCTGACCCGCGTCCAGAGCAGCACCGCATCGGACAGCGGATCGCCGCTGGCCACGCCATGCAGGAACTGGTTGCCGCCGGAAGGCGTCGCGCCGCCGGTGCCGGTGTTGCCGGTGTTGCCGGCGTTATCGTCGTCCCTGCCACCGCAGGCATCGAGCAGCGGTATGGCCAGCATGGCGGCGCCGGTGCGCTTCAGGAAATCGCGGCGGCTGGGGCCGCGACGGCGGGGCTTGAGATTGCGGGGGCGTCCCATGGCATTTCCTTCCGAAGCGACGCGGCCGGGGCATCCATCCGTTCCGGCCTGCCCGTGTGCCGCTTTCCAATGATGGCGCGAGCCCCAACGCTAGCCTGCCTGCAATGAACCCGGTTTAAGCCCGCGCAAAGGGCGTGGCATGCGGCTTGCGACGCACTGGCCTGGCTCGCCGGCGGCATTGCATCGCCCCGGCATGAGCGTGCATGAGAGGCTGGTCAGGGGATAAGGCTGCAATTCGATGTCATCGGTCCGGGAGCGGCATGCGCCGTTGCATGCGGCATTGCCGTGGCGCATCCACGGCAATGCAATGGCGAATCGATCAATATCCCTGTCCAAGGCAGTCACTGCTTGTCTGAACAACAAGTAAGCTTTGGCGCTTCATCGACCTGTGATCATTTGTCCCCAAAGAAACAATGCCGCTGAACTTTTCTTCTTACCTGGACGTGGTTCGCTTCCTGGCTGCCATGGTGGTCTTCCTCGGCCATGCCTCCGGCATCCACTGGACTGCCGGATTGCTCTGGCAGCTGGGTGACTATGGCGACACCTGCGTGGTGATCTTCTTCGTGCTGTCGGGCTTCGTGATTGCCTATGTCACCGATGTAAAGGAGCGCACCTGGCAGGCCTATCTGAACAGCCGCGCGTCGCGGCTATGGTCGGTCGTGCTGCCGGCGCTGGCGCTGACCTTCGTGATCGACTGGTTTGGCGTGCGGGTGGCGCCGGCGCTTTACCTCGGACAGCCGTGGTTTGCAGGCGACCATCTGCCGTTGCGCTATCTCGCTTCCCTGCTGATGCTGCAGGAAGTCTGGCATCTCAAGCTGGTGCCGGGCATCAATGCGCCCTTCTGGTCGCTCAGCTATGAAGCCATCTATTACCTTCTGTTCGGCATCATCTTCTTTTCGAAACGGCCGGTGCGGTGGTTGTGGGTAGCGCTGCTGCTGGCGCTTTCCGGCCCGGTGATCGCGGCGCTTTTCCCGCTATGGGGCCTGGGCTTCCTGGCCTACCGGTTCTGCAAGAAAAGAACGCTGCCCAAGGCATGGTGCTGGCTGCTGGCCATCGCCGGGCTGATCCTTCTGGTGGCGTCGCCGCATGTGCGCTACCTGGCGCCGGCACAGTTGCGCATCATGGATGAGGAGATCGTCGGCCGCTATATCGATGCGCTTGCCTTCCTGATGCATCTGATCGGCGTATACGGACTGGCAAACGCCTTCCCGGAACTGCCCGGCCGCCTGCGATCGATGATCACGACCGTGGCTGCCACCACGTTCCCGCTCTATCTGCTGCATCGGCCGCTGATCCAGTTCTTCAGCTATGCCGGGCCGGAAGATCCGTCGGGCTGGCAACGCAGGGCGCTTGTGATCGTCGGCACCCTGCTTCTGGTATTCATCGCAACGCCGCCAATTGAAAGATTCCGCCTGTTCCTGAAGGCAGTTTTGAACGGCCTTCTGCAACGGGCAAGGATTCGCAGGCAGCATGCAGCCATGTCCGCCCGCTCAGGCAATTGAGCGTGGGGGCGCCTGGCAGGTTTGACGGCAAGCAAGGCAAGCGTCCGATGCAAACGCAGCAAGGGCAGGCAGGGAAACGAATCTTCCGTGCGCAAGTCTATGCTGAGGCCGTTATTCCTTCTGCCATGGAAAGAACCGCATGCCCGCTTCCTCCCTATCGTCAGACCTGCAGGCCAAGGCGCTGGAAATCCACCAGCGGCTGTGCGGACACTATCATTGCCCCATCAAGTACTTCCACACCATCGATCCGCTCAGTGAGCTGGTGTCATCGCTGCTGTCGCACCGCACGCTGAACCGCGACTCCGGCCTGGCATTCCGGGCGCTGCGCGAGCGCTTTGCCAACTGGGAAGCAATGCGCGACGCGCCAGTGGCCGAGGTGCAGGAAGCCATCACCGCCTGCACCTGGCCGGAACAGAAGGCGCCACGCATCCAGCAGGTGCTGCGTGAAGTGACCGCGCGCGGCAATGGCGTGATGTCGCTGGAATTCCTGCGCGACTGGCCGGTGGCAGAGGCCCGCGCCTGGCTGGAAAGCCTGCCGGGCGTCGGCCCCAAGACCAGCGCGGCGGTGCTGTCCTTCAGCAACCTGCGCGGCAGGGCGCTGCCGGTGGACAGCCATCATCATCGGGTGGCTGCCAGGCTCGGGCTGATCCCGGCCAACATGGCGGTCGGGCCGTCGCACCGCGTGCTGGAAGCGCAGCTGCCGCCGCAATGGGACGCGCAGCAGGTCTACGACAATCACCAGGTGCTGATGCGGCACGGCAAGGACACCTGCACCTGGCGCGCGCCGCGCTGCAGCGCCTGCATCCTTCTCGACCTGTGCCCGCATGGCCAGGCGCGCCTCGGAACGGCCGGCGCCCGGAAGCTGGCGGAACAGGGCAGCGACCAGCCGACTTAAGTTTCCTTTTTTCATGCCGTTTACCCTGTACCACAAGGCAGGGCCGGCACTGGCGGCCCCATGCCGCGTTATTTTTTCGACATCCGCCCGGGCCATGCGCCCGGGTTTTCATTACGAGTGCTCCATGAATGTCTTGCAGAACATGAAAGTCGGCCGTCGCCTTGCATTGGGCTTCGGCCTTTTGCTGGCGCTGTCGATCCTGATTACCCTGATCGGTGTGATGAAGCTGGCCGCGGTCGGCCAGGCTTCGCGGGAAATGATGGCGCTGCCCCTGATCAAGGAAAGGCTGATCAGCGACTGGAACAGGAACATCAGCAATGCGGTGGTGCGCACCACCGCCATCTCGAAGAGCGCGGATCCGGCCCTGGCCACCTTCTTCAAGGAAGATGCGGCCGAAACCACCCGAAGCTCCAGCGAGTTGCTCAAGAAGATCGAGCCGCTGCTGGCAGACGAGGACGAGAAAGCGCTGTACGCAAAGATCACCGGGGTGCGCAAGAGCTATGCCGCCGCGCGTGACGAGGTGATGGCGAAGAAGGCCGGCGGCGACGCCGACGGCGCGGCCCGGGTGCTGGAAGAAAGCTACCTGCCCCAGGCGAAGCTGTACAGCAAGCTGACCGGCGAACTGCTGCAGATGCAGCGCGACCATCTCGATCTCAAGGCGGCTGAAATACTGGGCATCGAACGCGCCAGCCGCAGGCAGATGATGGCGCTGGCCGCGGCAGGCGTGCTGCTTGCCGTATTGTGCGCCTGGTTCATGACCATCAGCATTACCCGCCCGATGGCCACGGCGGTGGCGGCTGCGCGCAGGGTGGCCGCTGGCGACCTGACCGGCGAGATCGAGGTGCGGTCTGCCGATGAAGCCGGCGAACTGCTGCATGCATTGAAGGACATGAACGGCAACCTGCTGCGTATCGTGTCGCAGGTGCGGCGCGGCACAGAAACGATGTCGACCGCGTCGAGCGAGATCGCGGCCGGCAACCTCGACCTGTCGGCCCGCACCGAGCAGCAGGCCAGCGCACTGGAAGAAACCGCGTCGTCGATGGAAGAGCTGACATCGACCGTGCGCCAGAATGCCGAGAATGCGCGCCAGGCCAATCAGATGGCGATCAGCGCGGCCGATGTAGCGGCACAGGGCGGCGTGGTGGTGTCGCAGGTGGTCGATACCATGGCCTCGATCGACGCCTCTTCCAAGCGGATTGTCGACATCATCGGCGTGATCGATGGCATCGCCTTCCAGACCAACATCCTGGCGCTGAACGCGGCGGTGGAGGCGGCCCGCGCCGGCGAGGAGGGCCGCGGCTTCGCAGTGGTGGCGAGCGAGGTCAGGAGCCTGGCGCAGCGCTCCGCCGCGGCGGCCCGCGAGATCAAGGAATTGATCAGTGAATCGGTGGCGCGGGTGGGCGACGGCGCGGAACTGGTGCATCGGGCCGGCGGCACCATGGAGGAAGTGGTGACCAGTGTACGGCGGGTGACCGACATCATGGCCGAGATCAGCGCCGCCAGCAATGAGCAGAGCGCCGGCATCGAGCAGGTCAATCAGGCCATTGCGCAGATGGACCAGGTAACCCAGCAGAATGCGGCGCTGGTGGAACAGGCTTCGGCGGCGTCGGCCTCGATGCATGAGCAGTCGCAGCTGCTGGCGCAGGCAGTCAGCGAGTTTCGCATCGGCGGCTGAGACGCAACGAGGTCGCCGGCATCAACTGCTGGCGGCCGCCAGGCGTCCGGCCTGGCGGCCCTGCTGCCGTGACGGCTACAGCGCGCCCAGCAGGTCTTTCCAGAGCAGGGTTTGGGAGGCTGCATAGCTTCCATCGCTGCGCGTCGCCTGTACGGCCAGGCGCGCAAGGAAGGCGGGGACAAGCCCTCCGGATTTTTCCGCCTCCAGGGTGGCATTGCTATCCGCGCCGGTGATGGTCATCTGCCCGGAAGAAGGATAGACATCCACCTGGCGGATGCCATCCGCCGGCGGCGCGCCATCCGGCGGCGTAACCGGAATCGCGTCCTCGATATTGACCGTGAAAGGCTTGCCGGTGGAGACGCCGACAAGCAGCGTACCCTCATCAAGCTTGATGGTGCTAAAGGCGAAGTTGCCGCCGAAGGAAAGATCGTCGCCGGATTTGCGGATGTCAGCCCGGTAGTCCCGCAGCACAAGTTCCTGCGCTGCCCTGCCCGGCGCCTGCTGCTTAAGCCGCAGCTCCTTGCCCGTTGCGGCAAGCACCTGGCTGTCGCTTGCGGACTGGCTGATGCTGACCTCCGTATCGCCGTTCAGGCTTTCGGTGCCGGTGTCGGAGACCGTGACCAGATTGTCGTAGCGGACCGCAATGACGCCGGACCAGACCGAATCGGGGCCTGGGATGCCGCTCATCTGCTTCACCGACAGGCTCATATTGCCGTTGATGAGATCGCCGGCGACATCGGAGGAGCCGTCCGGACGCCGGCAATTTTCCGTGACGACCCTGACCTCATCGCCTTGCGTCAATCGGTTCTGGTTTGCCATCGCGCCCGAAAGGGTGATCGAGCCGCCGAATTCGCAGTCGAATTTCTGCGCAACGCCTGCCGCCAGCTGGAAGCCTGCCAATTTCATCGCGAGGCCAGGCAACGGGACCGCAGCATTGCCGACGTCCGCATCGCTGCCTGGCATGCCGGGAAGCTCAAGCGCGCCCGGAAAGTCCGCGGTGGCGACACCGATGCCCTCGGCGACTTCGGCCAGGCTTTCCAGTGCCCGGTAGGAGGATGCGACGAGGTAGGCGAAATTCGTCGCTGTGATGGGGGAACGAAGCGGCGTCAACGGGACTGGGTCTTTACCAGCGTTAGCGCTGTCGGCATTGCCGCTGCTGCTTCCCCCGCAGCCGCACAGCAATGCTGCGAAACCAAGACAGGCAGTGCGAAACAAATCCCGATACAAGTTTTTTATCATTGCATTCCTCGCATGTAATCATCGTGCCGCGACATTTCTGCGCACAGCCGATGGGACAAATCCACTCCGTGTGTTCCCTTGGACGATCACCGATGGGCACCTTCTGTAGTGAAGTTCGCCGCCATTTCGTTGCAACGCATGCCGCATCCCGCAAATGCAAAAGGCGCCCGATGTGGGCGCCCCGCAGATCAGGAGTGGGAAACGGTGCTCAGTGATGGGCAAGGCCGGGAACGGTGCTGGCCTGCTGCTCGCGCCCCATCGCCAGGCGCAGGTCCATGAAGTAGGCAATGGTGCGCTGCAGCCCCTGTTCCAGCGGCATCTTTGGCGCCCAGCCCAGGTAGGAACGCGACAGGGCGATGTCTGGCTTGCGCCGCACCGGGTCTTCGCAGGGAATCGGCCGGTGCTCGATGTGCGAGGATGAGCCGGTCAGCCGGATCACTTCCTGCGCCAGCTGCAGCATGGTGAACTCGACCGGGTTGCCGAGGTTGACCGGGCCACAGAAATCGTCCGGCGTCTGCATCAGCCGCGCCAGGCTGTCGATCAGGTCGTCGACGAAGCAGGACGAGCGGGTCTGCATGCCGTCGCCGTACATGGTGATGGGCTCGTTGGCCAGCGCCTGCATGATGAAGTTCGATACCACGCGGCCGTCGTCGGGATGCATGCGCGGTCCGTAGGTGTTGAAGATGCGGGCGATCTTGACCGCCATGCCGTGCTGGCGCCGGTAGTCCATGAACATGGTTTCGGCGCAGCGCTTGCCTTCGTCATAGCAGGAGCGCGGGCCGATCGGGTTGACATGGCCCAGCATGTTGGTCGCCCCATGCACGCTGGTCTTGGTGGTCTGCACAGGGTCGTGCTGGTAATGCACGGGCGACGCCGGACAGGCCAGGTTGCAGATCTCGTCCACCTCCAAGTAAAGCGGGAAGGTCACGTCATGCCGCAGCAGCTCGAAGTTCGGCCGGGTCAGCAGGTGGCAGATATTGAGCTTGCTGCCGGTGTAGAAGTCGTCCACGCACAGTACGTCATGGCCCTGGTTGAGCAGGTGCTCGCACAGATGCGAGCCGAGAAAGCCGGCGCCGCCGGTGACCAGGATGCGCTTGCAGGCAGTTCCTTCATGATGGAAGCCTCCAGCTTTCATGTCACGGTTGAGTTGACGCTTCGCGGCACAGCGCCTCGGCGCTGGCCAGTACGCTTGCGCTGGCAACGCCGACGGCGCATGGGTGGCCGATCGTCGACCGCATCGCGCGGGCTGCAGACGATCGGCTCGCCGCGGGTATTGAAGGACGTGTTGACCAGCACCGGCACGCCGGTGTGCTTGCGAAATTCCTGCAGCAGGTCGTAGTACACCGGGTTCTGGCTGCGGTTGATGGTCTGTATGCGGGCAATGCCGTCGACATGCCGCACCGCCGGGATCTGGCCGACACGGTCCGGCCTGACGTCATTGATGAAAACCATCATGGGCGACACGCCGGCATTGGCGAACCAGTTGGCCGCCTCCTCTTCCAGCGCCACCGGGGCGACCGGCCTGAAGTCTTCCCTGTCCTTGATCTGGTTGAGCCGGGCCTGCATGTCCGCCTTCACCGGCGAAGCCAGGATGGAGCGCGCGCCCAGCGAGCGCGGCCCATGTTCCATGCGGCCCTGGAACCAGCCCAGCACCTTGCCCTGCGCCAGCAGCGCGGCGGCGTCGGCGGCGATATTGTCGCGGCGCCGGTACGGCACCATGGCCTGGCGCAGGAAGGCTTCGATCTCCCCGTCGCCATACGATGGCCTGCCCTGCCCTGCCCTGCCCTGCCCTCCATGGTCAGCACGGCGCAGTCGCCAAAAGGCGCGGCGCATTCACAATATAGGAGAGCGACAGGGCATCCCATGGCGCCGGCCCGCCATCCTTCGAAGGTTGCAGGGGCAGCGCAAGCGTGGGTCCATCTGCAGACAGGGATCACAGGAATACGCCACATGATCCACGTCGCGCAGGCTGATGCCGGCCTCCTTCAGGCAATAGTCGATCGCATGACAAGGCAGCTGCCATACGGTGAATGGCACTGGCCGCTTGCCGTGCTTGACGCGGGTGAAGCGCTCCTCTTCCGCGGCGGCAAGCACCACGCCATCGGAAACCATGCAGGTGGAACAATTGTGGAGTGCGGCATTGATACCCAGTGTGAACATGGAACCTCTCCAGTTTTTCAGGCGCAGGCTTGCATCGCCGGACCGGTTATGCGCTAGCAAGCGATACACCTTTATCCGCAAGAATTACACCGCGCAACATAGCATCGAGAATATAGGCACCAGACATGCCGAAACAGCAGAGCTTCTTTATTTACAAGGCGAAACCTCTTCCTTCTCTCTTCCCCGAAAACTCTTTTCCCGATGCCATGCGGTTTTATAAAGCGGCTTTATTTCGAGAAACGGTGCTTCATAAAATCGTCAAAAATTGTGCGCCTGATGCCTGCAAAAGTTGCACCACGCATGCAAGCGATGCCGGGTAAGAAGTACACGAACTTGTAAATGGTTCAATGGACGCAGCAAGATTTATTGCAGGAAAAATCGACAGCGCCGCTGAACAAAACCTTGCCTTGCCGTTCTGAGCCTTAACGCTTGCCAACCATGCGCCATTGAAACCCGTGCTGCCTTCCATGACTGCAGGCGTAAGGCCGAGCCAGCGTCATGGGGCCGCCCGATGTCCGCATGGCATGGGACAACATCCCGATAACAGGCGACATTTCAGATGTTGGACAACAAGCCAGCGCTATCCAAAGTCACTGTGATGCATGACCTGATGAAGGTCGTTGCGCCATACCGCTGGCGCATTGCCGCTGCCTTGCTACTGCTGCCGGTATCGGCCAAGATCAGCACTGTGCTGGTGCCGTTGCTGCGCTTTTCCAGCACGCTGTTCAATGAACTGCGCGACATGGTGTTTTCCCGGGTTACGCAGCGCACCGTGGCCAACTATGCGCAGATGACATTCGAGCATCTGCATCTGCTGCGTGCGCGCTTTCATGCGAGGCGACGCATGGGCGGGCTGCTGCCCGACATCGACCGCGGCACCGCCGGCATTGCCTTCCTGCTGGGCGCGGGCCTGTTCACCCTGGCGCCGACGCTGATCGAGATCCTGCTGGTGCTGGCCATCATCACCTCGCGCTATCAGGCCTGGCATGCCGGCTTCATCATGCTGACATTCGCGGTCTATACCGGCTTTACCGTTGTCTCCACCGCGCGCCGCACGATACATCAGCGGCGCGTGAACCGGCTCGATTCCAGCGCCAAGAGCCGGCTTGCCGACAGCCTGATCAACTATGACACGGTGAAATACTTCACCAATGGAACGGTGGAAGCACGGCGTTTCGAAGACATCATGCGCCACTGGACGAAGGCCGACGTCGCCAACCAGAAGGCGCTGTTCGCCTTGCATGTCGGGCAGAGCGCCATCATTGCCTGCGGCGTGGCGGCGATCATGCTGCAGGCAGGCAGCGACGTGATGGCGGGCCGCATGACGGTCGGCGACCTGGTGCTGATCAACGCCCATGTGTTGCAGGTCTGCCTGCCATTGAACGCCCTGGGCTTCGTGTATCGCGAGGCGCGCGATGCCTGGATCAATGCGGAACGGCTGTTCGACATCCTGCATGAACGGCCAGAGATGGAAGAGCGGCCCGGCATGCCGGCGCTTGTGCCCGGTCGCGGCGAGGTGGTGTTCGAGCATGTCAGCTTCAGCTATGACCCGTCACGCCCCATACTGCGCGATGTCAGCTTTCGCATAGCGCCCGGCGCCACATTGGCGGTGGTAGGCGGCAGCGGCTCGGGCAAGTCGACGCTGGCGCGCCTGCTGCTGAAGCTCTATCCGCCAGCGGGCGGACGCATCCTGGTCGATGGACAGGACATTGCCAAGGTCAGCGCCACCAGCGTGCGCGCAATGATAGGCGTGGTGCCGCAGGATACCGTTCTGTTCAACGACACCATCGGCTACAACATTGCCTATGGCCGGATCAGCGCCAGCCAGGAAGAAACCATCCATGCCGCGAAGGCGGCCCATATCCACGACCTCGTCACCACGCTGGAAAAACAATATGACACCGAAGTCGGCGGGCGTGGCGTGACGCTGTCCGGCGGCGAGCGGCAACGCATCGCCGTGGCGCGCGCCGTGCTGAAGAACCCGCCGATCCTGATCTTCGATGAAGCCACGTCGGCACTGGACTCTGCTTCGGAACAGCCGATCCAGCAGGAGCTGAATCGATTGTCGGAGAACCGTACTGTATTGGTGATCGCGCATCGTCTTTCCACGGCCCTGGATGCGGATGAAATCATCGTTCTCGAACAGGGCCGCGTGGTTGAGCGTGGCAGTCACGAGGAACTGCTGAGCCTGCATGGCGCGTATGCCCCCCGTGGCACCTGCAGCAGCGTGAAGACATGGCGCAGCGCGGCCGCCAGCCGCGCATGAGATTGCCGCAAGGCTGTTTTCGGTTCTGGAACGGGATTTGCATCTGCAACGCCCGAGGTTGGTCTTGCCGCTCCCGGTGTTGTGCTTCCGAGCCAGACGGTGCTTTGCACACTTTACGGATATCAAGCGCATGGACAGACATGCTTACCCGGCGTCATTGCCGCAAGCCAGCATCAATGAGGGCAGCTTGCATCATGGCGTTGCGGAGGGCCGTATAACGCCAGGCGGCCTGGCGCTGCACCTGCCGGTATCGGTCGTGGTGCCCACCTGCGGCCGTGCCGGTCTGCTCAACCGTTGCCTGGCAACGCTCACGACGCAGACGCTGCGCGGCGCAGGCATGGAAATTATCGTGGTGGACGATGCGCCCAGCGATGCCACCCGCGATGTGGTGGGCCAATGGACCACGCAGGCGGCACAGCGCGGCCTGCAGGTGCGCTATGTCGCCAACCACGGCCCGCATTGCCCGGCTGCCGCCCGCAACCGCGGCTGGCGCCATGCCCGCTCGGCGGTGATCGCCTTTACCGATGACGGCGCCGTGCCGGATGCCGACTGGCTGCGCCATGGCCAGATGGCGCTGGACGGCTTCGATGAGCAGTTCCGGCTGGCCTGGCGCGAGGACAGCGACTTTCATATCCGCCTGCTGGCGCAGGGCGCCCGCATCCGGCATGCACCGGATGCGCTGGTGGTGCATCCGGTGCGGCCGGCGAAATGGGGCGTGTCCATCAGCCAGCAGAAGAAGATCCAGTTCGACGCGCTGCTGTACAAGAAGCCTCCGCTGCTCTACCGCGAAAAGATACGCGCCACGCCGCGCTGGGACTACTGCCTGACCGTCGCCTCGCTGCTTGCCGCCTTGCTGGGCGCGGCAACGGGCAACTGGACGTTGGCCGCGCTGGCGGCAGCGGCATGGCTGGCCATGACCGCCTGGCTGTGCGCGATCAGGCTCAGGAACACCTCCCGCACCGCGGCCCATGTACTGGAAATGGCATTGACCTCGGCCGCGATACCGGTGCTGCAACTGGGCCGCATGGTGCCGCGCAAGGGCGTCGACACCACGATCGAGGCCATCGCAGCCCTGCGCGACCGCCATGGCGTGACGGCGCGGCTGATGGTGGTCGGCAGCGATTGCCAGGACCATGGCCATGGCGGCCCTGGCGGGCCGGAGATGGCGCGCCTGAAGGCGCTGGCCGAGCAGCGCGACATGTCAGGGCAGGTTTATTTCGCGGGCCAGCGGCCGCGCAGCGAATTGCGCGATTACTACAGCGCGGCCGATGTGTTCGTCACCACGCCCTGGCATGAGCCCTTCGGCGTCACGCCGCTAGAGGCAATGGCCTGCAGCGTACCCGTGATCGGCTCGGCCGTCGGCGGCATCAAGCACACGGTGGTAGACGGCAGGACGCCAGGCGCATGGGCCGGGACGGCCTGCGCCGGGTGCACGGCCGCTATACGTGGCGCCATGTCGCCGCCCGCATTGCCGATGTCTATGAAGCGGTCCTCGGGGCCGCGCCAACCAGCCTGCCGCAGTCGCTCGTGGCCAGCGGCGGGTCCAACCATATGGAGCTCGAATGGACCAATTGAATCAATCGTCAGGCACAAGGAACGGCGCATCCACTGACAACAGCCTGGCCGGCCGCACGGTGCTGGTGACCGGCGGCGCCAGCGGCCTGGGCGCGGCGCTGTGCCATATGCTGGCGTCGTCCGGCGCCAACGTGGTGGTGGGCGACCTGCACCGGGAGAAGGCCGAGGCGCTGGCCCGCTCGCTGGCCGAGACCGGCAGCGGCGTTGCCGAACGCATCCATGCGATCGGCTTCGACGTCGGCGACCCGGCCGGCGCGGAGCAGGCCATCACGCAGACCGTCAGCCGCTTCGGCACCATCGATGTGCTGATCAACAATGCCGGCACCGACATCACGCTGTCGATGGCCGAGCTGACGCCGGAGCAGTGGCTGCGGGTGATCAACACCAACCTTAGCGGCCCTTTCCTGCTGGCCAAGCATGCGTCGGAGGAAATGAAGCGCAATGGCCGCGGCCATATCGTCAACATCGCCTCCACCGCCGCCAAGCGGGCGTGGCCGAATGCCTCGGCCTACCACGCCAGCAAGTGGGGCCTGCTGGGCCTGTCGCATGCGATGCATGCGGAACTGCGGCCGCATGGCATCAAGGTGACCGCGGTGGTGGCCGGCGGCATGCGCATGCCCTTCCTGCTTGACCGCTTCCCGGACATCGACGTGGCCACGCTGCAGGAGCCGGCCAATGTGGCGCAGGCGGTGAAGTCGGTGCTGCTGCTGCCGGACGAAACCGTGGTGGCGGAAATCATGGTGCTGCCGATGCGGGAGACTTCGTGGCCATGAGAAGAGGCATGCGGCGATGCATGGCATGACGCGGGCGGTGTTCCTGGACAAGGACGGCACCATCATCGACAACGTGCCCTACAACGTCGACCCGGCCCGGCGCTGCGCCTGATGCAGGAGCTGGACTACCGGCTCATCGTGGTGAGCAACCAGTCGGGCGTGGCGCGCGGCCTGTTCAGCGAGGCCGTACTGCCGCCGCTGTTTTCAGCCCTGCGGGACATGCTGGCGCGGGAAGGCGCCAGGCTCGACTGCTGGTACTGGTGTCCGCATCATCCGGAAGGCGCAGCAGCAGCCTATGCGCTTGAATGCAACTGCCGCAAGCCCCTGCCCGGCATGCTGAAGCAGGCCGCCCGCGAGCACGGCATCGACCTTGCGCGCTCATGGATGGTGGGTGACATCCTGAACGATGTGGAAGCCGGACGCCGCGCCGGCTGCCGCACGGCACTGATAGACAACGGCAACGAAACCGAATGGCTGCGTTCGCCGCTGCGCACGCCCGACATCAGCGCGCCGGACATGCTGAGCGCGGCACGGGCGATGCAGCGGTTCGATGCGGCCATGCCGGTGCGGGAGGCGTCATGAGCGGCATCAGCGACGCCAGCGATGTCAGCGGCATGCGCTGGAGCGGCGCCCGCCATATCCTCTGCATCCGGCTGGATTACCTGGGCGACGTGCTGAGGTGCACGCCGGCCATGCGGGCGTTGCGCGACAGCGCACCGGGCCGCCGGCTGACCCTGCTCAGCTCGCCCGGCGGCGCGGCGGTGGCTTCCTTCATCCCCGAAGTCGATGCCGCCCTCGCCTTCCAGGCGCCGTGGATGAAGCATGGCGCCATCCAGGATGCCAATGCGGTGCCGGCCATGGCCGAGACGCTGCGCGCCGGCCGCTTCGATGCCGCCGTCATCTTCACCACCTACAGCCAAAGCGCGCTGCCGGCAGCCATGCTGTGCCAGATGGCCGGCATTGCGCTGCGGCTGGCGCACTGCCGCGAGAATCCCTACCACCTGCTGTCGGACTGGGTGCCGGAGACGGAGCCGCAGCAACCGGTGCGCCATGAAGTGCAGCGGCAGCTGGACCTGGTGAGCGGCATCGGCTGTCGCACGCAGGACGAACGCCTGTCGTTCTCGGTGCCGCAGGCCGACCTGGCGTGGGCCCGCGCCGCACTGGCGCAGTGCGACATCGGCACCGGCACGCGCTGGGTGCTGATGCATCCCGGCGCCACGGCCGCATCGCGCCGCTACCCGCCGGCGCAGTGGGCACAGGCCCTGCGGCTGTTGGCAGAGGACGGCATGCAGGCGGTCTTTACCGGCAGTGCCGAAGAAGGCGCGCTGATCGACGGCATACGCGACGCCGCCGGCATGCCCAGCCACAGCCTGGCAGGCCAGGCCACGCTGGGCCAGCTGGGCGCGCTGATTGCACTGGCGCCTGTCATGGTGTCGAACAACACCGGCCCGGCCCATATCGCCGCCGCGCTGGGCACGCCACTGGTGGATCTTTATGCGCTGACCAATCCGCAGCACACGCCGTGGCAATCGCCGAGCCGGGTGCTGTATCACGACGTGGCCTGCCGCAACTGCTACAAGAGCGTCTGCCCGCAGGGGCATCATGACTGCCTGCGCAAGGTGGAACCGGCCCGGGTGGTGTAGGCGGTGCGCAGCTTGTTGGGGTGAACGAGGCAGTGGGGAGACGCACAGTGCTGGTCGTTCTGCTGTCTATGCGGATTGGGTGCTGGCGCGTGTTCGCTCAGACTGAAATTTTTATGTAGGCAGGGTTTGGGTTTTCTGGGGAAGAATTGCTGTGTTGGAGTAATGGCGTCATACATAAATTTTGTTGCACAAATCATGCAGTCCAGCACATCTGCGGGAGCTCAGATAGGCTGCGCGTATGAAACCCGCTCCTCAGAAGTACCGAACGACGAACTGGAAGGCGTACAACGCGGCCTTAAAAGCGCGCGGCTCGCTGCTCATCTGGCTTGACCCCGCGATGAACTGGCACGGCCAGGCCAATGGCAAGCGTGGCCGCAGTCCGAGCTTCAGTGCCGAGGCGATCCAGTTCTGCTTGAGCATCAAGTGCCTGTTCAGCTTGCCACTACGCCGGGCGATGGGCATGGCGCAAAGCCTGCTTGGGCTGGCAGGCCTGGATTGGCCCGTTCCGGATTACAGCACCGTGAGCCGCCGGCAAAAGACAATGCGTGTCGCTATCGAAGTCGTGCCGACCACGACCGGCCTGCACCTGCTGGTCGACAGCACCGGCATCAAGATGCTGGGCGAAGGCGAATGGAAGACCAAAAAGCACGGCGCTGACTACCGCCGCCAATGGCGCAAAGTCCATCTCTGTATTGATGCCGCCACGCTTGAGATCCGGGCCATGGAAGTGACCGACAACAGCATCGGTGATGCGCCTATGCTGCCCAACCTACTAGGGCAGATTCCTCCGGAAGAGCAACTCGCCAGCGTCAGCGGTGATGGCGCTTACGATACGAAGGGCTGCCATGAGGCCATCGCGCTGCGTCAGGCGGATGCCATCATTCCGATCCGGAAGAATGCCAAGCCATGGAAGGCGAACCGTACTGGCGCCGCGGCGCGCAATGAGATTCTGCGAGCGAGACGGCGACTAGGACGAACAATCTGCAAAAAGTGGAGCGGCTATCACCGACGCAGTCTGGTCGAGACCAAGATGCGCTGCTTCAAGCTGCTTGGCGAACGCATCATGGCCCGCGACTTCGACCGCCAGGTCGCTGAGCTGCAGGTCCGTGCCGCCGTGTTGAATCGCTTTACGCGTCTTGGCACGCCTATTACTGTCACGATGGCATAACTCCGCCGACAGAAAGGCAAACTCTGCCTTCACCTTATTTGTGCAACAAAGCCCCCGTGTACTGGAACGAGTTCGCGCTCGCCTCGCCCTGCACCGTCGTCGCCCCGTATGGCTCGTACTGGTACGTCGTCCTGACTTGCCCGGCTTCGTCCGCCAGCGCCAGTACCGAGCCCAGCGCATCCGTCACCATGTCTCTTGAACCGGCTGCATCCGTGCGGCGGTAGTACTCGTCCACGCCCAGACCGGTCAGCAGGCTGGCGCTTGTCCCCGTGGCGCCCAGTTCCTGTACCGGGTTGATGCCGTCATATACATACCCTGTCTGCACCCCGTTGACCGTCCGGCTCACCCGCCGGCCGAATGCGTCGTAGCGGAAGCTCGCCTGCATGCTTTCGGGACCAGTGATCGATGCCAGCTGGTTCTTGGCATCCCACGTATAGCTGCGCGTGCCGTCGCTGGTCATGTTGCCGTTGGCATCATGTGTGATGGCTTGTCCATTCCAGCTCTGCAGCCGGTTGCCCGGCCCATACGTCGCCACCGGCATGGGCTCGGGCACGCTGTTCGGCGCCAAGCTGCCGCCGGTGGCGATGCGCCGGCCGGCTGCGTCGTAGCGGTAGCTCAGGTCGCCTAGCTGCGTGCCATCCGCCTTTGTGTAGACGATGGCCGTCAGACGTCCGGCGTCGTCGTAGCTATAGGCGGCGCGGATGCCGCTCGGTAGAGTGAGGCTGGTGCGGCGGTCGGCGGCGTCGTAGCTGATGCTTACCGTGTCACTGCCCTGCGCGATGCCGGTCAGGCGGCCAGCGGCGTCGTAGCGGTAGTTCACGGGCAGCTGGCCGGACACCTGCACGCTGCTGCGCCGGCCTTCGGCGTCGTAGCTGTAGCTGACCTGGCCCTGTGGTGTGGTTTCGCTCAGCAGGCGGTCGAAGCTGTCATAGCTATAAATAATCTCTTATACAAAATAATACACAAGAGACAAAACCAAAAAAATTACAGCCGACAAAAAACTCTAATAAAAATTACGGATACTTGATTAACTACCACAATCTGGCCTGCCCTGTATAAAAACAGTTGCTGTAATACTTAACTCTGCACGATGAAGAGAAGGCCAAATAGTATACGAAACAAAACGTTGCGGATCCAATTTACTACAATAGCTAAATACAACCAAATCACTGTGAATACCACTATTCAGAAACGCCGGAATATCATAATCGCGCTTATGCATAGAAAAATATCCTTTATTATTTAATACTTCAGGCAAAACTTTTGATAACCTATCAACCTCATTTTCTAAAAGCAAAATTCTAACCGAAGCAATTTCTTTTTTTTGTCAAATACTACAGGATTGGCTGCGGGCCTTATATGACTTTCTTCGACTATTGAAATGAGCTCTGCTTGCAACTGAGGAATCTTAGAAACAACCTCGCCCCCATCACAACCAAATAAAACACTCGACCCTACAACATAAGGAATACAGCACAAGCCAAATGGAGAAAATTTTTTCATCTATTAACCCAATCAATTAATTGGAATTGAGTATGAGCCTCCCCCGCTTGGCAAACTAGGTGTACCTATATTGATCGTTGTTGCACTTTGTCCGCCGGAAAACATTTGACCAGCACCCGCTCCAATTCCGACACCATAGTTTCCAGAACTTATACCTCCGCCTGCTCCACTCAGGAAGTTTTGAATAGTTTGCGGAGAGTTGTTTATAGTTGAACCGTTATTTATATATCCAATAGAAAGAGTGAGATTAGGTACCGGCGTTACTCCCCCAGTACCCAAGCCAAAATATATTTTTCCACCGCCAGCCGTTGCACCATAACTAAAGCCAGGTCCGCTGATCGTAATAGAACAAAAATCAGGGGTTTTTCCAACTCCACTCCCCGGCCCACGTCCAGCGCCTCTACCCATTAAGCCTTCAGGATCTATATATAAAATTGGGTTTCCTCCAACGTAGGCGTAGACATTAATCCCACCCGCCAACCCAATCGGATCTTCCGCCGCAAACCGACCCAACCCCGGGTGATAGTATCGCGCCCGGTAGTAATACAGCCCCGTACCGTCATTCTCCCGACCCGTGTACTGGAGCGAGTTTGCACTCGCCTCGCCCTGCACCGTCGTCGCCCCGTACGGCTCGTACTGGTACGTTGTCCTCACCTGCCCCGCCCCGTCCGCCAGCCCCAGCACCGAGCCTAGCGCATCCGCCAGCATGTCCCTCGGCCCGGCTGCATCCGTGCGGCGGTAGTACTCGTCCACGCCCAGACCGGTCAGCAGGCTAGCGCTGGCCCCTGTGGCGCCCAGTTCCTGTACCGGGTTGATGCCGTCATACACATACCCAGTCTCCATGCCGTTGACCGTCCGGCTCACCCGCCTGCCGAATGCGTCGTAGCGGAAGCTCGCCTGCATGCTTTCGGGGCCAGTGATCGATGCCAGCTGGTTCCTTGCATCCCATGTATAGCTGCGCGTGTCGTCGCTGGTCATGTTGCCGTTGGCATCATGTGTGATCGACTGCCTATTCCAGCTCTGCAGCTGGTTGCGCGGGCCGTACGTCGCCACCGGCATGGGCTCGGGCACGCTGGTGGGCGCCAAGGTCCCGCCGGTGGCGACGCGCCGGCCGGCCGCGTCGTAGCGTAGCTCACCGGCGCCTGGCCGGCTACATGCAAGCTGATATTGGCAGTAACTCACGTCAAACGGTAGATGCTGTTATGCAATCAAAACTGTATTTTTCAGATACGACTTCAATTTATTCAATTATCATCATCTCCTCGTTCGTGGAGTTTTTCGTTCTTTTGATGCCGCCCTGTCAAAAACCGAAAAAAGCCTTGGAACAAGGTAAATATGGCATCAAAAAAATTAACTAAGATTTCGAGCATGGCTTTCACCTGATGACCGGTGCATATTTGGTGCATATACAGCTTGCCTCACTTCCGGGCGACGAAAAAAACGGTCCTCCAGATTGGATCTTTGACGTGCCGCTTGCGTTATTAGGCGTACATTGATTTGGGGACTGTGGAATTGCACAGGAGCTATGCACACAAATCATAACAACCTGTGGAGGTGGTGACCACGCGTCAGGAATCTTATCGGTTGCTGCCCTTTGTTCAGGGGGAACATAGGGTGTTCTCTCGCCTAGTTCAGGAGGAAGATTTGGATTATTGTTAGGCCTTGGTTGTGGGAGCCGAAACCTAAGTCCATCTGGATCGGTAAACGAAACCGGATCTCCTTTCACGTAAGCATAAGTATTGATCCCACCTGCTAAACCAATCGGATCCTCCGCTACAAACCGCCCCAGCTCCGGGTGATAGTACCGCGCCCGGTAGTAATACAGCCCCGTACCGTCATTTTCCCGACCCGTGTACTGGAACGAGTTTGCACCCGCCTCGCCCTGCACCGTCGTCGCCCCGTATGGCTCGTACTGGTACGTGGTCCTCACCTGCCCGGCTTCGTCCGCCAGCCCCAGCACCGAGCCTAGCGCATCCGTCAGCATGTCCCTCGGCCCGGCTGCATCCGTGCGGCGGTAGTACTCGTCCACGCCCAGACCGGTCAGCAGGCTGGCGCTGGCCCCTGTGGTGCCCAGTTCCTGTACCAGGTTGATGCCGTCATATACATACCCTGTCTGCACCCCGTTGACCGTCCGGCTCACCCGCCGGCCGAATGCGTCGTAGCGGAAGCTCGCCTGCATGCTTTCGGGGCCAGTGATCGATGCCAGCTGGTTCCTTGCATCCCATGTATAGCTGCGCGTGCCGTCGCTGGTCATGTTGCCGTTGGCATCATGGGTGATGGCTTGTCCACTCCAGCTCTGCAGGCGGTTGCCCGGGCCATACGTTGCCACCGGCATCGCTTCGGGCACGCTGGTGGGCGCCAGAGTCCCGCTGGTGGCGATGCGCCGTCCGGCGGCGTCGTAGCGGTAGCTCAGGTCGCCCAGCAGCATACCGTCCGCCTTTGTGTAGACGATGCCCGTCAGACGTCCGGCGGCGTCGTAGCTATAGGCGGCGCGGATGCCGCTCGGTAGAGTGAGGCTGGTGCGGCGGTCGGCGGCGTCGTAGCTGATGCTTACCGTGTCATTACCCTGCGCGATGCCGATCAGGCGGCCGGCGGCGTCGTAGCGGTAGTTCACGGGCAGCTGGCCGGACACCTGCAGGCTGCTGCGCCGGCCATCGGCGTCGTAGCTGTAGCTGACCTGGCCCTGCGGCGTGGTTTCGCTCAGCAGGCGGTCGAAGCTGTCGTAGCTGCGGGTGATGCTGTTGGCGGTGGTGCTGTTGGTAGAAGTGCCAGTGCCGTCGGCGGAAGCGCCGGACGCGTCGCCTGTGTCGCTTCCCGCGCTGTCGACCACGCTGACCAACCGGCCTGCACTGTCGTAGCTGTACAGCACGCTGCTGCCGTCGGCATGCTCTACCTGCACCGGGCGGTTCAGGGCGTCATGGCGCACGCTGGTCACTTGCCCCTTCGCGTCCGTAGCGCGCAGTACATTGCCCAGGCCATCGTACTCCACGCTCTGCACGCCACCGGCCGCATTGCCGTGCCGGACCAGCCGATGCCGCGCATCGTAGCTGTGCACTGTGGCGTTGCCCAGTGCGTCGGTCACCGTCAGCAGGTTGCCAGCCGCGTCATAGTCCAGCTGCGTGCGGCTGCCCAAGGCATCGACCTGGGCAATGACCCGGTCCATTGCATCGTATTCCAGCACTTGCCGGTTGCCCAAGGGATCGGTGGTCGACGCCAGACGCCCCAGCAGGTCGATGAACTGCCGCGTCTGCTGGCCCAGCGGGTCGGTGATGCCGACCAGGTCGCCGGCGCTGTACGCGAACTGCACCGTCTTGCCCAGCGGGTTGGTGATGCTCAGCACCTGGCCGGCACTGTTATAGGTGAAGCGGGTGATGCGACCCAGCGGGCGGGTGATGCTGGTCAGCTGGCCCAGGTTGTCGTAGGTGTAGGTCGTGGTCTGGCCCAGCGGGCTGGTGTGGCTGGCCAGCTGGTTCCAGGTCGGCTCGTAACTCATGCGCTCGGTGGCCGCCTGCGCGGTGCCGGCCAGGCGGGTGCGGCTGGTGAGGTTGCCTTTGGCGTCGTAGCTGTAGTCGGTGCGGCGTCCGGCACTGTCGGTTACTGCCGCCAGCTGGCCATCGGGCGTTGGGCGGCTGTAGACGGTGGTGCTGGCCAGGGCGGTGCCATGGGCTTCGGTATCGCTCAGCGGGTAGCCGCTCTGGTGGAAGGTGACCCGCCGTACCAGGTTGCGCGGGTCAGTGACGTCAGTCTGGCTGATCCTGCCGGCGGCATCGCTGCTGTAGGCGAAGGTGTAGATGCTGCCGTCGGCCAGGGTCTGGCGCGTGACGCGGTTGCTGGCGTCGTACTCGTTGCGCACCATGGTGTTGCCGCGCCGGTCCGTCACGCTCACCATGCGCCGCTTGCTGTCGTAGCTGTAGCGTTCGGTGCTCTGGTCCGGGAAGGTGATGGACGACAGCATGCCGTCCTCGTAGGCATAGGTCCACGCCCGGCCAGCAATGTCGAGGATGCGGCTGATGCGGTTGGCGCTGTCGTAGCTGAAGTCGAGATAGCGGCCGTTGGGTGTGGCGATGCGCTGGATCTGGCCAGTGCTGCCGCTGACCGTCACCTGGTTGCCCAGGCGGTCGGCGATGGACTCCAGCCGGCCGTAGAGCGAGAAGGCGAACTGCTGGCCATCCTTGCGGGTGATGACGTACTGGCCGTTGCGGTAGGCAAACACCGAGCCATAGAACTCGCACGGCGGGATGTCGCGCGGCTGCGCCACCACGTTGGTGTAGTAGTCGCCGGCGGTGCGGTAGTAGCGGATGGCTGCGCCGTTGGACAGGATCAAGTCGAACTGCTGGTAGCGCCCGGGCGTGCCGGAGACTTCGCGCAGGTACATCGCGTAGTAGTGCGTGGTGCCGAAGCCGAAGGGGCGCGAGACCGGGTCGCCGGGACGGTAGGTGCTGTTGATCGAGACCGGCAGCACGTCCTTCAGGCTGGCATGCTGCTGTTCATGCAGGAACAGGCCGGTGGACAGGTCGACCGGGTCGCCGCCCTGGGCGGCGCGCGGGCAGCAGCCCGGCAAGAAGTTGACGCATCCGGCGCAATGCATAGCCCTACGATCCTGCAGACTTATTCCAATTTTCGGGCAATAAATCCGAAGTCAGTTTGCTCAAACTTCGAGAAGCCAAGATCAAGAAAGGCATTCTTTTTCGACTTCGCTAAGGTTAGTCCAAACACTAGCAACGTATCGTAAGGGTCATCCTGCGAATGCGCGTCGTGATGCTCGTCCAGCGTATAGATGATCCGCTCTGCCAAATCAGTTTTTGATTCCCCGTTTCTGGAAGGGAAAGTGGTGATTACATTGCCTGATCTTTGCCGCAACTCGTCAATAAATGCAGCATTTTCCTGCGTCTCAACGATCCAAATAGGCATTCCCTTGATGAGGGGTTTAATCGTTTCTGCAACCTTTTCATTCAATACCAATGCAACCTGTTTATTCATACCGCACCTCTCATTTAGCCTGACACGTATTTGGCTTACGTCCAGGAGGCCAAGGTGATATCGGCCAGCCGTCATCTCGTTTTCCATTGTTCCAGTTATGACCATGAGGAGAACCTTGCCCATGATCATGATCCCAATCAATGTCTAATTCGGGCCGTCCGTCTGGACCATATTTGCGTTCCTGTCCGCTTCCAGGATTTGTATGCCACGAACCCGGCTCTCCGGCATTCGGCGTTTTGTTTTGATTGATGACTTGCTGGCTGGCCCACCAAGTTGCTCCAACAACAATTGCTTCAGGAATGTACGGCAACGCCGGCACAATGCACATCGGGCACAGTCCAAGAGGATCAATAAACGAAATTGGATCGCCCTCTACATAAGTGTAGGCATTAATCCCGCCCGCCAACCCAATCGGATCCTCAGCGACGAACCGCCCCAACCCCGGGTGATAGTACCGCGCCCGGTAGTAATACAGCCCCGTCCCGTCATTTTCCCGCCCCGTGTACTGGAACGAGTTTGCGCTCGCCTCGCCCTGCACCGTCGTCGCCCCGTAGGGCTCATAACGGTACGTCGTCCTCACCTGCCCCGCCCCGTCCGCCAGCCCCAGCACCGAGCCCAGCGCATCCGTCACCATGTCTCTCGGCCCGGCCGCGTCCGTGCGGCGGTAGTACTCGTCCACGCCCAGACCGGTCAGCAGGCTAGCGCTTGCCCCTGTGGCGCCCAGTTCCTGTACCGGGTTGATGCCGTCATACACACCCGCTTACGCCCCATTGACCAGCGTCGAAGATATTGTAGTGCTTTACGGATTTATTGCTTTATCGAACAACGCGATATTGTTGAAGAACATTTTTCAATTTTTTCATCGACTCAGCAACGATCATTTTTTCGTTCGCATCCAAACTGCGATGCTCATCCAAAGCAAATGAATTCACTTCCTCCAAAGGGTCAATTATTGGAGAGATAATATTTTCCCAAAAATCATTCCCGATCGCAAGTGCAACCCCTTCAATACGTTGAATAAAAATATTCAAGCTGATCAACTCAATTTCATATTCAGAAATGAGCTGCTCAGCTATACCGAGCTGCCTATTAGAAAAATCGCACATAATTTATCTTCCAACGGTTTTTACAGTTACAACTCTACCGGAGTCATTCACAATTACCTGAATACCATTTTCGCCGCTTGTGTAAGCATTCGCTCCGGGCTTATTACCGGCCGCCTTTACACCATTCTGAATAGCGTCTTCTACTGCCGATGGCGGCACTCCTCTCCCTTGCATTCGGTCTAATGCATGGCCTGAATATTGGCGGTCATTAATATTGGTAGGTGAATTTGTACCATCCTTTATTTCTAATGGAGATCCACGCTTGCCGACTGGCGTGGAAGCTGGCGTATTTTCGAATTTTCCTCCGCCAAAGCGCGAAGCGCCAGAAGTAGTTGCTCCTCCAAATCCAGAGCCACTGCACGCACCTTCTAATGGGGGAAGGTCGGTCAACCTCTGCGGAAATCCTCTAGGGGCTAAGCCGAATGGATCGGTGTAGCTGATAGGGTCGTTCTCAACATACGCATAAGCATTAATCCCGCCCGCCAACCCAATCGGATCCTCTGCGACAAACCGCCCCAACCCCGGGTGATAGTACCGCGCCCGGTAGTAATACAGCCCCGTCCCGTCATTTTCCCGCCCCGTGTACTGGAACGAGTTTGCACTCACCTCGCCCTGCACCGTAGTCGCCCCGTATGGCTCGTACTGGTACGTCGTCCTCACCTGCCCCGCCCCGTCCGCCAGCCCCAGCACCGAGCCCAGCGCATCCGTCAGCATGTCCCTCGGCCCGGCTGCATCCGTGCGGCGGTAGTACTCGTCCACGCCCAGACCGGTCAGCAGGCTAGCGCTTGCCCCTATGGCGCCCAGTTCCTGTACCGGGTTGATGCCGTCATACACATAACCTGTTTCCACCCCGTTGACCGTCCGGCTCACCCGCCGGCCGAATGCGTCGTAGCGGAAGCTCGCCTGCATGCTTTCGGGGCCAGTGATCGATGCCAGCTGGTTCTTCGCATCCCATGTATAGCTGCGCGTGCCGTCGCTGGTCATGTTGCCGTTGGCATCATGGGTAATGGCTTGTCCATTCCAGCTCTGCAGGCGGTTGCCCGGGCCATAGGTTGCCACCGGCATCGCCTCGGGCACGCTGGTGGGCGACAAAGTCCCGCTGGTGCCAATGCGCCGGCCGGCGGCGTCGTAGCGGTAGCTCAGGTCGCCCAGCAGCGTGCCGTCAGGCTTGGTGTAGACGATGCCAGTCAGGCGCGATGCGTCGTCGTAGCTGATGCTTACCGTGTCATTGCCTTGTGCGATGCCGGTCAGGCGGCCAGCGGCGTCGTAGCGGTAGTTCACGGGCAGCTGGCCGGACACCTGCACGCTGCTGCGCCGGCCTTCGGCGTCGTAGCTGTAGCTGACCTGGCCCTGTGGCGTGGTTTCGCTCAGCAGGCGGTCGAAGCTGTCGTAGCTGCGGGTGATGCTGCTGGCGGTGGTGCTGTCGGTAGAAGTACCAGTGCCGTCGGCGGAAGTGCCGGACGCGTTGCCTGTGTCGCTTCCTGCGCTTCCTGCCCTGTCGACCACGCTGATCAACCGGCCTGCGCTGTCGTAGCCGTACAGCACGCTGCTGCCGTCGGCATGCTCTACCTGCACCGGGCGGTTCAGGGCATCATGGCGCACGCTGGTCACTTGCTCCTTCGCGTCCGTGGCGCGCAGCACATTGCCCAGGCCGTCGTACTCCACGCTCTGCACGCCACCGGCCGCATTGCTGCGCCGGACCAAGCGGTGCCGCGTGTCGTAGCCATGCATCGTGGCGTTGCCCAGTGCATCGGTGACCGTCAGCAGGTTGCCGGCCGCGTCGTAGCTCAACTGCGTGCGGCTGCCCAAGGCATCGACCTGGGCAATGACCCGGTCCATTGCATCGTATTCCAGCACTTGCCGGTTGCCCAGGGGATCGGTGGTCGACGTCAGACGCCCCAGCAGGTCGATGAACTGCCGCGTCTGCTGGCCCAGCGGGTCGGTAATGCCAACCAGGTCGCCGGCGCTGTACTCGAACTGCATCTTCTTGCCCAGCGGGTTGGTGATGCTCAGCACCTGGCCGGCGCTGTTGTAGGTGAAGCGGGTGATGCGACCCAGCGGGCGGGTGATGCTGGTCAGCTGGCCCAGGTTGTCGTAGGTGTAGGTCGTGGTCTGGCCCAGCGGGCTGGTGTGGCTGGCCAGCTGGTTCCAGGTCGGCTCGTAACTCATGCGCTCGGTGGCTGCCTGCGCCGTGCTGGCCAGGCGGGTGCGGCTGGTGAGGTTGCCTTTGGCGTCGTAGCTGTAGTCGGTGCGGCGTCCGGCACTGTCGGTCATGGCCGCCAGCTGGCCGTCAGCCGTTGGGCGGCTGTAGACGGCGGTGCTGGCCAGGGCGGTGCCATGGGCTTCGGTGTCGCTCAGCGGGTAGCCGCTCTGGTGGAAGGTCACCCGCCGTACCAGGCCGCGCGGGTCGGTCACGTCGGTGCTGCTGATCCTGCCGGCGGCATCGCTGCTGTAGGCAAACGCGTAGACGCTACCATCGGCCAGGGTCTGGCGCGTGACGCGGTTGCTGGCGTCGTACTCGTTGCGCACCATGGTGTTACCGCGCCGGTCCGTCACGCTCACCATGCGCCGGCTTGCGTCGTAGCTGTAGCGCTCGGTGCTCTGGTCTGGGAAGGTGATGGACGACAGCATGCCGTCCTCATAGGCATAGGTCCACGCCCGGCCAGCCATGTCGAGGATGCGGCTGATGCGGTTGGCGCTGTCATAGCTGAAGTCGAGATAACGGCCGTTGGGTGTGGCAATGCGCTGGATCTGGCCAGTGCTGCCGCTGACCGTCACCTGGTTGCCCAGGCGGTCGGTGATGGCTTCCAGCCGGCCGTAGAGCGAGAAGGCGAACTGCTGGCCATCCTTGCGGGTGATGACGTACTGGCCGTTGCGGTAGGCAAACACCGAGCCATAGAACTCACACGGCGGGATGTCGCGCGGCTGCGCCACCACGTTGGTGTAGTAGTCGCCGGCGGTGCGGTAGTAGCGGATGGCCGCGCCGTTGGACAGGATCAGGTCGAACTGCTGGTAGCGCCCGGGCGTGCCGGAGACTTCGCGCAGGTACATCGCGTAGTAGTGCGTGGTGCCGAAGCCGAAGGGGCGAGAGACCGGGTCGCCGGGACGGTAGGTGCTGTTGATCGAGACCGGCAGCACATCCTTCAGGCTGGCATGCTGCTGCTCGTGCAGGAACAGGCCGGTGGACAGGTCGACCGGGTCGCCGCCCTGGGCGGCGCGCGGGCAGCAGGTGCCGGCGCCGCACGGCGGCGGGGGCGCAACGGGCGGGGCGATCGGGTTGGTGGACGTGTACATGAAGCCCACCGAGTCGTACAGCGCCACGGAGGCGTCGGGCACGATCTGCCGGCCGTCGGCGCTGGCCTGGCCGCGGCCGTAGACATACCAGCCGCGGTTGCCGGCGTCATAGCGCCAGAAGTCGGCCGGGCTGCCAGGGGCTTCATGGGACAGGTTGGGGTAGATCACGCGGATGCCTTTGGTCACGCCCGGTGTCAGGCCCTGCACCACCATGCCGGCTGGCTGCACGCTGACGTACACCGGCGCGTTCTCGGGAAAGGCAAAGGGCATGCGGTCCAGCGGCACCGGCACCAGCGCGATGCGGGTGACGAGCTTGCCTTCGCGGTCGCGCAGCACCGTGCCACGGGGCAGGTGGATTTCCATGCCGGGCACGTTGGGATGCTGGATCACGGTGTCGGCCTGCAGCGGCGAGGCAATGGGAATCCAGTCACTGGCGCGCAGGCGCGGCAGGTAGATGGGCGGCACTTCGGCCGCGCCCTGCTCGTCGACCGTGACGCCCAGGATGAAGCGGGCATACTGACGGCCTTCGCCGCCGGCCGTGGCGCCGTCGACCAGCAGTTCATGGCGGCCGGCGGGAATGCCCGTGAGCTGGAAGCGGCCCTCGGCATCGCTGCGGGTGCTCTGGCTGCCGATCTGGATCAATGCATTCGACAGCGGCCGGTCATTCAGGCGCAGTACCTGGCCGGTGACACCCGCCAGCGCCGGCGTGCCCGAGCGGGCTGCCTGACCAGGCGGCGTGGCGCGCCTGGATGGCTTGCGTTCGTTGGCATAGGAATCGGGGCCGTGCTTGAGCAGCAATGCATTGCGGCGCAGTTCAAGTGCCTGCGGCAGCGGACGACCGGTACGCCAGCGCGCGCCGGCATGTTCCGGGCCGGGCAGGAAGACTTCATCGTCGACGTCGCCGGCCGCGGCGGGCTGGGCGACCAGAACCTCGGGCGCCTTGCCAGCGCCAGCCTTGGCTGCGGCGGCAGCCTGGTTGCCAACGCTGGCGCTGGCGATGACGGTAACGCTGCCGCTGCTGGACTTGCCTGGCAGGAGTTGCGCAGTGTTGAAGCCGATAGACTGGAAGGCCAGCGGTGCGCCGGCCACGTCGGCGACGCCCTTGATGAACAGGCTGTAGCGGGTAGCGGGAAGCAGGTCGGCTTTCGGCACCAAAAAAGCCAGCATGCCGTCCTGTGAAGGCGTCACCCGGCTTTCGACCATGCCGAACGGGCCCAGCAGGGTGATGCTGGTGTTGTTGACCGTGGCCAGGCTAGCCGGGCGGGAAAAGCGCAGGCTGACCATGCCACCAGGCAGGAAGTCGCCGGCCTCGGCCACTGGCGCAGTGGCCGCCAGCGTGATGGCCGGTCTGCTGTCTTCTGCCTGGAGCAGCGCATTGGCTGCGTCGATGCCGATGTCCTCGAACCGTTCGCGGGCTGCGTCAAACAGCAGCGCCGTGGCGGACTTGCTGCTGGCATCTGCCTGCCGGTCGAGGTACAGCACATTGCCATCAGCCAGCAACCTGGGGACGGTGCTGCTGCGGGCAAGCCGGTTGCCGCGCTCGACCAGGCTGACCTGCCCCGTTGTTGGGTCCCAGGACTCGGCCTGCGCGAGCGGCTTGCCGGAGGCAGACAGACCGCCGACGAGCAGCACCTTGCCATTGCTGAGCAAGGTGGCGCTGTGATGGGAGCTGGCTTCCATGCCGGGCTGGTCGAGCAGGCTGACCCGGTTGCTGGCCAGGTCGATGAGTTCGGCGCTGGCCAGGGTATTGCCGCCGGCATCGATGCCGCCGAAGAGGAACAGCCGTCCGTCGGGCAGCAGGGTGGCGCTGTGATAGGCGCGTGGCTGGTGCAGTGTGGCGCCGAAACGGGTGGCCTGGCCGGAGGCCGGGTCGTAGAACTGCAATGCGGCGCCGGGCTTGTTACTGGCCTTGCCATTGGCCTTGTCGCTATCGCCACCAGCGATCAGCCAGCGGCCATCCGGCAAGGGGGTGGCTGTCTGGCCGGCTTCGATCCTGGGTGCGGTGGCGGCAGTTGATTGGGCTTGGTCGGGCGTGGTGTTGGCTGCGCCGGCAGCGGGCTTCGCATGGGTAAAGGCGCTGGTCAGAATAAAGAGAATACCGAGCAGCCAACGCCAATTGATACCGGGCAGCGGCATCAGTCTGCAATGATTGCAAATCAACGCCAAAAGGAAAGATTTGATATTCATTTCGAATGTCTTATTCATGCTTTGCCCAGCTCCCCAGATCAACAATTGCGTCAGCGATTTTTCAGTCACCGCCATGAATGCCTGCTTCTTCGAATGCAACGCCCAGCGCCTAATGGTTGCCTGATGGCCTCGGCGCGCAGAAATGTCGCAGGTATAGATACCGTGTGTGCGGAACGGCGCGCCGCCGGATACCTTTTATGCGCTGGTGCGGAATCTTCATGGGATGGATAGGCCAACTTTTATTGCACCAACCGCCATCTCGGCTGGGTCAATACTGAGACTGTAAGTACCAGTCGTTGGCAGAAGCTGAGCATCAAGCTTGCCGCTCGAGCCGCACGCATACTGTGATCTGATTGAGCCGCCAGCCGGATTGCGCAGGCGTATGGCGAAGCAACCGAATCCGTTGTCGGTGTAATAAATCGTCACCATTTGTCCAGCATTGCCATCGAAACTCAGACTGAGGTTTTGGCCTGGCACTGTGGTCAGGATTGTTGCAGCCGGCTCCCCTGGCACGAGCGCTGTGATCACTTCTTCTGGAAGCACGTAGAGCTGCACCGTCATGTTCCCCACTGCCATTTCCCGTGGATCCAGCTTGACGGTATAGGTGCCGGTCAGCCGCAATTCCATGACGTCGAAGAACGCGCCGTAGGAACTGATGTAATTGGACGACGCCACGGTCGTGCCGTCTGGCCGCAGCAGCGTCATGGCGATGGCATTCGGGCTACTGATTCCGAACACACGCATACTAATGCGCTGTCCTGCCACGCCGCTGAATGTCAGGCTGGCGTTTTGCCCGATGACTGTAGTGGCTACGGTCACAGCAGGGCCACCCGGCTGGATCTCAGCTCGTACATCTACGGGGACATCGTAAAGCTCCACCGCCATGCTGCCGACCCCCATCCCCCGTGGATCCAGCTTGATGGTGTACGTGCCGGTCAGGGTCAGTTCCATCGCGTCGAAATACTCGCCGTAGGAACTGATGTAACTGGACGACGCCATGGTCGTGCCGTCTGGCCGCAGCAGCGTCATGGCAATGGCACTTGGAACAGTGACCCCGGATACCCGCATGCCGATGCGCTGCCCTGCCACGCCGCTGAATGTCAGGCTGGCGTTTTGCCCGATGACTGTAGTGGCTACGGTCACAGCAGGGCCACCCGGCTGGATCTCAGCTCGTACATCTACGGGGACATCGTAAAGCTCTACCGTCATGCTGCCGACCCCCATCTCCCGTGAATCCAGCTTGATGGTGTACGTGCCGGTCAGGGTCAGTTCCATCGCGTCGAAATACTCGCCGTAGGAACTGATGTAACTGGACGACGCCATGGTCGTGCCGTCTGGCCGCAGCAATCTCATCGCGATGGCACTTGGAACAGTGACCCCGGATACCCGCATGCCGATGCGCTGCCCTGCCACGCCGCTGAATGTCAGGCTGGCGTTTTGCCCGATGACTGTAGTGGTTACGGTCACAGCAGGTCCACCCGGCTGGATCTCGGCCTTCACATCTGCAGGGACATCGTAGAGCTGCACCGCCATGCTGCCGACCCCCATCCCCCGTGGATCCAGCTTGATGGTGTACGTGCCGGTCAGGGTCAGTTCCATCGCGTCGAAATACTCACCGGAGGAGCTGATGTAACTGGACGATGCCATGGCCGCGCCATCTGGCCGCAGCAGCGTCATGGCAATGGCACTTGGAACAGTGACCCCGGATACCCGCATGCCGATGCGCTGCCCTGCCACGCCTCTGAATGTCAGGCTGGCGTTTTGTCCCGGCACTGTGGTCATCACCGTGACTGCCGGTCCGCCTGGGGTAATAACCTCAACCAAATCGTCAAACCCATTTAACTGCATGGTGATTGCGCCGGCATACGAAGGCACTACCACAATGGCGTAAGTACCCGTAGTTGGCAGTGCCGGGAAATCAACGATTGTGCTGTCCATCCAGAAGGGATCGCTTTTCATCGTAGTTCCGTCTGGCTTGACAAGCAGTATCTTGCCGTAGGAAATCGTGATCGCGCTAAGCGATATGCTTACCCTTTGTCCGGCCGTTGCATCGAACAGGATCATCGCCAGTTTTCCTTCCGATATCTTCGGAATGGCCACTGTTTCCCCGAGTCCCATACGCTTCTTCACCTCGATTTGCTGAGCGCCATATGGCGATGGGGGAATAAAGAAATCGGCGCTGCTGATAGCCGTGCCGTATGCATTGGTCACCTGAAATTTTCCGGACCCGGCCTGAGTTGGGACCGTCACTGTCAGCAGAGCGGGTTGCGCCGACTTCACGGAGGCGGTGCGCTGACTGAGCGTTACCCTGTTATCTGCGGTGCCAGGCAAAAAATTACTGCCGCTAATGCTGACCATGGAGCCCGGCATGCCAACGTCTGGTGTAATCGCGCTTATGCTGGGAACCAATGACCCAACCACTCTGTAATCCGTCCCGGTGCTGGCGACGTCTCTTGCATTTTGGACCGTAATTTTTCCTGTTGTCGCACCCGGCGGAACGATTACCGTCAGGCTGCTTGCCGATGCAGCAGTGGCCCGCGTCTCAATGCCGTTAAATGTGACAGTGTTATTTGCTGCGGCCAAGTCAAAACCACTGCCCACGATATTGACGGTGGAACCGATCGACCCTTGGCCCGGTGAGAATCCGGCTATGTTCAGCGCGCCGATGCCAACGCTGCGTACAGCCAGGATATTGCCAAGCGCGTCGTAGTCGTAAACGGCATTCTGCCCCTCCGCATTGATCACACTGGTCAGTCTGCCTGCTGCATCGTAGGTATAGGCAGTTTCGGCGGCTTGCGTGCGTGAAGCCGGGCACAACACCAGAAAGAACAGACCAAGGACTGGCACCAGATAATAAAAAGCAGATAGCAGGCACCAAAAAAGGGAACCACGTGACGCTGCATATTGCGTAGAACGGCTACTGTCAGGCTGCAACGAGGCATAGTGCATGACCCATCCCTTATGATTTGAAAACGTCTACATCAAAAGTGCCGTTGAGAAGCAAACACACCCCCCCTGCAGGCCGGAAAAATGGCGACCTGGATCCATTCAGGCAGCGGGTGGCCAGCAGCCCTCGAATCGAAACCAGAGCGACAAAACTGGAACATGCGGATGCCATGCGCCGCGCTATACCAGATCCGCAAAGCGTCAACCCAACGCTGCAGCCGGGTCAGGCGTCGTTAAACGAGCACGATGGAATTAACTCGAACTTTGATGACGTTAAGATGCAGGAAGGTGCCGCAAGCACCACGGTCTTGCTATCAGCAAGATAGGGTAAGACTATCTGCCAGGGTAGCCATAGCAGTTCAGCGTAATTCAGAGGAGATCACGCAGGTAGTTCAGGCTGCGCGCTCTGTGTGAAGCCGGGGCGGCGCATGATGATTCTGTTTGATGCTGGGCGCATGAGTTGCGTTGCCAATTCATGAGTTCCATCAAAAATTTTCGTCATGCAGGCTTAACGCCTGGCACACGGCGTACTGCATTGACACAGAGCGAGCTTCTTCCTGGCTGCACTGATGCATACACCCGGAAGCCGATTTCTCGCCACCGATGAAGGGATCAGGATTGCACTGCCCAGACACCGCCCGCTCTTGCCAGAACGCTCATCCGCTTCTGTCTATTGCCATTGTGCTTGCCTGCACTTATGGCACTTTCCTTGCGCCCGCACAGGCTCAGGATGCACAACTGGGACTACCAGTGAGCAGCAATAAACACACACCCCGTGAGGCAGCCCTTGTAGCAGCAGGCAAGACATTGTTCTTCGACAGGCGCCTGAGCGCCGATGGCTCTGTCAGCTGCGCCACTTGCCATCAGCCGGCACGGGCATTTACCGACGGCAGGCCGCTGGCACAAGGCATCGCCGCCCGCCTGGGCAGCCGCAATACACCGACCCTTCTTAATGCCGCCTACAACCTGTCCCAGTTCTGGGATGGCCGCCGCGCCACATTGGAGGAGCAGGCAGTCGACCCGTTTTTCAATCCCCTCGAACATGGGCTCAAGGATCAGGAAGCCTTGCTAGGGCTGGTGCGCCGCATACCTTATTACCGCAAGCCCCTGACCGCTGCCTTCAATATCGCGCCTGAAGAGATTGGTATCAGCCATGTGAGCAAATCGATCGCCGCGTATGAGGCCACCCTGGTTGCCGGCGGCTCTGCATTTGACCGCTACTACTTTGGCAAGGACCAGGCGGCCCTGTCGCCGGCCGCACAGCGCGGCCTCGCACTCTTTACCGGGCAGGCCCGGTGCGCAAGCTGTCATCTGATCGGCAAGGACAGTGCCTTGTTTTCCGACAACCGTTTTCACAGCATGCAGATCGGGCTGGACCGCATTGCAGGACAACTGCCCAGCCTGACAGCACGCCTGGTACAGGCGAGACAGCAAGGCGCTGGACTGGACCAGACAATCCTCGGCCATGGCGACATTGCCGAGCTTGGCCGCTTTGTGGTGACGCTGGAGCCATCTGACATCGGCGCCTTTCGAACGCCGGGCTTGCGTAATGTCGCCCTGACTGCGCCTTACATGCACGATGGCAGTGTGGCCACGCTGGCCGAGGCAATATCACTGGAAGCGGATTATCGCCACGCACTGGCGCCAGGGCAGTTGCCACTCGGCGCGGATGAGAAGGCCGATCTGCTTGCCTTTCTCCAGTCCCTTACCAGCCCCATTGCAAAGCGCTTCAGCCGTCCGGCCAAGGACGGGCATGCCGGCAGCAGGTAAGGCCGGATTAGCAATGGCTCATCCGCTGTATTGGATGTATTTACTGGACCGGAAAGATTGCGGCGCCGATGGGGTTGGCGCCATGCCATGCAGCAGGTTATGCCTGCCGGGTCGGGGACGCATTGTGAGTCCGCGTTTACAAAGTTGGTTATACCAATTGGGGCATGCTAGCCTCCCCCGCCTGGTTGATCACAACGACCATGAAGCGCAGTTAATCACATTGCATGCAGCCCTGCCGGCTGTATGACAACCTGCCGGGCCGCATTCCTGGCGTTGAGCCCGACGATCGAACCTAGCAGTATTACCGACCATTTGCCTGAACCGAAAGGACCTGCCGTGCCGCCAGATGCCTATTGTCAGCGCATGCATCGCAAAGGACGACCGTTGCATAACCAATTCCGCACCGGGTTCACCCTGCTTGAACTTCTGGTGGTAATCGTGATTCTCGGTCTGCTTGCGGCCTATATCGGGCCAAAATATTTTTCTCAACTAGGCAAGGCCGAGGTGACGGCTGCCAAGGCGCAGATCGAGGCGTTTGAAAAAGCGCTGGACACATTCCGCCTGGACGTAGGCCGTTATCCCACGACCGAGGAAGGCTTGAACAGTCTGCTGGTCAAGCCGGCTTCGGCTGAGAGGTGGAACGGGCCTTACCTGAAAAAGGCGGTTCCACCTGACCCATGGGGGAAACCCTACGTCTACCGTTTTCCCGGCACACGCGGCGAGTACGACATCGCTTCCCATGGCAGGGACGGACAGCCTGGCGGCAGCGCTGAAGATGCGGACATCAGCAATTGAGCCGCCCCATTTCCGGGCTACAACGCCCAACCTACCGCTAAATACCATGCGCTACCGGATCCGGGCCATTTCCGAGACGAATCTCATCATGCAACTGATGGTGGAGGCAGACGATGAAATGGCGGCCCGGCGCCTGGCCGAGCAGCGGGGACTGCGAGTAGCGACGATCGTGATGGCGCGCCGGCCGCTGGCAGAATTGCTGCGCCCCTCCATGAACAAGGCAGCGCGACTACCACTGCTGCTGTTCAGCCGGGAGCTGCTGGCCCTGCTCGAAGCCGGCCTGGGTATTGTGGAAAGCCTGGAAGCGCTGCTTGAGAAGGAAACCGCGGCTGGTGGGCAGAAGGTGATGCGGCAATTGCTTGCGTGCCTGCGTGAGGGCAAGCGGCTTTCCGTCGCGCTGGCCATGCAGCCCGACGTCTTTCCGCCGCTGTATGTCGGCATCATCCGCGCGGCCGAAGGCACCAGTGATCTGCCCCGTGCGTTAAGCCGCTTCATTGATTACCGGCAGCGCATGGATAGCCTGCGCGGCAAGATTGTCAGCGCGGCGATTTACCCGGCCATACTGCTGCTGGTCGGCGGTGGCGTGACCCTTTTCCTGCTGGGCTATGTGGTGCCAAAGTTTGCCCAGGTCTATCAAGACGTGGGCACTGAACTTCCCTGGCTTTCCCGTCTGATGCTGGAATGGGGCCGGCTTCTCGACGCGCATGGCCTGCATGTCGCTGGTGTGGCTGCCGTGCTTGTGCCTGTGGCGGCATGGTTGCTGCGTCGCTTCCTGCAAGGAGGTGGGCTGGTGCAACTTGCATCGGCGCTGCCTGGCATGCGGGAGCGATTGCGCATCTATGAACTCTCCCGGCTCTATCTGACATTGGGCATGTTGCTGGAAGGCGGCATTGCCGTCGTGCCTGCGATTGATGCGGCATACGGCACGGTTTCTGCCCCTGCCCGCACTGGCTTGCGGCATGCCGCCGCGCTGATCCAGTCCGGCATGCCGCTTTCAGCAGCGTTCGAGAACCATGGCCTGGTAACGCCTGTTTCGCTACGCATGCTGCGTGTCGGTGAGCGCGCGGGCCAGCTCGGAAAGATGCTGACCCAGTCAGCAAATTTCTATGAAGGCGAGATCGGACGCTGGATCGATCGCTTCACCCGGACCTTCGAGCCCCTGCTGATGGTGGCGATCGGACTGGTGGTCGGCACCATCGTCGTACTGCTGTATATGCCGATTTTTGATCTGGCAGGCAGTATCGGATGAATGTGCCCACCCTTTCCATCTGCCTGTGCCGCCGACCATGTACGCCGGCCGTGTTCACGCCTGAGCTGTTGCAGCAGGCGCGTGTGGCTGTGGCAAGTGGCGGCAATGCATTCGAGATGCTTGCCTCGCTTGCCGGCGGCTGCCCGCATTGCGCGCTGGGGGCGATATCCCGGCGGCTGAACTGGCCTGCCATGGAAATCGGCGAGATGCAGGCCTGCACGCCGGCATTTGATCTGGCAAGCCTGAACAAGGCCATGCAGAAACAATGCGTGCTGCTGCGCCAGGCGGCAGGCGCGCTGCTGGCAGTCATTGGCAATCCCTTCGATGCCGACCTGCAGACATGGGCACAGGCGCAGGCAAGCCAGCCCGTCTGCTTCCGCCTCGCACTGCCTGCCGACATTCAGGCGTATCTGTCGGCACAGGAAAAGTCGGCACGCACCATGGACCAACTCGCCTCCGCCAGCCCGGCCGACCGACGCGACACAAGAACCGCCGCCGTGCTCTCATTCGCCTCCGTCAGTGAAGGCGATAGCGGTGCTGTGCAGCTGGTAAATTCGACGCTCTATGACGCGCTGAAAGCGGGCGCTTCAGACATTCATCTGGAATGCACCGCCGATGGCCTCGTGGTGCGTTACCGTATCGACGGCGTGCTGGCCCATGCTGCCACGTTCCATGGCGGCGAGCGGGCCGAGCAGGTGATATCGCGCCTGAAGGTGCTGGCGGAACTGGATATTGCGGAGCGGCGGGTGCCTCAGGACGGCAGCTTCAGGGTAGAGGCCAGCGCCCGTGAAATCGACCTGCGCCTGTCCATCATGCCCAGCATTCATGGTGAGGATGCGGTGATCCGGGTGCTGGACAAACAGGCAATGATCAAGACCTGCGGCACGCTGACACTGGAAGCGCTGGGCTTTGATGCTCTCTCGCTGGCGACGCTGCGCCAACTTGCCAGCGAACCGTACGGCATGCTGCTGGTGACTGGCCCAACCGGTTCGGGCAAGACCACCACGCTGTATGCCGCACTGACTGAAATCGACGATGGCTGCGACAAGATCATCACCATTGAAGACCCGGTTGAGTACCAATTGCCCGGCATTCTGCAAATTCCGGTGAACGAGAAGAAAGGGCTGACCTTTGCCCGAGGCTTGCGGTCGGTGCTGCGCCATGATCCAGACAAGATCATGGTTGGTAAGATCCGCGACCGCGAAACCGCGGAGATTGCCGTGCAATCCGCCCTGACTGGCCACCTGGTACTCACCACTGTGCATGCCAATAATGTTTTTGACGTGCTTGGTCGCTTTACGCATATGGGCATTGATCCGTATGCATTCGTTTCGGCTCTCAACGGTATCTGGGCACAGCGGCTGATCCGCATCAATTGCCCGCATTGTGCGCAACCTTATGTGCCAACGCATGCCGAATTGGCGCTTGCCGGGCTCGATGCCTCTGCAATTGGCAATGACTGCTTCAGGCAAGGCGCCGGCTGCAGTGACTGTCGGGGCACCGGGTATAAGGGACGCAGGTCAATTGCAGAAATCCTGGTTCTCAATGACGAGATCCGTGAGCTTATTGTTGATCGACGGCCTTTGCGGCAGATTAAGGACGCGGCCCGTCAGGCCGGCACCCGAAGCCTGCGCTCTGCTGCGCTGGAATTAGTAAAAACCGGCGACACCACGCTGGCCGAAATCAGGCGGGTAACCATGCATGCGTAATCTACTGTTTACGCAACTACACATCGGCATCGGCCAAAGGTCGATGGGCATGGCCTTGTTCAAGGGCGGGTTACGTCCCGGCATGCCCCGATTCATTGAGCATCCGCGCAGTGGCACGGAAGCGCATGACCTTGCCCATTTGCTGAAGAGCCTGCCCGCGCGGAGCGGCTTTTTTCGGCCCCGGTTCGCAAGCATCACCATTGCCGACAGCCTGGTGCGCCTGTTCATGGTAACGCCGCCGCCGAACGCGGCAGGGCGAGCCGACCTTGAAGCAGCCGCGGCGATACGATTTCAGACCCTGTATGGCGGGCCGCCCAGCCAGTGGACGATACAGGCGCCATGGCATCCCGGCCGGGCATTTCTCGCCTGCGCCCTCCCTGCCGCGCTGCATGCCGTGCTATTGCAAGGCATGGCTGAGCACAATCTGGTGCTGATGGAGATTGCCCCACGCTTCGTGGCGGTGTGGAACCGTTGGCGGCGACATATTCGGCTTGACACCTGGTTTGTCGTCATCGAGGAGGATCACCTGACCCTGGCGATACTGTCCGGATATAACGTGACCGCATTGCGCGCCACGCGCTTACCACAGCCTTTGTATAACCTTGCGCACTGGCTGACAGCGCATCTGCAATGTGAGGCGCTGGTGCTCGGTTTTCCATTGCCGGCATTGGTCCAGTTCTGCGGATACCTGGTTGAGGCACTTCCTGAGAAGTGCGACGGCATGGTGTTCCAGCGGCTTGGCATGCGAGCCCCGTTTGCAGCGCCACGCGCAGATGGGCCAGGAATAGAGCTGGCGTTATCCGGCGCACCATGATGAAACGACTGCCTATTGACTTTGCGCCCCACTCCCCAGCCACGGCACTGGCACGCATGGGCGTGCCGGCGCTGATCACTCTGGCGTTGGGTATCGGCATTTTCCTGTACGGCGCACTGCAAGCGGTGCGCTGCGTCGGCATCCTGCGCCAGCAGGCCGCGCATTTACAAACACTGCGGCAGCAAACAGAGCGACGGCCTGCCATTGCAGCGCCGGCAGAACCGGTGCCAATCCCGGCGAGCCAGGCCGCGGCTGTTAATCGCGCGGTACGGCAACTCAATTTGCCATGGCGCGATGTATTCGATGCGCTTGAAGCGGCAAGCCGCCCCGGACTGGCGTTGCTCGCGCTCGAGTCCAAGGCAGGCGCTCATGTCTTCAAGGGCGTAGCGGAGAGCAAGGAAATGGAGGACATGCTCGCTTACATTGACCGCCTGAAGCAACAGCAGCTGGTCCGGTCGGCCGTGTTGACCAGGCATGAAACCAATGAGCGCGAACCCGGCAAGCCGATTCGCTTCCATTTCGAAGTGCAATGGAAAACCGGGCCATGATACGGCCTGGCCAGCATGTTGCACGGACCAGGATGGTGCTGGCGCTTTATTGGCCTGGCTGGACCTGGTTCATGGGCCTGCTTTTTTCGCTGACAGGCGCGGCACTCGTGCTTTTGGCGGTTCCCGCCTGGCAGGGGCAGATCAGGCAAGGCGAGCATGCGCTCCTGCAGAGGCAACAGGAAAGCGAACTCAAAAGCGCGCTGCCGGCAGTGCCAATGCAGCCGGTGGCTTCCCGTGAGCGGAAGCAGCTACAGGCATTTTATGCACTGCTCGGGCAGACGCGTCATGTTGAACAGCAGCTCAGGACGATCTTTGCGCTGGCCGAGAAGCATCACATCGCTTTCCGGCAGGCTGACTACAAGACCAGCCATCATAGGGAGGGCCGCTATGCGACATTGCAGATTGGCTTGCCGGTCCAGGCCACTTATCCTGCGATTCGCCGGTTCGTGGAAGACGTGCTGCTTGCCATTCCGTTTGCTTCCCTCGATGAGATCGCGCTGCGCCGTGAAACACCTGCCAGCACGGTGCTGGAAGCGACGTTGCGGTTTACCGTGTTCCTGGAAAGCGATGAGACAGAGCTGATCTCAACATCGGTCGCAACAGAGGGCGGCGCGCCATGAGCCGGCGTCACTGGCTGCTTGCTGCATGCCTGATGGGCAGTCTCTGGCTGGTGCTCTCCAGGCCTGATACCGCGGACAGCGCCAGGAACGCGCCCAGCCGAACGGCAGCCGTACCGGCACCCGTCGGGAAACCATCACAAGGTAGGCGGCCGGTGCCAGCCGAGTTGCATCTGTCTGGACTGCATGAAAGGGAAACACGGATAGGCGGCGCGGGGGCCGGCATTGCCGGCGCAAACCTGTTCGACAGCCAGTCATGGACACCGTCACCGGTTGTTCCTGCCAGCCGGCGGGAACAGCCGGCCGCGCCGCCGCTGCCCTACCGCTACGTAGGCAAGAAGTTCGACGGCATGGAATGGGAAGTGTATCTGGCGCGTGGCGATGAGCCTGTCGTTGTGCGGGAGCAGTCCGTTCTTGACGCAAGCTATCGGGTTACCCGCATCAAGCCGCCATTACTGTCTCTGATTTTTCTGCCCTTGAACCAGGTACAGACCATGACTATTGGAGATGCTGACTGATGCATGTCGCGCCACATGACTATCCCAGACATGGGCGAAGGCCTGGCATGCACAGGAAGATCCTCATTGTCTGCATCGGCATCGGCATGCTGCTGGCCGGCTGCGCCGGGCAGGACGCTTATCTAAGCGGCAGGAAGCTGCTTGCCGAAGGCAACGCTTTCGCGAGCCTTGAGAAATTTCAGGAGGCATTGCGGCAGGCCCCCCGCGCCGCGCCGTACCGGACAGCCTATCTTGCGGCCCGCGAGCGCGCAGTGGCAGACATCATGGCGCAGGCTGGGCAGGCAGAACAGGCCGCGCGCTGGAGCGAGGCCAGGGGGCTTTACCTGCGGGTGCTGCAGGCTCACCCGGCCAACGAGCCGGCACGTGCCGCCTTGCAGTCGCTGGACGTCAAGACGCGCCATGCGGGGCTGCTGAAACAAGCTCGTCAGGCCATGGACAGCAAGGACCCGGACAGCGCGATGGCGACCTTGCGCGTCATCCTGACTGAAGACCCGCAGCAGGAGGAAGCGCTGAAGCTGCGCCGCCTGCTGGCCGGTAAGGCAGACCGTGCGGCAGCCGAGCCTGCGCTGGCGACAGCCTACAAGATGCCTGTCACCATCGAGTTCCGGGAAGCATCGTTAAAGCAGGTGTTCGAAGTACTGTCGCGCACATCGGGCCTGAATTTCCTGTTCGACAAGGATGTGAAGACGGAGCAGAAAACCTCGATTTTTCTGAAGAACAGCACGGTTGCTGCTGCAGTCCATTTCATCCTGCTGACCAACCAGCTGGAACAGCAGGTGCTCGACGCCAACACCATCCTGGTTTATCCGAACACGGCAGCCAAGCAGAAGGACTATCAGGAAATGATGGTGAAGACCTTCTTCCTCGCCAATGCCGATGCGAGGACCGTGGCCAATTCTCTCAAGACCATTGCCAGAACAAGGGATGTGGTGGTCGATGAAAAGCTCAATCTGCTGATTGTGCGGGACAGCCCGGAAGCCATCGGCATTGCCGAAAAGCTGGTTGCCATTCAGGATCTGCCGGAACCCGAGGTGATGCTGGAGGTCGAGATCCTGGAAGTCAAGCGTACCCGGCTGATGGAACTGGGCGTCAAATGGCCCGACACCCTGACGCTGACGCCACTGCCGGCAAGCGCCGGCGCGGCGCTGACGATGCGTGACCTGGGCGGCCTCAACGCCGCTGGCATAGGCGCCTCGCTTGCGCCTGCCATCATCAATGCCAGGCAACAGGATTCCGATGCCAATATTCTGGCCAATCCCCGCATCCGCGCTCGCAATCATGAAAAGGCGAAGATCCTGATCGGCGAGCGCGTGCCCAATATCACGACCACATCCACGGCCACCGGCTTCGTGTCGGAAGCGATCAATTATGTCGACGTCGGCCTGAAGCTCGATGTCGAGCCGACAATCTATCTCGACGGCGATGTCGCCATCAAGGTGGCGCTCGAAGTCAGCAATATTGTCAGCCAGTTGCAGACCAAGTCCGGCACGGTCGCTTACCAGATAGGCACACGCACCGCCAGCACGGTGCTCAGGCTCAAGGATGGCGAAAACCAGGTGCTCGCCGGGCTGATCAATGATGAAGATCGCAACAGTGCCAGCAAGCTGCCCTTCCTGGGCAACATCCCGCTTGTTGGCCGTCTGTTTGGCAGCAGGACAGACAACAACCAGAAGACCGAAATCGTTCTGTCGATTACGCCCCGCATCATTCACCAGCTGCACCGCCCTCAGGCCGAACTGGCCCAATTCCGGGCGGGAACGGAAAACAGCCTGCGCAATCGTCCGGACGGCGTGCCGGCGGCCAGCGCCGGACCCGCTGTGGGGCAAGCAAAGCCGGTGTTGACGCCGGCTGCCACAAGATCGTCGCCAGCACTGACAGCACCAGCGGCACCGGCGGCAGGCCAGAACAGTGATCCACGGTCGATGGCGGTTTCCGACCCGGGATATCGGACAGCCCAGGCCGACGCCAGCCCTGGCAGCCAGAACGGCCTGGCGGCCGCCGGCGCCGAGCCATCGTTCCTGCAGTGGCAAGGTCCGGCACAGGTCAATGCCGGCAACAGCCTGTTCATGCAGATCGTCGTGCAGGCCAGGCAGCCGGTAGTGAGCTTGCCGCTCACGGTGGAATTCGATCACAAGGTGTTGCAGGTCATCATGGTGGCGGAAGGCGAATGGTTAAAGACGGATAATGCGCAGACCAGCTTTTCGAGCAGGGTGGAGCCGCAGGGGCAGGTTACGTTGAATGGCCAACGCAACGGTGCGGATGGCGCTATCGGCAGCGGTGTCTTTGCCACGATACAGTTTCGTGCCCTCGGGCCGGTGGAGGCAAGCAGCATCCGCTTGTCCCGCGCTGCGCCAGTCGGCGCCAACGGCCAGTCCATTCCCATGCCGCTGCCGGCGGCGCACCTCCTGCGGATACTGCCTTGAACATGCGCTTGCACCAGGCAGGCAAGCGCCGTGGCTTCACGCTGATCGAGCTCCTGTTAACGCTTGCGATCCTGGCGGTGATGTCCAGCCTGGTGCTGCCACTTGCGCAAATCTCGTCGCAAAGAGTACGCGAGCAGGCATTGCGGCAGGCATTGTGGCAGATACGTCATGCGCTGGATGAGCACAAGCGTGCCGTTGATGAAGGGCGGGTTGCGCGGGAAGCCGGCACATCGGGCTATCCAAAAAGTCTGGATGTCCTGGTGAAAGGCGTGCCCGACCAGCGCGACCCCGGACGCCGCAAGATTTACTTTCTGCGCCGCGTGCCGCCGGATCCGATGCAGAATAATCCGGAAGGCTCTGCCTCGGCGTCGTGGGGCAAGCGCAGCTACGCCAGCGAGGCGGCCGATCCGCAGGAAGGGGACGATGTCTATGACGTCTACTCCACCGCGCCGGGGACAGGCTTGAATGGCATTCCTTACAGGAACTGGTGAGCCAATGAAGCGCCGAGCCACGAGACGGGTGAGACCTACCATGGGTAAGGCAGGCAGCGGTTATACCCTGATGGAGCTGCTCGTCGTGCTGGCCATTGTTGCGCTGCTGCTCAGTGTGGCGGCACCGCGCTACTTCCAGAGCCTGGATACGGCCCGGGAAACCATCCTGGTGGAAAATCTGGCGCGGGTCCGGGAAACCATCGACAGGTTTCATGGCGATACGGGTCGCTACCCAGAATCGCTGGAAGAGCTGGTGGAACAGCATTACTTGCGCGCCTTGCCGGTCGATCCGGTGGCCGAGAGCCAGACTAGCTGGATCGTCATTGCCCCAGAGCCATCGGACAAGGGCGCAGTCAAAGACATCCGAAGTGCTGCGCCAGGCACAGCGCGTAACGGTCAGGCTTATTCAGCACTGTGATGCAGCGCCACGCGACGCCTATCCAGACCGTGCGTGGCCGTCACAGTGCTTGCGCCGGCTTCACTTATCTGGCCCTGCTGATCGCCCTTGGCCTGATGACGTTGACGAGCACAATGACGGTGCGGCTAGGCGCACGCTTTGCTCGCGCAGCGGCGGAAGAGGAACTGATTGGAACAGGCATGGCTTACCGCGCTGCGCTGCTCAGCTATGCCCGTGCCACGCCAGTGGATATGCAACGCCGGCCAGCCCGGCTGGAAGACTTGCTGAAGGATCCGCGCTATCCAGCCGTACGCCGGCATTTGCGCAAGCTGTATGCTGACCCGATCACAGGCGAGGTTTCCTGGGGAATCGTGTATGCCAATGACGGTAGCGGGATCATTGGCGTCTATAGCCTGTCTGATGAGCCTGTCACCGTAAAGCGGGCTGTCAGGCCCGGGATTGCAGGCCAGGGGCAAGCGCAGTCCTATCGGGACTGGAAATTTCTCAGCACGCAATAGGCAAGGCACCTGCCACACGAGACATAGCCAGCGCGCTACAGTGCCCTGCCCGCTTCCTGCTTTGCCGCGCTGCCTCGTCGGATGCCATGTCACGCTGCTGCCGACGCGTGGCGGCAGACAGCAGGATGAGAAAGGCCATTGACCGCAACCTACTGATGGCGTCCAAAGTGACCCAGGACACCGACACGGCGCTTACCGCCGGCTTATCCTGTGTCATCGACCAGCCCTGATATCGATCCATGCCGCAATCCCGCCCTGACGATTCCGCCATGCCGCCGCCCGCCCACGTCCGCGTGCGCGGCGCCCGCGAACACAACCTGAAGAATGTCGACGTCGACATACCACGCGACGCGCTGGTGGTCTTCACCGGCGTTTCCGGCTCGGGCAAGTCATCCCTGGCCTTCGGCACGCTGTATGCCGAGGCGCAGCGGCGCTACCTGGAATCGGTGTCGCCCTATGCGCGCCGGCTGTTCCACCAGATGGCGGTGCCGGAAGTCGACGAGATCGACGGCCTGCCGCCGGCGGTGGCGCTGCAGCAGCAGCGCGGCACGCCGACCACCCGCTCCTCGGTCGGCAGCGTCACCACGCTGTCGAACCTGATGCGCATGCTCTATTCCCGCGCCGGCGACTATCCGCCGGGCCAGGAACTGCTGTATGCCGAATCGTTTTCCCCCAACACGCCGGAAGGTGCCTGCCCGGAATGCCATGGCCTGGGGCGGGTGGTGGAAGCCACCGAACAGTCGATGGTGCCGGACGACAGCCTGACCATACGCGAGCGGGCGGTGGCGGCCTGGCCCACCGCCTGGCATGGCCAGAACCTGCGCGAGATCCTGATGACGCTGGGCTATGACGTCGACACACCCTGGCGCGACCTGCCAAGGAAGCAGCGCGACTGGATCCTCTTCACCGACGAGCAGCCCACCGTGCCTGTCTATTCCGGCCTCAGCGCAAAAGAGGTGCAAACGGCCCTGAAGCAGAAGGCCACGCCCAGCTACCAGGGCACCTTCACCAGCGCCCGCAAGTACGTGCTGCAGACCTATGCCACGACCCAGAGCCCGCTGATGAAGAAGCGGGTGGCGCGCTACCTGGTCAGCAATGACTGCCCCGCCTGCAACGGCAGGCGGCTGCGGCGCGAGTCGCTGTCGGTCACCTTCGCCGGCCATGACATCAGCGCGATCTCGCGCCTGCCCCTCAAGCAGCTTGCGGCCCTGCTGGCGCCCTATGCGGCGAACACGGCCAGGGGCAATGCGCGGCATGACCGCGAGCATCCGGAGCAGGTGATCGTGCGCCAGCGCATCGCGGCCGACCTGGCGGCCCGGCTGGCGGTGCTGCTCGACCTGGGCCTGGGCTACCTGACCCTGGAGCGCAGCACGCCGACGCTCTCTCCGGGCGAGCTGCAGCGGCTGCGGCTGGCGACCCAGGTGCGCTCCAACCTGTTCGGCGTGGTCTATGTGCTGGACGAGCCGTCGGCCGGCCTGCATCCGGCCGACACCGAGGCCCTGCTCGATGCGCTGGACAAGCTGAAGGCCTCGGGCAATTCGCTGTTCGTGGTCGAGCATGAGCTGGACGTGATCCGCCGCGCCGACTGGATCGTCGATGTCGGGCCGGCGGCCGGGGAAGGCGGCGGAACCGTGCTCTACAGCGGCCCGCCGGAAGGCCTGGCGGCCGTGGCGCTGTCGCAGACCCGGCGCTACCTGTTCGACGTCGCGCCGCCTGCGGCGCGCGCCGTGCGCGAGCCGGCGGGATGGCTGCGGCTGGAAGGCATCAGCCGCAACAACCTGCAGGCGCTGGACGTGGCGTTTCCGCTGGGCGTCCTGACCAGCGTGACCGGCGTTTCGGGCTCGGGCAAGTCCAGCCTGGTCAGCCAGGCGCTGGTGGAGCTGGCGGCCGCCTGGCTGGGGCATGATGCCGGCGAAGCCGAGGAAGAAGCCGATGCCCTGGCCGATGCGATCGCCATGCCGGTTGGCGGGCGCATCGGCTCGGGCATGGAAGCGATACGGCGCATGGTGCGGGTGGACCAGAAGCCGATCGGCCGCACGCCGCGTTCCAACCTGGCGACCTACACCGGCCTGTTCGACCATGTGCGCAAGCTCTTTGCCGCCAGCCCGGATGCGCGCCGGCGACGCTTCGACGCCGGCCATTTCTCGTTCAACGTGGCCAAGGGCCGATGCCCCAACTGCCAGGGCGAGGGCCAGGTGATGGTGGAGCTGCTGTTCCTGCCCAGCGTCTACACGCCCTGCCCCGCCTGCGAAGGCGCGCGCTACAACGACCGGGTGCTGGCGGTGCGCTACCAGGACCGCAACATCGCCGATGTGCTGGGCATGACGGTCGATGCCGCCCTCGATTTCTTCGCCGATCACGAGGCGCTGGCGCGGCCGCTGGGCGTGCTGCGCGAAGTCGGCCTGGGCTACCTGCGCCTGGGCCAGTCCGCCACCGAGCTGTCCGGCGGCGAGGCGCAGCGCATCAAGCTGGCCACCGAGCTGCAGCGGCCGCAGCGCGGCGACACGCTCTATATCCTGGACGAGCCCAGCACCGGCCTGCACCCGTCCGACATCGATCGCCTGCTGGCCCAGCTGCAGACCCTGGTCGACGCCGGCAACACCGTCATCGTGGTGGAGCACGACATGCGCATCGTCGCCGCCAGCGACTGGGTGATGGATATCGGCACCGGCGCCGGCGACGAAGGCGGCCGCGTGGTGGCCAGCGCGCCGCCGGCGCAGGTTGCCAAAAGCCGTGACAGCCGCACCGCGCCCTATCTGGCGCGGGCGCTGCAGGGCGGATGAAAGGCGGCCGGACAGCACCGGCATGATCGGCCGCATGCCCCCGGCGCTTGCCTCTTATACAATGCCCTCCCTGGGCGGCCATGGTTGGCCGCTTTCCATCAAGGAGGAAAGCATGTCAGGCTACAGCATCAACATCGAGGAAAAGACCCTTGCCGGAAACAACTTCCGCGAAGTCCTGTACACCACCCAGCGCAGCCAGCTGGTCATCATGACCCTGCAGCCTGGCGAGGAGATCGGCATGGAGCATCATGAAGGCCATGACCAGTTCATCCGCGTCGAGGAAGGCGAAGGCGTCGCCATCCTCGACGGCGAACGGCATGCGCTGGAAGACGGCGTGGCGGTGGTGATCCCGGCCGGCACCGAGCACAATGTGATCAACACCTCCACCAGCGCGCCGATGCGGCTCTACACCCTGTACACCCCGCCCGAGCATCCGGACGGCATCGTGCACCGCAACAAGGCCGAGGCCGACGAGTACGAAAAGCAGCACGGCCACTGAGAGCACGGCCACAGCCGGCCGCGCGCCGCGGGCATCAGGCGCGCAGCCGGCCGCGCACGCCCGCTTCCGCCGGCGCATCGACGAGCAAGGGATCCAGCGCCTCGGCCCGCATCGGCGGGCTGATCATGTAGCCCTGCATGGTGTCGCAGCCGCAGCGCGCCAGGTAGATCAGCTGGTCGGCATGCTCCACCCCTTCCGCCACCACCGTCATGTCCAGGCTGTGCGCCAGCGAGATGATGGCTGCCACGATGGCGGCGTCATCGGCGTCGCTGACGATGTCGCGCACGAAGGAACGGTCGATCTTGAGCACGTCGATCGGGAAGCGCTTCAGGTAGTACAGGCTGGAATGGCCGGTGCCGAAGTCGTCCACCGCTACCCTCACGCCCAGGCGCTTCAGGTCGGCCAGCGTGGCCACCGCCTGCTCCACGTCGGTCATCATCATGCTTTCGGTGATCTCGATTTCCAGCAGCGACGGCTGCAGGCCCGAGCGTTCCAGCGCCGCCGACACCGCGGCCACCAGCCCCGGCTGCGCGAACTGCCGCGCCGACAGATTCACAGCCATGTGCATGGGCGGCAGGCCGGCCCGCTGCCAGGCCACCGCCTGCAGGCAGGCCTGGTTCAGCACCCAGTCGCCGATCGGCACGATCAGGCCGATCTCCTCGGCCACGCCGATGAACTCAGCCGGCTGGCGCAGCCCCGGCCGCATATGCTGCCAGCGCAGCAGCGCCTCGACGCCGACGATGCGGCCGCTGTCCAGGTCCATCTGCGGCTGGTAATGCAGCACGAATTCATTGGTCTGCAGCGCGCTGCGCAGGTCGCTTTCCATGCGCAGCCGGTTCATCGCCAGCGCATTCATCTCGGCCTTGTAGAAATGGGCGCTGTTGCGGCCGGCTTCCTTGGCGCGGTACATAGCAACGTCGGCCCGCTCCACCAGCAGCTCGGCGGTGGAGGCATCGCCCGGATAGACCGCGATGCCGACGCTGCAGCTGATCAGGATGGCGTTGCCATTGGCGGCGTACGGCGCGCGCACCGCATCCATCATGCGCTGCACCAGCCCGAGCGACAGGCTGCCGGCCGGCCAGTCCGGCAGCACCAGCACGAATTCGTCGCCGCCGAGCCGGGCAATGGTATCGGCCGGCCGCAGTTGCGCCTGCATGCGCTGGGCCACGCTTTTCAGCACGGCATCGCCGGCCTTGTGGCCCAGGCTGTCGTTGATGCGCTTGAAGCGGTCCAGGTCGACGAACAGCACCCACAGCGCATGGCCGTCGCTGTCGGCCTGCGCCATCGCATGCTCCAGCCTGTCGATGAGCAGCATGCGGTTGGCCAGGCCGGTCAGCGCGTCATGATGGGCCTGGAAATGGATGCGTGCTTCCACCGCCTTCCTGGCGGTGATATCGCGCCCGGTGCCGTAATAGCCCAGGAAGCGCTGGTCGGCGTCGAACAGCGGCTCGCCCGACAGGCTGAGCCAGCGCAGCGCGCCGCTGTCGTCGCTGGCCTGGAACTCGACATGGGCGAACGGCAGGCGCGCCGCGCTCGCCTCCTGGTGGACATGCCAGTCGGCATGGAACGGCGCCGTCGTGATTTCCGGCAGCGTCTTGCCGATCAGCCGCCATGGCGCGATGCCCGCCTTGGTTTCCAGGCCGGGCGACAGCGTGGTGAAGCGCAGGTCCTGGTCCTGTTCCCAGTACCAGTCGGAAGACAGCGCGGTCAGGCGCCGGAAGCGTTCCTCGCTGGCGCGCAGGCGCTGCATCGCGGTGCGGCGCCCGGCCATGATCTCGCCGCCGATCAGCGCAAACAGCGGCAGCGCAATAGCCAGCGTGAGCCAGCGGGCAATGTCGGGCGCATGGTCGGCTCCCGGCACGCCGGCACGCCAGGCGGCGAAGATCACCCCGGCATAGCCCAGCAGCATCAGGCCGCTCTGCAGCAGCAGCGTGCGCGTTGAAAAGCGGAAGACGGCGAACAGCAGGATCAGCCCGAAGAAGCTGACGAAGGTGTCGCGCGCGGCACTGGAGCCGAGCATCACATACAGCACGCACAGCACCGCCGCCGTGGTCATGGGCAATGTCATGCTCGGGTCGCGCGCCTTCTCGTTGAACCTGGACCGGAACACCAGGTAGAACAGCAGCACGCTGCCCATGATCAGCACGGCGCCGCTGGAGGCGACCGCGGCCGGCATCAGCCCGAACAGGTAGAGCAGTCCCATCAAGGCGCACAGCGCAACCGAGCTGACGGCCGCCATCATGAAGCGTCCCTTGATCAGCGCGGTGCGATTGCGGTGCACGGCTGGCGCCCTGACCGGAACGGGGCCGGATGGGTCGGGCGCGGGAAACTCTGCTTTGATGCGATCGGACATGATGCTCTTTTAACCAGGGAATCTGCGCATCATATACCCCGCGCATGCCCTGTTGCGGCAGACCGGTTCTGGCGTGGAACAAAGTACGTTTAGACAAATCGGACTGATGTCGCGGCGCAGCCGCCCAATCGACGTTTTCACGCCAAGGAGAAACCGACCATGATCACCCTTCATACCTGGACCACGCCCAACGGCCGCAAGGTGCCCATCATGCTGGAAGAACTGGGCTGGCCCTACGAGGTGCGCACGGTCGACCTGAGCAGGAACGAGCAGCATGCGCCGGACTTCTTGAAGATTTCGCCGAACAACAAGATCCCGGCCATCGTCGACCACGACGCCGAGGGCGGCCCGCTGGCCATCTTCGAGAGCGGCGCCATCCTCACCTACCTGGCGGAAAAGAGCGGACGCTTCCTGGCTGCCTCGGGGCCGGAACGGTACAAGGCGCTGGAATGGATGCACTGGCAGATCGGCAGCCTGGGACCGATGCTGGGCCAGCTCGGCTATTTCGCCAAGCGCTCCCAGGAGAAAACCCCGGCCGCGATTGCGCGCTTCACCGAGGAAGGCGAGCGGCTGCTTGGCGTGCTGGAGAAGCGGCTGAAGGAATCGGCCTATCTGGGCGGCGAGGCTTACTCGATCGCGGATATCGCCGCCTACCCGTGGACGCTGGCGGCCACCACCTTCCTGCAGGAACCGCTGGCGCAGGCGCTGCGGGACAAGGAAGCGGTGCGGCGCTGGCTGCAGATGGTGGGGGAAAGGCCGGCGGTGCAGCGGGGGATGGAAGTGCCGTCCACTACGTGAACGTGCAGACATAAGGAAATCCAGTCTGGTCTTAAACAGGTCAGTTAGCTGATTGCCGTTGCTGAACTTACTGCTTGCGGTCACGGGTTTTATTGCATGGATAAAACTTTCATCAATGCAATAAAATGTTTTACTCGGATTCCTAATTCAGTGCATTCACCTGCCTTCTACAAAGTGAGGCATTCCAAAATGATTTGACGGAAAACTTTACAGTCCTTTCTTTCCAAGCTGAATTTTTATTTAATGAACGTCGCCATTAAATTTAAACATATTTCTTCATGTAATTATTTTTGGCTGTTACGAAACTGATGTTCATAGCAGCAGTTAGCGGTAATAGAGCCCGACTCCAGCAGTCATAGTTACTTCTTGGAAATTTACTGCAGGTTCTGATGTCGGCATTCTTTACACCATAAGTAAATATTATTATTTAACTACTTGTATAATTTTGATTATTAAAGGAAATTTTCTGTTGGCACAAAAGATGCTAAATGGCTAGCGTTCCGACAATAAAGGAGAAAAATCTTATATTTCAAAAATAATTCTGAGTGCCTCATCACTTTGGCAAAAATTTTCAGGGAGTTTTAAATGATCAAAAAAACCTATCTCAATTCTCTCCTTGCTGGACTGGGATTGTTTGCCGTTGTTACTAGCGGCCAGGCAGCCACCATTTCATGCACAGGAGCAAGTTACGATATCAGTACGAAGGTGGATGGTGCCTCGGATTGCTTGATCCTCAGTCCGCTTGACGGTGCAGTCAATGACTCCGTTAGTCCACCTGCCTCGAGCTACACCGTAAATACAGAAAGCTTTTTTGGGAAAAACATTTGGCAATTCGATGGGCGATTCGATGTTACAGAACAAACAAATTCTTCGAATTTCTTTAACTTTTCAGGCGCCGGCCAATCAGGCGGCTATGGTTTCATAGGTGCTGATGCCTCCATCCAGTTCATGTTTGTCATGAAAGATGGTGCCAACACAAATCTGGTGGCCTATCTGTTGTCCACCCCAGTAGCATCAGGTACCAATACCTACAGCACGCCTTTCACAGCTCCGCCTTTCTCCCTTAGTGGCCAATCAACCTCCAAGGACATATCCCACATCAGTGTCTATTACCTTTCGGATCCTGGGGGCTCTGGCAACCAGATTCCCGAGCCAGGCACGATTGCCATTCTGGGAATGGGCTTGCTGGGCATGGGACTGGTTTCCCGTCATAGAAAAAACGGACTATATTGATTTGATTCGTACAAGTGGTCCTGAAACAGAAATGCTTGCAGCCACTGATGCGGGTGCAAGCATCGATGTTCTGAAAGCAGCAAAAAGCCGCTGCCCAACCTGGCGCCAGATCTGCCTGCGCCAGGCTTTTTCATTCTCCGCCACTCAGTTCATCACGCTCACCGAGGTCGTGCTGCTATTGCCCGCCGCATCGCGCGCCGTCACTGCGATGGTGTGAGTGCCCTTACTGGCCTTGCGGGTGTTCCAGTTGTAGGCCAGGCTGGAGCCCTTGCCGGTGGCGACCAGGCTGCCATCGATGTAGATCCACTGGGTGATGCCGGCCGAGCCGCTGTCGTCCTGGGCGCTGCTGCTGACCGACACGTTGCCAGATACCTTGCCCGACACCGGGTTGGCGATCTTCACCGCTGGCGGCGTGGTGTCCTTCGCTACCACGGTGGTGCCGTTGGCCACGTTGACCGCCACCGTGGACGATGCCGCCACGTTGCCGGCGGCGTCATAGGCGTACGCGACCAGGTTGGCCATGCCGTTGACCACGCCGGCCGAGTCCCAGCTGAAGGCGAACGGCGCGGCGCTGTCGACCGATACCGTGCTGCCATTGACCTTCAGTTCCACCCGCGCCACGCCGACATTGTCGGTGGCGCTGACATTGACCGGCACCACGCCGGTGACGGTGGCATAGGCGATCGGATCGGAAATCGAGACCGCCGGCGCCTGGGTGTCCACGGCTACCGTGGTGTTGACTGCTGCCTGCACCGCGGCGGCGGCATTGACCCGGCCATAGCCGTAATAGATGTCGCGGCCGGCGGCGCCGATGTCGACCGCGGTGGAGAACATCAGCTTCTCGATATCGGCGCTGCCCAGCGAGGGCTTGGCCGCCATCATCAGCGCCGCCACGCCTGCCGTCAGCGGGCTGGAGAAGGAGGTGCCCATCCAGTTGCCGTAGGAACCGCCGCGGCTGGTGGTGTAGGTGATGCCTGGCGCGGCCATCGACACGAAGTTGCCGTAGCTGGACCAGCTGGTGCGGTAGTCATTCTCGTCAGTAGCCGACACCGCGATCATGGTGGTGGTTGGCGTGATGTTTTCATCGATGCCGTTGTTGCCGGCCGAGACGAACATCAGGCCGCCCTTGTTCTTCAGGTACTGCGCCGCGCTCTGGATGGTGGAGCTGCCGGCCACGCCGCCGTAGCTGCAGTTGACCACGCGCGCGCCATTGTCGGCGGCATAGGTCACGCCCTTGGCGATGGTGCTGTAGTAGGCATAGGCATTGGCGTCGGCGATACGCACCGGCATGATCCTGGCCTGGCCCGCCACGCCGGCCACGCCCAGCGCATTGTTGGTTGCAGCGGCGGCTACGCCGGCCACCGCGGTGCCGTGGCCGTTGACGTCGGCGGTATTGGTGTTGTTGTCGTAGAAGTTATAGCCGGGCACCATCTGCGGCGCCAGGTCCGGGTGCGTGCCATCGACGCCCGAATCCAGGATCGCGATGATCACGCCCGCGCCCTGGGTGGTGTCCCAGGCGGTGGTGGCGCCGACCTTGTTCAGGTGCCATTCGCTGCCCATGTAGGGATCGTTGCTGACGAAGTTGGGTTTGACCAGGCGGTCCAGTTCGGCAAACTTGATATGCGGATGCCGGTTCAGGCGCTCCACCACGGCTTTTTCGGAAGCGTTGGCCGGCAGTTCGACCACGTGCAGGTCGCTCTGGCCGATTTTCTTGCCTTTGCCGCCGTGCGGCGCCAGCGCCTTGGCGAATTCTGCTTCGCTCAGGCCGGCACGCGGCATCACCAGGATGCGGCCGCGGGCGTACTGTTCAGCGCTGTTGGCAACCGGCTGCGCCGCGATGGCTGCCGGCGCCTGCAGGGCGGCAGCGCCGACCAGCATGGAAGGCAGCAGGAACGCTGCCTGGCAGGCCAGATCGATGGCGCGCTGGCGCAGGGAGGAATGACTGTTTCTGTGTCTTGCGAACTTCGATGCGTTTTGCTGGTTCATGTTGAGTTCCTGTCCAAGGTTTAAAAGCGGTACCTGGACAGAACTGCTTGGATACGCCGTCAGCGCATGTCTGCCGGAAGTTGTGGCGACCCCGGTATGGAAGACTAGTACTTTGAACGAGCAAAGAAACCCACTGGCGGCGTGTCTGGCAGTCCTGCCGTCATAGGGCGTTTCGCCCGGTAGACCGATGACTTTGCGTCCCTGGCTTTCGCCAGGTTTGCCTTTTCAGACCACGAGCCAATACTAGCGAATATATTTCTTGTCGGCAATAAGAATTTTGTCCAACAGGAAATAGATTGCTTTTTATCAATAAATATGGTGCCCGAACCGAAGCAGTGCCCGGCCGGGCTGATGCCTGGCCGGGCCAGCTGGCGCAGGCCCCGCTACGTTTTGCAAGGAAAGCTCAGCCTTCCAGTCTGGCGTCCATCGTGATATTGGCGTTAAGCACCTTGGAAACCGGGCAGCCGGCCTTTGCCTTGTTGGCAATCTCTTCGAACTTCGCCTTGTCGGCGCCGGGAATGCGGGCCACCACGGTCAGGTGGCTGGCGGTGATCTCAAATCCGTCGGCCGACTTTTCCAGGGTGATGGCTGCGTGGGTATCGATCTGTTCCGGCTTCAGGCCGGCCTCGCCGAGCATCAGCGACAGCGCCATCGAAAAGCAGCCGGCGTGCGCGGCGCCGATCAGTTCTTCCGGATTGGTGCCGGGACCATCCTCGAAGCGCGACTTGAAGCCATAGGGTGCTTCCTTGAGTACGCCGGTCTCGGTGGAAATCGTGCCGCCGCCGTCCTTGATGCCGCCCCGCCATACCGCCCATGCTTTCTTGACTGTCATATATTCCTCCATCGTCGCTGATTAATACGCCGCCGGCCGGCGGCGTCTGGCTCAGACAACGCATGACTGAAATAATTGCAATTTGCGAAAGCCGCGTCGCTTTCAAATGCTCGTTCAGTAGGCTGCGACGGCGCCGGCTGAAGCAAGCGCGGCCTGGGATGTGCGCGGGGAAGCCCGGATCTTTCGGCGTTAAGGGATGGTCGCTGGCGCTTTGAAGTGGCCGTTGCGGTGGCAGTGCGGTGGCAGTGCAGTGGCAATTGCAGTTGCAGTTGCAGTTGCAGTTGCAGTTGCCGTTGCCGTTGCCGTTGCCGTTGCTTTTGAAGTTGCCGTTGCTTTTGAAGTTGCCGTTGCAGTGGAGTCCCGTTGAGCGCGCCGTGTCAGCGGTACCCGGAGCGGGAAAAGGTGCGGCGTCTGTTTGAGCGCAACGAAGTGGAGCGAGTTTAGCCGCGCCCCGCTCCGGGT
>NZ_JACYOX010000026.1 GCF_015352955.1 Noviherbaspirillum soli
TAGCCGCGCCCCGCTCCGGGTACCGCTGACACGGGAACCCCGCGCAGCGGGGCGCGATCACCGGGTCGCCTTTTTTTGGTTACTTTTTTTGGCGAAGCAAAAAAAGTGACCCGGCCGCCGGGACGGACTCCCGGCTTGCCTCCACGGCAGTGCAAGCGTGTTGCGTCATCCGGCAACGCCCGGGCAGCACTGTCGGTTTTGTCGTTCAACGTGTTTTAAGCAAAACCCTTAACGTCAAAATCAACTGCTGCTTCGCAGTGACGCTTTACCCCTGGTGACCCAAGGCGACAGCCCTGCCGTCATGACCAGGCCGGGTGTTCGCCCCGGCGGGCGAGTCACTTTTTTTGCTTCGCCAAAAAAAGTAACCAAAAAAAGGCGACCCCGACTGTGCCGCCCCGCTGCGCGGGGTTCCCGTGCCGGCGATGCCCGGAGCGGGGCGCGGCTAAACTCGCTGCGCTGCGCTGCGCTGCGCTCAGACAGACGCCGCACCTTTTCCCGCTCCGGGCATCGCCGACACGGCGGTACACAGACGGGGACCCTAACCGCAACTGCAACGGCCACTTCAAAAGCAACTGCAACGGCAACGGCAACTGCAACTGCAACTGCAACTGCAACTGCAACTGCAACTGCATCATGCCCCGATGCCCCCCATCTCCCCTCCCCCTGCGCCACCCGCGCCAGACTGCTATAGTCTCCCCCTCCCCCATCCCGTACCCTACGCAACATCCATGACCATCAAGCTCAAGAACGACAAGCAGATCGCCCAATTGCGCGTCGCCGGAAAACTCGCCGCCGAAGTGCTGGCCATGATCAAGCCCCATGTGGTGCCGGGCGTGACCACGGAAGAACTGGACCGGCGCTGCCATGACTACATCCGCCAGGTACAGAAAGCCACGCCGGCCAATGTCGGCTACCACGGCTTTCCCAAGACGCTGTGCACCTCGGTCAATGGCGTGGTCTGCCACGGCATACCGAACAGCCGCGAGGAATTGAAGGACGGCGACATCATCAATATCGATGTCACCGTGATCAAGGATGGCTGGCATGGCGACACCAGCCGCATGTTCCATGTCGGCCAGCCCGGCGAGGCGCAAGCGCGGCTGGTGCAGACCACCTATGAAGCCATGATGGCCGGCATCGCGGCGGTGCGTCCCGGCGCGCGGCTGGGCGATGTCGGCCACGCAATCCAGACGCTGGCGGAAGCGGCCGGCTATACGGTGGTCAGGGAATACTGCGGCCACGGCATCGGCCGGGTGTATCACGAGGAACCGCAGGTGTTGCACTACGGCCGGCCCAACACCGGCCTGCTGCTGAAGAAGGGCATGACCTTCACCATCGAGCCGATGATCAATGCCGGCGCCGCCGGCGTGCGCCAGCTCGGCGACGGCTGGACCGTGGTCACCGCGGACGGCTCGCTGTCGGCGCAATGGGAGCACATGATCGCCGTGACCGACGACGGCGCCGAGATTCTCACTCCCTGGCCGGACGCGGCATAAGCCCGCCGCCAGCGCCCCCACACTCTTACGCCTGCCACCATGATCACACTGCACCACCTCGAAACCTCGCGCTCCCAGCGCGTGCTCTGGCTGCTCGAAGAAATGGGCCTTCCGTATGAGATGGTGCGCTACCAGCGCGACTCGAAGACGCGCCTGGCGCCGCCGGCGCTGAAGGCGATCCACCCGCTGGGCAAGTCGCCGGTGATTACCGACGGCGGCATCACGGTGGCGGAATCGGGCGCGATACTGGAATACCTGGCTGAAACCTATGGCGCCGAGGCGGCCGCCACGTTGCCGGGCCTGCTGCCGCGCCCCGGCACGCCGGAACACCGCCAGTGCCGTTTCTGGATGCACTATGCCGAGGGCTCGCTGATGAACTGGCTGGTGATGAAGCTGGTCTTCACCACCATCCCCACGCAGCCCATGCCTTTCTTCGTGCGCCCCATCGCCCGCGCGCTGTGCGGCAAGGTACAGGCCGCCCTGATCGACCCCAACCTGAGCACCGCGCTGGACTTCATGGAACAGCACCTGGCGCACCATGCCTGGTTCGCCGGCGACCAGCTTACGCTCGCGGATTTCCAGATGAGCTTCGCGGTGGAGGCAGCGCTGTCGCGTGCATCGGGCATGGGCAGCCATCCCCATCTGCAGGCCTGGCGCGACAAGGTGACGGCGCGGCCGGCATGGCAGCGGGCGCTGGACAAGGGCGGCCCGGTGATCATGCAATAAGCCAGATGCCAGGATGGAAATGTTAAAAAAGCACGTTCAAAAAGTTATTTTCCTCAAAGAAATTTAGCGCTACAATTTCCACATGGAAATTTAGCGCTGCCGGATCCCTGGCTGCGCTGCAACCGCAACAGAGATCCGAACGTGAATTCCCTTCATTCCCATGCGGGCGCCCTGCCCGCCCTGCGCCTTGCCGCGATCACCGCTGCCGTCCTGCTTCTCGCCTCCTGCGGCGGTGGCGGAGGCGGCGATTCCCAGACCAGCGTCGCCAGCGGTTCCGTGGCCAACATCGGCAACAGCATCAGCAGCAGCGGCGGTACCAGCGGCCTGCTCGTCGCCGCCCCGGCCGCCGCCGACGGCTGGACACAGTGCGCCGCCGAAGGCGAAGTCTGCACCGTGCCCGGTGCGCGCCAGGTGCGCTACGGCATCGACGGCAGCTATACCTATCAGAACGTCACCGCCGACATCCCGTGCAACAACGCCACTTTTGACGATCCTGCACCGGGCGCCGGCAAGTCCTGCCAGTACGCGCCGGCGGGCGTGACGGTGGCCGGCCGGGTCTACAGCCGCGCGGTTTCCGGCCGCACGCTGTCGGTCGGCCCCGGCCGCGACTATGCGCGGCCCTGCGACGCGCTCAGGGCGGCTGGAAATGGCGACCTGGTGGAAATCGACGCCGCCGGCAGCCGCACCTATGACGGCGACACCTGCGCCTTCCATGCCAGCGACCTGACCATACGCGGCATCAACGGCCGACCCAAGATCGGCGCGTTCGGCAATTACGCCTGGGGCAAGGGCACCTGGGTGATTACCGGCAGCCGGGTGGTGGTCGACAATGTCGAGCTGTGGGGCGCCCAGGTCCCGGACGGCAACGGCTCGGCGATCCGCCTGGACGGCAAGCACCTGACGGTGAAGAACAGCTTCATCCATGACAATGAAAGCGGCATCCTGACCAGCAACGACGGCGAGAGCGATATCCTGATCGAGAACACCGAGTTCGGCCACAACGGCAACGACGGCGGCGGCACCCACAACCTGTATGTCGGCCGCGTCGCCAGCCTGACCTTCCGTTCGAGTTATTCCCATGACGCCCGGGTCGGCCACAACCTGAAGTCGCGGGCGCGGGTCAACAACATCAGCTACAGCCGCTTCTCCAGCACGCCGCCGGGCCAGTTCGAGACCACAGCGCCGGCCCAGCCGAGCTACGAGATCGACCTGCCCAACGCCGGCACCGCCTACCTGATCGGCAACGTGATCGAGCAGCCGTCGGCCAACCAGAATTCCAACATGGTGTCCTATGGCGTGGAAGGCGCGACCAACCCCGGCAAGCACCTGTACGTGGTCAACAATACCTTCCTCAACGATGACAGCAGCAACGGCATGTTCATCCTGGTCGGCTCCGACGTGACCACGCCGCTGCTGGCGCAGAACAACATCTTCGCCGGCACCGGCAGCCTTACCGGCCAGGGCAACGCGCTGCTGCAGACGAATTACCGCTCGCTCGCGCCGGCCTTCGTCAACCGCGCCGCCTACGACCTGCGGCCTGCCGCCGGCGCGCCCTTCATCGGCGCCGGCAGCGCGGCCGGCTTCAGCCCGAGCGGCGTGGCGCTGACGTCGCTGCGGGAGTATGTGCATATCGCGGGCAACCGGCCGCGCAACGGCGGCGCGCTGGATATCGGCGCCTATTCGGCGCAGTAAAACTGGCGCGACCAGGCCGGCGATGCAACGGCGACGGCTTGCCGCGGCGCCTGCGCCAAGGCGCTTGCTGCATTGCGGGATTGCTCGCGATCCATGATCCTGCCTGGCGCCGTCCATGGCCGGGCGCGGGATGTGCTACACACAAGGCCTGTCCCTTCGCATCGCACAGCCATCATGAAATCCCTGCCCAAGACCGCTGCCAGCATCGCACCCGCTCCCTCGGAGGACGCGCCGGCGGTTGCCCGGAAAGTCGGCCTGCGCTATGTCGACGACGGCAAGCCCGGCATCACCCGCCGCAAGGCCCGCGCCGGCTTCCGTTATGCCGGGCCGGATGGCAGGCCGGTGCGCGACGAGGAGACGCTCAAGCGGATCCGCGCGCTGGCCATCCCGCCGGCCTGGACCGAGGTATGGATCTGCCCGCTTGCCAACGGCCATATCCAGGCCACCGGCCGCGACGCGAAACGGCGCAAGCAATACCGTTATCACGCGCAATGGCGCAGCGTGCGCGACGAATCCAAGTACGAAAGAATGCTCAGCTTTGGCCGCGCGCTGCCGCGCATCCGCGCCAGGGTCAATGAAGACCTGGCGCGGCCGGGGCTGCCGCGCGAGAAGGTGCTTGCGACCGTGGTGCAGCTGCTGCAGGACACGATGATCCGCATCGGCAACGAGGAATATGCGCGCACCAACAAGTCGTTCGGACTGACTACGCTGCGCAACCGGCATGTCGACATCAGCGGGCGCGAGGTGGAGTTTCATTTCCGCGGCAAGAGCGGCGTCGAGCACACGATACGGCTGCGCGACCCCAGGCTGGCGCGCATCATCAAGCGCATCCGCGACCTGCCCGGCCAGGAACTGTTCCAGTACATCGGCGAGGATGGCGAGCGCCACACCATCGACTCGGCCGACGTCAACGACTACCTGCGCAGCCTGACCGACGCGGACTATACGGCCAAGGATTTCCGCACCTGGTCGGGCACCATGCTGGCGGCGCTGGAACTGCAGGGGCTGCGCGCGGCGGAGTCCGAGGCCGACGCGAAGAAGAACATCGTGCAGGCCATTTCCAGCGTCTCCAAGCGGCTCGGCAATACGCCCGCGGTCTGCCGCAAATGCTATGTGCATCCGGCGGTGCTGGACTGCTACCTGCAGGGCATCATGCATGAAACCTGGGACGAGCTGATGAAGTCGATGAAGGCGCCGGCTGATGATCCGCATGCGCTGAAGATGGAAGAGCTGGCGGTGCTGGCGCTGCTGGAAAGCCGGCGCGAGGCGGCGTAGGGTGCAATCCCCGAAGGGCATTGCACCACGGGTCGCAGACCGGGCGGCCGATACCGGCTGATGCCTTCATCGACGGCCTGGCGCAATGCCCCTCCGGGGTATTGCGCCCTACGAATCTTGCAGTTGGAATGGGCTTTGGGCCCGCCATTCAAGCAAAAGGCGCCGACCGCGCACCACCACCTAGAACGTCCCGCTGTAGACCGCGCAGCTGCTGCACACCTGCGGCGGCATGTCCGAAGACAGTGCCTTGCGGAAGGCGGCATAGGCCGCATTGTTCCAGATCGCCGCCACGCCTTCCTCGGCCATGTTGCCGAAGTGGATGCGGTCCGGCGTGGCCACCATGCAGCAGGGCATGGCGCGGCCGTCGTAGCTGATGTAGGCGCCGCGCCAGGGCCAGTCGCAGCGTTTCCTGCCCGGCACGTCGGAGGCTTGGCGGCGCGGTGTCAGGTTGGGCAGGCGCAGCGCGACACCCAGCCGTTCGGCCACGGCGCGGGCCACGGCGAATACCGCATCAACCCTGGCCCGTTCATTCCCAACAGCGTCTGGCCATTGATGAAGGCGCGCATCGGCTGATACTGCGCCGGCGGGCTGTCCTCGCCGAAGTCATGGCACCGATGCTGCACCGACAGGCTCTCCACGCCCTCGTCGCCAGCCAGCCGCACTAGGGCCGGCAACTCGTCCAGGTCCAGGTTCATGCGCATCACCACCGCCACCAGCTTCACCTGCGGCAGCATGCCCCCGGCTGCCCGCCGGGCCGACATCAGCCGCCGCAGGTTGCACATCACCTTGTCGAACGAGGCCCGCAGGCGGATCGCCGCCGGCTACGGCATATCGGCCGGCGCAGCTTTTGCTATTGAGCAGGCAGGGTCACCGGCACTGCCCGGCTGGCGTAAAAAAACACCATTTCCACTGAACTGATTGAAAAAGATGATTAAAATCAGTGCATTCCGCACCAAAAAATTGCATTTGACCCTGCCATGCACTGCCCTGGCGCTGCTTGCCACGCCCGCCATGGCGCATGACGGCATGCATGCCGCGGGATTGCTGGCCGGCCTGCTGCATCCGCTTTCCGGAGCAGACCATCTGCTGGCCATGCTGGCGGTCGGCCTGTGGGCAGCGGCGCAGAACCCGACCGCCAGGCGCTGTCTGCCGGGGCTGTTTCCGCTGGCCATGCTCATGGGCGCGCTGGCAGCCGCCGGCGGCGTGGCACTGGCCGGCATGGAAAGCCTGATCGGCCTGTCCGTGATCGCCCTGGGCATGCTGACCGTGTTTTCAGTGCGCATGCCGGCGTGGGCCGGCGGCCTGCTGCTGGCCGCGTTTGCGCTGGCCCATGGCCAGGCGCATGGCCTGGAAATGCCGGCCGATGGCTCCGCCCTTGCCTACTTCCTGGGTTTTTCCGCGGTCACCGCCCTGCTCCACCTGGCCGGCATGCTGGCCGCCAACCGCGCCGGCCAGTTCGCCAGCCGTGCCGCCGGACTGGGCATTGCGCTGGCGGGAACGTGGATGATGCTGGCCTGAGGCCAGGCCCATGCAGCTGGCGGCGCCGGCGATGGGTACGGAATGTATCCGGGAATTCACTGGCCGGATGATTGATCCCGGCCGCACCTGAACCAGTCTGACCGGAAGTCCTCTCCTTCCGCAACAGCCGCAGCAATCTCAGCACCCGCGGCAGACCGGCCGGGCCCGGCGTCAGCAATACATGCCCTCGTTGCCTGATTCCCGTCACGGGCATGCCGCTTCCGGCTTTCCCTGCAGCGACCAACTGATATGGCAGCACTATTGCAGACGCCAGGGCATGCCGAGAAATCTTCCCCTGTAGGAAAACTCCCACAGGCGTATGCGGCCCCCGCCGATAGCGAAGTGGCAATATTCTCAATAGAGTGGCGAGTCTGCCAGGCATACGACCGATATCAACAAGCGGCCAACCGCCACCTGCCGGCAACCATTCAATCAACCAAGGGGAGTCACATGGGGAGAGCGCGGGTCTTGCTCGTTGCATCGGAAGCGGTACCGCTGGTCAAGACCGGCGGCCTGGCGGACGTGATCACGGCGCTTGGCGCCGTGCTGATCGAACACGGCGTGGACGCTACCATCCTGATGCCCGGCTATCCGGCTGCGCTTGCCAGTGCGATCGGCCTGCGCCAGATCGGCCCCGTGCTCGACGACCTGCCCGGCGGCGCCGGCCGGCTGCTGCTGGGCCGCATGCCCGGCGCCAATGTCCCGGTGCTGCTGCTCGACACCGAGCGCTTCCGAAGCCGCAGCGGCGACCCCTATGTGAATGACGACGGCCTCGAATATGACGACAATGCGCTGGCATTCGGCGACCTCGCCCATGCCGCCGCGCGCATCTGCGCCGGCCGGACCATGCTGCCCGCGCCGCATGTGGTGCATGCCAACGACTGGCATGCCGGCCTGATTCCGCTGCTGCTCAAGACGCAGGGCATCGATAGCGTCGGCTCGGCGCTGACCATCCACAATCTCGCCTTCCAGGGCAATGTCGACATGACGCACGCCGACAGGCTGGGCGTGCCGGCCGACATGCTGCATGCCGACGGCGTGGAGTTCTGGGGCAAGCTGAGCTTCATGAAGGCCGGCATCCTGTGCGCCGACCGCATTACCGCCGTCAGCGACACCTATGCGCAGGAAATCCTGACGCCGCGCTTCGGCCACGGCCTGGACGGCCTGCTGAATGCGCGGCGCGACGCGCTGCTGGCCATACCCAACGGCGTCGACACCGGCGCCTGGAACCCGGCGCACGACCCGCTTGCGGCACGCGCATTCAGCGTCGACGACCTGGCCGGCAAGGCCGCCTGCAAGCGCGACCTGCAGCGGCTGTGCGGCCTGCCGGTCGAACCGTTCGCGCCGCTGGTGGCGCTGGGCAGCCGCATCACCCACCAGAAGATGGCCGACGTGGCGCTCGATGCCCTGCCGCGCCTCCTGGCCGACCACAGCCGGCTGCAGGTGGTGGTGCTGGGACGCGGCGACCATGCCTATGAAGCGCGCTTCCGCCAGCTGGCGGCCGATTGGCCGGGCCGGGTGGCGGTGCAGATCGGCTATGACGAGAAAATGGCCCATGCGCTGCATGCCGGCGCCGACATGCTGCTGCATGGCACCCGCTTCGAACCCTTTGGCCTGACGCCAATCTATGCGATGCTGTACGGCACCATCCCGGTGGCATCCAGGGTGGGCGGCCTGTGCGACACCGTGTCCGACGCCGGCGAGCCGGATGCGCCGCATGAGCTGGCCAACGGCGTGCTGTTCGACGGCGAAAGCGCAGACGACATGGTGCGGGCGATGGAACGCGCGCTTGCGCTGTACGGCCAGGGCAGTTGCTGGCAGCGCCTGCAGCGCAATGCGATGCAGGCCGACTTTTCCTGGTACGGCCCGGTGCGCAAGTACATCCGCATGTATGCCGACATCGCGCCCGGCCATGCCCGCGCACTCTTTGAGAACACCTTGCTGCCGCGCAGTGCGGCCGCCGGTGAAGCGGCGACGCTGTACAAGCGGGCCTGAAGGGGAAGCGCATGGCGCCATCGCATCCGCATGCCGGTGGCCCGGTTTTTGCGACGCAGCAACCAGATCATGTCGAGGAATTCATGCAGCAAGAAATTGAACAGGAAAGGCGGGCCGCGGTGCCGCCTGCCGAAAACCGCATTCCTACCCATCTGATCGATGCGCTGGCCGAAGGCCGGCTGCAGGACCCGTTCTCCTTGCTCGGCCCGCACCAGGTCGGGCGCCGGCTGCAGATCCGCACCTGGCAGCCGGGCGCGCTGCGGGTGCAGGCGATCGGCCTGCGCGGCGGCCTGCTGGCCGACTTCACCCAGGTCGATGCGCGCGGCATGTTCGTCGGCACGCCGGCCCGCATGCGGCCGGGGCAGGCCTACCGGCTGCGCATCTGGTGGCCGGATGCCAGCGGCAATGAAACCGTGTTCGAGACCGAGGACCCGTATTCCTTCGGTCTCTTGCTGTCCGACCATGAACTCGGCCTGCTTTCCGGCGGCGTGCATTACCGCCTGGGCCGCTGCCTGGGCGCGCAGCCGATGACGGTCAACGGCGTGGCCGGCACCCGCTTCGCGGTCTGGGCGCCGAGCGCGCAGCGGGTATCGGTGGTGGGCGACTTCAATTTATGGGACGGCCGCCGCCATCCGATGCGGCTGCGCCATGAGGCCGGCGTGTGGGAACTGTTCATTCCGCGCATCGGCGTCGGCGAGCGCTACAAGTACGAGCTGCTGTCGGCCTCCGGCCACCTGCTGCCGCAGAAGGCCGACCCGGTCGCCCGCGCCACCGAGGTGCCGCCGTCCACCGCGTCCATCGTCGCGCCGCTGCAGGTGCATGTGTGGAACGACGAGGCCTGGATGGCCTCCCGCGCCAGCCGCGACACCCCCGACACGCCGATCTCCATCTATGAAATGCATGCCGGCTCCTGGCAGCGCGACGCCAATGAGTCCAACCGCAGCCTGACCTGGGACGAACTGGGCGACCGCCTGATCCCGTACGTCACCGACCTCGGCTTCACCCATGTGCAGATGCTGCCCGTGATGGAGCATCCGTTCGGCGGCTCCTGGGGCTACCAGCCGCTGGCGCAATATGCGCCGACCGCGCGCTTCGGCCCGCCGGAAGCCTTCGCCCGCTTCGTCGACCGCTGCCACGCGGCCGGCCTGGGCGTGCTGCTGGACTGGGTGCCGGCGCACTTCCCGTCGGATGCCCACGGCATTGCCCGCTTCGACGGCAGCGCGCAGTACGAGCATGAAGACCCGCGCGAAGGCTTCCACCATGACTGGAACACCCTGATCTACAATTTCGGCCGCAACGAAGTGCGCGACTTCCTGATCTCGGGCGCGATGGAATGGCTGGAGCAGTACCACATCGACGGCCTGCGGGTCGACGCGGTGGCCTCCATGCTGTACCGCGACTACAGCAGGAAGCCCGGCGAATGGATACCGAACATCCACGGCGGCCGCGAGAACCTGGAGGCTGTTGCCTTCCTGAAGGAACTCAACACCGTGGTGCAGCAGCGCTGCCCCGGCGCGCTGATGATTGCCGAGGAGTCCACCTCCTGGCCAGGCGTGACCGCGCCGGTGGACCAGGGCGGCCTGGGCTTCACCTACAAGTGGAACATGGGCTGGATGCACGACACGCTGCAGTACATCGAGCGCGATCCGCTGTACCGCCAGTACCACCACGGCGAACTGCTGCACAGCATCAGCTACGCCTGGAGCGAGCGCTATGTGCTGCCGGTGTCGCATGACGAGGTGGTCTATGGCAAGCATTCGCTGCTGTCCAAGATGCCGGGCGACGAATGGCAGAAGCGCGCCACGCTGCGCGCCTACCTCGGCTTCATGTGGACCCATCCCGGCAAGAAGCTGCTGTTCATGGGCAGCGAGCTGGGCCAATGGGAAGAATGGGACCATGACGGCGCCCTGCCCTGGCACCTGCTGGACGACGAGCGGCACCTGGGCATCCATACCCTGGTGCGCGACCTGAACCGGGTATACGCCACCGAGCCGGCCATGCATACCGCCGACGCCGACCCGCGCGGCTTCGCCTGGGTGGTGCGCGACGATGCCGTCAACAGCGTGCATGCCTATCTGCGCCAGGGCGACGCCGCGGTCGGCGACGAACCGCTTTTGGTGGTGATCAATCTCACGCCCGTGGTGCGCCACCACTACCGGCTCGGCGTGCCCGGCATCGAAGGCCAGGGCCCGTCGGCCTGGCAAACCATCCTGAACACCGACGCCGCCGTCTATGGCGGCAGCAACACCGGCAACCCGGAATTCATGACGGCGCAGCCGCATGGCAGCCATGGCCATGACCAGTCGCTGGAACTGACCCTGCCGCCCCTATCCGCAATGATCTTGAAGAGGAGTACCTGACCATGGCGCTTGCCAGAACCCCTGCCCGCATGAGCGCGGGATCGCCCTATCCGCTGGGCGCTACGCCTGACGGCTCTGGCACCAACTTCGCCGTGTTTTCCGCGCATGCGGAAAAGATCGAGTTGTGCCTGTTCGACCCCACTGGCCGGCGCGAGATTGCGCGCCACGTGCTGCCGGAATGCACCGATGAAGTCTGGCACGGCTACCTGCCGCGGGTGCAGCCCGGCCAGCTCTACGGCTACCGCGCCTACGGCCCCTACCAGCCCGAACAGGGCCACCGCTTCAACCATAACAAGCTGCTGCTGGACCCGTACGCCAGGCAGGTCGCCGGCGCGCTGCGCTGGAGCGACGCGCTGTATGGCTATCGCCTCGAATCATCGCGCGCCGACCTGTCCTTCGACCGCCGCGACAGCGCCGCCTTCATGCCCAAGTCGGTGGTGGTGGACGACTACTACAACTGGGGCAACGACCGTTCGCCCGAGATCCCCTGGGACCGCACGGTGTTCTACGAAGGGCATCTGCGCGGCATGACCATGCGCTGCGAGAACATCGAGCAGGAAGCGCGCGGCACCTTCGCCGCGCTGGCCGACCCGTACATGATCGACCACCTGGTCAAGCTCGGCATCACGTCCATCGAGCTGCTGCCGGTGCATGCCTTCCTGCAGGACCGGCGACTGCTGGAAAAGAAGCTGCGCAACTACTGGGGCTACAACACCATGAGCTTCTTCGCCCCCGAGCCGCGCTATCTGTCCGACGGCTCCCTGAACGAGATGCGCCTGGCGATACGCCAGCTGCACAAGGCCGGCATCGAAGTCATCATGGACGTGGTCTACAACCACACCTGCGAGGAAAGCGAACTGGGACCGACGCTGTCCTTCCGCGGCCTCGACAATGCCAGCTACTACCGGCTGCTGCCGGACAATCCGCGCCACTGCATCAACGACACCGGCTGCGGCAACACCGTCAACCTGTCGCATCCGCGGGTGCTGCAGATGGTGATGGACTCGCTGCGCTACTGGGTCGAGAAGGTGCATGTGGACGGCTTCCGCTTCGACCTCTCGGTCACGCTCGGCCGCGAGGCGCATGGCTTCGACCCCGGCAGCGGCTTCTTCGACGCGGTGCGCCAGGACCCGGTGCTGTCGCGGGTGAAGATGATCGCCGAGCCGTGGGACATCGGCCCCGGCGGCTACCAGGTCGGCCAGCATCCGCCCGGCTGGGCCGAGTGGAACGGCGCCTACCGCGACGACGTGCGCCGCTTCTGGAAGGGCGACGCCGGCGTGCGTCCGGCGCTGGCGGCGCGCCTGATGGGTTCGGCCGACCTGTTTGGCCACCGGCGGCGCCGGCCATGGGCCTCGGTCAACTTCATCACCGCCCATGACGGCTTCACGATGAACGACCTGGTCAGCTACAACGAGAAGCACAACGAAGCCAACGCCGAGGACAACCGCGACGGCGCCAACGACAACCAGAGCTTCAACTGGGGCGCCGAAGGCCCGACCGACGACCCCGGCATCATCATCACCCGCGAGAAGGTCAAGCGCGCGATGCTGATGACGCTGTTCTTCGCCAACGGCACGCCGATGCTGCTGGGCGGCGACGAGTTCGGCCGCACCCAGCATGGCAACAACAACGCCTACTGCCACGACGACGAGATCGGCTGGTTCGACTGGAGCGCGCTGGAGAGCGACGCCGGCCAGGCCATGGTCAGGTTCACCCGGCGCTGCGTGGCCGCCCGCGCCGCCCATCCGACGCTGCGCCAGACCCATTTCTATACCGGCGGCACCGAAGTGCTGCCGGGCCTGATGGACGCCAGCTGGTTCGACGAATCCGGCAACCCGATGACGCCGGAGATGTGGCAGTTCGCCGAAGGCCGCATGCTGACCCTGCGTCGCGTCGGCCGGGCCGAGCCCGGCGGCCCGGTGTCGGCCACGATGCTGCTGATGAACGCCTATTCGGAAGACCGGGAATTCATCCTGCCCGAGCCGGTGCTGGAATGGGAACTGCTGGCCGACGCCGCCGAGCCGATCGAGGTGGGCGACTATGCGGCCGAGGCGGTGGCCAGCGCCGAAGCCCAGGCCGAGGTCGCGATCGCGCAGGCGATGTCGGCAGCGACCGACACCACGGGCGGAGGCGAAGGCGGCGCCGCCGCCATCGAGGCGCTGGCGCGGCTGGCGACCCGCGACGAACCAGTCGTGCGGGCCGTGATCAACAATCGTATCGTGGTTGCCGCGCACAGCGCGGTACTGCTGGGCGTGTCCCGCATCGCCAGCTGAGCCGCACCTGACACCGGAGGACTATCTTGAGCAATGAAGCACTGCTGGCCCTGGCCGAAATGGCCGGCATCTCGCCAACCTGGATCGACGCCTTCGGTGCACCGCAAACCGTGGCGCCGGAGTCGATGCGCGCCATGCTGCGCGCGCTGGGCATGCCCGGCGACACCGACGCCGACTGCGAAGCCAGCATCGCCGCGCTGGCCACCGAGAAGGCCACGCGGCCGCTGCCGCCGCTGCTGACTGCCCAGGTCGGCATGGCGATACCGCTGGGCCGCCATCCCATCCTGCGCAGCAAGCCCTACCGGGTGGAACTGGAAGACGGCAGCGTGATCGAGGGCCGTTTTTCCGACGACCCGGAACAGGCGCTGGAAATCACGCCGCTGCATACGCCCGGCTACCATCAGCTGCAGGTGGCCGACTACCAGGTCACGCTGGCGGTGGCGCCGGCGCGCTGCTACAGCGTGGCCGATGCCGCCGCCACCCTGCCCGGCACCCCGGTCACCGAGCCGCGGCTGTGGGGCATCGCCACCCAGCTGTATTCGCTGCGCCGGCCTGGCGACGGCGGCATCGGCGACTTTGGCGGCCTGGCCCGCTTCGTGCGGCAGGCAGCGCGGCGCGGCGCATCGGCGGTGGCCATCAGCCCGGTGCATGCCATGTTCGCCGACGACCTGCACCGCTTCAGTCCGTACGGCCCGTCGAGCCGGGTGCTGTTCAATGCGCTGCACATCGACCCGTCCGCGGTGATGGGCGAGGAAGTGCTGGCCGAGGTGCTGCGCGAGCATGGCCTGGTGGAAGAAGGCGAGCGGCTGGAAGCGCTGGAACTGATCGACTGGCCGGCTTCCTCGGCCTGGAAATTCAAGGTGCTGCGCGCGCTGTACGGTCGCTTCAGGCAGGCCGGCGGCAGCGCTTACGCCGCCTTCACCGCCTTCCGCGAGGAGCAGGGAGACACGGTGGAAGACCATGCCCGCTTCGAAGCGATGCATGCCTGGCTGCGCAGCCAGGGCAGGAACGGCGACTGGCGCAGCTGGCCCGAAGAATACCGCGACCCGCGCGGCGCAGCCATCGAACAGTTCGCGCATGAACACGCCGACGAGGTGGGCTTTCATGCCTTCCTCCAGTGGCAAACCGCGCTCGGCCTGCAGCAGGCGCAGATCGCCGCCCGCGAAGCCGGGATGGCGATCGGCCTCATCAGCGACCTGGCGGTGGGCGCCGACCCGGCCGGCAGCCAGGCCTGGAGCCGCGGCGAGCAGATGCTGGGCGGCCTGTCGGTCGGCGCGCCGCCCGACGTGCTGGCGCCGCTGGGCCAGAACTGGGGCCTGGGCGCATTCTCGCCGGTGGCGCTGCGCCGCCACGGCTTCCAGGCCTATCTCGAAATGCTGCGCTCGGCCTTCCGCCATGCCGGCGGCGTGCGCATCGACCATGTGCTGGGCCTGACCCGGATGTGGCTGGTGCCGGACGGCTTTTCCTCGACCGAGGGCGCCTACCTGCGCTTTCCGTTCGACGACCTGCTGCGCCTGATCGCGCTGGAAAGCTGGCGCCATCGCGGCATCGTGATCGGCGAAGACCTGGGCACGATACCGCCGGGCTTCGGCGAGCGGCTGGCCGGCGCCGGCATCCTTGGCATCCGGGTGCTGTGGTTCCAGCGCCGCGACAGCCGCTTCCTGCCGCCCAATGCCTGGTCGCAGGAAGCGATGGCCACCACCACGACCCACGACCTGCCGACCATTGCCGGCTGGTGGCAGGCGCGCGACATCGACTGGCGCGCCCGGCTCGACATGCTGGGACCGAATGCCAGCGAAGCCGGCGAGCGCGAGATCCGCAACGGCGAACGCATATCGCTGTGGCAGTCGATGGCCGAGGCCGGCGTGCTGGCCGAGCATGAAGGCCTGCAGCCGCCGCCGCCCGAGCATCCGCCGATCGAGCATGCGATCGCCTATGTCGGCATGACGCCGGCGCCGCTGGCGATGATCCCGATCGAGGACCTGCTGGGCCTGGCCGAAGCGCCCAACCTGCCCGGCACCACCGACCAGCACCCGAACTGGCGCCGCCGCATGCCGGGCAGCGTCGACACCATGCTCGACGATGCCGCCGTGATCGCGCGCACCGACATTCTCAACCAGACCAGGCAAGCGCCGGAGCGAACCGAATGAGCATCCCCCGCGCCACTGCGCGCCTGCAGTTCAACAGCGACTTCACCCTGACCGATGCTCTCGGCGTGGTCGACTACTACGCCGACCTCGGCATCAGCCACCTGTATGCATCGCCGCTGCTGTCGGCCCGCAAGGGCTCGACCCATGGCTACGACATCGTCGACCCGACCCGCATCAGCCCCGCGCTGGGCGGCGAGGAAGCGCTGAAGAAGCTGGTAGCCAGGCTGCGCCAGCGCGGCATGGGCCTGCTGCTGGACATCGTGCCCAACCACATGGGCGTGGGCGGCCCGGAGAACCCGTGGTGGCTGGACGTGCTCGAATGGGGCGCGGGCAGCCGCTATGTCCACTGGTTCGACATCGACTGGAACTCGCCCGACCCGGCGCTGAAGGGCAAGATCCTGCTGCCCTTCCTCGGCGCGCAGTATGGCGACGCGCTGAAGGACGGCCAGATCGAACTGCGCTTCGACGACGCCACCGGCGGCTTCTGGTTTGCCCATTACGACCATCGCTTCCCGATGGCGCCATCGACGTACTCCCAGGTGCTGGCCTCGGACCCGGCGCTGCGCGAGACGGCCGCGTCGATGCGCGACGCGCAGGACGACCAGGCCGGCGCCGAGGCGGCGCTGCGCCAGCATGAGGCCAACCGCGCGTTGCTGCGCAGCCTGTGGACCAAGCCCGACGGCCGCGCCGCGCTGGAACGGGTGCTGGCCCACTATGCGGTCGACACGACGGACGGCCTGCAGCGGCTGCATGCATTGCTGGAGCAGCAGCATTACCGCCTGACCTGGTGGCGCAACGCGGCCGAGGAAATCAACTGGCGGCGCTTCTTCGAGGTCAGCGACCTGGCCGGCGTGCGGGTCGAGGACGATGACGTGTTCGACGCCACCCATGCCTGCATCCTGCGGCTCTACGCCGAGGGCGTGATCGACGGCGTGCGGGTCGACCATGTCGACGGCATGGCGCGCCCAGCGCACTACTGCCGCAGGCTGCGCGAGAAGCTGGAAGCGCTGACTGACCAGCGCCCGCCCGATGCGCCCGGCGGCGCGCCCTACATCGTGATCGAAAAGATCCTGACCGGCGACGAGACGGTGCGCACCGGCTGGAAGGTGCATGGCACCACCGGCTATGAATTCATGGACCAGGTCAGCGGCGTGCTGCACGATGCGCGCGGCGCCGATGCGCTGCAGCACCTTTGGGTGGAAGTCAACGGCGACGCCCGCGACTTCGACACCCATGTGCAGACCGCGCGCCGCCAGCTCCTGGCCGAGAACTTCGTCGGCGAGACCGACGCGCTGGTGCGCGCGCTGCATGCGGTGGCGCGCAGCGACCTTGCCACCCGCGACGTGTCGGCCTCGTCGATACGGCGGGTGCTGACCGAGCTGCTGGTCACCTTCCCGGCCTATCGCACCTATGTGCATGACGACGGCCGCGACCACGAAGACCAGGCCCTGCTGCAGACCGCGCTGGACGAGGCCCGCCCGCGCGTGCGCGCGGCCGACCAGCCGCTGCTGGACCTGCTGGCGCGCTGGCTGGGCGGCGAAACCCCCTCCTCCATCGCCGACGCCGACGCCCGGGCGCTGCGCCTGCGCGCCATCACCCGCTTCCAGCAGCTGACGCCGCCGCTGGCCGCTAAGTCGGTGGAAGACACTGCCTTCTACCGCTATGGCCGCCTGCTGTCGCGCAACGAGGTCGGCGGCGACCCCGGCCGCTTCGCGTTCAGCGTGGACGCCTTTCACAGCGCCAACCTGCAGCGCCTGCGCGACTTCCCGCATACCCTGCTGGCCACTGCCACCCATGACCACAAGCGCGGCGAGGATGTGCGCGCCCGCCTGGCCGTGCTGTCTGAACTGCCGCAGGCATGGAGCGAATCGGTGCGCAAGTGGATGACGCAGCACCAGCCGCTGCGCGTGGACCTCGGCGCCGGCCAGTTTGCGCCGTCGGCGCCTGACCAGGCCATGCTGTACCAGATGATCATCGGCGCCTGGCCGCTGGAACTGGCTCCGGAAGACCATGACGGCCTGAAGGCCTATGCCGAGCGCGTCGCCGACTGGCAGGAAAAGGCCAGTCGCGAAGCCAAGCGCCAGACCAGCTGGGTCATGCCCAACGCCGCCTATGAACAGGGCAGCCGCGACTTCCTGATGCGCCTGATGGATGGCGGCAGTTGCGCGCCCTTCATCCGCGACCTGCGCACCTGGGTCGACCGGCTGGCCTTGCCAGGCGTGTGCAACAGCCTGACGCAAACCGTGCTGCGCCTGACCTCGCCCGGCGTGCCCGACCTGTACCAGGGCGCCGAGTTCTGGGACCTGAGCCTGGTCGACCCCGACAACCGCCGGCTGGTCGACTACGACGCCCGCCGCAGCGCCCTGGCCGCCGCCGATACGCAGCAGGACTTCGACCGCATGCTGTGGCAGAAGGCGCAGATCAAGCAGCCGCTGATACAGCGGGTGCTGCAGCTGCGCGCTGAACAACCGGCGCTGTTCGACGAGGGCGACTACATCCCGCTGCAGGCGCACGGCGCCAAATCCGGGCACGTGGTGGCCTTCCTGCGCCGGCACCAGGGCCGCACCCTGCTGGTAGCCGCCCTGCGCCTGCCCGCCCAGGGGCCGCAGCCGGGCGCCGGGGAATGGGGCGATACCGAGTTAATGCTGCCCGAGGCCGGGGCGCAGTGGACCGATGCGCTGTCGGATCGCATGGTGCCGGGCGGTGGGGAAAGCCTGTCGCTGGCAACGCTGCTGGGCGAGCGGCCGGTCGCGGTGCTCATCAGCCAATAAGCATCCTTCGCTGCAATACCCGTTGCATTCGACGCCTTCGGAGGGCGGAATACCCCGAAGGGGCATTCCGCCAGCCCGTCCACCAGCCAACACCGGTGTATCAGCAAGCGTAGCCTGGATGAGCGAAGCGAAATCCGGGTTACGTTCAACAACTGGCGCCGTGAGGGTCTACCGTAACGGCGATATCACCGCCCGCTCGCCCCTGCAACAACGAAAATTGAAAAGGCTTGCAAGCGCTATTGGCGCCTGTTACGCAAATGCTCGGCCCGGCACCGGCCACGATGTCACATCGCCTTGCCGCAATGAACCGCGTCCCCGCCGGTCTTGCAGAAGTGCTTTGAATTAGTCAACGGTGCACCCCCGGGTTTCGCTTGCGCTCAACCCAGGCTACGCCTGCTGCTGAAGCCACCTTGACCTCGGCCCTAACCCAAAGCAGTTCCTCCTCCAATGCGATTGCGACAAGCCAGGCGCTTGCCCCGGCGGCAAGATCCGCCGAAATTTGCGAGAATGGCGGCACTTGCAAGATTGCCTTTATTCACCTGAGCCGGCCCGTACGCCGCCTTCCTTGATGCAGATGCGCTTTTCCCATGACTCCCCCATCCTCATCGAACGGCATTGACGTTACCTCCTGCGACCGCGAACCGATCCATATTCCGGGCGGCATACAGCCGCATGGATTCCTGATCAATGTCAATCCCGAAGACTTCAGCGTGCGCCAGGCCAGCGAGAATGCGACCGCGCTGTTCGGACGCGACATTTCCGCCATACTCGGCCGCCGGCTCGATGACCTGATCGGCAGCGAGCATGCCGACCTCGTGGCGCGCGCCCTGCTCAATGCCAGCGCGCTGGCGCAGCCGATCTACGTCGGCGCCATCGAAGTGGGCAAGGTCGGCTACTTCGACGTCATCGCCCACCGCTGCAACCATGCCACCCTGATCGAATTCGAGCCGGTGCAGCGCAGCGGCGCCGCCGATTTCCGCCTGCTCTATACCCTGATGGGCCGCTTCCTGAAGACCCTGTCGCATGTCGATTCGGTCGATGCGATCTGCGAGTATGCGGTGCGCACCATCAAGGAAATCACCGGCATGGGCCGGGTGTTCCTGTACAGCTTCGACCAGAACGACGATGCCCGCGTGCTGGCCGAAACGCTGGATGAGGGCTATCCGTCCTACAGCGGACAGCGCTTTCCGGCTTCCGACATTCCACAGCAGGCGCGGCGCCTGTACCTGGCCAATCATGTGAGGCTGATCGCCGACGCCAACTATCAGCCGGCGCGGCTGGTGCCGGAAATGGACCCCGACACCAGCCAGCCTACCGACCTGAGCTTCTCCGGGCTGCGCGCGGTGTCGCCGGTGCATGTGCAGTACATGAAGAACATGGGGACGATTGCCTCCATGTCGATCTCGCTGGTGATCAAGGGCCGGCTGTGGGGCATGATCTCCTGCCACGACAAGGCGCCGCAGTTCGTGCCGTTTGAAGTGCGCACCGCCTGCGAGCAGTTGGGCCAGATCCTGGCGCTGCGCATCGAATCCATCATCGAAGGCAATGAATACGCCTACCGGCTGGAATTGCGCAGCAAGCTGGTCTCCATCCTTGCCGCGCTGAGCCTGGGCGAAGAATTCGTGCACAACATGAGCACGGTCTCGCATGACCTCCTGCTGCTGATGCGCGCATCCGGTGCGGCGCTGGTATTCGAAGGCAACACGGTGCTATTCGGCGATACGCCCAGCCATGAGCAGATAGCGCAACTGGTGGAGTGGCTGGCTGCCAGCGGCAACGGCGAGCTGTATCACAGCAGCGCGCTGCCGAAAGACTTTCCGCCGGCCGCCGATTACGCCGCCCGCGCCAGCGGCATCCTGGCCATGTCGATCTCGCGCAACTACCGTCACTACGTGCTCTGGTTCCGGCCCGAGGTGGTGCAGACGGTGGAATGGGCCGGCAATCCGGCGCACAAGGCGGAACAACTGGAAGAGGCGCGTCCGCTGACGCCGCGCCAGAGCTTCGACACCTGGCGCGAAACCGTGCGCAACACCTCCGAGCCGTGGCAAAAGAACGAACTGGAAGTGGCGCTGGAATTTCGCAGCGCGATCCTGGGCATCGTGCTGGCGCGGGCCGAGGAAATGGCCGGACTGGCCGACGAGCTGGGCCGCGCCAACAAGGAGCTGGAATCGTTCTCATATTCGGTGTCGCATGACCTGCGCGCGCCGCTGCGCCACATCGTCGGCTTCACCGACCTGCTGATCGAATTCGAGGGCGCCAATCTCAACGAGCGCGCCAACCGCTACCTGAGAAACATCGCCGATTCGGCCCGCTTCGCCGGCAAGCTGGTCGATGATCTGCTGAGCTTCTCGCAGATGGGCCGCTCGGCGCTGCATGCGGCCGCCACCGACATGAACCAGGTGGTGCAGGCGGCAATCAAGCGGGTGCGGCAGGATACGCAAGGGCGCAGCATCGAATGGAAAGTCGGTACGCTGCCGGTGATCCGCTGCGACGCCACCTTCATCGAGCTGGCTGTCTATAACCTGGTGGCCAATGCCGTAAAATACAGCCGCAACCGGCCCGTCGCCGTCATTTCCATCCAGGCAGAGCAAACCCCGGACGAGTTCATTTTCCATGTCGCCGATAATGGCGTCGGCTTCAGCATGGACTACGCCCACAAGCTGTTCGCTGTATTCCAGCGGCTGCATCGCATGGAGGAATTCGAAGGCACCGGCATCGGCCTGGCCAATGTGCGCCGCATCGTCGAGCGCCATGGCGGGCGGGCCTGGGCAGAAGGCGTACCCAATGAGGGCGCCGTTTTTTCATTTTCGATACCGAAGCGATTACCTGTTTAAGAATGACCGCCATGCTCAAACCCATCCTGCTGGTTGAAGACAATCCCAAGGACCTTGAACTGACGTTGATTGCGCTGGAACGCAGCCAGCTTGCCAATGACGTCATCGTCGTCGAAGACGGCGCCGAGGCGCTGGATTATCTGCACCGGCGCGGCAAGTATGCCGACCTGCCGCCGGGCAAGCCGGCGGTGGTGCTGCTGGACCTGAAGCTGCCGAAGGTGGACGGGCTGGAAGTGCTGAAGGAAATCCGCGACTCGGCGGAGCTGCGCAGCCTGCCGGTGGTGATGCTGACCTCGTCCAAGGAGGAACAGGACCTGGTGCGCAGCTACGAGCTGGGCGTCAATGCCTATGTCGTCAAGCCGGTGGAATTCCGGGAATTCGTCAAGGCGATCGCCGACCTCGGCATTTTCTGGGCGGTGCTCAATGAACCGCCGCCAGGCCATACCAAGGTGCTGCGCCGGGTGTGATGCCCGTTCACGCGGCGGCGCGGGCTGCCGTCTTCTGCAGCAGGCCTTCCTCGACCACGGCCTTCAGGTCCATCAGCTGATACGGCTTCTTCAGGTAATGCACGTCGGTGCCGTCGAGCTCGGACGAGCGTCCATAGCCGGAGGCCACCGCGACCGGCATCTGCGGATAACGCTGGCGCACCCGATGAACGAGCTCGATGCCGGACATCTTGGGCAGCGTGACGTCGGTAACCAGCATCGCATACGGACCGGCTTCAAGCAGTGCCAGCGCTTCCTCCGCGGTCGGCACGCCGACGGCGTCATGTCCGAGTTCTTCGAGCATCATCAGCGTCAGGTCGAGCAGATCGGCATTGTCTTCCACCAGCAGCACCCGCGGCGCGATGGCGGCGGGCGGCGCTTCCGGCCCCGCGCCAGCGCCATTGCCGGCGCCCGATGGCGGCATGGCGCGCCGGTCCAGTATCTGCCTGACCTTGTTGGCAAGCTGCTCGCGGCGATAGGGCTTGGACAGCAGGTTGACGCCGGGGTCGAGACGGCCGCCATGCACGATCGCATTTTCCGCATAGCCCGAGGTGTAGAGCACCTCGATGGCCGGGGATAATGCGCGCGCGCGGCCGGCCAGCTCGGTGCTGCGCAGCGGGCCGGGCATCATCACGTCCGAGAACAGCAGGTCGAAGCGCTGTCCGGATTCAAGGATGGCCAGTGCGGAAGCGGCATCCTGCGCCTGCACCACCTGGTAGCCCAGTCCTTCCAGCATTTCAACGACGGTCGCGCGCAGCGCCGGATCGTCTTCCACCGCCAGGATGCGTTCGCTGCCGCCGGCGGCACTCACCGGCAAGGCGGCCGGGACCTGCTCGACATCGGCCATGCTGCGCGGCAGGTAGACGCTGACCGTGGTGCCTTCGCCGGGCATGCTGTCGAGCAGGATATGGCCGCCGCTCTGCTGCACGAAGCCGTAGGCCATCGACAGGCCCAGGCCTGTCCCTTCGCCGGGCAGCTTGGTGGTGAAGAAGGGTTCGAAGACCCGGCTGATCAGTTCGGGCGACATGCCGCAGCCGGTGTCGGAGACGGTGATCCGGATGTATTGCCCTGGCCGCGCTTCGGGATGCGCCGCCGCATAGCGATCGTCGAGCTCGACATTGGCGGCCGACAGCGTCAGGCGGCCGCGGCCGCGCATGGCGTCGCGCGCATTGAGCACCAGGTTCAGGATGACGTTCTCGAACTGGCTGGTGTCGACCAGGCTGTTCCACAGGCCATCCGTGATCTCGGTGCGCACTTCGATATCGTCGCCCAGGGTATGGTGCACCATCTGATGCATGTTGCGCAGGATGTCGTCCAGCCGCACTACCACCGGCTGCAAGGGCTGCTGGCGGGCAAAGGCCAGCAGCTGGGAAGCCAGGTTGGCGCCCCGGTCCACCGCGGCCATCGCCACCTTGATGCGGTTGCTGTCGGCTTCATGCGACTGGCATGACTGGCTCAGCAGCTGCAGGTTGCCGCCGATGATCTGCAGCACGTTGTTGAAGTCGTGCGCTACCCCGCCGGTGAGCTGGCCGATGGCTTCCAGCTTCTGGGCCTGGTGCAGCGCCGCCTGGCTCAGTTCGAGCTCGCGGGTACGCTGCAGCAGCTGTTCCTGGCTGGTCTGCAGCGAGGCATAGGCTTCGTCGCGCTCGGTGCGGGCGCGGTGCGCTTCGGCGTGGTAGCGCACCCTGGCCACCAGCTCGGCCCGCGCCGGCCACTTGACCAGATAATCATTGGCGCCGGCGGCGAAGCCGCGCACTTTCTGCTGTGGCGCGTCCTCGGACGACACCAGAATGATGGGGATTTTCGCCGTCAGCGGTTCTGCGCGCAGCTGCGTGATGACTGAAAAGCCATCCATGGTTGGCATGCACAGGTCGATCAGGATCACGCCTGGCTGGAACCTCGTGGCGCGCGCCAGCGCCTCCCGCGAGTCATACAGGCAATCCACCTCGATGTCCGGCTCGGCACTCAGCATCTCGCACGCCAGACTGGCGGCGACTTCCTGGTCGTCAATGACCAGCACGCGCAACTGGCGCTGTGATGCAATCATGGAATCAGCCATGGGCGGCTGGGCAGACTGACATCATTTTCTTACGATCCCGATCATCGGTAGCCTTCTTCATTGCATTGCTTTCTTTTATCGCGGATTTCCCCAGCCAGATATGGTCATGGCTGCATAACATGGCCGTCAATGCAACTTTTGGTTTGATTTGGTTTAACGAGGAATCTTTTGACGAAATCGATGTCCTGAGAACCATGTTCTTTTTAAAGGCATTGCAGATGATCAGAAAACTCCTTCTTTCTGCACTATGCAGCGTATCCGTCTCGGCGACGGCTTTTTCAGGGGAAGCCCAGGCGCAGGGCGAAGCCAGCCAGCAGTATTGCGGCAAGCTGGCGCAGATCGGCGCCAGCGCATTCCGCACCCGCGCCGACGGTTATCCGATGGACCGGGTATTGAACGAGGTCAAGACCATTCTCCAAAGCAAACCGGAAACACTGGAAGACGCAGAGGAGGCTATTGTCTCGATCTATGACGACCGTTCCGTCAGTTCCTCCCAGCAAGCCTATGCCAAGGTCTACGACCATTGCCGCCAGTAAGCACCGGCGGCCGCAAGCGCGCAGCGGGTCAGCCGACCTCGCTGCGCGTGGCGCCGATGCGTTTTTCCCGTTCCAGTTGAATCACCTGCGCGGCGGCCGACGCCGGGAAGCCCAGGCTGTGCAGCACGAACTCCGACAGCTGCAGGCCTGACTCCAGGGTTTCAGGCACCACCAGCGTCGCGCCGGCGCGCAGCAGGGCCTGCGCATGCTGCTCGTCGCGGGCGCGGGCAAACAGCCGCACCTGCGGGTAATCGCGCCGGATCGCCCGCGCCGCATGCAGCACCGATGCCGGATGGTCCATGGTCAGCACGATCGCCGCCGCATGCTGGGCGTGAACCTGGCGCAGCAATTCGCCGCGCGCGGCATCGCCGTAATGCAGGCGGCCGGCATGCTCCTGCAGCTGCGCCACCAATTGCGGGTTGTTGTCGATGGCGGCATAGGCGATGCCCTGCCGGTCCAGGATCTGGGCCAGCATGCGGCCGATGCGGCCGAATCCGACGATCACCACATGCCCCTTCTGCGACTCGGCCGCCTGGCCTGCGGCGGCAGGCAGCGGATGCCGTTTCTGCCACCAGTCGCCGAAGGCGCGGCCGAGGCGCGCCATGGCCGGCGTGGCGAACATGCTGCAGGCCACCACCAGCGTCATGAACTGGCCCACATCCGGCGCCAGCAGCCGGCTGGCGACTGCCTGTCCCACCACGATGAAGGCGAATTCGCCGCCCTGCCCCAGCAGCAATCCGCCTTCCACTGCCCGTCCGGTGGAAAAGCCGCCCAGCCGCAGCACGGCGCCCGTCACCAGCGCCTTGATCAGGAACAGGCCTGGCACCGATAGCGCCAGCCAGAGCGGCGTGCTGGCCGCTTCCCGCAAATCGACCTGCATGCCGACCGACATGAAGAACAGTCCCATCAGCAGGCTGCGAAATGGCGCGATGACTACCTCCACCTCATGCCGGAATTCGGTTTCGGCCAGCAGCAGGCCGGCCAGGAAGGCGCCCAGCGCGAGCGACAGCCCGGCGGCGGCGGTCAGTGCGGCAATGCCCAGGGTGATCAGCAGCGTCAGCGCCATGAAGATTTCCGGCTGGCGCTGGCGCAGGAACATGTGCAGCAAGGGCCCGATCGCGCGCCGGCCAAGCAGGTAGATCAGCACCACCGCGCCGAGCGACTTGGCCAACGCCAGCAGCACCATGGGCAGCCAGCCGGCGGCGTCGCCGCCCGTGGTCAGCACGCCCAGCAGGATGAAGATGGGCACGACCGCCAGGTCCTGCAGCATCAGGATCGCGAACGCGGCCTGTCCCAGCGGATAACCCAGCGCCTGACGTTCCGTGAGCAACTGCATCACCACCGCAGTGGACGACAGGGACAAGACCAGTCCCAGCACCAGCGCCGCTTCCATGCGGTTGCCGAAAAGCCAGGCCAAGAGGCCGATGGCCAGCGCCGACAGCAGCACCTGGGCGCCGCCGGCGCCGAATACCCAGCGCCGCATGGCCCACAGCCGCGAGGCCGACAGTTCCAGTCCGATCATGAACATCAGGAACAGCACCCCGAGTTCGGCCAGCGGCGCAATGCCTTCCGGACGCTGGAACACGAGGTAGGACAGCCAGGCATGCTGCTGCGCCCATAGTCCCAGGCCGTAAGGGCCGACCAGCGCGCCCACGGCAAGGAATCCAAGGACCTGGTTGATTTTCAGGCGCTGCAGCAGCGGCATCAATATGCCTGCCAGCGCGAGAAACAGCAGCGCTTCGCGCAGGAAAGGCAATCCGTCGTTATGGGGCACGTTCTTGCATCCTGATCTGATGGGTATGGCGACGCGCTGGGCTGCGCGTCAGGTCAGGAATTATTGCATCCCGTCGCCCATTGCGATCCGCTACGGCGCCAGCTCCGGATACATGCCGCCGGCAGGATGGCGGTCATTCAGCCGGCAGACTTGCCGCGCGTGGTGCGTATCAGGATGCGCACCACTTCCCGCACGATCTGCCTGTGCGGCTCGTCGAGCAGCTGCATGTCGGCAATCAGCTTGAGGTCGACCGAACTGGCGTGCGCCGCCGGATTGGGAACCTCCTTGCGGCTGGCGTCGGCGCCAAAACGCAGCCAGTCGATCGGCACCATCAGCCAGTCGGCCAGCGTGCGCATCTTGTCCTGCGTGGGTATGGCCTCGCCGATCAGCCATTTGCGCGCCGCGTGCACGGTGATGGGCGTGCCCGGATACCGGATGTTGAATTCCCGGGCAAGTTCGGTGGGACTGTCCGGAGAATGATGCGTATTCCGCAGGAGTTGTTGAAGCCGCAGGCTGAACTGCTCACGCTCGCTAGAAATCTTGACCATTAAGCAACTCCATGAACTACCAGTTACAAGCAGCAATTCGCTTTGTTAATTTGATTGGCTTTGCCTGAATCGAAAAAACCTGACATTTCAGGCTGTTTTCACTCGCAATCCATCTGAAGAAACATTTACATTTTGAAACAATATAACATGAGAGCATTGTTAAAAAAAATACAACTATAGCTCGCAGCGGAAAATTTACTAAAAGTAATATTTGCAATTCCGTCATTATCACCCTGCCCTCTGGACCGCCTTGGATATTCGATTTGCGCAAGCATTTTTCGATTAGCCTTTTCTTTGCCGCCTTGAACCCTTGTAAATCGCAAGGATTTTCTGTCCAAAAGCGCGACCATTTGAGCAAGTGCAGTTCTATGCACGAACATTCGTAACAGAACTTTTCCGACCGATAATACAATGACAAGTGTTGTAAATATGTTGAATATGTGAAAGATTGATAGGTAGAAATTTACTTTGGAGTAAGGAAAGTTGATACTTGGTATATGTAATTAACATTTGCCAAACTTATTAACACTTCCAATGCCATGAGAATTGCCGTACTTGATAACGATCGTAGCCAGAGCGAACTGGTATGTCAGGTTCTCTCCGCGGCGGGACATGCCTGCCACACTTATGCGTCAGGCAAGGAGCTGATGGCGCAAGCCAAGCGCGACAGCTTCGACCTGCTGGTGCTGCACTGGCAATTGGCCGACAACAACGGCGCCGAGATCATCAAGTGGGTCAGGGAGAAGATGTCGCCCACCCTGCCGGTGCTGTTCATCACCGGGCGCTCGAACGAGGATGACATCGTGGCCGGCCTGGCCGCGGGCGGCGATGACTACATGATCAAGCCGATCAGGCGCGGCGAACTGGTGGCCCGCGTGCAAGCCCTGCTGCGACGGGCCTATCCCACCCAGAATGCGGTGGAACAAATCCAGTTCGGCTCCTATGTGTTCCAGGCCCGTACCGGCCGGGTGACGATGAAGGGCAAGCCGATCGACGTGACGCAGAAGGAATTCGACCTGGCCCTGCTGTTCTTCCGCAACCTCGGCCGGCCGCTGTCGCGCGCCTTCATTCTCGAAGCGGTCTGGGCGCGCGATGTGCAGATTCCGTCACGCACCATGGATACCCATGTGTCGCGGGTACGCAGCAAGCTGCAGCTGCGGCCGGAACACGGCTTCCGCCTGGCGCCCGTTTACAGCTACGGCTACCGGCTTGAGCAGATGTCGCAGAACAATGGCAATAGCAGCGACAACGGCGGCTGAGCATGCCTATCAGGGGCGCGGCAGAAGCGTTTCGGCGTTATCGCATAGCTTGCCGTAGTACCCGCAGCGCCCGCACTGCCTGCGTCTACGCGTTGGCAACGACCGTTATGCGCATTCGTCAGATGCTTGAAGTTCGTTAATCGAACCCCAAAAAGATGGATATAGAGCGACACGGTATAATAACGGCTCAATTTTTCGCCATTTTTCAATGCAACTCCTTGCCGTCGGGCTTAATCATCACACTGCGCCGCTCGCGCTGCGCGAGAAGGTGGCTTTCCCCGCTGACCGGATAGGTCACGCGGTTGCCGCCGCGCGCAACTGGTTTGGCGGCAGCGTGCCCGGTGGCGGCGAGGCGGCGATACTTTCGACCTGCAACCGCACTGAACTGTACTCGGCCAACCGGCTCAATGCCGGCGTCGATCACTCCATCGACAGCACTGCCCGCTTCCTGGCCGATTACCACCAGCTTCCCTACGCCGAACTGCGTCCCTATCTGTACACATTGCCGCAGGACAATGCAGTGCGCCACGCCTTCCGTGTCGCATCCGGGCTGGATTCCATGGTGCTGGGCGAGCCGCAGATCCTGGGCCAGATGAAGGATGCGGTGCGCCAGGCCGAAGCGGCCGGCGGCCTCGGCACCTATTTGCACCAGATGTTCCAGCGCACTTTCGCGGTGGCCAAGGAAGTGCGCAGCACCACCGAGATCGGCGCCCACAGCGTATCGATGGCGGCGGCGGCAGTCAGGCTGTCCCAGCGCATCTTCGACCGCATATCCGACCAGAATGTGCTGTTCATCGGCGCCGGCGAAATGATCGAACTGTGCGCCACCCACTTCAGCGCACAGAATCCCAAGACCCTGACGATTGCCAACCGCACGCTGGAGCGTGGCGAATTGCTGGCCCACCGCTTCAACGGCAAGGCCATCATGCTGGCCGACCTGCCCGAGCAGCTGGCCAATTTCGATATCGTGGTCTCCTGCACCGCGTCATCGCTGCCGATCATCGGCCTGGGCCTGGTGGAGCGGGCGATCAAGGCGCGCCGCCACAAGCCGATCTTCATGGTGGACCTGGCGGTGCCGCGCGATATCGAGGCCGAAGTCGGCCGCTTGGACGACGTGTTTCTCTACACCGTGGACGACCTCGGCGCGGCAGTGCAGACCGGCATGGAAAACCGCCAGGCCGCGGTCAGCCAGGCCGAGGCCATCATCGAGACCCGGGTCCAGGCCTTCATGCACTGGATGGACGGCCGCGCGGTGGTGCCGGTAATCCAGGAACTGCATGAGAACAGCGAGCAGATTCGCCTGGCAGAACTGGACCGGGCCAGGCGCATGCTGGCGCGCGGCGACAGCGCCGACGCGGTGCTGGAAGCGCTGTCCCGCGGCCTGACCGCCAAATTCCTGCATGGCTCGCAGCAGGCGCTGCACCATGCCCAGGGCGACGAGCGCGCCCGCCTGGCAACCCTGCTGCCGCAACTGTTCCGTACCCGTCGCTAGCGACGCCATCCCGTCGCCGTTCCCGATCGTCCGCGGCCCCGCCGCTCCCCTGTGTTGCCCTAGCCGGAAAATGCCATGAAGCCATCCATGCTCGCCAAACTCGACCAGCTCGCCAACCGGCTGGAAGAAGTCAATACGCTGTTGATGCAGGAAGGCATCACCGACAACATGGACCAGTACCGCAAGCTCAACCGCGAGCATGCCGAACTCGGTCCGCTGGTCGAGCTGTACCAGCAGTACACCCAGGCCGACCGCGACATCGCCGCCGCGCAGGAGATGCTGGCCGACCCCGAGATGAAGGAATTCGCACAGGAGGAAATCGCAGGCAGCAAGGCGCGCATGGAAGCGCTGGAAGTCGACCTGCAGAAGCTGCTCCTGCCCAAGGACCCGAACGACGAACGCAACATCTTCCTCGAGATCCGCGCCGGCACCGGCGGCGACGAGTCGGCGCTGTTCGCCGGCGACCTGCTGCGCATGTACACCCGCTATGCCGAACGCCAGCGCTGGCAGGTGGAAATGGTGTCGGAATCGCCGTCCGAGCTGGGCGGCTACAAGGAAGTGATCGTGCGCATCGTCGGCCTCGGTGCCTATTCCAAGCTGAAGTTCGAGTCCGGCGGCCACCGGGTGCAGCGGGTGCCGGCCACCGAGACCCAGGGCCGCATCCATACCTCGGCCTGCACGGTGGCAGTGATGCCCGAGGCCGACGAGATCGAGGACGTGGACATCAACCCGGCCGACCTGCGCATCGATACCTATCGCGCTTCCGGCGCCGGCGGCCAGCACATCAACAAGACCGACTCGGCGGTGCGCATCACCCACCTGCCGACCGGCCTGGTGGTGGAATGCCAGGATGACCGCAGCCAGCACAAGAACAAGGCCTCGGCGCTGAAGGTGCTGGCGGCGCGCCTGAAGGATGCCCAGCTGCGCGAGCAGCAGTCCAAGGAGGCGGCGACCCGCAAGTCGCTGATCGGCTCGGGCGACCGCAGCGAGCGCATCCGCACCTATAATTTCCCGCAAGGCCGGATGACCGACCATCGCATCAACCTGACGCTCTACAAGCTCGACTTCATCATGGACGGCGACCTGGACGAACTGACCGGCGCGCTGGTCGCCGAACACCAGGCCGAGCTTCTGGCCGCGTTGGGTGACGACGAATAATCCTTCTTTCCTGGAACAAGCAATGAATCCTTACCGCCCCGTATTGCTCGCCGTTGCCCTGGTCTCGATGATCCTGCTGGCCGTGGCGCTGTACCTGCAGCATGTGATGAACATGCTGCCCTGCCCGCTGTGCGTCCTGCAGCGCTATGCCTTCGCCGCCGTGGCCATCATCTGCCTGATCGCCGCCGGCCGCCGCAGTGCCGGCGCCCAGCGCACCGGCACCGGCCTGGCGGCGGTCGCCGCGCTGGCCGGCCTGGGCGTGGCCGGCTACCACCTGTGGATCAAGGCCAACCCCACGATTTCCTGCGGCATCGACCCGCTGGAAACCTCGCTCAACACCATCCCCACCGCGCGCCTGCTGCCTTTCCTGTTCCAGGCCGACGGCCTGTGCACCACCGAGTACGAACCCATTCTCGGCCTGTCGATACCGCAGTGGTCCTTCATATGGTTTGCGATCTTCGCCATCGCGCTGGGCTGGACCGCCTGGCGCCGCGTTGCGCGCGGATGAGCAGTCCCCTGGCCGGACGTTCGATTGCCGAAGTGCTGGCGCAATCGCCGCTCGACGCGCTCGATACCCGCGTGCTGCTGTGCCATGCGCTGGGCCTGACCCGGGTGCAGCTGATCACCCGCGCCGACCACCTGCTGAATGACACCGAAGCGGCGCGCCTGGAAGCCGTGCTGGCGCGGCGCGCGGCCGGCGAGCCGGTGGCTTACCTGACCGGCGAGCGCGAGTTCTACGGCCTGCCTTTCCAGGTCACCCCGGCGGTTCTGATTCCGCGTCCCGATACCGAACTGCTGGTGGAACTGGCCTGCGAGCGCCTGCCCCGTGGCGGCAGCGTGCTCGACATGGGCACCGGCTCCGGCGCCATCGCCGTGGCCATCGCCCATGCCAGGCCGGATGCACAGGTCAGCGCGCTCGACGCCAGCGCCGCCGCGCTGGAGGTGGCCCGCGGCAATGCGGCGCGCAACGGCGTCCAGGTCGAATTCCTGCAAAGCGACTGGTATGCGGCGCTGTCGCTGCCGCCGCGGCGCTTCGACATGATCGTCTCCAACCCGCCGTATATCGTCGCCGGCGACCGACACCTGTCCGAGGGCGACCTGCGCTTCGAGCCGGTGGACGCACTGACCGACCATGCCGATGGCCTGTCGGCGCTGCGCGCCATCGTCGCCGGCGCGCCGGCCTTTCTGGCGCCGGGTGGCTGGCTGCTGATGGAGCACGGCTACGACCAGGCGCAGGCGGTGCGCGCGCTGCTGCAGGGCTGGGAACAGGTGCAGAGCTGGCGCGACCTGGCCGGCATCGAGCGCGCCAGCGGCGGCGTCCTCGCGGATCGCTGACAGCATTCGCCCACAGGGTTCGCTAACAGCCGCACTTTGCGTATCATCCAACGCTTGATTTTCCCTATCCGACATGATGCTGCCTTCCATTGAACAACGCCTGGCCAACGAACTGGCCGCCCGTCCGGCGCAGGTTGCCGCCGCCATCGCCCTGCTCGACGAGGGCGCCACCGTGCCCTTCATCGCCCGCTACCGCAAGGAAGCCACCGGCGGCCTCGACGACATCCAGCTGCGCCTGCTGGAAGAAAGACTGCGCTACCTGCGCGAACTGGAAGACCGGCGCGCCGCGGTGATCGCCTCGATCCAGGAGCAGGGCAAGATGACGCCGGCCCTGCTGCAGGCGGTCAGCCTGGCCGAGGACAAGACCCGGCTGGAAGACCTGTACCTGCCCTACCGCCAGAAGCGCCGCACCAAGGCGCAGATCGCGGCCGAGGCGGGCCTCGCGCCGCTGGCCGACGCATTGCTGGCCGACCCGGCGCTGACGCCGGAACAGGAAGCCGAAAAATACCTGAGGCCGGCCTTCAAGACCGATGGCGCCGACAATCCCGGCGTGCCCGACGTAAAGGCCGCGCTGGACGGCGCCCGCCAGATCCTGATGGAGCGCTTCGCCGAGGATGCCACCCTGCTCAGTTCGCTGCGCGAGTACCTGCAGGAACACGCGGTGGTGGAATCCAAGGTGGTGGAAGGCAAGCAGGATGCCGGCGAAAAGTTTGCCGACTATTTCGACTATGCCGAGTCCATCGCCACCATCCCGTCGCACCGGGCGCTGGCCCTGTTCCGCGGCCGCCGCGAGGAAATGCTGACGGTGACGATGCGCCTGGACAGCGAAGAGGAAAAGCCGAAATGGGATGCGCCGCACAACCCCTGCGAAGGTCGCATCGCCAGCCGCTTCGGCATCAGCAACAAGGGTCGCCCGGCCGATAAATGGCTGGCCGACACGGTACGCTGGGCCTGGCGGGTCAAGCTGATGATGCACCTGGAAACCGAGCTGATGGGCGCGCTGCGCGAAAAGGCGGAACTGGAAGCGATCAACGTCTTTGCGCTGAACCTGAAATCCCTGCTGCTGGCCGCACCCGCCGGCCCGCGCGCCACCATGGGCCTGGACCCGGGCCTGCGCACCGGCGTGAAGGTCGCGGTGGTCGACGCCACCGGCAAGGTGGTCGACACCGCCACCATCTATCCGCACCAGCCGCGCAACGACTGGGACGGCGCGCTGCATACGCTGGCGCAGCTGGCCGCGAAGCATCAGGTCGCGCTGATCTCGATCGGCAATGGCACCGCCTCGCGTGAAACCGACCGCCTGGCGCAGGACCTGATCAAGCGCCACCCGGAGATGAAGCTGACCAAGATCGTGGTGTCCGAAGCTGGCGCCTCGGTCTATTCGGCTTCCGAATTCGCTTCACGCGAGCTGCCTGACCTGGATGTGTCGCTGCGCGGCGCGGTGTCGATCGCGCGCCGGCTGCAGGACCCGCTGGCCGAACTGGTGAAGATCGATCCGAAATCGATCGGCGTCGGCCAGTACCAGCATGACGTCGGCCAGTCACAGCTGGCGCGCACGCTGGACGCGGTGGTCGAGGACTGCGTCAATGCGGTCGGCGTGGATGTCAACACCGCGTCGGCGCCGCTGCTGGCGCGGGTGTCGGGCCTGAATGCCAGCGTGGCCCAGGGCATCGTCAGCTACCGCGACATGAAGGGCATGTTCACCTCGCGCGCGGCGCTGAAGTCGGTGCCGCGCCTGGGCGACAAGACCTTCGAACAGGCTGCCGGCTTTCTGCGGGTGATGAATGGCGACAATCCGCTGGATGCGTCCGCGGTGCATCCGGAATCGTATCCGCTGGTTGAAAAAATCGTGGCGGATTTGAAGAAGGATGTGAAATCGGTGATCGGCGACAGCCGGCTGTTGAAATCGCTGAATCCGGCAAAATATTCGGATGACCGGTTTGGCGTGCCGACCGTCACCGACATCCTGAAGGAACTGGACAAGCCCGGCCGCGACCCGCGCCCGGAATTCACCACGGCCACCTTCAAGGAAGGCGTCGAGGAAATCAGCGACCTGCGGCCCGACATGGTGCTGGAAGGCGTGGTGACGAACGTGGCGGCCTTCGGCGCCTTTGTCGACATCGGCGTGCACCAGGACGGGCTGGTCCATATCTCGGCGCTGTCCAACAGCTTCGTGAAGGATCCGCACACGGTGGTCAAGGCGGGCCAGGTGGTCAAGGTGAAAGTGCTGGAAGTCGACGCCAAGCGCAAGCGCATTGCGCTGACCATGCGCCTGTCCGACAGCGCGCCGGCAGCCGGCAGCAAGCCTGAGCAGCGCGGCGACCGCACCGATGGCAAGCGCCTGGCGCAGCACCAGCGCCAGGAAAAGGCGGCGCCTGCCGGTGCGATGGCGGCGGCATTTGCGAAGCTGAAGGGCTAGCGCGTTGATGACTGCGAGGCCGGACCGAGAAGTCGGGCAAGTCAGACCGAGAGGTCAATCAGCGCACAAAGGCGGTTTTTCCTATAATGAGCAATCTCTTAAAAAGCGAGGCAGCAATGAGCGATGTACAAAACTGGATTAAAGAAACGGTGACCGGCAATCCGGTCGTGTTGTTCATGAAGGGCACTGCGCAATTCCCGCAATGCGGTTTCTCGGGCAAGGCGATCCAGTTGCTCAAGGCCAGCGGCGCCGAGAACATCGTCACCGTCAACGTGCTGGAAGACCCGGAAGTGCGCCAGGGCATCAAGGACTATTCCAACTGGCCGACCGTGCCGCAGTTGTATGTGAAGGGCGAATTCGTTGGCGGTTCGGACATCATGACCGAGATGTATGAGTCGGGCGAACTGCAAACCCTGATCAAGGGCTGAGTTCCTGTTTCCTGCCAATGGCGGCTGACCGGTCTGTCCGGTCAGCCGCCATTTTTCTTCCCAGGCACGCCAGCGCAAATCCTGGCGTACTGGACTCCCGCGTTCCTTGCCATGCAAGCTGGTAACGACTGTCTCTGACTATCCGATTACCGTACAATCATTCCTCCCAGGAAATGACCCGCAGTGCAAGGACGACCATGACCCCGCCTTTTCCCAAGCAACTCTGCATTGCCGGCATTCGGCTGCTTCACAGCGCGCTTCTCGCTCCCGCACTGCTTGCCCTGCCCTCTATGGCGCAGGCCGCGCCGGCGCCGAAGGCTGCGCAGGCCGAGCCGACTCCAAAGGCTGCGCAGCCCGAGCCGGCCGCGTCGACCGGCAGGATCATCCAGGTCGGCGGCAACAGCGAAGTCCGCACCATCGCCCAGGCTGCCGCAATGGCACAAGACGGCGACACGGTCGTCATCGCACCCGGCGAGTACTACGGCGACGTCGCCAGCTGGCGCCAGGACCGGCTGACCATCCGCGCCGGCGCCGGCGGCAGGGTCAAGCTCATTGCCGCCGGTTCCCACGCCGCCGGCAAGGGCATCTGGGTCGTCAGTGGCGGCCGCGTGACGGTGGAAGACATCGATTTCGTCGGCGCGCGGGTGCCCGACCGCAACGGCGCCGGCATCCGTTTCGAAAAAGGCCATCTGGTGGTCAAGCGCTGCTCGTTCAAGGACGGCGAGAACGGCATCCTGACCGCCGGCGATCCGACCGCCACCCTGGAAATCGAGAACAGCGAATTCGGCAACAATGGCGACGGCAGCGGCAGCACCCACAATCTGTACGTGGGCGACATCGGCATGCTGAAAGTCACCGGCAGCTATTTCCACCATGCGCGGCAAGGCCACCTGCTGAAGAGCCGGGCCAGGGAAAACCTGATCTTCTACAACCGGCTGACCGACGAGGTGGGCGGCCAGGCCAGCTACGAGCTTGAATTTCCCAACGGCGGCATGGCTTACGTGGTTGGCAACATCATCGAGCAGTCGGCCACCACCGACAATTCCACCGTCATTTCCTTCGGCGCAGAAGGCTACCGTTCGCCGCTCAACGCGCTCTACCTGGCCAGCAACACCATCGTCGACGACCGTCCGCAGGGCGGCATCATGCTCAAGGTTGCAGATGGCGACCGGCAGGTGCATGCGGTCAACAACCTGCTGGTTGGGCAGGGCAGGATTGACGGCGGACAGGTCAAAGGCTGGCGCGACCGCCTGCGTGACCTTGCCAAGGCCGCCTACTACCAGGACAGCAAGCTGCTGTGGACGAAAACCGGCATCGACGGACGTTTCATCAACAACTTCAATGTCGACTGGAGCGCTTTTGCGTTGCCGGTGCGCTACGACTACCGCCTGCTGCCCAAGTCCGGCCTGGATGGCAAGTTCGTGTTGCCTGAAGAAGTAAAGGGCATCAGCCTGGTGCCGAAAGGGGAATATGTGCATCCGGCCAGGTGGCGGATGCTGGACGTGAAGCCGATCGTGCCGGGAGCGCTCCAGGCAGTGGCGGCAAGCGAATCGGGCGGCAAATAGCTATTGACACCGAGCGACTGTTTGGTTTCTTTTAGATAATATTTTTTTGAAGAATATTGCCGTCGGGATTTCTTACATTGACCAAACGGCTGCAATATCGGCCGTCTGAGCCATTACACGCTCTTTAACAACGTCTCTTTAACAACGTCTCTTTAACAACGTCAAAGCAACGTCAAAGCAACGTCAACGGCGGCGGTAATGGCAATGGCGAAGTCACCGAACTGGCAACCACCGCCCTGCTCGGTCTGGGCCTGCTCGGCTTCGCAGCGTCACGCCGCAAGCTGAAGTCGAAATAACAATCCGCTACAACCGAAAACAAAAAGCCTGCTCGTCGAGCAGGCTTTTTTATTTCCCCCCGATGAAAGTTTTCAGCGCCCCGCGGCAGGAACCGCAGGCGGCGCCCGCCGGATGAAGGAAAGCGCATGCTGTGTAAGCGGTTTTTCCACAAGCAGGTGCATCAGCACGCCAGCGATGGCCGACACCGTCAGGTAAATCGCAAAATTGGCAAGAATTTGCCAAGCGCTCGTCGCCGGCAGACCGGACAGCCTGATGAGTTTCGTAGTGAGCACCAAAGCAGGTATATGGAACAGGTAAATCGCGTAGGAAGCATCTCCCAGCAGGCGCAGCGACGGCAGCCTGATGCCGTCAAACAGGAAAACAGCGGCAAACACGATCATTGAAGACGTCAGGAGCAGCGAGATATCGCCCATCAGCCGCGGCAGGACAATCAGGCCGGCAAAGCCCGCCAGCAGCAGCAACAGCATCGTCCAGCGCGCTGGCTGCCATGCGGCCTTCCTCAGCATTTCGACCACGTAATACAGCAGCACGCCCGCCAGAAAATGCAGCATCACCGCGGATGTATAGAAGTGAAAGGCCGCTGATTGCCCTTCTACCGCGGGGGGCAACAGGCAAAGGCCGAACAAGCTGATGGCCATAAAGGCAATGCTGAACCGGCCAAGGAAGAGCGACAGGCCGAAAAGAAAGTAAAAGAACATTTCATAGTTGAGCGACCATCCTGGCACCAGCGTGGGCCAGATCTGGTCGGGATAGGCCTGGTTCCAGTGTGGAATGAAGAAGGCATCCATCAACAGTACCGGATCGGTCAGCGATGTTTTGTACACCAGCGCGGCGGACAGGAACAGCGCAATCCAGTACATCGGCACAACGCGTACGATGCGCCGCTTCCAGAACAGCATGGCTTCTCCCAGGCGCTCCCGCAACGACTGACCGGCCGCCAGCTGCCCGCCTCGGGTCGAATACATCATCACCAAGCCACTGATCACGAAAAAGATTTCCACGCCGCGCGCGCCGAAAATGATGGTCATCGCGCCGCCGAACTCATGCCGCGCATGGTGAAAAACCACCATCATGGCCGCGATGCCGCGCAGGTATTGAACACCTTCAAGCAGACGTTGCTGGCCCATTGCCGCATGTTTCATCCCAATCCCCTCCATGCTGCATAGCAATACGAAGTCGTTACGTTAGCACTTTGGCCATAAAAGAATCTGCGCGAATCGTGACCGTGGCGCCTTTCTATTTCTTATCGGAATTCATTTTGAAAAAATGCGGCAAGGGCAGCGGAATGCTCCGTTGCCCTTGCCGTTTGCTCCGACTGCCGGCGCTACCGTGCCGGCAATCCACTTATGCCGTCAATCAGGCACGTTGACGATCGTACCGGTAGTGACGATGCGGTTTTCTGCGGCCGGACTGATCGCAATCGGCGGGAGATTGGCATCGGTCACCGTCGTCGTTGCGCTGGCACGCGGCACCGTCCGGACCACTTGGCTGGCCGGCAGCGCAGCCGAGCCATTCAGGTTGGCATAGACCGCATCGAGCGCCCGGAACAGGTAGACGTGCATGGGCACGATGGTTGCGGGAACAACGGAACTGAACACGTCGAAGTGGTTGGCATTGGTCACTTCCACGTAGCGCAGCTTGCTGGCGGCCCCTTCCACCGTGCTGTTGAGCCCGAGGTAGGCGCGGGAGGCATGATTCACCGGCACCAGATGGTCGCTGCGGCCGGCGACGATCACTGCCGGCTTGCCGCGCAGATTGCCGCTTGCCAGCACCTCCGCGACGCCGGCGCGCACCCGGCTGCTCTGCTCGGCCAGGGCGCCGGTCAGCGCAGCGTTGGTGACCGGATCGCGGCCCGTCATCAGGGAACGCAGGCACAGTACGCCGTCGAGCGACTGGTCGGCGCGGCCGGTGGAAGGCGATATGCCAACGGCGTAAGCCTTGGCGCCGCCCACCGAGTCCTCATAGACCGGGTTGCCGATGATGCCGTTCTGGGATGCGAAGCTCTGCGCCCGCTCCTCGGCCGTCAGGGCTGCCGGTGTGCCGGCGCCGTCGGTCTTGGCGAAGGTAAAGCCGCATACCTTGTCGGCTGGGGTGAACCGGCCGTAGGCATTGGCATAGGTGACGGTCACCAGGAAATTGGTGTTGGCATTGAAGCCGGCGAACGCGCCGCTCGCTGCAGCCGCCAGGGCGGTCTGGAAGGCATCGCTGTCGGCGGTCCAGCCGTAGTCACGCAGCCGCTTACGGGCATCCGCCTGCTGGCTGGCAAGATCGCTGCCAGTCAGCAAGCCTTTCTGTACCAGGCTGGTGCAGCGTCCGGCGTTGCCTGCAATGCAAGGCTGGTAGATCGCGGCGAAGCTGGAGTAGTCGTACAGCGGCTTGCCCGGCGCGACTACCGCCGCGCCTGCCTGCTGGATGGTGTAGCCATCCGGCTTGCGTGGCTGGATCTGCGGCTCGTTGGCGGCCACGCCATCGATCAGGCCCAGCCTGTCCTGTTCGGCTGCCAGCAGCGCAGCGCCGCCGCCATTGGAAATCGAGGAGGCGATAACGGTCGTGTTGGCCGGGGTGATCACGCGGGCTTTCTGACCGGCCGCACCGCTTCCGTATTCCTCGTTGAGCGCATAGAAAGCGAAGGCCACCGCGTCCAGGGTGCTCCTGCCCCAGTCCTTTTCCGGATTTTCCCGGGAATAGGCATGCTTGAAGGCGATCCGGTTGGGCAACTGTGCGTTGAGGGCGGCTGCCGTCGTGCCCGGCAATGCGGCAGTAAACAGCGATTCCTTGCCGGCAACGGCAGCAGTGGCGCGCAGGCCATTGCGCAGGTTGACGGTATCATCATTCAGGGTATGCAGGCCGGTGCCAGTGCCCTTGTCCGTGTAGGCAACGGCGCAGCCGTTCTTCAAACCCCACTCGCCGGCGGTGCCGATGGCACCGTACACGCCACGCGAACCGGACGACGCGCCGGTGACGATGCAGGGTTTGGCCTTGTCGAAGGTGGTCGGGATCTGCACCATCAGGGTGACATTGCGGCGGCCGCTGCTGTCGCCGACGTAGGTGATGTATTCCTTGCCGGCGATCTTGCCCTCGCCTTCCACGCCGGCCTTGGTCACGTTGGGGCCGTACATGGAACCGAAGCCGCTTGCGGTGGAGGCATCTATCACTGCGCGGTAATTGTTATAGATTGCATTTTTCCGCAGTTCGGCGGCGGTGGGATTGGCCTTGTCGGCATAGCCCGGTGCAGCCGCCAGCAGGCCGGTCTTGCCAAGGCCGCCGGTCAGCAGGTCGTCGCTGGCGCCATCGTAGCTGGCCACGATGATGTCCCGTATGAATTCCGGCTTGCCGTTCAGCGACAGCAGACTGTTGCTGTTGCCACGCTGAGGCTTGAACAGTGTCAGCATGCGATCGACCTCATCGCCATCCTGGTTTTTGCTAGCTGGCACAAAGACAACCGTGCGCGGGCTGGTATCGGTCACGCCGGCGATCGTACCCAATTCCTGCTTCATCAGCTTCTTGAATGCCTCTTCGGCTTCAGCCACCTTGCTGGCAGAGACGCTGCGGAACTCGCCGCTGCTGAAGCTGGCCTCCAGCGCAGAGTCGTCGGCTGCATTCAACGCCAGTTGCGCGATGGATCGGGTGAAGTTGGTCAGATTGACGCGCTTGTCTACATCATCAGCGGTCAACAGAGTGTAATAAGTACCGCTGGCGCCGGCCACCTTCAGCATGAGAGGAAACCGCAGGCCGCTGGTGGAAAAACTGAAATTGCCGTCGTCGTCGGTTGTAGCGGTGCGGCTGTTGCCGTCGACATCGCGGATTGCGATTTTCGCATTCGCAATCGCCGCGCCTTCTGCAGCCACACCCTTTATCGTCACGCCGGCCGAGGCATCATTCCCGCCGCTGCCGCCGCATCCAAACAGCGACGCGGTAACTAATGAAATGGCAAGAAGCTCGCTTATTAGTACTGTTTTTCTGGGCATACCTGTCTCCTGAATTGAATGGTCTTTCGCCTTGGATGCTTATTGCTGACATTTCGATACGCCTTGACCGGTATGCTTTTCCACCCCCAATAAACCCCGGCAATCGCAAAGGATTGCCTGCGTTAACATCAGGCATCAGCCGTTAAAGGTTGGCTGAGGCAGCTCTGACCATGGCGATACACGAGCATATTTATCGAATGACAACATTGTTAGAAATAAATCAATTGTTATAATTTGTCAACGCTTATTAACCTTTCGAAAGGTTAAAAATCTGAAACTCGAGAGATGGGAATGGGAATGAGGATGGGGATGAAAATTCCTCCCAGCTTTGTTTCAAAAGTGAAACTCACGCAGGTGAGCGATGCATCGCCCCCAACGGAGAAAAGAGGGCGGCTTATTAGGGAGTGTTATGCCAACCCCAACCCATAATGCGCCATGAAACTGTGGCTTTTTCCGCCTGGCTGCGTTCGGATCGTTGTCAATAGCTGGGCTAATGACTCTTCGCCCGTCTTGCTAGGCGAAAAAATCCATCAGTTTCATCTGGCACGTCATGGTTTGTGATTGGTATTAGAAATCTCGGGACGGTTGCTGGAAGCCTCCCCCACTGGCCATCTGCGGCGTTGCGACTGTACGCCGAAAACCCGTTACGGCCTCGTTGCCGGGCTTTCGGCGCGCGCACTGACTGGCAAGCCAATGCCGGTCTACAGGCGAATAGCATCCGATCCGCCCGTGGAAACCTTTCAGCTGGCGGGTTCCGACAACTCCCTACCCTTCTGAGATCCATAGGCTGTTTCGGCTGGGCACACCGTTGGGATCGCTGGACGTCAGCGGATCCGCCCCTATTAATTGCAGCGTCCGAATCATAAGGGCGTCGCTCCCAAGTACGATTCGGAAAGGAAAAATTGCAGTTGTTGCGCGGGCGTCATCTGCGCCTGGACCAGCGGCTTGGCGCCGGCTAATGCCATGAATATCTGGCGCAGAGTTTACGTCTCCAAGAGGCCGTTCACGGCAACGGCGTTACCTGGACCTTGGTCACCCGGACGTTGGCATCTTCAGAATACAAGCCGATGGAACCTGCAACATCCAACACCGCGCCCGTATAGTTGGCCACTTGTCGCCCATTTATCGATACCGTGACATGGTTGCCAACTTTTTCGATATCGTAAGTATTGAACATGCCTATGGCTTGCGCATTGCTTGGACCGGTGTACAGGAAAGTCTGGCCGTTTGCATCCATCGCGGTTCCTAGTTCCACGCCATTCGGTTTCAGTATGAAATAGTTCGTGGACTTGCCGGAAGCGGTGGGCAGATAGTTAAAGAAAATCCAGAAGGTTTCCCAGGAATTGGGAGCGCTATTCAATCTGATTTGCTTATCGGTGATCGCCGTAATCGTCAAATGGAAATTGCGTAACTGCAGATTGTTTGCCAGGGTTAAAGCGGCATGAGTCTCGCTCGGGATAGTTGGCGCTTTTGGATTAAGGCCGACGCCGGCGGTGGCGTCGTAGGTCACGGAGCCATAGCCATTGTATTGAGTTGTCCAGTACCCCGATGTCGTCGGCACGGTTTGCACCGTGCTGTCGGTACCCGATAAGGATGTGGTACTCGTGCTAGTGCTTGATGTCGTGGCGGAAGTCGTCGAGGTTGAAGTCGTCGTGGAGGTTGTGCTGGTAGGCGTGGTAGAGCCATCAGGCACGCTAGCGATTGCCGAATTCAGGGTTTGCAGCAGGGGCTGGGTATTTGGAATCATGTCCGGGTGAAAGTACCACCAGAAATAACCACCCACGTAGTTCGGGACGCTCAATTGTTTGCTGTAATAGCGGGTAATATATTCTGCCTTTTTTGAACTAATAGTTGTACCTGTCTCACCAAATCCGATCTTGGAATTCGGGAACATCGCATGGAGCTTGGTGAAAACCTGGTTCCAATCCGGCTTTATCCCGTTGCAATCGTCCTCGTAAAAACTTACTAGGACATAGTCCAAGCCCTGCTTCATGCGATCCGGGATATTAGTCTGCGCCCAAGTAAACATTTCATTTGCCGGCTTGGACCAGCAATCCTGGTTGTAATACAGCGTCAATTCCGTAGTTTTACCTTGGGATTTCACATAGTCATAGGCCCCTGTCATTTTCGCCACGACATCAGAAGTATTCCCGAGCCATTCGCCATTGATTTCATTACCGACCTCCCATATATCGACGTTATCTCCCAGCACGGTGACGTATTCCTTGGTCCGGTCAATATAAGCTTGTACCGAATATTGTTTTACATACATTGAATCCAGTAATTCGCCCATTACATAACTGACATCGCGAATTTTCTGAGTGGCATTCTGATAATAACTAGCCGCTACGAATTCATCGAAAACGATACGCGTGGTCGGTACTTTGCTTATGCTTTTCAACGAAGTAACGGCAGCCGACAGATTACCGATGCTATCCAGGGTGACGCCAGTCATTGGCGTAGGAATCGGCAGCGCCGGACGCGGACGACTATACACGGTCGTGGCGGCAAGCTTGGTTTCCGTTGCGGTCGGTATCGACGCAGTCCCGGACGAGGCTGTGTCTCCTGAGCCGCCACAGGCCGAAAGCATTACGACGGCGGATAGCGCGCATGGAAACCAGCTCGCAATAGAAATTTTCGAACCCATTTTTGCAATCTCCGACTAACTAGTGTTAAGAAAATTTTCTTGAAAACAAGAGCAGGGTCAGAGAATGGTGCTAAGCAATGGTTCCGAGGATAAATTAATTTCCAGTAAAAAAGAACATTAGATCCGGCAGATGGCCTTCCCATAGATTTTTGGTGCTGCATTTCCCGTTACACACATGCAAATACCAGTTTTTTCACTTTACGAATCTTTCTTCACGTATTATTCCTGGCAGAAACCAGAAATCCGCATGGAAGGTTGGATTGCACATTCTTTCTTCCATCTCCATTAAATCGTGACAAAGCTGTCAATATAAGAAAATCCTTCCCAAGCCAAAAGGGGAATGCCGAAGAGACTACACATTGTCAGTGTTCAAGACAATGCGAGCGCACCATTGAATTGCATAAATAACAGCGATTTTTCCAGGCGGGTATCCCCTACCACAAGATAGTGTCGAGCCGACTCAGTATTGATGTTCTGGCCGAACCGCACCTTGCCGGGTTTCGGCTTGAGCTGGGTTTCGGCCATCTTCATGCGGCTCCCTTGACAACGTTCAGCCCGCGCGCATTGTCGACCGCTTAATCATTTAGAGAAATCGCTCAATGTTTCCTTTTCCATGTGTAAGGCGCTTTATGTATCCCGCTGCCAAATGCGGAAAAATTGGTAGCTCATCGTGATTTCGCTAATGATGAAAAGGCACGTATGGAAATGGTATCGTGCAATAAATGGTTCTCTAACCTGGAATGGCCTTCAACTGCCTGTGCTTGCGCATGCTAAATCGGGCGCTTAATGGCTTTGCGGTCATATAAAGAATCTCTCCTTATGCGGTTTTTTGTTATCTGTTCGCTCTCATCGATAACAATATGCGCTAAACCATTTACTTTGTGGGATGAGAAAGCATTAGCAGCAGGATTAAACAGCGATACACAATCTTCAAAAACAAACGCAAAAGAAAAAGCCCAACCTTGTGGGCTGGGCTGATTGCTGGAATTGATTGGTGCCGGCTGCAGGACTCGAACCCGCCACCCCATGATTACAAATCATGTGCTCTACCTGATGAGCTAAGCCGGCAAAGAGCGAAATTATACGTTATTTGATACGTGTCAGGGTCGGGCGGCCGCCCTTTTTCGGTGGCTCCGGCGTGTCGTCCGGGGCCGGCTTGATTTCCGTCTCGGCGCTTTCCGCTTGCGATGAAGGCACCGCAGTGAGTGTCGGTTGCTCGGCTTGTGGCACGGCCGACTGTTCGCCGGAATCCGGTTTGCGGGTGACTTCAAATGCCATGCCCTGCCCGTTCTCGCGTGCGTAGATGGCTACCACGTTGTCGACAGGCACAAAGATTTCCCGCGACACGCCGGCAAAACGCGCATGAAAGTGAATGAAGTCATTGTCCATCTTCAAACCACTGGTTGCGCTGAAGCTGATGTTGAGTACGATTTCGCCATTCTTGACGAATTCCATCGGCACCTGCGTCTGGCTGTCCACCATCGCGGCCAGGTAGGGCGTGTAACCGTTATCGGTACACCATTCGTAGATCGCGCGTAACAGATAGGGTTTGGTTGACGTTTCTGACATGGTTCAGGGTTACCGGCTGACACGAAAAAGGATGTCTGTGGGCAGATGGCGCTGCTTACGCAGGCGCCATCTGCACCATAGGACAGGAACAGACTGAGAGCAACAGCAATTACCGGCGCATGACCTTCTCGGACGGCGTCAACGCCTCGATATAAGCCGGACGCGAGAAAATGCGTTCCGCATATTTCATCAGTGGCGCAGCGGTCTTGGACAGCTCGATGCCGTAATGGTCGAGACGCCAGAGCAAGGGCGCGACTGCGACGTCCAGCATCGAAAACTCGTCACCCAGCATGTACTTGTTCTTCAGGAACAGTGGCGCCAATTGCGTCAGACGGTCGCGGATTTCATTGCGCGCCTTGTCCAGGCTCTTGTCGCCCGCCTTGGTCTTTTCGTTTTCCAGCGTATGCACGTGGATGAACAACTCTTTTTCAAAGTTGAACAGCATCAGGCGCGCGCGTGCCCGCATCAGCGGATCGGCCGGCATCAGTTGCGGATGCGGGAAACGCTCATCGATGTACTCATTGATGATGTTGGACTCATAGAGCACCAGTTCACGCTCGACCAGAATCGGCACCTGGCCATATGGATTCATCGTGGAGATGTCTTCCGGCTTGTTGAACAGGTCGACATCACGCACTTCGAAGTCCATGCCTTTTTCAAACAGGACCAGGCGGCAGCGTTGGGAAAATGGGCAGGTTGTGCCCGAATAGAGAACCATCATTTTTGCAGTTCCTTAAAAACAAATAGGGTGAGGCCGGAACGCCTCACCCCTGGATCACCTGTCGCCTGCCGGAAAAAGCAGGTGACAGGCCAGACTCTTTATTTGACGCTCTTCCAGTAGCTTGCGCTCAAACGCCATACCAGCACCAGCAGGATACCCATGAACAGCAGCACCCAGACGCCCAGTTGACGACGCTTGTTCTGCGCCGGCTCGGCCATCCAGCTCATGTACGACACCAGATCGGCTACCGCGGTATCGTAATCGAGCGCAGACATGGTGCCTGGCTTGACCTGTTCGAAACCGGCAAACTTGTGTACGACCTCGCCAGTGTGCTCATCCTTCTCTTCGACAAACTTGGCATTGCGGATACCCTGCAGCTGCCACAGCACATGCGGCATGGCGACGTTCGGATAAACCAGGTTGTTCCAGCCGGTTGGGCGGCTGTTGTCGGCGTAGTAAGTGCGCAGGTAGGTATAGATGTAGTCGGGGCCGCTGCCGGCTTCGGATGCCTTGGCGCGCGAGATGACCGACAGGTCCGGTGGCGCGGCGCCAAACCAGGCCTTGCCGTCGGCCGGCGTCATTGCCGACTTCATCAGGTCGCCCACCTTGTCCGTAGTGAACAGCAGGTTGGCCTTGATCTGGTCTTCCGACAGGCCGATGTCGCGCAGGCGGTTGTAGCGCATGGCCGACGCCGAGTGGCAGTTCAGGCAGTAATTGACGAACAGCTTCGCGCCGTTCTGTAGGGAAGCCAGGTCGGTGCGCTCAGGCGCGTGGTCCAGCGGAAAACCGCCTTCGCTTGCCAGCGCGAACGCTGGCAACAGGACCAATGCCGCAATCAGTTTCTTGAAAAATTTCATTCTTGTGATCCTTTGCGGCTTAGTGCGGATGGAACGTAACGCGGCTCGGGACCGGCTTGAACTGGCCGGCGCGGCTCCACCATGGCATCAGCAGGAAAAAGCCGAAGTAGATGAAGGTGCAAACCTGCGACAGCAAGGTACGGCCGGCGGTCGGCGCCTGCACGCCCAGGTAGCCCAGCACGACGAATGTGATGCCGAAAAGGATCAGCACATATTTGTGCCAGGTGGGGCGATAACGGATGGAACGCACCGGGGAATGATCGAGCCAGGGCATGCCGGCCAGGATCACGACCGACGCACCCATCAGCACCACGCCCCAGAACTTGGCGTCAAACACCAGCATGCCGATGATCACGGCCAGGCCAACCACGGCCGCCACCATTTTCATCGCGCCGGACAGGCGGGATTTCAGGATCAGCAGCGCGACATAGGCAGCCACACCTGCGATCAGCGCATACATGAATTGCGAGGTGGTGGCGCGCAGCACCGAGTAGTACGGCGTGAAGTACCAGACCGGGGCAATATGCGGCGGCGTCTTCAGCGAGTCAGCCGGCAGGAAGTTGTTGTATTCCAGGAAATAACCGCCCATTTCCGGCGCAAAGAAGATCACTGCGCTGAAGATCGTCAGGAAGATCACGACGCCGAACGCATCATGCACGGTGTAGTACGGATGTGAAGGGATCGCGTCGACCGGATGGCCGTCAGGACCGAGGTTGTCCTTGACTTCGATGCCGTCCGGATTGTTCGAGCCCACTTCATGCAGCGCGATCAGGTGGGCGGCAACCAGGCCCAGCAGCACCAGGGGAATCGCGATCACATGGAAGGCGAAGAAGCGGTTCAGGGTGGCGTCGGACACCACGTAGTCGCCGCGGATCCACAGCGACAGGTCGGGACCGATGAAGGGAATGGCCGAGAACAGGTTCACGATCACCTGCGCGCCCCAGTAGGACATCTGGCCCCATGGCAGCAGGTAGCCGAAGAAGGCTTCGCCCATCAGCGCCAGGAAGATGCCGACGCCGAACAGCCAGATCAGTTCTCGTGGCTTGCGGTACGAACCGTACAGCAAGGCGCGGGTCATGTGCAGGTAGACCACGATGAAGAAGGCGGAAGCGCCGGTCGAGTGCATGTAGCGCACCAGCCAGCCCCACGGCACATCGCGCATGATGTATTCAACGGAGGCGAAGGCCAGGTTGGCATCGGGCTTGTAATGCATTACCAGGAAGATGCCGGTGACGATCTGGATCACCAGCACCAGCATGGCCAGCGAACCGAAGATGTACCACCAGTTGAAATTCTTGGGCGCGTAGTACTGGCCCCACTGGTCATTCCACAGTTTGCTCAGCGGAAAACGAGAATCGACCCAGTTCAGTGCCTTGGCGCTGACTGGCGCATCGGCCGGCAACTTCTTCTCCACGAATCCCATGATTTATGCCTCACCTTTCTCGTCCTTGCCGATGACGAGCTTGGTGTCGCCGGCATACATGTGACGTGGCACCTGAAGATTGTCAGGCGCCGGCTTGTTCTTGTAGACGCGGCCGGCCAGATCGAAGGTCGAGCCGTGGCAGGGGCACAGGAAACCGCCCTGCCAGTCGTCGGGCAGCGATGGTTGCGGTCCCGGCTGGAGCTTGGTGGTCGGGGAGCAGCCCAGATGGGTGCAGATACCGACCGCCACCAGGATCTCTGGCTTGATGGAGCGGTATTCGTTACGCGCATATTCCGGCGTCAGTTCGTCCGGATTGCGCTGCGATTTGGGGTCGGCAAGCTGATCGTCCAGCTTGGGCAGCGCCGAGACCATTTCCTGCGAGCGCTTCAGGATCCATACCGGCTTGCCGCGCCATTCGACGGTTCTGAGTTCGCCCGGCGCCATGCCGGCGATATCGACTTCAACCGGCGCGCCGGCGGCCTTCGCGCGCTCTGACGGCTGGAAGGTGGACACAAAGGCCCCTGCCGTAGCCAGCCCTGCAACTCCGCCAGCCGCACATGTGGCAGCAAGCAGGACACGTCGACCGGAGTCGACCTGTTTATCGTTACTCATACCAACCCCAATCAGTCAAAATGCGAAATCTGAACGAAACTTCTAGCAACCTTAAATTATATCGGACCGTCGACCTGATTTAAAGAAAATACATCTTCCGTTGTGCAATAAACATGCACAGAGGTTGATAAACGCACCAATGAGGTGACATGTTTGGTCCTGTGGGATACTGGCGCATGACAATCTGATAAAACCAGCTTCCTTATCGACGAGGGTTTCCGTCACTACCTTCTTTAACACCCATCAGGAGATTTGCAATGAGCATGCTGCAGGAATTCAAGGCATTTGCAGTCAAGGGCAATGTGGTTGACCTTGCGGTCGCCGTCATCATTGGCGCCGCATTCGGCAAGATCGTCGATTCCCTGGTGCAGGATGTGATCATGCCCATCGTGGGAAAAATTTTCGGTGGCCTGGATTTTTCCAATTATTATTTACCGCTGAATAATCAGGCCATGAACCTCACCCTGGCCGAAGCCAAGAAGGCCGGCGCCGTTCTGGCCTACGGCAATTTCGTGACCATCCTGCTGAACTTCGTCATCCTGGCCTTCATCATTTTCCAAATGGTCAGGCTGATCAACAAGGCGCGCACCCTGTCCTTCCGCAAGCAGCAGGAAGTCGAAGATGCTGCACCGGCCGCGCCGCCGTCCGAGGACATTCTGCTGCTGCGTGAAATCCGTGACGCCCTGCGTCGGCCGGAAGACCTGCGCTGATCAGGCCGGATCGGCAGCACGTCGAATCCTCGCGCCAGCAATCCTGGAAGACATTGTGGGCCGCTAGAGCGAATTTGGCCAGACTAGCCTCATGCCGCAGACCCAGGCGCGGCGCACCTCGCATCCTGCGCCCTTGGCATGCCCCTGATGCTGTAGGGCGGAATACCCGAAGGGGCATTCCGCCATGCGTGGACCAGCGAAGGTCCTGAGATGATCTTTACGGTATGCGACCGCGGTGCAATGCCCTTCGGGTATTGCACCCTACTCACCCCTAGGCGAATCTTCCAAAGGCAATCTTGCTTGGCCGGCTGATGCCAGTCAGGTTAGAAATGCGCTAAACCAGCGGCCCACAATGTCTTCCAGCCATTCCGCCGTCCGGAAGGGCGCGGCTTCAGCCCGGTTCGCGCGCTTTCAATGTCGCCATATGGAGCAAGCCGCGGCGCTGCGCCTCGAATACCGCTTCTCCGCGGGAATGCACCGACAGCTTGCCGTAAATGTTCTTCACATGGGTCTGCACCGTGCCAACCGACACCGACAGTGTCCGCGCCACCTCGCCATAGCTGTCGCCGCGCGCAATCAGGTTGAGAATCGCCGCCTCGCGCCGTGTGAGCAGCGAAGGCGCATGCGCATTGCCGGGTGGCGAGGACGATGCCGGCATGGCGTCGCGCATACGGCCGAGTACTTTCCTGGCGATCAGCGGGCTGATGGGCGAGCCGCCCGAGTGCAGGTCCAGCAATGCACGCACGATGTCCAGCCTTCCGGCATCCTTGAGCACATAGCCGGCGGCGCCGGCCTCGATGCAGGCCAGAACGCTATCCTCGTCGCTCGACATGGTGATGACCAGAATGCCGCAGTTCGGCCAGCGGTCGACGCAGGCGCGGATGACGTCCACGCCCGATCCGTCGGGCAGGCCAAGGTCGGTCAGCAGCAGGTCGACCGGAGTGGACACCAGCCAGGCCAGCGCCGGCTGAACGCTATCGAAGGCGGCAACCAGCTGGAGCGCTGGCTCGGACTTGATGGCCGCTGCGAGATACTTGCGGGTAACGTTATCGTCCTCGACGATCATGACGTTGATCGGTTGCCGGGCTGCCGCTTGCGACATCATGGTTTTCCTGTCCTTGCCGTGATTGAGCGCCGTGGTAAGCGCCCGGATGAGCGCCTTGGTCAGCGCCTCGCTGCGAACTGTCGAACGATTACCGGTAGGCGCATGCCGAAGTTACGCAATCTGGATGAAGCCGGGCCTTCGTAACATCCGGCCAGGAAAAATGCGGAGGCGACGGAGATTTCTGGCTGGTCACGGCCTTCATGGTTGCAGACGCGTTGCCACGGCAAAAGCGACACGACGGAAAACGGGCTGTTCTTAGACCGGATTATCGATATCGATGAAGCGATGCCCGATGCCGAACCGACCGGCGAGATGCTGGCCGAGCGCCTGTATGCCATAACGTTCGGTTGCATGATGGCCGCAGGCCAGATAGGCGACGCCGGTTTCGCGCGCCAGGTGCACGGTCTGCTCCGAGATTTCCCCGCTGAGATAGGTGCCGGCCCCCGCGGCGATGGCATCGTCGAGATAGCCCTGCGCGGCGCCGGTGCACCAGCCGACTTGGCCCAGAGGCTGCCCGGCGTCACCGATGACCATGGGCGATCGCCCCAGCCGCTGCCCGATCAGGCGGGCCAGGTCGCCTACCGTGCTTACCGCGGCGTCTTCCGGCACGCCCAGCCAGCCAAGGTCGTTTTCGCCGAACCGGGACTGCGCGCTCAGGCCGAGTTGCCGTCCCAGCTGGGCGTTGTTGCCCAACTCCGGATGCACATCCAGCGGCAGGTGATAGGCAAACAGATTGACGTCGTTGGCCAGCAGCCGCTTGAGGCGCTGGCGCCGGATGCCGGTAATCCGGCCGTCCTCGCCGCGCCAGAAATAGCCGTGATGCACAAGAATCGCATCGGCGCCTTCCGCCAGGGCGGCGTCGATCAGCGCCGCGCTGGCGGTGACGCCGGTGACGATGCTGGCGATGCGGTCGCGCCCCTCGACCTGCAAACCGTTTGGGCTAAAATCACGGATGCGGTTGATATCAAGCAGACAAGCCAGATAATCCGACAGCGCCCGGCGATCCACGGATGGCTCACTCAATTCATTCACCCTTCTCTCTTTATGCAACGTCTCTGGTTATTGTTTGCCCAAACCGTCACGGTCGGTCTGGCGCTGTGGTTCATTGTAGCGACACTCAAGCCGGACTGGGCGCCGCGCATCCAGGGCGGCGCCCAGCCGGTGACTCTGAATAATGGGAATGTCCCGATGCATGAAGCCACTGCGCCACCCAGGGTGCAGCAGGGCAGCAGCTATCGTGACGCGTCGCAGCGGGCCATGCCCGCGGTGGTCAACATCTTCACCAGCAAGGGCGTGCGCCCGGCGCGCAATCCGCTGCTGGACGACCCCTTCCTGCGCCGCTTCTTTGGCGAGCGCCAGGGCGAGCAGGAAGAAAAGCAGTCCAGCCTGGGCTCGGGCGTGATCGTCAGCTCCGAAGGCTACATCCTGACCAATAACCATGTTGTGGAAGCGGCCGACGAGATCGAGATCGCGCTGGCCGATGGGCGCAAGGCAGCGGCACGCCTGGTCGGCACCGATCCGGAAACCGACCTGGCAGTGATCAAGGTGGATCTGAAGGATCTGCCGACAATCACGCTGGCCCAGATCGAGCAGACCCGCGTCGGCGACGTGGTGCTGGCCATCGGCAATCCGTTCGGCGTCGGCCAGACGGTCACCATGGGCATTGTCTCGGCGCTGGGCCGCAACCACCTGGGCATCAACACTTTCGAGAACTTCATCCAGACCGACGCCGCCATCAATCCCGGCAATTCGGGCGGCGCGCTGGTAGACACCAACGGCAACCTGCTGGGCATCAATACCGCGATCTATTCCCGCACCGGCGGCTCGCTGGGCATCGGTTTCGCCATTCCCGTCACCACGGTAAAGACGGTGATGGAATCCATCATCAAGACCGGGCAGGTAGTGCGCGGCTGGATAGGCGTGGAGCCGCAGGACATCACGCCCGAACTGGCGGAAAGCTTCGGCCTGCAGCGCAAGTCGGGCACCATCATCGCCGGCGTGCTGCGCAACGGTCCCGCCGACCGCGCCGGCATGCGGCCGGGCGACATCCTGGTGGAAGTCGACGGCCGGCCGGTGGACGACACCACCTCGATGCTGAACCTGATCGCCCAGCTGCAGCCTGGCAGGAAAGCCAGCATGAAGGTGCTGCGCAAGAATGCCGAAACCAGCCTGGATGTGACGGTGGGCGTCCGTCCCAAGATGCAGACACGTCCCGCGGAGTGAGCATGCATGTACGCGACCTGAGGCAATACCTGGCCGAGCTGGATGAGAACAACCAGCGCGCCTGGTTCGTGATGAACAAGCCGCGCTACGATATCCTGCGCGCCGAGTTCCTCGAACTGACCACGCGCCTGATCAGGAGCATCTCCCGCTTCGATCCGGCGGTGGCGGCCTGCAACCCGAAGAAGGCGCTGTTTCGCATCAACCGCGACCTGCGCTTTTCACGCGACCCCAAGCCCTACAAGACGCACTTTTCCGCCGCCATCACCGCCAGCGGGCTGAAGAAACCCAGCCAGGGCGGCGGTCCGGCCTATTACTTTCACGTCGATGAAAAGGGCCAGCTGCTGATCGCCGGCGGCGAATACCTGCCGCCGCCCGACCGGCTGCGCCAGATCCGGCGCCAGGTGATTGCCGACGCCGACGGCTTTTCAGCGGTACTCAAAGACCGCAAGCTGCGCGCCGCCTTTGGCGACCTGCAGCAGGAAGGCAAGCTGACGCGGCCGCCCAAGGGTTTCGATGCGGATACGCCGCATGCAGAGTATGTGCGCCACAAGAGCTTCATCGTCTGGAACGAGCGCAGCGTGGACGGCATGACCGGCGACGAACTGGAACAGGTGGTGCTGAGGAATTTCAGGGATGCGCAGCCACTGGTGCAGTGGCTGCGGCAGGTGCCGAACGCGTAAGGAAGCTGCTTTATTGCGGACAGCGAAGCTAGACCGTTTCAGCTGCCGGTGCTGCTGGGATGCTCTTCCGGCGCCTGGGTGGCCCGCACGAACATCGGCGCCAGCAGCAGGCCCAGTTCGAACAGCAGGCACATCGGTACCGCCAGGAACAGCTGGCTCATGATGTCCGGCGGCGTCACCACGGCAGCCACGACGAAGGCGCCGACGATCACATAGGGGCGGATCGCCTTCAGCTTTTCCACGGTCATCAGGTTCATCCGCACCAGCACCACCACCACCACCGGCACCTCGAAGGTGATGCCGAAGGCCAGGCACATGGTCATCACGAAATCGAGATAGTTCTCGATGTCGGGCGCCACGGTAATCGAGCTGGGTGCGAAATCGTAGATGAAGCGGAACACCTTGCCAAACACCAGGAAGTAGCAGAACGCCACGCCCACGATGAACAGGAAGGACGAGGAAATGACCAGCGGCGCAATCAGCCGCTTCTCATGCGCATACAGGCCAGGCGCAACGAAAGCCCAGGCCTGGTACAGCACCCACGGCAGCGAAATGATGAAGGCTGCCAGCAGCGTGACCTTCATCGGCACCATGAAAGGCGTGATCACGCCGGTGGCGATCATCTTCGCGTCGCCGGGCAGCGCGATCATCATTGGCCGGGCAATGAAGTCATAGACCGCGCCCGGACCGGGCCAGACGGCAACCAGCACCAGGAAGACCGCCAGCACCACGGCGACTGCCCTGACCAGGCGGTTGCGCAGTTCGACCAGATGGGAGATGAAGGTGTCCTGCGCGTCGGCTTGTGTGTCTTCAGCCATTTAATGGAACGATTGGGTGGGTTTGCGGCTGCCCGAAGGGCGATACCGGGCGACGCGGGCCGCGCCTGACAGCACGCGCGACCGGCGGCCGTTCTGCCGCTTGTACCAGGACGGCACGGCCGAGGTGCGCGCCAGCTTCTTCCTGCGGAAATCCTTGGCCTTGACCGCATGCTGGTCAGGCGTGGGCGGCTCCATCAGCGGATTGGACGCGCTGGTGAAGTCGTCATTCCAGCCGGTACTGACGGCGTCGCGCACTTCGGCGGCATTCTGCGAGATCGATTGCTCCACCGTGCTGGCTGCCTCGCGCACATCCTGCTGCATCTTGCGGAATTCCTCCAGGTCGATTTCCCGGCTGACTTCCTGCTTGACGTCATTGATGTAGCGCTGGGCGCGGCCAAACAGCGAGCCCGCCATGCGCGCCACGCGCGGCAGTTTCTCCGGCCCGATGACGACCAGCGCCACGACGCCGATCAGGGCAATCTTGGTCAGGCCGAGATCGATCATGCGGCGCTACCGTGCAGAATGCGCATCGGCTCAGGTCCGGTTCTTTTCTTTGGTCTCGACGTCGATGGTGCCCTTGTCGGCCACTGTCGGCGGCGCGCCGGCGACGCGGTCTTCCTCGCCCTTGACGCCATCCTTGAAGCCCTTGACCGCCTTGCCGAGGTCGGAACCCATGTTGCCGATCTTCTTGGTGCCGAATACCAGCATCACGATGACCAGAACGATCAGCCAGTGCCAGACGCTAAATGAACCCATTTGTTTCTCCTTGCGGAACGCTCTGTTCCAGGTTGAATTTGTCCGGAGCGGTCCGGACCTACCGTTGGCCGCGCCAGGGGCGCGGTCCGCCGATCACATGCAGATGAAGATGGTATACCTCTTGTCCACCATCCGGACCAGTATTGAACAGGGTCTTGAAGCCGCCGGAGCCATTGTCGCCGTCATCGGCTTCGTATCCGCAGCCTAATTGTTGCGCCAGCCTTGGCGCGAGAAGCATCATTTTACCCAACAAAGCGGAGTGCTGTTCCGTGCAGTCGGCCAGGGTCGGAATGTGTTGCTTCGGCACAATAAGAACATGCACGGGCGCCGCCGGATTGATGTCATGGAAGGCGATCAGATCCTCGTCTTCATGCACCTTCTTCGAGGGAATCTGACCTGCGGCGATCTTGCAGAAAATACAGTTGTCCAAAACCAGTCTCCGTTGATATTGATGTGCTCGTTCCCGTTCTGTACTGCCGTCTTCCTCAGGCCTTCTGGCCGCGGCTGGCCTTTTCCTCGATGCCCGAGATGCCTTCACGCCGCGCCAGTTCCTTCAGCACATCGTCCGGCGTGAGATTAAACTGCGCCAGCATGACAAGCGTATGAAACCAGAGGTCGGCGCACTCATACAGCACCTTGGAGGCATCGCCGTCGACGCGGGCGTCCTTGGCGGCCATCACGGTTTCGGTGGCTTCCTCGCCGATCTTCTTCAGGATCGCGTCGTCGCCCTTGGCGAACAGCCGGCTGACATAGGATTTCTCCGGGTCGCCGCCGTTGGCCGGCTTGCGTGACTCGATGACTTGCGCCAGGCGGTTCAGGGTGTCGCTCATTGTGCCGCTTTGCCTTTACTTGTAGATGCTGTCGGGATTCTTCAAGACCGGATCGACCGCGACCCACTCGCCTTCGGCCGCGCTGCCCTCGAATTTCTGGAAGAAGCAGGAATGGCGGCCGGTGTGGCAGGCAATGCCGTCCACCTGCTCGACCTTGAGCAGCACCACGTCCTCGTCGCAGTCCAGGCGCAGTTCATGCACCTTCTGCACGTGGCCGGACTCCTCGCCCTTGTGCCACAGCTTCTTGCGCGAGCGGCTCCAGTAAACTGCCTGGCCCGACTCCACCGTACGCGCCAGCGCCTCCCGGTTCATCCAGGCAAACATCAGCACGTCGTTGCTGCCGACTTCCTGGGCAATCACCGGCACCAGGCCGTGCTCGTCCCAGCGCACCTTGTTCAGCCATTTCGCCTTGACGCTCATGCCAGCCTCATCGGTATGCCCTGGCCCGCCATGAACTGCTTGGCTTCCTGCACGGTGTGCTGGCCGTAATGGAAGATGCTGGCTGCCAGCACCGCGTCGGCATGGCCTTTTTTCACGCCGTCGGCCAGGTCCTGCAGGCCGCCCACGCCGCCGGAGGCAATGACCGGGATGGTGATCGCATCCGACACCGCCTGGGTCAGCGCCAGGTCGAAGCCGGAACGGGTGCCGTCGCGGTCCATGCTGGTGAGCAGGATCTCGCCCGCGCCCAGCATCTGCATCCTGCGCGCCCATTCGACCGCGTCCAGGCCGGTGGCCTTGCGCCCACCGTGGGTATAGACCTGCCACTGGTTGTCGCCGGAGCGCTTGGCGTCGATCGCCACCACGATGCATTGCGAGCCGTACTTGTCGGCCGCATCCTGCACCAGCTGCGGGTTGGTCACGGCCGAGGTGTTGATGCTGACCTTGTCGGCGCCGGCGTTGAGCAGCCGCCGCACGTCTTCCACCACGCGCACGCCGCCGCCCACCGTCAGCGGAATGAAGACCTGGGAGGCCACCGCTTCGATGATGTGCAGGATCAGGTCGCGCTCGTCGCTCGATGCGGTGATGTCCAGGAAGGTCAGTTCGTCCGCGCCCTGCTCGTCATAGCGGCGGGCGATTTCCACCGGGTCGCCGGCGTCGCGCAGCTCGACGAAATTGATGCCCTTGACCACCCGTCCGGCGGTGACATCGAGGCAGGGGATGATGCGTTTTGCAAGAGTCATGATCAGTCGGTTTCGCGCTCTTCCACGCCGGAAAGCGCATCCGCCCTTTCCTGCGCCAGGCGCAGGTCCAGCGTGCCTTCGTAAATCGAACGGCCGCAGATCACGCCCTCGATGCCTTCGTCCTGCACCGCGCACAGCGCTTCGACGTCCTTGATGTTGTGCACGCCGCCGGAGGCGATCACGGGGATCGTCATGCTGCGCGCCAGGCGCACGGTGGCATCGATGTTGACGCCGCCCATCATGCCGTCGCGGCCGATGTCGGTGTAGACGATGGCTTCGCAGCCGTAGTCCTCGAACTTCTTGGCCAGGTCCAGTACCTCATGGCCGGAGAGCTTGCTCCAGCCGTCGGTGGCGACCTTGCCGTCCTTGGCATCCAGGCCGACGATGATCTGGCCGGGGAAGGCGCTGCAGGCATCGTGCAGGAAGCCCGGATTCTTCACCGCGGCGGTGCCGATGATGATGTAGGACAGGCCGCCGTCCAGGTAGCGCTCGATGGTGTCGAGATCGCGGATGCCGCCGCCCAGCTGGATCGGGATTTCGTCGACATCGTTGTCGATCGCAAATTCGCGCACCGCCTTGATGATGGACTTGACCGCCAGTTCGTTCTTGGGCTTGCCGGCGAAGGCGCCATTCAGGTCGACCAGGTGCAGACGGCGCGCGCCCTGGGCCAGCCAGTGCCGCGCCATCTCGGCCGGGTCGTCGGAGAATACGGTGGCTTGCTCCATGTCGCCCTGTTTCAGGCGTACGCAATGACCGTCTTTGAGATCGATAGCAGGTATAAGCAGCATGGCTACAGTGAGTGGGACGTTAAGGTTGGTGGTTGGATAAACAAGGGCTGAGCTGGCTCAGGGCTTCCAGTTGGCAAAGTTTCTGTAGAGCTGCAGGCCGGCGGCAGCGCTTTTCTCCGGGTGGAACTGGGTAGCGAAAATATAGTCGCGTCCGACCGCGCATGCAAACGGGCCGCCGTAATCGGTCTCGCCCAGCACATGCGCCGGATTGGCGGGCGCGGCATGGTAGCTGTGGACGAAATAGAAATAATCGTTGTCGGCCACGCCTTCCCACATGGGATGCGGGGCGGTCTGATGCACCCGGTTCCAGCCCATCTGCGGCACCTTGAAGCGCGAGCCGTCATCCTGCAGCCGGCCTTCCAGGTTGAAGCGCACCACCTTGCCCGGCAACAGGCCGAGACAGGGCGTGTCGCCCTCGTCGCTCCAGTCGAACAGCATCTGCTCGCCGACGCACACGCCGAACAGCGGCTTGGTCTGCGAGGCGGCCTTGACCGCTTCTTCCAGGCCGGAGGCGCGCAGGCTGCGCATGCAGTCCGGCATCGCGCCCTGGCCGGGCAGCACCACCCGGTCGGCGGCGCGGATGTCGGCGACTTCGCCGGAAATGCGCACATCGGCTTCCGGCGCGACATGGCGCAGCGCCTGCGCTACCGAGCGCAGGTTGCCCATGCCGTAATCCACTACCACGATCTTGTTCATGTCAGAAATTAAGCTGGTCAGCCGGAATCAGAGGCTGCCCTTGGTCGACGGAATGGTGCCGGCGGCGCGGGCATCGAGTTCGCTGGCCATGCGCAGCGCGCGGCCGAATGCCTTGAAGACGGTTTCGCACTGATGGTGGGCGTTGGCGCCGCGCAGATTGTCGATATGCAGCGTGACCAGCGCATGATTGACGAAGCCCTGGAAGAACTCGCGGGTCAGGTCGACGTCGAAGCCGCCGATCATGGAGCGGGTGAACGGCACATGGAATTCCAGGCCGGGACGGCCGGAAAAGTCGACCACCACCCGCGACAGCGCTTCATCCAGCGGCACATAGGCATGGCCGTAGCGGCGCAGGCCTTTCTTGTCGCCGACCGCCTTGGCCACCGCCTGGCCCAGCGTGATGCCCACGTCTTCCACCGTGTGGTGCGCATCGATATGCAGGTCTCCCTTGGCTTCGACGTCGAGGTCGATCAGGCCGTGGCGGGCGATCTGGTCCAGCATGTGGTCCAGGAAAGGCACGCCGGTGTTGAGATTCTGCTTGCCGCTGCCGTCGAGGTTGATGGCGATGCGGATCTGGGTTTCGTTGGTGTTGCGGACGACTTCCGCAATGCGTGGCGTAGACATGTTTGAACCAGGTTAGGGAGCGAGCGCGGCCTTCAGGGCATTCAGGAACAGGGTGTTTTCTTCCGGGGTGCTGACCGTCACACGCAGGCAATTATGCAGCAAAGCGTGCATTTTACCGACATTTTTGACGAGCACCTTCTGTTCCAGCAGGCGCGCATGCGCCAGCGGCGCATCCAGGCCAGGCCGGGTGATGCGCAGCAGCAGGAAATTGGCGGCCGACGGAAACACCTCGATGCCCGGCAGCGCGGCCAGTTCGGTGGCCACCCGGCTGCGTTCGTCGCGCAGCGCGGCGGCCTGCGTATCCAGCACTTCGCTGTGCTCCAGCACGAATTCGGCGGTGGCCTGGGTCAGCACGTTGATGTTGTACGGCGGGCGCACCTTCTCGAACTGCTCCAGCAGCGCGCCGCTGGCCGACATGTAGCCGAGCCGGATGCCGGCAAGGCCCAGCTTGGAGACGGTGCGCATCACCACCAGGTTGGGAAACTCCGCCAGGCGCGGCATGAAGCTGGCCTGGGCGAACGGCTGGTAAGCCTCGTCGACGATCACGATGCCGGTCTCGCCCACCGCGCGCAGGATGTCGACCATGGCGGCCTCGTCGAACAGGTTGCCGGTCGGGTTGTTCGGATAGGCCAGGTAGGTCACCGCCGGCCGGTGCGCGGCGATGGCGGCCAGCATGGCGTCGCGGTCCAGGCTGAAGTCGGGCCTGAGGTCGACGCCGATGAACTGCAGGCCGGCGAACTGGGCCGACATCGCATACATCACGAAGGCGGGCACCGGCGCCAGCACCTTGGCGCCGGGTTTGGCGCAAGCGACGGATACCATCGAGATCAGTTCATCCGAGCCGTTGCCCAGCACCACGTCATAGCCGGCCGGCACACCGAGCTTGCCGCAAATGCCGGCCTTCAGTTCGGTGTAGGACGGCGTCGGATAGCGGTTCAGCGCCACTTCGGACAGCCGGCGGCCGAGCTCGGCACGCAGCGGCTCGGGCAGCTGGTAAGGGTTTTCCATCGCGTCGAGCTTGACGCAGCCGGCCGCATCCTGCACGTGATAGGCCGACAGGGCAAGGACATCGGGACGGATAAGGTTTTCGATCAGGGACATGGTGTGCTCACGTTGTCGGCGGCGGATTGTTCGGCGGGTTCCAGCGCCGCCAGCCGCTGGTCTATCAGTTTGCAGTAATCGGCGTTCAATTCAAAGCCGACGAAGTCGCGGCCGCAGCGGCGCGCCGCCACCGCGGTGGTGCCGCTGCCCATGAACGGGTCCAGCACCAGGCCGCCGGGCGGGCAGGATGCCTTGATCATGCGCTCGATGATTTCCAGCGGCTTCTGGGTCGGATGGTCGGCCCGCTCCCGGTGTTCCCGGTGCAGGCGCGACACGCTCCAGACGTCCTTCGGGTTGTAGCCCAGCTCCAGCCACTTGGCGCCGACGAAGATCGAGCGCGAGCGCGCCTTCTTGGTCTGGGCGTCATAGGGTATGCGCACCGCGTCGAGGTCGAAGTAATAGTCGCGGGCATTGGCGAAGAAGCCGATGTTGTCATGCACCGAGGAATAGCGGCGGGTGCTGCCGCCCATGGACGGCACCCGGCGGTCCCAGACGATCTCGTTGATCATGGTCATGCGCTGCTTGAGCATCACGAACACTTCCGGCGAATAGCGCCAGGTCAGGAACACGTACAGGCTGCCGCCGGCCCTGAGCTTGGGCAGGGCGGCGTCGACCCAGGCTTCGGTCCATTCCAGGTAGGCCGCGCTTTCCATGCGGTCGGAGTCGTTGCCGTAGTCCTTGCCGAGGTTGTACGGCGGATCGGCGATGATCAGGTCCACCGCGCCGTCGGGCAGGCGCGCGATGCCGGCCAACGCGTCTTCGCAGAAAACGCGGTTGCGCCAGTTATCGTTGTCCAACGGCCTGCCCGCGCATCATTTCTTGTAGCGGTATTCGGCGGAGCGGGCATGCGCCTGCAGGCCTTCGCCGTAGGCCAGCTCGGCCGCCACCTGGCCCAGCGTGCGGGCGCCGGCCTCGCTGACCTGGATCACCGACGAGCGCTTCTGGAAGTCGTAGACGCCCAGCGGCGAGGAGAAGCGCGCGGTGCGGGAGGTCGGCAGCACATGGTTGGGGCCGGCGCAGTAGTCGCCGATGGACTCGGACGAGAAGCGGCCGAGGAACATCGCGCCGGCGTGGCGGATGCGGTGCGACCAGGCCAGCGGATTCTCGGCCGAGATCTCCAGGTGCTCGGGCGCGATGAAGTTGGCGATCTCGCAGGCCTCGTTCATGTCGCGCACCTTGACCATCGCGCCGCGGTTGGTCAGCGAGGTGCGGATCACGTCCTTGCGCGGCATTTCTTCCAGCAGGCGGTCCACGCTCTGCTGCACGCGCGCCATGTAGTCGGCGTCCGGGCAAACCAGGATGGACTGCGCCAGTTCGTCATGCTCGGCCTGGGAAAACAGGTCCATCGCCACCCAGTCGGGGTCGGTGCTGCCGTCGCACAGCACCAGGATCTCGGACGGCCCTGCGATCATGTCGATGCCCACCGTGCCGAACACCCGGCGCTTGGCGGCGGCCACATAGGCATTGCCGGGGCCGACGATCTTGTCGACCTGGGGAATGGTGGCCGTGCCATAGGCCAGCGCGCCTACCGCCTGCGCGCCGCCGATGGTGAAGACGCGGTTGACGCCGGCGATCGCGGCGGCGGCCAGCACCAGCTCGTTCTTCACGCCGGCGGGCGTGGGCACCACCATGATGATCTCCTGCACGCCGGCCACATGGGCCGGAATTGCGTTCATCAGCACGGACGAGGGGTAGGCCGCCTTGCCGCCCGGCACATAGATGCCGACCCGGTCCAGCGGCGTCACCTTCTGGCCCAGCACGGTGCCGTCATCCTCGGTGTAGAGGAAGCCGTCGGAACCGCACTCCTCCTTCTGCCGCTCGTGATAGGCGCGCACCCGGTCGGCCGCGATCTGCAGCGCCTCGCGGCGCGCCTCGGGCAGGCCGGCCAGCGCCGCATGCAGCTCGTCCTGGCGGATTTCCAGCGCCTGCATCGAGGCCGCTTCCATCTGGTCGAAGCGGTTGGTGTATTCCAGCACGGCGGCGTCGCCGCGGGCCTTCACATCGGCCAGGATGCCGGCGGCGGCGCGGTCGATCGCGTCATCCTCGCTGGCCTCGAAGGCCAGCACGGCGCGCAGCTGCGCATTGAAATCGGCGTCGGTCGAATCGAGTGTGCGTATCGGTGCGGACATGGCGATAGAGGATGGGTTAACGTTTCGACGCCTGCTCGAAGGCGTCGATGATGGGCTGGAGGCGCTCGCGCTTCAATTTCAGCGCGGCCTGGTTCACCACCAGGCGCGAGGAGATATCCATGATGTGCTCGACTTCGACCAGGTGGTTGGCCTTGAGCGTGCTGCCGGTGCTGACCAGGTCGACGATGGCGTCCGACAGGCCGACCAGCGGCGCCAGCTCCATCGAGCCATACAGCTTGATCAGGTCCACATGCACGCCCTTGGCGGCGAAATGCTGGCGCGCCGTCTCGGTGTACTTGGTGGCCACCCGCAGCCGCGCGCCCTGCTTCACCGCGCTGGCATAGTCGAAGCCGGCCGAGACCGCCACCGACATCCGGCAGCGCGCGATGTTGAGGTCGATCGGCTGGTACAGGCCTTCGCCGCCATGCTCCAGCAGCACGTCCTTGCCGGCCACGCCGAAGTCGGCGGCGCCATGCTGCACATAGGTCGGCACGTCGGAAGCGCGCACGATGATCACCCGCAGCGCCTCGTCATTGGTCGGCAGGATCAGCTTGCGCGAGGTTTCCGGGTTCTCGGTCACCGTGATGCCGGCCGCCTGCAGCAGCGGCAGGGTTTCCTCGAAGATGCGGCCCTTGGACAGGGCCAGCGTTAATTGACGATTCATCCGTTCACCCTCTGTATGTCGGCGCCGACGGCGCACAGCTTGACTTCCATGCGGTCATAGCCGCGGTCGAGGTGATAGATGCGGTCGACCAGGGTTTCGCCGCGGGCGGCCAGGCCGGCGATCACCAGCGAGGCGGAGGCGCGCAGGTCGGTCGCCATCACCGGCGCGCCGACCAGTTGCGGCACGCCCTCGATGATCGCGGTATGGCCCTCGATGCCGATGCAGGCGCCGAGGCGGTTCATTTCCTGCACATGCATGAAGCGGTTCTCGAAGATGGTTTCGGTGACGCGGCTGTTGCCTTCGGCGATGCAGTTCAGCGCCATGAACTGGGCCTGCATGTCGGTCGGGAAACCGGGGTATTCGGTGGTGCGGAAGCTGACTGCCTTCGGCCGCGCCGCCATCTGGGCGCGGATCCAGTCCGGGCCGCTGGTCAGCACCACGCCGGCTTCGCGCAGCTTGTCGAGCGCGACGTCGAGGATGTCGGTGCGCACGTTGGTCAGCGTCACGTCGCCGCCGGCGGCGGCCACCGCGCACAGGAAGGTGGCGGTTTCCACACGGTCGGGAATCACCGCATGCGAGGCGCCATGCAGGCTGGGCACGCCCTGGATCACCAGGCGGTCGGTGCCGATGCCGGAAATCTGCGCGCCCATGGCCACCAGCAGGTTGGCCAGATCCGTCACTTCCGGTTCGCGCGCGGCGTTTTCCAGCACGGTCTCGCCTTCGGCCAGGGTGGCGGCCATCAGCAGGTTCTCGGTGCCGGTGACGGTGATCATGTCGGTGACGATGCGCGCGCCGCGGAGCTTCTTGGCGCGGGCATGGATATAGCCGGCCTCGATCTGGATCTCGGCGCCCATCGCCCGCAGGCCCTTGATGTGCTGGTCGACCGGACGCGAACCGATCGCGCAGCCGCCCGGCAGCGAGACGCGGGCTTCGCCGAAGCGCGCCACCAGCGGCCCCAGCACCAGGATGGCGGCGCGCATGGTCTTCACCATTTCATACGGCGCCTCGAGCTTGTCGATGCGGCCGCCGTTGAGAGCAATGCGATCGCCCTCTTCCTCTGCGCGCAGGCCCATCTGGCGCAGCAGTTTCAGCATGGTGGCCACGTCCTGCAGGCGCGGCACGTTGGACAGCTGCACGGTGTCGGCCGTCAGCAGGCCGGCGCACAGGATGGGCAGCGCCGCATTCTTTGCGCCGGAAATGGCGATGTCGCCAGCCAGGCGCTTGCCGCCCGTGATTAACAGTTTTTGCATTACGTTTGAAATTCGTCAGGGGTCAGCGTCTTCATCGACAAGGCATGGATTTCCTCGCGCATGCGGTCGCCCAGGGCCGCATAGACCAGTTGATGGCGCTGGATCAGGCGCTTGCCGGCAAAGGCCGGCGACACGATGACGGCGGTGAAATGCTGGCCGTCGCCTTCGACCTCCAGGTGGGTGCAGTCGAGGCCGGCGGCGATATAGCTCTTCACGAGCTCGGGGGTGGGCAACATGATTTCTGCCTTGTTGAGGTTGATGATGGTCGAGCGCATTGCGTTGTGTTCGATGGTCAATGGCGCAGCTTGTAGCCGCTCTTGAGCATGGTGATGGCAACGCCGGCGAGCACCACGAAGAAGGTGGTCACGATCGCAAAGCTGATGCCGGGCGCCACGTCGGAATGGCCGAAGAAACCGTAGCGAAAGCCGTCAATCATATAAAAAAACGGATTGGCGTGCGACACCGCCAGCCAGAAAGGCGGCAGCGAGTGTATCGAATAGAACACGCCGGCCAGGAAGGTTGCCGGCATGATCAGGAAATTCTGGAAAGCGGCCAGCTGGTCGAATTTCTCCGCCCAGATGCCGGCGATCAGGCCCATGGTGGCCAGGATCGCCGAGCCCAGCAGCGCAAAGGCGAAGATCCACAGCGGCGCGACAAAGGACAGGTGGGCGAACCAGGCGGTGATGACGAACACGCCCAGGCCGACCGCCAGGCCGCGCACCATGGCCGCCAGCACATAGGCGCTGAACATTTCCCAATGCGACAGCGGCGGCAGCAGGATGAACACCAGGTTGCCGGTGATCTTGGACTGGATCAGCGACGACGAGGAATTGGCGAAGGCATTCTGCAGCACGCTCATCATCACCAGCCCCGGCACCAGGAAGGCGGTGTAGGAGACGCCCGGATAGACCTCGACCCGGCCTTCCAGCACCTGGCCGAAGATCAGCAGGTAGAGCATGGCGGTGACGATGGGCGCGGTCAGGGTTTGCGTGGCGACCTTCCAGAAACGCAAGACTTCCTTGTAGAACAGCGTGCGAAAGCCCGTCATTTGCTGCCTTCCATGATTTCAATGAACACATCTTCCAGGTCAGCCTGGTGCAGCTGCATGTCCTCGATCTGCGCGCCGTTCTGGCGCAGTGTGGCGAGTATCGGCTCGACATCGGCATAGTCGGCGATGCGGAACACATACTTGTTGCTGCCCGGCTCGGCCGGATGCGACAGCAGCGGCGCCAGCGAGCCAGGGAATTCGCCGGCCAGCTGCACTTCCAGCTGCGAGCCGGAAATGCGGCGGATCAGCGCGGCGGTGGAATCGAGCGCCACCACCTTGCCGCCGCGCAGCATGGCGATGCGGTTGCACAGCGCCTGCGCCTCTTCCAGGTAGTGGGTGGTCAGCACCACCGTATGGCCTTCCCGGTTCAGGCGCGAGACGAACTTCCACAGGGTCTGGCGCAGTTCGACGTCGACGCCGGCGGTCGGCTCGTCGAGCACGATGACCGGCGGCTTGTGCACCAGCGCCTGCGCGACCAGCACCCGGCGCTTCATGCCGCCGGACAGCGCGCGCATGTTGGCATCGGCCTTGTTGGTCAGGTCGAGGTTGTGCATGATCTCGTCGATCCAGTCGTCGTTCTTTTTCAGCCCGAAGTAGCCGGACTGCATGCGCAGGGTTTCGCGCACGGTGAAAAAGGGATCGAACACCAGTTCCTGCGGCACCACGCCAAGCAGGCTGCGCGCCTGGCGGTAATCGCGGACCACGTCGTGGCCCATGATCTTCACGCTGCCGGAATCGGCGCGGTTCAGGCCGGCGAGGATGGAAATGAGCGTGGTCTTGCCGGCGCCATTGGGCCCCAGCAATCCGAAAAACTCGCCTTCCTCGATGGAGAATGTGACGCCGCCCAGGGCTTGCAGCGTGCCGTAGCGTTTCTTTACCTGGTCTATCTGAATGGCGGCCATGCGGGCTTCATTGTTGTTGCGGATGAACCGGCGCAGGAAAAGCCGGCCGGTGAAAGGGCTTGATTATAGGGGATTTCCGCACAGGCACTCCGGGCCGGGCTGCGGGAGGCAAGCGGCGGGCCGTTCGCCAGGAGGATGGAGGCTGTATGTTGCCTGCCCACACCAGGCCGCGCAGCCAACTGCGCGGCCGCGATGCTAGGAAAGCTGCAGGAGTTCAGCCACGCCGTACAGTTGCGCCAGGCTGCGCAGGCTGTCTGGCGCATTGCGCAGGGCCAGCGGCGCATTGCGCGCCGCCGCCGCCCGCTTCCAGGCCAGCAGGGTGGCCACCGCCGAGGAATCGACCGTGGACATGCGGGCCAGGTCGATCTCGGCCTGGCCGCCGGCGATCGCCTGCAGGCCTGCGCCCAGTACGGCCCTGGCGTCGGCCAGGGTCAGCGATTCGGCTGGCTGGTACATGCTCAGGATTTCGCGTTCCTGGCGATGCCGTTGGCCGACAGCTTCTTGTTGCGCTCTGCCAGGGTCTTGATCAGGCCGTCGATGCCGCCCTTGCTGATCTCGCTGGCGAAGTTGCCCTTGTAGGTTTCCACCAGCCAGGCGCCGAGCACGTTCAGGTCATAGATCTTCCAGGTATTGCCAGCCTTGGTCAGGCGGTAATTGAGCTGGATCGGCTCGCCGCGCTGCTGCACTACCTGCGAACGCACTTCCACCTCGGTGTCGGACGGGTCGTTGCGCATCGGCTTGAATTCCAGATGCTGGTCGCGGATCTGGGCGATCGCGCCGGCATAGGTATAGACCAGCAGGTCACGGAATTCCTCGGTCAGCCGCTTCTGCTGTTCCGGCGTGGCTTCGCGCCAGTGACGGCCGGCGGCGAGCGCCGTCATGCGCTGAAAGTCGACGTTGGGCAGTATCTTGCTCTGCACCACGTCCAGGATCTTCTGCTGGTTGCCGCTCTGGATGTCCTTGTCGCTCTTGGCCGTTTCCAGCACTTCCTGGCTGATGCGCTTGATGAACACGTCCGGCGCTTCCTGGGCGACGGCGGCGCCGGTGAAGCCCAGCATGCCAAGGGTGATAATTGCGATGAATTTTTTAAACATGATTTTTTTCCTGAAATTGACAGTGACAGCGGCATGCCTGCCCGCACGCCGTCACGATTACTTGCGGGTGTCCCCGCCGGGGGCGGGAATGAATGCCGGCTGGCTGCCGCTGGCGGCAGGTGCGGCCGGCGCCTTTTCCTGTTGGGCATCGCCCCTGGTCGACGGTTCCGCAGATGGGGCTGCCGAACCGCCATTCAATGACGAACCATTGTCCGTTTTCGAATCCGGGTCCTCGTCGTCGGGCAGCGCGCGGTAGACCGAGTCGGCGCCGCGTTCGCGGTTGCTGCTGATCTTGCCGGCGCGGCGCTGCAGATAGGCGTCGCGGATGAATTCATAGCGGTCCAGCGCGGCATCCTCGATCAGGTTGGACGCGTCCAGCACGCCGGCGCGCAGGTCGATCACGCGCAGCGCGGTGCCGAGGTAGCGGGTGGCGTCGGGCGTTACGTAGGTCCACGGGTTGCCGGCGAAATCGGCGGGCAATGCCGCCGAGTCGCGCACGGTGGACGAACCGAGCAGCGGCAGCACGACATAGGGCCCGGACTGCACGCCCCAGACGCCCAGGGTGGCGCCGAAGTCCTGGCTATGCTTGGGCAGGCCGGCATCGCTGCTGATGTCGATCAGGCCGGCAAGGCCGAAGGTGGAATTGATGGTGAAGCGCATCACGTCCGAGACGCCATCGGCCACCCTGCCCTGCAGCAGATTGTTGACCGCGGTCCAGACATCGCCGAGGTTGCCAAAGAAGTTGTAGACGCCGGTCTGCATGAAGGAAGGCACCACGCGCTTGTAGGCGATGGCCGCCGGCTTCAGGGCGTACTGGTCCACCTTGTCGTTGAAGTTGAACATCGTCCGGTTGAACTTCTCGAACGGGTCCACCGGGTTCCGCGCGGAAGCCTCGGAACCGGTGGAGCCCGTGGAACCTGTGGTGGCGCAGCCGGACAGGATGGTGACCACGCAGAGCGCAAGCAGGGGACGGCCCAGGGTATTCATTGTTTTTGTTCCTCTTTCCCTTCAGCAGCCTTGCTGAAGAGGAATTGACTGATCAGATTTTCCAGCACGATCGCGGACTGCGTCATGGTGATGCGGTCGCCCTGGGCGAGATTGTTGGTGTCGCCGCCGGGCTCCAGGCCGATGTACTGCTCGCCCAGCAGGCCCGAGGTCAGGATCTTGGCCGAGCTGTCCTTCGGGAACGGGTAGCCGCTCTGCATCTTCAGCCTGACTTCCGCCTGGAAGGTCTTGCTGTTCAGGCCGATGTTGTCTACCCGGCCGACCACCACGCCGGCGCTCTTGACCGGCGCGCCGGGCTTTAAGCCGCCGATGTTGTCGAAGCGCGCCGTCACCTCATAGGTCTTGGCGAAGGAAATGGAGCTCATGTTGCCGGCCTTTAGCGCCAGGAACAGCAAGGCGGCCGCGCCCAGCACCACGAACAGGCCAACCCAGACATCCAGAGATTTACGTTGCATGCTTACACCCTTCGAAACCGTTATGTATTGAACATCAGCGCCGTGAGCAGGAAGTCCAGCGCCAGCACGGTGAGCGAGCCGATCACCACGGTCCGCGTGGTGGCGCGGGCAACGCCTTCCGGCGTCGGGCGGGCTTCATAACCCTGGTAGAGGGCGATGAACGTCACCGCTATGCCGAAAACAATGCTCTTGATGACGCCATTGGCAATGTCCTTGAAGATATCGACGCCACCCTGCATCTGCGACCAGAAAGCGCCCTCGTCGACGCCGATCAGCAGCACGCCGACCACGTAGCCGCCCAGGATGCCCACCGCGCTGAAGATCGCGGCCAGGATGGGCATGGCGATCACGCCGGCCCAGAACCGTGGCGCCAGCACCCGCTGCAGCGGATTGACCGCCATCATTTCCATCGCCGCCAGCTGCTCGCCCGCCTTCATCAGGCCGATCTCGGCCGTCAGCGAGGTGCCGGCGCGGCCGGCGAACAGCAACGCGGTCACTACCGGACCCAGTTCCCGGGTCAGCGACAGCGCCACCAGCAGGCCCAGCGCCTGCTCGGAGCCGTATTTGTTCAGGGTGTAGTAACCCTGCAGGCCCAGCACGAAGCCGACGAACAGGCCGGAAACGCCGATGATGACTAGCGAATAATTGCCGATGAAATGAATCTGGTCGGTGACCAGGCGAAAGCGCCGCAGCAGGCCGCCCGACGCGCCCAGCACCGCGAAAAAGGTGCGGGTGCCGTAGCCCAGGTTGACGATGAATTCGCGAACGCCGCGTCCGATCGCGGCCAGGAAAGCCAGGATCATGGACGCGCTCCCAGGCCGAGATCGTCGGCCAGGCTGCGGCCGGGATAATGAAAAGGCACCGGGCCGTCGGCCTCGGCATGGACGAACTGCTTCACATACGGGTCGCTCGATGCCAGCATCTGCTGCGGCGTGCCGTGGGCGACGATTTTTCCCTGTGACAGGAAATACACATAGTCGGCGATCGAGAACGACTCATGCACGTCGTGCGACACCAGGATGGAGGTCGAGCCCAGCGCATCGTTCAGGCGGCGGATCAGGTTGGCGGTCACGCCCATCGAGATCGGGTCGAGCCCGGCGAACGGCTCATCGTACATAATCAGCTGCGGGTCCAGCGCGACTGCCCGCGCCAGCGCGACCCGGCGCGCCATGCCGCCGGAAATCTCGGCGGGTTTCAGCATGGCTGCATTGCGCAGGCCGACCGCATGCAGCTTCATCAGCACCAGGTCGCGCAGCAGCTCGTCCGGCAGGTCGGCATTCTCGCGCAGCGGAAAGGCCACGTTATCGAACACGGTGAGGTCGGTGAACAGCGCGCCGTGCTGGAACAGCATGCCGATGCGCCGGCGCATCTGGTAGAGCGCCGCCTGGTTGCGGGTATCGACCGCCTTGCCGTCCACCGTGACGCTACCCCGGGTGGGCGCAAGCTGCCCGCCAATCAGGCGCAGGATGGTGGTCTTGCCCGATCCGGAACCGCCCATCACCGCGATCACCTTGCCGCGTGGGAAATCCATTTCCAGCCCGGACAGGATGGGTCGGTCTCCATAGGCAAAATGCAGGTCGCGAATTTCTACGAGATTGGACACGGGTCGTGGCGGAATTTAAAAATACGTGATTGTAGAGCAGAAAGCCGCTCAGGCTTGGAGCGCCAGCTAACGCTGACCGGCAAATTCTGCCTGCAAGAAGGAATGCGCTTAGTTGCAATTAAGAAATCCTGTTGCGCATCGCGAATGGCGGGACACCATGACGTTCACCGCCCCCTTGCCTTCGAAGCAACTGCAAGAGGTTGGCGATAGCGACACTTCCGAAAAAAATTCCCTGGAAACAACAAGTTTTTAATTGCAGCAATCTACTGACTCGACAGCAAAACCGCCGGATTATAACCTTTCCTGTAGCCAAGCTGCTCGCAGCCTACGGGGGAGGCATTCCGCAAAGGAAAAAGCCTGCTTGCGCAGGCTTTTAATACGAGCGAGGACGCCGTATCAGCGCGGCAGCACCGACGAGCCCATCAGGAACTCGTCCACTGCGCGGGCGCACTGCCTGCCTTCGCGGATCGCCCAGACCACCAGCGACTGGCCGCGACGCACGTCGCCGGCGGCGAACACCTTGTCGACCGAGGTCTTGTAGCAGGTATCGCCTTCGGTGCTGGCGCGGGCGTTGCCGCGGGCATCCTTGTCGACGCCGAACGCATCCAGCACCTGCTGCACCGGCGACACGAAGCCCATGGCCAGCAGCACCAGGTCGGCCTTCAGTTCGAATTCCGAATCCGGCACTTCCTGCATGCGGCCGTCCTTCCACTCGACGCGGGCGGCGATCAGCTTCTCGACCTTGCCGTTCTTGCCTTCCAGGCGCTTGGTAGCCACCGCCCAGTCGCGCTCGCAGCCTTCCTCGTGGGAGGACGAGGTGCGCAGCTTGGTCGGCCAGTACGGCCATACCAGCGGCTTGTTTTCCTGCTCGGGCGGCTGCGGCAGCAGTTCGAACTGCACCACCGATGCCGCGCCATGGCGGTTGGAGGTGCCGACGCAGTCGGAGCCGGTGTCGCCGCCGCCGATCACGACCACATGCTTGCCGGTGGCCTTGATCTGGTCCTTGAGCTTGTCGCCGGCATTGACCTTGTTCTGCAGCGGCAGGAAGTCCATCGCGAAATGCACGCCGGCCAATTCGCGGCCGGGCACCGGCAGGTCGCGCGGCTGCTCGGCGCCGCCGGCGATGATCACCGCGTCGAACTCTGCGTTCAGCTGTTCCGGCGAGACCGTTTCCTTGGCCCAGTTGGTGACGTTGGCCGGGAAGTCCTTGCCCACCAGCACGCCGGTACGGAAGGTCACGCCTTCGGCCTTCATCTGCTCGACGCGGCGGTCGATATGGGACTTTTCCATCTTGAAGTCGGGAATGCCATAGCGCAGCAGGCCGCCGACCCGGTCATTCTTCTCGAACACGGTCACGTCGTGGCCGACGCGGGCCAGCTGCTGGGCCGCGGCCATGCCGGCCGGGCCGGAACCGACGACGGCGACCTTCTTGCCAGTCTTGTTCTCGGCCGGCAGCGGTACCACCCAGCCGTTTTCCCAGCCCTTGTCGATGATGAAATGCTCGATCGACTTGATGCCCACCGGGTCGTTGTTGATGTTCAACGTGCAGCCGGCCTCGCAGGGCGCCGGGCAGATGCGACCGGTGAACTCCGGGAAGTTGTTGGTCGAATGCAGGTTGTCCAGCGCTTCGCGGTAGGTGCCGCGGTACACCATGTCATTCCAGTCGGGAATGATGTTGTTGACCGGGCAGCTGCTGTTGCAGAAGGGGATGCCGCAGTCCATGCAGCGCGCGCCCTGCACCTTGGCCTGGTCGTCCGACAGGCGGACAGTGAATTCCTTGTAATGCTTGATGCGCGCGGTCGATGGTTCGGCCGCTTCTTGCAGGCGCTGGAACTCCAGAAAGCCGGTTACTTTACCCATTTGTTTTACTCACCTCGTCAACCGCGCGGCGTCGTGCCGCGCGGGATTGTTGATCGTTAAGCCGGAACCTTGTCCTTGGCTGCCTTGGCGATGCGCGCCGCATCCATTTCGCCCAGCGCCCGCTTGTACTCGGTCGGGAACACCTTGACGAACTTGCTGCGGGCATTGGACCAGTCGTCCAGCAGGGCCCGCGCGCGGGTGCTGCCGGTGTACTTGAAGTGACGCTCGATCAGGCCCTTCAGGATCACCTCGTCGGCCTGGCTCTGGCCGCCGCGCAGCTGGCTGTGCCAGGTCGCCTTCGGCATCTTGGCTTCCTGGTCCGCGGCCGACAGCACCGGCTCAAGCGCCACCATCGACATGTTGCACTTCTTCGCGAAGTCGCCATCCTCGTCACAGACGTAGGCGATGCCGCCCGACATGCCAGCTGCGAAGTTGCGGCCGGTGGTGCCCAGCACGACCACGGTGCCGCCGGTCATGTATTCGCAGCCATGGTCGCCGGTGCCTTCCACCACGGCCACCGCGCCGGAGTTGCGCACTGCGAAGCGTTCGCCGGCCACGCCGTTGAAGAAGGCTTCGCCAGCGATCGCGCCGTACAGCACGGTGTTGCCGATGATGATGTTGTCCACGGCACGGCCGCGGAACTCGGTGTTGGGACGCACCACGATGCGGCCGCCCGACAGGCCCTTGCCGACATAGTCATTGCCCTCGCCCACCAGGTCCAGCGTGATGCCGTGCGCCAGGAAGGCGCCGGCCGACTGGCCCGCGGTGCCGTGCAGCTGGATGTGGATGGTGTCATCCGGCAGGCCTTCATGGCCGTAACGCTTGGCCACTTCGCCCGACAGCATCGCGCCAACGGTACGGTTCAGGTTCTTGATCGGCGTGATGAAGGAGACGCGCTCGCCCTTCTCCAGCGCCGGTTTGGCCTGTGCGATCAGCTTGTGGTCCAGCGCGGACTCCAGGCCGTGGTCCTGGAACTCGGCCTGGTACAGCGGGATGTCGTCCGACAGTTCCGGCTGATGGAAGATGCGGCTGAAGTCCAGGCCCTTGGCCTTCCAGTGCGACACGGCGCGCGACTTGTCCAGCAGGTCGGTGCGGCCGATCAGCTCGTCATAGGTGCGGATGCCCAGCTGCGCCATGATCTGGCGCGCTTCCTCGGCGACGAAGAAGAAAAAGTTCACCACGTGTTCCGGCTTGCCGGTGAATTTCTTGCGCAGCACCGGGTCTTGCGTGGCCACGCCCACCGGGCAGGTATTCAGGTGGCACTTGCGCATCATGATGCAGCCCTCGGCCACCAGCGGTGCGGTGGCAAAGCCCACTTCATCGGCGCCCAGCATCGCGGCGATCACGACGTCGCGGCCGGTCTTGATCTGGCCGTCGGTCTGCACGCGGATGCGGCTGCGCAGGCGGTTCAGCACCAGCGTCTGCTGGGTTTCGGCCAGGCCGAGTTCCCACGGCGTGCCGGCATGCTTGACCGAGGACAGCGGCGACGCGCCGGTGCCGCCGTCATGGCCTGCCACCACCACGTGGTCGGCCTTGGCTTTCGCCACGCCCGCGGCCACGGTGCCCACGCCCACTTCGGACACCAGCTTGACCGAGATCGATGCCTGCGGATTGACGTTCTTCAGGTCGTGGATCAGCTGCGCCAGGTCCTCGATCGAGTAGATGTCATGGTGCGGCGGCGGCGAGATCAGGCCCACGCCAGGCACCGAGAAGCGCAGCTTGGCGATGTACTCGGACACCTTGTGGCCGGGCAGCTGGCCGCCTTCGCCGGGTTTCGCGCCCTGCGCCATCTTGATCTGGATCTGGTCGGCCGAGATCAGGTACTCGGCGGTGACGCCGAAGCGGCCCGATGCCACCTGCTTGATCTTGGAACGCAGCGAGTCGCCTGCCAAGAGCGGCATGTCGACTTCGATCTGCTCCTTGCCAACGATGGACGCCAGGGTGTCGCCCTGCTTTATCGGGATGCCCTTCAGTTCCTGGCGATAGCGGTTCTCGTCCTCGCCGCCTTCGCCGGTGTTGGACTTGCCGCCGATGCGGTTCATCGCGATGGCCAGCGTGGCATGGGCTTCGGTCGAGATCGAGCCGAGCGACATGGCGCCGGTGGCGAAGCGCTTGACGATTTCCTTGGCCGGTTCGACTTCCTCCAGCGGGATCGCACGGGCCGGGTCGAGCTTGAACTCGAACAGGCCGCGCAGGGTCATGTGGCGACGCGACTGGTCGTTGATGATCTGGGCGTATTCCTTGTAGGTGCTGAAGTTGTTGGCGCGGGCCGAGTGCTGCAGCTTGGCGATCGCGTCCGGCGTCCACATGTGGTCTTCGCCGCGCACGCGGTAGGCGTATTCGCCGCCGGTGTCGAGCGCGTTGGCCAGGACCGGGTCGTTGCCGAAGGCCAGGCGGTGCAGGCGCAGCGCTTCCTCGGCCACTTCGAACACGCCGATGCCTTCGACGTTGGATGCGGTGCCCTTGAAGTACTTGTCCACCAGCGCCTTGTTCAGGCCGATGGCTTCGAAGATCTGCGCGCCGCAGTAGGACATGTAGGTCGAGATGCCCATCTTGGACATGACCTTCATCAGACCCTTGCCCACGGCCTTCTGGAAGTTGTAGATCGCCTTCTCTTCCGACAGGTCGCCCGGCAGGCCGCGCGCCATGTCGGCCAGGGTGTCCATCGCGAGGTATGGGTGGATCGCTTCGGCGCCGTAGCCTGCCAGCAGCGCGAAGTGATGCGTCTCACGGGCCGAGCCGGTTTCCACCACCAGGCCGGTGGAGGTGCGCAGGCCCTTGCTGACCAGGTGCAGGTGGATGGCGGAAGTCGCCAGCAGCGCCGGGATCGCGACGTTCTCGGCGCTCACGCGGCGGTCGGAGATGATCAGGATGTTGTGGCCGGAACGCACTGCGTCCACGGCTTGCGCGCACAGCGACGCCAGGCGCGCCTCGATGCCTTCCTTGCCCCATGCCAGCGGATAGCAGATGTCCAGCTCATGCGAGCGGAACTTGCCGCCGGTGTGCTTGCTGATCTCGCGCAGGCGGGCGATGTCGGCATAGTCCAGGATGGGCTGCGACACTTCCAGCCGCATCGGCGGGTTGATGTTGTTGGTGTCGAGCAGGTTGGGCTTGGGACCGATGAAGGACACCAGCGACATCACCATCGCTTCGCGGATCGGGTCGATCGGCGGATTGGTCACCTGCGCAAACAGCTGCTTGAAGTAGTGGTACAGCGTCTTGTTCTTGTTGGACATGACGGCCAGCGGCGAGTCGTTGCCCATGGAGCCGGTGGCTTCCTCGGCCTGCACCGCCATCGGCGACATCAGGAACTTCAGGTCTTCCTGGGTATAGCCAAAGGCCTGCTGGCGGTCCAGCAGCGGCACGTCGGCCTGCGGCGCGGCGGCTTCGGCCTCGAGGTCGTCGAGCTTGATGCGCACCGACTCGATCCACTGCTTGTACGGCTTGGCGTTGGCGTAGGTGTCCTTGAGTTCCTTGTCGTCGATGATGCGGCCGGCGTCGAGGTCGATCAGGAACATCTTGCCCGGCTGCAGGCGCCATTTCTTGATGATCTTGGATTCCGGAATCGGCAGCACGCCGGACTCGGACGCCATCACCACGAAGTCGTCGTCGGTGACGATGTAGCGGGCCGGGCGCAGGCCGTTGCGGTCCAGGGTGCCGCCGATGTGGCGGCCGTCGGTGAAGGCCATCGCGGCCGGGCCGTCCCACGGCTCCATCATGGCCGCATGGTATTCATAGAAGGCGCGGCGGTTGTCGTCCATCAGGGTGTGGTTTTCCCAGGCTTCGGGAATCATCATCATCATGGCCTGGGGGATCGGGTAGCCCGACATCACCAGCAGTTCCAGCGCATTGTCGAAGCAGGCGGTATCGGACTGGCCTTCATAGATCAGCGGGAACAGCTTCTTCAGGTCGTCGCCCAGCACGGCCGACTTCATCACGCCTTCGCGGGCGCGCATCCAGTTGAAGTTGCCCTTGACGGTGTTGATCTCGCCGTTGTGCGCCAAGAGGCGGTACGGGTGGGCCAGCGGCCATTCCGGGAAGGTGTTGGTGGAGAAGCGCTGGTGCACCAGGGCCAGCGCGGAGATGCAGCGCTCGTCCTGCAGGTCGCGGTAGTACACGCCGACCTGGTCGGCCAGCAGCAGGCCCTTGTAGACCACGGTGCGGGCCGACATCGAGGGCACGAAGAATTCCTTGCCATGCAGCAGGTTCAGCGCCTGGATCGCGTGGCCGGACGACTTGCGGATCACGTACAGCTTGCGTTCCAGCGCGTCGGTCACCATGATGTCCTGGCCGCGGCCGATGAAGATCTGGCGGATCACCGGCTCTTTTTCGCGCACGGTGGGCGACATCGGCATGTCGATGTCGACCGGCACGTCGCGCCAGCCCAGCACGACTTGGCCTTCGGCCAGCACGGCGCGCTCGATTTCCTGCTCGCAGGCGATGCGCGAGGCGCTTTCCTTGGGCAGGAACACCATGCCAACGCCATATTCGCCGGGCGGCGGCAGGGTCACGCCCTGCTTCGCCATTTCTTCACGGTAATACTGGTCTGGAATCTGGATCAGGATACCGGCGCCGTCGCCCATCAGCTTGTCTGCGCCTACCGCACCGCGGTGATCGAGATTCTTCAGAATCAGCAGACCCTGCTCGACGATGGAATGGCTTTTTTTGCCCTTGATATGGGCGATGAAACCGACGCCGCAGGCGTCATGTTCATTGGCTGGATCGTATAGACCTTGCGCGTGCATGGGGTTTCTCCACTGCTGATAAGAATTGACCGTGCAGAATAGTGCAAAGAATCAGATAGTTCAATGAGAAAAATTGGGGTCAGAGTGCAATTAAAAATATGACTCATAGCGGGTCATTTTAATTGGGGACAGAGTCATTGCGGTGCGGGCGGTCAGCTACCGGCCTTGTTTGCCTTACCAATTGGCAACGACTTGGCCGCCGGCGGCCTGCCCCGGCGCGCCGGCGTGATACGGCGCTGTATGCGTTTTTCCAGTTCCTGCTTGAAATTGTCGGACCCGAGCGGCCAGCCGCCGCGCACCGCTGCGCCGATGCGGTCGATTTCCGTCCTCGACATGCCGCGCTCCATCATTTGCCGGTACGCCGCTTCCCGTTCGAAGGGCGTATTGCCGAGTTGCCAGTACTGGGGATGGTCGGTCAACAGCGGATCGGCCTGTACGCCGGCATGATGGGCGTAACTGGACCAGCGGTAATCCACCGGCTCCGCCGCGGCGTTTTCCAGCAGCGGCCGCATTTCCATATAGCGGCAGCATTCCAGGAACCAGCCCTGCGCCTCGATGACAGTTGCCTGGTAACGGCTGCTCCACAGGGTGCCGGTGCGCCTGTACTTGCGGTTGAAGTACGGCACGTAGTAGCGCCCTATCCACTGCATCATCTTGCCCGGCCCCTCCTCGTCTGATGGCGTGATCAGTAGGTCGATATGTTCGGGCAGCAGCACGTAGGCGTGTATGGCGACGCCGAATTTCCGGCTGGCTTCGCGCAGCCAGTTCAGGTAGGCGGCGTAATCATCGCTATCGCGAAACACCGGCTGGCGGTCATGGCCCTGCTGGCTGAGGTAATGGACCTGGTGTGAAATTACCAGTCGGGGAAGTCGAGCCATGGAAGCAGGCGTGCCGGTTGGGGAAGGCGATATTGTACCGAGCATTGACCCATGGTTTCGCCTGCAGACCTCCGGGTGCCAGCGTTACTGGAAGAAAAATGAAATCCGAAAGCGATTCGTTTCCTGTCGGGAATATTTACAACTTGCTTTTTATAAATACCTTTCCATTATACAAGTAGTTGTTTTTAATAAATATTTTCTTACTGGCATGGTTTTCGCATTGATCTTCCGGTAACAGCAATACCAAACAATTAACGGGAGAAGTAAATGAACGGATTTAAAAAGGCATTTTCCGTAGCAGCACTGGTTATCGCAGGTTTCAGCACCTCTGCATACGCCGGGCTGATCAACGACACCATTACCTTGACTGGTAAATTGGATGGGACTACATCGAGCACCCAAACCAAGACCATCGTCGCTGGCACCACGCCGGAATTCATCAACATCGCCACTTACCTTAATTTCAATTTCGACCAGAATTCACTGACCATCACCGTCAATAACAATACCCCCACAAGTGCATTTTCCAGCACTCTTGGAAAGTTCGTGTTTTCGGGTTTCGATGAAACCATTACCGGCTTGACGCTTTCATCGAACTCGCCCAAGTTCAACAACTTTGGTGATACCGACTACGTTTTAAACAGCGTGACCAACACGATCAGCTTCGATTTTTCCGGCGTCAGTCCACAAAATTCGAACTCCACGCTGGTATTCAACATAGGAACCCCCGGCAGCACATCCAGCAGCAACGTTCCGGAACCTGCCACGGTCGCGCTGCTCGGCCTGGGTCTGTTGGGTGCGGCGGCAGCACGGCGCGACGCTGGCAAGCGCGCCAATGCCTGATCAGGCAGCGCTGTAGTAGATCAAAGCCCGCCGCGTGCGGGCTTTTTCGTTTTGACATGCCTTGTTTTTCTAGTCGTGCGCCAGATACAGAAAGCAGCAATTGCTTGGCTAACGACGAAAGGCATCCGCTTGGCTCCCACCATCCTTTCCCGCCAGTCAACCTTACTTGTCGGTAATATTTACAGTTGACTGCCAGTTTTTGGCAGTGAAAATGTAATCCTATGTTTTTAAAGGGAAATATTTCCTGGCATGAACGTTGCTAAAAAGTAAGCAGTTCAACTCTTTTCCGGGAATAAAAATGAAGACACGTAATCTAATTGCTGCTTCGGTTGTTGCCCTCTCCGCTTTAGTTTCCACTGCGGCTAATGCAAGCGTCATTTACTACTTTTCCAACCTGGGTCAGTACAACGGCCCAGCGGTTGCCACCACCAGCTACTTTGCTACCGCAAAGTTTGAAGATAATGGAGCCAACACGGTCAAGCTCACCATGACAGTGGCTCCGACTTTGGACGCAGGCAAATATGTCAATGATTGGGCATTCAATTCGAGCGTTCTTATTACCGGTGCTACTCTCTTTGGCGCTGCCAACCCTCCAACGAACGTCGCTGCCAGCAGCAAGGAATACGGAGACAACGTTGTCAACAATTTCGGCGGAGCTCCAGGTGGAGACTTCGACCTGGGCTTTCATTTTTCAACGGCGAATCCTGGCCAGCTTCAGAGCGGATCTTCCACCTACACCATCACCGGCGCCGGCCTGACAGAAAATAGTTTTAGATTAGCAAACGAACAAGGTCTGTTCAATGCCGTCCATGTGCAGGGAAATGGCGCAAGCTCCTATTTCTTTGGCACGCTTGAAGAGGGCGGCGGCCCGGGCAACGGCAACATACCGGAACCTAGCACCGTGGCTCTGCTCGGCCTCGGCTTGCTCAGTTTCGCGGCTAACCGCCGTCGCGCAGCGAAAAACAAGAAGGCGTAATCAGCTTAACAATTGAGCGACGCTTGCTACGGGCCTGTCTTCGGACAGGCTTGTTTTTTATGCGAGCCGTCTGTCAACACGAGAGATTACGAACGGAAGCGCGCAAGCAGCGCAAGCCATACGTTTTATCGATGCAGCAAGGGTAGTAAGGAAAAGCTGGTGCGATCCTGAGTGGCGCACGGGCCAGCACGCACTCTGGCACCATCGCCTCTCATGAAGCCATCATCAGAACCTGATCACCCAATTCGCCTGAACATACCGATACTGGTAATCCGGCCCGCCAAACGAGGCAGTCCGCAGATACCCCGCCCGCAGATCCAGCCGCTGCTGTCCGGCCAGCGGGCTACTCAGCCCGAACTCCAGCAGACGCGACGGCCCGCTCGGCGTTTCGGCGATGCTTTGCGTGCCGGCGCCGGCCAGCACGCTGCCGACCCAGCCGCTGTAGCGATAGCGCCACCCGGCCAGCAGCATGTTTTCCTGGTAGCGCTCGGGATTGAAATAGCCGCGCCGGGTTTCGTTGGGCGTGCTGTCGTAATGGCGGAAGCGGTACTGGAAGGTCAGGCCGAGGTCGAGGTCGGGCTGGAACACCGCCCTGAACCGTGCATGCCGGCGGTGATTGTCATCGCTGAAGTCCTGGTAACCCAGCGTGCCGATCAGGGTGACCTTGGGATGCGGCTGATGCTCCAGGCTGCCGCCGACGAAGGTGAAATGGATGCCGCGGTCGAGCGCGGTCCTGGTCTCGACGAAGTCGCGGTTGATGAAGAACTCGGCCGAGGTGCCTTTCGCGATCGGCAGCAGGTAGCTGCCGTCGGCCGTCAGGAGCGTATGGCCGCCCTGCGACATCGCGCCGGCTTCAAGCTGCCAGGTGCGTATGCCGGCCGCCAGCGGCCCCCTTGCTGCAAGGGCAAGCTGCTCGCCGCTCCTGGACCAGCCGTCCTGACTGAACTCATGATGGCGGTAGCGCAGGCCGGTGGCCGCGTCCTGGGCCTGCAGCGACGGGAAGAAATCGACGCCCGTCCTGCGGGTGTTGAAATGCTCATTGTCGTTGGCGGCGAAGAAGGTCGGCCCGGCCGCCATGGTGGACGCGGGCGGCTCGGCATCGGCGGCGATGGCGCCGGCCGCATGCAGGCCCAGCCCCATGAACAAAACGGAAAAACGGCGACCGCGGATTGTCATACTCATTATTTCGTGCCCCAACTCTTTTTCAATTCAAGCAATTCGGAAAGGTAGCCCAGCAGGCAGGCGGGCTGCAGGAACACGCTGTAGGCCAGCGTGTACGTCAGAAAGCCGGCGATGTTGCGCCGGACCGTCAGGCCGTTGGCGTCGAACATCTTGCGGCCGATGGAAAACATCAGGATATTGATCAGCCCCGCCAGCGGCAGCAGCACCAGCGTCATCGGTCCGGCGATGAAGTAATAGCCAAACAGCGCGGCCACCAGGCCGGGCAGGAACACGATGGTAAAGATCAGGTCCAGCGCCGGGAACAGCACATTCCAGTAGACGAAGAAAGTCGACAGCCTGGGCGCGACCAGGATTTCCGGATGCTGCTTGAAAGCCTCGATCATGCCGCGCGACCAGCGCTGCCTTTGCCGGATGAACTGCTTCAGCGTGGTGGGCACATTGGTGAAGGCGCAGGCATCCTCGCAGAAGCCGACGCGGTGGCCTTCCTTCAGGATGGCCCAGGTCAGCACGATGTCCTCGCCGACGCACTCGGGCCAGCCGCCGGCCTTTTCCAGCACCGCCTTGCGGTACAGCGAGAACGCGCCCTGCGCCACCAGCGTGCCCTGGAACAGCGACTGGATGCGCTTGATGCAGGCGATGCCATGGAAGTAATCCCACTCCTGCGCCTTGGCCAGCCAGTTCAGGCGCGAGTTGCGCACCAGGATGCAGCCGGCCACCGCGGCCGTATGCGGCGGATCGTTCAGGTAGCGTTCGACGATGTTCTTCAGCGCGTCCTTGTACAGATAGGAATCGCCGTCCACCGTCAGCACCAGCGAATGCCTTGCCTGCTTCAGCCCCTGGTTCAGCGCATTGGCCTTGCCGGCATTCTTTTCCAGGTCGACCAGTTGCAGCCATGGGTAGTCGGCCTGCGCGCCGCGCACCAGCTCGGCGGTGCGGTCGGGCGAGCCGTCGTTGATCACGATGACCTGCAGCCGGCCAGGATAGCCCTGCTTGGCAATGCTTTCCAGCGTGCCCAGGATGCTCTCCTCTTCCTTGTAGGCCGCGATCAGGATGGACAGCGGCGGATAGAGCGATCGCAGCGGCGCGCGCGGCGGCCGCCGGTCCAGCACCAGTGCAGCGACCATGAAGGCATTCATGAAGCCGGGAATGATGGCGATGCCGGCAATGATGGTATAGGCCAGCGGATAGCCGATATAGGCGGCCAGGTCACGGGTCCATGGCATCGAGAGATAGACCGACAGGGCGGCCCAGAGCATGGAGAAGGCCACGGTGATGGCGAACTTGGTCCGTACCGACAGATAGAATTTGCGGCCTGCTGCCGCCGGGGCCGCCGGCTTTTCAAGCGGCTGCACTTCCGGCTGCGGCAAGTCGTGCGGCGCGAGCAGGTCGAGCGCCTCGGCCCTGAAGGACAAAGGCGGCAACTGCGTTTCCTTGTTTTTTTCTCCGATGGCAGTGTTCATGACTGCTTCGCTCCAATTCGAAACCGGATAGGCATCCAACACGGCGCACCGGATTTTGTTTCCTTGTATCATATTTCCTGTAGGAACTAACAGTATATTTACTTACAGGAAACAATATTTAACGAAGGTGCGTGTGGTTTCGCAACAGGAACGAAGGATGTTTGCAGGTTGTGGAACGAGGTCGGGAGCGGGATGCACGGCATAAGCCGTTATCGAGTGGGGAGAGCGTCGCTACCGTAGGGTGTGATACCCGAAGGGCATCACACCGAAGTGGCGCAACAGCGGCCTCGTGCGACGCCCGGCCCTTGCCGGCGAGACGGTGCGATGCCCTCCGGGGTATCGCACCCTACGGAGGTCACGGATCGGATAGCGATCCGCATGGCATCCGGACATATCGATTTCCGCAAACCGTGATCGCCTTGCCGGGGAAAACTGCGAACCGCGCCTCATATACTTCCTGCCTTCTCGGCAATCAGAAGAAACAAGGCATGAAACCGGACGACAGCAGCGACACCCTGGTTAACCGGCTGGCCCAGCTTGAGCTGCTGGTGCAGGTCCAGAAGGAAGAGATTCGCAGGATATCGCTTGAGCGCGATCTGTTTGCGGCATGGTATGACGCCACGAAGGCAAGCCCGGCCCGGCCTGCGCTCCGGGCGGCCGCCGAGGCATGCTCGTTCTGAGGCTAGCGGCGGCGTCCTTTCAGCTGCGCTCCGGCCGCCTCCCGGACTCCCCACCTCGGCAATCCCGCGCCTCAGCGCTCCCGCGCTGCGCGTCGCATCACCTGCGTGACAGGTTCAGCCAGATACTGCAGCGGCGTGCGCTCCTCTCCCTTGAGATAGACCTCGGCCGGCATGCCTGCCAGCAGCTTGAGGTCGCCGGCGCTGCTCAGTGAAGCCGGGTCGGCTTCCACCAGCGCGGTGTAATACGGTACGTTCGTGGCGCGATCAACCAAGCGGTCCGCTGAGACATAGACCAGCTTGCCATGCACTAGCTGTGTAGTGCGGGCCTTAAAGGCGGTAAAGCGGATATCCGCTTCCTGGCCCTTGTGAACCCGGTTGATATCTTCAGTGCGGATTCGTGCTTCGGTTAGCAGCCGGCTATCATCCGGCACGATGTCCGCGATCGTTTCGCGCGGCGGAATGACCACGCCCGGCGTCGCATATTTCAGGTCCATCACTTCACCATCCGCAGGCGCAACGATGACTTGGCGCGCAGATGCGTCGATGGATTTACGCTGCTCCTGCTCTATTTCGGAGACACGCGCGGCAGTGACTTTAAGCTGGTCGCTGGCCTGCTGACGATACTCGCCTTCCAGCGAGCGGATCTTCAAATCGGTGTCGATCATGCGCTGTCCGGCGCGCACCAGTTCCGAGCGCCGCTCCTCGAGCTTCACGCCATAATCAGCCACGATGCCTTCCAACTGCGCAATGCGGGTAGCGGAGATATAGCCATCCTTTAGTAGCTTGCGGTTGTTCTCCAAGTCGTTTTTCTGGAACCCCATCGACTCCGTCGCCTGCTTGATCTGGGCTTGCAGGAAGACCGTCTCCTCGGCGATTTTTTCACGCTGGGATCGCAGCAGTGCTACCTGCCCGGTCAAGGCCAGACGCCGGGTCTGGAACAGGGACTGCTCTTTTGCCACCTGCGCCTGCAGCCGCGCATCGGTTTTCGCCCCTGCCAACACCTCTGCTGGAAAATCCACGGTTTTTGCCATGGACTGCTCCGCATCCAACCGTGCCAAGCTGGCGCGCTCAGCCAGCACCCGGTAATCCAGCCGGTTCCGATCCGCATCCACCCCAACGTCACCCAGTACCAGCAGCGGCTCGCCCTTTTGCACCCGCTGACCGTCACGCACCAGCACCTCGCGCACGATGCCGCCTTCAGCATGCTGCACCGGACGCCGGTTTAGGTCGACCTTGACATACGCCGGCGCCACTACCGCCGATGAAAGCGGTGCCAGCGCCATCCACGCCAGTACCGGCAGCAGGCCTCCCAGCACTACCACACCGCCCCAGCGCGCCAGGCTGCGCGCCTCGTCGATATGGGGAATCAAATGGTCATTGGCCGCATCGGCCCGCATGGAAATCGTCATGCTGCTCTCTTCTCTATTTCACTTTGTCCGGTTGATCTGCGAGTGCTGCCGCCTACGCGGCGCCTTGCGCGGCACGCGGCATTGCCACCACCTGCGCGCCGGCCGGCTGCCGCATCGCCTGCAGCACTTCTGCCACGGTACCGTAGTGCTGGGCGCGGCCGGCTTCCAGTACCAGCATCTTGTCCATGTGCTGCACCAGGGTGCTGCGGTGAGTCACCACGACCACCGTGACCTCGCCTTTCAAAGCCTTAAGCGCTTCGCCCAGCGCCAGTTCGCCAGCGCCGTCGAGGTTGGAATTGGGTTCATCCAGTATGAGCAGCTTGGGGTCGCCATACAGCGCCCGCGCGAGGGCGATGCGCTGCCGTTGGCCCGGCGACAACATCACGCCGGCGCTGCCGATCACGGTGTCGTATCCATCAGGCAGAGCCAGCACCATGTCATGAATGCCGGCGCGCTGCGCGGCGCGCACCACTGCAGCCGGGTCCGGCACGCCCAGCCGCGCAATGTTTTCCGCGACCGTGCCGGCAAACAGCTCCACGTCCTGCGGCACATAGCCCAGCCATGGCCCCAGTTCCTCGCGATCCCATTGCGCCAGGTCGACGCCATCGAGCCGCACCACGCCGGCGGCCGGCTGCCAGAGGCCGGTTAGCAGGCGCACCAGGGTGGACTTGCCGGCGCCGCTGGGGCCGACGATGGCCATCGCCTCGCCCGGCTCCAGGCTCAGCGACACCCCGGCCAGTATCAGCCGTTCACTCCTGGGCGGCCGGAACACCAGAGCGCTGGCCTGCAGCCTGCCGCTCGGCGCCGGCAGCTTCATCCGCTGCGGCTGGCTGTCGACGGCTTCCAGCAGCGCGCTGGTGCGGGCAAACGCCAGCCGCCCTTCTGCCAGCACGCGCCAGCTGCCGACGATCTGCTCCACCGGCGACAGCGCCTTGCCAAGCAGGATGGTGGTTGCCACCATGATGCCCGGCGTGCCATCGCCGGTGATGACGAGGTAGGCGCCCAGCGACTGCATCAGGATCTGCACCATCTGGCGGGTGGCGCGGGTCAGTGCAGCCATGGCCACCGACCTGCGTGCCGTGGGCCGCTGCAGTTCGGTGACCCTGGCATTGAGCGCGCGCCATTTCGCAATCAGCGCGCCGCCCATGCCCAGCGACTGCACCACTTCCGCGTTCTGCATCGAGCTTTCCAGGTAGCGGGTCGACCTGGCCGCTTCCTGTTGCAGCGCCTCGATGTTCTTGCGGGTGATGCGGTCATTGAGCACGGCCAGCGCCAGCATCAGCGCCGCCGCGGCGAGCGCGGCCATGCCCAGCACTGGGTGGGCCAGCCAGATCACGGCGATATAGACCACGGCCCAGGGCGTATCGAACAGCGCCAGCAGGCCCTGCGCCGACAGCAGGTTGCGCAGGGTAGCCACGTCGCGCAGTCCTTCGGCGCTGCCCTGCCCCGCGTTGCCGGCCGAGCGGGCAAGCATCACCCGCGCCACCACGGGCGAGAGCTGCTCGGCCACCATGTTGCCGGCCACGCCCTGCAGCCGGCTGCGCAGGTAGTCCAACAGCAGCGACAGGCCAAGCGCCACCGCCATGCCCAGCAGCAGCACCAGCAGGGTCTCGCGGCTCTGGCTGGTCAGCACCCGGTCGAAGACCTGGAGCATGAACAGGGCCGGCGCCAGGAGGAGCAGGTTGGTGAAGAAGGACAGCCCGAACACATGCGCAAGCGGGCGACGCAGAAGCGATAGTAGCGATTTCATCGAATCCTCGGATACGGGCGATAACGTCAAAGCCATTAGCCGAGCTTGAAGTCGCTGCTGCTCACGGTGCCTGTCGAACCAGGCACATCGATGTGGCCGAACAAGACCTTGGCCTGCCCGCCGCTGCCATCGGTGTCGTAGAACAGGTTGCCGGTGGCCGTGTCATACAGGATGTGTTGATTCCCGTTGTTTGCATCACCGCCTAACGACGCGAGGAAGTTAGCGCCGTTTAACGTACCCGATGTGAAATTCGATGCCCCGAAAATCGCGGCGCTCAAACTGATGTTGTCGACGCCCGCCTGGAAGTCGCCGATGGTGTCGACATTTGTCGACGCGTTCAATGTGGTATCGAAGAGGAATGTGTCGGCGCCCTGGCCCCCGAACAGCAAGTCTCCCCCTGCTTCACCGCTGAGCCTGTCGTTGCCGCCGCCGCCAAATAGCAGGTCGTTACCCGCGCCGCCCCTGATCGAATCGTCGGCGCTCGAGCCGGCAATGATATCGTTGCCAGGGCCGCCAATCAGCGACGTCGCGAGATTGTAGGCGCTATTTTTCAGAAGATCGTAGCCGGCAACGGTGCCGCCGTTGGTGAAGGTCATCGTTTCGATCGTGGAATTGGCCGAGTACTGGTCCAGGACGGTAAGGTGAACCGCGTCTGATGCACCGCTTACACCTTTGAACTCCAAGTTGTCACTGAAGCGCTCAAAGCTGAAAGCACTGAAGGAATTAGGATTTGTCGTTTCACTAATTGTGTCCGTGCCTCCACCATCCTTGATGGAAATGTTGCCCTCGTTGATGGCGATTGAATAGGAACTAGTACCTTGGCCGGACGGTGCGACATCTCTAATGTCCGCGGTGACGATGAAGCTCATGGTATTTGGCACTGGGTCCAAATTAACGCCACCGTTGCTGGAGCCGCCATTGTCTTGTACCTGAAACGTAAAGCTAGTAGGCGTGCTAGGAGTGTTGTTGTAATTGTCGGCAGGCACAAACGTCAACTTCCCGGCGGCGATGTCGGTGGCAGCAACAAACTGACCTACTGCAAGCGTTAAATTGTTAAATAATAACGTGCCAGTGGATATCGTCGGCAGAGTCGTAATTTTTACCGTGAAGAGACTATTAGCCGGGCTGTCGTTTGGATCAGTAAAGCCAAAATCGTTGATCGTAAACGTATACCCTTTGTCCTCAATAATGGTGATGGAGTTGTCCGTTCCGTTAGGCGCATCGTTGACTGCTGCCAGGGTGAAGCTTTCGGTAGCAGCAATGTCGCCGCCATGACCGTCGACCACGCTGTAGTTGAGATTGACTTGACCGTTGAAGTTGGCCGTCGGCGTGATGGTGTAGGTGCCGTTTCCATTGTTGACGAGCGTGCCGTTGCTGCTTGTCAGACCAGCCACCGACAGCGCGTCGCCATCGGCATCACTGAAGCCCTGCAGCAAATTCGCTGCGCTGACGGTGTAAGCGGTGCCCTCGGTACCTGCAATCAAAGTAGCCTGGGCGCCAGACAGGACCGGTGCATCGTTGACCGCTGCCAGAGTGTAGCTGCGGCTGCCGCCCAATGAACCGCCATGACCGTCGACCACGCTGTAGGTCAGATTGACTTGACCATTAAAGTTGGCCGTCGGCGTGATGGTGTAGGTGCCGTTTCCATTGTTGACGAGCGTGCCGTTGCTGCTTGTCAGACCAGCCACCGACAGCGTATCGCCATCCACGTCACTGAAGCCCTGCAGCAGCTGCGCTGCAGTAACGGTGTATGCGGTGTCTTCGGTGCCTGCAGCCAGAACAGCCGTGGCGCTGCCGGTCACTGCATCGTTGACTGCTGTCAGGCTGAACTGCTGGCTGGCTGCCACTGTGCTGTCGTTACCGTCGGTGACGCTGTAGCTGAGCTTGACTTCGCCGTTGTAGTTCGCGGCGGGCGTGATGGTGTAGGTCTGGGTAGTTGCATCGTAGGCAACCGTGCCGTGGTCGGCTGTAACCGCGCCAGATACGCTCAGCACCTGGCCGTTGGTAGCAACGTCCACATCGCTGAAACCTTGCAGCAGCTGTGCTGCGGTCACGGTGTATGCAGTGTCTTCG
>NZ_JACYOX010000027.1 GCF_015352955.1 Noviherbaspirillum soli
TTGAGCGCCAGGATGTTGGTCTGGAAGGCGATGCCGTCGATCACGCCGATGATGTCGACGATCTTCTTCGACGAGCTGTCGATGGCGGCCATGGTGTCGACCACCTGGGCCACCACCTCGCCGCCCTGGGTGGCCACGCCGGACGCGGTGAGCGCCAGCTGGTTGGCCTGGCGGGCATTGTCGGCATTCTGCTTCACGGTGGAGGTCAGCTCCTCCATCGACGAGGCGGTTTCCTCCAGCGAGGAAGCCTGCTGCTCGGTGCGCGAGGACAGGTCCATGTTGCCCGATGCGATTTCGCGCGCGCCGGTGGTCATGCTGTCGGCGCCGCGGCGCACATTGGCAACGATGCCGGCCAGGCTGGCCGACATCTCCCGCAGCGCCTGCATCAGCTGGCCGGTCTCGTCCTTGCTATGCACCTCGATGCGGCGCGACAGGTCGCCGTTGGCAATCGTGCGGGCGATCTCGACCGCCTGCGCCAGCGGCGCGGTGATGCTGCGCGCCAGCCACCAGGCGAAGCCGGCGGCAAACGCGATGGCCGCCGCCGCCAGGCCCAGCATCAGCGCGCGGCCGCTTTCATAGGCTGCCGCCGAGTCCTCGCCCGCCTTCTCCAGCAGCTTGTCGCCCAGCGTCACCAGGCTCTGCACCGACGCCATATAGGCCGCCTGCTCTTTAGGCATGGTCTGCATCAGCAGGTTGGTTGCCATCGCGCCGCGGCCTTCGGCCAGCATCGCCAGGAATTCCACCTGGTGCTTCTGGTAGGGTGCGCGGGCGTCGACGATGCTCTTGTAGAGCGCCTTGCCTTGTTCGGTGGTCAGGGTCTTGCCTATCCACTCCAGGTTTTCGGTGACGCGGGCAGATCCGGCCCTGATGTTGTCGAGTTCGCGCTTGACCACCTCGTCATTCTCCGACAGCACCGCATTGCGCATCGAAATGGCGATGGCGTTGATGTCGCTGTTGACCGTGAAGGCCATGCGGATCACCGGATAGCGCTGCTTGCGGATCACGTCCGACGCCTCGTTGACCACGGAAAGGCGGTTGATGCCCAGTGCCATGATGCCCACCAGCAGCAGGATGACGATGCCAAATCCCGCTGCCAGGCGGGTGCTTACCTTGAAATTAGCCAGAAACATAGTCCACGCTCGACGATTTGATTTTGTTGTCGTGCCGGCGGCTGGCCGCCGGCGTCTCCTTCAGGCATGTCGCCCGACCGCCCGGTTGAGCGGTCCTTTGTTAACGACAGGAAAAAAACTCGTCTTTAGCGTGGCGGGAAAATATTCCGGCCTGGATGGGAATGGCAGGGAAACTAGTAGGGCCGCGCCAGATCCATGGTCCAGTAGGTGGGATAGCTCGACGTGCTGCTGGCGACGCAGGCGGTGCCGATGTCGGCATAGCTGGGGTTCATGATATTGGCGCAATGGCCGGGGCTGCCCAGCCAGCCGTCCACCACGGACTGCACGCTGGTCTGCCCGGCGGCGATGTTTTCGCCGTAGGCGCTCCAGGCATAGCCGGCGCCGGTGATGCGCTGGCCGGCATTACGTCCGTCGAGGCTGGTATGGGAAAAATAGTGGTTGGCCGCCATATCGGTGGAATGGGCGCTGGCGGCGTTGAACAGGTTGGTATTCCAGGCCAGCGCCGGCGCCGGGCCGTAATAGGCCGTGCCGCAGCTGCGGCCGGCGGCGCGCGCCTGGTTGACCCGGTCCAGTATCTCCTGCTGGAAATTGGGCAGGTTGCAGGTCAGACGGGCGTCGAGGGCGCCGCCCGACGTGGTGGTCGTGGTCGTCGTCGTGGTCGTGGAGCCAGTATTGGTATTGGTGGAAACGCGCTTGCGGGCCAGCAGTTGTGTCGGCAGGTTGGCGTCGCCGACCGCAACTGAGGAAGAGAGCAGACGCGCGCCGGTTGCTTCGTCGGCGCCGCCGCCGCAGGCGGTCAGGACAATGGATGCGCCGGCAAGCAGCAATGGCAGGATGATTTTCAAGGAGGACTCCGTTTTGTTGTTTGACAGAAGCAAATATCGCCTTTCGGAAACAATTGCCCGGCGGATGGACTGATGCCAGGATGCAAAGTTCAGCGCATGGCCTTGCCCGACAGGCTTGGCGCGACGGGCGGCGACGCTGCGGCGACACAAGGCACGGGCGACATGCCTGCAAGGGTCAGCAGCCGCAGTGCCGGCGCACTCGACAGCCTGCTGCGCGAAGTGCGGGCCTGCACCGCCTGCGCCGCGCATCTGCCGCTGGGGCCGCGGCCGGTCGTGCAGCTCGGCGCCAGCGCGCGGATCCTGATCGTCGGTCAGGCGCCTGGCCTGAAGGTGCACAAGAGCGGCATACCGTGGGATGACGCCAGCGGCAGGCGGCTGCGGGAGTGGATGGGCATTGCGCCACCGGTGTTCTACGACCCGGAGCGCGTCGCCATCATTCCGATGGCCTATTGCTATCCGGGCCGGGGCAAGGGCGGCGACCTGCCGCCGCGCCGCGAATGCGCCGACCTCTGGCTGGATAGGCTGCTGGCGCAGTTGCCGGACATCCGCCTGACCCTGCTGGTGGGACAGTATGCGCAGCGGCATTTCCTCGGGGAGCGCGCCCGGGCCACGCTGACCGAGACCGTGATGGCCTGGCGCGACTACGCGCCGTCCGTGCTGCCACTGCCGCATCCATCGCCGCGCAACCAGCCCTGGTTCAGCCGGCATCCGTGGTTCGGGGAGGATGTGCTGCCGGCCCTGCAGCAGGCGGTGGCGGCGGCGCTGGCGGAATAGGCTCCTAGCCCTTGCCCCAGTGCGAAGGCATGCGCCGCGGGTCGGGGCCGTTTTCCAGGCGCCGCACCAGTCCGGTGTCGTCGATGTAGATCGTCATCATCGAATCCCAGACATTGCTTTCCCTGTAGGGATAATTCCAGGCCCGCATGCCGGGATGGCGGTAGACCCTGACTTCGCTGGGCGCGCCCACGATGCGCAGCACCTGTTCCTGCCGGGTCACGCCGGGAACGATGCGGGCGAAGCTTTCCGTGGTCAGCACCTGGGTCAGGGACTGCAGCCGGCCGTCCGGGCCGATGCGCGCCATGTCGGTGGTCTGGCCCATCGGGCCGCGCATGTACTCCAGCAGGCGGGCGTCGCCGTCCTGGTAGACGTGGGTGGGCTGGCCAAGGCGGGCCAGCACCTCGGCTTCAGGCGCGCCCGGCGCAAGGGCGGGGCCGCCGAGGCCGGCGCAGGCGGCAAGCAGCAGGGCGGATGCGGCGGAAGCGGCACGGCGTAACAGGGAAACCATTATTTTCGGATACCGGATCAGATGGCTGGCGATCCAGATTAGCCGCGCGTACCGGCAACCGTCAATCGAACTTGGGCGGCAGGCGATCAGGCCGTTTGCGGCTTCACAAACCCCGGCCGCACCGGTGCCAGGCCGACAACAGGCGCCTCAGGCGGCCCGTCGCCAGAACCTGGACAGCCAGCTGCGTCCATTGGACGCCTGCCGGGCGGATGCCGGCGCCCGTGCATCGCCTGTCTGGCCTGTCTGCATGTCGACTGTACGTGCCTGGTCATGGCTGGCGGGTTTGACAGGCGCGATATATTCCAGAAGCTTCATCTGGTTCTGCAGCACGCCGATGATCTGGTCCTTGGCCATCAGTTCCGCCCGCTGGGATTCCAGTTGCTGGCGCCGCGCCGCCGCTTCCAGCGACAGCATGCGCTCCAGCAGTTCGATGCGCTGCTGCGCACCCTTGAGTTCGGTTTCCAGCACCGCGTGGACAGTCGGGTCGACAGCGCTGTCGGCACCGCCGTCCTGTGTGTCGAAATTGACATTCTTCACTGCCTGGCCGACCGGATTGAGTTTCAGCTGGCCATACACCCGCTGCAACTCGGCTGTATCGATGCCCGGCTTGCCTGTCTCGAGTGTGGTCCACGACAACTTTCCGCTGTCGCGGTCGTTGTAAAGTGTCTGGCGGGTCTTGCCAACCAGCCGGGACGCTTCCGATATCGATACCACCGCCATGCCATCCTCCTTCGCGAAGCGGGAAATGTCGCCCAAACAGCAGGGACAGTCAAGCCTGGATGTCCGGTTACAGCCCATTTGCCTGTAAAAAATACAGAATTTGACACCAGGCAATCGGCTGTCTTTGCTGTCTGTCTTCTGCATGCCCGCGGCCGGCCGCAGTGGCCGGCGCCCGGGCACCGCTATAATCTCTATTCCTTTTTGCCACAGGTTCCGCCGTGTCCGATCGCACCGCTGTCTTGCCGCAGTACCTTTTCCCCAAACATGCAATGACGGTATTCGCCGGCCTGGTGGCCAATGGCCGGTGGGGCGGCATCACCACGGCCATCATCCGCCGCTTCGTGCGGAAGTACAGGGTCGACATGAGCGAGGCGGCCAATCCCGATATCGCCAGCTACGACAGCTTCAACGCCTTCTTCACCCGCGCGCTGCGCGCCGGCGTCCGGCCGCTGTCGGAGGCAGCTTATATCTGCCCGGTTGACGGCGCGCTCAGCCAGTTCGGCCCGATCGAACAGGACCAGATCTTCCAGGCCAAGGGCCATTACTATTCGACCACCGCGCTTGTGGGCGGCGATGCAAAACTGGCGGCGCAGTTCCGCAACGGCAGCTTCGCCACGATCTACCTGAGCCCGCGCGACTACCATCGCATCCACATGCCGTGCGACGGCCGGCTGATCCGGATGATCTATATTCCCGGCACGCTGTTCTCGGTCAATCCGACCACGGCGCGCGGCGTGCCGGGACTGTTTGCCCGCAACGAGCGGGTGGTCTGCGTGTTCGACTCCGACAACGGTCCCTTCGTGCTGACGCTGGTCGGCGCCACCATCGTCGGCAGCATGGCCACGGTGTGGCATGGCGTGGTCAATCCGCCGCGCACGAAGCAGGTACGGGAATGGACTTATGCGCCGGGCGAGGTCAGCCTGAAGAAGGGCGAGGAAATGGGCCGCTTCCTGCTGGGCTCCACGGTGGTGCTGCTGTTTCCGGAAAACACGCTGGGCTTCCAGCAGGAATGGGAAGCGGCGCGGCCGGTGCGGCTGGGGGAAACCCTGGGCCATCCGCGCATGGGGCAGACCCATGTCAGTTTCGGCGAACCGGGCAGCAGCACCGTTTGAGCCTGCACAAAACAACCAGCGGGAGACAACATGGAGCAAGATCAATTCGTCGAGCTGCTGCGACAGGAAGGTTTCGAGCAGCTCGTGACCGTGGAGCGCGAGCCGAACGGCACGCTGGACCTGCACCGGCATCCGTTCGAAGCCAAGGCGCTGATCCTGGCTGGCGAACTGCGCCTGGTGCAGGACGGCCAGGAACAGGTTTGCCGGCGCGGCGACCTGTTCCACCTGCCGCCGAATGCGCCGCACTCCGAGAGCTACGGCCCGGAAGGCGTGCGCTACCTGGTGGGCCGCAAGCCGGTCTGACGCCGCGCGGCACGAGTCGCACCGGTCGGGATGCGGCGTCAGCCCGGCCTGCCGTGCGGCGGCATCGAAAGCAGACGCCGGTAGCGCAGCAGGTGCAGCGGCGCGCCGGTCAGTTTCAGATCAACCTGGCTGGCGCCATCGGCCTCGAAGCCATGCGCCTCGTAGAATCGCCTGGCCTGCAGGTTGGTCTCCAGCACCCACAATGTCAGCGCCTGCCAGCGCCGTTCAGCGGCGGCAGCCAGCAGCCGCGCCATCATGCTGCGTCCCAGGCCGCGCCGCCAATGCGCGGGCAGCAGGTTGATGGCCACCAGCTCGCCGGTGCCGACGGCGGCGTCGGCGTCGCGCGACGCACCATAGACGAAAAAGCCAATGATGTCCCCGCCTGGGCCGAGCACCACATCGGTCGCCATTGCCGCCGGCGCAGACAAGGCGCGCCGCCAGCTGGTGACCCGGCGCACGCTGTCCATGCGGTCCAGGAAATCCTGCGGCATCAGGCCGGCGTAAGCCTGCCGCCAGGCCAGTATCTGGATGCGGGCAATGGCGAATGCGTCGTCTTCGACGGCGGACCTGATCGACATGAACAAACCTCCCCGGCAGAACTTGCGGCAAGATGCAAAACGGACAGCGGACTGCTCCAAGGTCGCGCAGCAGGCGCTTTCAATGCCACCAAAGGCGGCATCTTCGGTCATCCATGCACTTCCAGCAATGCATGGCGAAAGTCATGAGCCGCGGCCGGATGGCGCCTGGCCAACGGCCAGGCTGGGCACCGGTGCTCACCGTACTTTTTTGCAACCCGAAGAATCGCGGCGGCAGAGTCGCCCGCACATTTACAGCATGGGCATGACCCGATACACTAGCCCTCCATTGCAGAATCAAGTACTGCAATGCAGAACAATATGGCGCGATCGCTTTGCTTCCTTTTCAAGCGTATCGTGTCGAGAACCTTACCGCCATCGGATGCAGTCTTGCATAGCAGAATATTCAAGCGCTTTCATTGTGTCTGAATGGCAGCCACCGACCCGACCGGAGACCCGCATGACCAACAGCAGATTCCATTTCACCCGACGCGACTTTCTGAAGGCCACGGCCGCCGCCGGCGCCGCCATTGCGGCGCCCGGCCTGGCCCAGGCGCAGGCCTATCCGTCCCGCCCGATCCGGCTGCTCTGCCCGTGGCCGGCTGGCGGCTCCACCGACGTCGTGATGCGCGCCTTTGCCGAAAGCGCGGGCAAGGCGCTGGGTACGCAGATGATCGTGGAAAACCGGCCGGGCGCCGGCGGCATCCTCGGCGCGGTGGAGATGGTCAAGGCCAAGCCGGACGGCTACACCATCACCCAGACGCCGCTGGGCGTGTTCCGCGTGCCGCACATGCAGAAAGTGCAGTTCGACCCGCTGAAGGACCTGAGCTATATCGCCTGCCTGACCGGCTATACCTTCGGCCTGGTGGTGCGCGCCGATTCGCCGATCAAGTCGATGAAGGACCTGGTCGAGTATGCCAAGGCCAATCCCGACACCTTCACCTATGGCTCGACCGGCACCGGCACCACGCCGCACCTGGTGATGGAACAGTTCGCCAAGCGCGCCGGCATCAAGCTGCAGCACATTCCCTACAAGGGCAACGCCGATGGCATGCAGGCGCTGCTGGGCAACCATGTGATGGCCCACAGCGACGCCACCGGCTGGGGCCCGTTCGTCGATGCCGGCCGCTGCCGCCTGCTGGCGGTGTATGGCAGCAAGCGCGCCAAGCGCTGGCCGGATGTGCCGACCCTGCTCGAACTGGGCTACCAGACCGTGTCGGATTCGCCGTTCGGCGTGGCCGGCCCGGCCGGCATGGACCCGGCCATCGTCAAGAAGCTGCATGACGCCTTCAAGAAATCGCTGGAAGATCCGGCCCTGCTGTCGGTGCTGGAAAAGTATGACCAGTCGGTGATCTATCTCGACAGCGCCGCCTATACGAAATTTGCGCGCGAGACCTTTGAGGCGGAGCGGGAAACCATCCACAGCCTGGGCCTGCAGGCCAAGAGCTAAGCAGGCGTCGCGGCCCGGCCTCAGGGCCGCGACGGCGCCGGGCCGGCCGAGGCCGGCAGGCCGAAGATGCGGTCGAAGCACCAGTTGAAGACAAAGGTGTAGGCAAGGAAGAATGCGGCCAGCCCGAGATCCATCACCAGCGCGCGCAGCAGGCTCACTTCCAGCCACCAGGCAATCAGCGGCACCAGCAGCAGCACCAGCCCCGCCTCGAAGATCGCCGCATGCGCCATCCGGCGCGCCACGCTGCGGCCGCGCACCTGCTGGCGCGCTTCCCAGGCCTCGAACATCATCGTAAAGAAGAAATTCCACAGCACCGCCACTACCGACGTCGCCACCGACAACACGCCCGCATGGCCCAGGCCACGGTCCGACAGCGCTGCAAAGCCCAGGCTGCACACCACGATCGCAATCGCCTCGAACACCCCCACGTACACCACCTTGCGTTTGATTCCCTGCACTGGCTGACCCTCTCTTGACGATTCCGGACCACATTATAGGAACTGACGCCAAAACCGCCGGCATGCGCCTTGCAAAACGGGAAGCGAAACTGGCTACAACCATTGCCGCCACGGCACTACAATGATGCCGCCGCCGCGAGGCGGCTTTCTTATACCAGTCCCAACCCATGACATGCCTGATGAAACCGATGGTTTTTTTCGTCCGGCAAGACGGGTGAGGAGCCAACAGCCAGCTATTGACGACGATCCCGACGCAGCCAGGCGGAAAAGGACACGGCTTCATGGCGCGTCATGGGTTGGGTTGGTATCCATAATGACGATAAAAAGAGGCAAACAGTGAGATTCAAAAAAGCGTTATTCGGCATCAGCCTGCTGGCCGCCGCTTCCGCCGCGGGCGCGCAAAACCTGCCGCAGGTGCAGTTCATCGCCACCGGCGGCACCATCGCGATGAAGATCGATCCGGTCAAGAATGCGCCGGTGCCGGCCATTTCCGGCGACGACCTGCTGGCCACCGTGCCCGACGTCGCCAAGTACGCGTCCATCCAGGTCAACAACCTGTCCAACGTGCCTTCCGACTACATGGACCCGGCGCGCTGGATCGAACTGACGCGCGCCGTGCAGGCCGCGCTCGACAAGCCCGAGGTGGCCGGCGTGATCGTCTCGCATGGCACCGACACGCTGGAGGAAACCGCGTTCTGGCTCGACCTGACCGTGAAATCGGCCAAGCCGGTGGTGCTGATCGGCGCCCAGCGCAATGCCTCGTCGTCCGACTTCGACGGCCCGCGCAACCTGCTCAACGCGGTGCGCATCGCGGTCGACCAGCAGTCGCAGCAGAAGGGCGTGATGCTGGCCATGAACAACCAGATCAACTCGGCCCGCTACGTCACCAAAACCCATACCTCGAATGTGGAAACCTTCAACTCCGGCGACTTCGGCTTCCTGGGCGAGGTCTATCCCGACCGGGTGATGTATGCCAACGCGCCGGTGCGCCGGCAGAACATTGCCATCCGCACGGACAAGATGCCCGAGGTGGAGATCGTGGCGATGTATGGCGGCGCCGACGGCATGGCGCTGCGCCAGGCAGTGGACCGCGGCGTGCGCGGCATCGTGGTGCAGGCGCTGGGCATGGGCAACATGAACATGCCGATGTTCGAGGCGGTGAAATACGCGCTGTCGAAGAACGTGCCGGTGGTGGTGTCGACCCGCGTGCACAATGGCCGCGTGCTGCCCAACTACGGCTTCGTCGGCGGCGGCAAGACCACCGCCGACGCCGGCGCCGTGATGGCCGACGACCTGAAGCCGGCCAAGGCGCGCATCCTGCTGATGCTGCTGCTGCAAAGCGGCGTCAGCAGCCAGGCGGATCTGCAGGCGGCGTTCAACCGCTAGGAAGTGTCTGGCCTGGCTGGCATCAGCCGGCATGGTGCAATGCCCCTTCGGGGGATTGCACCTACGCCACTTGCGTCGACAGGCGCATGGCAAGGAGGCGGGATGCAGTGCGGCACGGCGCTCGCATCATTCAGGCTGGGCCGGCCGAACAGGCTTTGCTAATCCAGCCTGATCTGGTTCTTCTGGATCACCGGCTGCCAGCGCGCCAGGTCGGACTTCAGCGTGGCGCGGAACTGGGCCGGCGTGCCGCCCACAGGCTCCATCAGCTGGGCCTGCAGCCTGCCCTTCACCTCGTCCTCGTGGAGGATGCGCGCGATCTCCTTCTGCAGGCGGTCGATGATGGCCGACGGCGTGCCGGCCGGTGCGATGAAGCCCATCCAGGCGTCGCCCTGGATATCCGGCAGGCCGGCCTCGCCCAGCGTCGGCAGTTCGGGCAGCACCGCGGAACGCCTGGCGGTGGCGACCGCCAGCGCATCGAGCCTGCCGGCCCGCACATGCGGCATGACGGCCGCCGCCGGCAGCACCGCCATCTGGGTATCGCCGGCCAGGATGGAAGCCACCGCCTGGCCCGAGCCGGGATAGGGCACATGCACGATCTCGGTGCCGCTGCGCGCCGCCAGCGCAGCCATGGCCAGGTGCGAGATGCTGCCGGTGCCCATGGACGCGTAATTGAACTTGCCCGGATTGCCGCGCAGCCGCGCCAGCAGCGACGGCATGTCGGCCGCGCCGGTATCGCGCGACACCACCAGCACGCTGGGCTGGGTGGCGGCGATGCTGATCGGCGCGATGTCGGTCTGCGGATTGTAGGGCAGCTTCCCGAACAGCACCGTGTTGGCCGCCAGCGGACCGGAAATGGTGACGCCCAGCGTATAGCCGTCCGGCGCCGCCTTGGCCACCGCGTCGGTGCCGATATTGCCGGCCGCGCCCGGCTTGTTTTCCACCACCACCGGCTTGCCCAGGCTGTGCGAGAGCCGGTCCGACACGATGCGGGCCACGATGTCCGGCGTCGAGCCGGGCCCGAAGGCGACGATCACCCGCAGCGGCCTTGCCGGCCACTGCTGCGCGCCTGCATGGCCGGCGCTGCACAGCAGCGCGGCGCTGGCCAAGCCGGCCATGATCAGTCGGATGGTCTTCATGCCTGTTCTCCTGAAAAGTCCAGGCCGATTGTCTCATCGGGAAACGCGCAATGGTAGCGCCCGCCATGGCGCGCGTCAGGCGCTTGCGCCGTCCGCTTGGGCATGGGCCTGGAACCAGGCGGCGGTAGCGGCATCGGCCGGGAAGAAGGATTCGATGCGCAGTTCATGCACCGTGACGTCGCGCGGCGTGCCCATGGTCGCGATGGTGGTGAACAGGCGCAGCTCGGTATCGCCCTTGCGCAGCGCGACGGTCATGAAGGGCAGGGTGTGGCTGTCGGGATTGACGGCGCGCGCCGCCTCGCGCACGCCGGGCAGGGTCAAGAGCGATTCGAGCAGCCGGGTCGCCTCGCTGCCGGGGCCGTCGGCCATGGCTTCGCGCTGCACCCAGTGCAGCAGGTCGGCGCAGACTTCCTGCCAGTTCTGCAGGCAGGGCCGGATGCCGTGCGGGTCCAGCATCAGCCTGACCACATTGACGCCCTCGGCCGGCAGCGGCTGGCCCGGCGCCAGGCCCAGCAGCCAGCCCATCAGCCGCCGCGCCGGCTGGTTGAGCATCACCAGCTTCCACAGGCGGTCCACCACCAGCGCCGGATAGGGCGCCTGCTGGGCCAGCATGAAGTCCAGCGCCTGCCTGACCGCGGCCAGCTCCGGGTCCGTCAGCGAGCGTTCCCGGTAGGCCGGGGCGAAGCCGGCCGCCAGCAGCATCGCATTGCGCTGGCGCAGCGGAATGTCGAGCGCGTTGCCGAGCCGGACGATCAGTTCGCGGCTTGGCTGGGAACGGCCGCTCTCCAGGAAGCTGATATGGCGCTGCGAAATCCCGCTTTCGGCCGACAGCCGCAGCTGGCTGTAGCCGCGCCTGGCGCGCCAGTAGCGCAGCGACTGCGCGAAGTCGCGGAACAGGCTTTCGGCGGCGGGCAGCCCCGTGTCCTGCTCGATATGCGTTGCCTGCCATCCCGCCATGTCCATGCTCCCCGTCAGTGATGCAACCCTGTGATATCGCTCATGGTCCGAAGCCGCAGCATAACCAACTCAGCCGGCGAAGGGATTGGCGAAGGCGAACAGCATCGCCACCCCGACGCCGATCAGGAAGTTCGCATCGATCAGCCCGGCCAGCAGGAACATCTTCACCTGCAGCGTGTTGATCAGCTCCGGCTGGCGCGCCGAGGCTTCCAGGTAGCGGCCGCCCATCAGCGCGATGCCGATGCAGGCGCCCACCGCGCCCAGGCCGATGATGATGCCGCAGGCAAGCGCGACATAGGCAATGTTGTTCATGACGGTTCCTTTCGGTTGGCGATGGATGAGGTAATGCGGCCCGGAGACTGGCCCCGTGAGCCTGTCTCAGGGGCTGGTGCGGGCCGGCCCGCGCCGCATGCCGGATGACGCCATCAGCCCCGCATGCTGCCAGGCGGCGAAAGCCAGCACGCAGGCTGCCTGCAGGCCGAGATAGGCCGCCGCCAGAGACGTCGGCGCCTGGCCGGGCAGCGCCATCAGCGCCAGGCAGGCCGCCGCCCATGCGCCATTGCCGGCGATGATGAGCCGCAGCAGCCACGGCCAGACGCGGTCGGTATAGGCCAGCACCAGAAGCAAATTGGCATAGCCCAGAAGGAAGATGCCGGTGTAAAGCAGCAGGCGGCTGTCGAGCGCCAGCCATTGCGTCAGCATGCGGTTCGCCAGCAGTTGCAGCAGCGCCAGCGCGCCGCTGGCGGCCGCGTCGGCCAGCAGGGCAGCCTTGAGCATGCCCGAGGGATGGATGGTTTTCATGGCCGGATCTCCTTGTCGACGTGGTGATGGCCCATTCTCTCGACGCGCCCCGGCAAAACGGCGCTTCGGCGCCGGCAGGCCCGCCTGCAGAAACATGCATCTCGAATGCAAAACATTGCGACTTTTCAACATCTTGTTTTTCCTGCAATAGACAATCCGGTACAGGCCATGCCGGCTTTCTTTCCTCCTACTATCACCAACCAGCGCTCATACCGCCAAGCCCGATGAACGATTCCCCTGGCAGCCACACCCTGCTGTATCTGGCCCTGGCCAGCCTGACCATCATCCTGCTGCTGATTGCCATCATCTGGTCGCACCGGCGCCATCGCGATCCCAAGCTGCGCATCGAATGCCAGGCATCGATCGGCGAGCTGGTCCCGTCGCTGGCCGGCCTGACGCTGGGCACGGCTGTGGCAGGCAATGCGGTGACGGTGCATGAGAACGGCGCCTTCTTCGACGTGCTGGTCGCGCGCATCGGCGCTGCGCGCAAGTCGGTGCATTTCGAGACCTTCCTGTGGAGCGAGGGCGCGCTGGAAAAGCGGGTAGCCGACGCCCTGTCGGAGCGGGCCCGCGCCGGCGTGCAGGTGCGCGTGATGCTCGATGCGAACGGCTCGGGCAAGATGGGCAAGGCGGCGCGCCGGCAGATGGAAGGGGCCGGCTGCAAGGTCGTCTTCTTCCATGACAATTCCTTTCGCAACATCGGCGTGCTGAATGACCGAACCCACCGCAAGATCGTGATCATCGACGGCCTCGAAGCCTTCGTCGGCGGCCATTGCATCAAGGATGAATGGCTGGGCAATGCAGAGGATGCGCATCACTACAGCGACGTCAGCGTGCAGTTGCGCGGCCCCATCGTGCATGCGATACAGGGCGCCTTCAGCGAGAACTGGACCGGCGAGACCGGCGAGCTGTTCGTCGGCGAGGATGTGTTTCCGGCACTGAAGCCCGAGGGCGACGTGCTGATCCATGCCGCCTTCCTGAAGCCCGAGAACTCGGCGCCGGCGGTCAAGATCCTGCATCACACCGCGATCTGCCTGGCCAGGAAGCGCATCTGGATACAGAACCCGTACTTCATTCCCGAGCCGGACGCGATCGACGCCTTCGGCCAGGCGGTGGCGCGCGGCGTGGATGTGCGGGTGCTGATGCCCGCCACCAGCGGCAGCGACAACCCCATGGTGCAGCATGCCGGCCATCGCAACTTCGAAAAGCTGATGCGCTGCGGCGTGCGCCTGTTCGAGTACCCGGATACCCTGCTGCACCAGAAGATCATGACGGTCGATGGCATATGGAGCGCGGTCGGCTCATCCAACTTCGACGACCGCTCCTTCGAGACCAATGACGAGATCATGCTGGGCATCAAGGACGAAGCCATTGCGCAGCGCTTCGATGCGATCTTCGAAAAATACGCAGCCGGCGCCAGGGAGGTCGACCTGGAGCAGTGGACCCGGCGCAGCCTGTGGCACAAGCTCAAGGACCATGCCTTCTACACGATCAACGAGCTGCTGTAATACCCATTCCGATGCGGGTCAGTCCAGCAGCGTCCGGGCCGCTTCGAAACGCTCGGACCAGTAGCGGGTGGCGAGGTTTTCCACCCGCACCCGGCCGCGCGCGCTGGGCGCATGGATGAAGTCGCCGTTGCCGAGGTAGATCCCGACATGGGAATAGGAATGGCCCAGCGTGTTGAAGAACACCAGGTCGCCAGTGCGCAGCTGCCCCGGCCCGACCGGCCGGCCCTCGCGCGCCAGCGCAGCGGCATTGCCCTTCAGGGGCAGGGAAGCCGCCTCGCGGTACACATGGGTGACCAGCCCCGAACAGTCCAGCCCGGCCGATGGATTCTTGCCGCCGAACTGGTAGCCGGTCTGAAGCAGCATCAGCGCATACATGCCGACTTCCCGCGCGGCCGGCGAAGCCATCGGCTCATCGCGGAAGGCGGCGGCGGTGATGCGGTTCGTCGGCGCGCGCGGCGGGCTGGCGCAGCCGGCGAGGATCAGTGCAAGCAGGAAGAGGACGGGATAAAGAATGCGTTTCATGCGCTTCGGTGCCGGGTGACAGTACGGGATTGAATGGGAGCGGGCCTGGCTGCCGAGCTTACCTGAACTTCCCCTTGCCCGATGGCCGCGGGCGGCCGCCGCGCGCATTTCCCGCCTGCGCCCGACATCGAAAAAACCGATCTGTATTGAAAATTTATTCTACTTGTCCGATGTGCCGGCTTGGCTGACACTGAAGATCACCAACCGTCGTCGTGGTAGTGGTGGCAGGCGCCGCCACGCCGCCACGCCGTCAGTGGCGGCACGCCGGCCAATGCGCCGGCGCCCTCTGGCCCACCGCCTCAAGGAGCAATCGTGCAGGACATCGATAGTTTCGCGACGCCGTCAATGTGGGTCGCCTTCATCGCCTTCGTGCTTGCCATGCTGGCGCTCGACCTGTTCGTGCTGGGTGGCAAGAAGGCGCACCGCGTGTCGGTCAGGGAAGCATCGGCCTGGGTCGCCGCCTGGGTGACGCTTGCCCTGTCCTTCGGTGCGCTGCTGTGGTGGCATCTCGACGGCAGCGTCGGCCGTGAAGTCGCCAACCGCAAGGCGCTGGAGTTCGTCACCGGCTACCTGATCGAGCAGTCGCTGTCGGTGGACAACATGTTCGTCTTCGTGATGATCTTCACCTACTTCGCGGTGCCGCCCGAACTGCAGCGCCGCGTGCTGCTGTATGGCGTGCTGGGCGCGATCGCAATGCGCGCCGGCATGATCCTGGCAGGCGTCTGGGTAGTGCGGGAGTTCGCCTGGGTGCTTTATGTGTTCGGCGCCTTCCTGGTCGTCACCGGCATCAAGATGCTGGTGTTCGCCGACAAGAAGCCCGACCTCGAGCGCAATCCATTGCTGCGCTGGCTGCGCGGCCACATGCGCATCACGGCGGGCTTCCACGGCCAGGCATTCTTCGTGCGCCGGGAGGGCCTGCTGTATGCCACGCCGATGTTCCTGGTGCTGGTGATGATCGAAGCCAGCGACCTGGTGTTCGCGGTGGACAGCATTCCGGCGATCTTCGCCGTCACCACCGATCCCTTCATCGTCTTCACGTCCAACATCTTCGCGATCATGGGCCTGCGCGCGCTGTACTTCCTGCTGGCCGACATGGCGGACCGCTTCCACCTGCTGAAGTATGGCCTGGCCATCGTGCTGGTATTCATCGGCGGCAAGATGCTGGCAATGCCCTGGTTCCACATGCCGGTGCAATGGTCACTGGCCATTGTCGGCGGCATCATCGCGATGTCGGTGATCCTGAGCCTGCGGTTGTCGCAGCGCAAGGCACCACAGATTGTCCATGACTCCTCCCGATGAGAGGCTATCCACCATGTCCAATGCATCCATCAACCACACCGAACCTGAAGGGCGCGACAGCGCGCCCAAGCCGTGCCACAGGCAACGCGACGCTGACGAACGGCTCATCGCGGTCACATTCCAGTCGCAAGCGACTTCATGTCCTGATACGCCTGATGACGACTGGCTTGTCGCACTCGATGGATCGGAACACGCGCTGCAGGCCCTGGACGTGGCCATGCGGCTTTCCATGGAGAGCGGAAAACGCGTGCTCGATCTGGTCAATGTGCAGCCCTGGCTGAGCAGGGAAGCCGCTGAAACCGAGCTGCCCAGACGCGGCTGGGCAGCGGCCGCCGAAGCTTGCGCCAGGCTGGACGAGCGCGAGTCGGGGTGGCGGCTTCATGTGCTGATGGGCGACCCCGCAGCAGGCATCGTGGACACGGCCAGATCGCTCGGCAGCCGGGGCATCGTCATCGGCGCGCGCGGCCTTTCGGCAACCGCGTCGCTGCTGCTCGGCTCGGTGGCGCAGCAGGTGGTCCACTCGGCGGAAAGGCCGGTGCTCGTCGTGCGCGGTGATGCGCAACTACAGGAGAAACGCCATGTTGAAGATACTCATTCCAGTTGACGGCTCCAGCAATGCCCGGCATGCCGTGCGGCATGTGCTGCGCCAGTTCAGATGCAACCCGGGGATGAACATCCATCTCCTGAACGTGCAGCCGCCGTTCTCCAGGAATGTCACCCGCTTCGCCGGCAGGGCCGCCGTCAACGCCGCCCACCAGGAAGCGTCCAGGGAAGCGCTGCAGGCAAGCAGACGGATGCTCGACGAAGCCGGCGCGCCGTACACGGTGCATTACGCGGTCGGCGAAAGGGCAAGCCTGATTGCGGAGGTCGCCCGGGACCTGCGCTGCGATCACATCGTCATGGGCACCGCGCGCAAGAGCTCGCTGATCCGGACCTTCGAGGACTCCGTCACCAACAAGGTGCTTGAACTGACGACCGTGCCGGTCGTCGTGATCGCTGGCGACCCGGCATCGAGGGCGGAACGTTACGGCATTCCCGCCGGGGTCGGCGCCGGGCTGGCATTGCTGGTGGCGGCTGCTGCGGAGTAGGGGGCATTGCGGCCGGCGCGCTGCCGGCCGCAATCTTATACCAAGCCCAACCCATGACGTGCCATGAAACGGCGGCTTTTTCCGTCTGGCTGCGTTGGGATCGTCGTCAATAGCCGGGCTATTGACTCCTCACCCGCCTTGCCACACGCAAAAATCCATCCGTTTCATCTGGCACGTCATGGATCGGGCTTGGTATTACACGTCGATATTGCCGGCCTGCAGCGCGTTCATCTCGATGAATGCGCGGCGCGGCTCGACATCGTCGCCCATCAGGGTGGTGAATATCTGGTCGGCCGCGATGGCATCCTCGATCTGCACCTTCAGCAGGCGCCGCACCTTCGGGTCCATCGTGGTTTCCCACAGCTGCTCGGGGTTCATCTCGCCCAGGCCCTTGTAGCGCTGCTTGGACACGCCGCGTTCGGCCTCGTCGCGCAGCCATGCCATGGCCTGATGGAAGTCGGTGATGGCCGATTCCCTGATTTTCTCGCCGCTGCCCCGGCGCACCAGCGCGCCCGGACCGATCAGGCCGCGGAAGGTGGCCGCCGCCGCCGACAGCACCGCATAGTCGGGGCTGTCGATGAAGTCGGCGTCGATCACGGACACGCGCACATTGCCATGGTGCATGCGCTGGATGCGCAGCATGTGCTTGTCCGACAGTTCATCGGAGCGCACCACCACTTCCACGCTCGGGTCCTTGATCGCCTCGCGCATCGCCTGCGCCGAGGCTTCGGCATCGGCAACGCTGTCGAGCTTCAGGGTGACGCCGGTCATGATGGCCGACAGCGCCGCGCTGTCGATGGCGCGGGTCAGGCGCATGATGATCGCGTTGGCGGTGTTGTACTGGCGTACCAGCTCGGCCAGCGCGTCGCCGCTGATGGGCTCGGCATGTTCGGCCGGCACCAGCGCCGCGTCATGCAGCGCGATCTGCATCATGTAGCCGGCTTCCTCGACATCGTCCTTCAGGTAGCGCTCGTCGCGTCCATGCTTGACCTTGTACAGCGGCGGCTGCGCGATATACACATGGCCGCGCTCGACCAGCAGGGGCATCTGCCGGTACAGCAGGGTCAGCAGCAGCGTGCGGATGTGGGCGCCGTCGACGTCGGCATCGGTCATGATGATGATGCGGTGGTAGCGCAGCTTGTCGATGTTGAATTCATCGGCGCCGATCGAGGTGCCGAGCGTGGCGATGAGCGTCGTGATCTGCTCGGACGACAGCATCTTTTCAAAGCGCGCCTTTTCCACGTTCAGCACCTTGCCGCGCAGCGGCAGGATGGCCTGGAACTTGCGGTCGCGGCCCTGCTTGGCCGAGCCGCCTGCGGAGTCGCCCTCGACCACGTAGAGTTCGCACAGCGCCGGGTCCTTTTCCTGGCAGTCGGCCAGCTTGGCCGACAGGCCCAGGCCGTCCATCACGCCTTTCCGACGGGTCAGGTCGCGCGCCTTGCGCGCCGCCTCGCGGGCACGCGCGGCTTCCACGATCTTGCCGCAGATGATCTTGGCGTCGGCCGGCTTTTCCTGCAGGTAGTCGGCCAGGGTCTTGGCCACGATTTCCTCGACCGGGCCGCGGACCTCGGACGACACCAGCTTGTCCTTGGTCTGCGAGCTGAATTTCGGCTCCGGCACCTTCACCGACAGCACGCAGGTCAGGCCTTCGCGCATGTCGTCGCCGGCGATCTCGACCTTGGCCTTCTTGGCAAAGTCGTTTTCATCGATGTACTTGTTGATCACGCGGGTCATCGCCGCGCGCAGGCCGGTCAGGTGGGTGCCGCCATCGCGCTGCGGGATGTTGTTGGTGAAGCACAGCACCTGCTCGTTGAAGGCGTCGTTCCACTGCATCGACACGTCCACGGTGATGTTGGTGTTCTGGTCCGACAGCCTTTCGCCGGTGGCCTGGAAGATGGTCGGATGCAGCACGTTCTTGGCCTTGTTGATGTACTCGACAAAGCCGCGCGTGCCGCCTTCGAAGGCAAACACCTCTTCCTTGCCGGTGCGCTGGTCCGACAGCTTGATATGCACGCCGTTGTTCAGGAAGGACAGCTCGCGGATGCGCTTGGCCAGGATGTCGTAATGGAATTCGACATGGGTGAAGATTTCCTCGTCGGCCCAGAAGTGCACCTCGGTGCCGCGCTTGTCTGTCTCGCCGGTGACCCTGATCGGCGACACCAGCACGCCATCGATGGTTTCGAGTTCGCGGTTCTGCGGCACGCCGCGCACGAACTCCATGTAGTGCTGCTTGCCATCGCGGCGCACGGTCAGCTTCAGGAGCTTGGACAGGCCGTTGACGCAGGACACGCCCACGCCATGCAGGCCGCCCGAAACCTTGTACGAGTTCTGGTCGAACTTGCCGCCGGCATGCAGCTCGGTCATCACGATCTCGGCCGCGCTGCGCTTGGGCTCGTGCTTGTCGTCCCACTTGATGCCGGTGGGGATGCCGCGGCCGTTGTCGGTGATGGAGATCGAATTGTCGGCGTGGATGGTGACGTGGATCTCGGTGCAGTGGCCGGCCAGCGATTCGTCGATGGAATTGTCCAGCACCTCGAACACCAGATGATGCAGGCCGGTGCCATCGGAGGTATCGCCGATGTACATACCCGGGCGCTTGCGCACGGCTTCCAGGCCTTCCAGGATCTGGATGGAGGATGCGCCGTACTGGTTGGCTTGTGGCTCTTTGGTCGGTTCAGTTGGAATCGCGGACATGGCTGCCTTCTAAAAAACGGATGCTGCTAAAAATCGAAACGGAGTTCAAATGGGGCGGGGGACATGCGAGCAGGGCTTGCATGTCCCGCGACTGCCATCGTGCTGGACAACATGAGGTACTGCGCCCCGCGGCAATCGCGCAGGGCCCCCGGCCGCCGCTTCGCGGCGGTCATCAGATACGCATCGGCATTACGACATACTTGAAATCGGCATTGTCCGGAATCGTGATCAGGGCCGATGAATTGGCGTCGCCGAGCGCGATGTTGACGTTGTCGCATTTAAGGTTGTTGAGGACGTCCAGCAGGTAACTGACATTGAAGCCGATGTCGATGCTGTCGCCGCCGTAATCGATCTCGAGTTCGTCGACCGCTTCTTCCTGGTCGGCGTTGGTGGAACTGATCTTCATGCTGCCCGGGCTGATCACGCAGCGCACGCCCTTGAACTTGTCGGAGGTCATGATGGCGGCGCGCTGCAGCGAGCGCAGCAGGCGGTCGCGGTCGATCGTGAAGTCGTTCTTGTAGCCCTTGGGAATGACGCGGGTGTAGTCGGGGAACTTGCCTTCCACCAGCTTGGACACCAGTTCGATGTCGGCAAAGGTCAGCCTGACCTGGTTGCCGGCGATGTCGAGCTGCACCGGCTCGTCGCTCTCTTCGAGCAGGCGCTGCAGTTCGATGATGGTCTTGCGCGGGATGATCACTTCCTGGCGCGGGAATTCCTCGTCGACCTCGACCTGGCAGAACGCCAGCCGGTGGCCGTCGGTGGCGACCGCGATCACGTTCTTGCCGTCGACCACCAGCAGCAGGCCGTTGAGGTAGTAGCGGATGTCCTGCTGGGCCATCGCGAAATGGACCATGTTGAACAGGTGCTTCAGGGTTTTCTGCGGCAGGGTCACGGTGGCGCTGTACTGCTCGGCCTGGGCCACCGTCGGAAACTCCTCGGCGGCCAGGGTCTGCAGCGCGAAGCGCGACTTGCCCGACTGTACCGTCATGCGCTTGTTGGCCAGCGACAGCGCGACATCGTCGCCGTCCGGCAGCGCGCGCAGGATGTCGAGCAGCTTGCGCGCGGCCACCGTGGTGGCGGCGATGTCGCTGCCGCTGCCCACGTTGGCATGGGTGGTGATCTGCACTTCGATATCGGTCGACAGGAAGGACACCCGCTCGCCGTCCTTGCGGATGAGGATATTGGCCAGAATCGGCAGCGTATGCCGACGCTCGACAATACCACTCACGACTTGCAGTGGCCGAAGTAGCGTGTCCCTGTGAGTTTTGACCAATTGCATGGCTTTTCCTTATGGTTGATCAGAATCCTGGTTCTGGTTCGGTTTTGTTGATGCTGTCCATCTCATGCAGGCGTCGTCTGCATGCACTGCTTGCTGCGTATTTCTGATTGCCGGTTTGTGTTGCTTGTTAAGTGTTGCGTGTTGTTTGCAAGCTGCGTTGCCTGCGCCGGCTTATCCACAGCCGCGCAGGCAGCGCGTCAGCCCTTCAAGGTCTGCTCCAGCACATGCAGCTCGTGGTTGCATTCCGGGCTCTTGCTACGGTCCGCCGCGATCTTGCGCACCGCATGCAATACCGTGGTGTGGTCGCGTCCGCCAAACAGCTCGCCGATTTCCGGCAGGCTCTTCTGCGTCAGCTCCTTGGCCAGATACATCGCGATCTGGCGCGGCCGCGCGATGTTGGCCGGCCGCTTCTTCGAATACATGTCGGCGACCTTGATGTTGAAGAAGTCGGCCACCGTCTTCTGGATGTTTTCCACCGAGATCTGGCGGTTCTGCACCGACAGCAGGTCCTTCAGCGCGTCCTTGACCACGTCGATCGTGATTTCCTTGCCGTGGAAGCGCGAATAGGCAAGGATCTTGCGCAGCGCGCCTTCGAGTTCGCGCACGTTGGAACGCAGGTGCTTGGCCACGAAGAAGGCCACGTCGTCGGACAGGTTGGCGCCCTCCGATGCCGCCTTCTTCAGCAGGATGGCCACCCGCATTTCCAGTTCGGGCGGCTCCACGGCCACGGTCAGGCCGGAGTCGAAGCGGGAGATCAGCCGGTCATCCATGCCGGTGATTTCCTTCGGATAGGTATCGCTGGTGATGATGATCTGCTTCTTCGCCGCGATCAGCGCCTCGAACGCGTAAAAGAATTCTTCCTGGGTGCGGCTCTTGCCGCCGAAGAACTGGATATCGTCGATCAGCAGCAGGTCGAGCGAATGGTAATAGCGCTTGAAGTCGTCGAAGCCCTTGCGCTGGTAGGCCGTCACCACGTCGCGCACATACTGCTCGGCATGGATGTAGCGGATGCGCACATTGGCATTCTCGGCCAGCACCTGGTTGCCGATCGCATGGATCAGGTGGGTCTTGCCCAGGCCCACGCCGCCATACAGGAACAGTGGGTTGTAGGAAATGCCCGGGTTGTTGGCCACCTGGATCGCCGCCGCCCGCGCCAGCTGGTTGGCCTTGCCGGTAACGAAGCTATCGAAGGTCAGCGCAGTGTTGATCTTGCTCTGCTCGCGGCGCGGCGAATCGGCCAGGTCGGCCGCCGGCTCGCGCACCTCCACATCGGACTGCGCGCCGTCGCGCTCGCGCGGCGCCACCTGCGAGGCTGCGGCCGGCGCGGCCTGTTCGGCTGCCCGGCGGGCATTGCCCACGCGCGGGTCCAGCACGAACTGCACCTCGATCGGCTCTTCCCAGAACTGCGCCGCCAGCGTGCTGATCCGGCTGGCAAACTGGGTTTTCACCCAATCCAGCTTGAAGCGGTTCGGCGCGGCAATGCGCAGGCGGCCTTCCTCGAAATCGAGCGGGGCGAGCGGCTTGATCCAGGCACTGAACTGCTGAGGCGTCAGTTCCTGCTCCAGCTGCGCGGAGCAGGTCTGCCAGAAATTTTCCATGAATCGTCTGATTGAGTAGCGCGGGACCGGTGATGCGATGGCCCAGGCTGCGTTTGTTTATCGCGGGAATGCGGACTTCGAATTGGTGTATTCTACCCGCGACCGCCAAAGTTATCCACAGGCAGGCGATCTAAGCGACTGCCTTGCGCATTTCACCATGCTTATCTATATGAGGCTAAGTGATTGACAAACAAGCGCAAACTGCTGTTTAATCACGGGTTCACTGCCAGCAGCGTCGATGTTGTGGCGGCTGCAGGCTCCGCAAGCGCCTGCTGTGGCTGAAGTCGACGCCAGCGGCGCCGGGGTTGCAGCTTGCGAACTTTCCGCCCTATTTTCTTTTTCCGTACTTCTGCTCAATAGCGAGAACCAACATGAAACGTACTTACCAACCTTCCGTTGTCCGCCGCAAGCGCACCCATGGCTTTCGCGTACGCATGGCAACCCGCGGTGGCCGCGCTGTGCTCAACGCACGTCGCGCCAAGGGCCGCAAGCGCCTCGCCGCCTAAGTCGGCACCTGACTGCTCGCTGCTGGCGTGACCGGCGAACGCCCTCAGGATTACGCACGCGACAAGCGCATCATTAAAACGGATGAGTTCTCATCCGTTTTTCGTTTGCGGCCCGTGCAGCGTACAGCGCATTTCGTGCTGTACACGCGTTCCAATGAACTGGCGCATGCGCGCCTGGGCGTGGTCGTCGCCAAACGCTTCGCGCCGCGCGCGGTCACCCGCAATGCGATCAAACGCATCACCCGGGAGCTGTTCCGCCAGAGCAAGCTGCCCCCGGTAGACTGCGTGGTCCGGCTTTCCAAGCCGGTCAACACCAAGGCCGGGCCGGCCACCACATCGGCGCTGAAGACCGCGCTGCGCCTGGAAGTCTCCCGCCTGTTCCATCCACTGCGCCAGCAGGGCGGAGCGCAGCCATGAAGCCCTTGCTGCTGCTGTTGCTGCGGGCCTACAAGCTGGGCATCAGCCCGTTCATGGGCCAAAACTGCCGCTTTTATCCCAGTTGTTCCGACTACGCCGCGGAAGCCATCCGCCTGCACGGCCCCGCCCATGGCAGCCTGCTGGCCGCGCGGCGCCTGTGCAAATGCCATCCCTGGCACCCGGGCGGGCTTGATCCGGTCCCCGCGAAATCGTCCGCTCACTCCTGAATTGCTGATTACTGATGAATAAACATATGGATATCAAACGCACCGTCCTGTGGGTTGTATTCTCGATGTCGATGCTGTTGCTTTGGGACAACTGGTTGCGTTACACCGGCAAGCCATCGATGTTCTTTCCGACGGCGACCCAGCAGGCCAAGCCGGCCACCGCCACCGGCACGACTGGCACGCCGCCGGCAGCCAACACCGTACCGCAGGCCACGGGCGCAGCCGCCGCGCCGGGTGCCGCCGCAGTGCCTGGCGCCGCGCCGGCCGCCGTGCCGAATGCTGCGCCAGCCGCGGTTGCCGGCGAGCGCATCACCATCACCACCGACGTGATGAAAGCGGAAATCGACAGCATCGGCGGCGAACTGCGCCGCCTGGAGCTGCTCAAGCACAAGGACACGCAGGACCCGACCAAGAACGTGGTGCTGTTCGATTCCAGCGCGGAACGCACTTACCTCGGCCAGACCGGCCTGATCGGCGGCGCTTTCCCGAATCACCGCACGCCGTTCACCGTGCAGCCCGGTCCGCGCACGCTGGACAGCGGCAACGAAGTCAAGCTGGTGCTGACGTCCGAGCAGGGCGGCGTGAAGCTGACCAAGACCTATACCTTCCATCGCGGCGACTACACCATCGGCCTGAAGCATGACGTGACCAACGTCTCCGGCGCGCCGGTGTCGCCGTCGCTGTATGAGCAATTGCTGCGCGATGGCGGCGCATTGCCGGGCGATTCCAAGTTTTACAGCACCTTTACAGGCCCGGCTGTCTATACCGAAGCAGACAAGTTCCAGAAGCTGGCCTTTGACAAGATCGGCAGCGGCAAGGACAACCATGCCACCAAGTCCGACAATGGCTGGATCGCGATGGTGCAGCACTACTTCGTCTCGGCCTTCGTGCCGCCGGAAAAGGCGCCGCGCGAGATCTTCACCAAGAAAGTGGACAACAACCTGTATGCCGTCGGCAACATCCTGCCGCTGGGCACCATTGCCCCGGGCGCGACGGTCAGCATGGACACCAAGCTGTATTCCGGCCCGCAGGAATCGGAAACCCTCGAAAAGGTCGCTCCCGGCCTGGAACTGGTAAAGGACTACGGCTGGCTGACGATCATTGCCAAGCCGATCTTCTGGCTGATGACCCATATCCACAACATCCTGGGCAACTGGGGCTGGACCATCATCGTGCTGACCATCCTGATCAAGCTGGCTTTCTTCCCGCTGTCGGCGGCGAGCTATCGCAGCATGGCCAAGATGAAGCTGGTCACGCCGCGCATGACCGCGATCCGCGAGCGCCACAAGGGCGATCCGCAGAAGATGAACCAGGCCATGATGGAGCTGTACAAGACCGAGAAAATCAATCCGCTGGGCGGCTGCCTGCCCATCGTGGTCCAGATCCCGGTCTTCATTGCCCTCTACTGGGTGCTGCTGGCCAGCGTCGAGATGCGCAATGCGCCGTGGCTGGGCTGGATCCACGACCTGGCCTCGCCCGACCCGTGGTTCATCCTGCCGGTGCTGATGGCGGTGTCGATGTTCGTCCAGACCAAGCTGAACCCGACGCCGCCGGACCCGGTCCAGGCCAAGGTGATGATGTTCATGCCCATCGTGTTCTCGGTGATGTTCTTCTTCTTCCCGGCCGGCCTGGTGCTGTACTGGGTAGTCAATAACATCCTGTCGATCGCACAGCAGTGGGTCATCACGCGCAACATCCAGGCACCGAAAGCGGCCTGACTCCGGGCGCAACGCCGTAGCAGCAAGGGCCCGTGCGCTTCGCCACGGGCCTTTTTTCATGGAAACCGAGTAAACCCTCGATAACGCACAATGGAACGCATGAATCTCGACTCGACCCCGATCGCCGCCATCGCCACCGCGCCCGGACGCGGCGGCATCGGCGTGGTGCGGCTCTCCGGCAAGAACATCGACGCCGTGGCGCGCGCCGTCTGCCGCTTGCAGGAAGGCCGGGCGCTCGCGCCGCGCCATGCGACCTACCTCGACTTCATGCAGGCCGATGGCAGCGTGATCGACCAGGGACTGGCGATCTGGTTCAAGGCGCCGCATTCCTATACCGGCGAGGACGTGCTGGAACTGCAGGGCCATGGCGGCCCGGTGGTGTTGCAGATGCTGCTGCAGCGCTGCCTGGAAGCCGGGCAGGAGATCGGCCTGCGGCTGGCCCAGCCGGGTGAATTCACCCAGCGCGCCTTCCTCAACGACAAGCTGGACCTGGCGCAGGCCGAGGCGGTGGCCGACCTGATCGAGGCATCGACCGAGGCGGCGGCGAAGTCGGCCTCGCAGTCGCTGTCCGGCGCCTTCTCGAAAGTCATCCGCGGCCTGGTCGACCAGGTGATCCACCTGCGCATGCTGGTGGAAGCCACGCTGGACTTTCCGGAAGAGGAAATCGACTTCCTGGAAAAATCCGACGCCCGCGGCCAGCTCGCCAACATCCGCACTTCACTTCAGCAGGTATTTGAACAGGCGGCGCAGGGCGCGCTGCTGCGCGACGGCCTGAACGTGGTGCTGGCCGGGCAGCCGAATGTCGGCAAGTCCTCGCTGCTCAATGCGCTGGCGGGGTCGGACGTGGCGATCGTGACGGCCATCGCCGGCACCACCCGCGACCGGGTGACCGAGACCATCCAGATCGAGGGCATACCGATCAACATCATCGACACCGCCGGCATCCGCGACGCCGCCGAGGCCAGCGACGAGGTCGAGCGCATCGGCATCGAACGCACCTGGGGCGCGGTGCGCGACGCCGACGTGATCCTGCACATGCTGGACGCCGGCCGCGGCCCGACCCTGGCCGACGAGCAGATCATGGCGCGCTTCCCGGCCAGCGTGCCGGTGATCCGGTTATGGAACAAGATCGACCTGTCCGGCCATCGCGCCACGGTGGACCAGATGCCGGATGCGACCCACATCTACCTGTCGGCAACGGACCGCACCGGCCTGAACCTGCTGCGTGCCGAACTGCTGCGCATCGCCGGCTGGCAGCAGACCGGCGAATCCCTCTACCTGGCCCGCGAACGGCACCTGATCGCATTGAAGGCGGCGCGCGAGCATCTCGATATCGCAGCCGAACTGGCGGCACAGAACGACCAGGCGCTGGACCTGTTCGCAGAAGAGCTGCGGCTGGCGCAGGACAGGTTGAACAGCATTACGGGCGCATTCACGTCGGATGATCTGCTGGGGGTGATCTTCAGCAGGTTCTGCATCGGAAAATAAACCTTTTCCAAAATAGGCCTTAGCGCATTTCCAGCCTGACTGGCATCCACCGGCCAAGCAGGATTGCCTTTGGAAGAGTCGCCCGAGGGTTAGTAGGGTGCAATACCCGAAGGGCGTTGCACCGCGGTCGCATACTGCAAAGACCATCTCAAGGACCTTCTGTGGTCCACGCATGGTGGAATGCCCTTTCGGGTATTCCACCCTACAGCATCAGGGGTATATGCAGGATGCAGGTTGCGCCGCGCCTAAACCTGCGGCATGAGGCTAGTCTGGCCAAATTCGCTCTAGCCACCGTAGGGTGTAATCCCCGAAGGACATTACGCCATTTCCCGCGGCTGGAACGCATCTCCGTGCTTCCGGCGCCCGCCCGTCCCAACCATCTATTCCGCAACGGTGATCCCCGAGCCGCCCATTTCCTTGGGCAGATCACGCATTTTCGGCAGGCCATCCTTCATCGGCAGCCTGGTTTCGGCGTAATGCACGTGGATGCCTGCGCGGTAGGGAAAGGTCGGAATACTGGCGGCATAGACATCGGTTACGCCTAGTCCGGGATGCTCGGTAAACAGATGGCCGCCGCATGTCTTGCACCACTTTCGGTAGCTGTTTGGCGTCTTGTTGTAGGTGCCGATGCTGTCGGCTCCCCTGGTGATCTCCAGCGCCTGTGGCTGCCATAGCGTGAAGGCATTGACCGGCCCGGCCGACCAGCTGCGGCAGGATTCGCAATGGCAGTAACCCATGCCGACCGGCTCGCCGGTCACCTTGAACTGGACCGCGCCACAAAAGCAGCTGCCCTGATAACTTTCCATATTGGCCATCATGTTGCTCCTGATTGGTTGCTGGATGCTTCCACGATATTAGAGGTTTCTGGTCGATCAAATATCCAGCGTGGCAGTGCGAGGAGAATGGCAACCTGTACGGTTGATGGCACGTCCCTTTGCTTGCCTTCGAGCCAACGCCGCCAGAAGTACAACGCAAAGCCACGTCAGCTAGGGCATCAGCAAGCCCATCATTGAAATGCATTGCAGGTCGGGTGATCGAGCAATGGTCCACCCTTGCCAAGTGATTCTGCGCAAGCACCATGCATTAAGGGCGCTTCTTTCCTTGGACGCCCGCATACCCGTCGCTACCATGAACTTGTCGTTTAAACCACTTCAAGGAGGCGTCATGGCTGACAATCTGAAGGACCGCGGACCACAGGATCGCTCACGCGTCAATGTCAACGAGGAATGGGAGCTGCAGTACTGGAGCAAAAAATTCGGCGTCAGCGCGCAGCAGTTGAAGGACGCCGTCAAGGCAGTCGGACCATCGGCCGATGCGGTTGGTAAGCATCTCGGGAAATGAAAATTTCAGGGTGTCCGACAGACACCCTGCAAGCGTTTGACGGCACGCATGCTGCGCTGCGACACCCGGAACCGCGCGTTTGACTTCTTGTCCATCCTATACCGCGTTATTCAACGCATTATTTGGAGAAAGAAGATGAAGAAAATTGCTGCGGTTTTACTCGTTATGGTGATGACCGGCTGCTCCAGCATGGGCATGAATTCTTCGGGCCGATCGGGCGCGGGCATGGGTGCCAGTGGCGTCGACAACCGTAATTCGGTGATCGATCCCAATGGTCAGCTCAACATTTATCACGGCGGCTGATTGGCGTGACCGGAACAGACGGGCTATCGCTATGGCTGTGTGACTCAGCGTACCGATGGACTGTCGCTCGACAGTTAAGCTGTCTGTTCCCATTATCAAAAACCCAAGGAGAGCCCCATGAACAAGTTACTGACCCTGCTGACCGCCTGCCTTTTTGCTGCAACTGCACCGGCCTTTGCCGCCGATGCCGCCAAGCAGGATGCGAAAGCGCACAAGGAAATGGCAGAGGGCGACTACAAGGCTGCCAAGGAAAAGGCCGAGGGCGATGAAAAGGCTGCCAAGGAAGCCTGCAAGAAGCTGAGCGGCGCCGAGGAGCGCGCTTGCAAGAAAGAAGCAGATGCCGCAGCGAAAAAGGCCAAGGCCGACGCCAAGGCGCAATATGACCATGCCAAGGCCGATGCCAAGGCAATGAAGTAAGCACTCGATTCGCATTGCGAAAAAGCCGCCGTTCACACGGCGGCTTTTTTTATGGGCCGGTCCGCATCCCACGGTGCGCCCGGACGACGGCGGCTGTCCTTCCAGGCAGAGGCATCGCACCCCGCACATCCGCTCCCGGCAACGTCGCGCCGGGCGGACTTCAGGCGGGCGTCTGCAGCAGCGCTTCCACCGCCATCCCCAGGGCCAGCACATGCCGGTCGCGTCCCCCCGTAGCCGCCAGCATCAATCCCACCGGCGCCGTCCCAGTCTCCTGGCAGGGCAGCGACAGCGCGCAGCCGTCCAGGAAATTGATGAAGGTCGGATTGCGCAGGATGAGCGCATTAGTCCGGTAATAGGCCTCATCCTCGGTCAATTCGGCAATTGTAGGTGCGATGATCGGCACGGTTGGCATCAGCAGCGCGTCGTAGCGGGCGATACGCTCTTCCAGTGCGGCGATCCAGCGCACGCGCGCGTCCAGCAATTCGAGCAAATCGGCCGCCGTCATGGTCTGGCCACGTCGGATGCGCGACAGCACCCGAGGATCGTAGCGGTCGCCGGCGTGTTCGATCAACGCGCGATGCCAGGTCCAGGCTTCTGCCGAACTCAGGCCGCCGGTGGCGTTGATCGATGCCAGTTCATCGAACTCCGGCACGACGATCTCTTCCAGCAAGGCGCCGGCCGCCGACAGGCGCGACAGCGCTGCCCGGAAGGAGGCGGCAACATGGCTGTCCATGCCGTCCTGCACGATGTTGGTGGGCACGGCCAGGCGCATGCCGGCCAGCCGCGCCGGTTTTGGCAAGGGCTGGGCGTCGCCGGCCAGGATCGCGTCGAGCTGCGCGCAGCAGGCGACGCTGGCGGCGATCGGGCCGATAGAGTCGAGCCGGGTGGCCAGCGGCAATGCACCGGCCAGCGGCACCCGGCGTGCGGTCGGCTTGAAGCCGGTCAGGCCGCACAGCGCGGCCGGAATGCGGACCGAGCCGCCAGTGTCGGTGCCGATGGCGGCCACGGCCATCTGGTCCGTCACCGACACCGCCGCGCCGGACGAGGAGCCGCCCGGAATGCGGCCGGCGGCACGGTCCCAGGGATTGCGCGGCGTGCCGTAATGCGGATTCAGGCCCAGGCCGGAATAGGCGAATTCCGTCATGTTGGTGCGGCCGACGATCACTGCGCCAGCCGCCAGCAGGCGCTGCACGATGACAGCGTTTTGCGTGGCAGCCGGCGCGCCCTGCAGCGCCACCGAGCCGGCCAGCGTGGCCTCGCCCGCGACGTCGAACAGGTCCTTGACGGAAATCGGCAGGCCGTCGATCGGAGAGCGGGCCAGCCCGGCGCCGCGCAGCAGGTCCGAAGCCTGGGCCGCTGCGCGCGCCTGCGCCGAATACACCTTGGTATAGACCCGTACGCCTTCGCCGGCCGGATCGGCGATGTGCGCCAGCGCGGCATCGGTCAGTTGCAGCGAGGTGGCGCGTCCTTCATCGAGCGCGGTGCGCAGTTCAGCCAGGGTGGGAATCATCATCGTTCCATGTCAGTGGTTGGAATCGGGCGCGGCCTGCCGGGGTTACCAGTAGGTCAGCAGCATCTTGGTTGCCAGCACATAGAGCAGCAGGGCGAAAATTCGTTTCAGGGCCAGCACCGGCAGCCGGTGCGTCATGCGGGCGCCGAAAGGGGCGGTCAGCACGCTGCCGCTGACCAGCCCGGCCAGCGCCGGCAGGAAGATGAAGCCCATCGACCACGGCGGCAGCTGGGCGATGCCCCAGCCCGACGCCAGGTAGCCCAGGGTGCCCACCATGGCCACCGGGATGCCCAGCAGCGCGGCAGTGCCGATCGCGGTGCGCAGCGGCACGCCGCACCAGAGCATGAAGGGCACATTCAGGAAGGCGCCGCCGGCCGATACCAGGCCGCAGATGGTGCCGATGGCCAGACCGGCAATGAACAGCGGCAGCGGTCCCGGCAGCGGCCGGTGCGCGGCCGGCTTGCGGTTGAGCAGCATCTGGGTTGCGCCGGCATAGACGATCACGGCGAAGGCCATCGCCAGGTGGCGCTGGGAAATCCAGCCGGCGGCCAGGGTCGCCAGCAGACTGCCGGTAACCATGCCGGGCGCCATGCGCTTGAAGATGGAGGTGTCGATGCCGCCAAGACGCCAGTGCTCGCGCACGCTGGAGGCGGAGGTGAAGACGATGGACGCCATCGCCGTGCCCAGCGCCAGGTGCACGATATGGTCGGGCGCATAGCCCTGCAGCGTGAAGATGGCCGCCAGCACCGGCACCAGCGTCATGCCGCCGCCGATGCCCAGGAGGCCGGCCAGCACACCGACCAGCGCGCCGGCGCCCAGGTAAACCGCGAACCAGGCCATCAGAACTGGCTGCGCACGCCGACGAACAGGCGGCGGCCTGGCGCGGGTTCGTAGAAGCGGCCGTTGCCGTCATTGACGATGACCGAGCCGGCATACTGGCGGTCGAACAGGTTGTCGACGCGGCCGAACAGGTAGAAACGGGCGGCGGCGGTGCGGAACTCCTTGCCCAGGCGCAGGTTGAAGGCGGCATAGCCGGGCGCGGCTTCCGAGTTGATGTCGTTGACCCAGGTCTTGCTCTCGGCGCGCATTTCAACCGCCAGGGTGGTGGCTTCGGCGATGCGGGTTTCGGCCTGCGCATACAGCGCATGGCGCGGCACGCCGGGCAGGCGGTTGCCGGAAGCGACGTTCTGCCTGGCGCCGGCGGCGGTGGTGCTGGTGAAGTCGCTGTCGAAGCGGGCATCGAGCAGGGTATAGGCCAGGCGGGTGGTGACTTGTTCCCAATCGGCCTTCCAGCCGACTTCGATGCCGCGCCGTTCGACCCGGTCGGCATTCTGGAACACGGTGCGGCCGCCCGAAACGGATTCGGGCACGATTTCATCCCGGCTGCGGGTGGCGAACAGCGCCAGGTCCAGCGTGTGACGGCCGCTGCGTGACTTCATGCCGATCTCGGCCTGGTTGCTCTTGGAAGGCTTCAGCTGGAAGTTGGGGCCGGTGGCGGTGCCGGCGCGGTAGGCGCTTTCCGCCAGGGTTGGCGTCTCGAAGCCGGTGCCGAGGTTGCCGTAAAAGTTGACATTGTCATTGGCATGCCACACCAGGCCCAGCACCGGGCTGGTGTTGCGGTAGGTGACGTCGCCGCTGTCATTGCGGCCGTCGCCGGTGTACTTGTCGTTGACCGAGAATTTCACTTCGCTGACCCGCACGCCGGCCTGCGCCTGCCATTGCGGCGAAAACGCCCATTCGATCTGGCCGAAGTAATCCAGGTTGCGGGCGGTGTCGTCCTCGTTGCGGCGCAGTGCGCCCGGCGTGCCGGCATTGTTGACGAAGCCCTTGCGGGTTTCCTTCAACCGGTCGGCTTCCACGCCCAGCGTCCATTGCAGGGGCATGTCGTTCAGGCGGGTCTTGTGCACCCAGTTCAGGCCGACGCCGCCAAAGCTGCGGTCGAGGTCGACCACGCCGCCGGCCGAGGTGGTGAACCCGGTCTGCGCATTGCTTTGATTGCCGGCCATCGACAGGGTCTGGAACACATCGCGCCGGCCCACGTAGACGCGGGCATTGATGCGGTCGCTCGGCGACAGATCGTGCTCGACCACGATGCCGGCCTGCTGCTGTTCGATCGTCTTGCGGGTATTGAACTGGATCGCGGCCGGAATCACCTGGCGCGGATTGCTGCTGAAGGCGGACCGGGTCAGCCCCAGCGGGTCTTGCGACAGCGGCTGGTCGAAGCTGTTGAACACGCCCGTGATGCGGGTGGACGAAGTCGGCCGCGCCACCACCTTGGCATTGACCTGGGTCCGCTCTGCGGCGCTGTGGTCGCGGTAGCCGTCGGTGGTGAAGCGCGACACGTCGAGCAGTGCGCCCAGCGTCTCGCTGCCGCCGCCGACCGACAGGTCGAGATGGCGCTGGTTGTCCGAGCCGATGCCGGCGGCGACGCCGAACTTCGGCGTGGACGACACCGGCGGATCCTGGGTGAACACCTGCAGCACGCCGCCGGCCGCATTGCCGTACAGCTGGGCCAGCGGCCCGCGCAGCAGTTCGATGCGCTTGGCCGATGTGAGGCTGATGGAGGAAGCCTGGCCCTGCCCATCCGGCATGGTGGCCGGGATGCCGTCGATCAGGATGCGCACGCCGCGCACGCCGAAGGTGGAACGGGTGCCGAAGCCGCGCACCGACAATTGCAGGTCCTGCGCATAGTTTTCCCGGTTGCGCACCTGCGTGCCCGGCACGGCGGACATCAATTCGGACAGGTTGACCAGCGGCGAGGCGAGCCGCATCGGATCGACCTCAACTGCGTCGATCGCGCCGGGCACATCGAAGCGCCGCTGCTCGCTGCGGCTGCCGCTGACCACGATCTCGCCCAGGGTGGGATCGGAAGATGTCGCCGTGCTGGTCTGCGCCTGTGCCTGCACGCTGGCGGCTGCTGCGCACAACAACAGGATGGCCAGGGAAATGGTGGTGGGACGCGGACTGATAGGCATGGTCTGAAATTGGCAGGTGGGCAATTTTTTCGGTCAGACATTCTAACTGCGCAGGGCGGGCGCGCAAACTTTTGGTGCATGAACTAACAACACTGGATGCGTGCGTGCAAATCCGGAGGCCGGATTCTATGGCAGCATCATCGGATGCCCGAACATGCAAGTACTGCTTTATCAGCCGAAGCACCGTGGCTGCCACGGAATTTTTTCGATCGCGACACCGAACTGGTGGCCCGCGACCTGCTGGGCTGCCTGCTGGTGCACCGGGTCGACGGCGTCGAACGCGTCGGCAGGATCGTCGAAACCGAAGCCTACCTGGGCGTGGGCGACCTGGCCGCGCATTCCGCCAGGGGTGTCACGCCGCGCACCCGGGTGATGTTCGGCCCGCCGGGCCATGCCTATGTCTACCTGATCTACGGCATGCATCACTGCCTCAACATTGTCACCGAGGCTGAAGGGCAGGGCACCGCCGTGCTGCTGCGGGCGCTGGAGCCGGTGCGCAATCTGCATGGCAAGACCAGCGGGCCGGGCCTGCTGTGCAAGGCCATGGACATAGACCGGCGCCTGAACAGCCACGACTTCTGCAGCCCGACGCTGCATGTGCTGCCGCGCCCGGCCGGCGGGCCGGTCGCGGTAGTGAAGCGGCCCAGGATAGGCGTCGACTATGCGGGCGAATGGGCGGCACGACCGCTGCGGTTTTACCTGGAAGGAAACAGCTACGTGTCGCGCAAATAGGATTGCGCTTGCGCTGTAACTGTCATTTACCAACAATACCGACCAATTTATTACCTATGGTCAATAAAAGTTGATCCAAATCAATTTTTTCCGGTTTTCCACATGCATCATGATTGCTTGCTAGAAACAAATTAGGAGCACGCATCATGCGGATGAACTTGCCGGTCACCCAGCGCGAATATGAACTACAGGATGGCCAGGCGATCGTCTCCAAGACCGATACCCACGGCAACATCACCTACGTCAATGCCTGCTTCATCGAAGTCAGCGGCTTTGCTGAAGAGGAATTGCTGGGTGCGCCGCAAAACCTGATACGCCACCCGGACATGCCGGTCGAAGCGTTTGCCGACATGTGGGCTACCCTCAAGGACGACCGTCCCTGGACCGGCCTGGTAAAAAACCGCCGAAAGAATGGCGACCACTACTGGGTGATGGCCAATGTCACGCCAGTGCGCGAGAACGGTGTGACCGTCGGCTACATGTCGGTGCGCGGACGCCCCGACCGGGCTGCGGTCCAGGCAGCCGAGGCAGCCTACCGCGAGTTGCGCGACAACCCGGACTGCGGACTGATGGTCCGCAATGGCCGCATTGCCCGCAGCGGCTGGCGCGGCCGGCTTGCGGCTCTCACACGTCTGCGTCTTTCGAGCCGCATCGGCCTGGCCATGGCTGCGCTCAACCTGCTGCTGGCCGGGCTGGCAATATCCGGCTGGATGGAAGGCGATGCAGGCTGGCGCACCGGCGCTGAAATCGCCGGCATGGCGATCTGCCTGGGCTTGTGGGCCAGCCTGCATGCCCGCGTCATTGCGCCGCTGCGCGACGCGGTGCAGGCAGCGCGCGCCATCGCCGGCGGCGACCTGGCGACCAGCTTCAACAGCAGCAATGACGACGAGATGGGCCAGCTGATGCAGGGCCTGCAGCAAATGAATGTGAATCTGCGTTCCATCATCGGCGACGTGCGGGCCGGCATGGACACGATGCTGGTAGGCGCCCGGGAAATCGCCGCCGGCAATATGGACCTGTCCGGCCGCACCGAGGCGCAGGCCTCCAGCCTGGAAGAAACCGCGTCCAGCATGGAGCAGTTCGCTTCCACGGTGAAGCAGAATGCCGGCCATGCGGTCAATGCCAGCGAACTCGCAAGCATGGCCTGCAGCATTGCCGAGCGCGGCGGCGCGGCGGTCGGCGAGGCGGGCGCCACCATGCAGGAGATCAGCCAGGCGGCGCATCGCATCGTCGACATCATTTCGGTGATCGACGGCATTGCCTTCCAGACCAACATCCTGGCCCTTAACGCAGCGGTGGAAGCGGCCCGCGCCGGCGAACAGGGCCGCGGCTTTGCCGTGGTGGCGTCCGAGGTGCGCGCACTCGCACAGCGCTCGGCCGCCGCCGCCCAGGAAATCAAGGTGCTGATCGGCGACTCGGTCAGCAAGGTGGACACCGGCACGACCAAGGTCACCCAGGCCCGGCGCACCATGGAGGAAATGACCATGGCCATTACCCAGGTCAGCACGCTGATGGCCGAGATCACGGTGGCCAGCAAGGAGCAGAGCCAGGGCATCGACCAGGTCAACCAGGCGGTCAACGACATGGACCAGGTCACCCAGCAGAATGCCGCGCTGGTGGAGGAAGCCGCCGCGGCGGCCGCCAGCCTGCAGGATCAGGCGCGGCGGGTGACGCAGGCGCTGTCGGTATTCAAGGACAGCGGCCGGGCAAGGTAGAACGGTGAGGGCTTTCGGCTCTTATCGGGTACGGAACGACCATGAACGATTCACGGCGACGTTGTCGACCGTGCCGGTGAAGCGCACGTCGTAGTCGGTCTGCGGCTGCAGCACGTCGATCGGGATGATGGCGGCTACCGACGGTTCGGCGATTTCCTTGTCGTTGTCGTAGGTCAGCAGCAGGGTGGACAACGGTGCACGGCCACGCGGACTGATGGTGAAGCTGCTGACCTTGAGTGTGGAAGTGATATCGGCATGGACGCTGACCGGATAGCCGACCTCGTTGCGGTCCGGCACCGGGTCAGGCTGCTCCTGGTTCGAATAGAACACGGTGGGCAGGTTTTGCTGGCCGTTGAACGGGTAGGTGACCAGGCCGCCATTGCCCAGCCCGCCCTGATTCAGGGTGCGAGTCGCGAAATTGGTCGTGAAGTAGGTATAGCCGCTGTTGCCGGTGGCAATGCCCGCGCCGGCTTCAAGGAATTTGGGCTCCATGATCACAAAGCGATGATAGATGGCGGTGATCAGTTCTTCGGCGGCGTTGACGCCGCTCTTGTCTCCGGTGGCGGAAATGACTTCGCCGAAGGCGTAATTGCTTACGGGTAGGGAATAGCCCGCCGACTGCAGGCGCTCGAATACGGTGGCCCCGGTGAAGCCGCGCCGCGTGGACACTTCATCGTGTGTAATGAAATCGTTGATGGCCTGGTAATTCGAATGCGCCAGCGCCGCCTTGTCCACCTGCGCATTGCGGGCAACAGGCGCCAGGCCCATCTGCTGCCGCCGGAAATTGAACCAGTTGAAGCCATCTGCAGCCATGTCGCCGGTCTGCCGCGGCGCCCCGGCTTCATTGAGGATGTTGACCGGCACGCCGCCGTCGCTGACTACGCCATCCGGCTGCAGGTTACCCGTTCGATCCGGGCTGCCGCTGTCGCTACCACCTCCACCTCCACCACCGCAACCGGCTGCCAGAGCCGCGATCAGCAGGGAGATCAGCCAGGCGCTGGCTTTTCGGTTGAATTGGCATGGAGTATTCATGGCATTCCTTGAACAAAATGGGACAGGCTCGTTGTGCTTGTGATGACAATCAGTGTCAGTGTCAGTGTCAGTGATCAGTGATAAATGGCCGCGCAGCGTGGAAGAAGAGGCGCATCTCAACAACCTCGTTGGCATCCCCATGCCCGGCAATCGACAATGAGTAGCAATCCGCGACGCTGCTGCACACATTATCATGCACCGCGCTGTCAGCCGGCAGGCGCAGCGCCAGACCTTGACCTGACTGGATGGCCATTCCGGACGCGAACCCTGTTGCCCTCTACAATACCGGCTGGCCGCATTTCGCACGCCCGATCACATCACCCCAACCCATGCCGTTCGCTTCATCGTCCGATCTTCGTTCCTTCCTGCTGACTTTGCTGCTGGGCCTGGCCGCGGCCGGCCTGTGCAATCTCCTCCATACGCCCTTGCCGTGGATGATAGGGCCGCTGTTCGCCAGCGCCGCCGCCCGCATGGCCGGCATTGCGCTGTTCTGTCCGGCACAGGTCAGGCAGGGCGGCCAGTGGGCAATCGGCACGGCGCTGGGCCTGTATTTCACGCCGCTGGTGCTGGGCGTGCTGGCCTCGTATGCGGTCTGGATCGTGGCTGGCCTGGCATTTGCCATGCTGCTGGGCCTGGCCGGCGCCTGGCTGCTGTCCCGGCTGTCGGACGTGGACCGCGTCACCGCCTTCTTCGCCATGGCGGTAGGCGGCGCGTCGGAAATGGCGGCGCAGGGCGAGCACCACGGCGCCGCAGTCGACCGCATCGCCGCCGCCCACAGCCTGCGCATCATGATGGTGGTGGCCATCGTGCCGTTCGCCTTCAAGTTTCTCGATGTGCATGGCGCCGACCCCTTCGTCCCCGGCGCCCGTGAAGTGCGCTATGACGGCCTGGCGCTGCTGGTGCTGCTGACCGCCAGCGGGGCGCTGCTGCTGGGACGCCTGCGCTGGCCGAACAACTGGGTGATCGGTCCGCTCGCGGTATCCATACTGCTCACCGCCTTCAGCGCGAACCTGTCTGCGCTGCCGGAATGGATGACGCATTTCGGCCAGCTGTTCATCGGCATTTCCCTCGGCACCCGCTTTACGCCGGAATTCCTGCACACCGCGCCGCGCTATCTGGCCAGCGTGGCGCTGTGCGCATTGCTGGCCATCCTGGTGGCGGGCGGATTCGGCCTGCTGCTGGCCTGGATCAGCGGCATCAACCCGGCCACCGCCATCCTGGCCACGTCGCCGGGCGGCATCGCCGAGATGAGCCTGACCGCGCGCACCCTGCAGCTGGGCGTGCCCATCGTCACTGCCTTTCATGTAATCAGGATGTCGGTGATCGTACTCACCATCGGGCCGCTGTTTCGTTCGCTACGCTACTTCCAGGAGCGGGCGGACGCCTGATGCAAGGCGGAGGGGGAGCGAGGGAGCGGGGAGCCATACAGCAGCCGATGCGGCTGCCGCGCCGCCTGGCGGGTGAACGCCCTGCTGCAAGCATCAAACGTCGTGCTTGAAAGTCGGGGGTCAGGGCTGCAGTGTCTCGAACACGCCCTGTGCCCGGTTCTTGCGCACATTGTCCCAACTGAACACCTGGCCGCTCATCGCAATATAAACGCCGGCCGGCAGGGTTTGCACCAGGCCGAAGGCCATGCCGAAATTGAACAGGGCGTCCGAATTGGCGATGTCATAGGGAATCATTGCGCCGGTGATCACGATGGTCTTGTCCATCCCGGCCGGCCCCAGCAGGCGCGCGGTCTCCGGCATGGTATCCGTGCCATGAACGATCACCAGCCGCTGTTCCGGCGCGCCGCTGCAGGCCTGCAGGATGCGCTCGCGGTCGGCGTCCTGCATGTCCAGCGAGTCCAGCAGGGGCAGTTGCTCCAGCCTCACCGGCTGGCTGATGCGGCTGCGCGCGATGACCGTCGGCAGCACGCTGGCGCCGAAGCCCAGCTTGCCGGCGATTTCATCGTAATGTTTCTCAAACGTGCCGCCGGCGGCGATGATGCAGACACTCATGGCAGGGAAAAGAGAAGTGGAAGACCGCGGCTATCATAGCCTAGCCGCGGCCACGCGAAAATTTTGCCGGGCCGGGAATTTCCGGCATGAATCATGAATCAAAGCATGGCATCCCCTTTCGCCGCCCGGTGAAATTCACCTGTCAGGCGCGCGGCGAATACCGCTACACTGGCATCCTGCAAGCCCTCCTTTCCCTTTCGAACATGAAACCCGTTGCTCCCGGAACCGTTATTTTCCATCGCTATCGCGGCTATGGCGTGATCACCTCGGTCAACCTGCTGACCGGGTGGGTCTCGGCGCGTTTTGGTGCGGAAGGGCGTACGCTGGACTTGAACCTGTCGTCCGACCAGGTACAGCATGCGGATGGCGAACCGATCCTGTTCCGGCGCCAGCCGCCGGCGCGGATGCCGCATGCCCGCCTGATGGAAATGGTGCGTGACCTGCACCGCGCCGGCTACCAGCGGCTCTACCTGTACAGCTGGCCCAAGGCGTCCGGCCTGCACTGGCGCTGGCATCTGTTCACCGGGCCGCGCAACTGGATGCAGCGGCCGTGGCGCGAAGGCTGGTATGGCTCGGGCGCCGAGTACAACCTCAATCCCATCATGGGCTGGGGCGACGCGCCGGGCGCCGACGCCCAGGAGCTGGGCAGCGCGCTGGCCAGGTTCGATCCGCAAGGCATGGCGCAAGCGCTGGGCCGCGACCAGGACCATACCGCCTGGTTCGAGATGGTATGCGAAGCGCTGCTGCCCGATTACGCCTTCAGCCTGGGCTGGGACCAGCGCGAGGCGCAGCCGGAAGGCTTGCCGGTGATCGCGGTGCGGCGCGGCGTGCCGGACTATGCCGGCCCGGCGCTGCCATGGCCCCCTGGCTGGGCCGGCCTCTGGACCAGCGTGCCGGCGATCCGGCTACTCAGAATAAATCCGGCTGGCGTCCCGTCCGACGACGTTCGTTGATCTGCGCAATCGACAGCTGGCGCGGACCGGGCAGGAGCCGCGCCGTCTCGCCGGCGTTGACCAGGCCGGGCTGCAGCACCCTGAGGTAAAAGCCGGTGGCGCCGCTCTGGTCCATCAGTCTGGCGGCATTGGCCAGGCCCATCTTCACATTCAGCTTGAAGCAGGGCGTGCGCACTTCGCTGACCTCCAGCAGCAGCCGGCCCAGCGCCAGCCGGTCGCCCAGCCAGACATCCTGTTCCAGCAAGCCCTCGATGGTCAGGTTCTCTCCCAGCGCGCCATAGTCCAGCGCCGCATCGGCCTTGCCAGCCCGCCGCCGCTGCGCTTCCCAGAAGGCGTAATGCTCGACCGGATAGGCATACACCGCCTTGTTCGGACCGCCGTGCAGCCTGCGATCCGCCTGCGCATCGCCGTCCAGCCCCAGCCGTCCAACGACCACCGGCCCGGTACGCGCCTCTTTGTGGATGCCGGTCGCCACATGGCGCTGTGCTGCGGCGTGCGCGCCGAACAGGTTGCCCACGGGGGCGGTATTGACGCTGACAATCACCATCCTTCCTTCTCCTTCATGCTTTCAGGCGCTTTTTGCGTGCCTGGCTTGCCGATACTGGCCACGTCGATTCCGGTAGCTGGTTGCGGCGCATCGCCTCGTCTCCGGACTATCCATCCCGGTCCTGCCCGCGCGGGTCAGCCGCAAAGCGCCCTGATCTTGTGCAGAACGCCCCGTCCCGCACCACGATGGCGCTTCCATCACGCAATCTTTATGGCATGGCTCTTGCTGAAACGGGTGGTCAACCACACAGGAGCGCCCATGGACCGCATGCAAGTCACCAGCAAGATACTCGCCGCCAAAGTCAGGAAAGGCCTGCAATGGCGCGACATCGCCACCCGCATAGGCCAGAGCAAGGAGTGGACCACGGCGGCCTGCCTGGGCCAGATGACTTTCACACAGGCCCAGGCCGCGGCGGCCCAGGACCTGTTCGAACTGAGCGACGAGGAAACCGCCTGGCTGCAGATCGTGCCGTACAAGGGATCGCTGGCCACCGCGGTGCCGACCGATCCGCTGATCTACCGCTGGTATGAAATCGTGAATGTCTACGGCAGCACCATCAAGGAACTGATCCACGAGGAATTCGGTGACGGCATCATGAGCGCCATCGACTTCTCCATGGATATCCAGCGGCAGGAAGATCCCAAGGGCGACCGTGTCAACGTGGTCCTGTCCGGCAAGTTCCTGCCTTACAAGACTTACTGAGCCGGCCCGGAAGCCTTGCCTTCGAGCGCTTCCGGATTGAGCACATTTTTCGGCTCACCCCTGGCGAAATCGACGATGTTCTGGAACGCTGCGCCGAAATACAGTTCGTAGCCATCCTTTTCCACATAGCCCAGGTGCGGCGTGGCCAGCACGTTCTCCATGCGCAGCAGCGGGGAATCGGGCGGCAGCGGCTCCTGTTCGAACACATCGATCGCGGCCTGGCCCGGGCGGCCCTGGATCAGCGCCGCTTCCAGCGCGCCGGGCGCTATCAGCTCGGCCCGGCTGGTATTGACCAGGATGGCCGTCGGCTTCATCGCGGCCAGGTCGGCTGCCTGCACGATGCCGCGGGTGGCGTCGTTCAGGCGCAGATGCAATGTCAGCACGTCCGACTGCGCAAAGAATTCCTCCCTGCTGGCCGCCGCGCCGTGGCCGTCCTGGCGCGCCGCCTCCAGACTGGGCGCGCGCCCCCAGACCAGCACATTCATGCCGAATGCCTTTGCGTACGAGGCCATCTTGCGGCCGATCTTGCCGTAGCCCCAGATGCCCAGCGTTCTGCCCTTCAACACCACGCCAAGCCGGTTATGCTGCGGCGCCAGCGAGGCGGTCTGCCAGAGTCCCTGCTTCAGGTTCGCACTGTACTGGGTGATGCGGCGGCTGGCTGCCATCACCAGCGCCCAGGTCAGCTCGGCCGGCGCGGTGGGATCGCCGCTGCCTTCGACGATGGTCACGCCGCGCGCCGTTGCGGCGGCCACGTCCACATGGCCGCTGACCTTGCCGGTCTGCGAAATGAGCTTCAGGCTGGGCAGTTTTTCCAGTAATGCCCTGGGAATTAAGGTGCGTTCCCGGATCAGCACCAGGGCGTCATACGGCGCCAGCCGTATCGCCAGCTGCCCGACGCCGCGCGCGCTGTTGTTGAACACCTTGACCTCATGGCCGTCCAGCAGACGGAAACAATCGAGCTGTCGGACGGCGTCCTGGTAATCATCGAGAATCGCAATTTTCATCAAGAATTCCTGGAAATCGGGGAGTGCATTGGTAGGGAAAGAATTGTTTCGCGGGAAATGATAGCCCGCCTTCCCCGAGAATGCAGAAGACGACCAAAAATGGCGCATTGCAGCAATTTCCCGAATAAAATTCTTCGATAAAACAATATGTTATCCCTTAATAGCCTACTATTTCAGTCGGCTACTATTTCCTCCAAACTTGTGTTTGGTCATTGGATTTGCAAAAAAGACAGGTGTACAATCACCCACCATTTTGAGCAAGAGTCCGCTTTTCACCCTTGAGCCTGGCGCTGTCATTTAGCGCGGGCGGCGCGGCAGATTGCCAGCGTTTCGACAAGACCGCCGTGGCGCGCCTTACTGCGCCAGCAACAGCGACGATCCTGCCGTGCCGGGACAGATTTTTTTTATTGGCATTGGAGGTAGTACTCATGAATCAGCCTGTAATGAACGGCGTCACCGCCGTCGAGGCCCCGTCTTACGTCAAACACCAGAAACTGATCAGCTGGGTCGCGGAAATCGCCGCGCTGACCAAGCCCGACAGCATCTACTGGTGCGATGGCTCCGAGGAAGAATATAACCGCCTGTGCGCCCTGATGGTCGAAGGTGGCACCATGAAGAAGCTGAATCCGGAAAAACGTCCGAACAGCTACCTGGCCTGCTCCGACCCGTCCGACGTGGCGCGGGTGGAAGACCGCACCTTCATCTGCACCGACAACAAGGAAGATGCCGGCCCGACCAACAACTGGATGGCTCCGGCCGAAATGCGCGCCACCATGAACGGCCTGTTCGACGGCGCCATGCGCGGTCGCACCATGTATGTGGTGCCGTTCTCCATGGGCCCGCTCGGTTCGCCGATCGCTCATATTGGCGTGGAACTGTCCGACTCGCCTTATGTGGCCGTCAACATGCGCATCATGACCCGCATGGGCCGCGCAGTATACGAGGTGCTGGGCAGCGATGGCGAGTTCGTGCCTTGCGTGCATACCGTTGGCGCGCCGCTGGAACCGGGCCAGAAAGACGTGGCCTGGCCATGCAATCCCACCAAGTACATCGTGCATTATCCGCAGACCCGCGAAATCTGGTCCTATGGATCGGGTTATGGCGGCAACGCGCTCCTGGGCAAGAAGTGCTTCGCGCTGCGTATCGCTTCCAACATGGGCCGCGAAGAAGGCTGGCTGGCCGAGCACATGCTGATCCTGGGCGTCGAAAACCCGGAAGGCAAGAAGCATTATGTCGCGGCGGCTTTCCCGTCGGCCTGCGGCAAGACCAACTTCGCGATGCTGATTCCGCCGGCCGGTTTCGAAGGCTGGAAAGTCACCACCATCGGCGACGACATTGCCTGGATCAAGCCGGGCGCCGACGGCCGCCTGTATGCGATCAATCCGGAAGCCGGCTATTTCGGCGTCGCCCCGGGCACCAACAGCGACACCAACTACAACTGCATGGCATCGCTGAAGGACAACACGATCTTCACCAATGTCGCGTTGACCGATGACGGCGACGTGTGGTGGGAAGGCATGACGAAGGAGCCGCCGGCGCACCTGATCGACTGGCAGGGCAAGGACTGGACGCCTGCAATCGGCAAGGAAACCGGCCGCAAGGCAGCCCACCCGAACGCGCGCTTCACCGTTTCGGCCACCAGCAACCCCGTGCTTGACCCATCCTGGGACGATCCGGCCGGCGTGCCGATCTCGGCCTTCATTTTCGGCGGCCGCCGTTCGACCACGGTCCCGCTGGTCACCGAAGCGCGCGACTGGGTCGAAGGCGTCTACATGGCTGCCACCATGGGATCCGAAACCACCGCCGCGGCCACCGGCCAGCAAGGCGTGGTGCGCCGCGACCCGTTCGCGATGCTGCCATTCGCCGGCTACAACATGAGCGAATATTTCCAGCACTGGCTGGAAATCGGCGAAAAGCTGAGCGCAACCGGCGCAACCCTCCCACGCATCTACTGTGTCAACTGGTTCCGCACCGACGAGAACGGCCGCTTCGTCTGGCCGGGTTTTGGCGACAACATGCGCGTGCTGAAATGGATGCTGGAACGTATCGAGGGCAAGGCCTCGGAAGGCGTCGAACACCTGTTCGGCGTCACGCCGCGCTATGAAGACATGCACTGGGACGGCCTGGAATTCGGCCGCGACAAGTATGAAAAGATCACGTCGATCGATAATAGCGCCTGGGAAGACGAACTCAAGCTGCATTCTGAACTGTTTGACAAGCTCAAGCACAAGCTGCCGCCGGCGCTGGAAGCTGCCAAGGGCAAGCTGGAACAGCGTTTAAAGGCCTGAAGAACGCAGGTAAAGGCGCAGCGGAGTTGTTTGGCAGGCGGTTAAGCGCCTGCTGAAGCGATCCCGCGGCAGACTATGCGCCAGGGAAAGTCCTGGTGAACCAAAGGTGGGAAGAGGAGACACACAAGCGCGGCAGGGAAACCTGACCGCGCTTTTTATTTCTCCTGCCAGGAATCCCCATGGCCGTTCTCATCATTGTCTATGACCTCAGCCCGGTTGGCGCTTCCTACTATGATCTGGTCGCCGCGATCAAAAAATTCCCTTGGGCGAAGCTGTCTGGAAGCAGTTATGCAATTTCAACCAGCCTCTCGCCGCAAACGGTACTGAACCAGTTGCGTTCGCTGATGGATAGTTCAAGCAACCTTTATGTCATTACAGCGAACAAGCCATTTGCTGGCTACGGCCCGGAAGCCGTCAACAAATGGCTACGGCAAATCTGATCGGTCCTGACAACCCATGAGTAGCGAGGTTTGCAAGCGTCTGGCAAAACGAGCGTAGTAGTCGGCTGCCGGGCGTGGCGGCGTAAACGGTAAGAGCAGTACGACAAGCCGGCGCAACGACACCGGTGGCATCTTGTTGAGCGCCGAGTGTTTGGCACGATGGTAAAACAGGCTGCAGCAACCAATATCGATCAGATTGACAAGGTGCTGCCAAAACCCATCACCGAACCGGGCCTAAATATATTCGGGTAAATTCTCGTCACTTTTAGCGGATAATTCCGTCCCCGTATCGTGCAGGGACGGTAGCCATAGTGCAATTAGCTGGTTTGAAAGCAGCCTGTTCCGTATAAAACCAAGCCGCCTTTACTGGAGCCATCATGTACATGATTTACTGGACCGAAATAACAGGCGATACCCGCAATCCTTATCAGGAATTGTTTTCCCAAGCCGATTTGCGTGCTGCACTGCAATTCATGGAAAAACTAAGGCAGAGGCAGCGTGCCGGAGAGCCCGTGTGCTTTGTCGTCATGTCTTCGGAAAATCCGGATTCGGTCGGACATGCTGGCGCAGCCGATCCGCATCCGGACTACAAATGGATGAAAAGAAGAAAACAGTAGCAAATCACTGGCAAGAGTGGAACGCTTGGTATTTCCTTATTGTGTTATTTCTTCGGGCAGGTGTATTCCGCCATCCTGTAAAGTAAGGCTGACAGCATCTTTGCTTTTTCTTGCTTTTATCAGCTTTCTATATTCTTCATCCTTGTCTACGTTGGTCAAGACAAGAAATTCGCCCGATTTACCATATTTATTACCTGGTCTGGTGCCAGGGGATGGGACGCCCGAATTGTTTTTATTACCGGCATTGGGCTTACTGGGATCATTTCCACTGTTTGCGCCATTTCCGGCTAAACCATTATTGCCATTTCCGTCTCCGCTTGTCCCTCTACCCGCCGAACCCCCGGAGAAGCCCCCAGAAGGATTCGAAACCGGCAAATTTGGATTCTCGGCAGGTTTGGCTGGGTCGACTTGCGGGGACGTTGGCGTGGGATTTGGATTATTGGGTGGATTGGATGTCGTATCTCCCGGATCCGAAGTGGGCTGTTTTTCCCAAATCGAACCGCTGGCATTTGATTTAACAACTTTATAGTTATTGGTGACATCTTTGCCTTTGGCATCTTTAATCTGGAAATTCGCGACCTGCAAAGTACGATTACCAGTTGCGTTTGAATCAAATATTTGTTGCGCACTCATGACATCGCCTCCCGCCAGACCCATGTTGCGGTCGTCGTAAATTTTGGAAACCTGAGGTGCGAAAGACGAATTAACCGATCCATCGAATTGCTTTGATTCGGCAACTGCCTCAACGATCAGTGGTCGGGCATCAACACTCATTGAAATTGCCTGTTCGACATTTGGATTTTTAAGATAATAACCTTGCTGATCGGACCAGAAACGTTTTGTATTTTGGTAAGAAACATTACCTACATCAGTGATGCCATTGAAATTAGGGTCTGATGTGGAATACAAATGCAGCGAATTGGAAGCGTTTGCGTCAGAGTAAAATAATCTCGGCTGCAAATCGAAAGTTGCGCCGTCATAAACCTTTGCTACATTCGTATCGACCGAGAACACGTCTAAAGGCTTGAGAAACGACTTCAGCAAAGGAAATGTATATCCATCGTAGCGCGTCCAAGCAGCATCAAAATCAAAATTCAATGTAGCATTTTTCAGTTCCGCGGCGGTTAAATAGCCGTTTTCCGCATAACCGCCAGCACTTTCTGGATTAGAAGCAATTGCACCTGCTTTTCCAGTTCCATCCGTAGTCCAGTAGGAATTGGTAACTTTTCCGCTGTTCATGCCCGTAATGCCATTTCTGCTGTTGTACCATATGGCATAAACACTATCGATTTTTCCCGCGTTTGTTCCTGCAATGCCGCCTATCCCTGAGTTAAGGAATGACCCGGCGACTGTGGCAAGGCTGTAGGCATTCTTGATCTCGCCCATGGATGTATTTTTCCCAACAATTCCTCCTACGGAGTTAGGAGAGATTTCCGAGTATCCAGGCTTGACATTGTTTGATACACGACCTGTCACATAAACATTGTGTATATTTCCATTGTTATAACCCGCCAGCGCGCCTACCGAATCATTACCCGTGATGTTGACATTAACGAGGCCAAGATTCTTGATTTCGCCACTGGAGGAGGAAAATAGGCCAACCCTGCTTCCGATGGGCCGGTTTATATACAAGTTTGATATGACATGATTCAATCCATCCATTTTTCCGATGAACTGATTAACGCCATTGAAAGCCAATGGAATAAATCCAGTGTTGTAATCCCATATATTCCGTGGCAGATTTCCAGGTCCTTGATTCCAGTTGGCTGTCTCCGCCGCATCAATATCACGGCCAAGGGCATAATTTCCCGAAAGATTTTCGTTTACCTTTTGTAGCTGGTCCACATTATTCACCAGCATCCACAAGCTATAAGGGCTTGTAATGAAATTGTTATAAATCGTTGTATTTTTATAATTCTCGACGTTCGTGTAAATATCGATGGTGCCATTACCGCTGGCACCGATTTTTCCAGCCTGTCCAAATGAAAGCACGCCGCTGCCGGTACCGTTGAGGTCTGTACGAATCAGCAGGCCGCCAGTACCTACATTTACCGGGGCGTTGATCAGCACATTTTTCTCCGCTTCCAAAGTCAGCTTGTTTTGTCCAGTAGATAAAATCGTATTGTCGACGATGAGACCTCCGGTGTCTGCCTGGCTGTTCGCACGGACGCTCACTGTGATATTGCTTGATGATAAATTTCTATTGAGTGCTTCGGTGTGAATCTCGCCTGCGTGATTACCGACACGCCCGCTAGCGGTCCTGATTGTCCAGAGACCAGTTCGCCCATTGATTGCATGTGTTGTGATAACGGCAGCAGCGTCTGCGGATACATGTGCGGCGGACGTATTGATTGTTCCACCCTTACCTTCTGTAGCGGATGCGTCCAGAGTGCCTCCGAGATTGACCCTGCCGCGGCGAACGTCAGCGAACAATTCTATTTTTCCGCTGCTATTTCTTAACGTTTTTGCCTCGATAATGCCGGTATTATTAACGACCGCGCTTTTCGTTAAATCATCCAGGCCAATTGCTTCAAGCGAAATCGTACCGCCAGCTGCCTTGATATTTCCTGCATTCTCCACTATGGCATTAGCAGTTTCCTTGTCGATTGTATAACCGATGAGGGAATTCTTGGCAAAGTACAGAGCTATCTGGTTTCCCGCGCCCATTAATACCCGGCCTGCTGACGCTTTAATGTCGCCGTTGTTTCTCACTTCATCGGAAAGAAAGACAATATAACCTCCTTCCGAGGCGATGATGGATCCAGAATTCTTTACCGAGCTTGCTGGTCCATTGGAAAGCTTGGAAAACTGGAAATTTCCAGCCATGAAGTCTTTATCCGATATTCCCAAGGTACTGGCAACAATTCCTCCCGTATTAACTTCGGCCTTTTCACCGAATAGCACGCCATTGGGGTTAATCACGAATACCTGCCCATTGGCATTTATTTTTCCGTTGATCAAGCTGGAATTAAGTCCGGTTATACGGTTAAGTATCAATGATGAACTGGATGGTTGGATGAAATTGACTGTTTCGCCCGGCTGGATGCCAAATTGCTGCCAATTTATGATGGCTCTGCCAGTTGTTTGTCTCACATCCATGGAACGTTCGTTATTGACGATTTCAACGGAACCTGATGCAATCGATGGCCCTTGGGGCAAGGCTTTTGCGTTTGAAGAATAAATACATGCGATGGCAAGGCTGATTGTCATTTTTAAAATTTCGCGCCCCCTGGTTTTTTTTATTTTTTCGAAAGGATTTTTTTCCAGCAAGCATTTCTTTTTCATCATGCTTCTCCTCAATAAGATCCCGGACGACAAAACCGGTATTCGTCCGAATTTAAGTTCTTACTGATGAGGCATGAATAATGATTAGCTTTAAAAAACTTAAAACATCTTTCTTAGAACGTTTGATCGATCAATGAATATTGATATTCCGATCATCGTTTATACTGGCTGCTTTTACGTACGACAAACCCGATATCGTCATTACAAGGGATCATAAATGAAGACAAAAGCAGCAGTTGCCTGGAAAGCCGGCGCGCCATTGACCATCCAGGACGTTGATCTTCAAGGCCCGAAAGCGGGCGAAGTGCTGATCGAGGTGAAGGCCACCGGTATCTGCCATACCGACTACTACACCTTGTCAGGCGCCGATCCTGAAGGAATTTTTCCATCGATTCTCGGGCATGAGGGCGCGGGGATCGTGGTCGACGTTGGGCCGGACGTGAAATCGCTGCGGCCGGGTGACCACGTGATTCCGCTGTACACGCCGGAATGCCGCCAGTGCAAATTCTGCCTTTCGCAGAAAACCAATCTCTGCCAGGCGATACGCGCCACGCAGGGACAAGGACTGATGCCGGATGCGACCTCACGGTTTTCCATCGACGGCAAACCGGTTTTCCACTATATGGGCACCTCGACCTTTGCCAACCACATCGTCGTGCCGGAAATTGCCGTCGCAAAAATCAGGTCGGATGCGCCATTCGACAAGGTCTGCTACATCGGCTGCGGCGTGACCACCGGCGTGGGCGCGGTGCTCTTTACGGCCAAGGTGGAGGCGGGCGCGAACGTGGTGGTGTTCGGCCTGGGCGGCATTGGCCTGAACGTGATTCAGGCGGCGAAAATGGTTGGCGCGAACAAGATCATTGGCGTCGACATCAACCCGGACCGGGAAGCCATGGCGCGCAAATTCGGCATGACGCATTTCGTCAATCCCAAGGAGGTCGGGAACGTCGTCGATCACATCATCGAGCTTACCGACGGCGGTGCCGACTATTCCTTCGAATGCATAGGCAATACGACTACCATGCGGCAGTCGCTGGAGTGCTGTCACAAGGGCTGGGGCCAGTCCATTATCATCGGCGTGGCGGCGGCGGGCGAGGAAATCAGCACCCGGCCATTCCAGCTGGTGACGGGCAGGGTGTGGAAGGGCTCCGCTTTTGGCGGCGCGCGTGGGCGTACCGATGTGCCGAAAATCGTGGATTGGTATATGGAAGGCAAGCTCAACATTGACGACCTGATCACCCATACCTTGTCGCTGGACCGGATCAACGAAGGCTTCGATCTGATGAAACGGGGTGAATCGATCCGTTCCGTGGTTCTTTACTGAACATGACCGATTGCACGGGTCATCGGCCAGCGGCAATCAGGGCAGACATGCCATGACGCTACCGATGCGCGACGGCGTGGCGCCCAGCTTTGTCATTTTGCCGGCAGGGTGCAATGGCACCTTGCTCGACTTCCTGACGCAGCAGTTTCCAGCAATTTCCCGCGCGGTCTGGCAAAGCCGGCTGGCTCGTGGCGAGGTGGTGGACGACCGCGGCAGGGCCATGCAAGCCGACACGGCCTGCCGGCAGAATGCCAAGATCTTTTACTATCGCGAGCTGCCGCCGGAAACCCCGATTCCGTTCGAGGAAACCATATTGCATGTGGATGCGCACCTGCTGGTGGTCGACAAGCCGCACTTCCTGCCGGTGACGCCCACCGGACGATTTCTACAGGAGACCTTGCTGGTGCGGTTGAGGCGCAAGACCGGGCTGGCCCATCTGTCGCCCATCCACCGGCTGGACCGGGAAACCGCGGGCGTGATGCTGTTTTCAGTCGATCCGGCCAGCCGCGGGAAATACCAGTCGCTATTTCAGCAAAGGGCTGTCAGCAAGATGTATGAAGCCCTCGCCGACCCGCTGCATGATGTTGACTTTCCATTGACCTACCGCAGCCGCATGGTGGATGGCACGCCTTTTTTCCGGATGCAGGAAGTGCCTGGCGTGCCGAATTCGGAAACCGTGATCACGCCGATTGAAACCCGCGGCGCCCATGTGCTGTATCGCCTGGAGCCGCTGACCGGCCGCAAACACCAGCTAAGGCTGCATATGGCCAGCCTGGGTATCCCCATCGTCAATGATGCGTTTTATCCGCAGGCCTTGCCATGCAAGGCGGACGATGTGTCTTCACCCTTGAAGCTGTTGTCCCGCTCGGTGCGCTTCATTGACCCGCTAAGTGGCGAAGCACGGCATTTCGCCAGTCGCATGACGCTGTAGGACTGCAGAACTTCCACCGTCTGACTTTATGAAACATGCAACCAGTATTCCTTCCACCGCTGTTCTTGCGCTGTCGCTGGCCGCTTTTGGCAGCGGCATGTCTTTGCGCCTGACTGATGCGCAGTTGCCCCGCCTGGCATCGGATTTTGGCGTGTCCCTGGCCAGCGCTTCCTATGTGATTACCTGTTTTTCAGTGGCATACGGCGTGTCGCAGCTGTTCTTCGGTCCTTTGGGTGACCGGTTCGGAAAATATCTCGTGATCGCGTGGGCAAGCGCTTGCTGTGCAATCACGGCATTACTGTGCGCCATCGCACCGAATTTCCCTTCACTGCTGGCAGCACGTTTTCTCGCCGGTGCAACGGCGGCTGCATTGATTCCGCTTTCCATGGCATGGATAGGCGATGTGATCGCCTATGAAGAGCGGCAACCGGTGCTGGCGAGATTTTTGATCGGGCAGATTCTTGGCGTTTCAGCCGGCGTGTTCATGGGTGGAATGGCTGCGGATTACCTGGACTGGCGCATTCCATTTTTTGGCATTGCCATTGGCTTTGTGCTGATCAGCCTGAAGCTGTTTTCCCTGAACAAGCGGTTGCCGGGACATGCCAGACAGACGGTGCAGGGAGAAGGCGCTGCCGTGCGCCGGATGATGCGCGAGTTTTCCCAGGTGTTGTCAGCAAAATGGGCGAAAGTCGTGCTGGCGACCGTGTTTCTCGAAGGCCTCTTCCTGTACGGCGCATTTGCGTTCATCGCTACCCATGTCCATGTGGTCCACGGTTTGCCCCTGTCCAGGGCAGGCTTGCTGGTCATGCTCTTCGGGTTTGGCGGCGTGCTGTTTGCCACGGCGGCAAGACTGCTGGTGCGCCGGCTTGGCGAAGCCGGACTGACGCTCTGGGGCGGCATGATCGCCGCCTTGTCGCTGCTGGGGATTGGTGTGGGGCCGCACTGGATATGGGCCCTTCCTGGCTGCTTCTTCGCTGGCGTGGGCTTCTACATGCTGCATAATACCCTGCAGATCAATGCCACGCAGATGGCGCCTGAACGCCGTGGCGCCGCGGTGTCGGCATTTGCATCGTGCTTCTTTATCGGACAGTCCGTCGGCGTCGGGTTGGCCGGCCTGCTGGCCGATTACAGCAGTACAACCACCGTTCTCATTCTTGGCGCGGTGGGATTGCTGGCGCTATCGCTGAATTTCAGTCGCCTGCAAAGACGAAAGCATTAAAAAATGCCCCTCGAGACAACTGTCTGAGGGGCGAACCTTCCCGAGTGGGAGGAGGAGACAACCTGAAAAAACACCTGACGCAGACAAAAGTTTCTTCGATTGCTTCCACCTCAACCAGATTTATTAATGCAAGAGAAGATTGCTTAACCGCGCGAGGCGATCTGCCTCAGTTCAGCAGCCAGGTTAGGCTGGCTGCGGTCATATTCGCGCGCCATGCTGTTCAACATGGCAATGCCGCGCAGTTTTGCAGCGAAGCGCCGCTCTTCCAGCGACTTGCGCGGCGCCATCATCAGAATGGCAGCCTGAAGCAGGCCTTTGAGCAAGGGTTTGAACACCAGCAGCAAAGTGGCAAACAGGCTTACGCCAATCAGCGGCCGCGCAGCGCCGACGGCAACGCCTGCGAACGAAACAGCAGCTTCAAGCGGAAAGACAATCGACAAGAACGACATAACGCAACTCCCAACCAATTATTCTGTAAGAAAATTTCTTCGAAACACTCTTTTGTTGCGGTGCAGTATAAGTAGGCATAAGATCGAAAGCCAATTTTCTGTTTGGATACCCGTTATGTTTCTCATGAATAAGGTTTGGGCCGGAAAAGAGGTGAGCAGGTGAGCTTCCTGAGCCTGGATCTGAACCTTTTGCGCGTCTTCGACGCAGTCATGAGCGAGCAGAACCTGACCCGTGCGGCGAGTCGCCTTGCGATGACCCAGCCCGCGGTATCGAATGCAATCCGTCGCCTTCGTGATGCGCTGAAGGATGACATCGTGGTGCGGACCGCACATGGGGTAAAGCCGACGCCCAGGGCGGAAAGCCTGTGGCCGGCAGTCCGCAGAGCACTTGCACAGCTGCAGGAAGCCGTTGCGCCCCATACATTCGACGTCTCGCAGGCGACAGCGACCTTCCGGCTGGCGATGGCCGACGCAACTGCCGCACTGGCATTACCCTCGCTGATGCGGTCCATCGAAAAAGAGGCGCCGGGCCTGAACATCAGGATGATGCCGCTTACCACCCGCGAACCACGACCGATGCTGCTGCGCGCGGACATCGACCTGGCCATCGGTTTCTTTCCAGGCGTGGTGGCACAGCTTTCCGGGGAACTGGCAACGCCGATCAGGCACGAGCGCCTCTATTCCGGCAGATATGTCTGTGTAATGCGCCGGGATCATCCGCTGGCGAAAGGGCCTCTGACACTGGAGGCGTATTGCAATGCCAAGCATCTGCTAGTCAGTTTTTCGGGGCGGGCCCGGGGGCTGGTGGATGATGCATTGGCCCAAATAGGGCGCGAGCGCCGCATCCTGCTCACCGTGAATCAGTTTTTCACGGCCGGCCGGGTAGTGGCCAATTCCGACCTGATTACCGTGGTGCCACGGCATTTGATCGCTTCGACCGGCATCAGCAATGAACTGGTGGACCTCGAACTGCCGTTTGACATGCCTGATGTCCATGTGGACATGCTGTGGCACGAGCGCGATGCGCGCAATCTCGCGCACAAGTGGATGCGTGAACATCTGACGACCATAGCTGCAGCCGCTAGTCCGTATCCCGTTTGATTTCCCAGCGCCTGGCATGCCGCACAGCCAGCCAGTAAGCCATGGTGGCGACAATGCTGATTGCCAGCAGCATCAGCATCGTGGAGACCTGCCCGAGGCTTGCCAGCGCCAGGGTAAAGCCAAAGGGCGCCAGGGCGCGGGCGATGAAGGCGGGCCGGGCCAGCCGGCCGAGCAAAGTGGTGTAATCGCGGCGGCCATACAGTTCGGCCGGGACGATGCCCCTGACGATGGTCATCAAGCCGTTGCTGATGCCATACAGCGCGGCAACCAGATAAGCCAGCCGCGTCGAGCCATCCAGCAGGAAAAGCGCTGTCATGCCCAATATCATTGCCGCGAATGTCAGGCTGCCGACGTGGACCGCGCGCGTATTGCGGCCCATGCCCAGTTCAAGCAGGCGTCCGAGCACCTGGGTCGGCCCAACCAGCGCGGCAATCGTGACCGCCTGCGCATCGCTCAGGCCGGATGTGCGGAACATGCCGATCAGGTGCACCGACAATACCGACAGAACGAAGCTGCCCGACGCAAAGGCAAGTGCCAGCCACGCAATGTGGGGCGCCTGGCCAGTGGCTGCAGGACGGTCGGGAAGGCTGCCGGGCTTGCGTCCATTCCCCGGCAGCAGGCAGGCGTGCAGCGGCAGGCAAACCAGCAGCTGCAGCAGCGCATAGAAGAACAGGGCGTGGCGCCATCCGGCCATCGCCATCAGCCATTGCGATGCCGGCCAGGAAACCGTGCTGGCAAAACCGCCAAACAAGGTTAGTCCGGTAACGGAACGGCGATAAGCGTCACCCGCAATCTGGTTCAATGCCATGAAACCCGCGTCATATAAACAGGCGGACATCGCACACCCGGCAAGCACCGCCGCGGCAAACAGGCTTAAAGGCCCGCTGGCGGCTGCAAGCAGGCACAGGGCAAGCATGGCCATTACCGAACCCGAGCACAGCACCATGCGGGCGCCATGCGCTTCCATCAGCCTGCCCACTGCCGGCGCGGCCAGGCCGGAAATGGAGAGGCTCAATGTAAAGGCGGCAAAGAGAATGCTCGAGCTGACCTGCAAATCCTGCTGCATGCGCTCGCCAAGCACGGCAATCGGGTAATAAAGGCTGCCCCAGGAAATGATCTGCGCAATGCCCAGGCCGCTCACGACGACCGTTAATGGCCGGCTCATGCAGGCTCCGCGATGTGGATAAGGCTTTGGATAAGCTGTGCAGGGTGTGGGGATAAAACGCCTTGAAAGCGGAACAGGATTCTTGTACAGAATCGCCCACTGTTGAATACAGGGCTTATGCAGGCTTTATGAAATTTCCAAGGGTTTGATTTCATATGCATTTTTATTGTTATCCACAATTTAGCGCATGCGTTAACAACTACTATTATCCGTATACAAAAACATTGATTAAATAAACGGCGCAAACCTGACGCAAGGGCTGTTAACAAACGCAGTCACGGCAGAAGCGCACATAGCCTGCGCATCGTATGAAATGCATAGACGGAAGCAACGTGGCGAATGAAGGAAAGAAAATCGACCGCGGAGTCTTCGTTGGCATTGTCTGAAATTGTCCGAATCACGGAAAACGGCACGTCAAATTCATGGCAAACCTGGGCAACCGCCGCGCCTTCCATTTCTACTGCCAGCAGATCGGGAAAATCCACCTTTAATTCTTGCAATCGTGCAACACTGGCAATAAATTCATCGCCGCTTGCAATTAATCCCTGGTGTATGCGGGGTTGCTGCAAGTTGAAGTCCAGGCGGCTTTCTTCTGAAATTTCAGTCAACAAGTCCTGTTCCAGAAAACTGCTAGCCGCCTCCAGCAGATAACGATTGATTCCTGTATCGCTGGGAAATCGCGAAAGTCCGGTCAAGGGAATTTCAAATCGCGGAAAAAGTGGGCGCGTGTCCATGTCGTGCTGGACGAGTTCACTTGCAATAACGATGTCTCCGACCCTGACTTCCGGATCGGCAGATCCGGCAACGCCGGTAAATAGCAGATGCGATACCTCGAAACGCTCGATCAACATCGCTGCCGTTGCAGAAGACGCAACTTTTCCAAGTCGGGACAATACGCAGACGCAGTCCACTCCCCACAAATTCCCCTGGACATAGTCTCTCTTGCCTAGCGTAACGGTTTTCGCATTCAACATTTGCGTGATGAGGCCCGCCTGTTCTTCCTGGAGGGCACTGATGATGCCGAACCGGTACGATTTTTTTTCCATTTTGTCTCTTTCAAAGGCCCCGAAGCCGCGTAAAACCGCGAATCTGGTTTTATCTTAAATAGCTGTATACAAATCTAGTAATAGTGTTAACCGGTGATTTTTTCTGTGAGTAAGTCAGTTAACGCCTTTTTAATCAATTACTTGGGCCGGGGATAAGGGCTGGATAAGCCTTGTATGTTAACGTGATAGCTTCTGGACAAAAATCGGAAGTTTTGGATATCCACGCTTATGCACAAGCGGGCAACCGGATATCCATAGAGTTGTCCACACCCCAAGCTATTGAAATGTAAGGAATTTCACCGTTCCCAAACGGTTTTCAACAAGGAAAAGACTGCCTGGATGATGGGTTCCTGGACACGCTTGGCCAGGCAGACAAAGCTCAAATCCATTGCCAGGCTGACCTGGTCGGCAATCACAAGGCCGCGTGCCTGGGCTTCCCGCAATGCAACGGAATCCCTGGCCAGCGCCAGCCCAACGCCGGATTTCACGAGATCGAGCATCGATGGCTCCTGGTCCACCATCGCCACCTTGTGTGGCGAAACCTTGTATTGCGCAAATACTTTAGAGAGCAGTCGGTTGTGGGCCGATTCGGGTGGCGTCCATATCCAGGGAAGGCTGGCCAGCGCTTTCCAGTCACGGCCGGCGACCCGGTTTTTCCAGCCCTGCGGCGCCAGGACGTAGTAATTAAACGAAGTCAAAGACTGATAATTGAATTCCTTGCCGGGAATACCAAGATAAAAACCGACGTCTAGCCCGCCATTCTTGATCTGCTGAAGCACCGAGCCAGACATCCCTTGCTGGAGTTGTGTAGACAATTGCGGATAAGATTCAACAAGTCGCTTCAAAAATGCGCCAAGTCGGATGAATTCCGGATCGAGTATCGTTCCTATGGATAGCGTGCCTGACAGGGTGGAATGCAACGCGTCAGCGCCCTGGCGAAACTCCATCAGACTTCCCAGCACCCGCTCGGCAAATGGAAGAAGCTTGGCGCCGTCATCGGTCAGCATCATGCCGGCTGCGGTGCGATGAAAAAGTTGCAGGCCCAGCGTACTTTGCAAAGCCTTCAATTGCAGGCTGACGGCAGGCTGCGTCAGATGCAGACGCTCGGCGGCGCGGGTCAGATTTCCTTCCCGGGCGATGGTGACGAACGCACGTAACTGATTGAAATCCATAGAATTTAGCTTTATAAAAATTCCTTATATTGGTCGCCAGCATAACTCATTGGATTTGGCAGTTGGGCATCGTTATCCTGTGCGCCACCAAACATCATTCATTTATGAGGATTTCCATGAGCCAGCCCGCACGCATCGAGCACTTCATCAATGGCGCCGTCACGGCATCCACCGGCGACCGCAGCCAGGATGTGACCAATCCTGCGACCGGCGAAGTCAGCGCCAGGGTGGCGCTGGCCAGCGTGGCCGATGTGAACGCGGCAGTGGCGGCCGCAAGCGCTGCCGCGCCGGCCTGGGCCGATACGGCGCCGCTGAAGCGGGCGCGTATCCTGTCGAAGTTCAAGGAACTGATAGAACGTCATCATGACGATTTGGCCAAGGCGATTACCCGCGAGCACGGCAAGGTATTTTCCGATGCAAAAGGAGAGGTGATTCGCGGCCTGGAAATCGTGGAATTCGCCTGCGGCGTGCCGCAACTGCTGAAAACCCAGTTCACCGACAATATCGGCGGCGGCATCGACAACTGGCAGCTGCGCCAGCCGCTCGGCGTCACCGCCGGCATCACCCCCTTCAATTTCCCGGTGATGGTGCCGCTGTGGATGGCGCCGGTGGCGCTGGCAACCGGCAATACCTTTGTGCTCAAGCCTTCCGAGCGCGACCCGTCGCCGTCGCTGATGATGGCCGACATGCTCAAGCAGGCCGGCTTGCCGGATGGCGTCTTCAACGTGGTGCAGGGCGACAAGGTGGCCGTGGATGCGCTGATCCAGCATCCGGATGTGAAGGCGGTATCCTTCGTCGGCTCGACCCCGATCGCCGAGTATATCTATACCGAAGGCGCGCGCCGCAAGGGCGCCTGGCCATTGCGGGTGCAGGCGCTGGGCGGCGCCAAGAACCACCTGGTGGTGATGCCGGACGCTGATCTCGACCAGGCGGTGGATGCGCTGATCGGCGCGGCCTACGGCTCGGCTGGCGAGCGGTGCATGGCGATTTCGGTGGCAGTGGCGGTGGGGCAAGTGGCCGACAGGCTGATCGATGCGCTGATACCGCGCGTGAAGTCGCTCAAGGTGATGAACGGCATGGAGGACGCGGCCGAGATGGGGCCGGTGGTCAGCGCCCAGCACAAGGCCAAGATCGAAGGCTATATCGAGGAAGGCGTGCGCGCCGGCGCCCGGCTGCTGGTTGACGGCCGCGGCCTGAAGGTGCCTGGTCATGAAAACGGCTTCTTCCTCGGCGGCACGCTGTTCGACCAGGTCACGCCGGAGATGAAGATCTACCAGGAAGAGATCTTCGGACCAGTGCTGTGCGTGGTGCGCGTGCCCGACCTGAAGTCGGCGGTGGAGCTGATCAATGCCCATGAATACGGCAACGGCGTGTCGCTGTTCACCTCGGACGGCAACACTGCCCGCGAGTTCTCGCGCCGCATCGAGGTGGGCATGGTGGGCGTGAACGTGCCCATCCCGGTGCCGATGGCCTGGCATTCCTTCGGCGGCTGGAAGCGCTCGCTGTTTGGCGATGCCCATATCTATGGCGAGGAGGGCGTGCGGTTCTACACCCGCTACAAGTCCATCATGCAGCGCTGGCCGCAATCGATAGACAAGGGCGCGGAATTCACGATGCCGGTGGCGAAGTAAGGCGGAAAGACGGGGGAGACGACAGTGGAATCGGCAGGCAAATTCGATTACATCATCATCGGTGCCGGCTCGGCCGGCTGCGTACTGGCCAACCGCCTGACCCAGGACCCGAATGTGTCCGTGCTGCTGCTGGAGGCGGGCCGCAAGGACGACTATCTGTGGATCCATATCCCTGTCGGCTATCTGTACTGCATCGACAATCCGCGCACCGACTGGCTGTACCGCACCGAGGTCGATGCCGGCCTCAACGGGCGCAGCCTGGTCTACCCGCGCGGCAAGGTGCTGGGCGGCTCGTCGTCGATCAATGGCATGATCTACATGCGCGGCCAGTCGCATGACTACGACCAGTGGGCCGCGCTGACCGGCGATGACAGCTGGCGCTGGGACGCGGTGCTGCCGCTGTTCAAGAAGAGCGAAGACTACTACGACGGCGCCGATGCATTTCATGGCAGCGGCGGCGAGTGGCGGGTCGAAAGGCAGCGCCTCAAGTGGGAGATACTGGAAGCCTTCCGCGACGCGGCGGAACAGGTCGGCATTCCAAAGACCGCCGACTTCAATCGCGGCGACAACAACGGCTGCGGCTACTTCGATGTCAACCAGCGCCGCGGCATACGCTGGAACACCGCCAAGGCCTTCCTGAAGCCCGCCAGCAAGCGCAGCAACCTCACCATCATGACCGGCTGCCATGTGCAGCGGCTGAAGATTGCGTCGACCGAACACGGCAAGGTCTGCACCGGCGTGGAATTCACCGGCGGCGGCCGTGCATGGAGCGCGGACGCCACCCGCGAAACCCTGCTTTGCGCCGGCGCCATCGGCTCGCCGCAGATCCTGCAGCTGTCGGGCATCGGACCGGGCGCGCTGCTGCAGCAGCATGGCATCAAGGTCGAGCTCGATGCGCCCGGCGTTGGCGATAACCTGCAGGACCACCTGCAGATCCGCATGGCCTTCAAGGTGCGCGGCGCCAAGACCTTGAACACCATGGCCAGCAACTGGTTTGGCAAGATGAAGATCGGCATGGAGTACGTGCTCAACCAGAGCGGCCCGATGTCGATGGCGCCATCGCAGCTCGGCGCCTTCACCCGCTCCGACGCGCATCAGGCCACGCCCAACCTGCAATACCATGTGCAGCCGCTGTCGCTGGAGCGCTTCGGCGAGCCGCTGCATCCATTCCCGGCCTTTACCGCCAGCGTCTGCAACCTGCGGCCGACGGCGCGCGGCCATGTGCGCATCGCGTCGGCCGATGCGTCGGTGGCGCCGAAGATCACTGCCAATTATCTGAGCACGCCGGAAGACCGCAAGATTGCCGCAGAATCGCTGAAGCTGACCCGCACCATCGTTCATGCGCCGGCAATGAAGAAGTATGCGCCCGAGGAATTCAAGCCCGGCGCGCACCTGACCACCGACGAGGAACTGGCCCGTGCCGCGGGCGACATCAGCACCACCATCTTCCATCCGGTAGGCACCTGCCGGATGGGCCGCGATGACGATGCCGGCGCCGTGCTCGACAGCCAGCTGCGGGTGCGCGGCGTGGCGGGGCTGCGGGTGGTGGATGCGTCCATCATGCCGGTCATCACCTCGGGCAATCCGAATTCGCCCACCATCATGATTGCCGAAAAGGCGGCTGCGTTGATAAGGGCAGGCTACCGCTGAATGACCTCGCACAGCTGCCTAGACAGCATGCCCCTTATTTGTTGAACAACTGCAGCAGGCGCATGTATGATGCGCTAGCGTAAAACACAGTAACAGAGCTTGACGCACGGTAGTTATACCGTATTGCTAAAAAGATCAAGCGCTGTGTAGCATGCGAAAAATCTAGACGAATAAGCAAGAGCCACACAGGAGACCCCATGGCCGATGTCATTCTGGAGACCAGGCACCTGACCAAGGAGTTCAAGGGATTCACCGCGGTGAACGATGTGAATCTTCAGGTGCAGCGGGGCCATATCCACGCGCTGATCGGCCCCAACGGCGCCGGCAAGACCACCTGCTTCAACCTGCTGACCAAGTTCCTGGTGCCAACGGCAGGCCAGATCCTTTTCAATAATCGCGACATCACCTCGGCAGCGCCGGCGCAGATCGCGCGCCAGGGCATCATCCGATCGTTCCAGATCTCGGCTGTCTTTCCTCACCTTACGGTCATGGAAAACGTGCGCATCGGCCTGCAGCGCGCGCTGGGCAATTCCTTCCATTTCTGGACCAGCGAACGCACGCTGTCGCGCCTGAACGACCGTGCGATGGCCCTGCTGGCCGAAGTGGACCTGACCGAGTTCGCCGACACCGTCACGGTGGACCTGCCTTACGGCCGCAAGCGCGCGCTGGAGATCGCCACCACGCTGGGCATGGAGCCCGAACTGATGCTGCTCGACGAGCCTACCCAGGGCATGGGCCATGAAGACGTCCATCGCGTCACGGAGTTGATCAAGAAGGTATCGGCCGGCCGCACCATCCTGATGGTGGAGCACAACATGAGCGTGGTGTCGGGCATCTGCGACCGCATCTCGGTGTTGCAGCGCGGCGCCATGCTGGCCGAGGGCAACTACCAGGAAGTGTCGTCGAATCCCCAGGTGATGGAAGCCTACATGGGCACCACCAGCGGCGCGCTCGAAGGCGCACATTGATCAACACGGCGGCTGCACGCTCTGCTGCCGCCGGTCTGGAAAGCACACATGGAAAAAGCGCTTGAAGTCGCCAACCTGCACGCGTGGTATGGCGAATCGCACATTCTGCACGACCTCAGTTTTTCAGTGGACAAGGGCGAGGTGGTCACGCTCCTCGGCCGCAATGGCGCCGGCCGCACCACCACGCTGCGCGCCATCATGGGCCTGACCGGCGCGCGCCGCGGCTCCATCAGGATCAACGGCGTCGAGGCAATACAGCTGCCGACCTACCGGGTGGCGCACCTGGGCGTGGGCTATTGCCCGGAAGAGCGGGGCATCTTCTCGTCGCTGTCGGCCGAGGAAAACCTGATGCTGCCGCCGTCGGTGTCCAAGACCGACCGCGGCATGTCGATCGAAGAGATCTACGACATGTTCCCCAACCTGGCGGAGCGGCGCAACAGCCAGGGCACCCGCCTGTCCGGCGGCGAGCAGCAGATGCTCGCGGTAGCGCGCATCCTGCGCACCGGCGCACGTCTCCTGCTGCTCGACGAGATTTCCGAAGGCCTGGCGCCAGTCATCGTGCAGGCGCTGGCGCGCATGATCACCACCCTCAAGGCCAAGGGCTACACCATCGTGATGGTGGAACAGAATTTCCGTTTCGCGGCGCCGCTCGCGGACCGGTTTTATGTGGTGGAGCATGGTCAGATCGTGGAGACCTTTGCTGCATCCGAATTGAACGCCAAGATGCCGGTGTTAAACGAACTGCTCGGGGTTTGATCCGGGCCCGGGACAGCATAAAGGCATCACCCCATTCACCAAGGAGAAGACAATGAAGTTGAAGGCTAAAGTAATTGCGATGGCAGTGGCATCGATTGCCGCCATGGGTTTCGGCGCAGGCGCGAATGCGCAGATCTCGGGCGACGTGGTCAAGATCGGCTTCATCACCGACATCTCGGGCCTGTACTCGGACATCGACGGCCAGGGCGGCGCGGAAGCCATCAAGATGGCGATCGCCGACTTCGGCGGCACGGTCAACGGCAAGAAGATTGAACTCGTCACCGCCGACCACCAGAACAAGGCCGACATCGCCGCCAGCAAGGCACGCGAATGGTTCGACCGTGAAGGCGTGGACATGCTGATCGGCGGCACCAACTCGGCCACCGGCCTGGCCATGGCCAAGGTCGCGGCCGAAAAGAAGAAGCCCTTCATCTCGATCGGCGCCGGCACCGCGCGCCTGACCAACGAGGAATGCTCGCCCTATACCGTGCACTATGCCTATGACACCGTGGCGCTGGCCAAGGGCACCGGCGGCGCGGTGGTGAAGCAGGGCGGCAAGTCCTGGTACTTCCTGACGGCTGACTACGCCTTCGGCGCATCGCTGGAAAACGATACCGCGGCCGTGGTCAAGGCGTCCGGCGGCCAGGTGCTGGGCTCGGTCAAGCATCCGCTGTCGGCATCTGACTTCTCGTCCTTCCTGCTGCAGGCGCAGGCTTCCAAGGCCCAGATCCTGGGCCTGGCCAATGCCGGTGGCGACACCATCAATGCGATCAAGGCGGCCAATGAATTCGGCGTGACCAAGACCATGAAGCTGGCCGGCCTGCTGATGTTCATCAACGACATCCACTCGCTGACGCCGGCGCTGACCCAGGGCATGTACCTGACCGACAGCTGGTACTGGGACCAGAACGACGACACCCGCGCCTTCGCCAAGCGCTACTTCAGCAAGATGAAGAAGATGCCGTCCAGCCTGCAGGCGGCAGACTATTCGGCCACGCTGCAGTATCTGAACGCGGTCAAGGCGGCCGGCACCGATGACACCGAAAAGGCCTGGGAAAAGTTCAAGTCCACCAAGATCAATGACATGTACGCCAAGAACGGCACCATCCGCGCCGACGGCAGCATGATCCATGACATGTACCTGATGCAGGTGAAGGCGCCCAACGAGTCCAAGACGCCGTGGGATTACTTCAAGATCGTGGCGACGATTCCGGGCGACCAGGCTTTCACGACGAAAGCCGAAACCAAGTGCGCTGCCTGGAAATAACCAGCAGCCCGTGTGCGGCGCGCGGCTGGTTCGCGCGCCGCTTTTTTCTGTGCCCGTTCGGCTCCGGCCGGATGATTTGAGATAAGCGCGATGGAAATTTTCGGCATACCCCTGCAGGCGATGTTGAGCCAGCTGCTGCTGGGCCTGGTCAATGGCTCGTTCTACGCGATGTTGTCGCTTGGACTGGCCGTGATCTTCGGCCTGCTCAACGTGATCAACTTCGCACATGGCGCCCTGTACATGATGGGCGCGTTCATCGCCTGGATGGGCCTGAGTTATTTCGGCATCAATTACTGGGTGATGCTGGTCGCCGCGCCGCTGATCGTGGGCCTGTTCGGCATCATCATTGAAAAGACCATGCTGCGCTGGCTCTACAAGCTGGACCACCTGTATGGCCTGCTGCTGACCTTCGGCATCACCCTGCTGGTGGAAGGCGTGTTCCGCTCGATCTATGGCGTCTCCGGCCAGCCTTACTCGGTGCCCAGCGCCCTGGGCGGCGCGACCAACCTGGGCTTCATGGTGCTGCCCAACTACCGCGCATGGGTGGTGGTGGCGTCGCTGATCGTCTGTTTCGTGACCTGGTTCGTGATCGAGAAGACCAAGCTTGGCGCCTATCTGCGCGCCGGCACCGAGAACCCCAAGATGGTGGAGGCCTTCGGCATCAATGTGCCGCTGATGGTCACGCTGACCTACGGCTTCGGCGTGGCGCTGGCCGCCTTCGCCGGCGTGCTGGCCGCGCCCGTGATCCAGGTGTCGCCGCTGATGGGTTCCAACCTGATCATCACCGTGTTCGCGGTGGTCGTGATCGGCGGCATGGGCTCCATCATGGGCTCGATCCTGACCGGCCTGGGCCTGGGCATCATCGAAGGCCTGACGCGGGTGTTCTATCCGGAGCTGTCGGCCACCGTGGTGTTCATCATCATGGCGATCGTGCTGATGGTCCGTCCCGCCGGCCTGTTCGGCAAAGAAAAGTAATCGGAGATGGCAATGAATAAGAAACTGCTGTACGGCATCGCGCTGCTGCTGGCGCTGGCCGCGCCGTTCTTCCTGTACCCGGTGTTCCTGATGAAGGTGCTGTGCTTTGCGCTGTTTGCCTGCGCCTTCAACCTGCTGATCGGCTATACCGGCCTGCTTTCCTTTGGCCACGCAGCCTTCTTCGGCGGCGCCGGCTACATCACCGGCTATGCACTGAAGGGCATGGGCCTGCCGACCGAGATCGGCATTCTGGCCGGCATGGCATTCGCCGCGCTGGTGGGGCTGGTGATGGGCGGCCTGGCGATACGCCGGCAGGGCATCTACTTCACGATGATCACGCTGGCGCTGGCCCAGATGCTGTTCTTCGTGTTCCTGCAGGCGCCGTTCACCGGCGGCGAGGATGGCCTGCAGGGCGTGCCGCGCGGCCGCCTGCTGGGCGTGCTGGACCTGTCGAATGACACCACCATGTATTTCGTGGTGCTGGCCATCGTCATTGCGGCCTTTGCGCTGATCGTTCGCATCATTCACTCTCCGTTCGGACAGGTGTTGAAGGCGGTGAAGGAAAACGAGCCGCGCGCGATCTCGCTGGGCTATGACGTCGACAAGTACAAGCTGCTGGCCTTCGTGCTGTCGGCCGCGCTGTCGGGCCTTGCCGGCGCCACCAAGACGCTCGTGCTGGGCTTCGAGACGCTGACCGATGCCCACTGGACCATGTCGGGCCTGGTGGTGCTGATGACGCTGGTGGGCGGCCTGGGCACCATCGTCGGCCCGGTGGTCGGCGCCATCGTAATCATCGCGCTGGAAAACAAGCTGGGCGACCTGGGCAACGGGCTGGCGCGCATCACCAGCATCGAGTGGTTCAACACGCTGGGGGATTCGGTCACCATCGTCACCGGCCTGATCTTCATCATCTGCGTGCTGGCATTCCGGCGCGGCATCGTGGGCGAGATCGCGGCGCGCATCAGGCCCGCCCCGCGGCACTGACGCTATCGACGCCATGAACAACCCCGCTGTGATGAGCAGCGGGGTTTTTTATGGGCGGGCGCGAGGCGGCGTACTTGGGCAGGGGGAGGGCGGCGCTCGTGGCCCCTGTCTGTTCCGAAGTTACCCGCCCCGGCAACCGAATTCGTCTGATGAACCAAGGTTAGGCTTGCGAACCTTGCCGCTCCCGTGGCAGGACTCCCCGCAGGAAGCGGCGGGTGGCGAACCGTGGATGCGGATGATGCGCATGTTCATCAAGCTGCCACATTTGTGGATGAGCCCAGGCGTTTGCATGCCTGCGATCAGCATGAAAAACATAAGCGATTTGAATTGCAGGCTTATTTTTCAAATCAAGGTTCGAAAGCGGTAAGCGTCAGTTCAAGAATTTGTTCGCCTGGGTGTATCCCTGGTCCGCAGCTTTGCGAAACCAATGGGTGGCCTGGTTCAAGTCCTTGTCCACGCCCATCCCGTACCAATAGCAATGGCCCAGGGAAAATTGCGCCTCGGGGAGCCCCTGGTTTGCAGCCTTCCTGTACCACTCGAGCGCCTGCTTCTGGTCCATTTTCACGCTTATGCCCTCCAACAGGAACTTGCCCAGGTTTAATTGCGCCTTGGCGTATCCCTGGTCCGCGGCCTTGCGATACCACGTGAAGCCCTGGGTCTTGTCTTCCTTTACCCCCAGGCCGTTCCAATAGAAACTGCCCAGGGAAAATTGCGCCTCGGGGAGCCCCTTATTCGCAGCTTTTTCATACCACTCGACAGCCTTGGCGTAGTCATTGCTCACACCTATGCCATGCCCATAGCAAGTGCCAAGGTTTAACTGCGCCCCAGCGAGTCCCTGGATCGCCGCCTTCTGATACCACTCGAAGGCCCTGGCGTAGTTCTGGGTGACGCCTGTGCCATCCCCATAGCACTTGCCCAGGTTTAATTGCGCTTCAGCGAGCCCCTGGATCGCCGCCTTCTCACACCACGCAAAAGCCCTGGCGTAGTTCCTGATTACACCTATGCCGTGCCCATAGCAATTGGACAAGTTGAATTGCGCCCCGGCGAGCCCCTGATGTGCAGCCTTCTCATACCAGTTGGCGGCCTTGGCGTAGTCCTGGGCGATGCCTGTGCCATGCCCATAGCAAATGCCCAGGTTGAATTGCGCTCCAGCGAGCCCCTGATTCGCAGCCTTCTCATACCACTCGACGGCCTGGGCCTTGTCTTTCTTCACGCCTGCGCCGTTCTCGTAACAATTGCCCAGCGCGAATTCCGCCTGAGCGAGCCCCTGATGCGCAGCCTTGCGATACCACTCGAAGGCCATGGCCATGTCCACGTTCACGCCTATGCCAAACTCATGGCACATGCCCAAGCTGTATTGCGCCGTAGCGTCCCCATTCCTTGCCGCCGTGCGATACCATCCGGCGGCCTGGGCCTTGTGTTCCTTCACGCCGATACCCTTCTGATAGCAATAGCCCACGCTGCTCTGCGCCTCGGCCAGCCCCTGATGCGCAGCCGCGCTGTACCACGCGAAGGCCCGGGCCTTGTCCACGCTCACGCCTATGCCGCTCCAATAGCAATTGCCCAGCTTGAGTTGCGCTTCGGCCAGCCCCTGGTTCGCAGCCGCGTTATACCAGGCGAAGGCCTGGGCCTTGTCTTGCTTTACGCCTGTGCCGTTCCAATAGCAATCTCCCAGGGTGAATTGCGTCCGGGCGTCTTCCTGATCATAGGTCTTGCGATTCGATACTGTGGTCGTCGTCGTCGTGCTTATGCCCGTCGTGGGCGTTCTGAACGTCGGGATTGTCGCCGCCACGCCCGCGCCGGCCAAGCCGTGGCGCTTCAGCAGGTTTTGCATGCCGACGCTGGCCGGCTGATGCGCGGCGAAGTGGCGCTGGAGTGCCGTCCGGGCTGTGTCATCCTGCATGGCGAGAAAGTAATCGAGCGATGCGATTACCTCGTTGTCCAGCAGCGCAATGCACTGTTCCACCGCGCTCAGGAATGCGCCAACCGGCTCATCGAAACGGTATCCGGTCTCAGCAGCCAGCAGCCACTTCACGGCTGCCAGGTGGCCGGAAGCGAGCGCGCATGCCAGCGCACTTTGGCTTTCCTGTCCCTTTCCCTTCTTCCGGTTGAGCAGGCCCGGCTGGCTGGCCAGTTCCCTAAGGCGTTTCAGTGCGTTCGGGTCCCTGGAGCCGAGCAATGCGAACCATTCGTCTTCCGGTTTGGCGCTGGCATTTGCGGCGCGGCCCGTTTGCTGGTTCTGCTTTTGGGTACGCTTTTGCTGTGTCGCCTGCTTGGGTTTTGGTTTTGCCTTCTGCTCTGGCGGCATGGCGGCCGCCGGTGGCGCCGGCTGCTGCGTTCGTGGCAGAAGCGCCGCCATGGCGCTGGGGACGTCGGCCTCGGGGTGTGCCCTGCCTACCTTGCGCGGAATGTGCCACGGCTGGCTTTCCGGCTCATCCTTGGCCCCCTGCGTGGTAGTCCGGGCGGACGTGGCTGCCTGGGAACTAGACGCGGCTTTCTTGCCCCTGGCGCCGTGGCCGCTGCTTGCGGTGGATTGCGGGATGACCCGTGTATAGCCTGGCGGCAGTGGCGGCCGAAGCGTATTGCGCGATGGCGACTTCAGCACCAGCGGTACGACTTCGGCCGGGGGCAATGCAGGAACCTCGTCTTCGATCACGCCTTTGTCCCGGATGGCGGCTGCCAGGCCTGCCATGCTGTAGGCGCTCGCGTTGTTGCATGGACCCAGCAGCGCAGCCAGGCCAGGTTGGGCTTGCGCCAGGGTCACCAGCTTCGCGGTCAGCAAGCCGAGGAGCGCCGGCAATGCCACCATGCGCGACTTCTCCTTCCACGTCGAGGAGCACCAGGCCATGTTGTCCATCAGGATTGCCGTGAAGATCTCCAGTTCCGGCGTGGCTGGCACCAGATTGCGTCGCACGATGTAGTCCAGGCCCGACAAGAGCCCGCTGAGCGTTTCGGGGGCAGTAAATGCATCAGGGCCGCAGAGCAGTGCATGCTGGATCAAGTGGTTGGCAGCTCTGCGCAGCAGATATTGCGTGAACTCCGGGCCGGTGCCGGCGGTGGTTGGAACAGTGGCGGCGGCAGCCGGCCATGCTGTTTTGGTAAGCGGCGACATGGTCGTGGTGATCGGTCCGGCCGGCGTCGTGGCCGTTGTGTTGCGGCCAGCGGAAGGGCGTTGCTGCAGGTGCCGGTCGCAGCGCTTCACAAAACTGATCAGGTTCGCTACTGCCTGGCTGCTCGGCAGGCAGGCCATGAAGGTATCTTCATCCATCATGCCAAGCAGCGCGTGGCTGGCAGCGCCCCAGTTCGGTACCAGTGCCTGCTCCGGTACGCCCGCGCCGTGGCTGCCGAGCACCCGCAGGAAATTGGCGCAATTGGATAATGTGCGGCAATCGTCTGCAAGCATCTGATTTGCGGGAATCCGGAGGATTAATTCCACCAGACCCGTCAGCCCTTGCGAGAGCTGGCCGTTTGTAGCCGCCGGCAGCAGGCCATGATCCATCATGTCCTTGACAAGATTGCATACATTCGTGCAGGCCACGGCATCGATCCTTCCGTCTCCCAGCCGGGCCGCCATGTCGGTGGAGCACAGCCACTCGCCGCAAGTGGCCAGACGGCGGCGCCCGGCCAGGCCTTCCTCGCTGTCATCAAGCCTTATCAGATTGAATTTGAAGATGGCGTTGATCTGCACGGCGCATTTGCCGAGTTGATGCGTGGTCAGTTCGCAGGTGCTCAGCTTGCCAGCCAGCGATTGCCCAAGCACGGTCAGCGCATGATCGAACACGGTCTTGACAGGCTGGCTCACGGCGATGCAATCAGCCTTGAGGGCGCGGCTGGCCCAGTTCAGGATACCGAGCACGATTCCGATTGAAGCGATCGATGCCGGCATGCCGGCTTTGCATGCACGTTCCATCAGCGTATCTGTGATTGCCTGCAGGTCCGGCTTCAGCTCTTGCTGGCGCTTTTTGTCAAACATCGCGCCCAGTGCTGGCGCCACGCAGGTGGACAGGCCCATGCACAGGGTGTGGATGGCGTCGATGCCGAGGCTGGCGTTGCCATCGCCGCAAAGCAGGACGCGCAGGCGGGGAAGAATGACATACAGGCCGTCGGCCAGCCTGCGGAGCGCCGCGTTATGCGGATCGTCGCGCAAGAAGGCCTTGAGTGTCTGTTCCGATGCCTTGACGGCGTCAAAAAACTGCAGCGTCTGTCCCAGGTCGAGTGGATTAGTCGCGCGCAAGGATCGAAGCTGGTCATTGAGCGCGTCGATTGCCAGGGCATCGTCATCCGGCAGGCGGTCATCGTCGGATATCAGCGGCGTGCCTGAACGGCCGCCGGCATGCAGGCGGGGCTGGCGCGTTGCGCCACCCTGGCCGGTCGCGGCCTGCCCATTCCCGCTGTCAACGCCGACGGATATGCCATCCGAAGCGAACAGGGAAAAGGAATGGCCTGAACCGCTGGCGCCATTAGCTGGATTGTTGGATTGCATGTATGAGCCCGATAAAAATGAAACGCAGTCTGCGCGGCTGTCATGGACCCTGGGTAGCCCGGGAAGCTGCCATGACATGCGTGCGGCGTTCGGATGGCTGCGATGTCAAGCGCCATCGCAGTGCCCGCCTATGGCTCCGGGCAGTCGTGGCGGTTGGCGGACCGGGTTCCAGGGGGCATAGAAGAGCGTTGGGGACGAATCTGGATCACAGGTTCCTTGCTGCGTGGAGCAGAGCAGGGCAAGCCGGGTCCATTGCCGTCCCATGCCGCCAGGCGCAAGAACTCATGGTTGGCTCTTCCAGGCGAAGCTGTGTTGCACCGCTGGCCGATGCTTGCGCAGGCTGCAGGTATGCGCCATGTCCGGACGCTCGCTCGGTCCGGATTCATCGCTCAAGAGGTGAGTATGGCTACCGGTCGCGTCTTCCGCTACGGCAGCCCAGTGCTGATGCCGTCTGTCTGTTCGGCAGTGGAAAGGGGAGGGGCAGGAGAGACAGGGCTGCGTTTTCCGCCCTGTCTCGCAGCCTGTGGTCTACAAGGCGGCAGCGTAGATCGCCCGCGCGTCGGCGCGTTGCAGTTCGCGCGGATTGTTGACGAGCAGCCGGGTCTGCAGCATCGCGTTGTCGGCCAGGCGGTCGAGGTCGGATTCGGTGATGCCGACTTGGCGTAGCGTGGTTTCAATGCCTACCCGCTTGGCGAGCTCTTCCACCGCGACGATCAGCGATTGGCTGCGGGCCTCGTCGCTGCCCTGGGCGCCTGGCGCGACGATATCGGCCAGTTCGGCATAGCTGGTCGCGGCATGGCTGGCATTGAAGCGCAGCACATGCGGCAGCACCAGCGCGTTGGACAAGCCGTGCGGCACGTGGAATATGCCGCCAATCGGATAAGCAAGCGCATGCACCGCGGCGACGGGCGCGTTGGAGAACGCCTGGCCGGCCAGCATGGCACCAAGCAGCATCGCCTGCCTTGCCTCCAGGTTGCCGCCATCCTCACAGGCAACAACAAGATTTCTAGAAAGCAACTTGAGTGCCTCCCGGGCAAGCATGTCGGAAAGCGCATTTTTCTTGTGCCGAGTGGTATAGGCTTCGATCGCATGCACCATCGCGTCGATGCCGGTGGCGGCGGTGACCTTGGGCGGCAGGCCGACCGTCAAGGCGGCGTCCAGGATAGCCAGGTCGGCATACAGCTTGGGAGACACCACGCCCATCTTGGTTGTCTCGCCTGTCGTCACGATGGAAATCGGTGTCACCTCGGAGCCGGTGCCGGCGGTGGTGGGGATCTGCACCAGGGGCAAGCGCTGTCCCTGGACATTGCCTATGCCATACATGCTGGACAGCGGCTGGTCGCCGCCGGCCAGGATCGAAATCAGTTTGGCGACGTCCATCGAACTGCCGCCGCCAAAGCCGATGACAATGTCTGCCCCATACTGTCTGGCGCTGTCCGCTGCTTGCAGCACGATGTGTTCCGGTGGATCCGCCAGGACATCGGAATACGTCTCTACCTGTATGCCGGCGTCGGTCAGGCTCGCTCTGGGAGCGTCGATCAGGCCTGTCCCGAGGAAGCCCCGGTCTGTCACGATCAGGGCTTTTTTGACATTCGGGAATTGTTGTCTGAGCAGTGTCCCAAGTTTCTGCACTGCGCCTGTCTCGCAGACAATGTTGGGTACGGTGCTGAAGGTAAATGTGTTGTAAGTGTTCATGTCGTCTCCTTGTCCGACGATTGTAGCAAGATGACATGCACCGGGCGAACTGCTAAGGTGCCTGTCTTTTTGCCCGGCAGCCTGGGCGTTTCCATCAAGAAGAGCAACAAGACATGACGGATTACCTGGTGCTGGCGGCGGCTGCCTTTCTTGCCGGATTGATCGACGCAGTGGTCGGCGGGGGAGGGTTGATACAGATACCGGCCCTGTTTTCCACCTTGCCATCGGTGGCGCCGGCAACGCTGCTGGGAACGAGCAAGCTGGCCGGTATCTGGGGTACGGGCGCTGCGGCAGTCAACTTCGCTCGCCGCATCACTATCCAGTGGTCGACTGCGGCGCCTGCGGCAGCGGCGGCTTTTGTGCTGTCCTTCCTGGGCGCTTATACGGTCACGAAAATTCCGCCCGACTTCATCCGTAAGTTGCTGCCTTTTATTCTGGTGGCCGTAGCAATCTACACGCTGAAGAAAAAAGACCTTGGCACGCACCATGCTCCCATCCATGCAGGCTGGCAGGAGAAATGGCTGGCTGTAATGATTGGAGGAGGCATCGGTTTTTACGACGGCTTCTTCGGCCCCGGCACGGGCAGCTTCCTTGTCTTCCTTTTTGTACGTGTCTTCGGGTACAACTTCCTGAGCGCGGCTGCGGTGTCCAAGATTGTCAACGTAGCCTGTAACCTTGCGGCGCTGCTCTGGTTCGGATACAGCGGCCATTTGCTGTGGAAGTTAGGGATCATGATGGCGCTGTTGAATGTTTGTGGTTCGCTGATTGGAAGCAAGCTGGCGTTGCAGTACGGCAGCGGATTCGTCCGAAAGATCTTCCTGTTCGTTGTCAGCGCATTGATTCTGAAGACAGGATATGACGCATTTCTGCTCCACTGACAGGTTTCACGTGAAACAAAAACCGACCCGAATCTGTCTGTTTCACGTGAAACAAAGGACAAACATCTGCGCCATCGAAGCGACGTCGAAAGAAAAGACTCTATAATCTCGCCTCTGTTCATCGTCTCCCCGAGGCGCACAATGCTATTTCCCACTGAATTTGATGTCATCGTCGTCGGCGGCGGTCATGCCGGCACCGAAGCTGCACTGGCTGCGGCACGCATGGGTCAGAAGACCCTGCTGCTGACCCACAATATTGAAACCCTCGGCCAGATGTCCTGCAACCCGTCCATCGGCGGTATCGGCAAGGGCCACCTGGTGAAGGAAGTCGATGCCATGGGCGGCGCAATGGCAATCGCCACCGACGAAGCCGGCATCCAGTTTCGCATCCTGAATTCCTCCAAAGGCCCAGCCGTTCGTGCCACGCGCGCGCAGGCCGACCGCATCCTGTACAAGCAGGCCATCCGTTCGCGCCTGGAAAACCAGCCCAACCTCTGGCTCTTCCAGCAGGCCGTGGATGACCTGATGGTGGAAGGCGATCGCGTCGTCGGCGCCGTGACCCAGGTTGGCATCCGTTTCCGTAGCCGTGCAGTGGTGCTGACAGCCGGAACTTTCCTCGACGGAAAAATCCATGTCGGCCTGAATAATTACTCCGCTGGACGAGCAGGCGATCCGCCTGCGGTGTCGCTGTCGGCCCGGCTGAAGGAATTGAAGCTGCCGCAAGGCCGGCTTAAAACCGGCACGCCGCCCCGTATCGATGGCCGCAGCATCGACTTTGCCCGCCTGACAGAACAGCCAGGCGATCTCGATCCCGTGCCGGTTTTCTCGGTCATGGGAAATGCGGCCATGCATCCACGGCAGGTGCCGTGCTGGGTCACTCACACCAATGCCCGTACCCATGATGTGATTCGCGGCGGCCTAGACCGCAGCCCGATGTACACCGGCGTCATCGAAGGTGTTGGTCCGCGTTATTGCCCGTCGATCGAAGACAAGATCCATCGCTTCGCGGACAAGGAATCGCACCAGATTTTCCTGGAGCCGGAAGGCCTGACGACCAACGAGTTCTACCCCAACGGTATTTCGACCAGCCTGCCGTTCGACGTGCAGCTTGAACTGGTGCGGTCCATGATCGGCCTGGAAAATGCGCACATCCTGCGGCCGGGTTACGCGATCGAATACGACTACTTCGACCCCCGTGGCTTGAAGGCCTCGCTTGAAACCCGCGTGATCCAGGGCCTGTTCTTCGCGGGCCAGATCAATGGCACGACCGGATACGAAGAGGCTGCCGCGCAAGGTATGCTGGCCGGCCTCAACGCTGCGTTGCAAACCCAGGGCAGGGAGGCATGGACGCCAAGGCGCGATGAAGCCTATCTCGGCGTGCTGGTCGACGACCTGATTACCCAGGGCGTGATGGAGCCGTATCGCATGTTCACCAGCCGTGCCGAGTTCCGCCTCAGCCTGCGCGAGGACAATGCCGACATGCGCCTGACCGAAATCGGCCGCAAGCTGGGCTGCGTCGGCGATGCGCAATGGCAGGCATTCGAAGAAAAACGCGAAGCTGTTTCACGTGAAATCGAGCGTCTCAAGTCGACCTGGGTCAGCCCCAAGCTGGTTGCTGGACTGGAAGCGGAGCGGGTGCTCGGCAAGGCAATGGAACGCGAGTACAACCTTGCCGACCTGTTGCGCCGGCCGAATGTGAACTACGAATCATTGATGTCCATGCAGTCAGTTGACGGAAGGAAGTTCTCTGCGGAACAACCTCTCGCCGACGCTGTGCGCGAACAGATCGAAATCCAGCTGAAATATGCTGGCTATATTGATCGCCAGGCCAAGGAAGTGGAGCGTCATGAACACTTCGAAAACCTGAAGCTGCCGTCCGAACTGGACTACATGCAGGTCAAGGCGCTGTCGATGGAAGTGCGGCAGAAGCTGAACAAGCATAGACCGGAGACGCTGGGCCAGGCATCCCGCATCGCAGGCGTTACGCCTGCGGCGATTTCTCTGCTTCTGGTGCATCTCAAGAAAGGCGGATTCCGGGAGTTCTCGGCAGCGCCGGCCGGAACCAGCGCGTCATGAGGGTGCCGGCATTCGACCGTCCCGCACTTTCCGCCCAACTGGAAAAAGGCATCGCGGCGCTGTCGCTGACCCTGACCCAGGCGCAGGTGGAAAAGCTGCTCGACTATCTTGCCTTGCTGGCGAAATGGAACGCGGTCTACAACCTGACCGCGGTACGCGATCCGGCGCAGATGGTGGTGCAGCATCTTCTCGATTCCCTTGCCGCGATGCCGGCATTCAGCGGAGCGAACCGGGTGCTCGACGTTGGATCGGGTGGCGGGCTGCCGGGCATGGTGCTGGCGATCTGGGCGCAGGAAGCTGCGCCCGGCATGCGGGTCGACATGATAGACACTGTGCACAAGAAGACCGCGTTCCTGACCCAGGTAAAGGCCGAACTTGGCCTGGGCAACGTGACCGTGCACACGGGCAGGGTAGAGGCGTTGCAGGTGGCCGAGCCTTATGACGTGATCACCTCCCGCGCTTTTGCCGATCTGTCCGACTTCGTCAACTGGGCTGGTCATCTGCTTGCGCCGGGCGGCCGCTTCATTGCGATGAAGGGCGTGGCCGCCAGCGAAGAAACCGACCGGTTGCCTGCTGAATGGCGCGTTGAGAAAAAGCAGCCGCTGCATGTGCCGGGACTGGACGCCGAACGGCACCTGGTCTTCATCGCCAGGGCAGGGGAGTAAGGCCAGCATGCTTGCGCCGTTACCGTTCATGGGCATCTCCGATGTGTGGCAACTCATTCTTGCCGCCATGGTGTTTCTGATGCTGCCAGGTCCGGGAACCTTCTGCGTGCTCACATGCACCGCGCGCAACGGCGTGCGCGGTGGCTTCGCCTCGGTCGCCGGGCTGATGTTGGCCGACGCCATGCTGATGTTGCTGGCCGCCCTCGGCGTGGCGGCGCTGCTCAAAGCCAACCCCCTGGCATTCCAGGCACTGCAGTATCTGGGCGCGGCTTACCTGGCCTGGCTGGGCATCCGGCTGCTATTCGCCAGGGAAGCAGCGAGCGGCGTGGTGCCATTTTCGAGCGCCGCTGACTTCCGGCGTGGCTTCCTGGTCACCAGCATCAATCCCAAGGCCATTGTGTTTTATATGGCGTTTTTTCCGCTGTTCATCGATCCGGCCACGCATCGCAGCGGCCTGACCTTCGCGGTGATGGCTGCCATCATTGCCAGCTGCACGCTGTTCTACTGCAGCTTGCTGGTCTTGATCGGCAATGCCGCCGCGTCGCGCCTGAAACAGCATCGCGGACTGGCCCGCCTGGCCAACCGGGCGGCTGGCCTGTTCCTGATTGGCTTCGGCATCAAACTCACAACCAACTGAAAAATCCATGGCCAGAATATTTTGTGTCGCAAATCAAAAGGGCGGAGTGGGAAAGACCACCACCGCGGTGAATCTGGCAGCCGGACTGGCCAAGCTCGGCCAGCGCGTGCTGCTGGTCGATCTCGATCCGCAGGGCAATGCGACCATGGGTGCCGGCATCAACAAGGCTGAACTGGATGGTTCCATCTACGAAGTGCTGGTCGGCCTGGCGGATGTGGTCGCCTGCCGCAAGCAGTCGGAAGCCGGCCGCTTCGATGTGCTGCCGGCCAATCGCGAACTGGCCGGCGCCGAAGTGGAAATGGTCGAGCTGGACAACCGGGAAAAGCGGCTGAAGCTGGCGCTGGCGGCCGTCGATGCCGACTATGACTTCATGCTGATTGATTGCCCGCCGGCACTATCGATGCTGACCCTGAACGGCCTGTGTGCCGCCCATGGCGTGATCATCCCGATGCAGTGCGAATACTATGCGCTGGAGGGTTTGTCGGATCTGGTCAATACCATCAAGAAAGTCCACGCCAAGCTCAATCCGGATCTGCGCATCATCGGGCTGCTGCGGGTGATGTTCGATCCACGGATGACACTCTCGCAGCAGGTATCGGCCCAGCTTGAACAGCACTTTGGCGACAAGGTATTCAAGACCATCATTCCCCGTAACGTGCGTCTGGCCGAAGCGCCTTCCTATGGCATGCCCGGTGTGAGCTTCGACCCCTCTTCCAAGGGGGCCCAGGCTTATGTCGCGTTCGGCGCCGAAATGGTCGAGCGGATCAAGGGCTGGTAAGCCGACACGTATGCACTCATCAATGAAATGACGATCTGACATGGCGACTAAAAAAACCAAGGGCCTTGGACGCGGCCTTGACGCGCTGCTTGGCGGCTCTTCCGATGCCGCCGAGACTGAAACGCTGGCAGCCGGTACGCCATCCTCGCTGGCGATCGACAAGCTGCAGCCGGGCAAATACCAGCCGCGCACCCGCATGGACGAGGGCGCGCTGGCAGAACTGGCCGATTCGATTCGCGCACAGGGCCTGCTGCAGGCCATTCTGGTGAGGCCCGTGCCCGAGGCCGCCGGCCGTTATGAAATCATCGCCGGCGAACGTCGCTTCCGGGCAGCGCAACTCGCCGGTCTGGCGGAAGTGCCGGTGCTGGTCAAGAGCGTGGACGACCATGCCGCGGCGGCGATGGCGCTGATCGAAAATATTCAGCGCGAGGATCTGAATCCACTGGAAGAAGCGCAGGGCATACAGCGGCTGATCTCCGATTTCGGATTTACCCATGAGCAGGCGGCCGGCGCGGTCGGCCGCTCGCGCAGCGCCGTCTCGAATCTGCTGCGCCTGCTCAACCTGGCCCAGCCGGTGCAAACCATGCTGATGGCCGGCGACATCGACATGGGCCACGCGCGGGCCTTGCTGTCGGTTGACGCCGCCACGCAGATCAACCTGGCCAACATGATCATCGCGCGCCGGCTGTCGGTGCGCGAAGCGGAGAAGCTGGTCGCCCAGGCACAGGCCGAGGATCACCAGCAGAAACCGGCGCCACGTGAAAAGCCGCGGGACATCGTGCGCCTGGAGGAAGAGTTGTCGGACGCGCTCGCCACCCAGGTCGCCATCAAGGTCAGTGCGCGCAACAAGGGCCAGCTCGTCATCGATTTTGCCAACCTCGATGCCCTTGATGGCGTAATTGCACGGCTGCGTCGTTAATCGTGCCGACTGGCAAACGACTCGAATGCACATGACCTTGCTGTTGTGTATCAGTCACGTAAAACTACGGTAAGTGTTTACATGTTTGGCGATGTGTGATGCATAACCGATGATCCCGTGCTTTTAGCGCACGTTGAGCGCGATTTCAGTGCAAGTAAACGTTTGACGCCGCGGAAAGAATAATCTTATAATCCCGTGGCTTCAGAAATCGCACTCCATCCGCAAGCCTTTTGCATTTCACACGAACCACACGGCCCGTACCGCGACTCGCAAGAGCCCAACGGGTTGCATGAGTCTGGACAAGTATGCTTCGCCTGGTCCTTCTGCAACTGTTGACTACGGTCCTGGCTGGCGCCGTGGCTGGAATGCTGGGCGGAATCCACGCACTGATTTCCGCATTGCTGGGTGGGTTGTGTTGTGTGGTGCCGAACGGTTTGCTCGCGCTGCGCTTGTACTCGAATGCGCGCCGATCACAAGCTGTCAATCCGATGTCGTTTTTCATCGGTGAATTTATAAAGATTGCACTGACCATCGCATTGTTGGCTGCGGTGGCCTGGCTGTACCGCGACTTGAACTGGCTGGCGCTGATCGCCGCTTTCATCGTGGCACTGAAAAGTTACATCATCTTATTATTTAGGCACTGACATGGCGACTGAAACTGCTGCTGGGGCGGCTGCGGGGCATGCTGCTCCCACCGCTTCCGAATACATCGTCCACCATCTTGGACACTTCTCCACGCATCACCAGGAAAAAATCGTCGATTTTTCCATTATCAACATGGACACGCTGTTCTGGTCCGTGGCTATGGGCATCGTCGGCTGCTTCGTGATGTACATGGCGGCGCGCCGCGCCACCGCCGGCGTTCCCGGCCGTCTGCAGGCATTCGTTGAAATGGTCGTCGAAATGGTCGACGACCAGGCCAAATCCATCGTGCATGGCGACCGCAGCTTCATCGCTCCGCTGGCGCTGACCGTGTTCGTCTGGGTTGCGCTGATGAATTCGCTGGATTTCCTGCCGGTCGACCTGTTTTCAAGCCTGTTCAGCGTACTGGGCATCGAGCATGTGTTCCCGCATCACCGCGTCGTGCCCACCGCCGACCTGAACGGCACCATGGGCATCGCCCTGGGCGTGCTGGTCCTGATGCTGTACTACAACGTGAAGATCAAGGGCGCTGGCGGCTTTATCCATGAACTGTTTGCCGCACCGTTCGGCATCTGGCTGGCACCGTTCAACCTGCTCCTCAACATCATCGAATTCGCCGCAAAAACCGTATCGCTCGCGATGCGACTGTTCGGCAACATGTACGCCGGCGAGCTGCTGTTCCTGCTGATCGCTTTGCTTGGTTCGACTGCAACCGTGTTCGGTTTCGTTGGGCATGTAATTGCCGGTTCGATGTGGGCCATCTTCCACATTCTGATCGTGCTGTTGCAGGCGTTCATCTTCATGATGCTCACGCTGGTGTATCTCGGCCAGGCACATGAAGGCCATTGATCCCCTGGATTGATGGCAAGCGGTAAAACTTTCTGATTCAACTTTTCGTTTTTAATTTTTAACTTTACTTAAAGGAATTGTCATGACTGACATCTCGTTCGTAGCACTGGCTTGCGGTTTGATCATTGGTCTGGGCGCTATCGGCGCTTGTATCGGTATCGCCATCATGGGCGGCAAGTACCTGGAAGCTTCGGCTCGCCAGCCTGAACTGATGAATACCCTGCAAACCAAGATGTTCCTGCTGGCTGGTCTGATCGACGCTGCGTTCCTGATCGGTGTTGGTATCGCCATGCTGTTCGCCTTCGCAAACCCGTTCGTTCGTGGCTAATACGGTTCGACCGTCCTGATTCTCATGCTGGAATAGGATTCCAGCACTCGCCATTCTGAGAAGGAAACTACCATGAACCTGAATGCAACCCTGTTTGCTCAGTTCGTGGTCTTCTTCATCCTGGCTGTCTTCACGATGAAATTCGTGTGGCCGCCGCTGATGAACGCGCTCGACGAGCGCGCCAAGAAGATCGCGGACGGTCTGGCTGCTGCCGAGCGCGGCAAGCTGGAAATGGCTGCCGCGGAAAAGCGCGTGCAGGCCGAACTGGCATCGGCGCACGACGCCGGCCAGAAGCGCATCGGCGACGCTGAAAAGCGTGCCCAGGCGATCATCGAAGAAGCAAAGCGGACTGCCTCGGAAGAAGCAGCCCGTATTCTGGCTTCTGCCCGTTCGGATGCAGAACAGCAAGTCAGCCAGGCACGTGACGCACTGCGCGCCCAGGTGGCAACGCTGGCAGTTCAGGGCGCCGAGCAGATCCTGAAGCGGGAAATCAACCCCGCCGCTCACGCCGATCTGTTGAACCAACTGAAGACCGAGCTGTAATCATGGCCGAACTCGCAACGATTGCCCGCCCCTACGCCGAGGCGCTGTTTCGCGTAGCCCAGTCCGGAAACATGGCGGCCTGGTCTGAAGTCGTTTCAGCCATGTCGTCGGTGGCTGCCAATCCTGACATGCAGGAACTGGCGCGCAACCCGAAGGCTTCCGATGAGCAGGTCGTCTCTACTTTTCTCGCCGCGCTGAACTCGCCTGCCAATGCCGAACTCAAAAACTTCGTCGGCATGCTGGTCGAAAACGGTCGCCTGGCGCTGCTGCCGGAAATCGCGCTGCAATTCCACGCATTGAAAAATGCGCAGGAAGGCGCGGCGGATGCGGAAATCGTGAGCGCGTTCGAGCTGACGCCGGCGCAGATAAACGACCTGGTTGCGACGCTGCAAAAGCGCTTCGGCCGCAACCTGAACCCGTCGGTAACCGTGGATAACTCGCTGATCGGTGGCGTGCGCGTCGTGGTTGGCGATGAAGTGCTCGACACGTCGGTGCGCGCCAAGCTGCAGCAGATGCAGACCGCACTGACCAGCTGATCCGGCCCGCCTCGGCAAGCACGCAAGATATCTAAATTAGGAGTTAACATGCAACTCAACCCGTCTGAAATCAGCGAACTGATCAAGAGCCGGATCCAGGGCCTCGGCGACAACGCCGAGATTCGCAATCAGGGCACGGTCATTTCCGTGTCCGACGGCATTTGCCGCATCCACGGTCTGTCGGACGTGATGCAGGGCGAAATGCTGGAATTCCCGGGCAACACCTTCGGCCTGGCGCTGAACCTCGAGCGCGACTCGGTCGGCTCGGTGATCCTGGGCAGCTACGAACATATCTCCGAAGGCGACACGGTCAAGTGCACCGGCCGCATCCTGGAAGTGCCTATCGGCCCTGAACTGCGTGGCCGCGTGGTCAACGCGCTGGGTCAGCCTATCGATGGCAAGGGCCCGATCAACACGACCCTGACCGCCCCGATCGAAAAGATCGCACCGGGCGTGATCGCCCGTCAATCCGTTTCCCAGCCGATGCAGACCGGCCTGAAGTCGATCGACGCGATGGTGCCCATCGGACGTGGCCAGCGTGAACTGATCATTGGCGACCGCCAGACCGGCAAGTCGGCCGTGGCAATCGACGCGATCATCAACCAGAAGGGCCAGGGCATGACGTGTATCTACGTCGCCATCGGCCAGAAGGCTTCGACGATCAAGAACATCGTGCGCGCGCTGGAACAGCATGGCGCCATGGAATACACCATCGTCGTCGCCGCTTCGGCTTCCGAGTCCGCCGCAATGCAATACGTGTCGGCCTACTCCGGCTGCGCCATGGGCGAGTACTTCCGCGACCGCGGCGAAGACGCGCTGATCGTGTACGACGACCTGTCCAAGCAGGCTGTCGCCTACCGCCAGGTTTCGCTGCTGCTGCGCCGTCCGCCCGGCCGTGAAGCCTACCCCGGCGACGTGTTCTACCTGCACAGCCGCCTGCTCGAGCGCGCAGCCCGCGTGAACCCCGACTATGTCGAGAAGTTCACCAACGGCGCCGTGACCGGCAAGACTGGCTCGCTGACCGCACTGCCCATCATTGAAACCCAGGCAGGCGACGTTTCCGCCTTCGTTCCGACCAACGTGATCTCGATCACCGACGGCCAGATCTTCCTGGAAACCTCGCTGTTCAACGCCGGCATCCGTCCCGCGATCAACGCCGGTATCTCGGTGTCGCGCGTTGGTGGCGCCGCCCAGACCAAGGTTATCAAGAACCTGTCCGGCGGTATCCGTACCGACCTGGCGCAGTACCGTGAACTGGCAGCGTTCGCTCAGTTTGCATCCGACCTCGACGAATCGACCCGCAAGCAGCTCGAGCGTGGCGCCCGCGTGACTGAACTGCTGAAGCAGCCCCAGTATTCGCCGTTGCCGATCTCGCTGATGGCTGTGTCGCTGTTCGCGGTCAACAAGGGCTACTTCGACGGTGTCGAAGTCAAGAATGTACTCGCGTTTGAATCTGGCCTTCACAATTTCATGAAGACCAGCCACGCAGCGCTGCTGCAGAAGATTGAAGATACCAAGCAACTCGACAAGGATGGCGAAGCCGCACTGGCCGCCGCGATTGGCGACTTCAAGAAATCTGTATCGTTCTGAGTTGAACGCGGCTAGAAGGAGCAAGGACTCATGGCTGTAGGCAAAGAGATACGTGGCAAGATCAAGAGCGTAGAGAATACGAAGAAGATCACCAAGGCGATGGAAATGGTCGCCGCTTCCAAGATGCGCAAGGCGCAGGAGCGGATGCGGTCGGCCCGTCCCTATAGTGACAAGATTCGTAATATCGCCTCCAATCTTGCCGAGGCCAATCCGGAGTACACCCATCCGTTCCTGGTCAAGCAGGATGCCTCGAAGACGGTGGGCATCATCGTGGTCACCACCGACAAGGGCCTGTGCGGCGGCATGAACACCAATGCACTGCGTGTTCTGACCACCAAGCTGCGCGAGCTCGAAGGCAAGGGCAACAAGGTCGAAGCCGTCGCCATCGGCAACAAGGGCTTCGGCTTTCTGAACCGTGTCGGCGCGAAGGTCGTGTCGCATGCAGTCCAGATCGGCGACACGCCGCATCTGGAAAAGCTGATCGGCCCGGTCAAGGTGCTGCTGGACGCTTACCAGGAAGGCCGGCTCGACGCGGTCTACATCGTCTACACCAAGTTCATCAACACGATGAAGCAGGAGCCGATGCTGGAGCAGTTGCTGCCGCTGTCGTCCGAGCGCATGACTGCTGACAAGCATGGCATGGACTGGGACTACATCTACGAGCCGGATGCCCAAACCGTGATCGACGAACTGCTGGTGCGCTACGTGGAAGCGCTGATTTACCAGGCGGTTGCCGAGAACCTGGCGTCCGAGCAGTCGGCGCGCATGGTGGCGATGAAGGCGGCGTCCGACAACGCCGGCAACGTCATCGGTGAACTGCGCCTGGTCTACAACAAGACCCGGCAGGCCGCGATTACCAAGGAACTCTCCGAAATCGTTGCCGGTGCGGCAGCGGTGTAAACACGCAAACGCGTGAAACAGAATTTAAATACTACATATTGAAGGAACGAAAATGGCTGATGGCAAAATCGTTCAGTGTATCGGCGCCGTGGTGGACGTTGAGTTCCCGCGCAACGCGATGCCCAAGGTGTTCGACGCCTTGAAAATGGAAGGCTCCGAACTGACGCTGGAAGTGCAGCAGCAGCTGGGCGACGGCGTGGTGCGTACCATTGCGCTGGGCAGCTCCGACGGCCTGCGTCGCGGCATGATCATCCAGAACACCGGCAAGGCGATCCAGGTGCCTATCGGACCTGCAACCCTGGGCCGCATCATGGACGTGCTGGGCAACCCGATCGACGAATGCGGTCCGGTGAGCCACGAGCACATGGCTTCCATCCACCGCGAAGCGCCGAAGTACGACGAACTGTCGCCTTCGCAGGACCTGCTGGAAACCGGCATCAAGGTGATCGACCTGGTCTGCCCGTTTGCAAAAGGCGGTAAGGTCGGCCTGTTCGGCGGCGCCGGCGTGGGCAAGACCGTGAACATGATGGAACTGATCAACAACATCGCCAAGGCACACTCGGGTCTGTCCGTGTTCGCCGGCGTGGGTGAGCGTACCCGTGAGGGCAACGACTTCTACCACGAGATGGCCGATGCCAAGGTGGTTGACCTGGAAAACCCGACCAACTCCAAGGTCGCGATGGTCTATGGTCAGATGAACGAGCCGCCGGGCAACCGCCTGCGCGTGGCGCTGACCGGCCTGACGATTGCGGAAGGCTTCCGCGATGAAGGCCGTGACGTGCTGTTCTTCGTCGACAACATCTACCGTTACACCCTGGCCGGTACCGAAGTGTCCGCACTGCTGGGCCGTATGCCTTCCGCGGTGGGTTACCAGCCTACGCTGGCCGAAGAGATGGGCCGCCTGCAGGAGCGCATCACCTCGACCAAGACCGGTTCGATCACCTCGATCCAGGCCGTGTACGTTCCTGCGGATGACTTGACCGACCCGTCGCCGGCAACCACCTTCGCCCACCTGGACTCGACCGTCGTTCTGTCGCGTGACATCGCTTCGCTGGGTATCTACCCTGCGGTGGATCCGCTGGACTCGACCTCGCGCCAGCTGGACCCGCTGGTGGTGGGCCAGGAGCACTACGAGACCGCCCGTGCCGTTCAGGGCACCCTGCAGCGCTACAAGGAACTGCGCGACATCATCGCGATTCTGGGCATGGACGAACTGGCGCCGGAAGACAAGCTGCTGGTGGCACGCGCTCGCAAGATGCAGCGTTTCCTGTCCCAGCCGTTCCACGTCGCTGAGGTGTTCACCGGCTCGCCAGGCAAGTACGTGCCGCTGAAGGAAACCATCCGTGGCTTCAAGATGATTGCATCGGGCGAACTGGACCACCTGCCGGAGCAGGCGTTCTACATGGTCGGCACCATCGACGAAGCGATCGAAAAAGCGAAGAAGATGCAGTAATGGCCAACATGGGACGGCCGGCGTCGCGCCGGCCGTCTTTTGTTGTCTGCACTGCACCGAATAGCTCAGCTTGAGAAGGTTTTGATATGGCAAATACAATACACGTGGACGTCGTTTCCGCCGAAGAGCAGATCTTCTCCGGCGAAGCGGAATTCGTCGCGTTGCCGGGTGAAGCGGGCGAGCTGGGCATCTATCCCAAGCACACGCCGCTGATCACCCGCATCCGCCCGGGCGCGGTGCGCATCAAGGTGCCGGGCCAGTCCGAAGACGAGTTCGTCTTCGTCGCCGGCGGCATCCTGGAAGTGCAGCCCAATGCCGTGACCGTGCTGGCCGACACCGCCATCCGCGGCGGCGACCTCGACGAAGCCAAGGCAGCGGAAGCCAAGCGCCTGGCCGAGGAAAGCCTGGTCAATCGCGAATCGAAGATTGATTACGCAACCGCGCAAGCGGAACTGGCTGTGGCGATTGCCCAGCTGGCGGCAATCCAGAGACTGCGTCAAAAGCGCTGATCTGGTTGTAGTGGCGGTAAAAATGAAGGCAGCCCTGGCTGCCTTTTTTTATTGCTGTGGCTAATTGGTGGCCGTGTGTTGTTTGAGGCAGCAATTGGTCGCAAAGCACATGTGCCGTATTGCTCATGGAATTACAGGTTCATGCAGCTGCTTGAGCACGTACACGCCGACCTGATTCCTCGGCACATTAAAGTTGTTATCCCGTGGATTTAAACCGCCACAAAGATACACCGTTCGCCTCTCAAGGAAATAATCCGCTAAACGTCGTTGCAACCTTTGCGATCTTTTATTGCTGTGACCAGTTGCCAGCTCTCCGCATGATCCACGGCAGTCATCGGGCAAATTGAGACCGCGGCTCATGCATGAACTCTTCTCAAGAGGTTGTTACTGAGACGCTCCGTTCAACAGCACTCAGTGGAGTAAAAATGGATAGTTCCAGTATGCACGCCAGTATGCCAATATCAAGTTTTTCCAGTCTGCCACCACAAGACCAACTGGCCGTCATAGAACGGATTTCCCCCTATGACAAACCAACGTTAGTCAGCATCGCCAGTACGAATCGCCAGATCAATGTGCTTGCCACGCCATTACTGATGGAGGCCTATATTGGGCATGTCGAAAATAAAATTAAAGCCATGAAGACATCGGCAGAGAGGGTCGCGGCTATTTTGCTGGTTCACCGAAAGCTCATGGAGAATACGAGCGGATTGCCGGTAATTGGTTCTGAAGCGCTTTGGGAACGTTTGAAGGTGTTGATCTTAAACGAAGCCAGCTGTCTCGCTTCTCTTGACAAACTTTCCGATGGAATTGCGCTCGTTCTTCGTTCTTCTCAGTCGGAAGAAACGTCAGTCGAACACATCATTGCATTTCAAAGATCCTGCGCCCTTTTTCATGAGATATCGCAAATCCTGACAAAAGGCTATAACAATCTTGCCGCCCAGATACGAAACGCGGCGAGATATTTCTGACAAGACCTGATCACCGAAATCGCTACAGTGAAAATAGCCGTGCCTGCCTGGCTATCAACATCGAGGACTCGATGCCCACTTCTGCTCGGGCAGGTATACCGGCCAGCCAAGATTTTTCTTCAATACGTGAATATAGGGTGCTGTAATGAAGGCTTGATGGCAACGGTCCAAAAAGAGACCGTTCAGCGCTGAGCTGAACGGAATCGGGGCTATTCCATTCCAAACTAATCTCTAGAGATCCTGATTACGCATGTCAAAGTCGCAAAGGGTAGTGGACTTATTCACTTCAGTAGCTGAGAACCACAGAATCTCTTTATTTCTCGAGTAATAGAGCATGTAAGGATTTTTCTCATCTGAACTGGCGAAGAAAAAGCCAGGCTCGTCAATATTGCGCATGATTAGTTCAGGAAGCCTCGGATCAAGGCCAAGAAGCGATACTGATTCGCCTCCCATGTTCAGATTCCACTTTTTGTCACCGAGGCGAATAGCTGATCCTTCGATCGCAAACTCAATGGGCTTGTCATTCTTTTTTGTTCTGTTGAACGTACAGGCATTGATCGGCAGCATTCGATACAGCCCATTAGCTGGCACCAGCATGGTTTGGCTTATGCTGAAGTCATTTTCGAGTTTTGTCGGCGGTGTTTCTTTGGTCAGTTGTTTGGGCTAGATCAACTGCCATTCCACTGGTTTCATTATATGCAATAGCATAATGCAGAGCATGACCATTGTAATCTGTTCCCAATGCGGCTTCTAATGCAGCCTTTGATGATTTTGCCGATCTAACGTCTGTTTTTATTCCATTGCTAAAATATATCGTCGCGGATAACGACGGTCTAACACAGCTTACTTCAGCAAGCGACAATTGTGTTAGACCCCAGAGAATGATAGTACATATGACATTTTTCATTTTTTCTCCCTAGTCGCAGACCAGCTCTTTTGCATCTCTGAAGACTGCACCACTCACCATTTCCTGAGCTCTCCAATAAGCCTCGAACCGCTCTTTGGTATTCGCAGTTAATGCCTGGCGGCCTCAAATATGAAGTGCAACACCATTTCTTGTAAAGTGTGCACATGCAGAAACCGACCACTTATCAGCAGCTTCAGCCTGAGGACCGAATTACCATTGCCACGATGAGACAGCGCGGCTTCA